>CAVPLS010000001.1:0-538625 GCA_963706355.1 uncultured Actinomycetota bacterium
GCGACATGGCCCGAATCGGCTCTTTCTGGTCCGCACGATCAGGGACGGGTCGGTCAGGCGGACTCCGAGTCCCGGTCGACCTGCGGCAGCTCGCGCGTCTCCACGAACTCGACCGCGATGTCGTAGAGCTTCCGGTTCTGGTGCGACGAGCAGCGGACGAGGTAGGCGAAGGCCTCGTCATGGTCCATGCCGAAGCGCTCCATGAGCAGGCCCAGCGCGATACCGATCTCGGTGCGGTGCTCGACGGCCTCGGTGAGCTGTTCGATCTGCCGACGTTGGGTCTCCATGCCGGGGAATGTTCCCACTGGAAATCGCGACGAAACCAAGAGATGACGGCGACCATGCGTCGGCAATCCGTGACAGTAGGCTCCCGGCCATGAGCCTGCGACTTGCGGACGTGACCGCGCTGCTGGACGGCTGGTACGACCCGGCCTGGGCCGCGGACTGGGACGCGGTCGGACTGGTCTGCGGCGACCCGGAGCAGCCGGTGACGCGCGTGCTCCTCGCGGTCGACCCGGCCCCCGCGGTGGTGGCCGAGGCCGCGGAGTGGGGCGCCGACCTGGTGCTCTGCCACCACCCGCTCCTGCTCACTCCCGTCCACGGCGTCGCCGCGACCTCCCCGAAGGGCCGCACCGTGCACGACCTGACCCTCCGGGGTACGGCGTTGTTCACCGCGCACACCAACGCCGACGTCCCGGCCGACGGGGTCAACGAGTCCCTGGCCCGGGCGGTCGGCATCGCTGACCCCCGCGTCGTGCTCGAGGAAGGCGATCCGGGCTCGGGACGCGGGCACGGACGGATCGGCCGTCTCGCTGAGCCGACGACCCTGCGGGGCTTCGCCGAACGGGTCGCCGCCGCGCTCCCGGCCACCGCTCACGGGGTCCGGGTGGCGGGCGACCCGGACCGGCGCGTCGAGACCGTCGTGGTGGGCAGCGGGGCCGGCGACTTCATGCTGGACGACGTACTCGGCACCGACGCCGACGTCTACCTGACCTCGGACCTGCGGCACCACAAGGCCGGGGAGTTCCTCGAGCGCGGCGGCCCCGCACTCGTCGACGTCGCGCACTGGGCTGCCGAGTGGACCTGGCTCCCGGTCGTCGAGGCCAAACTGCTGACCGCCACCGCAGGGCTGGGAGATACGGTGGAGACGCGGGTGAGCGAGATCGTCACCGATCCGTGGACCTTCGTCGCAGACCCGCAGCACCCCATCGCACCCGAGGAGAATCCCCTGAAGGCCGACGCTTTCTCGCAGCTGAAGCTCCTGGACGTCCAGGAGCTCGACTCCCGACTCGACGTGCTGCGGCACCGGCTGGCGAACCTGCCCGAGACGAAGGAGATCGCCGCGCTCACCACCGAGCGCGCCGAGGTCGACGGACAGGTGCGCGACGCGAAGATCGTCGTCGACGACCTGACCCGTGAGCAGAAGAAGGCCGACGCCGACGTCGAGCAGGTCAAGACCCGACTGGTCCGCGACCAGGACCGCATGGACAAGGGGCTGGTCACCAACCCCAAGGACCTCGCGCGGATGCAGCAGGAGCTGGTCTCCCTCGCCCGGCGCATCTCCGAGCTCGAGGACGCCGAGCTCGAGGTGATGGAGCAGCTGGAGACCGCCCAGGGCGAGCACGCCCGGCTGAGCGGCCGGCTCGCCGAGATCGACACCCGCACCGAGGAGCTGGTCCGCAGCCGCGACAGCACCGCCGGCGGACTGACCCGCGAGGTCGAGTCGGTCACCGCCGAGCGCAAGGTGACCGTCGACGGTGTGCCCGCCGACCTGGTCGCGCTCTACGAGCGGATCCGGGCGCAGAAGGGCGGCGTCGGTGCCGCGATCCTGCGCGCCCGGCAGTGCACCGGCTGCAGCCTGCAGCTCAACGCGTCCGACCTCGGGGTGATCGCGAAGACCCCGCTCGACGAAGTGGTCCGCTGCGAGGAGTGCAACCGGATCCTGGTGCGCACGTCGGAGTCCGGGATCTAGCCGGTGTCCGCAGCAGCACACCGCTCCGTCCTGGTCGAGGCCGACGGCGGGTCCCGCGGCAACCCCGGCCCGGCGGCGTACGGCGCCGTGCTGCTCGACGCGGAGACCCGCGAGGTGATCGCCGAGCGGGCCGAGCGCCTCGGCGTCGCGACCAACAACGTCGCGGAGTACCGCGGTCTGATCGCCGGGCTCGAGCTCTACAACGAGCACACGCCCGGGGCCGACCTCGAGGTCCGGATGGACTCCAAGCTCGTCGTCGAGCAGATGTCCGGGCGCTGGAAGATCAAGCACCCGGACATGAAGCCGCTCGCGGCACAGGCCGCGCGGTTGGCGCCGCCGGGACGACGTACACCTGGATCCCGCGCGACCGGAACGCGCACGCCGACCGGATCCTCAACGTCGCGCTCGACGCGCCGGCCGGGGTCTCGACAGGCTCGACCACCCGGGAGCCGCGGCTCGACCACCCGGGAGCCCGGCTCGACCACCCGGGAGCCGGCTCGACCACCCGCCGGCTGACCACCCGGGGCTGGTCCGAGGGAGCAACCCCCACCACCCTGGTGCTGGTCCGGCACGGCGTCACCGGGCACACCGTCGACAAGCGGTTCTCCGGCGGCCTCGGCGGGAGCAACCCGGGGCTCACCGACGAGGGCCGCGCCCAGATCCGGGCGACCGCCGACTGGCTCGCGCCGCTGGGCGAGGAGATCGACGCCGTCGTCGGCTCGCCGGTGCGACGCACCCACGAGTCCGCGGAGATCCTCGCGGAGCGGCTCGACAAGCCGCTGGTGACCGAGGACGGCCTGGCCGAGATGGAGTTCGGCTCCTGGGACGGCATGACGTTCGCCGAGATCCGGGAGCGCTATCCCGACGACCTGGACGCCTGGCTCGGCTCCCTCGACCACGCGCCGGGCGGCGGCGAGTCCTTCCGGGTCGTGCGAGAAGCGGGTGCTCTCCAGCCTCGACCGGCTGCTCGAGGAGCACGCCGGCCGGACGGTCCTGGTGGTCAGCCACGTCACGCCGATCAAGGTCCTGGTCGCGCACGCGCTGGGTGCTCCGCTGGACTCGGTCTACCGGATGGAGATGGCGCCGGCATCGGTGACGGTGCTGTCGTACTTCGCTGACGGTCAGGCGGCCCTGCGCATGTTCAACGCTCGCCCGACCGACGCGGCGTTCGTCGGTCGCTGACCACCCGTGGAGCTGGTCGCTGATCCGGCGGAACGACTGGCCCGGCTAGTCGCCGACGGGTGCGTGCCGCCGAGGCAGCCGAGGGGGCGGCCCGCTTGTTCAGGGCTGACGGCCAGCCCCGGCAGGACGATCACCGACAGCACTCCGGCGCCGACCAGCGCGGCGGCGTTCTCCGGGAGCATGTGGCCGGTGCTCAGCCCGATCTCCGACAGGGCCACCAGCAAGGGCAGGGCCGTGGCGGTCAGCAGCATCATCTGCACCCGCTGCGTCCGCGGCAGGTCGCGACGGTAGAGGAACATCGCGGGCAACCCACGCACGGCGACCAGCAGCAGGAAGAACACGACCAGCCGTTGCGGCGCCTCGGCGATCGACGCGCAGGTCGAGGTTCATCCCGGACGAGATGAAGAAGACCGGGATGAAGAACCCGTAGCCGACCGCGTCCAGCTTGGACTCCAGCGAGTGCACGTCCCCGGGTGCCCAGCGCCGGAGCACGACGCCGGCCAGGAACGCGCCCAGCACGATGTCGAGCCCGAAACGGTCGGCGACCACGAGCAGGGCGAACAGCAGGCACACGGTGATCCGCAGGGTCGTCTGCGACGTCGCGTGCTCACCGGCGCGCGAGATCTTCACGAAGCCGGGGCGACTCGTCCACCGGGGCAGGTAGGTCAGCAGCAGGGCGACGCCCGAGCATCACCACGAGGGACACGAGCCCGAGGAGCCTGCCCTGGGAGCCGAGGAAGACCGCGATCGCGACGATCGGCAGGAACTCGCCCACCGCGCCGGCCGGAAGGATGAACCGACCGAACCTGCCCGCCGAGCATGTCGTTGTCGCGCAGGATCGGCAGCAGCGCCCCGAACGCGGTGGTGGTCAGGCCGATGGCGACGGGGACGAACGCCCTGACGAAACCGAGGGCGCTGAGCACACCGGTCACCGCGACGGCCAGTCCTGCGGTCACGAACCACGCCACCACGGCCCGGCGGCCCACGTGCTCGCGGAACAGCTCCAGGTCCAGCTCGTAGCCGGCGAGGAGGAACAGGAAGCCGAGGCCGACGTTGGCCAGGAGCGTGATCGCCGCGGGGTCGGCCCAGTCGAGCACCTCCGGACCGATGAGGACCCCGCCGACGATGAACACGACCACCTGCGGCAGCCGGATCCTCGACCAGGAGCGCGGAGACGAAGGGTGCCAGGGCGGCGACGAACGACACCACCAGCAGCGTGGTCAGCCCGGTCTCCACGTCCATCGAAGAGACACCCCTTCCGGGGTCCGTGGAACGGTCTCCTCAGATGCTGCCGCCGACCCGCCGCGCGTGCATCCTCCGGGGCGAGATGAACCCGGCGCGCCGCCTCACCCGCCGCAGGTGGTGACATGAGCGGCCGACGGAGAGAGGTTCGAGTACAGGACAGTCGTCGCCGCCTGGGAGAGGACTGACATGGACGCGTACCCACCGATCGAGGACCACGGCCTGATCGGAGACCTGCAGACCGCCGCGCTCATCACCAGCGACGGTGCCGTCGACTGGTTCTGCTGTCCGCGCTTCGACTCGCCCAGCGTGTTCGGCAGCCTCCTGGACATCAACCGAGGCGGCGAGTTCCGCATCGCGCCGCAGGACCCGACGTACCGGTCCCGCCAGCTGTACTTCCCCGACTCGGCGATCCTGATCACCCGGTTCATGAACGAGGACGGCGTGGGCGAGCTCGTCGACTTCATGCCCGTCACCTCGGGGACCCAACCGACCGACAACCACCGACTCGTCCGGATCGTCCGTTGCGTTCGCGGCGAGATCACCTTCGGGATCGACATCTCCCCGCGGTTCGACTACGGGCGAGTGCGGCACGAGACCTCGGTGACCGAGAACGGCGCGGTGTTCAGTGCCGACGGGGTGAGCCTGACGATGCACGCGATCCGCAACCCCGACGACGAGCGTCTGGCCCGCTTCTCCGTCGGCGAGGGAGGCGACGTCCACGGGACGGTCTCGCTCGAGCGTCGGCGAGACCAGGGGAGTGGTCCTCGAGTCCGCGGCCGACGGGCCACCCCGTGAGATCCCCGTCGCCGAGGCGGAGGACCTGCTCGACCAGACCGGGGCGTTCTGGCGACAGCTGGCTGTCCCAGTCGACCTACACGGGCCGCTGGCGAGAGACGCTGCAGCGGTCGGCCATCACCTTGAAGCTGATGACCTATGCCCCGACGGGCGGCATCGTGGCCGCCCCGACCGCGGGGTTGCCCGAGCAGGTCGGTGGCGAGCGGAACTGGGACTACCGCTACACCTGGGTCCGGGACGGCTCGTTCTCGGTCTACTCCCTGCTGGGCATGGGGTTCACCGAGGAGGCCGCGGCGTTCTGCGGGTGGCTGCGCGACCGGGTGCAGGAGAAGGTCGGCGGCGAGGGCGGTCCGCTCAACATCATGTACCGCGTGGACGGGTCGTCGGACCTCACGGAGGAGAGCCTCGATCACTGGGAGGGGTACCGCGGGTCCGCGCCGGTGCGCATCGGCAACGGCGCGATGGACCAGGTGCAGATGGACATCTACGGCGAGGCGCTGGACAGCATGTACTTCGCCGACGAACGCGGGATCGAGATCGACCACCGCAGCTGGCTCGCCCTGCGAGACATCGTCGACTGGCTGGTGGACCACTGGGACCAGCCTGGCGCGGGTATCTGGGAGACCCGCGGCGGGGCCCAGGACTTCACCTACGGGCGGCTGATGAGCTGGGTGGCGTTCGACCGTGCGCTCCGCCTGGCGACCAAGCGCGGTCGTCCCGCCGCCGTCGGACGCTGGGCCAGCCAGCGCGACGCGATCTACGACCAGATCATGAAGCGCGGGTGGAGCAACCGGCGTGGCGCGTTCGTCCAGCACTACGGGTCGGAGGTGCTGGACTCCTCGCTCCTGAGGATGGCGACCGTCGGGTTCATCGCCCCGAACGACCCCATGTGGGGCTCGACCTTGGACGCGATGGACGAGGAGCTCGTGACCGACAGCCTCGTCTACCGCTACGACCCCAGTGCGTCGCCCGACGGCCTTCAAGGCTCCGAGGGCACGTTCTCGCTGTGCACCTTCAACTACGTGGACGCCCTCGCGAAGGCGGGACGGCTCGACGACGCACGCCTGACGTTCGAGAAGATGCTGACCTACTCCAACCACCTTGGGCTGTACTCGGAGGAGATCGGGTCGACCGGGGAGCAGCTCGGGAACTTCCCGCAGGCGTTCACGCACCTGGCCCTGATCGACTCGGCCATCACCCTCGACGCGGCCCTGAACAGGCGGTAACGCGCCCCGTCCGGGACCGTGATCCCGGTGCGCTTCGCCGCGGGCCGGCGGCCCCGCATGACGACGGTCAGCTCTGGACCCGGTCCGGTCGGTGGGATCGGGTCCGCGTCGGACCGCGGACGCTCGGGGCGAGGGGCGTCGTAGATGTCCTGGCCGGGCACGACGACCTGGAGACTGAACGCACGCTCCCGGCGCTTCTCGCGGCTGAACGTGAAGCGCCCAGCTGATCAGGGCGCCGAACCGGTTGCGGAAGCTGGTCAGGAACATGAGGTGGATGCCGAGCCAGGCGACCCACCCGATCTTCCCTGAGACGTGCACGCCCTTGAAGGAGACCACCGCTCGACCCCGCGAGATGTAGGCCGCGGAGCCCAGGTCGTGGTAGTCGAAGGGCTTCGTCCAGGTCCTGCCCGACTCGAGCGCACGGATCCGTCTGCCCGCGTAGTAGCCCGTCTGCATCGCGACCTCGGCCACGCCCGGGAGCTCCTGGAGGCTCATCATGTCCCCGACGACCGAGATCTCGGGGTGTCCCGGCAGCGTCAGGTCGGGGCCGACCTTGATGCGGCCCGCACGGTCCTGCTCGGCCCCGCACGCCTGCGTCACGACGTCCGCCACCGCAGCGGCGGCGACACCTGCCGCCCAGAGGACGGTGCCCGCCTCGTACCTCGTCGTGGCACCCGAGGCGTCGCGGACCTGCAGCCCGTCCTGGTCCACCGCAGTCACCATCGAGTGCATGTGCAGCTCGACGCCCAGCGACGACAGCGCCGTTGATGCCTTGCCGGCGAGCTTCGGTGCCGAAGGGCGCCAGCGGCGTGTCCCCGCCGTCGAACAGCAGGACCCTGGCCTCGCCGGGGTCGATCCGCCGGAACTCGCGACGCAACGTGTGGGTGGCGAGCTCCCGGATCTGGCCGGCCAGCTCGACCCCCGTCGGCCCCGCACCGACCAGCGCGAACGTCAGCCAGCGCTGTCGCTCGATCGGGTCGCTCGCTGTCTGCGCCATCTCGAAGGCGCCGAACAGCTTCCGGCGGATGAGCAGGGCGTCGGCCAGCGTCTTCATGCCGGGCGCGTGCTCGGCGAACTCGTCGTGGCCGAAGTAGGACTGTCGGACGCCGGCGGCCACGACCAGGTGGTCGTAGGGGAGGTCGACGCCTGCCGCCTCCGGGGCGCTCCGCGTGCACGATCCGGTTCGTCGGCGTCGACGACGGTCACGTCGCCGGCGATGCAGTCGACGTTGCCGGTGCCGCTTCATCAGGTCACGCAGCGGGACCGCGATCTGACCTTCGGACAGGATGCCGGTGGCGACCTGGTAGAGCAGCGGCTGGAAGAGGTGGTGCGGGGTCCGATCGACGACGGTCACGTCGACATGGGCGCCGCGTAGTCCCCGCACCGTGAAGAGTCCGCCGAACCCTCCGCCGATGACCACGACCCGGCTGGACATGCTCGCCGCCTCAGCCGAGTCGCTCGAGCAGGTGGTCGCCTACCCGCAGCGCGTTGGCCATCGCGGTCAGCGAGGGGTTCACCGCGCCGATGCTCGGGAAGAAGCTGGTGTCGACGACGTACAGGTTGTCCACGTCGTGGGCCCGGCAGTTCGGGTCGAGCGCGCTGTCCAGCGGGTCGGTGCCGAACCGCACGGTCCCGGCCTGGTGGGCGGTGGCACCGATCGGCATCGACTTGTGCAGGTAGAGGCTGTGGTCGAGCAGGTGATGGGGGTGCATGCCCAGCTTGCCCAGCAGGCCGTCGAGCTTGTGCCTCAGCCGCTTGACGCCTTCGACGTTGTTGCGCTCGTCGATGGCGAGGTGGATGGTCGCCGTCCTTGTCCAGGGTCACCCTGCTGTCCGGGCGCGGCAGGTCCTCGCCGCACAGCCAGAAGTCGACGGCGTGGTGCGCCATCACCTCGAACGGCATGTCCGGGGAGACCTTGCCGGCCCACCGTGGTGCCTGGGCGTGGATCATCACGTCGTCGGACTTGCCGAGCATCTGGATGCCACCCAGGGGGTAGTCCCAGTCGTCCGACCCGGAGTACCAGTCGTTGAGCGGCGAGCGTCTTCTGGAAGCTCGTCGGGTTCGGCTCCTTGGACACCGCCATCAGGGCGACGTTGTTGTGCCGCATGTAGTGACGCCCCACCACCCCGGACCGGTTGGCCAGCCCGTCCGGGTGGGTGTCGGACGCGGACCTCAGGAGCAGGGCGGCCGAGTTCACGGCACCACAGGCGACCACGACGACGTCGGCGGAGAACGACACCTCCTCGCCGTCCGCGAGCTCGGTGACGATCCGGGTGACCGAGCGTCCCGTCGGATCGGTCTCCAGTCGGCGCACGTTGGCCTCGGTGACGAGCGTGACGTTGTCGCGGTCGAGCACCGGCTCGACGCAGATCACCTGGGCGTCGCTCTTGGCGCCGAGCAGGCACGGGAACCCGTCGACCTTGCTGCACCGGATGCAGGGACTCAGCCGAGCGGCGTGCGCCGGGCGCGTCCTCGTGCAGGTCGACCCCGATGGGCAGGTGGAACGGATGCAGCCCGACCTTCTCCAGGTCGTCGCTGAGCTGCTGGATCCGGGGCTCGTGGGCGACCGGCTCGTGGGCGTACTGGCGGCTGAACGGGACCCTCGGTGACGTCCTCACCGTGTCGCCCGTGCACCTGGTAGAGCTGCTCGGCCTCGGAGTAGTAGGGCTCGAGGTCCGCGTAGTCGATCGGCCAGGCGGGGGAGATGCCGCCGTGGTGGGTGATCTCCCCGAAGTCCGAGGGGCGGAGCCGGAACAGCGCGGCGCCGTAGAACTTGGTGTTCCCGCCGACGTAGTAGTTGACCTCCGGCTGGAACTCGTCGCCGTGGCCGTCGTACCACTGACTCGTGCGCGAGGTACTTGCCGCGCACGAACACCGCCCCTGAGTCCCAGTTGTCCAGCTCCCGCGGCAGGAACGGTCCGCGCTCCAGCCAGAGCACGCGTTTGCCGCTCATCGCCAGTCGATGCCCGAGGGTGCCACCGCCGGCCCCGGTGCCGATGATCGCGACGTCGTAGTGCTCGTCGTGGGTCATCGTCCATCGTCACCACGTCGGTGCGGCGATTCCATCATCCACCGCGGGTGAGGTCCACGACCCACGTTCGCGAGGTTGGCTGGTCAGGGACCGCGCCGCCCACGGTGCGGTCTCACCTCCCGATCCTCGTGGAGACGTCGATGGCAACCCAGACCTCGGACGCGGCCCCCGGGCCGCAACGCGACGACGAGGCACCCCGCACCGCGGACGTCTTCGTCGTCTTCGGTATCACCGGTGACCTCGCCCGCGTCATGACGTTCCTGTCCTTGTACCGACTCGAGCTGCGCGGGCTGCTGGACTGCCCGGTCGTCGGGGTCGCGGTGGACGACTGGGACGTGGAGCGGCTCGTAAGCGCGCCCGTGACTCGATCGTCGCCACGGGGGAGGAGCTGGACGAGGACGTCTTCGCCAGGTTCGCGGAGCGATTGAGCTACGTGTCGGGCGACTTCGATGACGCGGAGCACCTACACCCGTCTCGCCGAGGAGCTGGCGGACTACCACCGCCCGGTGTTCTACCTCGAGATCCCGCCGTTCCTGTTCGGCAGGGTCGTGAAAGGACTCTCGGAGGCGAACCTCAGCGCGAACGCCAGGATCGTGGTCGAGAAGCCGTTCGGTCACGACGTCGTCTCCGCGCGGGCCCTCGCAGAGGAACTGCACGAGTACGTCGACGAGTCACAGATCTGCCGGATCGACCACTACCTCGGGCAAGATGGGCTTCCAGGAGATCATCTACCTGCGCTTCGCGAACCGGATGCTCGAGCCGTGTGGAACAGCACCCACGTCGAGTGTGTCGAGATCACGATGGCGGAGAGCTTCGGCGTGGACGATCGCGGCCACTTCTACGACCCGGTGGGAGCGCTCCGTGACGTCGTCGTCAACCACCTGATGCAGGTCGTCTCCGCGGTCGCGATGGAGCCGCCCGCGGGGCGCGACCCTCGTGCACTGCACGACGCACAGGTCGCGCTGTTCCGCGCCATCGAGGACGCTGACCCGGCGCGGTACATCCGTGGACAGTACGACGGCTACCTGGACGTCGACGGGGTCGCTCCGTCGTCCACGACCGAGACCTACACCGCGCTCGCACTGACGATCGACAACTGGCGTTGGATGGGCGTTCCGTTCTTCATCCGCGCCGGCAAGAAGCTGCCGGTGACCCAGACCGAGGTGCGGGTGGTGTTCAAGGACGCCCCGAGCATCGACTTCGGCCTCGGGCGGGATACCTCACGCCTGCCCACCAAGAACCAGTTCGTCGTGAAGCTCGACCCGTCCACCGGGGCCCGGATCATCCTCGACGCGCACCGCGCGGACGGCGAGGGCGCACGGGCCGTCACGCTCGACCTCGAGTTCGCCGACGAGGGAGGTGAGGCGCCGACGCCGTACGAAGTGCTGCTGCATGCCGCGATGATCGGTGATGCCACGCCCTTCAAGCCCCAGGCGGTCGTCGAGGAGAACTGGCGCATCATGCAGCCGCTGCTCGACGCCCCGCCTCCAGTGGAGCCCTACGCCCAGGGAACCTGGGGGCCCGCGACCGACCGGCTCGTCGCCGAGACCGGCGGCTGGCATGGTCCCTGGATCCAGTGACCGCGGCGTCGGGTCAGGCCCCAGGTCCGGTGTGGTCTGCAGGTCGCGTGCCCGACCGTGAGGCTCCGCCGACGCCCTGACGGTCCTCCGCCAGGGCGAACTGGCGCTCATCGGCATCGCTGAACGACTCCATCACGGACCGGTCGAGGCGCAGCAGCTGATCCGTCACTTCGGACGCGTTCACGGGAAGGACGGTGGCCTCCAGGTCGACGAGCAGGGCACGCAGCCGACGGCAGACCTGAGGCGACGTCGCGCCGTACTGACGGATCTCGGAGACGCCGAGCTCGAGGTAGTCCCGCCAGCGCCTGGTCGGCACCGTCAGACGCACAGCGCCGGCTTGGTCCCTGTACACCCCGCGGCCATGCTGGTCGTGCGAGCCGATGGCGGTCAGCAAGCGCCCCGATGTGGTTGATCATCTGGGTGGCGGTGGTCGGGTCGTTGACCGCGGGCGACAGCGCGCGTATGGCGATGTCGACGACGATGCGGATCGCGAAGGCGGGGTCCTGGTCGATCGTCCGCTCGTGCCCTAGAGCGATCATCCCGCGCATTCGTCGCGAGTCGGTGGGGTCCGTGCTGCCGAACAGGTCCGCAAGCACCGCTCCGGAGATGACGAAGTCGCCAACGGTCTGGCGAAGGTCGCACACCAGGTCCCGCTCGGCGGCCAGCGCGACGGATGCCGTCGACGTGGATCGCCTGGATCGCTCCGGACCGAACTGCGCGGACCTGCACGGGCGTGCCTTGGCGAGCCCAGGGATCACTTCTCGCTGCCTCGGCCTCCAGGCTCTCGTCCCGGCTCATCTCCTCGACGACGGCCAGTCCCGAACGGGCCATCGCGGCGGCCACCGCGACCGGTCTCAGGGCGTGCACGAACCGGTCCAGGTAGACGAGCAACAGGAACAGGTCGACGGTGACCGCGATGCCGGCCATCGTGACGCCCAGGTCGGGCACCGGACCGGATGCCACGTGGCTGAGCAGCACGAACGAGAACGCGAACGTGGCGGTGAACGAGGCCAGCACGAACTTCTGCAGACGGTCGCGATACCACAGGCGCATGAACCGGGGGGACAACGTGCCGGTCGCCATCTGCACGACCAGCACCCCGATCGTGACGACCAGACCGATCAGGCCCACCATGGCGGCAACCACGGCCGACAGGACCGCGCTCGCGGTCGAGGCCGAGTAGGACCATCCTGCCGGGAGGGGCACCCGCCCTTCCAGGCGGAGGTCGAGGCTGGCGAGCAGCAGGCCTCCGACCGCACCCACCAAAGGCACGGCCCAGAGGCTCTGACGCAAGTGCTGCCGGGCCCGGAAGACGGCCGCCCACGACCAGTGCGGGGCCATGATCCACCTCACCCTCGGTTGCCGGTCGGTGACCTGAGGTCTCTGCGGAATCCTCGACCGGCTCCATGACAACGCACCGGGACCCAGCAGCGGCTCATCCCACCGGGATGAAAGCGTGCTTCCCCGGGCACGTCCGCCCCGTGTGCGGTCGTCGGGTCACCCCTTGGGGATGAGGCAGGCGGGCCGCCGCCGAGGAAGGGTGGAGGCCGGAGTCGAGATCGATCCCGGGGGCGAACCGCGCGTGACCTGTGAGGGTGCCTGACATGCTGCTGACCGCTGTGCTCGCGGTCGATCCCGTGCCGTGGGCGCGGTCACAGATGGCGTTCACGCTCGGCTTCCACATCATCCTGGTGCCGCTGGGCGTCTCCTGGGCGGTGATGACCCTGATCGCCAACTACCGGGCGATCAAGCACGACGACGGGGACGCGCTGCTGCTCGCCCAGCGCTGGTCGAAGTACATGGCGGTGACCTTCGCCGTCGGTGCCGTGACGGGAACGGTCCTCAGCTTCGAGTTCGGGCTGTTGTGGCCCCGGTTCATGGGGCAGTGGGGCGCGGCTTTCGGTGTCCCCTTCGCGTTCGAGGGACTGTTCTTCTTCCTCGAGGCCGTCTTCTTGTCGATCTACATCTTCGGTTGGCGACGGCTCCGACCCTGGACACACTTCTGGACCGGGGTGCCCATCGCCGTCGCTGGAGTCTTCGGGAGCATCTCGGTCGTCGCGGCGAACGCCTGGATGAACGCACCCGAGGGCGTCACGTTGAGCTCGTCGGGCAAGGTGATCGATGTCGACCCGATGAAGGTCATGTTCAACAGCGCGATGCCGCTCATGTCGGCGCACATGGTCGTGGCGGCGTACCTGGTCGGAGGCTTCCTCGTCGCCTCGGTGTACGCCACCGGGATGCTGCGCGGCCGACGAGACAGGTACCACCGGCTGGGTTTCATCATCGGTTTCACGGTCGCGGCCATCGCGACCCCGGTGCAGATGGGGGTGGGTGACGGGCTGGCGCGCTGGGTCTACGAACAGCAACCGGCGAAGTTCGCCTCGATCGAGATGGTGCCCCAGACCGAGAGCGACGTGCCCGAGGTCTTGTTCGGCCACCTCAACTCTCGCTTCGAGAGGGTCGGCGGCCTCGCGATCCCGGGGCTGGCCTCGATCCTGTCCGATCCCAGCACGGGCACGTCCACGAAGATCGAGGGCATCGAAGCGGTGCCCGCCGACGATCGACCGACGCCGACGGAAGTGAACATCACCCACACCGCGTGGGACCTCATGATCGGTCTCGGCACATTGCTGTTCCTGCTTACGCTCTGGTACTGGGGCTCCTTGGTCTTTCGACGACGGATCCCGGAGAGTCGATGGTTCCTGCGCGCGACTGCGGCCTCCGGGGTGCTCGCCGTGATCACGCTCGAGGCGGGCTGGACAGTCAGCGAGGTCGGACGACAGCCGTGGATCGTCTACCAGAAGATGAAGGTGGTGGACGCCGCCACCGCGAACACCGGCGTCTGGATCACCTTCGTCCTGGTGCTCCTCCTGTATGCCGGGCTGGGCGTCACGGCGATCCTGGTGCTGCGCGGGATGAGCCGCCGGTTCCGCCGCGGTGACGGGTTCAACGAGGCCGACGTACCCTACGGCCCGAGTGAGCCGACGGCCGACGAGGACCGCGCGGTTCCAGTCCGATGAGCACCGCCGCGGCGGTCACGCTGTTCTCTGCCATCACGATGTACGCGATCTTCGGGGGAGCCGACTTCGGCGCCGGGTTCTGGGATCTCGTGGCCGGTGGGGCGAAGCGCGGGGAGCGTCCCCGTGAGGTCATCGACCACTCCGTCGCTCCGGTGTGGGAGGCGAACCACGTCTGGCTGATCTTCGTGTTCGTGCTGCTCTGGACGTGCTTCCCGGCGGTCTACGCCGCGATCGCCCTCACGCTCTTCGTCCCGTTGACCTTGGCCGCATTCGGCATCGTCCTTCGGGGGGCGAGCTTCGCGTTCCGCAAGGCGGTGTTCCGCACCCGTGACCGACGCAACTTCGGAGCCGCCTTCGCGCTCTCCTCGGTCCTGGTGCCGTACTGCCTCGGCGCCGTGGTCGGCAGCATTGCCTCGGGGCGAGTGCCGTCGGGAGGTGCGGCGGGTGACCCCTGGTCCAGCTGGGTGAACCCGACGTC
The DNA here is from genome assembly GCA_963706355.1 of uncultured Actinomycetota bacterium. GTDB lineage: Bacteria > Actinomycetota > Actinomycetes > Propionibacteriales > Nocardioidaceae > Nocardioides_B. Next base: position 14,530 of record CAVPLS010000001.1, read on the forward strand.
GGTCCTCGTCGGTGTTGTCGCCGTGTCGGTCAGCGCCTACCTCGCCGCGTTCTTCCTGGTCTGCGACGCGCGCCGGCTCTCGGACGCCACCATGGTGGCCTACTTCCGCCGACGGGCCCTCGGGGCCGGGGTCGCGACCGGCGTAGCCGCGCTCGCGGGCCTCCTGGTGCTGTCCACCGACGCCGAGTACCTCTACGACGGGCTCACCGCGCGGGCGCTGCCGCTGGTGATCCTCTCGGCCCTCGCCGGGGTCGGTGCCCTACTGCTGCTCGCCCGCCGATCCACGTCCGCGGCACGCGCAGCCGCCGTCGCCGCGGTCGCGAGCGTCGTCCTTGCCTGGGGAGTCGCCCAGTGGGACTACCTGCTTCCCACGACGCTGACGGTATCGGCGGCCGCCGCGCCGTCCGGGACCATCACCGCCGTCCTGGTGGCGACGGGCCTCGCCGTGGTCCTGGTCCTGCCGGCCTTCGGACTTCTCTACGTGCTCGACCAGAGGACGCTCCTGCCCGAGGAGGGGTTGCCCGACCCGGGCGCTACGCCGGCCGAGGCATCGGATCGCCGCGCAGGGGGTGATCGGCGCGGTTCACACTGACGCGGCGCTCACAGGTCGCTGACGACCACGTCGAGCTGGGTGCCGTGCCGTCCGGCGGGACCGAGCTCGACCTTCCAACCGAGTGCACCGAGGTGGTCGGCGAACCGAGCGACGCTGCGCGGCGCCGAACCGTCCTCCAGCAGGTCGCGGACGATGCGGCCCTTGGTCGCCTTGTTGAAGTGCGAGACCACCTTGCGGGTCCCCTCGACCTCGTGCAGCACGCGCATCGTGACCACCGTGCGAGCGAGGTCGGGCGCGGGTCGCCAGAACGACGCGTAGGTCGACGAGCGCAGGTCGACCACGAGACCGCGTCCGGCCGCCTCTCGCACGCTGTCGTCGAGCCGCTTGCTCCAGTACGTCGACACGGTGCCGGTCCCGGGCAGGGCGACGTCGCCGGACAACCGGTAGGCCGGGATCCGGTCCGCGGGCCGCAGCAGGCCGAACAGCCCGGAGGTCACGGCCAGCCAGGACGTCGCCCGTCGGCGCGCCGGTCCGCTCAGGGACGCCAGGTCGAGCGCCTCGTAGAGCACCCCGCTGTAGACCGCGTCGGCTCGTGCCGTGGGCGGCGGTGGTCAGTCGCGCGTTGGCCGCGACGTCGGCCGTCTGGGTCTTCCCGAGGCCGAGCACCTCGGCGGCGCTCGCCGCGTCGTCCGTCGTGCACAGGGCGAGCAGGGCGTCGAGCACCTCGGCACGGTGCGGGTGCCAGCGCAGGGAACGAGAGTGCGTCCAGGTCGAGCGGCTTGCCACGCCGGGGTGTCGTCTTTCCCTCCGACGGGGGCAGCAGGATCAGCACCGCCTCACCCTATGCTGGCCGGTACCGACCGAAGCGAGGGGTGACGAGCTGTGCCGAGACGAGTCGTGAAGGTCCTGCACACCGACGGGGACACGCTCCGGCACGGGATCGCCACGATCCAGCACGAGCTCGGGGTGGTCCCGGAGTTCCCCGAGGAGGTCGAGCGCGCCGCCCGGCAGGCGGCCGGGCAGCCGCGGCTCCCGGACCTCGACCGCACGGACATCCCGTTCGTCACCATCGACCCCGAGTCGTCGATGGACCTCGACCAGGCCCTGCACATCGAGCGCGACGGCAGCGGCTACGTCGTGCACTACGCGATCGCCGACGTCGCCGCGTTCGTGGAGCCCGGCGACCCCGTCGACCTCGAGGCGAACCGTCGCGGGGAGACGTTGTACGCCGCGGACTCGAAGATCCCGCTGCACCCGAAGGTGCTCTCGGAGGGGGCGGCGTCGCTGCTGCCCGACGCGAACCGGCCGGCCCTGCTCTGGACGATCAAGGTCGACGCCGACGGCGAGGGCACCGACGTCGAGGTGGTCCGGGCCCTGGTGCGCAGCCGCGCCAAGATGGACTACGCCGGTGTGCAGAAGGCCCTCGACGACGGCACCGCCGACGAGGTGTTCACGCTGCTCGGCGAGGTCGGAGCGCTGCGGCTGCGACGCGAGGCGGCTCGCGGGGGAGTGTCCCTGCCGCTCCCCGAGCAGGAGATCGACATCGACCGGGACAACTGGACGCTGAGCTTCCGCCGGATGCTGCCGGTCGAGGAGTGGAACGCACAGATCTCGCTGCTGACCGGGATGGCGGCCGCCTCGATGATGGTCTACGCCCGCGTCGGCCTGCTGCGCACGCTGCCACCGCCGGACCCGCGCGACGTGCAGCGGCTGCACCGGACCGCCAAGGCCCTCAAGATCGAGTGGCCCGCCGAGCAGCTCTACCCGGACTTCATCCGGTCGCTCGACCCGGCCAAGCCCAGCCACGCCGCGATGGTCGTCGCCTGCACCCGGCTGCTGCGTGGGTCGGGCTACGTCGGCTTCAACGGCGAGACGCCCGAGCAGCCGGAGCACTCCGCGCTCGCCTCGGAGTACGCCCACGTCACCGCGCCCTTGCGGCGGCTGGGGGACCGGTACGCCGGCGAGGTGTGCCTCGCGCTGTGTGCCGGCACCGAGGTCCCGTCGTGGGTCCTCGAGAAGCTCGACGTGCTGCCCAAGACGCTGCAGTCGTCGGCCTACAAGGCGCACCAGTACGAGAACGCGGTGCTCGACCTCGTCGAGGCCGCGGTGCTCCACCCGCACGTCGGCGAGACGTTCAGCGGGGTCGTCGTACAGGTGGACGAGGACGACCGGACCTCCGGCGACGTGGTCATCCAGGAACCCGCCATCGAGGGCACGCTGAGGTCGTCGACGTCGCTCCCGCTCGGCAAGGACGTCGACGTCCGGCTCGTCGAGGCGGACACCCAGAAGCGCTCGGTGCGCTTCGAGCTCTGACCGGGCCCTACACTGGCCACGGATGAGCCGGCCGGGCGACCGCGGCGAGGAGACTCGTCGAGGAAGGTCCGGGCTCCACAGGGCAAGGTGGTGGGTAACACCCACCCGGGGTGACCCGCGGGACAGTGCCACAGAGAACAGACCGCCGCCGTGCCTCGGCACGACGGCAAGGGTGAAACGGTGGTGTAAGAGACCACCAGCGTTCCGGGTGACCGGAGCGGCTCGGTAAACCCCACCTGGAGCAAGGTCAAGAAGAGGAGCTCGCTCCTCGCGTGAGCGTTCGAGGGCGGCCCGCCCGAGCTCACGGGTAGACCGCACGAGGCTGTCGGCAACGGCAGCCCTAGATGGATGGTCGCCGACCGTGGCGCCGCAAGGCGCGCGGAGACAGAACCCGGCCTACAGGCCGGCTCATCCCTCGCCCTTCCGCTGAGCCTGCGTGGTCGTCGTCTCGACCTGTGCTTCAGCAGCTGCTCGACGTCGCCTTCGACAGGTCATCGACGCTGGCGGTGAGGTTCCTGAAGGTCACTCTGACCTCGTTCACGTTGGCGGGCGTGGGGGACTGCCCAGCGGCGGCGAGGGCGTCGTCGAGCTGTGCCGTGGCGTTCTCGACCGCTTGGACCTCCGAGCTGAATTCGGAGTCCGCGTTGTCCTTGAGGGTCTGGGCACCCTTGTCGACCTCCTGCTGGGATGCCTTGACCGCCTTGACGCTGGACTTGGCCTCGGAAGACTGGTTGATCGTCTGCACGGTGGACGCCAACGAGTCGACGGCCTGGCAGAAGTCCGTGGACGCTCCTCCAGACTTGCAGGCCACCAGGCTCGTCAGGGGCAGGACGACGCAAGTGACCACGACGGCGGCTCGGGCTCGCGGATTCGTCATCCGACCATCGTCACCCACGCGACGATGTCGGGGTATCCCCCTTTACGGACGAGGAACGCCTCAAGCAGCAGCGGGGTGTGCGCATCTCTGCCACACCGCGATGGGCTCCATCGGAGCGAGGATGTGCAGCGGGCCGCGAGGTATGCGAGGGATGTCGCGAAGCCGTGGCCCCGTTGGGCTATGGCGACCGCGCGACCGGATGCGGAGACTCGATGGGTAAAGGGGCGGCTATCCGCCCGTCTCGTGGACGCAGCCCGGGGGAACACCGCGCAGCGGACCGTGTGCGTTAGGAGTCTCGCGCGATGTCGCTCATCGACACCCGCCCCGCCACCGACAGCGCCGGAGGGGCACGCGGCGTCACCAAGGCGTACGGCGAGGGCGCCACCGAGGTCCTCGCCCTCGACGACGTCAGCGTCGAGATCGAGCGCGGTCGCTTCACCGCCATCATGGGACCGTCCGGCTCCGGCAAGTCCACCCTGTTGCACATCCTCGCCGGGCTCGACCGTCCCACGGCGGGAGAGGTCTACATCGGCGACACGGAGATCTCGCGGCTGAGCGACAAGCAGCTCACGCTGCTGCGCCGCGACAAGATCGGGTTCATCTTCCAGTCGTTCAACCTGCTGCCGACCCTGACAGCGGCGGAGAACATCGAGCTGCCTCTGCGGATCGCCGGCCGCAAGGCGGACAAGGAGTGGCTGCGGACCGTCGTCGACACCGTCGGGCTCGGGCCCCGGCTCCAGCACAAGCCCGCGGAGCTCTCCGGAGGACAGCAGCAGCGGGTCGCGGCCGCCCGGGCACTGGCCAGCCGGCCCGAGATCGTGTTCGCCGACGAGCCGACCGGCGCCCTGGACTCCAAGTCGGGAGCGGATCTCCTCGGCTTCCTCCAGCACGCGGTTCGCGAGCTGGGGCAGACGGTCGTCATGGTGACCCACGACCCCGTCGCGGCCTGCTACGCCGACCGGGTGGTCTTCCTCAGCGACGGTGACATCGTCGACGAGATGGCGTCGCCGAGCTCCGACCAGATCCTCGACTACATGAAGAACCTGGGCGCCTGACGTGTTGCGAGCAACCCTCAAGGGGATGCTGGCGCACAAGCTCCGGCTCTTCCTGACAGCGACCTCCATCGCCTTGGGAGTCGCCTTCGTCGCCGGCACGCTGATGCTGAACGACAGCATGCAGCGCGCCTTCGACGACGTGTTCGGCAGCATCAACTCCGGCACGGACGTCGCCGTCCGCGCCGAGGAGGGGCCGGTGCAGAGCGAGGACTCCGAGGAGGACCGCGCCCCGGTCCCCGAGAAGCTGATCGAGTCCGTGGAAGCCGTCGAGGGGGTCGCCACGGCCGAGGGGAACGTGACCGGCTACGCCCTCCTCACGGGCTCCGACGGCAAGCCGATCCAGCCCACGGGCGCACCGACGCTGGGTAGCAACCTGCCCTCGGACCCCGACCTGCGGGGGGACGTGACGCTCCGCACCGGTCGCGCACCGGAACGCCCCGGTGAGATCGCGATCGACGTGTCGTCGGCCGAGAAGGGCGACCTGGCCGTCGGTGACAGGACGACCGTGCTCTTCCGCGGATCCCCTGAGACCTTCACGATCGTCGGCACCGTCGGCTTCGCCGGCGAGGACGACCTGGGGGGCTCCACGAGCGCCTACTTCGACCTCGCCACCGCGCAACGGGTGCTGGGCAAGCGCGGGGTCTACGACACGATCGTCGTCAAGGCGGACAAGGGTGTCTCCGACAGCACTCTCGCCGAGCGGGTCGACGCGACCCTGCCGTCAGGCGTCGAGGCCCTGACCGGACAGGCCGTGGCGGACGAGCAGTCGGAGTCGGTGAAGGAAGGGCTCGGGTTCCTCCGTGTCGCGCTGCTCGGCTTTGCCGGGATCGCGTTGTTCGTCGGGTCGTTCATCATCTGGAACACCTTCTCCATGCAGGTCGCCCAGCGCACTCGCGAGCTCGCGTTGCTGCGGGCGATCGGCGCCACCCGTCGGCAGGTGATGCGCACGATCCTGGCTGAGGCCCTCGTGCTCGGTCTCGTCGCATCGGCTCTCGGGATCGTCCTGGGCCTGGCCATGGCGCGCGGGCTGTCCGCCCTGATGACCGCTCTCGCGTTCGAGCTCCCCACCGCGGCGCTGCGCATCCAGCCGAGCACCGTCTGGACCGGCCTCCTGGTCGGCACCGTGGTGACGGTCGTCGCCGCTGTGGCGCCGGCTCGGCGGGCGACCCGGGTGCTCCCCATCGAGGCGCTGCGGGACGCCGCGCCGACGACGCAGCGGTTCTCGCGGGTCCGGCTGGCCGTCGGTCTGGTGCTGGCCGCGGCCGGCGTCGGTGGCCTGATGTGGGGTCTGTTCGGCAACGGGTCGGCGTTGCTGATCCCGGGCGGCGTCGTGGGAGTCGTGTTCGGGGTCACGACGCTGGCACCGATGATCGTGCTCCCACTGGCGATCATGGTCGGTGCGCCGCTCAAGCGGTTCGGCCTGCCGGGCGACCTGGCTCGGCAGAACGCGATGCGCAACCCCAACCGCACGGCCTCCACGGCGATGGCACTGGTGATCGGACTCACCCTGGTGGCCGCGGTGACGGTCTTCGCGTCGTCGCTGAAGGCGTCGTTCTCCGACGTGCTCAGCACCTCGGTGAAGGCCGACCTCTACGTGATCACCCCGACCCCCAGCTCGCCCGGCTTCAGCCCGGAGATCAGCAAGATCGTGGCAGGGGTCGACGGGGTCGACGCGGTGTCCGCTTCCGGGTTCGGCGTCGCGAGGTTCGACGGCAAGGTGCAGAGCTTCTCCTCGATCGACCCACCCACCGCCGACCGGGCCTACGAGCTCGGGATGGTGTCGGGCGCGGCCGACGACCTGTCCGACGAAGGTGTGCTCGTGTTCGAGGACACCGCGAAGGCCAAGGGGTGGAAGGTGGGCGACGTCGTCGACACGATGTTCGCCGAGTCCCGTGGCGGCAAGCTGAGGGTGGACGGGATCTACAGCGACAAGGGGTTCGTCGGCACCAACTACGTGATCTCGCTCGGTGCGCACGACAAGTACGTGCCCGACCGCCTGGAGACCACCGACCTGGTCCTGGTCGACGACGGTGCCGACGTCGGCGCAGTGCAGCAGCGGATCGACGACGCACTCGCCTCACATCCTGACGCCACCGTGATGGACCAGGAGGAGTTCGAGGGTGCGCTCGGCGGCTTCATCGACCAGCTGCTCAGCCTGGTCACGGCTCTGCTGCTGCTCGCCGTGCTGATCGCGCTGCTGGGCATCGTGAACACCCTCGCGCTCTCGGTGTTCGAACGGACTCGGGAGCTGGGTCTCCTGCGAGCGGTCGGCATGACCCGCGCCCAGGTCCGGTCGATGGTCCGGTGGGAGTCGGTCGTGATCTCCGTGATCGGCGCGCTGATCGGCGCCGCCCTCGGCATCGGCCTCGGCGTCGCGCTCACCCGGGCGCTCGCGGACGAGGGGATCGACCAGATCTCCGTTCCCGGTGTCCAGCTGGCTCTGTACGTCGTGGCCGCCGCAGTGGCCGGAGTGATCGCAGCGATCGGCCCGGCACGTCGCGCCTCACAGGTGGACGTCCTGCGCGCCGTCGTCACCGAGTAGGCGAGGCGCCGTCAGTCGATGGCGTCGCACAGCTCGATCGTCCGCGACCGCGCGTCGACGAGGGTGAGTCCCGTGGCAGGGACGGCAGAGACGCCGAGGCGCGACCAGGTGTAGCTGCTTCCGCCGGGGAGCGCGCGCAGCGAGCCGTCCGGCAGGGACACGAGCTGGAACCGTCCGCCGATGTCCACGCTCACGGACCTGGTGGGATCGGAGACGGCGGTCGCCGTCACCCGGTCGCCCGGCGACGCCGGGAGCGTGACGAAGCCGGGGCCTCCCGACGGGCGGTGAGCCGTGACGCCGGCGATCGTCAGGGTCACGGGGAAGTCGCACAGACCACCGGTGGCCACGCCGGTCCGGCTCGGGACGACCTGGTGACCGCCAGCGGCGACCGCTGTCGAGGAAGCAGTGAACAGCAGGGTGGTAGCCAGAACGGCAGCGCTGGATGCGTTCATGAGCTACTTCACCTCCGCGGGTGATCGCTCTTCGAGCGTGGTCCGTCGCGGCCGCCGGGGCAATCCGCTGATCTGGCCATCCCGGCCGTCCGGACGGAGAACCCGCGTACATACGGCTACCGTGCCTCCCTGCGAGGTCCTGGCCGGGTTGTGGCCGATGGCTGCGGCGACACGCCGTACCCCGGTTGCGGTGATCGGCCACCTCCGCGCCCGCCGGCGGGGGAATCTAGGAGGGGAGCCTCGCGTTCCACGAGGTGATTGGAGACGACCTGATGACCTTCCAGCCGCCCACCCGGGCCGCCCACCCCGCCGACGCCTACCACCGTGCCTGGCAGCTCCTCGAGGAGCGTGACCCCCGCCAGGCGATCGCCGTGCTCGACCCCGCGATCGACGCGGAGCCCGAGTCCGCCAGCCTGCGCACGCTGCGCGCCTGGGCCTACTTCCAGAGCGCCCAGCTGCAGCGGGCCGAGAGCGAGCTGTCCGTGCTCGTGGAGCAGTGCCCCACCGACCTGTGGGCGCGCTACGCGCTGGGCCGCGCCCTCGAGCGACAGTCGAGGTTCGCCGACGCGCTGCCGCACATGCGCCTGGCTGCGGTGATGTCCGGGGACGTCGAGCACGAGGCAGGTGTGCTGCGGGTCGAGCGTCGCCTGGCGGAGGCCGACGGGTCGTACGACGACCTGCTGTGAGCCCTACGGGAGGGTCAGCACCTCGGCGCCGTGGTCGGTGACGAGAAGGGTGTGCTCGAACTGCGCCGACCGCTTCCGGTCCTTCGTGACGACCGTCCAGCCGTCCGGCCACATGTCCCACTCGTGCGTGCCCAGGTTGATCATCGGCTCGATGGTGAAGGTCATGCCGGGCTCGATGAGGATGTCGTACATCGGAGCCGCGTCGTAGTGCGGCACGACGAGCCCGGAGTGGAACGCCGTCCCGATGCCGTGCCCGGTGAAGTCGCGCACGACGCCGTAGCCGAAGCGTCGGGCGTAGGACTCGATGACCCGTCCGAGGACGTTGATGTACCTGCCGGGGCGCACGGCGTTGATGGCACGACGCAGCGCCTCCTCGGTCCGCTCGACCAGCAACCGGCTCTCCTCGTCGACGTCCCCGGAGAGGAACATCGCGTTGGTGTCGCCGTGCACGCCGTCGACGTAGGCGGTGATGTCGACGTTGACGATGTCCCCGTCCTCGAGCACCCGGTCGTCGGGGATGCCGTGGCAGACGACCTCGTTGACGCTCGTGCACAAGGACTTGGGGAAGGCGCGGTAGCCGAGCGTGGACGGGTACGCCCCGTGGTCGCAGAGGAACTCGTGGCCGACCCGGTCCAGCTCGTCGGTGCTGACACCCGGCTCGACGTGCGCGCCGACCTCCCGCAACGCCTGGGCGGCGATCCGGCCGGCGACGCGCATCCGCTCGATGGTTCCGGCGTCCTTCACCTCCGGCCCGTCGTACGGCGCGGGCTCGTCCCGGTCGACGTACTCGGGACGCGGGATGCTCGACGGCACGACGCGGCGGGGGGACACGGCTGCAGGGGCGACGGCGCTCACCCGGCGAGTGTAGTTTCCACCTCAGCGGGCACCATCTCGCTGACCCACGAGGACCGTCTCGACCACGAAGGAGTGCGCAGATGAGTGACGACGAAGAGTTCTGGTTCTGCCTCACCCACCACAAGGTCGAGGGCAAGGACGGCTGCCGCAACCAGGACCGGCTCGGCCCCTATGCCACCGCCGACGAGGCGTCGCACGCCCTCGACAAGGTGCAGGAGCGCAACCAGGACTGGGACAGCGACCCCAAGTGGAACGACGACGCGAACGCCGAGGACTGACCACCCCGACACCACGCAACGCAGCGAGGCCCCAGCCGGACGGCTGGGGCCTCGCTGCGTGGTGAGTCGGTCAGGACTTCTTGGCCGCGCGCTTGACGGGCGACTTCTTGGCTGCGCTCTTCTTCGCCGCAGTCTTCTTCGCCGGCGCCTTCTTGGCCGTCTTCTTGGCGGTGCCGGTCGACCTGGTCGCGGTCTTCTTCGCTGCGCCGGTGGTCTTCTTGGCGGTCTTCTTGGCGGTGCCGGTCGACTTGGTCGCCGTCTTCTTGGCGGCGCCGGTCGACTTCTTCGCGGTCTTCTTGGCCGCGCCGGTCGACTTGGTGGCGGTCTTCTTCGCGGGCGACTTCTTGGCGGTGCTCTTCTTGGCTGCGCCGGTGGTCTTCTTGGCGGTCTTCTTGGCGGCGCCGGTGGACTTCGTGGCGGTCTTCTTGGCGGTGCCGGTCGTCTTCTTGGCGGTCTTCTTGGCCGCGCCGGTCGACTTGGTGGCGGTCTTCTTCGCGGGCGACTTCTTGGCGGTCGTCTTGCTGGCCGTCTTCTTCGCCGGTGACGTCGCCGTCTTGACGGCCTTCTTGGCTGTCGAGACCGCGCTGGTCACGGCCTTCTTGGCCGGGGACTTCTTGGCGGTGGTCTTCTTGGCGGACGACTTCTTCGTCGTCGCCTTCTTCGCTGCAGCCACGAGGGGCCCTCCCGTTTCATGTGAGCCGACACAGTGCCGGTCTTCATCAGGCGTGGCGGCCGTTGTGGTCGCCCCGCCTATGATCTTGGCAACATTGCGACGTGAAGTGAATCAATTCAGCAAAACGGTGTGCGTGTCGCGATTGCCGACAACGGTCGACATCGGATAAGTCCCGAGGCAACCAGTGACGTTTCCCCTTGTTTTGCAGGGCAATCGTCGATCAACGAACGACGCGACCGAAGGGCTCCGTGTGAAACACAATCTCGAGCAGTCGGGCCCGTTCATCGGCATCGGCGGGCTCGCGGTGGCCGCTTTTCTCTATGGCTACTCGGCTTTCGTCGCGCCGAGCCTGCTGCACAGCGTCGTGATGCCACTGATCTGGCTGGCGTTCTTCGTCCTCGCGTGTCGATGGTTCACGCGTCGTCCGGTCGCCGTCGTGGTGCTGCCGGCACTCGCCGTCGTCGTGTGGTTCGGCCTGCTGGTCGGCTTCGGCGCGAACGCCTGAGGACGGCGTCTGCTCAGAACGTGTGCTCGGGTCCGGGGAACGTCCCGGCGGCGACGTCGGCAGCGTAGGACTGTGCGGCGTCGAGGAGCACCCCGTGCACATCGGCGTACTGCTTGACGAAACGTGGCATGCGGCCGGTCCGCAGACCGGCCATGTCCTGCCACACGAGCACCTGCGCGTCGCAGTCGACGCCGGCACCGATGCCGATGGTCGGGATGCTCAGCGTCTTGGTGATCTCGGCAGCGACGTCACCGGGGACCATCTCCATCACGAGGGCGAACGCTCCCGCCGCCTCGAGTGCCTGCGCGTCCGCAAGCAGTCGGCGGCCGGTGTCGCCGCGGCCCTGCACGCGGTAGCCGCCGAGGTTGTGCTCGGACTGCGGGGTGAAGCCGATGTGCGCCATCACCGGGATGCCGGCCTGCGTGATGAGCTCGACCTGCGGTGCCATCTCCGCGCCACCCTCGAGCTTCACCGCGTGGGCGTTGGCCTCCTTCATGAACCGCACCGACGTGTGGAACGCCTGCTCGGCAGAGGCCTGGTAGGAACCGAACGGCAGGTCCGCGACGACCAGCGCGCGACGGACCGAGCGGGTCACCGCCCGGACGAGCGGGATCAGCTCGTCGACGGTGACGGGGAGCGAGGTCTCGTTGCCGTAGACGTTGTTGGAGGCCGAGTCACCGACGAGCAGCACCGGGATGCCGGCCTCGTCGAAGGTCGACGCGGTGTACATGTCGTAGGCCGTGAGCATCGCCCACTTCTCACCGCGCTCCTTCATCTCCCGCAGGTGATGGGTGCGCACGCGCTTCACCGGCTTCGCAGCGTCGGCCGCACCTGCGGCTCCGCTGCCGTACGGCGCGGTCGTCTCGCTCATGGTGTCCTCCGGACGTGTTCTCGAGGCTCCCTCGCGGAGTCCCCGGACCTGATCTCAGGCTAGCCCCGCGACGTACGACCGGGCGCTGTGTCGTCGCTCACTGCACGAACCCGGCGGCTGCACTGGCAGACTCGGACCCGTGGACTTCTACTCGGCCTACGCCCAGGGCTTCGCGCGGGTGGCTGCCTGCACGCTGCACACCGTCATCGCGGATCCGCACGCCAACGCGCAGGCGGTGCTCGAGCAGGCGCGGGAGTGCCACGAGGACGGTGTTGCGGTCGCGATCTTCCCGGAGCTGTGCCTGACCGGCTACGCCATCGACGACCTGCTGCTGCAGGACGCACTCCTCGAGACGGTCGAGGCCGCGATCGCCGACATCGTCGCGGCGTCGACGGACCTGCGGCCGGTGCTCGTCGTGGGCGCGCCACTGCGGAGCCTGCACCGTCTCTACAACTGCGCGGTGGTGATCCACCGGGGGAAGATCCTCGGCGTGGCACCGAAGGTGCACCTGCCGAACTATCGGGAGTTCTACGAGCGCCGGCACTTCGCGTCGGGGTGGGACCAGGCCGGCGGCGTGATCCCCGTGTGCGGCGAGGACGTGCCGTTCGGTCCCGACCTGCTGTTCCGGGCCGTCGACGTTCCAGGGCTGGTGCTGAACGTCGAGATCTGCGAGGACATGTGGATCCCCGTTCCGCCCAGCGCCAACGCGGCACTCGCCGGTGCGACGGTGCTGGCCAACATCTCCGGCTCGCCGATCACCGTCGCCCGCGCGGAGGACCGTCGCCTGCTGGTGCGGTCCGCGTCGGCACGCTGCCTCGCGGCGTACCTGTACGCCGCGGCCGGACTCGGCGAGTCCAGCACCGACCTGTCGTGGGACGGCCAGACGATGGTCTACGAGGTCGGTGAGCTGCTCGGCGAGAGCGAGCGGTTCCCCGAGGGCGCGCGGCGTACGACGGTCGACGTCGACCTCGTGCGGATCCGGCAGGAGCGGCTCCGGCAAGGCACGTTCGACGACAACCGGCAGTCCTCCCAGGTGAGCGAGGACCTCTTCACCGTCGTCGACTTCACGCTCGACCCGCCCGCCGGCGACATCGGGCTGCGGCGTCGGGTCGACCGCTTCCCGTTCGTGCCCGACGACCCGGAGCGCCTCGCGCTCGACTGCTACGAGGCCTACAACATCCAGGTCTCCGGCCTCGAGCAGCGGCTGGCGGCGATCGGCGGCCCGAAGATCGTCATCGGGGTCTCGGGTGGTCTCGACTCCACGCACGCGCTGATCGTCGCGGCCAAGGCGATGGACCGGCTCGGCCGCCCGCGCACCGACATCCACGCGTTCACGTTGCCCGGCTTCGCGACCAGCGACGCGACGAGGACCAACGCGACGCGGCTGTCCCAGGCCCTCGGCGTGACGTTCGAGGAGATCGACATCCGGCCCGCCGCCCGGCAGCTGCTCGACGACCTCGACCACCCGTTCGCGGACGGCGAGCCGGTCTACGACGTGACGTTCGAGAACGTCCAGGCCGGGCTGCGCACCGACTACCTCTTCCGGCTCGCCAACCACCGCGGCGGCATCGTGCTCGGCACCGGCGACATGTCGGAGCTGGCCCTCGGCTGGTGCACGTACGGCGTCGGTGACCAGATGTCGCACTACGGCGTGAACAGCGGCGTGCCCAAGACGCTGATCCAGCACCTGATCCGCTGGGTCATCAGCACCGGCCAGTTCGACGACGAGGTCGACACCGTGCTGCGCGAGATCGTCGACCAGGAGATCTCGCCCGAGCTCGTCCCGGTCGGCGAGGGGGAACGACCGCAGAGCACCGAGGACGCCATCGGTCCCTACGCCCTCCAGGACTTCACGTTGTTCCACGTCCTGCGTCAGGGCTTCGCGCCGAGCCGGATCGCGTTCCTGGCCGAGCACGCGTGGCGTGACGTCGACGCGGGGGACTGGCCTCCGGGCATCGACGCCGACCGTCGCACGGCGTACGACCTGGTGACGATCCGGCACTGGCTGGAGGTGTTCGTGCAGCGGTTCTTCGCGTTCAGCCAGTTCAAGCGGTCCGCGCTGCCCAACGGTCCGAAGGTGGTGGCCGGTGGCTCGCTGTCCCCCCGGGGCGACTGGCGCGCGCCCTCCGACGGCAACGCGCGGGTCTGGCTCGACGAGCTGCACCGCAACGTCCCGGAGGCCTGACCTCCGGGGCGTTTACACGCCAGAAACATCGCAGGGACAGACTGGCCTGCGGCCTCGACGGCACCACCCCGGAGGCCGTGAACGCACCGTGACGAGGAGAGGGAGGCGCCACCGATGGGCAAGCAGGAGGAGTTCGTGCTCCGCGCACTCGAGGAGCGCGACGTCCGGTTCGTCCGGCTGTGGTTCACCGACGTGCTGGGCTACCTCAAGTCGGTGGCGATCGCGCCCGCCGAGCTCGAGGGCGCCTTCAGCGAGGGCATCGGCTTCGACGGGTCCGCGATCGAGGGGTTCGCCCGGGTCTACGAGGCGGACATGCTCGCCAAGCCGGACCCGTCGACGTTCCAGATCCTCCCGTGGCGCGGCGAGGGCCCGAGCACGGCACGGATGTTCTGCGACATCGTGATGCCGGACGGCTCCCCGTCGTACGCCGACCCGCGGTTCGTGCTCAAGCGGACCCTGTCGAAGGCAGCGGAGAACGGCTTCACGTTCTACACGCACCCGGAGATCGAGTTCTACCTCTTCAAGGACACCCCGACGCCCGGTGGGGACCCGGTGCCGGTGGACCGCAGCGGCTACTTCGACCACACCGCGCAGAGCATGGGCTCGGACTTCCGCCGCGAGGCGATCACGATGCTCGAGGCGATGGGCATCTCCGTGGAGTTCTCCCACCACGAGGGCGGTCCCGGCCAGCAGGAGATCGACCTGCGCTACGCCGACGCGCTCTCGACGGCCGACAACATCATGACCTTCCGGACGGTGGTCCGGGAGGTGGCGCTGAGCCAGGGGATCTGGGCGACCTTCATGCCCAAGCCGTTCACCACGCACCCGGGCTCCGGCATGCACACGCACGTGTCGCTGTTCGAGGGCGACACCAACGCGTTCTTCGAGGCCGGCGCGGAGTACCAGCTGTCCAAGACGGGGCGCCAGTTCATCGCCGGCATCCTCAAGCACGCCGCCGAGATCGCGGTCGTCACGAACCAGTGGGTGAACTCCTACAAGCGCCTGATGTGGGGCGGCGAGGCCCCGTCGTACATCTGCTGGGGTCACAACAACCGCTCCGCGATGATCCGGGTGCCGATGTACAAGCCCAACAAGGGTCAGTCGACCCGGATGGAGCTGCGCACCATCGACTCCGCGGCCAACCCCTACCTCGCGTTCGCGGTGATCCTCGCGGCCGGCATGAAGGGCATCGAGGAGGGCTACGAGCTGCCCCGCGAGGCCGAGGACGACGTGTGGTCGCTCACCGAGCGCGAGCGCAAGTCGCTGGGCATCGACCCGCTGCCCAAGAGCCTGTACGACGCGATCGCCGTCGCGGAGAACTCCGAGCTGCTCGCGGAGACGCTCGGCGAGCACGTCTTCGACTTCTTCCTGCGCAACAAGCGCGCCGAGTGGGAGGAGTACCGCGTCCAGGTCTCCGCCTTCGAGCGAGACCGCATGCTGCCCCTGCTCTGAGGCCGTCGGGGAGATAGGTTCGCCGGGTGAGCACCCTTCCCCTGCTGGTCGTCGAGCACGAGGCCCAGTGCCCTCCCGGGTGGATGGGCGAGTGGCTGGCCGAGGCCGGTGCCGTGATCG
Source organism: uncultured Actinomycetota bacterium (assembly GCA_963706355.1). GTDB lineage: Bacteria > Actinomycetota > Actinomycetes > Propionibacteriales > Nocardioidaceae > Nocardioides_B. Next base: position 29,947 of record CAVPLS010000001.1, read on the forward strand.
ACGTCCGCCGTCCGTATGCCGATGACCCGCTGCCTCCCGACCTGGGCGAGCACTCCGGCCTGGTCGTCCTCGGCGGAGAGATGGGGGCCTACGACGACGCCGAGCATCCCTGGCTGTCGGAGGTGAAGCGGCTGTCGCGGGTGGCGGTCGACGACGGGACACCGGTGCTGGGCATCTGTCTCGGGCTGCAGCTCCTCGCCGTCGCCCTCGGTGGTGAGGTGGCGCCGGCTCCGCGCGGGCAGCAGATCGGCGTCCTCGACGTGGGCTGGACGGCGGCGGCGTACGACGACCGGCTGCTCGGCCCGGTGGCCGCACGGTCCGACGTACCAGCCGTGCAGTGGAACACCGACATCGTCACGCGTCTGCCCGACGGCGCCGTCGACCTGGCCCGCACGCCGCACGGCGAGCTGCAGGCCGCTCGGTTCGCGCCTGCCGTCTGGGGTGTGCAGTGGCACCCCGAGGCCGGCGAGGAGATCATCCAGCCGTGGGCCGACTCCGACCGGGACGACGCGGTCGAGCGCGGCGTCGACGTGGACGCCTACGTCGGGGACGTGGCCGCCGCACGGGACCGGCTGCGCGCGACCTGGCAGGTGCTCGCGGCGGAGTTCGCGGCCATCTGCCGGACACCGGCCGAGGTCGAGGCGCGCCGCGGGTGAGCCCGAGATGAGTGAGGCCGCCGACCGGGTGGTCCCGTCCGCGGGGCAGCTGGCCCGGCTGGGGTTCGCGGACATGGACGGCGCCCGCGTGGCGCTCGAGCGGCTCGGCGACCCGGCCACCTCGCTCCTGCACCTGATCGGCACCACCGCGGACCCGGACCAGGCCGTCACCTACCTCGCCGACCTCGCGGACCGGGTGGACGACCGGGACGCGCTGCTCGAGGCGCTCGTCGACGACGAGGGCTCGGCGATGCGGCTGCTCGCGGTGCTCGGCGCCAGCCCCGCCCTCGGCGACCACCTGCTGCGGCACCCCGAGCAGTGGGAGGACCTCACGGCACCGGACCTCGGCTCGACCCGTCCCGCGGCGTTCGCCGTGCGCGGCGACCTGCTGCGCGCCGTCGGTGCCGACCCGTTGGCGGCCGTCCCGGTGGCCAGCGGGGACGACTCCGCTGCCGTGGACGCGCTGCGCGTGGAGTACCGGCGCCTGTTGCTGCGGCTGGCGTCACGCGACCTCTCCCACGGCGTCGGGGTCGACGACGTGGCCGCCGAGCTGTCGGACCTGGCCGCCGGGACGCTGGACGCGGCGCTGGCCGTCGCGCGGGCGCGGGTGGGCGAGGCCGCGGCCGGTGCCCGGCTGGGCGTGATCGCGATGGGCAAGTGCGGTGGCCACGAGCTCAACTACGTCAGCGACGTCGACGTGATCTTCGTGGCCGAGGCCGTCGAGGGGTACGACGAGGCGTCCGCGCTGCGCACCGCCACCCAGCTCGCGTCGCACCTGATCCGGATCTGCTCCGACCACACCGGCGAGGGCACGATCTGGCCGGTCGACGCAGCCCTGCGTCCCGAGGGGAAGTCCGGGCCGCTGGTCCGCACGCTCGCCAGCCACGAGGGCTACTACGCGAAGTGGGCGAAGACCTGGGAGTTCCAGGCGCTGCTCAAGGCCCGACCGGTCGCCGGCGACCTGGTCCTCGGCCAGGAGTTCTGCGCCCGGGTGGCGCCGATGGTCTGGTCGGCCTCGGAGCGCGACGGGTTCGTCACCGAGGTGCAGGCGATGCGTCGCCGCGTCATCGAGCACATCCCCGCTGCGCACGCCGAGCGGCAGATCAAGCTGGGCTCCGGCGGCCTGCGCGACGTCGAGTTCGCCGTACAGCTGCTGCAGCTGGTGCACGGCCGCTCCGACGAGGCGGTGCGTGCCTCGACGACGTTGTCGGCGCTGGCCCGGCTGACGGAGGGCGGGTACGTCGGACGTGAGGACGGTGCGGCCCTCGACGCGGCGTACCGGTTCCTGCGCACGCTCGAGCACCGTCTCCAGCTCTGGCAGCTGCGTCGCATCCACGTCGTGCCCGAGGACACCGCGTCGCTGCGCAGGCTCGGTCGCTCGATGGGCCTGACCCGGGAGCCGGTCGAGGAGCTCAACCGGGAGTGGCGGCGGCACGGGCGCGAGGTGCGCCGGCTGCACGAGAAGCTGTTCTACCGCCCGCTGCTCGCCGCGGTCGCCCAGCTGCGCACCGACGAGGCGCGGCTCTCGCCGAAGGCGGCCGAGCAGCAGCTCGCGGCGCTGGGCTACGAGGACCCGAAGGCCGCGCTGCGACACCTGGAGGCGCTGACCAGCGGGGTCTCGCGCACCGCGAACATCCAGCGCACCCTGCTCCCCGCGATGCTCGGCTGGTTCGCCGACGCGCCCAACCCCGACGCCGGGCTGTTCGGCTTCCGGAAGATCTCCGAGGCGCTCGGTTCGACGCACTGGTACCTCCAGACCCTGCGCGACGAGGGTCAGGTCGCGCAACGGCTGGCGACGGTGCTGGCCTCGAGCCGCTACGCCACCGACCTGCTGCAGCGGGCCCCCGAGGGCGTCAAGATGCTGGCCCGCGACGAGACCCTGATGCCGTTGGGCCGGGCCGCCCTGCAGAAGGAGATGACCTCGGCCGCGCACCGGCACACCGACCCGGTCGAGGCGGTCACGGCCGTGCGGGCGATCCGCCGGCGCGAGCTGTTCCGGATCGCGGTCGCCGACCTGCTGGGCCTCGTCGACGTCGCGGAGGTCGGCTACGCGCTGACCGACGTCACGGCCGCGACCCTCGAGGGCGCGCTGGCCGCTGCCCGGCTGGCCATCGAGGCCGAGCGCCGCAGCCCGCTGCCGACCCGGTTCGCGATCGTCGCGATGGGGCGCTTCGGCGGCTTCGAGCTGGCCTTCGGCAGCGACGCCGACGTGATGTTCGTGCACGACCCGCTGCCGGGCAGCACCGGCGAGGACAGCAGCAAGGCTGCGCGCGACGTCGCCAACGAGTTCCGCCGGCTGCTGTCGCTCCCGGGCAGCGATCCCGCGCTGATCGTGGACACCGACCTGCGCCCCGAGGGGAAGCAGGGGCCGCTGGTGAGGAGCCTGGACTCCTACGCCCGCTACTACGACAACTGGTCGGCGGTCTGGGAGGCGCAGGCGCTGCTGCGCGCGACCGCGATGGTCGGTGACGAGGACCTCTGCCGCCGGTTCACCGAGCTGATCGACCCGCTGCGGTTCCCGGCGGACGGGATCAGCACGGACGACGTACTCGAGGTGCAGCGGATCAAGGCCCGCGTCGACGACGAGCGGCTCCCGCGCGGCGCCGACCCGGCGACCCACCTCAAGCTCGGCCGCGGTGGCCTCGCCGACGTGGAGTGGACCATCCAGCTGCTGCAGATGCAGCACGCCGGTGCCGTCGAGGCGCTGCGCACCACGCGCACTCTCGACGCGCTCCAGGCCGCGGTGGACGCGGACCTGCTGGCGCTCTCGGACGCGCAGGCGCTGTCGACGGCCTGGCGCACCGCGAGCGGCCTGCGCAACGCGATCACCCAGGTGCGCGGCAAGGCCGCCGACTCCCTGCCCCGCGACACCCGGGAGCGCGCCGCCGTGGCCCACATCCGCGGCTACCCACCGGGGGAGTCCGACCGCCTCGTCGACGACTACCTGCGCGTCACCCGCCGCGCCCGCAAGGTCGTCGAGCGGGTCTTCTGGGGCTAGCCGCCCAACGGATAGTCCGTGACGTTCTTGCTGTCCGGAGGGGGTTCGGGCAGCAGATTCGTCACGGACTATCCGTCCGGTGCGGTCAGACCGGCTCCTTGAACGGGTCGTGCTCGGCGAGGATCCGGTCGAGCCGCGCCTGGTCCAGCCGGCTGTAGAGACCGCTGGACTCCTGCGCGTCCCGCACGCACTTGGCGAGGGTGAACGTCGAGGTCACCAGGAACAGGGTGCCGAGCGCGAGGAACGCCCGCATCCACGGGTCGACGGGCAGGTAGCAGATGCCGAGCCCGACCGCGAAGATCGCGACGCCGAACGACAGGCCGGCCTGGGCGTAGAACGCGGTGGTGGTCTTGGTGTTGGGAAGGTTCATGCCCCCAGCCTCGCCGCCCTGAGCACCCTCCGGCATCGGCGCTGCTACTCAACTCCTCGCTGAGTAACCGCCCCCACAGACGGATAGTCCGTGACGTTCTTGCTGTCCGGAGCGGGTCCGGGCAGCAGATACGTCACGGACTATCCGTGCGGTGCGGTGTGGCGTGGTGCTCAGAGGTCGTAGTAGAGCTCGAACTCGTGGGGGTGCGGGCGGAGCTGGATGGGCAGGATCTCCATCTCGCGCTTGTACTCGATCCAGGTCTCGATCAGGTCGGGGGTGAACACGCCACCCTCGAGGAGGAAGTCGTGGTCGGCCTCCAGCGAGTCGAGTACGGCGTTCAGCGACGTCGGCACCATGGCGACCTCGGCCTTCTCGTCCGGCGGCAGCTCGTAGATGTCCTTGTCGATCGGGTCCGGCGGCTCGATCTTGTTGCGGATCCCGTCGACGCCGGCCAGCAGCAGGGCGGCGAAGGCGAGGTAGGGGTTGGCCGACGGGTCGGGGCACCGGAACTCGATGCGCTTCGCCTTCGGGTTCGCACCCGGTGATCGGGATCCGCACGCAGGCGGACCGGTTGCGCTGGCTGTAGACCAGGCTGACCGGGGCCTCGAAGCCGGGCACCAGGCGGTGGTAGGAGTTCACCGTCGGGTTGGTGAAGGCCAGCAGCGACGGCGCGTGCTTGAGCAGGCCGCCGATGTACCAGCGCGCCATGTCGGAGAGGCCGGCGTACCCGGTCTCGTCGAAGAACAGCGGCTCGCCGGCGTTCCAGATGGACTGGTGCACGTGCATGCCGGAACCGTTGTCACCGAAGATCGGCTTGGGCATGAACGTCGCGGTCTTGCCGTTGCGAGCCGCGACGTTGCGCACGATGTACTTGAACTTCATCACGCTGTCGGCGCTGGCCAGCAGCTCGTCGAAGCGCCAGTTGATCTCGGTCTGGCCGGCGGTGCCGACCTCGTGGTGGCCGCGCTCGACGATCAGGCCGGACTTCTCGAGCTCGATCGCGATCTCGTCGCGGATGTCGCCGAAGTGGTCGGTCGGCGCGACGGGGAAGTACCCGCCCTTGTACTTCACCTTGTAGCCCTTGTTGCCGCCCTCCTCGTCACGCCCGGTGTTCCAGGCGCCGGCGACGGAGTCGATCTCGTACATCCCGATGTTCTGCTTGGTCTCGAACCGCACGCTGTCGAAGATGTAGAACTCGGCCTCGGGAGCGAAGTACGCCGTGTCGCCGATGCCGGTGCTCTTGAGGTACGCCAGCGCCTTGCGGGCGATGTTGCGCGGGTCGCGGCTGTAGGCCTCACCCGTGATCGGGTCGTGGATGAAGAAGTTCACGTTCAGCGTCTTGGCCTTGCGGAACGGGTCGATCCAGGCCGTCGTCGGGTCCGGGAAGAGCTGCATGTCGGACTCGTGGATCGCCTGGAAGCCGCGGATCGACGACCCGTCGAAGCCCAGGCCGTCGTCGAAGACCGACTGGTCGAACGAGGAGACCGGGACGGTGAAGTGCTGCATGACCCCGGGCAGGTCGCAGAACCGGACGTCGACCATCTCGACGCCCTCGTCCTCGATGTACTTCAGCATCTCTTCGCTGTTTGCGAACATTCGTCCTCCTCGGCCACGACGGGCCCATGTGTTCAAGGGTGTTCAGGGGTGCTCAGGCAGAACGCGATGCAGCTCTGCACCACTGAGCCGCAACCTATGCACAGGCGGTTTCTGAGGAGTATCTCGTTTGTTTCGTCCGTGTAACAGAGTGCTGGGGCAACCGGATAGCGTGACGGGGTGAGCCAACCGTCCGCCCCCGCCGGTCCGTCGTACGCCGGCCAGCGGCTCGGCCTGCCGGAGCGCGGGCGCGGGGCCGTGGCGGGGTGGGGCCGGCGGATCCTGGCGCTGTTCGTCGACTGGTTCGCCTCGATCCTGGTCGCCGGGGCGTTCGTGGGCCCGGGCGTGCTGTCGTCGCGGGGCTGGGAGGCGTGGGTCCCGATGCTGGTGTTCCTGGTCGAGTGCACGCTGCTGGTGCCGCTGGCCGGAGGGTCGTTCGGGCAGCTGATCACCCGGGTCGCGGTGGTCCGCCTCGACCGGCGTCCGGTGAACCTGCTGGTCGCGCTGGTCCGCGCCCTGCTCGTCTGCCTGGTCGTGCCGCCGGTGATCTACAACCGCGACCGGCGCGGGCTGCACGACCTGGTCGCCGGCACGGTCACGGTCCGGAGATAGGTCTCGACAAGCTCGACCACCCGGGGTCTCGACAGGCTCGACCACCCGGCTGGCGTCAGCGCTCGATGCGGATCTGCGCCACGTCGAGGTAGCCGGTGCGGAAGCCGGCCTCGCAGTAGGCGAGGTAGAACTCCCACATCCGGCAGAACCGGTCGTCGAAGCCGAGTGCCTGGACCTGCTGCCAGCTGGCGACGAACCGCTCGCGCCACAGCCGCAGCGTGTGGGCGTAGTGCAGCCCCATCGGCCGGATGTTGCTGACGTGCAGCGACGTGTGCTTGCGGGTGACCTGGCTGATCGCGTCCACCGAGGGCAGCATCCCGCCCGGGAAGATGTACTTGTGGATCCACGTGTAGGTGTTGCGGGTGGCCACCAGCCGGTCGTGCGCGATCAGGATCGCCTGGATCGCCGCCTTGCCGCCGGGGGCGAGCAGGGAGTCGATCTTCTGGAAGTACTCCGGCCAGAACTCCTCACCGACCGCCTCGATCATCTCGACGCTGACGACCGCGTCGAAGAAGCCGTCCTGGTCGCGGTAGTCGCGGACCGCCACCTCGACCCGGTCGCCGACACCGGCCGCGTCGACGCGCTGCTGCGCCAGGTCGGCCTGCTCGACGGACAGCGTCACGGTGGTGACGACGGCGCCGCGCTCGGCGGCGCGGATGGCGAGCGTGCCCCAGCCGGTGCCGATCTCGAGGACCCGGGAGCCCTCGCGGACCCCGGCGGAGTCGAGGATCGCGTCGACCTTGGCGAGCTGGGCGCCCTCGAGGTCGGCGAGCACCGGGGGAGTGTCGAGCGAGTCGAACAGTGCGGCCGAGTAGGACAGCGTCGGGTCGAGGAACTGCTGGAACATCTCGTTGGACAGGTCGTAGTGCGCCTCGATGTTCTTCTTCGCGCCCGCCTTGGTGTTGGCCGGGTTGAGCCCGCGGGGCAGCACCGTGTGGCGCAGGTTGTAGAACACCGGCTTGATCAGGTCGGTGAGCCGCTCGGCGAACGGTGCGAGCGCGTCCGCCAGGTCGGTGCCTTCGCCGACGCTCCACTCGCGGGCCATGTAGGACTCGCCGATGCCGATCATCGGGCTGTGCCCGAGCCGGGCGAAGAACGCCTCGGGGCGGGTGACCTCGAGCAGCGGGCGCCGTTCGGCGAGCGGGGCGCCGTACACCTCGCCGGTCGAGAGCCGGGCGGTGACGGGTACGCCGCGCAGGATCCGCTTCACGACGGACCGTGCGACGAAGGCGCGGGCGCCGTACGTCGGCGGCGCGGGAAGCAGTGCGGAGGAGACGGAGACCCGGGGGTCCAGGGTGGTGCTCATGCCATTCCTTTCGGAGCCTGGTGAGGGCGTCGGGGGACCACCGGCAGGCGCCGCAGCCAGAGGCGCACGCCGTGCCAGCGGATCAGCGCGGAGACGCGCTGGGAGGGGATCGGGTTGCGGGCCACCGCGCGCAGCACGCGCCAGCGGGTCGCGGGACGCAGGTCGCCGTGCACCGACGCGGTGAAGACGGTCTCCTCGCCCTGGGTCAGCGAGATGCCGACGGCGACCTGCGACCCGGTCAGCCGGGTGCGGATGTCGTAGCGGCCCTCGACGGCGAAGAACGGCGAGACGTAGAACTCCTTGTCCACGGTCGCGGTGCTCTGCTCGGCCACCTCGAGCGGGTAGCAGTGCCGCTCGCCGTAGGTGTTGTGCACCTCGGCGAGGACGCCTTCGAGGCTGCCGTCGGCGGCGAAGCAGAAGTACGTCGTCAGCGGGTCGAACACGTAGCCGAGGGAGCGGGCGTTCGCGAGCACCAGGACCCGGTCGGCGCTCCAGGAGAGGCCCTGGGCGGCGAGGTAGCCGCGGACCTTGCCCACGAGCGGCTGCGGGTCGTCGGCGCCGAAGTGGTCCGCGGCCCGGATCGACGCGAGGGGGCGCAGCCAGCGCGGGAACGCCGCGTCCGGGTCGGACGCGTCGACGAGCCACATCGCGGTGCGGTGCTCGAACTCGTAGGTGAACGGGCGGGTCCGTCGGTGGCTGACGTGCGCGTGCACGTAGGCGGGTGCGCGGGCCGTCGTGGGGGACGGGGCTCACCACGTCGCCCCGAGTGCCTCGGCGGCGGCGACGCCCGAGCGGCAGCCGTCCTCGTGGAAACCCCAGCCCTGGTAGGCGCCCGCGAACGCGAGCCGGTCGGTGTTCAGCGACGGGAGGTCCTTCTGTGCGGCCACCGAGGCCGCGGTGTAGGTCGGGTGCAGGTAGGTCATCGTGGCGATCGTGTCCCGGGGTGCCTCCGCGTCGTCGGGGTTCAGGGTGACGACGAGCGGGTCGGTCTCCGGATGACCCTGGAGCCGGTTCATCCAGTAGGACACCTTGCTGTGGTCGGTCGTGGCGGCGCAGCCCTCGAGCCGGTAGTTCCAGCTCGCCCGGCCGGTGCGCCGCTGGGGGAGCACGCTCTCGTCACGGTGGAGGTGAGCGACGTTGGTCGAGTAGCCGAACGCACCGAGCAGGGCGATCTCCTCCTCACCGGCGTCGGTGAGCAGCCGCAGCGCCTCGTCGGCGTGCGTGGCCACGACCACCTTGTCGAAGCTGTGGTGCTCGCCGGGCCCACCCGCGGTCGGCACAGCGTCGATCTCCACGGAGTCCGGCTTGCGGCTGACGGCCGTGACCCGGGTGCGACGGTGCACCACGTCGAGGCGGTCGGTGATCGCGCCGACGTACGACCGGGAGCCGCCGACCACCGTGTGCCAGGTCGGTGCGTCACCGAGCACGAGGAAGCCGTGGTGGTGCAGGAAGGCGAAGAGGTACGCCGCCGGGTAGTCGAGCGCCTCGCGGTGCCCCATCGACCAGACGCACGAGACGATCGGCAGCGCGTAGTGGGTGACGAAGTGCCGGCTGAAGCCGTGCTGGTCGAGGAAGTCGCCGTAGGTCAGGTCGCTGTCCGGCTGGTCCTCGAGGAGTCGAACCGCCACCTTCTGGAAGCGCCGGATCGAGAGCAGCATCCGCCAGAACGTCGGGTCGAACGCGCGTCGCCGCTGGGCGAAGATGCCGCCGGCGCCGCGCCCGCCGACGTAGTTCAGCCCGCACTCGTCGCACGTGATGCTCATGCTCATCTCGGTGGGCCGGGTCTCGACGCCCAGCTCGGCGAACATCCGGCGCAGCAGCGGGTAGGTGCGGTCGTTGAGCACGATGAAGCCGGAGTCGACCGCCGCCGTGCTCCCGTCGGTCAGGGGTACGTCGTGGGTGTGGGCGTGGCCGCCGATCCGCTCGTCGGCCTCGAAGAGGGTGACGTGGTGGGTCTTGGCGAGGAGGTAGGCCGCAGTGAGCCCGGAGACGCCACCGCCGATCACGGCTGCGCTCGGGCGGGCTTGGGTGGAGTCCGTCATGTGGGGTGTTCGTCCTCGCGGGCGCTGCGGATGGGTCGCGCTGACAGAATCGGTCAGTCGTGGACCTCGAGGCGCACGCGCTTGTTGCCCTTGCCCTTCGACTCGGTCCCGGTCACGCTCACAGTTCCCACTTCGGTCGTGGTCAACACGTGGGTGCCGCCGTCGGCCTGCTTGTCGAGACCGACGATGTCGATGACCCGCAGCGGGTCGATCTCCCGCGGGATGAGGTTCGCAGCGGTCCGGATCAGGGCGTGGTCCTCGTCCGCGACCTCGCGTCCCACGAACGCCACCAGGATCTCGTGGGCGGCGCCGATCTCCTCGTTGATCCGGGCCTCCACCTGGCGGCCGAACTCCGCCGACATCGAGGGGAGCGGGAAGTCGAGGCGGCCCTTGCCCGGTTCCATGTTGCCGCCGGTGACCGCGACGCCGTGGTCGGCCCACATCACCCCGCACAGGATGTGCAGCGCGGTGTGCGTGCGCATCGTCAGGTGCCGGCGCTCCCAGTCGAGGACACCGGCCACCTCGGCGCCTGGGTCGGGGAGCGGGGCGTCGTCGGCGAGCCAGTGCCAGATCCGGCCCTGGTCACGCCCCACGCGCACCACGCCCGCCGAGCCGTCCGACCAGGACAGCGAGCCCAGGTCGTGCGGCTGACCGCCGCCCCCCGGGTAGAACGCGGTCCGGGCGAGCCGGACGCGGCGACCGTCGGCGTCGACCTCCTCGACGCGCGCCTCGAAGTCGCGGAGGTAGGCGTCCACCGAGAACAGCTCGGTGTCCGCGAGCTCGCGAGGAGCCCCCTGCGGGACACGCCGGCCGGGCACTGCCATCGGCGTACCTCCTGCCTGCGGAAAGGGTCCGCCCCATCCAAGCACGACCTAGAGTGGTGCCCCACTCAACGCTTCACGGGGGTATGACATGCGCATCCGACAGGCACTCGCCACCGCCGCCGTCCTCGCCGCGGCCACGGGCTCGCTCACCGCGTGCAACGACGCCGACACGGCCACCAAGGACCCGGGCGCCGCCTCGTCGGCGTCGGCGTCCGAGTCCGCGAGCGACGACCCCACCGAGGCGGCCGACGACCCGGGGAGCACCGACGACGGCGGGCACCTCGACAAGGACGGTCTCGTCGAGGCGATCACCGAGGGGCAGCGCAAGGCCGGGTCGGCGCACATCGCGATGAAGATGAGCGGTGGCATCAGCGCCGAGGGCGACGTCGACTACCAGGGGTCGAGCCCCGAGATGCAGATGTCGATGAAGCTTCCGCAGATGGGTGCCGGCACGATGGAGATGCGCTTCGTCGACGGGATCGTCTACATGACCATGCCCCAGGTCACGCCCCGCGGGAAGTTCCTCAAGATCGACCCGAACGACAAGAGCAACCCGATGAGCAAGAACTTCGGGAGCCTGACCGAGCAGATGGACCCGCTGAACAGCATCAAGGGGATGCGGGCCGGTGTCCAGGACGTCGAGTTCGTGGGCGCCGAGGAGGTCGCGGGCGATCCTGTCGACCACTACCGCGTGACCGTGGACACCGCCAAGATGATGGAGGCGACCGGGCAGAAGACCGTGCCCGGGATGCCCGAGACGCTGACCTACGACATGTGGCTGGACGACAAGGACCTGCTCCGACGCATGCAGTTCGACCTGTCCGGGGTGAAGATGGACATGCTGATGTCCCGCTGGGGTGAGCCCGTCGAGGTGCAGGCCCCGCCGGCCGACGCGATCGTCGAGTCCCCGCAGATGGCCGACTGACCGAGGCTCAGCGGCCCCGCATGTTCTGGCGGGCGCCCTTCATGCTCGTCGGCATCGGACCCTTGGGCAGCGGGATGTTGGAGCGGTTGGCGTCCAGGGCGCGCAGCCGCTGGAGCACGTCGGTCATCTCGGCGGGCTTGATGTTGCGGCCGAGCTTGGTGACGTGCCGGACCAGCTTGGGCACCGGGACGGCACCCTCGCCGTTGCCGCAGATCACCTCGAAGATCGGGGTCTCGGAGGCGACCCGCTCGTGCTTGCGGCGCTCGGTGGCGAGCAGGGTGCGCAGGCGGTGCGGGCTGCCCTCGCCGACCAGCACGATCCCGGGCGGGCCGACCACGCGGTGCACGAGGTCCTGGTTGCGGTTGAACGCGATGCCGGGGTCGACCTTCCAGCCCCGCTTGAGCTGGTTGAGGACCGCCGCGGCCGCGCCGGGCTGTCCCTCGAGCTGGGCGTACTGCGACTTCTGCGCGCGCCGGCCGAAGACGATCATCACCGCGAGCAGGCCGATGAGGGTGGACGTGATGACGTCGAGGATCCAGCTGCCCGGCACGAGCGTGAAGATGCCGAAGGCGATGGCCCCGACCACCAGGAAGACACCGAGCAGGATCAGGCCGATCCGCCGGTCGGACTTCTTGGTCATCCGGTAGACGAGGGCGATCTGCTTGAGCCGGCCCTCTTTCTTCTGCTCCGGCGCGTCCTTCTTGGCCATCAGGTGAGCCTCTGCTGATTCTGTTCGATGTCGACGGGAGACGGGCCATTGTCGCAGACCCGGGAGGGTCAGGCGGACTGGGCCGAGCTCGCCTCGCGAGCCGCCATCGCCTGCTGGTAGAGCCGGCCGGCGCGGTACGACGAGCGCACGAGCGGACCGGACATCACACCGGTGAAGCCGATCTCGTCGGCCTCGTCCTTGAGCTCGACGAACTCCTCGGGCTTCACCCAGCGCTCGACGGGGTGGTGCCGCACGGAGGGCCGGAGGTACTGCGTGATCGTGATCAGCTCACAGCCGGCGCCGTGCAGGTCGCGCAGCGCCTGCGAGACCTCCTCGCGGGTCTCGCCCATGCCGAGGATCAGGTTGGACTTGGTGACCAGGCCGAACTCCCGCGCCTGGGTGATCACGTCGAGGGAGCGGTCGTAGCGGAAGGCCGGACGGATCCGCTTGAAGATCCGCGGCACCGTCTCCACGTTGTGGGCGAGCACCTCGGGGCGGGACTCGAAGACCTCGCGCAGGAGGTCGGGCTTGCCGTTGAAGTCCGGGATGAGGTTCTCGACGCCGGTGTCCGGGTTGAGCTCGTGGATCTGCTTGACGGTCTCGGCGTACAGCCAGGCGCCACCGTCGGGCAGGTCGTCGCGGGCGACGCCGGTGATCGTCGCGTAGCGCAGCTTCATCTGCTGCACGCTCTCGGCCACCCGGCGCGGCTCGTCGCGGTCGAGCGGCTCGGGGCGGCCGGTGTCGATCTGGCAGAAGTCGCAGCGCCGCGTGCACTGGTCGCCGCCGATGAGGAACGTCGCCTCGCGGTCCTCCCAGCACTCGAAGATGTTGGGGCAGCCGGCCGCCTGGCACACCGTGTGCAGCCCCTCGGACTTCACGAGGTTCTGCAGCTCGCGGTACTGCGGACCCATCTTCGCCCGGGTCTTGATCCACTCCGGCTTGCGCTCGATGGGGGTCTCCGCGTTGCGGACCTCGAGGCGGAGCAGCTTGCGTCCGTCCGGCGCCGTGGGCGCGCTCGAACCTGGCTGGGTGGGGGCTTGAGTCACCCGATCACTGTACGCCGCGGGGACAGACCGCCCCAATCCGGCGGGACCCCGTCAGGGCACGTCGCGACGACGGAAAACCAGCGCCGAGACCACCAGCGTGAGGAGCAGCAGCACGCCGAGGTACGTCGCCCCGTGGGCGAGGCTGATCGTCAGCCGCTGGTCGCAGGTCATCGGCTGGCTCGGGGCGCACACGACGCTCTGGTCGTAGACCCGCACCCCGTCCCGGATCCAGGCGAACACGTTGTTGGACAGGCTGAACCTGGCCGAGCCCTCGACCGGTGCGAGCGCCAGCAGCGCTTCGCCGCCGGCGGCGTACACGAACAGCAGCGCGAGCGTCCCCACCGTGTGCCGCAGCAGCATCGTGAGGGCGTAGCCGCCCAGACCGCCGAGCCCGGCCAGCGCGATGCCTCGCACGGCCATCCAGCGGATCTGCTCCTGGACCTGGTGCAGAGGTGGCGAGGCCGCGGGCGTCCGCCGCGAGCCAGAGCGCCGCCCAGAAGGCGACGACGAGCACCGCCGCGGCGACGGTGCAGCCGAGCAGCGCCGCGACCGCCTTGACGGTCCACACGCGCAGCCGGCGCGGCTCGAACAGCAGCTGGTTGCTCATCGAGCCGGTGGCCCAGTCGGCCCCGGCGTAGGTCGTGCCGACCACGATCATCAGGGCCGAGATGACCACGACCACGGCGATCCCGTTGCTGCGCAGCTCCTGGCGGAGGTCGAGGGTCGCGCGGTTGAGGTAGTCCTGCGGGCGAGGGACCAGGCTCTGGTCGCAGTCCGTCGACGTGGAGCCGGGACCGAAGAACTGCTCGGGGTTGTCGCGGCAGGTCTGCAGGTCATCCTGGAACTCCGGTGAGCTGACCAGCTGCTCGACCTGCGCCTTGGCCGACGCCAGGTCCGCCGCGCTCACCGGACGGGTGTTCCAGATCGTGCTGCCGGCGATGAGTGCGGTGAGCAGGGCCGCGGCCAGCAGCAGCAGGACCACCGCGCGGCGCGAGAAGAACCGGGACAGCTCGACGCGCAGGAGCCTCATCGTGGGCCTCCCGGGGCGGGGCGGTCCGGACCCTCGTCCGGCCCCTCGTCCGGGCCGGCTTCGGGCCGCGCGGGGGCGGGCAGCCCGGACTCCGAGGTCAGCCGGAGGAAGACCGACTCCAGGTCGGCGCCCACGGGGACCAGCTCGCGGACGTAGATGTGGCGCTGCGCCAGGACCTTGGTGACGTCCTCGGCCCGCGCGACGCCTTCGACCACCAGCCGGTCCGCCTCGCGGGAGACGCGGTAGCCGACCTGCTCGAGGACCCGCTGCGCGGCCTGCGGGTCGGCGACCCCCACCCGGACCTGCCTGGTCTGGCCCTCGCCGACCAGGTCGTCGACCGCTCCCGAGGCGAGCAGCCGGCCCGCGCCGATGATCGAGACCGAGTGGCAGACCTGCTGCACCTCCGCGAGGATGTGCGAGCTCAGCAGGACCGTGACACCGGACTCGCCGAGGCCGCGGATCATGTCGCGGATGTCACGGATGCCGGCGGGGTCGAGACCGTTGGTGGGCTCGTCGAGGATGAGCAGGTCGGGCGACTTGAGGAGGGTCGCTGCGATCGCGAGGCGCTGCTTCATGCCGAGCGAGTAGCCCTTGTAGCGCTCCTTCTCCCGGCGGGCGAGCCCGACCTGGGCGAGCGCGGCGTCGACGGCCTTGCCGGACACGCCCACCGTGTGCGCCAGCAGCACCAGGTTGTGCCGGCCGGTGAACGACGGCACGAACTTCGGCTCCTCGACGACGGCCCCGATCCGGCCCATCACCTGCGGCAGCTGGCGGGGGACCGGCTCGCCGAAGAGCCGCATCGTTCCGTCGCTGGGACGCGCGAGACCGAGCAGCATCCGGATCGTGGTGGTCTTGCCGGAGCCGTTGGGGCCGAGGAACCCGTGCACCCCGCCGGCCGGCACCGCGAGGTCGAGACCGTCGACGGCCACGACGTGGCGGCCCCGACGGGTGCGGAACTCCTTGCGCAGGCCGGTGGTCTCGACGACCAGCTCTCCGTTCCCAGGCACTCCGCGAGTCTCCTGCAGGTGTGGGTCAGGCGCCCGCTGACACGCCGGTCAGCGGTGGGTCACAGGTGGGGCGTGAGCAGCCGCGCGCGGCCGGGCTCGGGCTTGGCGGGGTAGTCCGGCGTCGCGACGTACGGCGTCCACGCCAGCAGGTCGCGCAGGTGCCGCTCGACGACCGGAGCGACCTCGGCGACCGTGACGTCCCGGTCCAGCTCGGCGGACAGGCTGGTGACGCCCGCGTCGCTGATGCCGCACGGCACGAACCGGTCGTACCACGCGAGGTCGACGTCGCAGTTGAGCGCGAAGCCGTGCATCGTGACGCCGCGGCTGACGCGGATGCCGAGGGCGCCGACCTTGCGCTCCGGGCCGCGGGAGTCCTCGGCGATCCACACGCCGCTGCGCCCGGGCACCCGGGCCGTGGTCACGCCGAGCTCTGCGCAGGCCTGGATCAGGGCCTCCTCGACCCGGCGCACGTAGTCGACGACCAGCACGTGGTCGGGCAGCCGCACGATCGGGTAGCCGACCAGCTGGCCGGGGCCGTGGAAGGTGATCTTGCCGCCCCGGTCGACGTCGAGCACCGGTACGTCGACGCCGACGGGGCGCTCGTGGGGCTCGGTGCGCTTGCCCGCGGTGAAGACGGGCGGGTGCTCGAGAAGCAGCACGGTGCCGGGACCACCGGCCACGACGCCGGCGTGCACCTCGCGTTGCAGGTCCCACGCCGCGACGTACTCGACGGCGTCGTCGCCGAAGCCGACGGTCTCGAAGATCAGGTCGTCCACGGCGACGAGCCTACGCCGCGCACCGAGCGTTCCGCGCTCGGTTGGCCCGGTGGTGGAGGATGTGGAACCACGGAGTCCGGCCGCGAGGGGCGGGAGTCGCACCAGAGGGAGACCGAACGATGTCGCACTCCAGCCCGACCGCGCGACGACGTTCCCGGCGGTGGATCCTGCCCGCCGTCGTGGTCCTGATCTGGCTGTTCGTGGGCGGACCGCTCTCGTCCTTCGCGGGGAAGCTGTCCGAGGTGCAGAAGAACGACAACGCGGCGTTCCTGCCGCAGAGCGCCGAGTCGACGAAGGTCCTCGACGAGTTCCTCGAGTTCACCGGGAAGGAGTCCCTGCCCGCGACGGTCGTGTTCGTGCGCGAGGACGGTCTCACCAGCTCGGACAAGGAGACGATCACCGGGCTCGTCGACGATCTCGCCGCAGTGCAGTACGTCGACGGTGACGCGATCACCGGCCCGACGTACTCCGAGGACGGCACCGCGGCTCAGGTGGTCGTGCCGATCGCCACCAGTGACGGTGAGCAGCTCACCGCAGCGGTCGACGACATCCGTGACGTGGTCAAGGACCCGCCGGAGGGCCTGACCGCGCTGGTCGGCGGGCAGGGCGGCGTGCTGGGCGACTTCATCACGGCGTTCGGGGCCATCGACGGCATCCTGTTGCTGGTCGCGCTCGCGGTGGTGCTGCTGATCCTGCTGGTGGTCTACCGCTCGCCGGTGCTGCCGTTCGTGGTGCTGATCTCCGCCGTGCTCGGGCTCGGTGTCGCGTCGGCGGCGATCTACGCGCTGGCGTCGAACGACCTGCTCGACGTGAACGGGCAGAGCCAGGGCATCTTGTTCATCCTGGCTGTCGGCGCGGCCACCGACTACTCCCTGCTGCTCGTCAGCCGGTTCCGGGAGGAGCTGCGCGACCACGAGTCGTCGTACACCGCGATGAAGCGTGCCTACCGTGCGGTGCTGGAGCCGATCCTGGCCTCGGGTGTGACCGTGATCCTCGGGCTTCTCTGCCTGCTCCTGTCCGACCTGTCCAGCCTGCGCGGCCTCGGGCCGGTCGGTGCGTTCGGGATCGCCGCCGCGATGCTGTCGTCGCTGACCCTGCTGCCGATGGCGCTGGTGCTGCTCGGCCGGGGTGCGTTCTGGCCGTTGTTGCCGAGGTACGGGTCCGAGCACCACGAGTCGAAGGGGGTCTGGGGCCGGGTCGCGCGGCTGGTCGGGCGCCGGGCCCGGACGGTCTGGGTGGTCACCTTCCTGGTGCTGGTGGGCTTCGCGGCGCTGGTGCCGACGCTCAACGAGGACCCGGTGCCGCAGACCGACATCTTCCTGACCGAGGTCGACTCGGTGCGGGCCCAGAAGATCCTCGACGAGCACTTCTCCGCCGACCAGGCGAGCCCCGCGATCCTCGTCGTGCCGGAGGACGACGTGGCCGAGACCGTCCAGGCGGCCCAGGCGCACGACGGGGTGGCGCCGAACGGGGTGGTCTACCTGCCGGCCGGCCCGCCCACGGGGGACAGCCCGCCGGAGCCGAAGGTGATCGACGGCAAGGCCGTCGTGCTCGTGACGCTGACCGACCCCTCGGACTCGAAGGCGGCGAGCGAGACCGTGCGGGACCTGCGCTCCGACCTCGACCGGGTCAGCCCGGAGGTCCTGGTGGGCGGCAACACGGCCATCCAGATCGACACCCGGGACACCACCGACTCGGACCGCTCCAAGGTGATCCCGGCGATCCTGCTGGTGATCTTCGTGGTGCTCGCGCTGCTGCTCCGGTCGCTGCTCGCGCCGCTGCTGCTCCTGCTCGCCAACGTGCTGTCGTTCGGTGCGACCTTGGGCATCAGTGCGTTGGTGTTCAACCACGTCTTCGACTTCCCGGCCTCCGACCCGTCGACCTCGTTGATCGGGTTCGTGTTCCTGGTGGCGCTCGGCATCGACTACTCGATCTTCCTGATGACCCGGGTGCGGGAGGAGTCGAAGCGCCAGGGCACCCATCCGGGCGTGCTGAAGGCGCTCTCGGTGACCGGTGGCGTGATCACGTCGGCCGGGGTCGTGCTGGCCGCGACGTTCGCGGCGCTGGGGGTGATCCCGATCCTGTTCCTGGCGCAGATCGCGTTCATCGTCGCGTTCGGCGTGCTGCTCGACACCCTGGTGGTGCGGTCGCTGCTGGTGCCGGCGCTGGTCTACGACCTCGGCCCGCGGACCTGGTGGCCCTCGAAGCTCTGGCACACGCCGGACCATGCGGATGCCTCGACGGCGGAGATGCTGGGCGAAGGCAGCTCAGGCGACGCCGTGGACGAGCCGGCTCCGGGCTCGGGCGGACGGCACCGCGGCTAGCGAGCCGGGGCCTGTGGACGACGCCCGACGCCGGCCGGCGAGTTCGGTCAGGCTGGGTGGGTGACCCGTCCCCGCCTCGCGCTCGTCACGGTGCTCGCCGTGCTCGCGTTGGTGCTCGCCGTGCTGCTGGTGCACGCCGGCCACCGGCGGCCGGTCCGGGACGCTGCGGCCGCCCCGGCCGCCGGCGCCACGCCGACGGACCTGCCGGCCGCCGGGCTGCTGCGCGCGTGGGACGAGCAGCGTTCGATGGCCTATGCCGAGGGCTCGGTGCCGATGCTGCGCGACCTGTACGTCGCCGGGTCGGCCGCCGGCACGTCCGACGTACGCCTGCTGCGGGAGTACGCGGCGCGTGGGTTCCGGGTCGAGGGCATGCGGATGCAGGTGCTGGCCCTCCGGGTGCTGGCGCAGCGTGCGGACCGGGTGCGGCTCGACGTGACGGACCGGCTCGACGGGGCGGTCGCGGTGCAGCCGGGCCGTCGGGTCGTGCTGCCGCGCGACGCGCCCGAGTCGTCGGGTGGTGACCTTGGTCCGCGGCCGGGACGGGGCGTGGCGGGTGTCGGCGGTGGCTCCCGTCAGCTGAGGGCCGAGGCCAGCCGCTCGGAGAGGGTCGGGTGCTCGAACTCGAACCCGTCGGCCAGCAGCCGGGCCGGCTCGACGCGGGTGGAGTTCAGCAGCTCGCTGGCGATGGGGCGGATGCCCGCCCTGATCGGCCAGGCCGGCACCGGGACCACCGACGGCCGGTGCAGCGCCCGGCCGAGCTCCTTGCCGAACTCGGCGTACGTCGTCGCGTTCGGCGCCGAGACGTTGTAGACGCCGGAGCACTCGTCGTGGGTGGCCAGCCGGGTCGCGGCGCGGACCCAGTCGGTCATCGAGATCGTGGAGAAGTACTGCGTGCCCGGGCCGACCCGGCCACCCAGCCCGGCCTTGTAGATCAGGCTCAACGGCTTGATCGGTCCGCCGCGTCTGTCGAGCACGATCCCGCTGCGCATGACCGCGACCCGGGCACCGGCCTCCGAGGCGGGGGTGGTGGCGTCCTGCCAGGCGCGGGTGAGCCGGCCCATGAACGTGTCCGCGTCGAACGCCGACTCCTCGGTCAGCGGTGCGTCGCCGCGGTCGCCGTACCCTGCGATGCCGTTCTGGGCGACGAACGCCGGCTTGCGGTCGGACGCCGCGACGGCGTCGGCCAGGGTGCGGGTGGTGGTGACCCGGCTGGCGGTGAAGGTGCGCTTGTAGGACTCCGTCCACGGCCAGTGCACGAGCGGTGCGCCGGAGAGCGTGGCGACGACGTCGGCGTCCTCGATGACGGCGCGGTCGACCGTGCCGGCGTACGGGTCCCACCGGGACTCGTTCGCCGAGAGCGGCTCCCCGCGGACCAGCCGCACCACCTCGTGACCCTCCCGGGCCAGGTGGTCGCGCCAGGCGGTGCCGAGGAAGCCGGAGGCCCCGGCGAGCACGAGCTTCATGCCCCCGAACCTACGTGACCCCGACTAACCCACCCGACACGGATAATCCGTGACGTTCTTGCTGTCTCCACGGCCGGAGAGGAGCAAGTACGTCACGGACTATCCGAAGGGTCCCGCGGTATGGCGGTCAGACGTCGAAGCTGCCGGACTCCAGACGCTGCTTGACGTCGGTGAGGAACCGCGCGGCGTCCGCACCGTCGACGATGCGGTGGTCGTAGGTCAGCGCGAGGTAGACCATCCGGCGCACCGCGATCGTCTCGCCGAGGTTCGCGTCGTCGATCACCACCGGACGCTTCACCACGGTGCCGGTGCCGAGGATCGCGACCTGCGGCTGGTTGATGATCGGGGTGTCGAAGAGCGCGCCGCGGCTGCCGGTGTTGGTCAGCGTGAACGTGCCGCCCGACAGGTCGTCGGGACCGATCTTGTTGTTGCGGGTCCGGTCGGCGACGTCCGCGATCTTGCGGGCCAGGCCCGCGATCGAGAGGTCGCCGGCGTCCTTGATGACCGGCGTCAGCAGGCCCTTCTCGGTGTCCACCGCGATGGAGAGGTTCTCGTGGTCGAAGTAGGTCACCTCGCCCTTCTCGGTGTCCACGGCGGCGTTCAGCGACGGGTGCGCCTTGAGCGCGTCGATCGCCGCCTTGGCGAAGAACGGCAGGAAGGACAGCTTCACACCCTCGCGGGCCGCGAAGTCCGCCTTGACCGAGTCCCGCAGCCGGGCGATCGACGTGACGTCGACCTCGACCACGGTGGTCAGCTGGGCGGACACCTGCAGCGACTCGACCATCCGCTTGGCGATCACCTTGCGGAGCCGGGTCATCGGCTCGGTCCTGCCGCGCAGCGGGCTGGCAGCCGGGGCCGCGGCCTTCTCGGCACCGGCCGACGCGGCGGCCGGCTGGCTCGGGGCCTCCTCGGGCTTCGAGGCTGCCTCCTTCGCCTTCGCGGCCGCGTCGAGCACGTCCTGCTTGCGGATCCGGCCGCCGACACCGCTGCCGGTCAGCGTGGACAGGTCCACGCCCTGCTCGGCGGCCATCTTGCGCACCAGCGGGGTGACGTAGGGGCCCTCGCCGGAGTCACCGGACTTCTCCGACTGGTCGGACGACGCACGCTGCTGGCCGGGGGTGGGCTCC
Source organism: uncultured Actinomycetota bacterium (assembly GCA_963706355.1). GTDB lineage: Bacteria > Actinomycetota > Actinomycetes > Propionibacteriales > Nocardioidaceae > Nocardioides_B. Next base: position 50,755 of record CAVPLS010000001.1, read on the forward strand.
TCGGACGGGACGGGCTCGGCCTTCGCCTCGGGCTCCGGCTCCTTCTTCTCCGGCTCGGGCTCCTTCGCCTCGGGCTCGGGCTCCTTCTCGGGCTCCTGGCCTCCGGCTCCGGCTCCTTCTCCTCGGCCGGCGGCGCGGACTTCTCGTCGCCGCCGGAGCCGCCCGCGTCACCGGACCCGATGATCGCCAGCTCGGCACCGACCTCGACGGTCTCGTCCTCGGCGACCTTGATCTCCTGCAGCGTGCCGGCGACCGGCGAGGGGATCTCGGTGTCGACCTTGTCGGTGGACACCTCGAGCAGCGGCTCGTCGACGGCGACCTCGTCGCCGACCTGCTTGAGCCAACGGGTCACGGTGCCCTCGGTGACCGACTCGCCCAGGGCGGGCAGGGTCACGGACGTGCCGCCGCTGCTCCCGGACGTGCCGGCGCTCGACGCCTCGGCCTCGGGCTTGGTGTCCGACGACGCCGGGGAGGTCTCCTGGGCGGGCGGCGAGTCGTCGGTCTCGGCGGCCGGCGGCTCGGTCTCGGTCTCGGTCTTGCGGTCCGCGTCCTCGTCGCCGTCGGAGGAGTCGTCCGCGGCAGCGGCCGGCGCCTCGTTGGCCGACTGCTCGTCCTGCTCGTCGTCCGAGGGGGCCTGGTCCTGACCGTCGCCGGACGCCTCGTCGGAGGAGTCGTCCGAACCGCCGGACTCTCCCTCGTCGCCGATCGTGCAGAGCTCGGCACCGACCTCGACGGTCTCGTCCTCCTCGGCCTTGATCTCCAGGAGCGTGCCGGCCACGGGGGAGGGGATCTCGGTGTCGACCTTGTCGGTGGACACCTCCAGCAGCGGCTCGTCGACGGCCACCTGGTCACCGGGCTGCTTGAGCCAGCGGGTGACGGTGCCTTCGGTGACGGACTCGCCGAGTGCGGGGAGGGTGACTGAGGTCGCCATGCGTTCCTTCGCTTCCTGGTGTTGGCGGCTGCGCTGGGTGAGGTCTGGTCGGAGTCTATGAGTGGGCGTGCAGAGGCTTGCCGGCCAGCGCGAGGTGCGCCTCGCCGAGAGCTTCGTTCTGGGTCGGGTGGGCGTGCACCAGCGGGGCGACGTCCTCGGGGTGCGCCTCCCAGTTGTAGATCAGCTGGGCCTCGCCGACGAGCTCGCCGGCGCGGGCGCCGACGATGTGCACCCCGACCACCGGGCCGGCCTTGCGGCGGACCAGCTTGACGAACCCCTGGGTGCGGAGGATCTGGCTCTTGCCGTTGCCGCCGAGGTCGTAGGTCAGCGTCTCCACCTCGTCCTCCCCGTACGTCGAGCGGGCGGCCGACTCGTTGAGGCCGACGGACGCGATCTCGGGGTCGCAGTAGGTGACGCGGGGGATGCCGGTCTCGTCGATCGGGGCGGGGGCGAGGCCGGCGATGTCCTCGGCGACGAAGATGCCCTGCTGGAAGCCGCGGTGCGCGAGCTGCAGGCCGGGGACGATGTCGCCGACGGCGTACACACCGTCGACGTTCGTGCGCAACCGCTCGTCGGTCAGCACGAAACCCCGGTCGGTGGCGACGCCCTGCTCCTCGTAGCCGAGGCCGGCGGTCGAGGGCCCACGACCGACCGCGACCAGGAGCACCTCCGCGTCGACGGTGCGACCGCCCTCGACGGTCACCCGGACGCCGTCGTCGGTGGTCTCCACCGACTCGAACGGCGTGCCGACCAGGAAGTCGATCTTGCGCTTCTTGAACGCGCGCTGGAGCGCGGCGGAGACCGCCTCGTCCTCGGCCGCGACCAGCCGCGGCAGCGCCTCGACGATCGTCACGTCGGCGCCGAACGAGCGCCAGACGCTGGCGAACTCGCAGCCGATGACACCACCGCCCAGCACGATCGCGGAGCTCGGGACGTGGTCGAGGGTCAGCGCGTGCTCGGAGGTGAGCACCCGGTGCCCGTCGACCTCGAGGCCGGGCAGCGACTTGGAGTAGGAGCCCGACGCGAGCACGACGGCGCGACCGACGTACCGGCGGCCGTTGACCTCGACGGTCCGGTCGCCGACCAGGCGGCCCTCACCCTCGAGCACGGTGATGCCCCGGCCCTTGATCAGCCCGGTGAGTCCCTTGAAGAGCCGGGAGACGACGCCGTCCTTGTACTTGTTGACGCCACCCATGTCGATGCCCTCGAGCGTGGCGTTGACGCCGAACTGCTCGGACTCGCGGGCGGAGTCGGCGACCTCGGCGGCGTGCAGCAACGCCTTGGTGGGGATGCAGCCGACGTGCAGGCAGGTCCCGCCGAGCTTGCCCTTCTCGACGAGGGCCACCGAGAGGCCGAGCTGTGCGGCCCGCAGCGCGCACGCGTAGCCACCGCTGCCCGCCCCGAGGATCACCACGTCGAAGCTGTCCTGGCCGCCCGTGCCGCTGTCCGCCACCCGTGCCCTCCGCTCTCGTCCACTCGGTCGGCGGGGGGTCGCCCCGCCTGGTCCGGGAGCCATCTTCGCACCAAAGCGCGTGCTGTCCACACCGGGTCCGTGCGGGTGCTGTGCCCCTCCCGACCACCCCTACACGCCGCCGCATGGGGTGAGTTTCAGCGAAACCACAGATCCGGCGGGCACACTGGGCGCATGGGTTGGATGAATCGGCTGCGACGAGGCGGCGCGACGAAGATGCGTCGCCCCGGCCGCTCGGGCGCCGCCACGACGGTGCGCGCGTCCGACGCCGCGGACGAGCAGCACCTCCGGGAGTTCGCCACCACACGCCGAGGCGTCGAGGGGTTCGTCGAGCCGCGGACCGCGGTCAGCGACGTGACCCTGATGCTGGTCGCGCACGACGGCGAGTGGACCCGGCGCCGGGTGCCGTCCGTCGAGTGGGCGCACCGGTTCGCCAACCAGCACAGCGTCCCGTCGTACGACGCGGCGGTGATGGGCTACCCGGCGCGGATGCGCGAGTACAACCGCCGGATGAAGCAGGAAGGCCTCGGCTAGCCCGACAGCTCGGTGGCCAGCTCGACCAGGGTCGCGACCGTGACGCCGGTGCCGCCGCTCGGCACGTGGCCGTAGGGCGCCCGCTCGTTGAAGCCCGGCCCGGCGATGTCGATGTGCGCCCAGCGGTGGTCGCCCACGAACTCCTGCAGGAACGCCGCGGCGTAGAGCGCACCGCCGTACAGGTCGACGTTGTGCTGCATCAGGTCCGCGACCTTGGAGTAGGTGCGCACCTTCATCGTCATCTCGTCGGCGATCGGCAGCGGCCACAGCACCTCGCCGGCCCGGGCGCCGGCACCGATGGTCTGCGTCACGAGGTCCTCGTCGTTGCCGAGGATCCCGGCCACCCGGTCCCCGAGCGCGGTCTCGCAGGCCCCGGTGAGGGTGGCGACGTCGACGATCAGGTCCGGCTTCGCCTCCGTCGCGAGCACGAGGGCGTCGGCCAGCACCAGCCGGCCCTCGGCGTCGGTGTTGAGCACCTCGACGGTCCTGCCGCCGTACATCGTCAGCACGTCGCCCGGCCGGGTGGCGCCGCCGGAGACCATGTTCTCGGCCAGCGGCGCGAGGCAGGTGACCTTGATCGGCAGGCCCAGCTCGGCGATCGCGAAGGTGGCCGCCACCACCGCGGCCGCGCCCGCCATGTCGCACTTCATGGTCTTCATGCCCGTCCCGGCCTTGATGCTCAGGCCGCCGGAGTCGAAGGTGATGCCCTTGCCGACCAGCGCGAGGTGGGTCGTCGCGCCCTTGGGGGAGTAGGTCAGGCGCACGAGCCGCGGCGGGTTCGCGGAGGCCTGCCCGACCCCGACGATGCCGCCGAACCCGCCGGCCCGCAGCTGCGTGTCGTCGGTGACGGAGACCTTGACCCGGGCGGGCTTGCGGGAGCGGAGCTCGTCCTGCACCGACGCGGCGAACGCGACCGGGGTGAGGTCGCGAGCGGGAGTGTTCACCCAGTCGCGGGTCAGCACGGTCGCCTCGCTGACGATGCGGGCGGTCTCGAGGGCGGCCTTGGCACCCTTCGTGCGGGCCGTGTCGGTGAGCACCACGACCTCGGCCGGGCCCAACGGGTCGTCGCCCGACTTGTAGGTGCTGAAGCGGTAGCCGCCGAGGATGACGCCCTCGACGACGGCGCGGACCTGCTGCTCGTCGAGCGCCGGGAGCGCCAGCGCGACGGAGGCGGCGTTGGACACCGCGCGGGCTGCGACCCCGGCGGCGCGTCGTACGGCGACCGCGTCGACGCGGTCCACGTCGCCGAGACCGACCAGGATCAGCAGCGGCGACTTGATCGTCCCGCCGGTCGGCACCTTCGCGACCTCACCGGGCTTGCCCCCGAAGCCGATCGTGGAGAGCAGCGGCGCGAACTTCCGGCCGTAGGCGGCAGCGACCCCTTCACCACCCGCGGCGGCCCGCAGGCCCTTGGGGGTGCGGACGACGCCGATGACGACGACGTCGGCCTTGGTCTTCTCGGCGGCGCCCTTGCGCAGGGTGTAGCTGGTCAACCGGACCGACTCCTTCGACGTCTCCTGCATGGCTGTCGTGGCACTCTAGCCGCAGGGCGTGAGGCCTCCGGGCTGCGGTAGGTTCGGCGCCATGAGCCCCTCCCACGACGACGCGACTGCTCTGCGCACGTCGCCCCTCCACGACCGGCACGTCGCGCTGGGCGCGAAGTTCGCCGAGTTCGGCGGCTGGTCGATGCCGCTGGAGTACGCCGGGTCGGGTGTCATCAAGGAGCACACCGCGGTGCGCGAGGCCGTCGGCATCTTCGACGTCAGCCACCTCGGCAAGGCGCTGGTGCACGGCGCCGGAGCGGCCGACCTCGTCAACGCCACGCTGAGCAACGACCTCGGCAAGATCGCCCCGGGCAAGGCGCAGTACACCCTGTGCTGCGACGACGCGACCGGCGGCATCGTCGACGACCTGATCGCCTACCTGCACGGCGACGACCGGGTGTTCCTGGTCCCCAACGCCGCGAACACCGCGGAGGTGCTGCGCCGGCTGTCCGCGCAGGCGCCCGCCGGCGTCGAGGTCGTCGACCACCACACGACGCACGCGGTGCTGGCCGTGCAGGGGCCGAGGTCTGACGACGTGCTCGACGCGGTCGGGCTGCCCACCGGCCACGAGTACATGTCGTTCGTCGAGACCGACCACGACGGCGCGAACGTGGTGGTGTGCCGCACCGGCTACACCGGCGAGCGCGGCTACGAGCTGGTCTGCGAGAACGACGCCGCCCCGGCGCTGTGGGACGCGCTCGTCGCGGCCGGCGAGCAGGTCGGGATGCTGCCCTGCGGACTCGGCGCGCGGGACACGCTGCGCACCGAGATGGGCTACCCGTTGCACGGCCAGGACATCAGCCTCGACGTGACGCCCAACCAGGCGCGCCTGGGCTGGGCAGTCGGCTGGAAGAAGGAGCGCTTCTGGGGCAAGGACGTGCTGACCGCGGAGAAGGAGCAGGGACCCGCCCGGGTGCTGCGGGGTCTGGTCGCCACCGGCCGCGGCATCCCGCGGCCGGGCATGCGGGTGCTGCTCGCGGCCGACGTGCCCGTGGGTGCGATCACCTCCGGGACGTTCTCGCCGACCCGGCGCACCGGGGTCGGTCTGGCCCTGCTCGCCACGCAGGTCGCCGACGGGGCCGAGGTCTCGGTCGACGTACGCGGTCGGCGTGAGGTGTTCACGGTGACCCGGCCGCCGTTCGTGGAGACCGGCGTCCGCTAGGTCGGGCTCAGCGCACGTCGCGGAAGTCGGCGTACCTGCCGTACCTCCCGTTCCAGGCGAAGCCTTGCGAGGCGAACACCTGCACCACGGGCTGGGCTGCGCCGTGCACGTAGCGCAGAGGTCGGCTGCGGCTGAGCCACCAGGAGTTCGGCAGGCCACGACCGGAGACGCGAGCCGGGTTCTCCCAGGGGTTCAGCGTCAGCACGGTCCCTCGGGCGTGCGAGCCGTGACCGGTCGTGTCGCCGGGGACCCGCTGGCAGGCGTAGGCGAAGCCGGCGTCGGCCCGCAGTGCCCGTCCGACGGCGGTGCGGTAGCTCCCCAGCGTCTCCAGGCGGCGCAGCGAGCTGACCGGCAGCCGTCGCGCGTAGAGCTGCGTGAACGCGCGGGCGAGCTGGTGGGCGGAGCCACGGGCGACGACCAGCTCGCCGCGGTGCCGGTGGCCGTCGAAGCCCCAGTAGCTGACCCGCAGGGTGCGCAGCGCGGACCGGCCGACCGGGCAGCCGCTGCGCCAGGACCGTCCGACCATCGCGCGCCAGACGGCGCCCGACAGCGTGCTGACCCGGGGGTCGGCACCGACCGAGGACGGGCGGGGCTGGGGCCGGAGCAGGCTGGCCGGTCGCGGCGCCCCCGCCGGCAGCACGACGGGGTGCGTGACTGCGGTGACCACCCGCTCGGTCGAGGTCCGTCCGCCCGACACGGTGCGGACGCGCATCCCCTCCGTCACCGGCAGCGAGAGCACCGCCGCGCCGGCGGCGTCGGTGGCGTTGGTGCCGACGGTTCTCCAGACGCCGGCGACACGAGCCTGGAAGGCCACCGGCTGCCACGGGATCAGCACACCGGTCCCGGTGGCGGCTCGACCTACGACCCGCACGCGGCCACCCACCAGGGCGGTCGGGGGTGCGATCACCTCGGCGCGGGCCGTCGGCGGGGGCGTCGTCCAGGCGGCGCCGGTCCACGCCCGACCCAGCGAGGCCAGCAACCGGCGGAGCAGGTCGGGCTCGTCGGTGGCGATCGCGTCCGAGCCGAGGTCGACCACCCGCTGCATCGCGGCACCGGTGTTCGGCGTCCAGGTGCCGACGACCCGGCCGGTGGCGTGGGCGTGCTCGACCAGCTCGGGGGTCAGGTGGTCGTGGCGGACGTCGATCTCGCGCACGAAGGGGTTGGCGTCGAGGTCCGCCGGTGTGACGGTCTCACCCAGGAGGACCAGCGGCAGCGCGGGGAAGGTGGAGGCCATCTGCTGGAGGAATCCCCAGTCGAAGCACTCCACGAGCAGTCGGGGAGAGCCGTCGGCGCGAGGGGTGGACCACTCCGGGTGCGCGTCGAGCACCCTCGTGACGGCCCGGCCGATGCCCGGCAGCCCGCCGTACAGGCCGGGGCGCTTGATCTCGACGACCAGGCCGAGGGGACTGCCGGCGAGCTCGGTGAGCACCTCGTCGAGGGTCAGGACGCGCGAGCCGGTGTAGGTCCCGTCGGCGTACCAGCTGCCGGCGTCGAGCGTCTTGACCTGGGCGAGGGAGTACTGACCGACGGCGTACGGCGCGGTGCCGGGGAACCGCTGCTCGACGTCGGTGGTGCGCGCGAGGCTGACGTCGTGCACGACGACCGGGACGCCGTCACGGGTGAGGTGGACGTCGATGCCGACCCGGTCGGCCCGGTCGGCGACGGCCTGGTCGAGGGCAGCGAGCGTGTGCTCGGGCGCCCGGTCCACGGAGCCGCGGTGCGCGACGACCTGCACGCCGCTCGGTGTCGGCGGATCGGCCGCTCGCGCCGGTGTGGCGAGCAGGGCGAAGGTGCCGGCCAGGACGGCGGCGAACGTGCCCGCTGCGGTACCGCGCATCGCTGTCCACCCCCGCTCCTCGAGCAGCCTAGGCGGCGGCCGAGCGACGCGTCAGACGAACGCCAGCATCACCAGCGCGGCGGTGAACGTCACCTCGACCACCGCGCCGAGCACGTCGCCGGTCACGCCGCCGAGCCGCCGCACGCAGTGCCGGGCGTAGGCCGCGCCGACCACGGCGGCGCCGAGGACCACCACCACCCCCGCCCCGTACGACGACCAGCCGATCGCCGCGACGAGGACGGCCACCGCCACGGTGGCGACGCCCGCGGCCCACGGGGCGACCGATCCAGCGACGACGGCCCCCAGTCCGTCGGTGCGGGCGGCGGGCACACCGCGCAGGCAGAGCAACGGAAGCGCTGCGCGGGACACGACGAGCGCGGCGGCCAGCCCGGGGACCGAGCGGTCGGTGTCGAGCGAGGCGAGGGCGGCGACCTGCGCCAGCAGCACGAGCAGCAGCGTGACCACGCCGAAGGGTCCGACGTCGCTGCGCCGCATCACCTCCAGAGCCTCGGCAGCCGGACGGCGGGTGCCGAGCCCGTCGGCCGTGTCCGCGAGACCGTCGAGGTGGAGCCCGCGGGTGAGCAGCGCCAGCAGGCCCACCGTCAGCGTCGACGCCAGCAGCGGGGAGGCCGCCCGGGAGACCAGCCACAGGACCGCGCCGGCCGGCACCGCCAGCAGGAGACCGACGAGCGGGGCGAGCAGCATCGCGCGGCCGGCCACCCGCCGGTCGACGCGCGAGGGGTGCCCGACCGGCAGCACGGTGAGGGTGCCCAGGCTCAGCCGCAGTGCGTTCACAGCCGGGTGACCCGGCCGGCCGTGCACCACAGGACCTCGTCGGACTCGGCGGCCAGCCGCGCGTTCAGCCGGCCCATCTCGTCGCGGAACCGTCGGCCCGACGCGGTGCCGGGGACGACCCCCTGGCCGACCTCGTTGCTCACCGCGACCACCCGTCGGGACGTGGCTCGCCAGGCCGCGACGAGCGCGTCGACCTCGTCGCGCACTGCCGTGCGCCCGGTGGCCGCCCAGCTGGCGTCGTCCCACCCGTCGTGCCGGTCGAGCACGCGGGTGAGCCAGAGGGTCAGGCAGTCGACGAGCAGCGGCTCGCCCTCCTGCGTGAGCAGACCGACGAGGTCGAGGGTCTCGATCGTGGACCAGTGCTCCGGCCGGTGCTCGCGGTGCAGCCGCACCCGCTCGGACCACTCGTCGTCGTGGTCGGCGGGGTAGGCGGTCGCCACGTAGGTGACCGCGTCCTCGGCGGCCAGCAGCCGCTCCGCCGCGCTGGACTTCCCGGAGCGGGCACCGCCGAGCACCAGGGTCCGTCCGGCCGGCGCGGGGACGGTCCGCTCGCCGAGCGTGGTGCCGTCGTCGACCACCCGCGCGCCCCAGGCGGACAGCCGGCGGGACAGCTCGGGTGCGGCCGGGTTGCGGTGCGACAGGTGGACGGCGACCACGTCGGTGTCGCGCGGTGACCGCACCGACGGCGCGCAGCCGCCGGAGCTGCTCGGGGAAGGTGGCGAGGTCGAGGTGGTCGGTGCCGTGCGTGAGGTGGTCGCCGAACGTCTCCTCGAGCAGCACGACGTCGAAGGCGGCGCCGCGCAGCGCGTCGACGGTCTCCTCCGGAAGCGGTCCGGTGTCGGTCGCGTAGAGCACCCGCCCGCCGGGACCGGTGACGTCGTAGAGCACGCAGGACCCCTCGGCACCGTGCCGTGCCGCGAGCACCCGGACGTCGTGCTCGCCCAGGCGGTGCCGGGAACCGGCCTCGACGGCGACGAAGCGCACCGACGAGTCCGGCGCGACCCACATCCGGGCCTGCTCGACGACGTCCGGCGGGCCGAGCACGTCCAGCGGCTCCTGCGACACCCAGCCCCGGAACAGCAGGAACGCCGGGGCGCAGTGGTCGGGGTGCGCGTGGGTGAGCAGCACGTGCCGCAGCCGGGTCAGGTCGAGACCGGCGCGCTGGGCGGCCGACGGTGTCTCCGGTCCGCAGTCCAGCAGCAGCGTCCCGTCGAGCAGCGCCGACGTCTGCCCGCGCAGCGCGCCGGCCGCGCGGGCCGTCGTACAGGAGGCGCAGTGGCAGTGCGGGTTCGGCCAGCCGTCGGCCGCGCCGGTGCCGAGCACGGTGAGGTTCACTCGAACGCCACCGGCGCGTCGAACGCCGCCCGCCGCGACGCCCGGCGCAGGGCGCGCAGCAGTGCGGACCCGGCGAACAGCAGGACGAGTGCGGAGAGCACCGCGCGGCCGAGGTCCCAGGGCAGCGAGGTGGTCACGTAGAACAGCGCGTAGCGGGCCAGGTTGGCGCTGAGCGGGTCGCCCGCGACGAACGACGTCTCCGGTCCGTAGGACGCGAACGGCCAGAACCACAGGTTCATGACGCTGCCGAAGGCCAGCGCGACGAGGAAGGAGTACGCCGCGAGCATCGTCACCTCGGCCCGCCCGCGCGACGGCGGCAGGCAGCCGGAGAAGAAGCCGACCCAGCCGGCGGCGATCATCTGGAACGGCAGCCAGGGCCCGACGCCGCCGGTGAGCAAGGCCCCGGTGAACAGCGTGACGGCGCCGAGCACGAAGCCGAAACCGCGCCCGAAGATCCGGCCGCCCAGGATGATCACCGCGAAGCTCGGCTCGAGCCCCGCGGTGCCGGGGCCGAGCGCCCGCAGCGCGCCGCCGACCGCGGACAGCATGCCGAGCATCGCGACCGCCTTGGCGTCCATCCCGCCGGAGGTCATCTCGGCGAGCACCACCGCCGCGAGCAGCGGCAGCGTCAGCACGAACACGAGCGGGGCGTCCCCGGAGTGCGAGGTGTCCAGGGCCGACCCGGGCTGCGTGAGGAACGGCCAGCCGAACGCCACGATCCCGACCGCGAAGGCGGTGGTCAGCGCCAGGCCGGACCTCAGCCGCACGGGCATCAGGTTCACGGCAGGACCTCCTCGACGGACGCGAGGGCGACGGCCACCTGGGTGGGGGTCAGCCAGCGCTGCGGGGCGAGGATCTTGGCGACCTGCGGAGCGAACGCCGGGGAGGAGACCACGACGTCCGCGGTCGGCCCGTCGGCGACCAGCTCGCCGTCGGCCATCACCAGCACGCGGGTGGCCACCTCGGCGACCAGCTCCACGTCGTGGGTGGCCAGCAGCACGGCGTGCCCCTCGGCGGCCAGGTCCCGGAGGATCTCGACCAGCCGGTGCTTGGCGGTGTAGTCCAGCCCGCGGGTCGGCTCGTCGAGCAGGATCAGCGGCGGGCGTACGACGAGCACGATCGCCAGGGCCAGGGTCAGCCGCTGCCCCTCGGACAGGTCGCGCGGGTGCTGCTCGACGGGCACCCCGGGTGAGAGCCGGTTGAACAGCGCCAGCGTGCTGCCGGCCGGCACCCGGGCGTCGTGGTCGGCCTGCTCGCACTCGCGGCCGACGGAGGCGGCGTACAGCAGGTCGGCCGGCACCTGGGGGACCATCCCGACGTGCCGCACGAGCGCGGAGGGCCGCAGGTAGGAAGGGTCGAGGCCGTGGATGGCGACCCGGCCGCTCGTCGGGCGCTTCATCCCCACGAGCGTCTTGAGCAGCGTCGACTTGCCGGCGCCGTTGCGGCCCATCAGGGCCACGATCTCGCCGCGGCGGAGGCGGGTGGAGACGCCCTGCAGCGCCGGGAGCCGGCCGTAGCTCACCACCAGCTCGTCGGCCGTCGCGACGTCCTCACCGGCGGGCCGGCCGGGTTCGGGACCCTCGGAGCCGTCGAGCCGCTCGCGCAGCGGCCCGGCCAGTCGACGGGCGTCCCGCACCGACAGCGGCAGCGGATCCCAGCCGGCGACCCGGCCGAGCTCGACGACCGGCGGCGCGACCGGCGCGTCGCGCAGCACCTCCTCCGGGGTGCCGGACACGACCGGCCCGGCGCCGCCCGGCACGAGCACGACGCGGTCGGCGTACTGCACCACGCGTTCGAGACGGTGCTCGGCGAGGACCACGGTGAGGCCGAGGTCGTGCACCAGCCGTTGCAGGGTGGCGAGCACCTCCTCGGCGGCGAGCGGGTCCAGCGCGGAGGTCGGCTCGTCGAGCACGAGGACCCGGGGGTGGGTGGTGAGCACCGACCCGATCGCGACGCGCTGCTGCTGACCGGCCGACAGGTCGGCCACCGGGCGGTTGCGCACCTCGGCGAGCCCCAGCAGGTCGAGGGTCTCCTCGACCCTCTTGCGCATCACGCCTGCGGCCAGGCCGAGCGACTCCATGCCGTAGGCGAGCTCGTCCTCGACGGTGTCGGTCACGAAGCCGGCCAACGGGTCCTGCCCGACGTAGCCGACCACGTCCGCGAGGTCGCGGGGCCGGTGGTCGCGGGTGTCCCGGCCGTCGACGACGACCCTGCCGTGCAGGGTGCCGCCGGAGAAGTGCGGGACCAGCCCGTTGATGGTGCGCAGCAGCGTCGTCTTGCCCGACCCGGTGCGGCCGACCACGAGGACCAGCTCGCCCTCGGGGATCTCGAGGTCGACCTGGGAGATCACGGGCTCGGTGGCGTCGGCGAAGGTGACGCCGACCTGGTGCATCTCGATCACGCGGCCACCCCCGTCCGGTCGGCGGGTACGTCGGGGGCGGGCGTCGCCGGGGTCGAAGGGGCGCTCGTCCGCGGCACTGGCGGGGCCAGGAAGGCCGGCAGTGCGGCGACCAGGATGCCGGCGACGCCGAGCAGCGGCACGGGTGGCACCTGCGTGACGCTGGCGAGGTAGTAGTCGGCGGGGGAGAGGCGCACGTCGACGAAGACGGCGGTCGCGGCCACGACACCGCAGGCCGACACGCACCACTCCGGCAGGGCCCACGGGTCCGGGCGGTAGCGGCTGCGCCCGCTGCGCCGTCCGCCGACGTGGAGCCCGCCTGCGACGGAGGCGAGCCCGGCCATCAGGACCGGCATCCCGAGCCAGGCCGACGCGGTGCCGTCGAGCAGTCCGTAGACGCCCACGCACACGGCGAGCAGCCCGCCGAACACCAGGGTGCCGGTGACCATGCGCGAGACCCGGGCCTCGTCCGTCGTACGTCCGTAGCCGCGGGAGTCCATCGCCGCGGCCAGGTCGACCGACCGGTCCAGCGCACCCTCGACCACCGGCATCGCCAGCCGCCGGAGGCTGCGCAGCCCGGTGCCGTCACGGCCCCGGAGCCGGTGGGCCGACCGGACCCGCGCGGCGTCGGTGACCATCTGGGGTGCGAACGTCAACGCGATCACGCAGGCGACGCCGATCTCGTAGAGCGCGCCGGGCACGTAACGCAGCAGCCGACGGGCGCTGCCGAGGGCGTTCGCGGCGCCGATGCAGCAGATGATGGTGGCCAGCTGCAGGCCTTCGTAGAACGCCCGCAGCACCGCCTCGAGGCTGACCACGCCGCCGAGCTTGAGGCCGCTGCCCTCCGGCATCGGCAGCGACGGCAGGGTGAACAGCACGGTCGGCCCCTGGGCGCCGGTGGACAGCAGCGCCTGGAAAAGGACCCGGACGACGATGATCACCAGCGAGAGCTTGAGGAACGCGACGTAGGACCGTGCCCAGGGTGCGTCGCTCTTGCGCGCCGCGACGACGAACGCGGTGACCGCGAGGATCAGGCACAGCGGCACCGGGTTCTGGGTCCGGCCGGCTGCGGCCGCCAGCGCCCCCGCCCACAGCCACCAGGCCCCCGGGTGCAAGGTCCGGGGGAAGGTGATGCGGTTCTGGGGGCGCATCGCGGCGACGCCTGTCAGGCGCCCGACGAGCGTCGCCGACTGAGCACGAAGCCTCCGGCGGCGAGCAGGACGACCAGCGCCCCGACGCCGATCAGCGCCCAGGGTGCGCCGTCCTCGCTGCTGTCGTCGCTCTCGGAGGCGGCACTGTCGGAAGAGGTGGGCGCCGGCTTCGGCATCGCGAAGTCGACGGGCGCCTCGCTGGCGGCGGCGGGCGGGTTCTTCACGGTGACCGAGCAGCCCTTGACCGGGTAGCCGTCGATGCCGCAGGTCAGCGTCTTCTCGATCCGGACGTCGGCGACCGCGTCGAGCACCTGCGCGCCGTTGGCGGCGGTGGGCACCGCCGCGCACACGGCCCGCGGCTCGGGCGGGGTCTCGCCGCTCTCCGCGTCGTCGGTCGTGCCGTAGTCGATGAGCACGCCGACGCGCTTCTGGCCGCTCTCCGCCTTCGTGCCCTGGCAGATCTCCTCGGCGGTGTACGTCGTGGCAGCCGTGCGCGGCGTGATGCCGGCGGCGGTCGAGGACAGGCCGTAGCGGTAGGCCTCGACGGACCCGTCCTTCGGGGTGACGTCGGCGGGGCCGGTCTGGGCGAAGACGTACTTCCCGTTCTCGACGTGGAAGTAGTTCCAGTACTTGTAGCCGTCGGCGGCCTCCGCCGTACGAGCGGTGCCGGTGACCACCAGCAGGGCGAGCAGCAGCACGGACAGGCCGGCGAGCGGGCGGCCCAGGAGGGGACGGAGCGGACGGCGGTTGCGGGTGGCCATGGAGCCCTTTCGTGGCGGCGGTGCACAGACATCGCCGGACCACCTGCGGCCGGGGCCGCGATCCGGCTCCGTCCCGTAGACCTCGACGGATGTGAGGAGCCGCTGCTCGCCGCGGTTCTCCGGCTCACCGGTCGGACCCCGCGGGGCTGGACACGGCACACGGTTGCGGGTCAGCGCCGGGATCGCACCGGCTTTCCCGCGACGGGCAGTCGGTTCACGCTCCCACGCGGCCGGAGACGGCGTCAAAGGGCGCGGCCGTCGATGTCCCGTTAGGCTCCTCACATGACGAACTCCCTCGAACCGTCCTCCTCCCTCGGCGGGGGCGACCCGTCGCCCAAGACGACCTGGCGCTGGCGCTTCGAGGACGCCTCCGGCGCCGAGGCGACCCAGGCCGGCGGGGGTACCGCCGCCGGCGTGAGCGGCTTCCCGTCGCAGAGCGACGCCGAGTCGTGGATCGGGGAGGTCTGGCGCGACCTGCTCGACGACGGGGTCGAGCAGGTCACGCTCTTCGAGGGCGAGCGCGAGGTCTACGGGCCGATGAGCCTGCACGCGCAGGGCTGAGCCCAAGGTGGTCGAGCCCAAACGGGTGGTCGAGCCTGTCGAGACCCTCAGCCGAACGTGCGCTTCGCCGGTGACTTGGTCTTGGCGGGGTCGGTGGTCACGACGCCGTCGAGCGCGTCGTCGATGCGCTTGAGCAGCTCGACGTCGAGCTTCACCCCGGCCGCCTTGACGTTCTCGGTCACCTGCTCGGGGCGCGAGGCGCCGATGATCGCCGCGGAGACGTTGGGGTTCTGCAGCACCCAGGCGACGGCCAGCTGCCGCCATCGACAGCCCCGCCTCGTCGGCGATCGGCTGCAGCCGCTGGACACGAGCGAGCACGTCGTCGTCGAGCCAGCGCGAGATCATGTCCGCGCCGCCCTTCTCGTCGGTGGCCCGCGAGCCGGCGGGGTGCGCCTGGCCCGGCTTGTACTTGCCGGTGAGCACGCCCTGCGCGATCGGCGAGAACACGACCTGACCGAGCCCGAGCTCCTCGCTGGTCGGCACGACCTCGGCCTCGATGACCCTCCAGAGCATGTTGTACTGCGGCTGGTTGGACACCAGCGAGATGCGCAGCTCGCGGGCGAGCTCGTGGGCCGCACGGATCTCCTCGGCCCGCCACTCCGAGACGCCGATGTAGTGCGCCTTGCCGGAGTGCACGACGTCGGCGAACGCCTCCATCGTCTCCTCGAGCGGGGTCTCGTAGTCGTAGCGGTGCGCCTGGTAGACGTCGACGTAGTCGGTGCCGAGCCGGCGCAGCGACCCGTTGATCGACTCGAGGATGTGCTTGCGGGACAGCCCGTGGTCGTTGTGGGCGCCCGGTCCGGTCGGCCAGTAGACCTTCGTGAGGATCTCGAGCCCCTCGCGGCGCTCGCCCTGGAGAGCCTTGCCGAGCACGGTCTCCGCCTTGGTGTTGGCGTAGACGTCGGCGGTGTCGAAGGTGGTGATCCCCTCGTCGAGCGCCTGCCGCACGCAGGCCAGCGCGGCGTCCTCCTCGACCTGGGACCCGTGGGTCAGCCAGTTGCCGTAGGCGATGGCGGAGATCTTCAGACCACTTGAACCGAGATTGCGGATTTCCATGATCTCGACCCTAGCCAGCCGCGCCCAACGCCGACGCGGGCCGCCGCTGCGCCGTCAGTAGCGATCGGGCAGCTTGGCGCCGACCTTGACCCGGGCCTTCGGCAGCCGGATCCACCGCAGCTGGATGGAGCGCAGGACGCCGTACCGGACGGCGCCCTTGGTGTCCTGGTCGGGGAACCGCCGGGCCAGCTCGCGCCGCAGCCGGAAGATCACCAGCATGGTGTCCAGGACGACCAGCAGGATCGTCGCGCTCCACAAGCCGTTGGCGAGGCTCTGCGAGAAGGCCTGCCCGACCATGATCAGGATCAGCAGCGGCAGCAGCATCTCGGCGATGCAGAGCCGGGCGTCGATCCAGTCCCGCACGAACCGGCGGACCGGGCCCCGGTCGCGGGCGGTGAGGTAGCGCTCGTCGCCCGCCTTCATGCCCTCGCGGATCCTCGCGCTGCTCTCGGAGCGACGCTCGCGCTGCACCCGGCCGGCCGCCTTCTTGTCCTGGACGCCCTTGGCGCGGGCCCGGGCCGCGGCCTCCGCCTCCTTGCGGCTCGGCGTCGGGCGGCCCTTGCCGCCCTCCTTGACGGTCTGGCTGCTGGCGGGGGACTCGGCGGTCTTGCTGCGACGGAACAACAACGGACTGGTTTCCTCGGGTCTCGCATCTGGTCCCGGTCGGGACAGGGTGGTCTGGCTCCCAGGGTAGCCGCGCGCGGGGCCGTCGAGGGCGGCGGGAACCTCCTACTCCGCCCGGCCGTTGCCCCGTAGGGTGGAGGTGACGTCACCCAGCTGCGACACCGAGAAAAGAAAAGGGGGGCTGTCGTCCATGAGTCTCATGAAGCGCATCAGCCTGATCTTCCACGCCAAGGCGGACAAGGCGCTCGACCGTGCCGAGGACCCGCGCGAGACGCTGGACTACAGCTACAAGCGCCAGCTCGAGCTGCTGACGAAGGTACGCCGCGGCGTGGCCGACGTCGCCACGAGCCGCAAGCGCGTCGAGCTCCAGGCCGCCCAGCTCCAGCAGCAGTCCGACAAGCTGACCGGACAGGCGCAGAAGGCCCTCTCCATGGGCCGTGAGGACCTCGCCCGCGAGGCGTTGACCCGCAAGTCCGCGCTGACCGGGCAGATGACCGACCTCAAGGCGCAGCAGGCCCAGCTCCAGGGGGAGGAGGAGAAGCTCACCCTCGCGTCCCAGCGGCTGCAGGCCAAGGTGGAGTCCTTCCGCACCCAGAAGGAGACCATCAAGGCGAAGTACACCGCCGCGGAGGCGCAGACCCGGATCAACGAGGCGTTCTCCGGCATCTCCGAGGAGATGGGCGACGTCGGCATGGCGGTGCAGCGCGCGGAGGACAAGACCGCGCAGATGCAGGCACGGGCCGGTGCGATCGACGAGCTGATCGCCTCCGGTGCGCTCGACGACGCCTCCTCGATCAACCGGGGCGACGACATCTCCCGCGAGCTCGAGGCGCTGTCCTCGCAGTCCGACGTCGAGTCCGAGCTCGCGGCGCTCAAGGCCGGGACGCCCGGCCCGCAGGCCCTCGAGCAGGGCGACACGACGCCTCCCGCACAGGTCGAGGCCACTCCGGTCAGCGAGCCGGCGAAGGAGGAGGGATCGGCATGATCGTGCGCATCCTCGGCGAGGGACAGTGGGACGTCTCCGACGAGCAGGTGGCTACGCTCAACGAGCTGGACTCCGCGGTCGAGTCGGCCGTCGACGGCGGGGACCGCGAGACGTTCTCCCAGAGCCTCGACGCGCTGCTGGCCGCCGTACGCTCCGTCGGCGTGCCGCTCTCCGACGAGTCGCTCGAGGACTCCGACCTGATCCTGCCCCCGGCCGACGCGACGCTGGAGGAGGTGCGGGAGCTGCTCAGTGACGACGGGCTGATCCCGGGCTGATGGCCAAGACCCGCTTCATCAACGACCGCGGCCTGACCGCGCGGATGACCCTCGTGATGTTCCTGCTCGGTGGGTTGTTCGTCGCG
Source organism: uncultured Actinomycetota bacterium (assembly GCA_963706355.1). Classification (GTDB taxonomy): domain Bacteria; phylum Actinomycetota; class Actinomycetes; order Propionibacteriales; family Nocardioidaceae; genus Nocardioides_B. The sequence goes on from CAVPLS010000001.1 coordinate 68,261, forward strand.
CTGGTCGTCGGGCTGATGTTCGCCGCCGGGAGGAACAACTTCGGGCTGGCGATCATCATCGGCATCGCCGGCATCGGCGTCGCCTGGTTCCAGTGGTACAACTCCGACAAGGTGGCCCTCAAGGCGATGCGCGCCCGCGTCGTCACCCCGGAGGAAGCACCCGAGCTGCACGGCATGGTCGACCGCCTCTGCGCGCTCGCCGACATGCCGAAGCCGACCGTCGCCATCGCCTACACCGACATGCCGAACGCCTTCGCCACCGGCCGCTCGCCGAGCCACTCGGCGATGTGCGTGACCACCGGCATCCTCGACAAGCTCACCGCCGAGGAGCTGGAGGGCGTGATCGCCCACGAGCTCTCGCACGTCGCGCACCGCGACGTGCTCGTGATGACGCTGGCCGCGTCGGCCGGGATCACCGCCGGCATGCTGGCCCGCGGTGCGCAGTACGGCGCGATGTTCGGCGGCGGCGGTCGCGACCGCCGCGACAACAACGGTCCGCCGTTCTGGCTCATCGCCCTGGCGATCAGCCTGGTGGTCTACGCCGTCAGCTTCTTCCTGACCCGGCTGCTCTCGCGCTACCGCGAGCTGTGCGCCGACCGCGCGGGCGCGTTCCTGACCCAGAAGCCGGCGGCCCTGGCCAGCGCGCTCACCAAGATCAGCGGGGACGTCGCCCGGATCCCGAGCAAGGACCTGCGTGAGGTCCAGGCGATGAACGCCTTCTTCATCACCCCCGCCGTCAGCGGGATGACGCTGAAGACCCTCACCTCGACGCACCCCTCCCTCGAGCAGCGGCTCGAGCAGCTCGCCAAGGTCGCGGCCGAGCTGGGCAAGCCGATGGACGGCGGGTTCCCCACCCCCGGCCTCGGTCACTGACCCGGCCATGGGCATCTGGAGCACGTGGTCCGGACGGACCAAGCCGAAGCAGGCCAACCTCGACGCACTCTTCGCGCTGCCCGCGGCGGCCGTGACCCTGCAGACCGCCGCCGGGTTCAACCCCACCGGGGTCGGCTCGGTCTGCTACCGCGCCGCCGAGGGCGCCGCCTTCGCGCAGGCACAGAACGACGTGATCGAGCTGCTCGACAACGACGACGACCCGGACGTCGAGCGCAGCACCGACTCGTTCGGGTTCACCTGGCTGGTCGCCCGGCAGAGCCCCGACGACCTGTCCGCGCTGGTCACCGACCTGCACACCGTGAACACCTCGCTCGAGGCCCAGGGGTTCGGCCCGAGCCTGCTCTGCTCGCTGGTCGGGTTCGAGGACGCGGCCGGTCGCCGGCTGGGCCTGGTCTACCTCTACAAGCAGGGCACGTTCTACCCGTTCGCCCCCACCGGCCCGCAGCAGCGCGACAGCCTGCTCGAGATCCAGATCCGCGACCTCGTCAAGCTCGACCTCCCGGTCGAACCCGACGTCAGCCGGTGGATGCCGCTGTGGGGCGCGCCCGGCCTCTGACCCGCGGCCGGCTCGACACCCCTGCCAAATTGTTCACACCCCTGCCGTTGCAACGGCGGGGGTGTGACAGATTCCCAGGGGACCCTGGGAATCTGCGGGACGTGCGCTAGTCCTTCGCGGCGGTCCGGGCCGGCAGGTCGAGCATCCGCTGCAGCGCGACGAGCGCCCACTTCTCGGTGTCGGGGTCGACCTCGATGCGGTTCACCACGACGCCGGCGACGAGGCTCTCGAGGGCCCAGACGAAGTGCGGCAGGTCGATGCGGTTCATCGTCGAGCAGTAGCAGACCGTCTTGTCGAGGAAGGTGATGTGCTGCTCGGGATGGGCGGTGGCGAGCCGCTGCACCAGGTTGAGCTCGGTGCCGATGGCCCACGAGGAGCCCGGCGGTGCCGCCTCGACGGTCCTGATGATGAACTCCGTCGAGCCCACCAGGTCGGCCTTCGTGACCACCTCGTGGGTGCACTCGGGGTGCACGAGCACCTGCACGCCCGGCACCCGCTCGCGCACGTCGTCGACGCACTGCGCCGTGAACCGGCCGTGCACGGAGCAGTGGCCCTTCCACAGGATCATCCTGGCGTCGCGCAGCTGCGCGGACGTGAGGCCGCCGTTCGGCTTGTGCGGGTTCCACACGACGCAGTCCTCGAGGCTCATCCCGAGCTCGCGGACCGCGGTGTTGCGGCCGAGGTGCTGGTCGGGCAGGAACAGCACCTTCGCGTCGCGCACCTGGTCGAAGGCCCACTCCAGCGCGACCTTGGCGTTCGACGACGTGCACACGGCGCCGCCGTGCTTGCCGCAGAACGCCTTGATGTCCGCCGAGGAGTTCATGTACGTCACGGGTACGACGGACGCGGCGATGCCCGCGTCCTCGAGGGCGTCCCAGGCGTCCTCGACCTGCGCGAGGCCGGCCATGTCGGCCATCGAGCAGCCGGCCGCCAGGTCGGGCAGGATCACCTGCTGCGCCGGAGCGGTCAGGATGTCGGCGGACTCGGCCATGAAGTGGACGCCGCAGAACACGATGTACTCCGCGCCCGGACGTCCGGCGGCGTCCTTCGCCAGCTTGAACGAGTCGCCGGTGACGTCGGCGAACTCGATCACCTCGTCACGCTGGTAGTGGTGCCCGAGCACGAAGACCCGGTCCCCGAGCGCCGCCTTGGCCGCCCGGGCACGTGCGACCAGGTCGGGGTCCGAGGCGGCGGGAAGCGAGCCCGGGCAGTCGACGCCCGGCTCGGAGTGGCTGTCGGTGCCGCGGCCCAGGACCAGCAGGGGCAGGTCGGTTGTCGTCACGCTGGCATCTTTCCACGTGCCCCCGTCCGCGTCGCAGCGGTCAGAGGAAGAAGCCGCTGTGCAGGTACGGCGCCGGCGGCTTCATGCCCCGCAGCGCGAGGTAGCCGTGGGTCCACAGCTCCATCCGGCACGCCATCCCGACGTCGACGGCCCACTCGTTGGCGACGGTGACGTTGGCGATCGTGACCCGTGTCTCGGGGGAGGACGCGGCCAGCGTCTCCCAGAGCAGGTCGGTGGCGGTACGGCGGTTGGTGGCGGCGAGCAGGTAGCTGCCGCCCGACGGGGCGACGTACGCGTAGCCGGAGCCGGTCGTCCGGTCCGCGACGACAAGCCGGTAGAGACCGGACATCACCTCGTGGTCGACCCCGTGGGCGGCGCCCCGGACCTGCCGGTCCACCGAGTTCATCAGGTCGATGTCACCGGTGGAGCCCTCACGCACCCGCTCGACGACCGGCAGCATCGCCCGCGGCACGACACCCCACAGCAGCATCGACGGGTGCAGGGTGAAGCCCGCGGCCCGGTAGCGGCGCACCGCCAGCGGGTCCTCCGAGGAGCCGAGCATCCCGTGCAGGCATCCGGAGCCGTAGGACAGTGCGGCATCGAGCAGCTGGCGGCCGATGCCGCGTCCCTGCACGCCGGGCCGGACGGCGTACGTCGCGAGCAGCCACGTCGTGTCCCGGCGCATGCTCGCGACCGCACCCAGCAGACCGGAGTCGTCCTCGGCGACCCAGCAGCCGCGGGGGTCGTGGCCCACCAGGTGCTCCATCCGCAGGCGCCAGTTGGCGGCCGCGGCCTCGGACCGGTGTCTCGGCTCGGGCCAGCCGGTGCGGTGGGTGCGGATCTCGAGGTCGAACCACGTGGCGTCGGTGAGCCGCTCGACGGACGGCACGTCGGCCCGCGTCATCGGGCGCACGAAGTAGTCAGCGGTCATCGCCGCCCATCCCATCACGCCGATCCTGTTGGATGGGGGGATGCGCGTGCTGATCGCCCCTGACAAGTTCGCCGGAACGCTGAGCGCCGTCGAGGCTGCCGAGGCCATCGCGGCGGGCTGGCGCCGGCGCGCCCCCGACGACGAGCTCGAGCTGGTGCCGATGGCCGACGGCGGCCCCGGCTTCGTCGACGTGCTGCACGCGTCGCTGGGCGGTGACCTGCTCGCGGTGACGGTCCGTGGCCCGTACGGCGAGCAGGTGCCGGGCTCGGTGCTGGTGCAGGACGGCACGGCGTACGTCGAGAGCGCCCAGGCGTGCGGGCTGCACCTGACCCCGGAGGCCGACCGGCGGCCCGAACGAGCCGGGACCTACGGCGTCGGCGAGCTGGTCCGGGCCGCGGTCGAGGCCGGTGCGAGCCGCGTCGTCGTGGGGCTCGGCGGCTCGGGGACCAACGACGGGGGAGCCGGCCTCCTGGCGGGGCTCGGCGCCACGTCGCAGCCCGACGGTGCGCTGACCGGCGGCGCCACCGGGCTGGGCGACCTGACTGCGGTCGACCTCGCCGGGGCCCGGGCCACCGTCGAGGGGGTCGAGCTGGTCGCGGCATCGGACGTCGACAACCCGCTGCTGGGGCTGCGCGGGGCCACGAACATCTTCGGGCCGCAGAAGGGTGTCGCCGACGACCGGCTGCAGGCGGTCGACGCGCTCGTCGAGAGGCTCGCGGCGGTCACGGACAAGAAGGTGGCGCTGGCCAAGGGCGCGGGAGCGGCCGGTGGCCTCGGGTTCGGACTGCTGCTGCTCGGCGCGGTCCGCGAGCCCGGGCTCGACATCGTCGCGAACGCCGTCGGCCTGGCCGACCGGGCCCGCCGCTCCGACCTGGTGATCACCGGCGAGGGTGCCTTCGACTTCTCCTCCCGCTCCGGCAAGGTGCCCTACGGCGTGGCCACGATCGCCGCCAACGCGCTGCAGCCCTGCATCGCGCTGGCCGGGAAGGTGCTGGTCGGCTCGCGGGAGATGCGCGCCCTCGGCGTGGAGTCGGCCTACTCGATGGTCGACCTGGTCGGCGAGGCGGCCAGCTTCTCCGACCCCGCCGGCAGCCTCGCGGCGCTGGCGGAGCGCACCGCGAAGAGCTGGTCGCGATGAGTCCGGGTGCCGGCCGCACGCCCGGCCGGGTGGGCTGAGCGGGCCCGCGCCAGTTCGCGGTCGGGTGCTTGGGAATACCCGAGGATGTGCGACCATTGGACCAAGCAGAAGAACGAGTCGTTCGCACTGTCGAAGAGTTCAGGAGCACACCGATGACCGAGCAGGTCGACACCGCCACCGAGACGCAGGTCCGTCCCGACGGCATCAACGTCAGCGACACCGCCGCGAGCAAGGTCAAGAGCCTTCTCGAGCAGGAGGGTCGCGACGACCTCCAGCTGCGCATCGCGGTGCAGCCGGGTGGCTGCTCCGGCCTGCGCTACCAGCTGTTCTTCGACGAGCGCACGCTCGACGGCGACGTGGTCAGCGACTTCGACGGCGTCTCCGTCGTCGTGGACCGGATGAGCCTGCCCTACCTCAACGGTGCCGTGATCGACTTCGTGGACACGATCGAGAAGCAGGGCTTCACGATCGACAACCCGAACGCCGGCGGCTCCTGCGCCTGTGGAGACTCCTTCCACTGAGCTCACAGACTCCCAAGGTCGAGCACCCCCGTTGCCTCACGGCAGCGGGGGTGTTCGGCTTCACGGACTATCTGCCGGCCCGCCCGTTCGGCGGGGTGACCACCGCGTCGGAGCGGTACTGCGGCTCGATCGGCACCAGCGAGCCGCCCCGTGAGCCGTCCTGCACCACGCGGCCGCCGAGCGGACGGGACATCTGCAGGTCCACCGAGTTGGTGAGCAGCAGGTTGACGCAGACGTCCTCGGGGGAGGGGGCCGGCCGTCGCCGCAGCGACACGACGACGGCGCCGACACGTTCGGTGAGCACCGGCTTCTCGATCTGGGCGGAGCAGTCCGTGGACTGGTCGACGCGGTAGTAGATGCGCAGGGTGCGGCCCTGGGCGCGGTAGCCGACCACATCGACGTCCCGGGGACCGGTGCGCTCCTGCTCGGCGCCGTCCGGGGGCAGGGTCGGGGTGACCGGCCCCTGGGGTGTGACGACCCCGTCCGGCTGGTTGGGTCCGGGTCCCGCGTCGCTGGTGCCGACCGTCGCGACCAGTCCGGGCACCACGAACAGCGCCAGCACGGCCGCGGCCGCACCCGCCGGGGCGAGCCAGCGACCGGCCCATCGACCGGCCCCTCGACCGGCCCCTCGACCGGCACCGCGACCAACGGAGGGAGCCATCCCCCCAGGATGCCTCCGGGACGGTCAGTCCAGGTAGGGATGGATCGCGGCGGCGAGCCGGGACGCCGCCGTGGAGACCCGGATGGTCGGCTTGGCGACGTCGCGCGGGTAGTCCTCGAACAGGATGCTGGGAGCCGGACGGACGGCCGCGCGGACCGCCCGCTCCGCCGGGGTCCGACGGGCGGGGAGCCGCAGCTCGAGACCGGCAGCGCGGCAGTCGGAGGCCATCTCGGTGGTCGTCGAGGCGTCGTCGTAGGGCAGCCGCTCGTAGGTCATGGGTCCACGCTAGGAGCTACCACGGCGTACTCCTACCGGTACCGACCGGTAGTGTCCCGCTGTCGATGATTTAACCCCCGGCCTCCGCCTACACCCCTGAGGACCCACCCGTGTCGTTGCTCGTGACCGGCTCGATCGCCACCGACCACCTGATGTCGTTCCCCGGCAGGTTCGCCGACTCGCTGGTCGTCGACCAGCTGGACAAGATCGCCCTGTCGTTCCTCGTCGAGGACCTCGAGGTCCGTCGCGGTGGGGTGGCGGCCAACATCTGCTTCGGCCTGGGCAACCTGGGGCTGCGCCCGATCCTGGTCGGCGCGGTCGGCGAGGACTTCGTCGACTACCGCTCGTGGCTGGTCCGGCACAACGTCGACTGCGAGTCGGTGCACGTCTCCCAGACCAAGCACACCGCGCGATTCGTGTGCACCAACGACTCGACGATGGCCCAGATCGCGTCGTTCTACGCCGGTGCGATGAGCGAGGCGCGGGAGATCGAGCTGGCTCCGATCGTGGACCGGGTGGGCGGTGCGACGTACGTCCTGGTCGGCCCGAACGACCCCGAGGGGATGCTGCGGCACACCAGCGAGTGCCGCAAGCGTGGTTACCCGTTCATCGCGGACCCGAGCCAGCAGCTGGCCTTCGGCGACGGCGAGATGATCCGGGAGCTCATCGACGGGGCCGCGATCCTGTTCAGCAACGAGTACGAGTCGGCGCTGATCGAGCAGAAGACCGGCTGGACCGGCGACGAGGTCCTGTCCCGCGTGGGCACGCACGTCGTCACGCTCGGCGCTGCCGGCGTCCGGGTCTCCCGGCAGGGCGAGGAGCCGATCATCGTGCCGGCGGTCCCGGAGATCGAGAAGGTGGAGCCGACCGGTGTCGGCGACGCCTTCCGCGCCGGCTTCCTCGCGGCCCTCGAGTGGGACCTGTCCCTGGAGCGCGCCGCGCAGCTCGGCTGCCTGCTCGCGGTGTACGTCGTGGAGAAGGTCGGGACGCAGGAGTACACCCTGCACCAGCAGCAGTTCGTCGACCGGTTCGCCGCGGCCTACGGCGACGAGGCGGCTGCCGAGATCGCGGCGCACGTGCGCACCCCGCGCCCCTGACCCTCGCTCACACCAGCCGCCGCACCACGAAGCGGGGCACGCCGTCGTCGGCGACGTCCTCGCCGACGTACTCCTGGCTGCCCATCCGGCACCACGCCGCGATGTCCGGGCGAGCCGCCGGGTCCTCCGTCGCGACGGCGACGGTCCGGCCGACCTCGACGTCGACGATGGCCGCGGCCAGCCGGATCACCGGCAGGGGGCACAGCATCCCGCGGCAGTCGAGCTCGGTGTCGGCGTCCATCGGCCCATTCTCTCAGGGCCGCAGCCGGCCCAGCAGGTCCGGCAGCACGCCGAGCAGCCGGTCGACGTCGGCGGTGGTGGTGTCGCGGGTCAGGGAGACCCGGACGTTGCCGTGCGTCAGGGCGCCCATCGCGGCGAGCACGTGCGACGGCTCGAGGCTGCTGGCCGTGCACGCCGACCCGGACGCCACCGCGAGGCCGGCGCGGTCGAGCTCGGTGACGAGGGACTCCCCGTCGACGTACAGGCACGAGAACGTCAGCACGTGGGGGAGCCGCCGCACCGGGTCGCCGACGACGTCGACGTCCTCCAGCGCCGACACGCCCGCCCGGAGCCGGTCGACGAGCGCGCGCTGACGTGGGACGACCTCGTCGCGCTCGGCCACCACTGCCTGCAGCGCCGCCGCTGCGGCGAGGACGGCCGGGACGTTCTCGAAGCCGGAGACCCGCCGGTCGGTGCGGTCGTCGGTCGGGAACGGTGCCCGCCATCGCGCCCCCTTGCGGACCAGGAGGACGCCGACGCCCGCCGGGCCGCCCCACTTGTGCGCCGAGGCCGCGGCCGCGGCCCAGCCGTCCGGGAGGTCGACCCGTCCGACGGCCGCCGCGGCGTCCGTGAACAGCGGGACGCCGTGCCGGGCGGCCGTCGCGGCGACCTCGTCGAGCGGCTGCAGCGTCCCGACCTCCGGGTTCGCGACCTGTACGGCGGCCACGCCGGCCGGCTCACCGGCCCGTTCGCCGGAGACGGCTTCCTCGAACGCGTCGAGGAGCACCCGGCCCTGAGCGTCGACGGGCACGCCGTCCGTCGTACCGTCGAAGTGACGGGACCACCAGGCGCCGGCGGCCATCACGGACGAGTGCTCGACGTCCGAGTGCACCAGCCGACGTCCCGTCCGCCGCCGGCCGAGCAGCAGCCCCAGGACACCGAGGTGGACCGCGTGCGTGCCGGACGGGGTGAAGGTCACCTCGTCGGTGCGGACGCCCAGCACGGAGCCGACCACCTCACGGGCGTTGTCGAGCAGCAGTCGCGCCTCGCGCCCGGCGCCGTGCAGGCGCAGGGGATCGGCGAAGCCACGGTCCAGTGCGGCCAGCAGCGTCTCCCTGGCGGCCGGGTGCAGGCGTTCGGTGGACACCGCGTCGAGGTAGGCGACCGGGGGTTCCGGTGAGGGCTCTGGCGGGGGACCTGGCAGGGACCCCGTCGCAAATGTCACACGGGCAAAACTACCGCCCGCCCTCTGCTCGGAGCGGCCTGCCTCAGTAGTAACGTTCCTCCTGACCGTCGTAATGGACAGAGAGGCTCTGGCGTTGAGTCTGCAACTCCCCCAGCGCGCGCGCACCGCCGGCACGATCGTCTTCGTGTCCGCCGGGCTGCTCCTGCTCGGTTCGTGCTCCTCCCAGGAGACCGACTCGATCAAGCGCCTCGCGCAGCCCGAGGGCGTCACCGACCGCACTGACGGGATCCACGGCCTCTGGATGGGGGCCTGGCTCGCAGCCATGATCGTCGGCGTCCTCGTGTGGGGTCTGATCGGCTTCGCGTGCGTGAAGTACCGCCGCCGTCGCGACGACGAGATCCCCGTCCAGACCCGCTACAACCTGCCCATCGAGATCCTCTACACCGTCGCGCCGGTCGTGATGGTGCTGGTGTTCTTCTTCTTCACCGTGTCCGTGCAGAACGACGTGCTGGCCGAGGCGAGCGAGGACGGCGGCAAGGCCGACCACACGATCACGGTCGTCGGCCAGCAGTGGTCCTGGACGTTCAACTACGACAAGGACGAGGCGCTCGACGGGTCGACGACCGTCTTCGAGCCCGGCACCCCGGCCCACCGGCCGACGCTGGTCCTCCCGGTCGACGAGAGCGTCGAGGTGCAGCTGCACTCGCCCGACGTCATCCACTCCTTCTGGGTCCCTGCGTTCCTGTTCAAGATGGACGTGATCCCCGGACGCGACAACCACTTCCGCTTCACGCCGACCCGAGAGGGCACGTTCAAGGGGCGCTGCGCCGAGCTGTGCGGTGTCTACCACTCGCGGATGCTCTTCAACGTCAAGATCGTGAGCTCCGACGAGTACGCCGACTACCTCAAGAAGCTGCAGGACGCCGGCAACATCGGCCCGGCGCTGGGCGGCTCCGAGGTCGACCAGCAGGAGGGCCTCGAGAGCGAAGGCCAGAACAACGACGAGTCGACGGGGGCAAGCGAGTGACCGCGGCAGCAGAGCGCACGAACTTCCAGACCGGCAGCACGGCGAAGACCAACACGCTGGGGCAGTCGATCGTCAAGGTCATCACCACGACCGACCACAAGGTGATCGGCAAGCTCTACCTCGGCACGGCGTTCGCGTGGTTCATCATCGCGGGTCTGATGGCCATGGTGATCCGCTCCGAGCTCGCGTTCCCCGGCCAGCAGGTCGTCAACGACGAGCTCTACAACCAGCTGTTCACGATGCACGGCACGATCATGCTGCTGCTGTTCGCGACCCCGCTGTTCTTCGGGTTCGCCAACGTGATCATGCCGCTGCAGATCGGCTCGCCCGACGTCGCGTTCCCACGCCTCAACATGTTCAGCTACTGGCTGTTCCTGCTGGGCGGCCTCATCGCCGGCTCGGGGTTCTTCACCCCGCAGGGCGCGGCCGACTTCGGCTGGACGGCGTACACGCCGCTCTCCGACGCGGTCCGCAGCCCCGGCGTCGGCGGTGACCTCTGGATCATGGGTCTGTGGATGGCCGGCCTCGGCACGATCCTCGGTGCGGTCAACTTCATCACCACGATCATCTGCATGCGCGCACCCGGCATGACGATGTTCCGGATGCCGATCTTCGTGTGGAACACGCTGGTCACCAGCCTGCTCGTGCTGATCGCGTTCCCGATCCTGGCCGGTGCGCTGCTCTCGCTCGAGGCCGACCGGCTGCTCGGCGCGCACATCTTCGACCCGTCCAGCGGCGGACCGATCCTGTGGCAGCACCTGTTCTGGTTCTTCGGGCATCCCGAGGTCTACATCATCGCGCTGCCCTTCTTCGGCATCATCACCGAGATCCTGCCGGTGTTCAGCCGCAAGCCGGTGTTCGGCTACGTCGGCCTGGTCGCCGCGACGGTCAGCATCGCGGTGCTCTCGGTCGCCGTCTGGGCACACCACATGTTCGTGACCGGGGCCGTGGACCTGCCGTTCTTCTCCGGCATGACGTTCCTGATCGCCGTGCCCACCGGGGTGAAGTTCTTCAACTGGATCGGCACGATGTGGGGGGGATCTCTGTCCTTCGACACGCCGATGCTGTGGGCGGTCGGCTTCCTCGTGACGTTCCTCTTCGGCGGCCTGACCGGCATCATCCTGGCCAGCCCGCCCCTGGACTTCCACGTGTCGGACTCCTACTTCGTGGTCGCGCACTTCCACTACGTGGTCTTCGGCACGGTGGTGTTCGCGATGTTCGCCGGGTTCTACTTCTGGTGGCCGAAGATGACCGGCCGGATGCTCGACGAGCGGCTCGGCAAGGTGCACTTCTGGCTGCTGTTCGTCGGCTTCCACACCACCTTCCTGGTCCAGCACTGGCTGGGCGTCGAGGGCATGCCGCGCCGCTACGCCGACTACCTCGCCTCCGACGGGTTCACCACGCTCAACCAGGTGTCCACGATCGGTGCGTTCCTGCTGGGTGCGTCGACGCTGCCGTTCCTGCTCAACGTCTACAAGTCCGCCAAGACCCCGCCGGTCGGCATCGACGACCCGTGGGGCTGGGGACGCTCGCTGGAGTGGGCCACCTCGAGCCCGCCGCCGCGGCACAACTTCACGACGATCCCGCGGATCCGGTCCGAGTCGCCGGCCTTCGACCTGCACCACCCCGAGGTCGCGGCACTCGAGCTGGTCGAGGGCAACGAGCTCGGCGACGAGCGTGACGAGGCCGACGCGCCCGAGATGAGCGGGCGGGCCGGACACCTCGAGCAACAGATGGGCCACCCGATCGACGAGAGCGAAGGACGCACCGACCGATGAAGGCTGAGGCTTGGATCTTCGGGATCTGCACCGTTTTCTTCGTGCTGGTCGCCCCCGCCTACTGGTTCATCAGCTACGACCCCACCGGGACGTCGGCGCTGGTCATGACCTGCCTGCTGACGCTGCTGGTCACGCTCTACCTCGGCGTGCACGCCTCCAGGATGGACCCGCGGCCCGAGGACCGGCAGGACGCCGAGATCGCCGACGGCGCCGGTGAGCTGGGCTTCTTCCCGCCGTACAGCTGGTGGCCGCTGTGGTGCGGAGCCACCCTGGCTGTCTGCGTGTTCGGCATAGCGATGGGCGCCTGGTGGCTGTTCATCATGGGTGTCGGACTCGGCTCGCTGGCCCTGTGCGGCTGGATCTACGAGTACTACGTGGGCGAGCACGCCCACTGAACCGGAGCCGGCGCTCCCGTATGGCGCTCACCACGACGTGACGGGCCCCACCATCGCGTGAATCGGGTTTGGGGCCGTCGGTTGTTACCCTGGTAGGGATCTTCCTTTACCTCGAGGGGAACTCCCATGTCCGATCGTCCCGGTGGTGTCATGCGCCGTCAGGCGGCCACCCTGGCCGTTCTGCTGGCCGTGTCCGCGGTAGCCGCAGGCTGCACAGCCTCCACGAACGCCGACCAGGCGACCCCGCGCGAGGACTCCTCCGCCAACGCCTCCGCGTCGCCGTCCGCACCGCCCGAGTCCGCGGCCACCGTGACGACGAACGTCGACCGTGCCGGCGTCCAGGTCGACAAGGTCGTGAGCCTCACCGCCAAGGACGGCACCCTCGAGAAGGTGTCGGTCACGAGCGGCAAGGCCGGCAAGGAGCTCGCCGGCTCACTGTCCCCGGACAAGACCAGGTGGACCGCCAAGCAGCGGCTCGAGCCCGGCACCCGCTACCGCGTCACCGCCACCGCCGTGGACGCCGACGGCGTCGAGGCCACCCAGCGCTCCGCGTTCCGCACCGCCGCGCTGACGCTGGACCAGCAGACCTACCCGAGCTTCGTGCCCCTCGCCGGCGAGACCGTCGGGGTCGGGATGCCCGTCATCGTGCACTTCGACGTGCCGATCAAGGACAAGGCGTCCATCGAGAAGCACCTGACGGTGACGAACTCCTCGAACCAGCCGGGTGCCTGGCACTGGATCAGCGACTCCGAGGTGCACTGGCGCCCCGCGACGTACTGGAAGCCGGGCACCGACGTCACCGTCAAGGCGGACGTCAACAGCATCCCGGCCGGCGACGGCATCTACGGGCAGCTGAGCCGCACCTCCACCTTCCACGTCGGTGACGCGCTGATCAGCAAGGTCAACGCGAAGACCCACCAGATGAAGACGTTCCGCAACGGCACCCTGATCAAGACGATGCCGATCACCACCGGCAAGCCCGGCTTCACCACCCGCTCCGGGGTCAAGGTGATCATCGAGAAGTTCCGCAAGAAGCGGATGAACTCCGAGACCGTCGGCATCAACCGGAACAGCCCGGACGCCTACGACATCGACGACGTCGAGTACGCCATGCGGGTGACCTACAGCGGCGAGTTCCTGCACGCCGCTCCGTGGTCGCGTGGCCGACCAGGGTCACGCGAACGTCAGCCACGGCTGCACGGGCATGAGCAACGCCAACGCCGCCTGGATCTACAACATCAGCAAGCGCGGCGACGTCGTGGAGTACACCGGCACCGACCGGCCGATGACGCTGGACAACGGCTACGGCGACTGGAACGACTCCTTCGCCGACTGGAAGGCCGGTTCGGCGCTCAGCTGACCGCCGCGCTCACTTCGGTGGGGCGCCGTGGTTGCGGTCCGCCTCGGCCGGTCGCCGGGCTCTCGGAGGACGGCCGGGCGGCGAAACCATCCGGCGGCGCTTCGCGCCGCCTCCCGCCGGACCCATCCACCGCCGCCCGGCCGACCTCCGTCCGCCCGGCTCCCTCCCGCGTGCTCGCGCGTCGACGCCTCGCAAAGCCGCCGGTCTCCCCACGCCAGGGGCTGCGCCCAGTCGCTCAGTGACAGCGACGGGGACTGTCCCACGCGCAGAGGGTGCGCGCCCTGAGTAGCCGGGCGGAGCGGGACGGGTGGGGCGGCGGTGGATGGGCCCGGCGGGAGCCCGCGAGGGACGAGCGGGCGGATGGTTTCGCCGCCCCACCCGTCCCGGGGAGCCCGGCGGCCCAGCAATGCGCGAAGCCCCGCCCACCAGTCGGTGGACGGGGCTTCGTGGTGCGTCAGTGCTTGTTGCGGAGCTCTTCGCCCTCGATGCCGTGGCGGCCGTCGAACTGGTGACCGTCGGCGGCCTGGCCGTCGAGCTCGTACTGCCCGCTGTAGTCACCGCCGGAGAGGTGCTGGTGACCGTCCTCGTGCACGGCCAGCTCGTGCTCGGCGTGACGCCGGGCCTCCTGGAGCTCGTCGTAGGTCGGCTTCTGGATGTTGCTGCCGACCCAGAAGTGCGACAGCTTCGAGCGCAGTCGCATGACCTTGACCTTGCGGTTGGCCACGCCGTTCTCGTCCTCCGCCGTGGGCGTCGGGAGGAGCTCGTCGCGGTCGCGCGCGGTGAGGGTGTAGGCCTCGTCCGCGCGAGATCGGCAGGTGCTTCTCGGCGTACGCGCCCTCGGGGGAGCGCATGATCACGCCGGTCTCGTAGCCGTGCAGGAGCCGGTTCTGGTCGGACCGTTGCAGCGAGATGCACCAGCGTCGCGTGATGATGAAGGCCAGCACCGGGCCCACGAACACGGCCACCCGGTTGAAGTAGGTGATCGCGTTGAGGTTCAGGTGGAACTTGATCGCGAGGATGTCGTTGCCGCCGGCGGCCCACAGGATGCCGTAGAACGTCATGAGCGCGACCAGCGTCGCCGTCCGGTTGGGGGCGTTGCGCGGGCGCTGGAGCAGGTGGTGCTCCCGCTTGTCACCGGTGATCCACGACTCGAGGAACGGCAGCATGAGCAGGATCGTGAACATCACGCCCGGGAGCACGATGATCGGCAGGAAGACGTTCCAGCTCAGCGTGAAGCCCCACAGATGGGTCTCCAGGCCCGGCATGATGCGCAGCGCGCCGTCCGGCCACCCCATGTACCAGTCGGGCTGAGAGCCCGCGGTCACCTGGGACGGGTCGTAGGGGCCGAAGCGCCACACCGGGTTGAGCGTCATCAGACCGCCCATCAGCGCGGTCACACCGAAGACGATGAAGAAGAAGCCGCCGGCCTTGGCGGTGTAGACGGGGAGCAGCGGGTAGCCGACGACGTTGTCGTTGGTGCGGCCGGGGCCGGGCCACTGGGTGTGCTTGTGGAAGACCAGCAGCAGCATGTGCAGCCCGATCAGGGCGAGGAGGATCCCTGGTATCAGCAGCACGTGCGCGGTGTAGAGGCGCGAGATGATCGCGTCCCCTGGGAACTCCCCGTCGAACATGAAGAACGAGATGTACGTGCCCACCACCGGAATCGACTTCACGAAACCGTCCGCGGCGCGGATGCCAGTGCCGGACAGCAGGTCGTCGGGGAGGGAGTAGCCGGTGAAGCCCTCGAGGGTGCCGAGGAGCAGAAGCAGGCAGCCGATCACCCAGTTGAGCTCACGCGGCTTGCGGAACGCGCCGGTGAAGAACACCCGCATCAGGTGCACCAGCATGGCTGCGACGAAGAGCATCGCGGCCCAGTGGTGCATCTGGCGCATCAGCAGGCCGCCGCGGACGTCGAAGGAGATGTCCAGGGTGGAGGCGTAGGCCTCCGACATCGAGACGCCGCGAAGCTGGTCGTAGGAGCCGTTGTAGACGACCTCGCCCATGCTCGGCTTGAACCAGAGGGTCAGGAAGGTGCCGGTCAGCAGCAGCACGACGAAGCTCCACAGAGCGATCTCGCCGAGCATGAAGGACCAGTGGTCCGGGAAGACCTTGCGGATCTGCTTCTTCGCGAGGCCCGCGAGGCCGGTGCGGTCGTCGACCCAGGTGCCGACGCCCGCTATGCGATTCGGCTTGGCCGGCTTGGCGGCCGTCTTGCCGTTGGTGGTCGCTGTGCTCATCGGTGTCACCCACGTTCCCAGTAGCTGGGGCCGACCGGCTCGTTGAAGTCGCTCTGCGCGACGAGGTAGCCCTCGTCGTCCAGCATCAGCGGAAGCTGGGGGAGGGGACGAGCCGCCGGTCCGAAGATCACCTTAGCGTTGTCAGCCAGGTCGAAGGTCGACTGGTGGCACGGGCAGAGAAGGTGATGGGTCTGCTGCTCCCACAGCGAGATCGGGCACCCCACGTGGGTGCAGATCTTGGAGAAGCACAGGATGCCTTCGACGCCCCAGTTCTCACGACCCGGGGCCGGGGTGATGTCGCTCGGCTTCATCCTGACCAGGATGGTCGCGGCCTTGGCCTTGGCCTGCTGGAGGCGGACGCCTTCGTACTTCGGCTCGCCCTCCTCGTCGTCCTCGTAGAAGACGGCCGGCTCGGCGTTGATCAGCTGGCCGATCTCCACCTCGTCGGGCTTGATCGGGGTGCCGGCGATGTCGTTGACGACCCGCATGCCCTTGGCCCAGACCGTGTGCGCGAGCTTGTCGCCCGGCGCCGGCCCGAGGTCACGGAGCAGCACGATGGCCGGCAGCCCGAGCATCGCGAGCGCGCCGATCATCGAGTTGCGGATCAGGGGGCGCCGGCCGATGCCTGAGTCGTCGATGCCCGCCATGAGGTCGGTGACCGCCGCCTCGCGGTCCTCGTCGCTCGAGGAGGCGGGGTGACGCATCTCGACGATCTCGACGTCGCTCATCAGCTTGCGGGCCCACTGGATCGCGGCGATGCCGATCAGCAGCAGGGCCATGCCGAGCGTGACGCCGAGCGCGATGTTCGAGGCGCCGTAGCCGTTCCAGATGGTCGGCTCGTCGCCGATCTCGAGAGCGAAGTAGGCCACGACGAAGAGCACCGCGAAGATCGCGGAGAGGCCGAAGAGGCTCGCGATCTGCTTCTCGGCACGCTTCTCGGCACGCTCGTCGACGTCGGTCGGGCGTGGCAGGTGCTCGTGCAGGCCGGGGTCGGCGATCGGGTCACCGGGGTGGGCGACCGTGGACACCTCGTGGCCCGTCGCGGTCCCGGAGGCCGTGGAAGGGGTGTGGTCGCTCACGCCTTGATTCCCTTCTTCGAGCGCACGGAGTTCGACGCGATCCAGACCGCGAAGCCGACCAGCGCGCCGATGCCGACGATCCAGGCGGTGAGGCCCTCACTGACCGGGCCGAGCGAGCCGAGCGCCGAGCCGCCGTACTTCGGGTCGTTCTCGATGCTGTCGAGGTAGGCGATGATGTCGCGCTTGTCGTCGGGCTTCATGACACCGTCGGAGAACACCGGCATCTGCTGCGGCCCGGTCAGCATCGCCTCGTAGATGTGCTTGTCGGTGACATCCATCAGGCTCGGCGCGAACTTGCCGCCGGGGAGCGCGCCACCGGACGCCGCGAAGTTGTGGCACGCGGTGCAGTTGGTCTTGAAGAACTGGCCGCCTCGGACGATCGCCTCGTTGTCGGCGCCGGTCGGGTCGTACTCCGACTTCTCCGGGACGGACGGGCCGGGGCCCAGGGAGGCGACGTACGCCGCGAGGGCCTCGATCTCGCTCGGGGAGTAGACGACCTTCTTGCGCTGGGCCTGCACCCCCGGCCGAGCCAGCGGCATCCGGCCGGTGCCGACCTGGAAGTCGACCGCGGCGGCGCCGACGCCGGCGAGCGGGGGACCGTACTGGGTGCCGCCCTTCGTGATGACGCCCTCGCCGTTCTTGCCGTGGCAGGACGCACAACCGACGAGGAACAGCTCGCGGCCCTGGGAGACCGTGGACTGGTCGGCGTCGCTGGTCTCGGCGGTGGCCGGGGACAGCACGGCGTACAGACCGCCGGTGATCAGCAGACCCATCACCACCACGACGAGCCCGGCCAGGGGACTGCGGCGCTTGGAGGAGAGTCGAGCGGAGAGGAGTCGCACTGGGTGTCCTTTGTCTGTCCCGGGTCGTTTCCTGGTCGCGGTGCGGGCCGTGCTACTGGATGAGGTAGATGGTCGCGAACAGCCCGATCCAGACGACGTCGACGAAGTGCCAGTAGTAGGACACGACGATGGCGCTGACTGCCTGTTCGTGGGTGAACCTGCGGGCGATGTAGGTGCGGCCGAGGACCAGCAGGAAGGCGATGAGCCCGCCCGTGACGTGCAGGCCGTGGAAGCCGGTGGTGAGGTAGAAGACCGAGCCGTAGGCCGACGCGGGGATCGTGGTGCCCTCGTGGATCAGCTCGGTGTACTCCAAGGCCTGCCCGGCGATGAAGAAGGCACCCATGACGTAGGTGAGCACGAACCACTCGCGCAGCCCCCAGCCCTTGACCTTCAGCAGCCCGCCGGTCCGGCCCACCTGGCCGCGCTCCGCCGCGAAGACGCCGAGCTGGCAGGTCAGCGACGACAGGACCAGCACGGTGGTGTTGATCGAGGCGAACGGCACGTTGAGCCGCTCGGTCTGCTGCGCCCAGAGGTCGGTCGAGACCGCCCGGATCGTGAAGTAGCTCGCGAACAGGGCAGCGAAGAACATCAGCTCGCTGGAGAGCCAGACGATCGTTCCGACGCTGACCATGCTCGGCCGGTCGTGATGAGCATGGAGGCGGGACGCCGGAATCGCGGATGCTGTTGAGGCCACGGGGTCATTATGTCTGCTCGGGCCCGCCGTGCCACCCCGACCCCCTACGTTTCGGGGTCATCTTCTTCACAGTCCTAGGCTCGTGTGCGTGGTCGTGCTCTCCGATGCCGGATCCCTCGCGGATCTGCCCCCCTTCACCCTCGGCAGGGTGTTCACCGCGTGGTCCCTCGACCCGGTGCTCACGGTGCTCATCGTCTGGGCGGCGGGGCTGTACCTCGTCGGCGTCTGGGTGCTCCGCGAACGGGGCGTGCACTGGCCGGTCGGAAGGACCCTGAGCTTCGTCGTCCTGGGCCAGGGGACCTTCTTCTTCGCGACCTCGTCGGGCCTCGGCACCTACGACACGAGCCTGCTCTCCGTGCACATGGTCCAGCACATGGTGCTGTCCATGGCGGTGCCGCTGTTCCTGGCCCTCGGCGCCCCGGTGACGCTGATGCTGCGGACGCTGCCGACCCGTCCACGGCGCTGGCTGCTCGCCGTACTGCACTCCAGGGTGGCGTTGGTGCTGTCGTTCGCGCCGCTGACCTTCCTGCTCTTCGTGGTCAGCCCGTGGGCGCTCTACTTCTCCTCCTGGTACGACGCCTCGCTGCGGTCGGTGCTCGTCCACGAGCTGATGCACCTGCATCTCGTCGTCGTGGGGGCCTTGTTCTTCTGGCCGCTGGTGGGGGTGGACCCCGTGCCCGGCCGGGTCGCCTACCCGTTCCGGCTGCTGCTGATCGTCCTCACGCTCCCGTTCCACGCGTTCCTCGGCGTGACGATCATGAGCCAGGACACCCTGATCGGCGGCTCGTGGTACCGCGCCCTGCCGATGACGTGGCTGCCCGATCCGGCGGCGGACCAGCACGTGGCCGGCGGGATCCTCTGGGCTTCCGGGGACGTCATCGCGCTGGTCTTCCTCGCCGTGCTGTTCACCCAGTGGGTGCGCTCGTCGATGCGCGAGGCGGTGCGCGAGGACCGGCGCCTCGACCGGCTGGAGGCGCAGGCTGCCCGCCGCGACCCGCCCCGGTAGAGTCACCCGCGTGACGAACGACTCCGCCGCCGCGCCGCTCAAGATCCTCGTCTACAGCGACGACGCCCACACCCGCGACCAGGTGATCCTGGCGCTGGGTCGGCGCCCGCACCCCGACCTTCCCGAGGCGGAGTACGTCGAGGTCGCGACCGAGCCGGTCGTGATCCAGCAGATGGACTCCGGGAAGATCGACCTCGCGATCCTCGACGGCGAGGCCACGCCCGCCGGAGGAATGGGCATCGCCAAGCAGCTCAAGGACGAGATCTACCGCTGCCCGCCGATCCTGGTGCTGACCGGCCGACCCCAGGACGCCTGGCTGGCGACCTGGTCCCGCGCGGACGGGGCCGTGCCGCACCCGCTCGACCCGCTCCAGCTCGGCGAGACGGTGGCGCGCCTGCTCTCCTCCCGGGTCCCGGCCACCCGCTGACCACGATGACGACGCCGGCGCACTCCTGGCCCGATGTGCTGTCCGCGCTGATCGGCGGGCACGACCTGCACGCAGATCAGGCAGCGTGGGCGATGGGCGAGATCCTGGCCGGTGAGGCCACCCCGGTGCAGATCGCGGGGTTCGCCGTGGCTCTGCGCGCCAAGGGCGAGACCATCGACGAGCTCGAGGGCCTGGTCGCGTCGATGTACGAGCACGCGAACCCGCTCGTGGTCCCCGGCCGCGTGCTCGACGTCGTCGGCACCGGGGGAGACCGCTCGATGTCGGTGAACATCTCCACGATGGCCGCGATCGTCGCGGCCGGTGCCGGCGCCCCGGTCGTCAAGCACGGCAACCGCTCCGCGTCCTCCAAGGCGGGCTCCGCCGACGTCCTCGAGGCCCTCGGCATCCGGCTCGACCTGCCCACGACCAGCGTCGCCAAGGTGGGCGAGGAGGTGGGCATCACCTTCTGCTTCTCCGCGGCGTTCCACCCGGCCATGCGGCACGCCGCCATCGCCCGCCGGGAGCTCGCGGTCGCGACCACCTTCAACGTCCTCGGCCCGTTGGCCAACCCGGCGAAGCCGTCGGCCCAGGCCATCGGTTGCGCCGACGTGCGGATGGCGCCGTTGATGGCCGGCGTCTTCGCCCGACGCGGCGTCGACGCGTGGGTCTTCCGCGGCGACGACGGGCTCGACGAGCTCACCACCACCACCACGTCGCAGGTCTGGGCGGTCGCGGACGGGGGAGTGGAGCAGTTCACCGTCGACCCGGCGCGTTTCGGTCTCGGCGGCGGGACCGCCGAGGGCCTGCGCGGGCGTGACGCCGCCTACAACGCCGAGGTCGTGCGCCGGCTGGTGGCCGGCGAGACCGGACCCGTTCGCGACGCGGTCGTGCTGAACGCCGGCGCCGCCCTCGCCGTGCACGCTGCCGACCAGGGCACCCACGACGCGCGGCTGGCCGCCGGCATCGAGCGAGCGGCAGCCGCCCTCGACGGTGGCCAGGCCGGTGACGTGCTGCAGCGGTGGGTCGAGGTCAGCTCCGCGCTCTGAGACCTGGCTGCGAGAACCCGCGAGATTGCCCGTCGCGACGGGATCCGCATCTTTACCACTGTCGAACGGTGAGCTCTCCTGTGTCCGCACCCGACCAGGCCCGAGCGGACAGCGTGCAGCACGCTGGCGCCGCGCGGCATGTCGGGCGGACCGGTCGTCGCCGTCGCGGGGCGGCTGCGCTGCTCGGTGTCGCGTCAGGGCTCGTCCTCAGAGTCGCACTTACGTCCGGCTTACGCTCCGGAGTCCTGCCTGAGGCAGCCGCAGTCGTCATGGTCGCTCGCTACTGCTGCTGCTGCTGACGGCCGGTCGCGACCGACACTGTCGGCCGGGTGGCGCTCAACGCGGCACTGGTCGTCGGCTGGACCCCGCTCCTGTGGTGGGTGGACCTGGCCGGGCAGCGTCAACCATGGCGCCGCTGTGGTCTCCGCGGTCGTCGGCTGCCTGGCTGGCTACGTCGCAGTGGGACACCGAGCCACGGTCACGGCTCCGGTCACTCGTCGCCGGAGACCCGGAGGCGCCGAGACTCGTTGCTGCCCGTCGGAGCGGTGGTGGCGCTGCTCGCGACTCAGCCGTTCAGCTCGCATCGTCGCCGCAGCGCGCTCTGACCGCTCTGCTTCCGGGCGCTGACAACTGGGCGCACTTCAACATGTTCTCGACCCTGCGGGCGCAGGGCGTCGTCCCCAGGCTGGACGCCGCCAGCCGGACGGGTCGGAGTGGGGCTTCAACAACTACCCCAAGGGCTTCCACGCGCTCACCGCCACCGTCTCGGAAGTGACCTTCCCAGACATGCATGCAGATGCCGAAGCCTTGGTGACCTACGCACATTCGATTGGCGTTGTCGTGGCGCTGGGGCTGGTCATGGTGACTGCTGCCATCTTGCTGCCTGCCGCGCCTGCGTGACCGACCGGCGATCGCCGTCCCCGTCGTGACCCTCACCTGGACCGCCTTGCTGTGGGAGCCGGGGCAGAAGGTGCTGGCCAACGGGTTCGCGAGCTTCTGGCTCGCGGCGGTCGCAGCCGCGTGTGCCCTGCTCCTCGGGCTGCGCGAGCATCGCGGCAGCATTGCGGTGCCGACGTCGCAGCCGTGGGAGGGCTGCTCGTGTGTGTCGCGCACACCTGGACACCGCTCGCTGTCATCGCTGCACCCGCCGCACTGGCACGTGCTGGTGGGACCGCGGCCCGGACGCGGAAGAGGACGCTGCGCGACGCCGACGACTGCTCGAGTCTCCTTCGCCGTTCTGGGGCTCGCGCTGCTCGCGATGCGCGAGGGCGGTGGTGGTGCTGATGAGCACCGATTCGGTGGGGTTCATCGTCTCGGAGGTGAGCGGGTTCGACATGACCGGAGCCGCTGCCGACGTTCCCTTGCTCATCGGCGGGACCTACGTGCTGGCGACGTATCCGGTATGGGTAGCGCGACGTACCGGTCGCCGAGGTCGACGCCGGCTCTGCGCGGCGACGTCTCCGGCTTGTGCTGCTGGCTCCCGTACTCTGGGTTCGTCAGCCTCACCGTGCTGCTGGTCGCCCAGCTCCAGACGTTGGGGACCACCTCCTACTACTTCCTGAAGTACCTGCTCGGGTTCGAGCTGATACTCGCCGCGCTCATCCCGGCTGTCGTCGGGATGCTGCTGGCAGCGATCACGGTTGCGGCCCCGGCGACGAGGGTGCGCCGTGGCGCGTGGAGCGTGGTCGCCACTCTCGTGGCGACCCAGTGCTTCGGACATCTGACGCTCCAGGGGTCGCTGCTCTTCTCGGAGACCGACGACGGCACGGCAGCGATCGCACCTCCCTACTCACGGGCCGGGATCGCGCGGGGTGTCATCGCCGCGACGTCCGCTAGCTCGCCAGCAGCGAGCTTCGACAGGGAGTACGTTGCCGTGCGCGGCCGGCAGGGCGCTCCTAGCGTTCTACCCCGACGGGTGGTTTCACGCCGTGAACGCGACCTTGAGCAGCGCCGTCAGTGAGCGGGTCGACCTGCTCCGGGTGCGGGCCGACTCCATCAAGGAGATTGCTGAGGTCACCAGTCAGGTGCTCGCGACGGGCCCGGACGCCCAGGTCGTGGTGGATCCGAGCTGCCTGGCGGGCATCCGGGGGGAACTCGGTGACGCGAGGCTCGCGTCTCGCGTGGTGCCTTGGAGCGAGACGCCGTCGCGCTGAGTCAGTCGAGGCCGAGGGAGAACGCCGACTCGAGGTCGTGGCGGGAGTAGGCACGGAACGCGATGTGCGTCTCGGTGGCTGTCACGCCCGGCACCTTGTTGAGCTTGTCGGCCACCACCGCGGCCACGTCGTCGTGGTTGCGCACCCGGACCAGCGTGATCAGGTCGATCTGTCCGGTCACGGAGTAGACCTCGCTCACACCTTCGAGCGCGGCGATCTGCTCGGCGACCTCAGGGATCCGGGCGACGTCAGCCTTGACGAAGACGATGGCGGTGATCATGCGTCCACGCTAGCGGACCGGTCGGTGCACGGGGCGCAGTGCACGGCGGTCGTCGAAGGGTGCGACCGCCGCCCGGGACTGCTCCACGGCGTCGTGCACGCGTAGGTGCTTGGTGGCGCCGCCGACCGGACAGGTCCACTCGCCGTCGACGTGCACCAGCCGGACGCCGTCGGACTCGATCCAGCGGAGGATCTTCTCGGTCTCCTCGGCGGTGGCCGCGGGAGTCGGGCCCGGTCCGGCGACGACGGTGTCGGCGGACGCGCGCAGCTGGCGCACCCACTCGCCCGCGTGAGCACCCGGGGGGATGACACCAGCCGCGGCCAGCCGGCCGTGGCGCACCACGTGCACCGCCCAGCCGGTGTCCTCGCGCCGGGCGGCGACCATCTCGCTGCACCGGGTGAGCGCCCGGAGCCGCTGCGTCCGGGCCGCGCCCCGCAGGAACGACACCAGACGGTCCCGCCACGACCCGGCATCTTCGTAGCGGCTCGCGTCCGCCAGCGCCGACATCCGCCGAGACACCGAGGCGACCACGGAGTCGGACCGGGCGAGCAGCGACTCGCGCAGCTGGTCGACGACGCGGGCGTAGTCGGCGGCAGACACGCTGCCGTCGCAGGGGGAGAGGCACTTGCCCATCTCCGCGAGGACGCACGCGCTGAGCGCCGGGACCTTGGGCATCCGGCCGCCGCACTGGCGGATCGGGAAGGCCTCGTGGAGGGCGGCGACCGAGCGCTCGGCAGCGCGTTTGGAGGAGTAGGGGCCGAGGTAGTCGGCGTCATCGTCGAGGACGACCCGGACCAGGGACAGCCGCGGCCAGGGCTCCCGGGTCAGCTTGATCCAGTGCACGCGCTCGGGGAAACGGGAGCGGCGGTTGTAGCGCGGCTTGTGCTCGGCGATCAGGCGCAGCTCGCGGACCTCCGCCTCGAGCGGGGTGGCGCACTCGATGCCCCTGACTCGCTCGGCCAGGCCGACCATCTCACCCATCCGGGTGCGGGTCTCGGACGCAGTGAAGTAGGTGCGGACGCGGGTGCGCAGGTCACGGCTGGTGCCGACGTACAGCACGCGGCCGCGGTCGTCCTCGAAGAGGTAGACACCCGGTGCGTGCGGCAGCTGCTCGGCGAGGTGCCGCTTGCGCCGCTGGGCGGACGTGACCCGCGCGCTGAACGTCTGCAGCTCCTCGAGGGTGTGCACCCCGAGGTTGCCCAGCCGTGCCATCAGTCCGTGCAGCACGTCGACCGTCGCTCGCGCGTCGGAGAGTGCCCGGTGGTTGGGGGTCGTCGCCGAGCCGAAGACGACGGCCAGCGAGCTGAGCTTGCAGTTGGGCGCGTCGTCGCGCGTGATCACTCGCCGGGCGAGCTTGGCGGTGTCGAGAACCTCGAAGCGTGGCCAGGGCCGGCCCTGCTGCTCGGCGAAGTGCCGCAGGAACCCGATGTCGAACGGCGCGTTGTGCGCGACCAGCACACATCCCTGTGCGAACTCGAGGAACTGGGGGAGCACCTGCTCGATCCGGGGTGCCGCGGCGACCATCGAGTCGGTGATGCCCGTCAGCACTGCAATGAAGGGCGGGATCGCCTGGTGCGGGTTGACCAGGGTCTGGAACTCGCCCAGGACCTCGCCGCCGCGCACCTTCACGGCTCCGAACTCGGTGATCATGGAACCGGCCGCGGCCGAGCCACCGGTCGTCTCCAGGTCGACCACGCAGAAGGTCACGTCGCGCAGGTTGCGGCCGAGCTCGTCGAAGCTGCGCTGCGACTCCCAGCGTGCGGACTGTGCCGCACCGGGGGTCGTCGTGTCGATCATGACGCCGACGCTAGATGTGGCCACCGACGAAATCGGATCGCCACGCGGTCCACGGGCGGTCGGGCGAGTTTCGCGGAACCGACTTCCCGGTGGGATGGGTTTCTTTACAGTTGCACCATGAGCTCCGAGACCCTGCAGACCGATTCTGCGAAGAGTCGATCGAGGTCTCCACGCCTATGGGTCACCCCTGTGCTGCTCTTCCTCCTCACATTCGCGGTCTACGGGATCACCGCGAACCGCGAGGCAGCGTCCGTGGACACGCACGCCGCATCGGCGGAGGCATGGAGGATCGCGTCCGTCGGGTCGCCGTGGCTCGAGGACGTGATGGGCGGTCGGCTCAACGAAAACCCCTATATCAGCGAGGCTCCGAACGAGCACGTCGTCGCGCAGCGCACTGCGGGGTCGGTGATCGTCGCCATCCCGTTCTATTGGCTGCTCGGACAGGGCGAGACGGTGGGCGAGTTCGGTCTCGCCCCAGGTGGGATCGCTGCGGGCACGGTGACCGCAGGCACGGTAGTACTCGTATTCCTTTCCCTGACACGTCTGGTCCGGCGCAGGCTGGCCCTCGGGGCCACGCTGGTGTTCGCGTTCGCGACCCCCACCTGGACGGTGTCGGCGGACGCCCCATGGACGCACACCGTCACCCAACTCGCCCTAGCCGGCGCCGCCTACGCGATGAGCAGGGACCGCTGGTGGTTGTGCGGGGCCTTCCTGGCACTGGGAATCGTCGGACGGCCGCACGTCGCACTGATTGCTGCCGTGGTCGGCATCGGTGTCGGCTACTCCCGGCGGAGTCCTCGGATCGTACTCGTCACGGCGCTTGCATCCGCGCTCGGCCTAGCCTTGGTCGTACTGTGGAACCGTTGGATGTTCGGGGCCTGGTCGGTCACCGGCGCCTACAGCGGCAGGGTCGAAGCAGCTGTGTCGGGCTTCAACGGGAGCTCCGAGTTCGATGCACCCCATGCCCAACTGCTCAACTACCTCGGTTTCTTCATCGCTCCGGACCGGGGATTAGTGGTGTGGAGCCCGGCGCTGCTTTTTCTCGCACCCGCCATCGCGCGGACCTGGAGGACGACTCCGGACTGGACCCGGTGGTTGGCCGTCGGAGGTCTCGTCTACACCTTTGTCCAGCTCCGGCTGAACTACTTCGCGGGCGGTGACTTCTTCTACGGGTACCGCCACGGGCTCGAACTCGTCACCTGTCTCGTACCGGTTGCGGCGGTGGCCTACGAGCGCAGCGCGAGGCGAACCCAGGTCGCGATCTGCGTCCTCGTCGTGCTCCAGTTCGCGGCCATCAGCCTCGGGGCGGTCACCAACGGGTTCCAGCTGCCTCTGGAGTCCGCGTGGACGGACAACTCGTTCTGGGCGGCGTTGCGATCGAACCCGGAGGTGATCCTGGTGTGGACAGCACTGTGCTGCGCCGTCGTCGCTGCAGTGATGCGGGTGTCCCGCGCGTCGCGGGACGAGCCCGTGCCTGGTGGTCCGGCTCGGGTGTGACGCCCGCCGGCAGCGAGTCGCGTGCGTACGCTGGCAGCACCAGGACAGGTCCGAGGAGGGCTCATGGCAATAGGTCTGCCTGATTCGCGCACGCGGTGGCGGTGCGCGGGCTGCGGCAACCTGACCAGGTTCGACGTGACCCGCACCCGTCGTACGACGGAGTTCTGGCACTTCGACCTCGCGGGGGACCACCGGGTGGAGGACTCGAGCACGGAGCAGGAGGACGTGTCCACGGTGACCTGCCGCTGGTGCGGGCGTTCCGACGCGATCGAGCTCGTCTCGCGGGCCGAAGCGGACGCGTCCTCGCCGTGAGCGAGGCCGAGCGGATCGGGGTGGACGAGCCCGCCGTCGGTGCCGCTCCCCACCCGCTGCCGGACCGGGTCAGGACGCGTGTCCTGGCCCTGGCGTCCGACTCGCTGGGACGGATGCCGCGCGACCAGGTCCCGCCGTCGCTCGTGAGGGTCGCGGCGTTCACCCCCGCTCGGCGGGCCCGGCTGGCGGCCGGCCAGATCGCGAGCGTGCTCGACGCCGACGCGGAGTTCCGTGGACGGGTCGCCGACGACCTGCGCGACCAGGTCCCCGAGCTGGCGGAGGCAGTCGCCACCGGGACAGCACCGTCCGCCGCCGATCCGGTCGACCTCGCCGTCGTGGCCTACCTGCTGCGACCGCCCGGGTGGACCGACATCGTGGCGGCGGCCGAGGTCACGACGCCCGCACGGGACTCGGAGGCCGAGCAGCGGGCGGCCCGACAGCTGGACCAGCTGCGCCGACAGCTCGACCAGGCGACCGAGTCCCTGCACCAGACGCGGGGCCGGAACCGGGAGCAGGTGGCCGCCCTGAAGACCGAGAACACCGAGCTGCGGCACAAGCTCGGTGACGCCCGGAGCCGGGTCCGCGCGGCCGAGGCGGCCGCCGAGGGCGCGCGGTCCGCCGAGGCGGAGCTCAGGGCCGAGGCCGCAACGGCGGAGACCCGGCACGAGTCCGAGCTGCGTCGTGTGCGTGGCCGGGTGGAGGAGGTCGAACGCGACCTGGCCGCCGTCCGCCGCACGGAGCGCGCCGACCGGGGGTCGGAGACGATGCGCGCCCGGCTGCTGCTCGACACACTTCTCGAGTCGGCGCAGGGTCTGCGCCGGGAGCTGGCGCTGCCCGCTGTCGAGGGCTCCCCGGCGGACGCCGTCGAGGCGCACGTCGCCGAGCACGGCAGCCGTACGACGTCCGGGCAGCGCTCGATGACCTCCGACGACCCCGCCCTGCTGGAGCAGCTCCTCGCCCTGCCGCGGGTGCACCTGATCGTCGACGGCTACAACGTCACCAAGACCGCCTGGCCCGAGCTGTCGCTGGAGCGGCAGCGGGACCGGCTCCTGGCCGGGGTTGCCCCGTTGGTGGCCCGGAGCGGGGCCGAGGTCACCGTCGTGTTCGATGCCGCCGACTCGGAGGACCGTCCGGTGGTGAACCGACCGCGGGGGGTGCGGGTTCTCTACAGCCGGGTCGGCGTGATCGCCGACGACGTGATCCGCGAGCTCGTGGCGGCCGAGCCGCAGGGCCGGCCGGTGGTGGTCGTCTCGAGCGACAACCAGGTGATCCGGGACGCGGTCCGCGACGGGGCCCGAGCGGCTTCCGCGACGGCGCTGACCCGGCTACTCGCCCGCTCCTGACCGGGCCGCACCGAAACTGTCGGAGCAGCCTGGGAGGTTCGTCCTGACGCGACGAGACGACTTCCCCGGAGGACCCATGAGCGTGCACATCGACTGCGACACCTGCGTGGTGCGCGGACTGGCCTGCCACGACTGCGTGGTCACGGTCCTGCTGGGCCCGCCGCCCGAGCTGGGCTTCGACGAGGACGAGCAGCGCGCCCTCGACGTGCTGGCCGGCTCGGGGCTCGTGCCGCCCTTGCGGATGATCGCCCCGGTGTCTGGACCGGACGTCGCCTCGGCCTGACGCACGTGACTCGTGTGACTTCTGTGACAGATGTGGCGATAACCGCGGATCGTGGGCCGGAACACGCACAGGAATCGCCCGCAGAGTTTGCGACCGCCCCCGCACGCCCCTTAGCCTTGCTTGCTGATGCCTGTACAAGTCGGCCAAACGGGCCGGCTCGGGCATCGCGCTCAATCTGGACGCAGGTTACGGGGGTCACCGTCGTCCGGAGCCGGGGAACCAAGTTCCTGGGGTTAAACGTGCGCGTGACGGCCGCTGACCGCGGTCGGTGACGCAGCGTCGGGTTTCTTTGCCGCCCGCACCCGTCAGCTAACCCGGTAGGCGTCAGACAAAGAGGAGACCGTCCGCTCGTGACCGACGGCCGGAAGCGCATCGCCCGAGTGCTCGCGACCCTGTGCATCACCGCTGTCAGCGGCACGATGCTGGTCGCCGCCCCTACCTACGCCGACCCGGACATCGACAGCGTCCAGACGAAGGTCGACAAGCTCTACCAGCAGGCCGAGCAGGCCTCGGAGCGCTACAACGACGCCCGGCTGGAGATGACCCAGGCCCAGACCCGGCTCAAGGCGCTGCAGGCAGACCTCGACCGGCAGCAGACCAAGGTCGACACCGTGCGCGAGCAGGTCGCCAGCGCCGTGGTCTCCCAGTACCAGGGCCAGGCGCTCTCCTCGACGACGCAGGTGCTGCTGTCCGAGGACCCCCAGTCGTTCCTCGACCAGCTCACGACGGTCTCCGAGTACAACGACCAGCGGAGCCAAATGATGGCCGACTTCGCGGTCCAGGCCAAACAGCTCGAGATGCGTCAGGCCGCCGCCAAGCGGGAGCTGACGCGGATCGCCGCGACCAAGCAGGAGCTCGGCAAGGAGAAGGCCTCGATCGACTCCAAGGCCGCCGAGGCCAAGGAACTGCTCGGCCGTCTCAAGGCGCGTGCGGCCGCCGCCAGCCGCTCCGACGAGCGCACCGCTGCCGCCCCCGCCCCCACCCACGTCGCCGCGTCTGGTCGCGCGGGCGCTGCCGTCAGCTTCGCGCTCGCCCAGGTCGGCGACGCCTACGTCTACGGCGCGGCCGGCCCGAGCGCCTTTGACTGCTCCGGTCTCACGATGGCGGCGTGGGCGCAGGCCGGTGTCGGCCTCCCGCACTCTTCCGGCGCGCAGATGGGCTCAGGCCCCCACATCTCGCAGTCCCAGCTCCAGCCCGGTGACCTGGTGTTCTACTACAGCCCGGTCAGCCACGTCGGCATGTACATCGGCAACGGCATGATCGTGCACGCGGCCAACCCGAGCAGCGGCGTCACCACGGCGCCGGTGAACTCGATGCCGTACTCCGGTGCGGTCCGCCCCGGCTGACAGACGCTTCCAGGCCGGTCGCCCCCTCTGGTGGGCGGCCGGCCTCGTGCTGTCCCTGGTCATCGGCGTCGGCGTCTTCCTCGTCGCCGGACGGCCCGAGACCGCCGTACTCCCGGGGCACAGGTCGAGCTCGGGCTCGACCGACGGGGCCGATGACGGGGCCGATGACGGGGCCGATGACGGCGCCGACACCCGAGCCGACGGCGCCGCCGTGCTGCTCGAGAAGCTCGTCCAGCGGCTGCCGAGCGGATCTCGCGGCGACGTCGAGGCCCTCGCTGCGCCGGGCGACGCCGACGCGGCGGCCGAGCTGGCCACGCTGCGGGCCAACGTGCGCACGCTGGGCATCACCGACCTCTCCCTGAGGTACGTCGCCGAGGACGGCGGGTCGCTGACCGACGAGCAGGAGCGCAGGTACGGCGACCGGGCCTGGACCGGGGACGTCCAACTGTCCTGGCGGATCCGCGGGTTCGACGCGCACGACGGCAGCCAGGAGGTCGGCCTCACCTTCGCGGAGACCGACAAGGGCGTCGCCTTCGTCAGCGCCCGCGGGGACAGCGGCGACGCAACCCCGCTCTGGCTCCTTGACCGCCTCGAGGTGAAGCGCAGTCCTCGGTCGATGGTGGTCACCGCCGGCACCGGCGCACCCGCGCGCTTCTCGCGGCTCGCCGACCGGGCGGTCACGGACGTGCGCAAGGTGCTGCCGGCGTGGCGCGGACGACTGGTCGTGGAGGTCCCACGCGACGAGCGCGGGCTGGGCCGCGTACTGGGTGCCGAGCCGGACGACTACGGCGGCATCGCGGCCGTGACCACCACCGTCGACGGGTCGGTGAACCCGCAGTCGCCCGTGCACATCTTCGTGAACCCCCGGGTGTTCGACCCGCTGGGCCCCCAGGGGTCGCAGATCGTGATGAGCCACGAGGCGACCCACGTGGCCACCGACGCGGCCGTGTCGAAGATGCCGACCTGGCTCCTCGAGGGATTCGCCGACTTCGTCGCGCTCGACCACGTCGACCTCCCCGTCTCCGTGACCGCGAGCCAGGCGCTCGCCTCGGTCCGCAAGAAGGGTCCGCCGGCCCGGCTGCCGGGCACCGACGCGTTCGACCCCAAGAACACGGCCCTGGGTGCGTCGTACGAGGCCGCCTGGCTGGCCTGCCGGCTGCTGGGGGAGAGGTACGGCGAGAAGAAGCTGATCGCGTTCTACCGCGCGGCGAACCAGGCCGGGTCGACGACCGGCCCGTTCCGCACCGTGCTCGGCACCGACCAGGCGTCCTTCACCCGGTCCTGGCGGGCCTACCTGCGGAGCCTCGCTGGCTGAGCGTGGCAGGCTGGGGGCCGTGACGGACCCCGGACGACCCGTTCTGGCCCGTCGGCCGGCGGTCCTCACCGTGCTGGCCTCCTTCGCGCTGGTGGCCGTCCTCGCGCTGTGGCTGGTGCCGTGGTCCTGGGTGCCGGGCGGCACGCTGGTGCCCGCCCGCGCGTCGGACCTCTTCACCCCGGGTCAGATCGCCCGGGCCGAGCGCTACTCGTGGCTCAAGCGCGGGCTCGGCTGGACGTCCTACTTCCTGTCCCTGCTCCTGCTGCTCGCGTTCGCCCTCACTGCGCGAGGCGGTCGGATCACGCGCCGGGTCGTCGCGCGTCGACGGTGGTGGCTCGCCGTCCCGCTCGGCGTGCTGGTGGTGCTGCTCGCGGAGCGTCTGGTGACGCTGCCGTTCGGGATCGCCTCGCACGTGGTCGACCGCCGCTACGCGATCAGTCGCCAGGGTTGGGTGGGATGGTCCGTCGACCAGCTCACCTCGCTGGCGGTCGCCGTCGTGGTCACCGCGGTGGTCGCGCTCGTCGTCGTCGCTGCCGCGCGCCGGTCGCCCCGGTGGTGGTTCGCCTGGGCCGGCGGGATCGCGCTCGTGCTCAGCCTGGCCGGCTCGTTCCTGTACCCCGTGGTTGTCGAGCCGCTGTTCAACCACTTCACGCCGATGTCGTCCGGCCCGTTCAAGCAGTCGATCCTGCGGCTGGCCGATCGTGAGGGCGTGCACGTTGACGACGTCCTGGTGGCCGACGCCTCGCGCCGTACGACGACGGTGAACGCCTACGTCAGCGGCCTCGGCAACACCCGACGGGTGGTCGTCTACGACAACCTGCTCACCGACCTCACCCCAGCAGAGGCCCGCGTGGTGATCGCCCACGAGCTGGGGCACGCGAAGGACCACGACGTGCTGCTGGGTACGACGCTCGCCGCCGTCGGCAGCGTGGGGGCGATCGCCCTGCTCGCGCTGATCCTGGACGCAGAACCCGTCCGCAGAAGGGCAGGGGTGGCAGGGGCCGCCGACCCGGCGGTGGTGGTGCTCGTCCTGGCGCTGGCCGGCGTCGGCGCCTTCGTGGTCAGCCCCGCCCAGAACACGGTGAGTCGTGCGATCGAGGCGCGGGCCGACCGGACGTCAATTGAGGCGACGCACGACGATGCGACGTTCGTGCAGATGCAGCGCCGACTGGCGCTGACCTCGCTCTCCGACCCCACGCCGCCGGAGCTCAGCCAGTTCTGGTGGGGGAGCCACCCGACCGTCCTGCAGCGGGCCGGGCTGCCGCGCTCGCTCGAGGCGGCGGGGGAGTGAGCCGTGTCCTGGTCGTCACGAACGACTTCCCGACGCGCCGTGGTGGCATCGAGTCGTTCGTGCTCGCGCTCTGCCAGCAGATGCCCGCCGACGACGTGGTGGTGTACACCGCCTCGATGCCCGGCGACCGGGAGCACGACGCCGGGCTGCCGTACCCCGTCTACCGCGACCCGAGCTCCATGCTCCTGCCGACGCCGGCGGTGGCCCGCCGCGTCACCGAGGTGCTGCGGAGGCACGAGTGCGACCGGGTGCTGTACGGCGCCAGCGCCCCACTCGGCCTGCTGGCACCGGCGCTGCGACGGGCCGGTGCCCACCGTCAGGTCGCCCTGACCCACGGGCACGAGGTCTGGTGGGCCAGGGTCCCGGTCACGCGCCAGCTGTTGCGGAGGATCGCCGACCAGGTCGACGTGATGACCTACGTCAGCGAGTGGTGCCACGAGCGGATCGCTCCAGCGCTCTCACCGGCGGGTCGCGGTCGGATGCGCCGGCTCTCGCCCGGTGTCGATCCGCAGCGGTTCTACCCGGGCTGCGGGGGCGCTGACGTGCGGCGCAGCCTCGGTCTGGCGGTGGACACCCCGGTGGTGGTGTGCCTCGGCCGCCTGGTCCCCCGCAAGGGGCAGGACACCCTGGTCCGGGCCTGGCCGGAGGTGCTGGAACGCCATCCGGGCGCCCGGCTGCTCCTCGTCGGGGACGGTCCCGACCGGGGCCGCCTCGAACGAGCTGGTGGACCGGGTCGGGGTGCGGGCGGCCGTGACGTTCACCGGCGGTGTCGCCTGGGAGGACGTGCCGGCGTACATCGACGCGGGCGACGTGTTCGCGATGCCGTGCCGCACCAGGCGACGGGGCCTGGAGGTCGAGGCCTGGGGGATCGTGTTCCTCGAGGCCCAGGCGTGCGGTCTGCCGGTGGTGATCGGCGAGTCGGGCGGGGCTCCGGAGACGCTCGTGCGGCGCCGGGTGAGGTGGTCGACCCGACCTCGGCCGGATCAGTGGCCGATGCACTGGCGCACTGGTTGACCGGTGCAGGCCGGCGACGAGAGTCAGCGAGGCCTCGGTGGCGTGGACCTGGACAGGACGTCGCACGCCGGCTGGCGGGGCTGCTGGATCCTGGTAGCAGGTCTGGCTCTGCGCGCGGGCGAGCGACGTCGCAGGTCTTCTGGAACAGTCCCTGACGCTGCCTCGCCGAAGAGCGGTCACCGCGCCGATGATCATCACGGCGATCAGGACGGCGAGGAGGGCGTACTCCACCGAGCTGGCCCCACGCTCGGCGTGGTGCTGCACGGCGATGTCTGCGACGCATGATCACGGCTCCTCGAAGAGGTTGATCGGCCGCCACGTCAGCAGACATGGCGGCCGATCGCTGCAGGGGTTGTCGATCAGCCGGCGCGTCGTCGATGCTGCTGGCGGTCTTGTTGAAGATGCCGTTCAGCGAGCCGCCAGGAGGCTGACCGCCGACGATGATGGCGATGGCGATCAGGGCGACGAGCAGACCGTACTCAACGGCCGAGGCGCCGCGCTCGGACTTGGTCATCGTGACGATCCGGGCCCGGACGTAGGTGACGAGGTCGTTCATGGTTTCTCCCAAGGTGAGTCTGAAAGCTGGTCCGCAGGTGGATCCAACAAGAGAATCATCGCAAAGCCACAGCTCCGGCGAATCGGGCAAACGGTTTCTGCTCCAGCGATAAACGGGTAGGAACGACACCACCCAAAAGGGCTATTCAGCCCTCGGAATCAGTTCTCGAGGTCGTCGCCGAGCAGGCCGGATCGCACGGCCTTCATGATCGCGTCCGCCCGGTTCGAGGCGCCCAGCTTCTCGTAGATCTTCGAGATGTGGGTCTTGGCGGTCGAGTCGCTGACGTAGAGGGAGCGCGAGATCGCCGAGACGCTGAAGCCACGGGCGAGCAGGCTGAGAACCTCGGCCTCGCGGCCGGTCAGCTGGGGTCCGGTCGGCGTCATCCGGCGCCGCATCGCGCCGGCCAGGTCTGCGGCGGTGAAGGAGCGAGGGGAGACCAACGCGTGGCGTGCGGCCGCCACCACCTCGTCCGAGGGGGCGTCCTTGGCCACGAACGCGGACGCACCGGCCTCGAGGGCCGCGAAGAGCTGTTCGTCCCCGGCGTACATCGTGAGGACGACGATCCCGGTGTCGTGCCCGCCGGCCCGGATCTCCCGCACCAGGTCGAGCCCGGTGCCGTCGGGAAGCCGGACGTCGGA
Organism: uncultured Actinomycetota bacterium; assembly: GCA_963706355.1. Lineage (GTDB taxonomy): Bacteria > Actinomycetota > Actinomycetes > Propionibacteriales > Nocardioidaceae > Nocardioides_B. Next base: position 102,738 of record CAVPLS010000001.1, read on the forward strand.
GACCACCACGTCCGGGTCGAGGCTCGCGAACTGGCGCAGGCCCTCCGCGACCGAGGCGGCCTGTCCGGCGACCTCGAAGTCGTCGTGGCGCTCGAAAGCGCGCGCCAGGCCTTGACGGATCAGGTCGTGGTCGTCGATCAACAGCACGCGGGTCGGTGCATCGCTCATGGGGTCAAAGACCTTCGGTTGTGAGGGCACTCTTCTCGGAAACCTTAACCGCTACGGTCGTCCCCGCCCCTTTGTTCGCGTCGGACTCGCTGGTGACTTCGAGCGTCGCATCGATCCGCTGGGCCCGTTCGCGCATGATCGAGATGCCGTAGGAGTCGTCCCTGCGCCCGGTGATGCCGCGACCGTCGTCCCGCACCGTCAGGCTCACCTGCGGGGGATCGGTCCAGCAGTCGACCCAGAGGTTGCGCGCCGAGGCGTGCTTGCGGGCGTTGGTGATCGCCTCCTGGGCGATGCGGAGGAGCTCGGCCTCGACGGCCGGGGACAACCGCGTCGGTGCCTCGTTGAGCGACAGGTGGACCGTCAGGTCGGACTTGGCGCCGACCTGTCGGACGTAGTCGGACAGCGCCGCGCCCAGCCCGTTGGTGGCCGAGACGTCGCTGCGCAGGTCGAAGATCGAGAGGCGCAGGTCGGCGACCACGCGCGACAGCTCGCCGCGCAGCTCGCGGAGACCTTGGGCGACGTCCGGGTCCCGGGTGGACGAGGCCATGTGGTCGACCACGTAGCCCAGCGAGGCCACTTCCTGGGCGATGCCGTCGTGGATCTCGCGGGCGAGGCGCTGACGCTCGTCGGCGGTGGCCATCGTGCGGATCTCGTCGAAGACCAGCGCGGTGTCGAGGCGCAGGCTGTGCCGGTCCACCTCCTTCATCAGCTCGGAGACCATCTCGGAGTCCGGCGCGAACGGCGACGACGAGGTGGCGACGCCGATCATCCGGGTGCCGACCCGGAGGGGCAGCGCCAGTCGGTGGCGGGCCTCGCGGTTGCCGGACGGGACGACGCCCTGGACCGGCTCCATCTCCGCCCAGCACTGCTCGACCAAGGGGTCGTGGGGCACGAGGACCTGCTGGGCACCCATGCCGCGGTAGCCGAGCGGCACCAGGACGGAGCCCTTCATGTTCACGAAGACCGCGCTGTAGCTGTCCTCGAGGTGCTCGTGCACGTCGCGAGGAGCTGCGCGGCCATGCCGTCGGAGTCGAGCCCGGCAGAGAGCCGGCGGGTCACGCTGCGGAGCTGGGTGAGCAGCTGTCGGGCGGACTCGTAGTGCCCGTCCTTGTCGTCACCTGGTGTCTGGGAGATCCCCAGGCTGCGCGCCCAGACCCCCAGCAGCCCTCCGCCGAAGTTGGTCAGCAGCCACGGGGCCAGGCTGAGCGCGCGCACGCCGGTGTCGGCGAATCCGGAGGAGGCGAGCGGGACGACCAGGACAGCGGCGACCTGCGCGAGCATCGTGATGACGACCCCGGGGAGTCCGCGGAACAGGCCGGCAAGGAGCGGAAGCACGACGAGGTACGGCATCAGGACCGTCGAGGCCGGGAACGCGAGCGCCATGACGATGCCGACCAGGACGGTCTCCGCCGTCAGGCTGACGAGGGTGGTGTTCCCGATGGCGTAGGAGACATAGGACGACATGGCTCCGATGACGCAGACGGCGATGACGGCTTGGATCAGGATCGAGTTGCCCGAGAGCAGGCTCAGGCCGAGGATCGCCGCGAGACAGAAGACGCGACTGGTGACGGCGACCTGCTCGCGTTGGCTCAATTGAGGGCTCCGCCTCCGCCGAACGCACCCATCATGCCGATGATGGCGGGGCCGATCACCGCGACGAAGAGCGACGGAAGGATGAACAGCACGAGCGGGATCATGATCTTCACCGGGATCTTCTGGGCCGCCTCCTCTGCCTTCTGGCGACGCTTGATGCGCATCTCGCCAGACTGTACCCGAAGCACCTGGCCGACCGGGATGCCGAACGCGTCCGCCTGGACCATGGCGGAGGTGAACGCTTGCAGATCGGGGAGGTTGCTGCGCTCACCCATCGCGCGCAGTGCGTTCGAGCGGCCCAGCCCGATCTGCATCTCCTGCAGCACTCGCGCGAACTCGTTCGCGAGGGGTCCGGTGCGTGTTCCGGGCCACCTGGGACACGGCGGCATCGAAGCCCAGACCCGCTTCGACGGAGATCGTGAGGAGATCGAGGGCGTCGGGCAGGGCGCGTTGCATCTTCGCGGTGCGGTCGTGGCCCTTCTGGTACAGGTACAGGTTCGGTCCGTAGTAGCCGACGACGACGCCGAGGATGCCGGTCACCGCGGTGAAGCCGGCGCCCTTACCGAGCAGGAACCCGAGCAGCACCCCGCCGACCAGGCCGACTCCGATGCCGATGACCTTCAGGGACAGGACGCGATCCACGGTCCATCCCGGCGGGTTCCCGGCCACGTTGAGCTTGGCGAGGATGCGCTCGCTGTAGTCGGACGGGCGTGAGCCGGCGACCCAGCGAAGTGAAGCGGTCGATGAACGGTGAGAGGACCCGGTCCTGGAACCCGGGCGCGAGCTCGTCCTGCATCGACTGCGGGGCGGCAGAGAAGGCCTCGATCACGGCCAACGACTTCGAGACACCCCGGGCCTCGTTGGTGAAGACACCGACCGCGGTCATGGAGAGGAACAGGCCCGCGAAGATGCCGGCGATCCCGAGCACCAGCAACACAGTGAGAAGTGGCATCAGATCTCCAACTTGATCATGCGGCTCATCATGAAGCTGCCGAGCGCCATCAGCACACACATGCCGCCGAGCATGACGTAGCCGGTCCCGGTGGTGTAGAGCGGTCGCAGGTAGTCCCGGTTCGTGACGTACTCGTAGAGCCATGATGGCCGGCGGCATCGACAGCAGGATGTAGGCGGAGAAGCGGCCTTCCGCCGAGAGCGACTTGACCTGGCGGCGCAGGTACTCGCGTTCGCGCAGGGTGCCAGCGACGTTGAGCAGCAGCTCGGCCAGGTTTCCGCCGACCTCGCGTTGGATCCGGATCGCCATCACCGCCCAGCGGAAGTCGTCGCTCGTCATCCGCTCGCCGATCGACTCGAGCGAGTCCTCGATCGAGACACCGAGCCGCGTCTCGACGAGGGCCCGACGGAACTCCGTCGCCATCGGCTCGGCGCCTTCGCGCACGATCGTGTCCATGCCCTGGGGGAGGGAGAGACCTGCCTGCAGGCTGCCCGCCATCAGCTGCATCGTAGGCGCGAGCTGCGTGTTGAACGCCTTCAGCCGCTTGGACTGCTTGCGACCGAGGTAGAGCCAGGGCAGCACGATCCCGAGCAGCAGTGCGACAGCGGCGAACAACAGGGAACCGCCGGAGAGCAGCATGCCGACCGCGGCGGCACCGAGAGCGATACCGGCGTGGATGAGCAACCACTCTGCTGGGCGGATCGCGAGCCCGCCCGCCTCGAGCTTGTCTCCGAGCTTGATCTCGAGGCCGCGGTTGTTCTCGAGGGCCTTGGTGGCGATCCCGACTGCCTGCGCGGCCACGCCCTGGGAGGTCCCGGTTCGGCGACCCGCCTGACGGCCCCCTGGCGGGTGTACGGCGCGATGGTCGTCGCGAGGCCCTCAGGCCTCTTGCCGAGGCCGCCGAAGCAGATGATCAGCAGCACGAGCACGCCGGCCCCGAGGGCCAGGAGCCCGGCCAGGAAGATGTCGGACGTCACGGATGACGGCTTGGCCGGCGCGGCAGCTTCGTCGCTGCCGATGCCGGCAGCAGCCGTCGTCTTCTCCTCGGCGATCGTGACGAACGCAGCGTCGCTGTACTGCTCCCCGTCCGCGTCGACCGAGACGGACAGGTTGCCTTCCACCGTAGTCGGCCGGTGGCGTCGCGGTGATCTGGATCTGCTTCGCCAAGGTCAGCGCCTCTTCGGCGAAGACCTGCCCAAGCGCGTCCTGGTCGGCGGCGCTGATCACGGTCGCCGCTGCCTGCGCTGGACAGCGGTTGCAGCAAGGCCTCGTCGCCCGAGCTCTGACCGAGCGCGACGACGTCGACCTTCACGCCCGCACTCTTCACCGACGCGGTGACGTCGTCGAGCTTCGGTGTCGGAGACGTCCCGTCCGTCGGAGAGCACGATCACGCTGCGCTGGCCACTCTTGCCGCTGGCGCTCACCGCACGCAGGACTCCGTCGTACAGCAGGGTCCCGCGAGACATCTCCAGGCCGTCGGACGACGCGCGCCGACGCCGCCCGGTCCAGGGACGGCTCCTGCGCCACGGTACACGTTGCCGGCGAAGGTGACGATGCCGACGTAGAGGTCGTCGGGTGCAGTGTCGAGGAAGATCTGAGCCGCTCGCTTCGCCGCGTCGAACTTGCCGTTCGCGTTCATGCTCTCGCTGACGTCGATCGCGATCACGGCGGTCCGTCGCACGCCGTCGGCAGCGTCAGAGGCCAGCGTCGCGGTCGCTTCGAGCGGCTTGCCGTCCAGGGTGACCGAGAGGGAGTCAGGTCAGGACGTCGCATCTCCCACGTTGTGGCAGGGAGTACAGCACCTCGACCTTGCCGTCGCGGTTCTCGACGTGGTCGATGCTGCCCTCTGCGGCCAGCGCCGGGGAGGCCGTCGCGACGAGGACGCAGGGGCAGGATCATCGTTCCGAGGCCGAGCACGGGCCACGCCCAGAGAAGCCGATCCGTCCCATCGCTCAGACACCGTCCATGGCGAACAGCATCGGGTCGACGTGCACGTTGGCGTGGGCGAGCTTCTCGATGAACTTCGGGCGCAGGCCCGTCGCGCGGAGCCGGCCGAGGGTCTTGCCGTTCTCGTCGAAGCCGGCCGAGTGGTCGTAGACGAAGACGTCCTGGAGGGTGATCACGTCACCTTCCATGCGCTCGACCTCGGTGACGTGCGTGATCCGGCGCGAGCCGTCCTTGAGCCGGCTCTGGTGAACGATCACGTCGACAGCGGAAGCCACCTGCTCGCGGATCGCGCGGATCGGCAGGTCCATGCCGGCCATCAGCACCATCGTCTCGATGCGGGCCAGGGTGTCGCGGGGTCCGTTCGAGTGGACCGTGCAGAGCGACCCGTCGTGACCGGTGTTCATCGCCTGGAGCATGTCGAGGGCGGACGAGTCGCGGACCTCACCGACGACGATGCGGTCGGGCCGCATGCGCAGGGTGTTCTTGACGAGGTCGCGGATCTCCACCGCGCCCTTGCCCTCGATGTTCGAAGGTCGGGACTCGAGCCGCAGCACGTGGTCCTGGTGGAGCTGCAGCTCGGCAGCGTCCTCGATCGTGACGATGCGCTCGTCGGAGGGGATGAACGACGAGAGCACGTTCAGCGTGGTCGTCTTCCCCGAGCCGGTGCTGCCGGAGACGATGATGTTGAGGCGTCCCTTGACGCAGGCGGACAGGAAGTCGGCCGTGCGCTGGGAGTAGGTGCCGAAGGCCACGAGGTCGTCGGTGGTGTACGGGTCGGCCGAGAACTTTCGGATCGTGAGGAGCGAGCCGTCCACGGCGAGCGGCGGGATCACCGCGTTGACGCGGCTGCCGTCGGGCAGGCGGGCGTCCACCATCGGGCTGGACTCGTCGACGCGGCGACCGATGCGCGAGACGATCTTGTCGATCGTGCGTCGTAGGTGCGCCTCGTCGGTGAAGTGACCCTCGACCTTGACCAGGCGGCCACCACGCTCGATGTAGATGCTGTTCGGTCCGTTGACCATCACCTCGGTGAGGTCCGGGTCGCGGAGGAACGGCTCGATCGGGCCGTAGCCGAGGATGTCGTCGGCGATCTCCTGCGAGATCCGGCTGCGCTCGGCGGTGGTGAGCAGGATGTCCTCGGCCTGCATGGCCTCCTGCAGTGCTCCCTTGACCATGTGCTCGAGCTCGGTCTGGGTGAGCTCGGCGTCGTACAGCTTCGGGCCGAGCTGCTGCAGCAAGGTGTTGTGCACCTGGGCCTTGAGGTCGCTGTAGTCGTTCTCGGCCTTGATCTCTTCTCGGCCACGACGGTCGTTCTTGCTCATGGTGGCCATTGCGTCGTTGGCCGTGGGCAGGGTGGCTCGGTCGCGCGAAGCTGCCGCGAGCCGATCAGCAAGGTTGGTCATCGCTATCTACCGTTCCGACGCAGGAGGGATCGCTTCGGGGCTGCTGCTCTCTTGCCCGACAGGCCCGAGGTGGCCTCGACGGGGTCTGCACTGGCAGCGATGCTGCGGGCCAGCTTGGTGATGGCCTGGCTGACCGGGTGCCGGGGCTGGGCGCTCACGATGGGCTCGCCGGAGTTCGTGGCGTGGGCGACCTGGGATGACGTGGGTATCGCTGCCGAGATCGTCATGCCGAGGGTCCCCTCGACCTTCTCAGGGGTGAGACCCACCTTGTCGTCGGCCCGGTTGAGGATCAGGCGACGCTGCGGCTTCGGGAAGTTCAACAGGTCCAGGGTCTCGACGGCGACCTTGACGTTCTTGAGCGTGGGCACGTCCAGCGTGGTGACCAGGAGCATCTCGTCGGTCTCGTCGAAGGCCTGCAGGGCGTACTCGTCGAACGCCGGGCTGGTGTCGACGACGACGAAGTCGAAGTGCGACTTGAGGAGGCCGAGGATGCGTCCCACCAGGCTCGGAGGGATGCTGTCCTTGGCGTCCGGCTGCACGGGCGCGACGAGCGCCGAGAGCTGACCGCGGTAGTCGGTGAGCAGCGGCTCGAGGACGGTGAAGTCCAACCCGCTCTCCAGGTGGACGGTGTCGGCGATGGTGCGCGCCGGGAACAGCTGCAGCGTGATCGCGACGTCGCCGAACGCCAGGTCGAGGTCGACCAGGGCGACGCGCTTGGTGGCCTTCTCGCTCAGTGCCAGCGCGAGGTTCACCGCGATGGTGGTCTTGCCGACCCCGCCCTTGGGGGAGAAGACCGTCACCTGCCGCCCCCGCTTGACACTGGAGTCGACCACCGCGCCGTTGAGTGCCTGCCAGACCTGCTGCGCCCGGGCCACGGCTGCTCCGAGACCGGTGAGGTCACGCTCGTCGACCACCTCACGCATGCCGGATCGCAACGCCTCGGCGAGCACGCTGGTGTCGACCCGGCGACGCATCAGGATCACGCTGACGGACGGACGCGTGACCCGCAGCGTGTCGGCCAGCGCCGCAGACGCCTCGAGGTCCACAGCGGGGCCGAGGACGATGGCGTACTCGGTCGGCGACTCGGTGAGAAGGCGCTTGAGCTCGTCCAGGCTTGCTGACGACCTGGCTGTCAGCTCCAGTGACGGAGGTGAAGAGGTCCGCGTTGGCTCGGTTGTTCTCGACGATGATGGGCATCGCCGATCACCGGTAGAGGTTGCTGGAGGAGACGCCCGGACCGGCCTTGACCGTCGGACTTGTCGTTGAGCAGCGCGAAGGTGAGCTCTCCGTGTGTCGAGGCGAAGAGGAGGCGCTCGGCATCGGCCTGGCTGACAGCCACCGTGAACAGCGTCTTGGGGAGCTGCTCGGTGGTCTGCGCGCCCGTCTCGGTCGGTCGTCGTGGACGAGACGACCGTGGTGGCTCCGACGGCGATCACCTGCACCTTCGGCAGCAGGAGCCGGGTGGCGTCGGTGGCGGACGGCTGATCCGCTCTGCTGCGTGCCTGTCGCGAAGATGGCGACGTTGGCCCCGGGGTTGACGAAGCCGGCGACCCGGCCGGTGTCGGACAGGTGAGGGAGATGGCGATGTCGCCGTCGGGAATGGTCAGGACACTCTGCTCGCCGGACGACCCGAACTTGGCCGTGATGATCTGCTCCTTGGGGTAGATCGTCGACGAGCGCGACCTTGTCCTCGAGACCGCTCGCGGAGTTCACGGCGCCGGCCAGGACCTGGGCGCGCGGCACGGTGCCGATCTGGATCTTGCCAGCGGCCTGCGCCGCGGCCATCGTCTCGCCCGGGTCGATCTGAGCCACCGCCTTGAGCACCTGGACGGGCGACTGGCCCGCCTCGGCTCGACTGTCGGCTCCTCTGACGTAGAGAAACACCATGCCGGCGCCGAGCGCTGCGATGAGCGCTGCCACGATCAAGAGAACTGTCCTGCGTCCCATGGGAGTCTTCCTCGAGTGCTCAAGTGGCTCTGGAAGACACGCTGACTCGACCGGCACGCCGGCCGAGGTTCGTCGATCTCCCAGGGCGGGCCTGATTGCGGCCCAAGTAAAGGGTGGTACACCCGGGCCGTTCGCGTCTGGGGAATGGGCGAAATAGTCCGGATGATCCATCTCCTCCCAACCGTTCGGTCGGCCCGGCTGCGAGGGCTGAGAGCCGCTATCTCTGGTAGAGGTCGTCGACCTCGCGCCGGAACTCACCCATCACGACGGCCCGCTTGAGCTTGAGGCTGGGTGTCAGCTGCCCGGCCTCCTCGGTCCAGTCCACCGGCAGGATCGTGAACTTCCGGATGGACTCGGCCTGCGAGACCGAGCGGTTGGCCTCGTCGACGGCCGACTGGATCTCGGCCCGGACGTCCTCGTCGTCCACCAGGTCGGCGAGGTCGGCCGCCTTGCCGTGGGTCTCGGCCCACGGGCGGACCGCGTCGGCGTCCAGGGTGACCAGCGCCCCGATGAACGGTCGGCCGTCCCCGACGACGAGGCACTGGCTGACCAGCGGGTGCGCCCGGATGTGGTCCTCCAGACCGGCGGGGGCGACGTTCTTGCCTCCCGCGGTCACCAGGATCTCCTTCTTCCGACCGGTCACCCGGACGAAGCCCTCGTCGTCGATCTCGCCGAGGTCGCCGGTCCGCAACCAGCCGTCGGTGCCGATCGCCTCCCGGGTCGCCTCCGGGTTCTGCCAGTAGCCTGCGACCACCTGACCGCCGCGCACGTGCAGCTCGCCGTCCTCCGCGACCCGCACCGCGGCACCACCCAGCGGGCGGCCGACGGTCCCGATCTTGACCGAGTCGGGCACGTTGACGGTGATCGCTGCCGTCGTCTCCGTGAGCCCGTAGCCCTCCAGGACGGTCACGCCGATCCCGCGGTAGAAGTGCCCGAGCCGCTCGCCGAGCGGGGCTCCGCCCGAGACGGCGTACGCGCACCGGCCGCCGAGCGCGTCCCGCAGCCTGGAATAGACCAGTCGGTCGAAAACCGCGTGCCGGGCGCGCAGCAGCCGGCCCGGCCGTCCGGACTCGAGCGCACGGCTGTAGGCGATGGCTGTCTCGGCGGCCTTGTCGAACGTCCGGCCGCGACCGTCGGCAGCGGCCTTCTGGCTCGCCGAGTTGAACAGCTTCTCGAACACGCGGGGGACCGCGAGCAGGAAGGACGGCTCGAAGGACTCCAGGTCGGAGGTGAGGTGCCGGATGTCGGGGGAGTAGCCGAGGCGTGCGCGGGTGCGGATCGCCCCGACCTGGATGACCCGCGCGAACACGTGGGCGAGCGGCAGGAACAGGAGCGTGGCGGCGTCCTCGCCGGCGAACAGCGCGTCGAGCTCCTCGACGGCCGACCCGAGCTCGTGCAGGAAGTTCCCGTGCGTGAGCATGCAGCCCTTGGGTCGTCCCGTGGTTCCCGACGTGTAGATGATCGTGGCCAGCGAGTCCGGGTGGAGGCCGGCGCGACGGACCTCCAGCTGCTCGTCGTCGACGACCTCACCCGCGGCTCGCAGGTCGGCGACGGCTTCCTCGTCGATGACCCAGGTGCTGGCGAGTCCGGCCTCGCCCGCGGACTCGGTGACGCGGGCCAGGTGGTCGGCGGTCTCGACCACCGCGACCCGGGCGCCGGAGTCGGAGAGGAGCCAGGCGATCTGGTCCGGTGAGGAGGTCTCGTAGACGGGGACGGTCACCGCCGCGGCGAACCAGATGGCGTAGTCCATCAGGGTCCACTCGTAGCGGGTCCGGGAGAGGAGGAGGACACGGTCGCCGGGCTCCACACCCGTCGCGACCAGTCCCTTGGCGACGGCCCGCACCTCGGACGAGGAACTCTGCCGCGGTCACGTCGGTCCAGGCCGCACCGTCGCGGCGGGACAGCACGACCGCGTCGGGATGGTCGACACCGTTGGTGACGACGTCGTCGGTCAGGTTGGCACGGGGCGGGGGCACGTAGGTCGGCGGACTCGCGAACTCGCGCAACGCGTGCTCCTTCCCGGGTCGGCACCTCGTCGGCATCCGCACGGCGGCGGACTGGTGCGATGCACGGTGGACGCTACCGTGACCCGCTGCCGGGACGCAGCGCAGCCGGCCGGTGCGCGGACCGGTCGCCGTCCCCCATCGGCTACCCTCGCGATGGCAGTCCACCGCGCGGGAAGGACCCGGGAAGCATGGCTGAACAGACCACCTCGAGCATCGTGATCTCCGCCGACGCGGACGCGATCATGGCCGTGATCGCCGACTTCGAGTCCTACCCCGTCTGGGCGCAGGGCGTGAAGAAGGCGGAGCCGGTCGAGGAGCAGTCCGACGGTCGAGCCGAGCAGGTGTACTTCGAGCTCGACGCCAGCCCGATCAAGGACGCCTACACGCTGGCCTACGACTGGAAGGGCGACGAGTCCGTCACCTGGAGCCTCGTCGAGGGCAAGATGCTCAAGGCGATGGACGGTGCCTACGTCCTCGACGACCGCGGGGACGGCACCACCGAGGTCACCTACCGGCTCGCGGTGGACATCTCGATCCCGATGATCGGGATGCTCAAGCGCAAGGCCGAGAAGGTCATCATCGACACCGCGCTGAAGGGGCTCAAGAAGCGCGTCGAGTCACTCGGCTGACGCGCCGGACCGTGCGGATCATCCTCTTCACCGGCAAGGGCGGGGTCGGCAAGACCACTGCTGCGGCGGGTACGGCGACCATGGCCGCCCGCGCGGGTCGACGCACCCTCGTGCTGTCCACCGACGCGGCGCACTCGCTGGCGGACGCCTTCGGGGTGCCGATCGGTCCCGAGCCCACGCCGGTGGCGGAGCGCCTCTTCGTCCAGCAGGTCGACGCCCAGCAGCGGTTCGAGCGGTCCTGGACCGAGATCCAGGGCTACCTCCTGTCGGTCCTCGACGCGGCCGGGGTCGACCCGATCACGGCGGAGGAGCTCACCGTGATCCCGGGCGCCGAGGAGGTGCTCGCACTGCTCGAGCTCCGCTCGCAGGTGCTGTCGCAGGAGTGGGACGTGGTGGTCGTGGACTGCGCACCGACCGCCGAGACGTTGCGCCTGCTCGCGCTCCCCGAGGCACTGGGCTGGTACATGGACCGGGTGTTCCCCGCAGAGCGACGGATCGTGAAGGCGCTGCGGCCGGTCCTGGCGCGGGCAGCGGGCGTGCCGATGCCCCACGACGACGTCTTCGACGCGGTGGAGCGCCTGCACCGCGACCTCGAGGAGGTGCACGCGCTGCTGACCGGCGAGGACGCCAGCGTCCGGCTGGTGCTCACCCCCGAGACGGTGGTGGTGGCCGAGGCCCGGCGCTCGCTGACGACCCTGTCGTTGTTCGGCTACCGGGTCGACGGGGTCGTCGCCAACCGGGTGTTCCCGCGCGACGGTGCCGACGAGTGGCGTCGGACCTGGGTGGAGGCGCAGACGGAGGTGCTCGCCGAGGTCGAGCACTCCTTCACCGGTGTGCCGGTCTGGCGGTCGTCGTACCAGGCGTCGGAGCCGGTCGGGGTGGACGCGCTCGCGCGGTTCGCCGATGCGGCCTACGGCGGGGACGACCCGTTCGCGCCGCCCACGGCGGACAACCCTCTGACCATCACGCGTACCCGGTCGGGCACCACCCTGCGCATCGCACTACCGTTTGTGGCCAAGTCCGACATCGATGTCGCACGACATGGAGACGAGCTCGTGGTGACCGTGGGGTCCTATCGCCGGCTGATCGCGCTGCCGGCCGCGCTGACGCGTCAGGTGGTCGCTGGCGCGCGCATCGACGACGGTGCACTGCAGGTGCGGTTCCGCGCCGAGGCGGAGGCGGCGACGTGAGCGAGCCCGAGGAGCCGGGTGTCGGGTCGGTCACCGAGGAGGCCGTCAAGCTGCTGGGCGCGCTCCAGGACTGGGCGAAGGAGAGCGGCAGTGAGTACGTCGGTGCGACCGCCTCCGCGGCCGAGGGGGCGGCGGCCGCGATGCACCGCATCAACGAGCACGTCGCGACCGGCGGCGCGGAGTGCACGTACTGTCCGGTGTGCCGGGTCATCTCGGCGGTGCGGGGCACCAGTCCCGAGGTCAAGGAGCACCTGTCCGCGGCCGCCGGGTCACTGATGCAGGCGGCCGCAGGGCTCCTGGCCACCCAGGTGCCGGATCCGGCCCGGCGTCCGGAGACCTCCGTCCAGAGGATCGACCTCGAGGACGGCGACGAGTGGGAGGACGACTGATGGGCCTCACGGCAGGGATCGACGTCGGTGGCACCAAGATCGCCGGCGGAGTCGTCGACGAGCAGGGCAAGATCCTGGCGACCGCCCGTCGCGAGTCGCCCGCGACCGACACGGACGCGATCGAGCGAGCCATCGAGGACGTCGTCGCCGAGCTGCGGGTCGACCACGCCATCGTGGCGGTCGGCGTCGGCGCCGCGGGGTTCGTGGACTCGCGTCGGTCCACGGTGCTGTTCGCCCCGAACCTCGCCTGGCGCGACGAGCCGCTCCGCTCCGACCTGGAGAAGCGGATCGACCTCCCGGTGGTGGTCGAGAACGACGCCAACGCTGCCGCCTGGGGCGAGTTCACGTTCGGCGCGGGCGAGGACGTCCAGGACAGCCTGCTGGTCACGGTGGGCACCGGGGTGGGTGGCGGCATCGTGCTGAACGGTGAGCTGCACCGCGGCGCGTTCGGGGTGGCCGCCGAGATCGGGCACATGCGCGTCGTTCCGGACGGGCGGATCTGCGGCTGCGGCAACCGCGGCTGCTGGGAGCAGTACGCCAGCGGCACGGCACTGGTCAGGGACACGAAGGAGCAGGCCCGGCAGGGCTCGCTGATCGCCCGCTCGCTCGTCGACCGGGCGGGCGGGGACGTGGAGAACATCAGCGGGCCGCTGATCACGGAGGCGGCACGGGACGGTGACTCCTTCGCCCGCGAGCAGCTCGCCTCCTTGGGCAAGTGGCTGGGCGAGGGCATCGCCAGCCTCACCGCGGTGCTGGACCCCGAGGTCGTCGTGATCGGGGGTGGGGTCTCCGAGGCCGGTGACCTGCTCCTCGACCCGGTGCGGGCCCACTTCGCGGCGAACCTGACCGGGCGGCACTACCGTCCCGAGCTCCAGGTGCGGGCCGCACTGCTGGGCAACAAGGCCGGGATGATCGGTGCCGCCGACCTGGCGCGTCGCCCGTAAGGCGCTCAGCGCACCAGGGTGAACGGCCCTAGCTTCGGCAGCTTCACCGCGTTGTTCGGGTCGACCGTCATCGACAGGGTGGCGCCACCCGACAAGGCGAACGACGAGGCGATGTACTGCGCGTTGTTCATCACCTGGCTGCCGCTACCGCTGATCTGGAAGGGGTTGGCGTTGGGGGCCATGAAGACGCCCTGTACGTGCAGCACACCCTGGCCGTTCATGCTGTACGTGTGGCTGGAGTCGGTCCCGCTCTCGGCCCAGAATGCAAGGTCCTCCGGACCGTTGACGTCCCACCAGGCGGCCGGGCTGGTGGACAGCGGGTTGCCGTTGGAGTCGTTCATCGCGTCGTACTGGTTGGGTGCGGTCCAGTCGACGTCGCCACCGTTCTGGGTCAGCTGACCGTCCCCCATGGCGGAGCCGCTGCACGGCGCTGCGGTCGGCGCGTTGCCCTCCGCGGTCGGCAGGCACCCCGCGGAGTCGTTGCCCATCAGGACCGCTGTGGTGTAGCACATGCGGAGGGTTCCACCGGTCTGCTTGATCTGCCCGGCCTTGATGACGAGCACTGCCTTGTTGCTGCTCTGGGCTGTCGAGCAGAGGGAGCCGCTTGTGTTGCTGGCGGTGTGCATGCTGAACATCGATCCAGTGCTGAGCGAGATCGCGTTCTTGGTGGGGTCGCCGAACATGTAGACCTTCTCCGCGTTCGGAAGGCTGACTCCTGCAGCGTCGTTCGGGGGCTGGACCGAGCCGGCGAACACCACCCTCTTCGCGAGGATGGGCGCGGTCCCGGTGAACCCGCTGTTCGCCGTGCAGTCGATCCAGAGGTTGGACGTGCTGGTCACGGCGGAGAGATCGGCGGCCGTGGGGGCGCACTTGTTGGTGTACACCTCGAAGCCCGCTGCGAGCGCCTGCGCCGCGTTGTTGACGGTCTTGCTGAACACGTCGTTCTGGGCCTTCGTGACGATGCCCTTGACGCCGACCTGTGGTGTGGTGGCGAGACCGAGGTACCTCGAGTCGATGACGGACCGCGTCACGAGGGTGCGCCCCCGCGGTTCGGCCTTGGTGGCGGCGCCGGCGCCGGCCTCGTTGATCGCACCGCTCGCGTAGACGTTCAACGCGGCGTCGCGGATCGTCCCGAGGCCGATGGCGCCGTTGGTGCCGGCGACGGACGTGATGAGTCCGGGCTTGGCTGGGTCCGCCAGCGTCGGGTTGGCCGGCTGGGGAGCGGCGTAGGCGACGATGCCGTTGCCTGCCTTGCCCTCGAAGATCGACCCGCTGCAGCCGCTGCCGTCGGTGTCGGCGTGGATAGTGCCGGCCTGGGCCTTGCCGCCGGTGGAGACGCCCCCGTAGATGTGGATGAACGAGCCGCCACCGTTCGAGCCAGTGTTCAGGACCGGGCACCCGGTGCGCTTGAGCAAGAGCATGGCGGGAGCGTCGCCGCCGGGGCCGGAGTAGATCCGGCCCACGGTGCGGACCCGGTTGACCAGGTCCGCCGAGGTCGCCAGGCTGCCTAGACCGGGCTTCCGGTTCTGGGTGACGATGACGGCCAGCTGGTCGCAGCCCTGAGGGGCGACGTTGCCGGCGTCGGCGGCGGCGCCCGCCAGGCTCTCCTCGGGGAAGCCCGAGCCCGCCAGCGCGTAGCCGCTCTGGATCTCGACCTTGAGGGCCTGTCCCTGGTACGTGCCCGACCAGGTGTACCTCGCCCAGCTCGTGCTGCTCCCGGGTGTGCAGGTCTTGTTCAGCGTGGTCGAGGTGGAGCAGTCCGCCGTCACGGAGTTGCCGGGGGTGGTGCCGTCGGTCCATGTGCCCGCGGCGCCGGTGAGGGTCGAAAACCTGACGTCGTTCTTCGCGAGGTAGGAGATCGCGCTGCAGACGCCCTGGAAGGGATGGGCCTTCCCGTCGGCGCCCATCAGGCCGTAGAGGCCGGCGGTCGTCGCAGCGTCGGCACCCGACTTGTTGATCTGGCGGTCGATGCGGACGAGTCCGAAGTCCAGGACCATCGCCGATGCGATCAGCAGGGCGGCCATCGAGAGCGCCACCATCAGGGCGACGGCGCCGCGCTGGTCCGCACTCCGGCGCCGGAGGCGCATCACGGGGTGCTGCATACGCCTGTGTTCCTGCCGTAGATCGACACCGACTGCGCGGAGACGTTGAAGTTGATGTCGGGCAAGATGCCCAGAACGACGCGTTCCGGCTTTTTCACCCACACCTTCACCACGCAGGTCCCGCTCGTGAGGCCGGACGGTACAGAGGGCTCGGTCCCGCAGGCGGTGCCCTGGGTGCTCGGGTGCGCGAGGTCGGTACCGCCGTTGTAGTCGACCAGCCGGGCGCAGATCTGGCTCGTGCTGATGCTGGACCCGGAGTTGAAGTACGCCTGCTGGACTCGGGACTGGACTGCGTCACCCCACGCGGTCGGGCTGCACAAGGGGCACGGGTTGGGTCCTGTCGTGCTCGTGACGAAGTCGACGCCGGCACCCAGCCGGGCGCTCTCGCGGACCGCGTTCGTGACTGACAGGTGGTCCGAGTAGGCCAGACCCATGGTGGTGACGCCGAGGAGGAGGGTCACCAGGAGCGGGAGGACGAGGGCGAACTCGAGCGCGGCCACGCCGCGCTCGGTGCGAGAGCGCGGCTGCGCAAGGCGATGCCTCAGGGCTACACCGTGCATTTGCGACTCCCAGGGTGACGTGGTGAAACCAGGGTAGGTCTGGGCGAGGTGCCGCGGCGGAAAACGTCGAAAATGGCCCATATGGGCGGCGCTTCCCGGGTAAGTGGCCCGCATGAGTATCGATACTTTGGCACCCGGGTTTGAGGGTTGTCCGCGTTCGAGCCCGTCGTGTCACCGATACTTCCTGGGTGGGAGTTGACGTTACGGGGCGCGCGCCCGACGACTCCGTTGAGTCGCATGACGACCGGGTGGCGACCGGTGCGGGCGCACGACCGGTCCTGGTCGCGGCTCCAGTGCTGCTGCTCGGTGTGGTGCTGTCCATCGTTGTGAAGTACTCCGCAGCCGACCTCGACAACCAGGACACGTGGTTCCACCTCGCGTTGGGAGACCGCTTCCTCGACGGCTGGTCGCTGGGGAGCCCCGGGAGGCTGAGCTCGTTCGCGACGAGCCCCTGGGTCCCGACCCAGTGGTCGACGGAGATGGTGGCGAGCGGCGCGGAGCAGGTTTTCGGTCTCCCCGGAGTGGCTTGGCTGTTCGGCGCCCTCATGCTCGTGTTCGTCCTGACCGTGTATCTCACGTGCCGCGGCAGTGGCGGTCCGCTGACGTCTGCGGTGCTGACCACGTTCGTGGTCTTCGCTGCCGCCCCAGCGCTGTCGGCGCGCCCACAGATCATCAGCCTGATCCTCCTGGCCGTCACGGTGGGCGCCTGGTTGCGGACGATCGAGGACGGCCGCCCCCGCTGGTGGCTGGTTCCCATGACCTGGGTGTGGGCGACCGCACACGGTCTCTGGTCCGCCGGAGTCCTGCTCGGCCTCGTCTGCTGCGTTGGGATGATGCTCGACCGGCGGTTCGGGCGGCGTCGCACCGCCGTGCTGTTCGGCGTACCCGTCCTGTCCGTCGTCGCCGCCGCGCTCACCCCGGTCGGGCCACGGCTGCTGACCTCCCAGCTCGCCGTGTCCGCCCGCACGTCGCTGATCGCGGAGTGGGGCCCGACGTCTTTCCGCGAGGTGCCCGCGTTGGCGGCAGTGCTGATGGTGGCTTGGCTGGTGGTCCTCTGGGCGCGGCGCGGACAGGCGCCCTGGTCGCACCTGCTCCTGGCGCTGCTCGCCTGTGCCTGGATCCTCCTGGTCGTGAGGATGGTGGCACCCGGAGCCGTCGTGGTCGCGCCGCTTCTGGC
This sequence comes from uncultured Actinomycetota bacterium, assembly GCA_963706355.1. GTDB lineage: Bacteria > Actinomycetota > Actinomycetes > Propionibacteriales > Nocardioidaceae > Nocardioides_B. The sequence goes on from CAVPLS010000001.1 coordinate 119,745, forward strand.
CCGGGCACTTTCCAGTGGGGTCCGTGCCCCCGAGACGGCCGGGCCACGCCGCGTGGAGCGGTGGGGGGTGGGCCTGGCCTCGCTCGCGTACCTGGTCGCGCTGGGGCTTATGGTGCCGCACACCGCGCAGACCCCCCGGGACGTGCCGGTGGGGTTCGCCCCACGGCTGCAGTCCCTGGCCCCGGGGAGCGTCGTCCTGGTCGAGGACGGTGTCGGTGGCTGGATGGAATGGCGATTCCCGAAGGTGTCACCGGTCATCGACGGGATGCTGGACGCGTACCCGGTCGAGCACATCCGCGACTTCTTCGCCATGACCGAAGTGAAGCCGGGGTGGCGCGGATTCGTGGAGCGCAGTGGCGCCGACGTGGCGGTTCTCCAGAAGAAGTCGCCGCTCACCGCGGCGATGCAGCAGCAGCTGGGCTGGCACGTCGTCCAACGCGACGCGGACTGGGTCTACCTGGTCCCGGCGTCGAGCCAGTAGACCGTACGGCGCTCCCTGGTCGTCGACGAGGTCGCCGACGAACGGGTCGTCCGTTCGGCTGATTCTGCGTCGTTCGGCACCGAGACACGGCTGAAGGTCCCTATCGTGACCGGGACCCACACATCCAGCTCCGTGAACGAGGTAGTCATGGCCATCGACCAGCGCGTCGAGTCGCCGGCCACGGGTGCGCCTTCCGCCCGGGAGAAGGGCCGGAGTCGCGGCACGGTCTGGCTGTTCACGGTCACCGCGTTCCTCGGCGCTGCGTTGCTGTTCCTCGTCGAGCCCCTGGTCGCGAAGCTGCTGCTCCCGTCGTTCGGGGGGTCGGCCACCGTCTGGAGCACCTGCACGCTGTTCTTCCAGACGCTGCTGCTCGCCGCCTACGGCTACAGCCACTATTCGACATCCCGCCTCCGACGTCCCTGGCAGCCGCGGGCCCACCTCCTCGTGCTGCTGCTGCCCCTGCTGGTGCTTCCACTGGCTGTGCCCATCGACGCAGCACCGCCACTGGGGGCGATGCCGGCACTGTGGCTCATTCGAACTCTCGGACTGCTGGTCGGCCTGCCCTTCATCGTGATGGCGGCCACCGGCCCGCTGCTGCAGAAGTGGTTCTCGTGGACCTCCCACGCTCGCGCCGACGACCCCTACTTCCTCTTCGCGGCCAGCAATCTGGGCAGCTTCGTGGGTCTGCTGGCCTACCCACTGGTCGTCGAGCCCGTGTTCACGCTCGCAGAGCAGCGACGGTACTGGTCCATCGCGTACATCGGCTTCCTCATCCTCACTGCCATGTGCGCCGTGGTGGCAGCACGACAGCGTCCTCCGGGCCGCCTCGCCGGCGCGATCGTGTCCACACTGTCGTTGCCCGCGCGGCCGGCTGCTCGTCGAATGCTGGTGTGGACGCTCCTCGCCATGCTGCCCTCGACGCTGATGCTCGGTGTCACGACCCACCTCTCCACCGACGTCGCGTCGATCCCGCTGCTGTGGGTGGTGCCGCTCGCCTTGTACCTCGGCTCCTTCGTCCTGGCCTTCGCCCGCAAGGCGCGCACCGTGCCCGTGGTGGCAACGAGGCTCGCGGTCGCTTTCGGGCTGCTAGAGGTCGTCGTAGCCCTGTGCGGCCCGGTGCTGCCGATCTACGTGAGCATCACGACCAGCCTGTTGATGCTCGCCACGGTGGCTTTCGCCGCTCACGCCCGCCTGGCGGTCGATCGGCCCAACACGGAGCACCTCACCCTGTTCTACATGGTCGTGGCCACGGGGGGTGTGCTGGGAGGTCTCCTCAACGGGTTCGTCGCGCCCGTGGTGTTCTCGAGCGTCCTGGAGTACCCGATCGCGCTGTCCGCGGTGCCGCTCCTGCTCGTCGGCGTCGCCGGTCTGCGCACGGGTTGGCTGCCCAGGCACATCGGCAGCAACCGGGTGCGCGTCACGATGCTCTGCGTCCTGTCCTGCATCGTGGTGCTCGCGCTCCGCGCCGCGGCCACTCTTGGATCCGAGAAGCAGATCGTGGTTCTGGTGGTGCTCCTGGCTGTGCTCTCCGTCGGCTGGTTGCTGGCGCATCACCCTGCCCTGGCGCTCGTCACCGTGCTGTTCCTCTACGGCAGCAACGTGGTGGTCGGGACCCAGGGGGTCATCGAGCAGACGCGCACGTTCTATGGCACTTACCGCGTCTTCGAGGACAGCTCCAAGCACACGCTCGTCCACGGGACCACCGTGCACGGCACGCAGTTCAGCGATCCGGCACGGCGCAACCTGCCGACCACGTACTACTCACCGCAGGGTCCCCTTGGCGATGTGTTCGACGTGGCGAACCGTCATCGGCTCGAGACAGTGGGGGCCGTCGGCCTTGGCGCTGGCACGCTCGCCGCCTACGGACGTCCGGGGCAGGAGTTCACGTTCTTCGAGATCGACCCCGAGGTTGTCAGGATCGCCGTGGATCCGGCGTTCTTCAGCTTCCTACGCGACAGCCCGGCCGAGATCTCGACGGTCACCGGTGACGGGCGGCTCGAGGTCTCGCGGGCACCCGCCGGGTCCTACGACCTCCTCGTCCTCGACGCATTCAGCTCGGACGCCATACCCGTCCACCTGCTCACCCAGGAGGCGGTCCAGACGTACGCCTCGAGGCTCGCCCCCGGAGGGTCGCTCGCGTTCCACATCACCAACCGCGCGTTCGACCTGCGGCCCGTGCTGCAGGCTGCTGCGAAGCGAATGGGGTGGGACGCCGTGGTCGGGACAACCGCCTCGCCGTCGGCGTCGGTGATGCGCTCCACGTGGGTCGTGATGAGCCCTGACGGTACGACGACCGACGACTTGTCCGGGCGGCCGGGATGGACCCGACTCACCGGCCCCGGCGTGGCCTGGACGGACGACTACTCGTCGGTCCTGTCCGTCCTGCGGTAAGACGTGGTTGGGTTGACAGCGACGGATCGGCTCGCCACCCCGGAGGGGACACGTGCGCGGATGGTGAGGCAGTCACGGGTTCCGGCGCTCCTGATGCTCGGCACCGTGCTGGTTCAAGCTGCGTGGATCCTCTCCGTGCCGGCGTTCCGGGGGATCGACGAGTTCGACCACGCCTACCGTGCCGCGGCGGTGGCAGGCGGTGAGTGGTGGAGCTCAGAGCCCGCACCGGACGGGCGGGGTGAGCTGGTCACGGTCCCTCGCGATCTGGTGGTCGCGGCCGGACCCGAGTGCAAGTCCCGTGCCTACACCGGGCACGACAACTGTGCGCCGGTCGCCGACGCGGTCGGCGACCCGGTCCAGGTGGCGACCGCCGCCGCGCGCTACCAGCCGCTGTTCTACTGGGCCGTCGGCGAGGCGGCGCGGGTGTTCCACGGCACCAGCGCGCTCTACGCAATGCGGGTCGCCGCGTCGCTCATGTGTGCCGCGCTGGTGGCTCTCGCGGGATGGTCGGTGTCCCTCTGGGCACGGACCCGCTGGCCGATGGTGGCGCTGCTGGCGGCCCTGACCCCGGTGACGCTCTACAGCAGCACGACGGCGGCCCCGAACGGCATCGAGATCCTGGCGGGCCTGGCCGTCTGGGTCACGCTCGCCGGACTGTCGACGGCAGGGCTGGGCCAGCGAGCCGAACGAGCCCTGCTGTGGGCCTCCGTGCCCGGCGCCATGATCCTGGCAACGGTGCGCAGCCTCGGCATCGGCTGGTTGGTGCTTATCGTCACGTCCTGCATGATCCTGGCCGGCACCGGTCGTTGCCGGGAGATTGCTCGCCGGCAGCGAGGCACCCTGGTGTCGTGGGGAGCCCTCGTCGGCCTGGCGGTCGTGGGCGCGCTGGCCTGGCTCGTTACAGCCGCGCCGAACCAGCTCGAGGAGCACGCGGACAACCCCGGTGCGCTGGCTGGGAGCCTGATCCAGGTGCCGGTCTGGATCCTTCAGTCCGTGGCGACTGGGGTCGGACGGGCCAACCCGGCGCCGGGACTGGTCTACCTGGCCTGCGGTGGGGTGCTGGCGCTCCTGGTGACCATGGGACTCAGGGCTGCCCGGACCCGGCTACGACGACTCATGCTCGCGGTGGCCCTGTCGGCGGTGGCGGGACCTCTCGTGCTGACACTGCTGACCTACCGCGACGTTGGCGTGGTCTGGCAGGGCCGGTACGGATTGGCGTTCTCGGTCGGTCTGATCATTCTCGCGGGCGTCTCGCTCGACCAGGCCGGGCCGGTGGGTCCACAGGTGCGTCCCTGGGTCCTGGTGGCCCTCCTCGTGTACGCCGGCGGTCACGCGCTCGCCGCCGTCGCGGTGCTGGACGGCCAGCTCGAGGAGAGCCCGTCACTGGCGCTCGGCCTGTGGCACCCGCCCAGCGCCGCTCTCGTCGTCGCCCTGATACTCGCAGGTTGGGCAGCGTTCGCAGCGGCCCTGCTGGCCACCCGCGAACGGCGGACCGGCTAGCGCGCCGGTTGCGCCGCGGCTACGAGCGAGCCGTCTGGTATCCCTCGACGAGCTCGCTCGCCAGCTGCTCGAGGAACAGGCCGACGTCGGTGACGATGCCTCGGGCCTGCGAGGACCCGCGGTCGGCGAGCTTGGTGACCGTCGCCGGGTTGATGTCGACGCACACCAGCGGGATCGACGCGGGGAGGATGTTGCCGGTCGCCACGGAGTGCAGCATCGTCGCGACCATCAGGCAGAAGCCGACGTCCGTGAGCCGGGCGCGCATCGCCCGCTGGCCGTCGATCACGTCGGTGTAGACGTCCGGGAGCGGACCGTCGTCGCGCACCGAGCCGACGAGGACGTAGTCCTTGCCTCCGGTCACCAGCGCGTGCATGATGCCGCCGGTCAGCACGCCGGAGTCCACCGCGGCGCGGATCGAGCCGGCCTTGCGGATCGTGTTCAGCGCCCGGATGTGGTGCTCGTGGCCGTGCTCGACGCCGCGGCCCTGGGCCAGGTCGACGCCCAGTGACGTGCCGAACAGGGCCGACTCGATGTCGTGGGTGGCCAGTGCGTTGCCGGCGAAGAGCACGTCGACGTAGCCGGCGTTCACGAGTGCGACCATCGCCGGCGCCGCACCGGTGTGCACGACTCCCGGCCCACCGACCCACAGCACCTTCTGGCCGGCGGCCTTCGCCTCGCGCATGCCGTCCGCCACCATCCGGACCAGCACGGCTTGCGGCTTCTCGCTGGAGACGTCGGACTCCATGAAGCCGAACGAGCCCTCGGCCTTGGTCATCACCGGTACGTCGACCCGGATGCCGGAGGCGCCCACGATGACCTGCATGCCGGCGCGGACGTCGGCCATCGGGAGGGTGTAGACCCGCAGCGACTCACCGGCACCCTCCGCGATCAGGCCGCAGTCCATCTCGGGGTGCTCGACCCGGACCCAGCGCCCCTCGAGGCGCACCCGGGTCTCCAGGTTGGTGGTCGAGTAGAAGAAGTCGGGGAACACGCCGTCCTGCTCGCAGGCGGCGGTCTCGGCCGTGCCGGGGTCGACCTGGTTGACGCCGCGGGTCTGCAACCGCATCAGCAGCCGCTGCAGGGCCTCGTCGTCGGGGGTGGAGATGGTGATCTTGGCGCTGGAGAGGTCGGCGGCCTCGTGCCCGACGTCGAACTTGTCGATGACCCAGTCGCCGCCGTACTCGCGGACGTCGTCGAGGACCCGCGACAGGATGCCGGTGTCGATCAGGTGGCCCGAGATCTCGACGGTCTCACTCACGTGCACGGGGGCTCCTCAGCTGCTGCGCGGTCACGACGAGCCGGCGCCACGGGGCCCGGCGAGGGGGACCCTACACAACCGCGCCGTCGTCCCCGCCCCGGCCGTCACGGCCGGTCCGCTCCATCGTGGCGACCAGGAAGACGAACCCACCGACGAAGCCCGCGACGAGGGCCATCGACGCCCAGGTCGGGAAGGTGAGGTGCGCGACGAGAGCGATGAGCAGGAGGGCCGGGGCGCCGAACAGGCCGGCCCACGCGATGCGACGTGCGGGGGTGGTGCGGGGGAGCGGCGGCGGCTCGGGTGGGACGAAGTGCCCCTCCTCCGACCAGGAGTCGCGCGCCGGCGCGTTCGCGGCGGCCTCCGCCTCGACCGAGTCCAGGTAGCTGCGGTCGAACACGGCCGGTGCGGGTGGAGTCTCGACCTCCGGCGCCGGAGGGGCGTCCGCCCCCAGCTCGGGGCGGGCGCCGTAGTTCTCGACGATCGCGCGCCACGCAGCCTCCTCGTCGAGGGGCAGCTCCGGACCGTCGTGCTCGTCCGGAACACCCTTGGCGGGCTCGTCGCGGTTGTCGTCGGGAAAGGTCATGGTCCGGTCACTCGTCGGATGAACTCGGCGGACTCCTCGAAGATGATCGGGGCGTCATTGTCGAGAGTAGCCACGTGGTAGCTGTTCTCCAGCATGCGCTCGCTCAGATCGCGAGACGACACGGCTCCCCTGATGATCCGAGCGGACGACTGGTCCGCCACGTGGTCCTCCCGGGAGAGGAACATCAGCATCGGCTGGGTGACCTTCGGGAGGTCCTCGCGCAGCAGCTTCCACGAGGACACCATCGAGTGCGCGGCCTTGAGCGGGGTGCGGGTGTAGCCGTGCTCCTCGACGCCCGGCTTCTTGATGTCGTTGGCGATGCCGGGGAACGAGCCGACGAGGTGCTTGAGCACCGGCAGCGCCAGCACGTCCTTGCGCTCGGTGTTGACGGCCGGGTTCACCAGCACGATCCCCGCGACCTCGCGGCCCCGGTCGGCCGCCAGGCGCAGCGCGAGGCTTCCGCCCATCGACAGGCCGCCCACGACCACCTGGTCGCAGTTGGCCCGGAGCTTCTCGAACGCGCGCTCGGCCTCGCCGTACCAGTCGGCCCAGCGGGTCCGGTTGAGCTCCTCCCACGTGGTGCCGTGCCCGGGCAGACGGGGTACGGCGACCCCGAGCCCCCGCTCGGCCAGCGCCCGGCCCCACGGCACCATCGACGCCGGCGACCCGGTGAACCCCTGCAGCAGCAGCACGCCGACCCGCTGACCGTCCTGGGCGTCGGGAGAGGCGTCGGCGTAGTACGGCTCCGCAGTGGGGGCAATGGACACGGAGGGCTCCTCGGAGGTGCGCGTTCGCTGTCTCGGTGGTGTTGAATGAGCCCAGCCACGACGGTGCAGGGCAGCGCGTGAATCGTCGCACGGGCCCGATGCCGAGGCTAGGGTTTCGGCGGGTTGGACCACCACGCAGCGTGGCGGCCGCGAAGGTGAGTGACGGAGGAGGTCCGGCGTTGTTCTACTGGTTGCTCAAGTGGGTCTTCCTGGGGCCTCTGCTCAAGCTGGTCTTCCGCCCGCAGACGGAGGGTGCCGAGAACGTCCCGTCCGAAGGCGCGGCCATCCTCGCCAGCAACCACCTCTCCTACGTGGACTGGATGTTCATGCCGCTGACGCTCCCGCGGCGGGTCACGTTCGTCGCCAAGGCGGAGTACTTCACCTCCCCGGGCGTCAAGGGCTGGTTCCAGAAGAAGTTCTTCTCCGGCGCCGGCCAGGTGCCGATCGACCGGTCGGGAGCCACCGCGGCCGAGGGGGCGCTCTCGGCGGCCAAGCGGATCCTCGGCGAGGGCGGCCTGTTCGGGATCTACCCCGAAGGCACCCGCTCGCACGACGGGCGGCTCTACCGCGGCAAGACCGGGGTCGCCCGGCTCGCCCTGGAGACCAAGGTGCCGGTCGTCCCGATCGCCGTGGTCGGCACCGACGTGGTCGCCCCGCCCGGCAAGAAGTTCGGGGCGGTGACCCGGCCGATGGTGCGGTTCGGGAAGCCGTTGGACTTCTCGCGCTACGAAGGACTCGAGAACGACCGGTTCATCCTGCGGTCGATCACCGACGAGATCATGTACGAGATCATGCGGCTCTCCGGCCAGGAGTACGTCGACATGTACGCCACCCGGGCCAAGGCGCTCGACAAGGAGTCGAGGAAGCCCGCCGCCGGTGACGGCAAGGGCGACGGCGCCGGCGAGCCCCAGGGTGACACCCCGGCCAGCCGCCGACGCCCGGGGCCTCAAAGCCTCCTGACGATGCCCCGACTGGTTGCCCGCACCGGCCTGCTGGACCCGGTCTCCGAGCAGGTGGAGACGACCCTTCTGCGGGCCGTGGCGGTGCTGCGGTTCATCGTGCTGGCCTACGCCGTCGCCCTCAACGCCACCCGCTGGCGCGAGTTCGAGCACCCCGTCGCCGGGTGGGGCGTCGTGGGCGTCATGGTGGTCTGGACCCTGTTCGCGACCTGGGCGTACGACGCACCGCGGCGTCGCGGGCTGCCCCTGCTCGTCGCCGACCTCGCGGTGGCCGCCGCGACCCTGCTCTCGACGCCCTACGTCCAGAGCGACGAGATGCTCGAGCGGCACGCGTCGACGATGCCGTCGTTCTGGGTGATGGCGGCCGTGCTGGCCTGGGCGGTGCTCCGTGGCTGGCAGGGCGGGGTCGCGGCCGCCGTACTCATGTCGCTGCTGGACCTCTCGGTGCGCACCGAGGTCACCGGGACGACCTGGGGCAACATCTTCCTGCTGCTGCTCGCGGCCGGGGTCGTCGGCTACTCCACGGGGCTGATCCGGGAGGCGACCGAGGCCCGTGCCGAGGCGGAGCGGATCGCGGCCGGGATGGCGGAGCGCGCCCGGCTGGCCCGCGCCGTCCACGACGGGGTGCTCCAGGTGCTCACGCTCGTGCAGCGCCGCGGCGCCGAGCTCGGCGACGGGGGCGCCGAGCTCGGCCGGCTGGCCGGCGAGCAGGAGGTGGCGCTGCGCGCGCTGGTGCAGGGCAACGCGATGGTCGGGACCGGCTCCGCCGGTCGCGCGGACCTGGCCGAGACGCTGAGCCGGCTGCAGTCCTCCAGCGTCACGGTCTCCGGTCCGGCGCACCCCGTGCTGCTGCCCGACCACGTGGTGGACGAGCTCGCGTCGGTCGTCCGGGCCTGCCTCGACAACGTGCGCACGCACGTCGGGGCGTCCGCGCCGGCCTGGGTGCTCGTCGAGGAGCTGGGGGAGCGGGTCGTGGTGACCGTGCGCGACGAGGGGCCGGGCTTCGCCGCGGAGCGGCTCGAGCAGGCGCGAGCCGAGGGCCGGCTCGGGGTGGCGGAGTCGATCCGCGGCCGGATGCGCGACCTGGGCGGTGAGGCGCTGCTGGTCACCGCGCCGGGCCAGGGCACGGAGTGGGAGCTGGTCGTCACCGACCAGGCAGAGGACGGCCTAGGTGGCCGAGTGCTCCTTGGTGAGGGCCGCGGGGTTCTCCTTGGTCAGGCTCGACGGCCCTTCCTTGGTGACCGCGACCAGGCCCTCCTTGGTGGCGGCCCGCTCGAAGTAGTTGTCGAGGTCGTCCACGCTGGTCAGGTCGAAGCCGAGCTTGCTGAAGAGCATGGTGGCGCGCTCGTTGCGGCGCTCCACCCGCAGGGTGATCGTCTTGCCCGCGTCGGCGGCGTGGGCGAACAGGTCCCGGAAGATCCGGGAGCCGATGCCCCGGTCGCGGAACCGAGGCATGAGGGTGAGGTCGACGACGTGCATCGTCGTGTCGTTCTCGTCGACGTAGAGCCGGCCGGCGGGCTCACCGTCCTCGAGCACGATGTAGCGTTGGTGCGCCGGGTAGCGGCTGGCGAAGCGACGCTCCTGGGCGATGTGCTGGATGCGCAGGACGTGCTGGGCGAGATTCTGGTTGGGGAGGGCGGCGACCTCGCTCTCCCAGGTCGTGCAGAAGACGTCGTACACGAAGGCGTCGTCAGCCTCGGTGCACGATCGCAGATATGCGACGTCTCCCAGCAGTCCCATGGATTCCACTCCCCTCCGACTTGAGTATCGGGTACCGAAGCCACGAAGTTGATCATTTCTTTTCGGATAAAACGGAAATTTTGGATATCCGTTGGTGCCCAGCGCAGCCGGAGGGCCCGCCGGTGAGCGCACCGGTCTAGCCTGCCCGCGTGACCATCCACTCCGAGCACCCGTTCTCCGACCCGGATCCCGACCGCGACCCGGCGCGCCGGCTGCGCGGCCGGCTGGGTGGTGCGGTGACGCTGTGGACCACCGGGACGGGTCCCGGGCGGGCCGGTCTGACCGTCTCCTCGGTGCTCGTCGCGCACGGTGACCCGGCCCGGATCCTGGGGCTCCTGGACCCCGAGGCGGACCTGGTGCGAGCCCTGGAGAGCACCGGTACGGCGGTCGTCGCCCTGCTCGGCTGGCCGCACCGCGACCTCGCCGACGCGTTCGCCGGCGTCGCGCCGGCGCCCGGGGGGCCGTTCCGGATGGGGACGTGGGAGGACTCCGAGTGGGGACCGGTCCTGCAGGGCGTCCCGGCCTGGGCCGGGATCCGGATCGACGGGCCGCCGACCGAGGTGGGCTGGTCACTGCTGGTCGAGGGAGTGGTCGAGCACGTGGCGATCCTCGAGGACGCCGAGCCCCTCGTGCACCGGCGTGGACGCTACGTCCGCCCGTCCTGACGTCGGTACCCTGCAAGCCGTTCCGAGCCCGGGACGTCGAGGACGGGGACCTGCGCTGTGAGCGAGACCGAGAAGATCACCGTGATGGTGGTCGACGACCACCCGATGTGGCGCGAGGGAGTCGCCCGCGACCTCACCGAGGCCGGGTTCGACGTGGTCGCGACCGCCGCCAACGGCACCGACGCGCTGACCCGCGCGACCGCCGTCCGGCCGCGGGTCGTGGTGCTCGACCTGCAGATCCCGGCCCCGAACGGCGCCGAGGTCACCGCCCGGCTCGTCAAGGACGACCCGACCGTGCGGGTGCTGATCCTGTCCGCGTCCGGCGAGCAGGAGGACGTGCTGGAGGCGGTCAAGGCCGGCGCGACCGGCTACCTCGTGAAGTCCGCCTCCCGCGCCGAGCTGCTCTCGGCGGTCGCCCGGGTCGCCGAGGGGGACACCGTGTTCACCCCGGGGCTCGCCGGGCTGGTGCTGGGGGAGTACCGCCGGCTCTCGGACACTCCGGCCGCGTCCGCCGACCCGGACACGCCGCGGCTCACCGAGCGCGAGACGGAGGTGCTGCGCCTGGTGGCCAAGGGACTGTCCTACAAGCAGATCGCCGAGCGGCTGTTCCTCTCGCACCGCACCGTGCAGAACCACGTGCAGAACACCCTGCGCAAGCTCCAGCTGCACAACCGGGTCCAGCTGGTCCGCTACGCCATCGAGCAGGGCCTCGACGACGAGTAGCCACCACTATCCTCGACCCGTGGCCACGGACCCGCTGCTGAGCATCGCCGAGGAGCTGTACGCCCTCGCACCGGGTGACTTCACGGGCACCCGCAACCAGTGGGCCAAGCAGACCAAGGCCGACGGGGACGCCGAGCTCGCGAAGCGGGTCGCCGAGCTGCGCAAGCCCTCGGTCGCGGCCTGGGTGGTCAACATGATGATGCGCCACCAGGGCGAGCAGATGGCCCAGGTCCTCGAGCTGGGCGCCTCGCTGCGGCAGGCGCAGGCCGACCTGGACGCCGACTCGCTCCGCGAGCTGACCCGGCAGCGCCGCCAGCTGACCACGGCGGTCACCCAGCAGGGCCGGGAGCTCGCCCGTGACCTCGGTCAGAAGCTCACCGATGCGGTCGCCGACCAGGTGCAGGGCACCCTGCACGCGGCGATGGTCGACGAGCAGGCCGCGGCCGCGGTGCGCAGCGGGCTGCTGGTCGCCGCGCTGACCGCGACCGGCGTCGGCTCCGCGGACGTGGTCGACTCCGTGGCGGTCCCCGCGGCCATCGGCCTCACCGCACGACCCCGCACGCGTCCGGCCCCCAAGCGCGCCGAGCTGAGCGTCGTACCCGACCTGGAGAAGGGGCCCGACGAGAAGGCGCAGGCGCGCGAGGCGGAGCGCGCCGCGGCCCAGGCACTCGTCGACCAGGCGTTGGCGGCGGCCGACGAGGCGCAGAAGAAGCTGCGCAAGGCCCGCAAGCGGGTCACCAAGGTGGAGGCGCGGACCCTGCAGGCGGCCGAGGAGCTCGAGGAGGCACGCGGCCGGGTGGCCGAGCTCGAGCACGAGCTGGAGACGCTCGACGAGGAGGCGGTCGCCGCGGACGAGAAGAAGGACCGGGCCGAGGAGAGGTACGCCGAGGCGCAGGAGGTGCTGGAGCAGGCCCAGAAGGACCTGCCCTAGTCCGACCCACCACGGCTGGTTGAGGTGCAGGGAGCTAGCGACCTGCCTCGAAACCCTCTGTGCCTTTCGCTGGGAGGTTTCGAGGCCCTCGCGCCTGGGCGCTCGGGCACCTCAACCTGCGGAAGCAGTCCGCCCAGCCCTTGGACCGCTCGACGGCGTCGCGCCACCGGGTGTGCGCCGCGTCGACGGCGGCCCGGTCGCCGGCCGGCTCGAAGCGCCGGTCCAGCTGCCAGGTCTCGCGCAGCTCGTCGGTCGAGCCCCACACCCCGGTGCCGAGTCCGGCCAGGAACGCCGCACCCAGGGCGGTGGTCTCGACGATCTTCGGCCGCTCCACGGGTACGCCGAGCTGGTCGGCCTGCAGCTGGCAGAGCAGGTCGTTCGCGCTGGCGCCGCCGTCGACGGTGAGGCTGGTCAGCGCGGTCCGCTCCGGGCAGCGTGTCGACGACGTCGCGCACCTCGAAGGTGATCGCCTCGAGCGTGGCCCGGACCAGGTGCGCCCGCGTCGTACCCCGGGTGATGCCGGCGATCAGTCCGCGGGCGTGCGGGTCCCAGTCGGGGGCGCCCAGCCCGGTGAGCGCGGGCACGAACACCACGCCGCCGGAGTCGTCGACGGTCGCGGCTATCGCCGCCGTCTCGGCCGCGGAGCCGACGATCTGGATCCCGTCGCGCAGCCACTGCACGGCGGCGCCGGTCACGAAGATCGCGCCCTCCAGCGCGTAGGTCAGCTCGCCCGCAGGGGACTTCCAGGCCGCCGTGGACAGCAGCCCCGCCTTCGAGCGGACCACCTCGGTGCCGGTGTTGGTCAAGATGAACGAGCCGGTGCCGTAGGTGCACTTGGAGTCGCCGACGTCGAAGCAGGTCTGGCCGAACAGCGCGGACTGCTGGTCGCCGGCGATCCCGGCGATCGGCAGCTCCAGGCCGAGGAAGGAGCGCGGGTCGGTGGTGGCGATCTCGCCCCAGGACGGCACGACGTCGGGCAGTGCGTCGCGGGGCACGCCGAACAGCGAGCACAGCTCGTCGCTCCAGTCGCCCTTCTCGAGGTCGTAGAGCAGCGTGCGGGACGCGTTCGAGACGTCGGTGACGTGCCAGGTGCCGCGGGTCATCCGGGCGATCAGGTAGGAGTCGACGGTGCCGACGGCGTACCTCCCGTCCTCGACGAGCGCCCAGGTGTTCGGCTCCTCCTCCTGCAGCCACACCAGCTTGGTCCCGGAGAAGTACGGGTCGAGGCGCAGGCCGGTCAGCTCCGCGACCCGGTCCTCGTGCCCCTCCTCACGCATCCGGGTGCAGATGGCTGCCGTGCGGCGGTCCTGCCAGACGATGGCGCGGCGCGGCGAGCCCAGCGTCTCGCGGTCCCAGAGCAGCACCGTCTCGCGCTGGTTGGTGATGCCGATGCCCGCGAGGTCGTCGCGGCCGTAGGTCTTGAGGGCGTCGCGGGTGGCCTCGAGGGTGGCCTGCCAGATCTCCTCGGGCGAGTGCTCCACCCAGCCCGGCCGGGGGAAGTGCTGGGCGAACTCCTGGTAGCCCTTCGCGGCGATCGTCCCCTCGGGGGTCACCACGACCGCCGTCACACCCGTCGTCCCTGCGTCGATGGCGAGCACGCTCATGCCGGGATCCTCGCACGCTAGGGTCGTGGGCGATCGTCCACCTGATGACCCGAGGACCGAAAGAGGGCAGACATGCGCGTGGGAGTGCTGACCGGCGGCGGAGACTGCCCCGGACTGAACGCCGTGATCCGGGCCGTGGTCCGCAAGGGCGTCGGCGAGTACGGCTTCGAGTTCGTCGGGTTCCTCGACGGCTGGCGCGGGCCGCTGGAGAACCTCACGACGCCGCTCGGCATCGACGAGGTGCGCGGCATCCTGCCGCGCGGCGGCACGATCCTGAAGTCCTCGCGCACCAACCCGTTCAAGATCGACGGCGGCGTGGAGCGGATCAAGGACAACCTGGCCGCCAACGGCGTGGACGCCCTGATCGCGATCGGCGGCGAGGACACCCTGGGCGTGGCCACCAAGCTGGCCGACCTCGGCGTCAACGTCGTGGGAGTGCCCAAGACCATCGACAACGACCTGTCCGGGACCGACTTCACGTTCGGCTTCGACACGGCCGTGAACATCGCGATGGAGGCGATCGACCGGCTGCACACGACCGCCGAGTCGCACCACCGCGTGCTGGTCGTCGAGGTGATGGGCCGGCACGCCGGCTGGATCGCCCTGCACGCCGGCCTGGCCGGCGGTGCCAACGTCGTGCTGATCCCCGAGCAGCCGTTCGACATCGCCAAGGTCTGTGAGTACGTCGAGAAGCGCTTCGAGTCGCACTACGCGCCGATCGTCGTGGTCTCCGAGGGCGCGACCCCCGTCGAGGGCGGGGACATGACCCTGGTCAGTGGGGAGAAGGACGCCTTCGGGCACGTCCGCCTCGGTGGCATCGGCGACCGGCTCGCCAAGGAGATCGAGGACCGCACCGGCAAGGAGGCCCGCGCCGTCGTGCTCGGCCACGTGCAGCGCGGCGGCACACCCACGGCGTTCGACCGCTGGCTCGCGACCCGCTTCGGGCTGCAGGCCGTGACCGCCGTGGCCGAGAAGGACTACGGCACGATGATGGCGCTGCGTGGCACCGACATCGTCCGCGTCCCGCTCCTCGAGGGCACCGGCGAGCTCAAGCTGGTCCAGCCCGCGCAGTACGCCGAGGCCGAGGTCTTCTTCGGGTAGGACGTCGCGCCGGGCAGTTCGACGACCCCGAGAGGTCGCCCTGCGACGACCGCGCGGGCTGCCTGTCCCGCTGACCGGCTGTGGACGGCGGCGACGGACTGTCGGGCGCGGTCCCTACGGTGGGGGCATGACGCAATCGGGCACGACGGACCTGCTGACCGGATCGCGCGCGGAGACCGCCGACCGGGTGATCGCCGCGATGGCGGGGCCCGACGCCCGGCTGCGCGACGACCAGGCCACGGCCGTCGCGGCGCTGTGCGAGGAGGCCGCCCGGGTCCTCGTCGTGCAGGCCACCGGGTGGGGCAAGTCGGCGGTCTACTGGGCCGCCACCGCGATCCGCCGCTCGGAGGGCGCCGGCCCGACCTTGGTCGTCTCCCCGCTGCTGTCGCTGATGCGCGACCAGGTCGCGGCCGCGTCCCGGGCCGGGCTCACGGCCGCCACGCTGAACTCCTCGAACATCGAGGAGTGGTCGGCGATCGAGGCGGCGCTGCGGTCCGGTGAGCTCGACGTGCTGCTGGTCTCGCCCGAGCGGCTGGCCAACCCCGGCTTCGGCCGTCGTGTTCTCGACGGCCTGTCCGGGCGGCTCGGACTGCTGGTGATCGACGAGGCGCACGCCGTCTCCGACTGGGGCCACGACTTCCGCCCGGACTACCGCCGGGTCTCCGACGTGCTGCAGCGGCTCAACCCGGCCACACCGGTGCTGGCGACGACCGCGACCGCCAACCAGCGGGTCACCGACGACGTGGCGCACCAGCTCGGGGAGGCCACGCTGGTGCTGCGCGGTCAGCTGGCCCGGGCCAGCCTCGAGCTCTCTGTGGTTGACCGGCTGTCGCCGCTGGAGCGCTACGCCTGGGTGGTCGACCACCTTCCGCAGCTCGACGGGTCGGGCATCGTCTACGCCCTGACGGTCGCGGACGCCGAGCGGCTCGCGCAGTCGATCCGGGAGGTGCACGGGGACACCGTCCCGGTCGCGGCCTACACCGGCCAGCTCGAGGCGTCCCGTCGCCACGAGCTCGAGGACGCCCTGCGGGACAACCGGCTCAAGGCGCTGGTCGCGACGTCGGCACTGGGCATGGGCTACGACAAGCCGGACCTCGGGTTCGTCGTGCACGTCGGCGCGCCGCCGTCGCCCGTCTCCTACTACCAGCAGGTGGGTCGTGCCGGCCGCGCCATCGAGCACGCGCACGCGGTGCTGCTGCCGTCGGACGCCGACGCGGGCGTGTGGGACTACTTCGCGACCTCGACGATCCCGGTGCCCGAGCAGGTGCGCTCGGTGCTCGACGTGCTGGACCGCTCACCGGGCGAGGCGCTGTCCGTGGTCGCGATCGAGGCGCAGTCCGGCGTCCGCCGCGGCCGGGTCGAGCTGATGCTCAAGCAGCTCGCCGTCGACGGCGTGGTCGACCGGGTCGAGGGCGGCTGGCTGGCGACCGGCACCGAGTGGTCCTACGACGCCGAGCACTACGACGGCGTGGTCGCCGTCCGCCGGCGCGAGGCCGACATCATGCGGGCCTACGTCCGAGGCGAGCGCTGCCTCATGGAGCTGCTCCAGGAGTCGCTCGACGACCCGGCCGCCGAGCCGTGCGGCCGCTGCTCGGTGTGCCGCGGTGGTCTGCCGTCCGCGCTCTCCGGAGGCGTGTCGCCCGAGACCGTCGCCAAGGTCACCACGCTGCTCCGCGGCCAGGTGCACGTCCTCGAGCCCCGCAAGATGTGGCCCGGAGGTGCCTTCGGCTCGCGCGGCAAGATCCCGCCCGCCGAGACCCACGACGTCGGCCGGACCCTGGTGTTCGCCGACGCACCCGAGTGGCGGGAGACGATCGCGGCGCTCTTCGCCCGCGACGCCCCGGCGCCGGCCGACGTGACCGACGCCTGCGTCCGGCTGCTGAGCCAGTGGAGCACGGTGTGGCGCTCGCGCCCCGAGGTCGTGGTCGACCTCTCCGCGAGCGGGGTGCCGGTGATGACCGGCTCGGTCGCCGACCACCTCGCGACCGTCGGTCGGCTCGACCGCGCCACGCTGGCCGGCCCCACGTCCCCGCCCGACCTGCGCGAGCTGAGCTCGGCCGACGAGGCTGCCTTCTGGCGCGACCACCTCGACGCCGACGCGATCGGCGGAGCCGTCGCCGGCCGGGTCGTGCTGCTGGTCGTGGACGCGTCGTCCTCGCTGTGGCCGGTGACGCTGGCGTCGGCGGTGCTGCGCAGGGCGGGCGCGGACGCCGTACTCCCGCTGCTGCTGCACCGCCGGCCCTGACCCCGCACGGTTGCAGAGACCAAGCGAGGTTTCACGACGTTCGGCGAACGGGTAGACGCAGCCTGACCCGAAGGGGGCGCCACCCATGAGCACCGACTCCGCCGTCCACGAGAACACCGCCGACCACCCACCGCAGGAGCTCAAGCGGGTCCTCGGGCCCAAGCTCCTCCTGCTGTTCATCGTGGGGGACATCCTGGGCGCCGGTGTGTACGCCGTCACCGGGGACATCGCCGGCGAGGTCGGGGGCATGGCCTGGCTGCCGTTCCTGGTGGCCTTCGCCGTCGCGACGCTGACCGCGTTCTCCTACCTCGAGCTGGTCACGAAGTACCCCCACGCCGCGGGTGCCGCGCTCTACACCCACAAGGCGTTCGGCCTGCACTTCGTGACGTTCCTGGTCGCCTTCATGGTGGTGTGCTCCGGCATCACGAGTGCGTCGACCTCCTCGAACCTGCTCGCCGCCAACCTGCTCGCCGGTCTCGACGCCACCATCGGGGGCGTCCCGACCGGCACCGGCGCCACCCTGGTCGTCGCGCTGGCGTTCATGGTGCTGCTCGCCATCATCAACCTGCGCGGCGTGGGCGAGAGCGTGAAGTTCAACGTCGTCCTCACCCTGGTGGAGATCAGGGCACTGGCGATCGTGATCGGGATCGGCTTCTACGTGATGGTCACCAAGGGTGCCGACCCGTCCCGGCTCGTGGTGTTCGACTCCGCCAACGACCGCGGCATGTTCGCCGCGGTCACGATCGCCACCACGATCGCGTTCTTCTCGATGGTGGGCTTCGAGGACTCGGTCAACATGGTCGAGGAGACCAAGGAGCCCGAGCGGATCTTCCCGCGGACGATGTTCACCGCTCTCGGGATCGCGGTGCTGGTCTACATGCTGGTGGCGGTCTCGGTGGTCATGGTCATCCCGATCGGCGACATCCAGAACTTCGACGGCGAGACCGGCATCCTCATCGAGGTCGTCAAGACCGGTGCCCCCGACTTCCCGGTGACGACGATCTTCCCGTTCCTGACCGTGTTCGCGGTCGCCAACACCGCCCTGATCAACATGCTGATGGCCAGCCGCTTGATCTACGGCATGTCGCGTCAGGACGTCCTGCCGCGCTCGCTGAGCAAGGTGCTGCCCGGACGGCGCACTCCGTGGGCCGCGGTCGCCTTCACCACGGTGCTGGCGCTCGGCCTGATCACCGTGGTCACCATGGACGCCGAGAGCTCGGTCGTCGTCGCCCTCGCTGGTACGACGAGCCTGCTCCTGCTCGTGGTCTTCACGGTCGTCAACGTCGCCTGCCTGGTGCTGCGCCGGGACACGGCGACGCCGACGTCGTTCCGGGCGCCGACCATCGTCCCGGTCGTGGGGGCGCTGGCCTGCGCGTTCCTCGTCGGGCCGTGGGCGCGTGACCCCGACGACTGGGTGCAGTACAAGATCGCCGCGGCGCTGCTCGGGCTGGGCATCGTGCTGTGGGCGCTGACCTGGTTCACCAACCGCGGGATCCGGGCCAAGAAGACCGGCTTCCGCGACGTCGACTCGCTCGGCGGCTGACCCGCCGCCCCGTCAGACGTCGGCGACCAGGGCCCGGTGGTCCGAGACCGCCAGCTGGACGGCGGCGCCGTGAGTGGCGACGAGCGCGGCCGAGCCGCTCAGAAGGTGGTCGAGCTGGGCGGTCGGTGCGTCGGCCGGGAACGTCGGAGCGGTGGCCAGCGGCCGCATCCCGGTCATCCGGGCGGCCCGCTCCGGAGGCATGTTGAGGTCACCCATCAGCACGTCGACGTCCGCCGTCTCCGTGAGCAGCCTGCGCAGCTGCCGGGCGCCGGACCAGGGCACGAACGACAGGTGCGTGGTGACGACCCGCAGGAGCCCATGTGGTGAGTGGACCTCCGCGACGAGGGCGACGCGCTGCTCGTCGCGCACCCAGGTCAGCCGCCGGGAGCCCGGCCACCGGTGCGGGACGCGCAGCGGCAGCCCGGGCAGCCGGACCGTGCGCCACCCGGTGACCGGCCACCGCGACAGCAGCGCGATGCCGTAGACGGGTGCGTCCGGCGGCTCGTCACCCGTGGCCGGCACCCAGTCGTCGCCGGGTCCGGTCATCGCGGCGGCGAACCGGTGCTCGACGGCGCCCGCCGCCGTGGCCGCGACCTCGGCCAGGTCGACGTACCCGGAGCGGGGCTGGCGACGGTCGACCTCCTGCAGGGCCAGGACGTCGGCGTCCAGGGAGGCGACGGCCGCCGCGAACCGGTCGACGTCCACCTCGGGTGCCGACGGGCTGCGGCCGCTGAGGATGTTGAACGTCGCGAGACGCACCGCTCAGCGCGGCATCCGGCGGCTCAGCCGGATCGACCTGGCCACCGGCTGGTAGCCGAGGGCGTCGTTCAGAGCGAGCATCGGCGCGTTCTCCGCGTCGTTGGCGGTGTAGGACTGGTCGAGTCCCGCCTCGGCCAGTGCGTTCAGGGTCCGGCGCTTGACCCACAGCGCGAGCCGCCGGCCCCGGTAGGCGGGATGGGTCGCGGTCATGCTGCTCCAGGACCGGCCGCGCGAGCGGTCGACCTGGGCACTGGTGAACGCCGCCAGCACCGGCCCGGAAGGCTCGTCGGCCACCAGCCCCCAGGAGAGGTCGGGCGCGTTGTCGGGACCGTCCCACCAGTCCGTGCGGAGCTGGTCGACGGTGTAGCGCCGGGTGAGCACGCTGGGGTCGTCGGCCGCGGCGAGGTCGTTGGTCTCCAGGAGCAGGCTCAGGTCGGGCAGCTCGTCGAGAGTCAGCGACCGCATGCCCTCGGGGACGGGACCGGCTGCCTCGACGGTGCGCGGGTCGACGGCCACGATGCTCTGCTCGCCCTCGGGCAGGAAACCGTTGCGCACCGCGAAGGCCATCGAGATCGCGTCGTCCTTGCTCACCGAGCGGAGCACCCCGACGTCCGTGAAGACCGAGGTCGCGGCCAGCAGCAGAGCGGTGCCGACCCCGCGGCTGCCCAGAGCGGGGTTCACCTCGACGGTGAAGAAGACCTCGTCCTCCCCGAGCCGGCGCGCGAAGGCGGTGCCGGCGATCTCGTCCCCGACCAGGCTCACCCAGCGGTGCCGGCGGTCGGTGTTCCCCTGCTGCAGGTCGTCGACGGCCCGGGCCTGCGAACGGACGAGATAGGGCACGGCGGCAGCCCAGATCTCCGCGATCGCCCCCGCGTCGTCGGGGCGGGCGTCTCGCACGGTCACCTCGGCCATCAGCGCAGCCTACCGGGGGCCGTACGCTGGTGCGGTGACTGATTCACCCGTCCCCGATCTCGCGGCCCTGCACGCCCTCGGCGCCGCCCAGCAGCCCAGCTGGCCCGACGCCGCTGCCCTCGAGGCAGCCGTCGGCAAGCTGCGCCGGGTCCCGCCCCTGGTGTTCGCCGGCGAGTGCGACGAGCTCAAGGGCAAGCTGGCCGCGGTGGCCCGGGGCGAGGCGTTCCTGCTCCAGGGCGGCGACTGCGCCGAGACGTTCGACGGCGTGACCGCCGACAACGTCCGCAACAAGCTCCGCGTGCTGCTCCAGATGGCCGTCGTGCTGACCTACGCCGCCTCAGTCCCGGTCGTCAAGCTGGGCCGGCTCGCCGGGCAGTACGCCAAGCCCCGCTCCTCGGACCTCGAGACCCGCGACGGCGTCACGCTGCCGGCCTACCGCGGCGACGCCGTGAACGGCTTCGACTTCACCCCCGAGTCGCGGGTGCCCGACCCGGCCCGGCTGGTCGAGGTCTACCACTCCTCGGCGTCGACGCTGAACCTCGTCCGGGCGTTCGTGACCGGCGGCTACGCCGACCTCCGGCAGGTGCACACCTGGAACACCGACTTCGTGCGCGAGTCGCCGGTCGGTCGCCGCTACGAGCAGCTCGGCCAGGAGATCGACCGGGCGCTCACCTTCATGAAGGCGATCGGCGCCGACCCCGACGAGTTCCACCGCGTCGACTTCCACTCCAGCCACGAGGCCCTGATCCTGGAGTACGAGCACGCCCTGACCCGCATCGACTCCCGCACCGAGACGCCGTACGACGTGTCCAGCCACTTCGTCTGGATCGGCGAGCGGACCCGCCAGCTCGACGGCGCGCACGTGGAGCTGCTCTCGCACATCCGCAACCCGATCGGGGTCAAGCTCGGGCCGACGACCAGCCCGGACGACGCGATCGCGCTGGCCGCCAAGCTGAACCCGGACAACGAGCCGGGCCGGCTGACCTTCATCACCCGGATGGGCGCGGGCAAGATCCGTGACCACCTGCCGAACCTGGTCGAGAAGGTCACTGCCGCCGGGGTCAGCGTCGCCTGGGTGTGCGACCCGATGCACGGCAACACCTTCGAGGCGTCCTCGGGCTACAAGACCCGACGCTTCGACGACGTGATCAACGAGGTGCAGGGCTTCTTCGACGTGCACCGCTCCCTGGGCACGTGGCCCGGCGGCGTGCACGTCGAGCTCACCGGCGACGACGTCACCGAGTGCGTCGGCGGGGGAGAGGCGCTGCTCGAGGGCGACCTCGGCAACCGCTACGAGTCCGTCTGCGACCCGCGCCTCAACCGGGTCCAGTCGCTCGAGCTGGCCTTCCTGGTCGCCGAGATGCTCCGCGACGTCCAGCCGACCAACACCCCCGCGGCATGAGCGCCGCACCGGTCGACCTGCGCAGCGACACCGTCACCCGTCCCACCGAGGCGATGCGGGCCGCGATGGCCTCGGCCGAGGTCGGTGACGACGTCTACGGCGAGGACCCCACCGTCCGACTCCTCGAGGAGCGCGTCGCCGCGCTGTTCGGCAAGGAGGCGGCGCTGTTCACGCCCACCGGATCGATGGCCAACGTGCTGGCCGTCCGCTCGCTCGTCGGTGTGGGCGAGGAGGTGCTCTGCGAGTCCTCGGCGCACATCGCCCGTGCCGAGCTCGGGGCGCACGGCGCGTTCACCGGCCTGACCATGCGGACCTGGGTGGGCCGTCCGGTCGACCTCGCGCAGATCGAGACGATGTTCGCCCCCGACATGGGCCCGTTCTTCGTGTCCACGCGGGCGATCTCGGTGGAGAACACCCACAACTTCGGCGGCGGCACCATCACCCCGGTCGACGACCTGCGCTCCGTCCGGACGTTCGCCGACGACCGCGGGGTCGGCGTGCACGTCGACGGCGCGCGGATCTGGAACGCGCACGTCGCGACCGGCACCCCGCTCGAGGAGTACGGCGCCTGCGCCGACGTGCTCGCGGTGTGCCTGAGCAAGGGCCTCGGGGCACCGGTCGGGTCGCTCGTCGTGGGCACGGCCGACACGATCGACGAGGCCCGCGTGTGGCGCAAGCGGCTCGGGGGCGGGATGCGTCAGGTCGGCGTCCTCGCTGCCGCGGGGCTGCACGCCCTCGACCACCACGTCGAACGGCTCGCCGACGACCACGAGCACGCCCGGCTCCTCGCGGACGCGTGCGGCGTCGACCCTGCGGACGTGCACACGAACATCGTCGTGGTCGACGTACCCGATGCGCCGGCGGTCGTCGCGGCAGCCCGCGAGCACGACGTCCTGGTCTCGGCCGTCGGGCCGCGTGCCCTGCGGATGGTGACGCACCTCGATGTCACGCGGGCCCAGGCCGAGACCGCTGCCGCGGTGCTCGGCAAGGTGCTCGCCGAGGACCGGAGGCCGACCCGATGAGCTCCTGGCGCGACGACGCGGACCAGCAGACCCAGGACGACCTCGACGACCTGCTCGACCACTCGATCCGGACGGCGCAGCAGCTGCTCGACGCGGCCGGCGAGTTCGTCCCGTTCGGCACCGGGATCACGATGGACGGCGAGCCCCGGCTGGTCGGTGCCGAGGGTGACGACCACCCGGACGTCGAGACCTTCTACGCCGCCTGCTGGCAGGCGGTCGGTGCGCAGGCCGACGACCTGCGGGCCGGCGCCGTCGTCGCGAACGTCGGGGACGCCGAGGGCGACGCGATCGCGGTCGCGCTCGAGCACCGGCGGGGGCCGGCCATCGAGGTGCTGCTGCCCTACACCGCACAGGGCAAGACCAACGGCAAGAAGCCTGCCCAGAAGCACCTCTACGGCGACCTGGTCGCCGGCCCGGGCACGCCCCGCGTCTGGGGCCAGCGACCTAGCAGCGACCTAGCCGCGCACCGCCGGCGTCCGGGACAGTGTGCTCGCGTCCACCCGCCCGAGCACCGGCGGCAGCTGCCGCACGGCCTGGGCGAGGGCGCGGAGGTCCGCACCGTACAGCGCCTGGGGGCCGTCGCACAGCGCGGTCTCCGGGTCCGGGTGCACGTCGACGATGACCCCGTCGGCACCGACGGCGATCGCGGCCCGTGACAGCGGCACCACCAGGTCCTTGCGGCCGGCCGCGTGCGACGGGTCGACGATGATCGGCAGGTGGCTGGTGGCCTGCACGACCGGCACCGCCGAGATGTCCAGGGTGTTGCGGGTGGCCGTCTCGAAGGTGCGGATGCCGCGCTCGCAGAGCACCACGTCGAGGTTGCCGCGCTGCGCGATGTACTCGGCGGCCATCAGCCACTCCTCGACCGTGGCGTTCATGCCCCGCTTGAGCAGCACGGGCCGGCCGGACTCGCCGACCGCCTGCAGCAGGCCGAAGTTGGCCATGTTGCGGGTGCCGACCTGCAGCATGTCCGCGTGCTCGGCGACCACCGCGACGTCGCGGGCGTCCACGACCTCGGTCACGATCGGCAGGCCGGTGGCGGCGCGGACCGACGACAGGATCTCCAGACCCGCGACGCCCAGCCCCTGGAAGGCGTACGGCGAGGTGCGCGGCTTGAAGGCACCGCCGCGCATCAGCGTCGCGCCGGCGGCCTTGGCCATCTCGGCGGCCTCGAGGGTCTGCGCGGGCGACTCGACGGCGCACGGACCGGCGATGAACGTGAACGTGTCGGGGCCGATCGGGACCCCGCCCACCCACACGGTGCTGCGCCGCGCGTGGTGCTGGCGGCTGACCAGCTTGTAGGGGTCGGAGATCCGGTGCACGTCGCCGACGCCGGGCATGCTGCGCAGGTTGAGGTGGTGGAAGGACTCGATGTCGCCCACGAGCCCGATGATCGTGCGGACGACGCCCTTGCTGACGAAGGCCTCCCCGCCGACGCTCTCGACCTTCTCCACGACGCGCGCGACGTCCTCGGCGGTGGCCTCGGGTGTCATGACGATGACCATGGTGTTCCTCTCGGTGTTCCCCCGATGTGACCGGACCCGGCTCGGCCGGCGACCCGCTCCACGCGAAACGCCCCTGCCGGGATGGCCAGGGGCGTTTGGTGTCGGTGTGCGGACGACCTACCGGCCGGCCCGCTCGGATGCCCCGGGCGAGTTGGCGAAGAAATAGGTCCACGTGGTCTGCACGGGAGGAACTCTAGACCCGGCCCGTCCGAGGGGTGGCTCGGATATCCACGATGCGGACCTCCGGGGGAGGGGCTAGTGGCCGAGCAGCCGGTGCAGCCGCAGGAACGTCGGCCGGAACCCCAGGGCCGGCCAGGCCCGGGAGGACAACAGGTTGGGCGCCCGCCAGTCGGTGACCACCGACGCGTGCCCCTGCTCCGCCGACCAGGCCAGCACCGCCTCGCCGAGCGCACGTCCGGCGCCGAGCCCGCGGGCGTCGGGGAACACGGCCGCGAAGCCGAGGAAGCCCGCGTTCTCGGGCCGCATGAGACCGTCGTTGCTGCTGGACTTCTCCAGCGGGCAGCCGACCGCGGACCCCACGACCCGGCCGTCGTGCTCGGCGACGAACGTGGCGAAGTCCGGGTCGTCGAAGTCCTCGGTCCACTCCTGCACGGCCTCCTCGTAGGAGCCGAGCTCGCCGGCCGAGAACGTCGGCGCCAGCCCCTGGTGCAGCGGCAGCTCCAGGTCGAGCAGCGCCAGTGCGGGGATGTCGGCGCGCACGGCGCGTCGGACGACGACGTGCGGCGGGGTCGGCGGCGGCCCGGTCGGCACGTCGCGGACGGCGTGCGTGTGCTGGTGCCCGAACGCCAGCCGGAACCACGCCCCCACCAGGTCGTCGTCGTGCGCCGGGACCACCACGTAGTGCGCCGTGCGGCCCTCGTCGACCCACCGGGCCGCGGCGCCGGCGTACAGGTCGCGGGCGTCCTCGCCCACCTCGACGGCGAGCCCGGCCGACTCGACCCACACGTTCGGTCCCCACGTCGAGCTGCTCTTGGGCGCGCCCAGCAGGTACCCCACGACGCGGCCGTCGCGGACGCCGACCGCGCCGGAGGCGTCGTCGAGCGACCAGGCGGCGGCCACCTCGGCCTGCGCGGCCGCCGGGTCCTCGTGCCGCGCGGACAGCAGCGGCTCCGCGAGCCGGTGCCGGCGGTGCCGCTCGGCCAGCAGCCGACCGGCGTCCGGCAGGTGGGTCTCGTCGAACGGCAGCACCTCGAGTCTGGACACGCGGTGAGGCTAGCGACTCACCCGCGCGGACGTCATCCGAATTGGCACGTATGTCGACCACCTCGTATGACGCCCCCGCGGACGTCATACGTGAGGGTGGGTATGACGACCAGTTGGTATGACGTCAGACGGCGATGTGCGGGACCTCGGCCTCGATGTGGCGCCGGGGGGCCAGCTCGACGACGAGCATCGCGGCGAGCACCATCGCACCGCCGAGGAGCATCCGGACGGTCGCCGACTCGCCTCCGAGCGTCACCGCGAACAACGCGGCGAAGACCGGCTCCATGCTCATGATGATCGCCGTGCGGGTCGGGGCCAGGTGGGCCTGGGCCCAGGTCTGCGCGACCATCGCCAGGGCCCCCGCGAAGAGCGCCATGTAGACGACCGACAGCCAGTCGCCCGTCGTCGACGGCAGGACGATGCCGTCGGGGGCGGTCGCGACGAACGCGACGAGCGTGATCATCATCAGCTGGACGATGGCCATCCCGATCGCCTGGCGGGCGTCGCTCCAGGCGCCGAGACCGACGATGTGCAGCGCGTAGAGCAGGGCGGCGACGAACGTGATCGCCTCCCCGTAGCCGACGCTGAGCCCGCTCAACGACAGCACCGCGAGGCCACCCATGGCGAGCGCGACCGCGGCCCAGGTCATCGGCGTGATCCGGCTCCCCAGCAGCACCGCAGCGAACAGCGGGGTGGCCACGACGTAGGTGCCGGTGATGAAGCCCGACACGCTGGCCGGGGTGTGCGCCAGCCCGGCGGTCTGCAGGATCTGCGCGACTCCGTAGAGCAGGCCGAGCACCACGGCGTGCCGCAACGAGTCGCGGCTCAGCCTGCGCAGCGCGCGGGGTGCGATCGCGAGCAGCGCGAGGCTGGCGATCGCGAAGCGCAGCGCCAGGAAGTCCAGCACCGGCAGCCGCTCGAGCAGGTCGCGGATGAGGAAGAACGTCGACCCCCACATGGCCGTGACGGCGAGCAGGGCGAGCGCGGCGAGCAGCGACGTACGACGGTCCGGGCCGCCGCTCACGTCTCGCGCAGCTTCTGGAGCAGCGCGATCTGCGGATCGCCGACGTCGCGGGAGCCGGGTGTCTCGAGCACGAACGGCACGCCCTCGGTGGCGGGGTGCGCGAACAGCTCCTCGAACGCGCCGAGGCCGATGTACCCGTCCCCGATCCGCTGGTGCCGGTCCTTGAACGCACCGCGGACGTCCATCGAGTCGTTGGCGTGCACCAGCCGCAGCCGACCCGCGCCGGCGATCTCGACGAGCCGGTCGACGGTCGCGGTGGTGCCGCCGGGCTCGTCGAGCGGGGCGCCGGCGGCGAACACGTGGCAGGTGTCGAGGCAGATGCCCACGGCCGGGTGCCGCTCGAGCGCGTCGAGGTAGGGCCCGAGGTCGTCGACCCCGGCGCACAGCGAGCGGCCCTGTCCGGCGGTCGGCTCCAGCAGCAGCCACGGTGCGCCGTCAGCCGGGTCGCCGATCGCGTCCAGCACGGGCAGCAGACCGTCGTGGACCTGCCGCATCGCGGACTCGAGCGTGCCCTCGTCGACGCAGGAGCCGGTGTGCACGACGACGCCCTCGGCACCGATCTCGACCGCGCGCCTGAGGTTGTGCGCGACCGACGCGACGGAGCGTTCGTAGGTCGCCGGGGTCGGGCTGCCCAGGTTCACGAGGTAGGGCGTGTGGATGAAGACGCGCCTGCCCGACGCCTCGCAGGCGTCGCGGAACGCCCGGTCGACGTCGGCGTTCCCGGCCGAGTGCGCCCAGCCGCGCGGGTTGCCGACGAAGACCTGGACGGTCTCCGCGCCGATCTCGTCGGCCTTCGCGAGCGCACCTGCGACGAGCCCCTTGCCGACCTGGACGTGGGTGCCGACCGGGTTGCGCAGGCCGGCGTACGAAGGGGTGGAGGGCACGGGACGAGCCTACGGGCGGCGTGCGGCGCGGACGGACGGAGGTCAGACGATGGAGATCGTGACGGTGCTGCCCTTGGGGGCCTTGTCCCCGGCGTCGGGGCCCTGGTTGACGACGTACTCCAGACCGACGTAGTACTGCGTCTTCTTGGTCTCGACCTTGAAGCCGGCCGCCTCGAGCTGCTCGGTGGCCGCCTTGGTGCCCATCCCCTCGACGCGCGGCACCTCGACGAGCACGGGACCCTTGGAGACCACGAGCTCGACGGTGTCGCCCTTGAAGAGGGTGCCGCTGGACGGGTCCTGCGAGATGACGTCGCCCTTGTCGACGGAGTCGCTGTTCTCCTCGGTGGTGTCGACCTCGAGGTCCCGCTTCTCCAGGGCCCGGGTCGCGGCCTCCGCGTCCTTGCCGGTGAAGTTCGGCACCTTGACCGGCTTGGGGCCCTTGCTGACCACGACGTCGACGGCGGCGTCACGCTTGAGCCGCGTGCCGGTCTTCGGGTCGGCCGCGAGGACGACGCCCCTGGCCACGGTCTCGGAGAAGCGGTAGGTCGGGTCGCCGTAGCTCAGCCCGGCGTCGCGCAGCGCGTCCTGGGCCTGGTCGAGGCTCATCCCGCGCAGGGGCGGAACCTCGTGGCGCTCCGGGCCCTGGGAGAGGAGCGCGGTGACCGTGCCGTCGCGCAGGACGTTCTCCCCGCCGGCCGGGTCGGTGCTGACCACCGAGCCCGGGGCGACCGTCTCGGAGTAGGTGCGCCCGCCGACCTCGAAGCCCAGGCCGGCGGCCTCGACCTTGGCCTTGGCCTGCGCCGCGGTCAGGTCGATGACACCGGGCGTGTTGACGTAGCGGCCGGCGCCGAACCACCAGCCGCCGACGCCCGCCCCGATCGCGAGCAGCAGCACGAGCACCAGCAGCACCGGCCCGCGCCGCGACCGGCGGGGGGCCGGCACCGGGCGGGCCGCGGGACGCCGCGGGGGCGGGGTGGCCGCGACCGGCCGGCCGCCGAAGACGCTCGTGTCGTCGGTGCGGCCGGCGCGCGCGGCCTGGGACGGGGTGAGGATCGTGGGCACGTCCTCGCGGACGTAGTCGATGTAGTCGTCCTGCCCGAGGTCGCGCTGCACCGGGATGACCGGGCTGAGGTCCGCGGTCAGCTCCGGGTCGTCGTCGACCTGCTCGTCGAGCGCGGCCCGCACCCGGCGCACCTGGTGCAGCAGCACCCGCGCGTCGGCCGGCCTCAGCTCGCGGTCGCGGGCGGTGGCGCGGGCCACCAGCGCGTCGACGTACGACGGCAGCCCGGGCACCAGCCGGGAGGGAGGCGGCACGTCCTCGTGCACGTGCTTGTAGGCGACCTGGATCGGCGAGTCGCCCTCGTGCGGCTTGCGGCCGGTGAGCATCTCGTAGAGCACCACGCCGGCGGCGTACACGTCGGAGCGGGCGTCGGCGCGGCCGTCGACGACCAGCTCGGGGGAGAGGTAGGAGACGGTGCCGATCAGCACGCCACCGGTCGCGGTGTGCTGGGTCTCGGCGGAGATGGCACGGGCCAGCCCGAAGTCGGCGACCTTGATCCGGCCGTCGTCGGAGAGCAGGACGTTCTCCGGCTTCACGTCGCGGTGGATCATCCCGGCTGCGTGCGCGGCGGCCAGCGCGGACAGGATCGGGTCGAGGACCGCCAGCGCCCTGGCCGGGGACATCGGCGCTTCCTTGCGGATCAGGTCGCGCAGCGTGTGCCCGGCGACGTACTCCATCGCCAGGAAGAGGGTGCCGTTGTCGTCGCCCTGGTCGTAGACCCCGACGACGTTGGCGTGCGAGAGCCGGGCTGCCGAGCGTGCCTCCCGCACGAACCGGCTGGCGAAGTCCTCGTCGTCGCCGAGCCCGGAGTGCATGATCTTCAGCGCACAGGTGCGGTCCAGGCGCAGGTCGGTCGCTTCGTAGACGGTCGCCATGCCGCCCCGCGCGATCCGCGGGCCGACGCGGTAGCGACCATCGAGCACGCGCCCGATCATCGGGTCCGCGACAGTCCTGTCCACGCCGGTCGTCCTCCGTCAACGGCCAGGTGTGGGGAAGGACCCGGCACGAGCACTGATTCTAGGTGCGTGGCCGGGGGATGCCAGACCGTGGGCGGCGGTCGGCGTGGCGGGACGGGGCGCCCGCGACGCGGCTCAGATCGGGTTCCAGCCCCTGGTGATGCGCTTGCGGAGGCTCACGACGTTCTTGACGTAGGACTTCGTGGAGCGGTACATCCCGTGCTCCCGCACCGAGCCGAGACCCTGGTAGTAGGACGCGATCGCCTTGCGCGGGCCGGTCAGGTCGTTGAGCACCTTGATCAGCACGACGCCGGCGGTGACGTTGTCGTAGAGGCCGTAGGGGTTCAGCGGCCGGCCGGCGTAGCTCGACATCCACTGCGCCGTCCCCGGCAGCACCTGCATCACGCCGATGGCCTTGGCCGGGGAGATCCGGCGCTGCTGCCACCCCGACTCCTGCCACGCGACGGCCAGGGCCAGGTCCGGGTTCACGCCGTACTTCTTCGCGGTGCGCACGACGACCCGGCGCACCTTGCCCTGGCTGACGTCGGCCAGCGCCCAGGGGCGCGCGTGCGCGGTCCGCGCGGTGCGCTTGGCGGGAGCCTTCTTCCTCGCGACGTGCCGGGTGGCCGCGCGCTTGCCGTGCTTGGCCGGATGGGCGTGCCGGTGCGCCTTGCGCGCGGCCGCGATGACGATCGGGATCCGGATCCGCTCGCCGGCGTAGAGCGTGGCGCCGCGGCTCAGGTGGTTGATGGCGCGCAGCTCGTCGGTCCAGGCGTGGAACCGCACGGCCAGGCCGGTGGCGGTGTCTCCAGGGCGGACCGTGTAGCGGATCACCTTGCGGCCGGGGTGCCCCGGCCAGCGGTGCGAGTGGGCGGCGGCGAGCGAGACGCCGGCGTCGGCCCGGGGGGTGGAGGAGGGGGTCGAGGACGGGCCACCGGTCGTCGCGACCGGTGCGCCCAGGAGAAGGACGCCGCCGGCGGTGGTGAGGGTGACCGTCGTGGTGGCTCGGCCCCACCAGCGCTGCAGCCGCCGGTGCGATCGCCGGGGCCGGGGCAGGCAGGGGTCGGGCGAGCTGCCGGTGGGGGACGTCACCTGCGAGGTTCCCTTCGTCGACGGCGGGCGGCCCGGAGCAGTGCCCGGGACCCCGAGTGGTCCCGCTGCGGGTGGCTCGACCCTCCGCTACCAGTGGTGGAGCAGTGACTGGTGCCCACGACTGTGACTCATGGGGCGACGCAGGGTCAAGGGGGCGACCCCGGCCCGCGGGACCCTCGGTCCGGTCGCCCGGGTGCCGGCGGGACGGTCTCCTCCGGGCGAGCGGAGGCCCCGTGGGACAGTGGACCCGTGGAGGAAACGGATGCCCCAGAGGCCGGTACGCACGCCCGCACCGAGAGCCCGTCGCTCGCCGATCTCGTGGAGGAGTGGCTCGACTGGAGCCAGGCCGCCGAGCGGCTCGGCGTCAGCGTGAGCAAGGTCCGCCAGCTGATCCGCGAGCACCAGCTCGCCGGCGCCGTACCCGTCCCCGGAGGCGGCCAGAAGGTGCCGGCGGCGCTGATCCAGGACGGCCTGGTCACCAAGGGCGTGCCGGGCGTGCTGACGGTCCTGCACGACGGTGGGTACGACGACCGCGCGGCGCTCGAGTGGCTGTTCACGCCCGACGACACGATCCCCGGCCGGCCGGTCGACGCGCTGCGCGAGAACCGCGGCACGGAGATCAAGCGCCGGGCGCAGGCGATGGCGTTCTGAGGCTGTTCGCGACCACGGTCCCGGGTCTAGCCTCGACAGGGCATCTACCCCCGGACCCAAGGGATGGCACATGAGCGGACTCGCAGCACTCCTCGCAGGCAAGACCCGGCCCGACCTCTACCAGTGGCACAGTGCGGCCCACGTCCCCGACGTGGAGCACGCGGTCGAGCACGCGGGCTGGAAGTTCGTCTATCTCGACGGATGGGCCATCGAGGACACGGAGTCCTTCTTGAAGGCCGCCGTGCACGCGTTCGGCTTCGCGGACGACCGGGCCGCCAGCTTCGACACGCTGTCGGACTGCCTGGCCGACGTGGACACCCAGGAGCACGAGGGCATCGTGTTCCTGTGGGACGGCTGGAGCCCGCTCTGCCGCCACGACGAGCAGGCGTTCCGGGTCGCGCTGAGCGTCCTCGGTGGACGGGCGAACGCCGAGCGAGGCTGCCCGTTCGCGGTCCTGCTGCGCGGTGAGGGCCCCCCGATCGACCTCCCCGAGCTCCCGGTGGCGCACCGCAGCTGAGTTGTCAGAGTGTGGGGTCGCCATAGCGACCCCAGGGTCTGACAAGTCGGTCAGAGGGTGCGCTGGGTGGCGGCCGCGGCGAGCTCGCGCAGGACGCCGCGGGCCGTGTCGGTGACCGGTGCCTCGTCGAGCGCGGCGAGCGACCGGGTGGTCAGGTCGCCGATCCGGCGCTCCACCTCGGCGTGCGCACCGGACTCGTCGATGATCCGGCGCAGGTCGGCGACCTCGTCGACGGAGAGCGCCGTGCCGAGCGCGTCGTCGAGCCGCTTGGCGTCCTGGTCGCCGGCCCCTTCGAGCGCCAGCGCGACGAGCACCGTGCGCTTGCCCTCGGTGAGGTCGTCGCCGGCCGGCTTCCCGGTCGAGTCCGGGTCGCCGTACACCCCGAGGAGGTCGTCGCGCAGCTGGAACGCCTCCCCGAGCGGCAGCCCGAAGCGGGTCAGCGCCTCGAGCATCTCCGGCCCGGCGCCGGCCAGCGCGGCACCGACGTGCAGCGGGCGCTCGATGGAGTACTTCGCGGACTTGTAGCGCAGCACCCGCATGGCCTGCTCGACGTCGGACTCGCCGCGCGCCTGCACCGACACGTCGAGGAACTGGCCCGCGATCACCTCGCTGCGGGTGGTGTCGAAGAACGTCAGCGCGTCGCGTACGACGTCGTGGGGCATGCCGCACCGGCGGAGCAGCTCGTCGCTCCAGGACAGCAGCAGGTCGCCGAGCAGGATGGCGGACGCGGCGCCGTACTGCTCGGGGTCGCCCGACCAGCCCTTCTCGCGGTGCAACGCCTCGAACGCCTTGTGGGTCGCCGGCCGGCCGCGGCGCGTGTCGGAGTCGTCCATGTAGTCGTCGTGCACCAGGGCGCTGGCGTGCAGCACCTCGAGCGACGCCGCCGCCCGGACCAGCGCTCCGGCGTCCGGCCCCTCGTCGCGCACCGCGCGGAAACCCCAGGCGCAGAAGGCCGCCCGGAACCTCTTGCCGCCGGACACCGACGCGTGCGCCGCCTCGACCAACCGGGCCGCGTCGGCCCCGAGCGGCTCGAGGCGCACGGCCTGCTCGTCGACGAAGGCGTCGAGCGCGGACTGGATCGATGCGCGGAACCCGTCCGCGTCCCAGAGCGCCGTGGAAGTCACGGGGCGAGCCTACGGTCGGCGTGGACTCCCGCACGCCACCGGGCGGCCCGCACCTATGCTGTTGCGTATGACGCTCGGATCCCAGTCCACCAGTCCCGCCGGCGGTTCCCGCCGCGTCAGCGACCTCATCGCCGCAGGTGAGCGGTCGATCTCCTTCGAGTTCTTCCCGCCCAAGGACGAGGCGGGCGAGCGCCAGCTGTGGACCGCGCTGCGCGAGCTCGAGCCGCTGCACCCGACGTTCGTCTCCGTGACGTACGGCGCCGGTGGCACCACCCGCGACCGCACGGTGCACATCACAGCGGACATCGCGACGCAGACCACCCTCACCCCGATGGCGCACCTGACCTGCGTCGGGCACTCGCGCGACGAGCTGCGCTCGGTCATCGGGGCCTACGCCGCCGCGGGGGTCAGCAACGTCCTCGCGCTGCGCGGCGACCCGCCGGAGGGGCCGACGGCGACGTTCGAGCCGCACCCCGAAGGGCTGCACAACGCGGTCGAGCTGGTCGAGATGACCCGCCAGCTCGGCGACTTCTGCGTCGGCGTCGCCGCCTTCCCCGAGGTCCACCCCGCCGCCGAGTCCGCCGACGCCGACGCGCGGTACCTCGCCGCGAAGGCCCGGGCCGGTGCCGAGTTCGCGATCACCCAGCTGTTCTTCCGGCCGGAGGACTACTTCGCGCTCGTGGAGCGGGTGCGCGCCCTCGGCGTCGACATCCCGATCATCCCCGGCATCATGCCGATCACGAACCTCGCGCAGATCACCCGGATGGCAGAGCTGTCCGGTGCCGGCACTGCCCGACGAGGTGGTCGCGCGGGTCTCCGCCCACGAGGGCGACGCGGCCGCCGTGCGGGCGGAGGGCATCGCGATCGCCACCGAGCTGTGCGACGAGCTGCTCGCCGGCGGTGCGCCGGGCCTGCACTTCTACACGCTGAACCGCTCCAAGGCCACGCGCGAGATCTACGCCGGCCTGCGCTCGTCGGTCGGCTGACCGCTCACTTCCCCGCGGCGCCGATCCGCTCCGCCACGACGGCGGCCGACAGCCCGACGAACGGCAGTCCCGCCCCGGCCGCGGCGTGCGCGCCGACGCCGTACACCCCGGCGTACGGCGTGGCCTGCAGCTTGCGCTCGATCGTCGCCCGGCCCTGCCAGAGCATGCCGTAGGCGGATCCCGCGAGCTCCTCCACCTGGTCGAGGGGTGAGCGGTCGACGCGCGCCTCGACCTGCCGGCGCACGTCGATCCCGCGCCGGGCCAGGGCCACCGTGATGTCCTCGGAGAGCCGTCCGCGACCCAGCACGGTCCAGGCCGCACCGCCCTCGGGGGCCGTGCCGCTCGTGCGCAGGACGAGGGTCGGGTCACCGTGCAGCACCACCTCGTGCGGCAGGTCGGGCACGTCGCCGGACAGGCCGAGGTGGCAGACCACCGGGGGGATCGCCGGCATCGTGCGTGCCACGTGCGGCGCCAGCGAGGGCAGGCCCCGCGGGTCGATCGCGCACACGACGACGTCGGCGTCGACCGGCCCCTGGTCGGTGTCGACCGCGACGACGCGGCCGTCCTGCAGCCGCAGGTCGACGGCGGTGGTGCCGAGCAGCACCTGCACCTTGCGCTCGCCGAGCCGCTTGGTCATCGCCTCCGCGAGCAGCCCCATCCCGCCGGGCACCGTCCAGACGCCGAAGTTCTGCTCGACGTAGGACCACATCCCCATCCAGGCCGGCACGTTGCGCGGGTCGTGGCCGTCCATCAGCGAGGGCAGCAGCGCCACGGCCCGAAGCCGCTCGTCCTTGAACGTCTTGGTGACCGTCTTGTGCAGCGTGGCCCGGGTCATCAACCGGGCCTTGGTGGTCTTGTCGACGTGGTCGGGGGAGTAGGGCCGCTCGAGGTAGGCGCGGCGCAGCACGTCCCACGTCTCGGCGAAGCCGTGCACGTGGTCGACCCACTGCTGCCCGAGCCCGGGGCCGAGCGCCGCGTCGACCGCCTCGAGCTGCGCCGAGCGGCTGCCCGACGGCATCGCCAGCACGGTGCCGTCCTCGAAGCGGTGCTCGCGCATCGGCTCGACGGGCACCAGCTCCAGCTCGCGCTCGAGCGGCCGGCCGGACTTGCGGAACAGGTCGCGTACGACGGCCGGCAGCGCGGTCGACGTGGGGCCCGCGTCCCAGCGGTACCCGTCCTGCTCGACGAACCCGACCGCGCCACCGAGCCGGTCGAGCCGCTCGACGAGCGTGACGTCGTGGCCCTGCTTCGCGAGCCGGGCCGCGGCCGCCGTACCCCCGAAGCCACCCCCGACCACCACGACGCGCGACATGCGCCGACCCTAGCCGTCCCCTCCGTGCCGGCTGGTCGAGCTGGATCGTCCCGGCTGGTCGAGCTTGTCGAGACCACTCCGTAGGCTGACGCCGTGGCCAGGTACTTCGACGTGCACCCCCTCGACCCGCAGCCCCGCAGCATCGGGCAGGTGGTGGCGATGCTGCGCGACGACGCACTCGTCGCCTACCCGACCGACTCCTGCTACGCGCTCGGCAGCCGCCTCGACAACCCCGAGGGCGCCGAGCGGATCCGCCGCATCCGGCGCCTCGACGACAAGCACCACTTCACGCTGGTGTGCGCCGACTTCGCCCAGCTCGGGCAGCTCGTGCAGCTCGACAACGCGGCGTTCCGCGCGGTCAAGGCGGCCACCCCGGGGCCGTACACCTTCATCCTCCCGGCCACCCGCGAGGTCCCGCGCCGGCTCGCACACCCCAAGAAGCGGACCGTCGGCGTGCGCATCCCCGACAACCGGGTCGCCCACGCGCTGCTCGACGAGCTCGGGGAGCCGTTGCTGTCGAGCACGCTGCTGCTCCCGGACGCCGAGGAGCCGATGACCGACGGCTGGGCGATCAAGGAGGAGCTCGACCACGTGGTCGACGCGGTGGTCGACGCCGGCGACTGCGGCCTGGAGCCGACGACGGTCGTGGACTGGTCGGAGGGCTACCCCGAGGTGGTCCGCGTCGGCGCCGGCGACCCCGCCCGCTTCGCCTGACCGGCGTCAGCGAGCGGGCAGTCGCTCCTGGAGGCGCACGGTGACGTCGTCGCCCGCGTCCTTGCCGATCGCCGCCCGCACGTCGGCCTTCACCGGCAGCTTGTGCGTCCCGTCGCCCAGCGCCATGAACGACGAGCGGAACGGGTGCCCGTCGATCGTGCCGCGCACCTTCACCAGGCCGCGCGTCCCGAAGTACTCCGCCGAGCGAGGCCAGACCACGTAGGTCCAGCCGCCCTTGCTCGGGCTCTTCTGCAGGGTCGCAGTGAACTCCTCGTCCATCTCGTCCTCCATGGTGCTCCTTCCCTCGGTGGGTGGACCGGGCGCGCCGCCGGAACTCATCGGCCCGCGCGCAGGTCCGGGGCGGCGGTGACGTCACCGAAGGACGTGCCGAGCTCGGCGTCGAGGAACCTCATCAGGGCCACGTTGAGGTCGGCGACGCGCGTGCCCGCGACGCAGGGCGGTGTGACGAGGCGGCAGTAGGTCCCGGCCGTGCTGGGGCCCACCGACACCGACCACCCGGTCTCCGACCACGAGCGGGTCAACGACGTCCCGTCCCACCCGACGTGCACGTCGAACGGGTCGGCCGCCACCTGGCGTGCGCTCATCGCGATCGGCTTGGCGAAGCGGCCGGCGTCCATCAGCGGCAGCGCCCACGCCTCGAGGTCGCGGACGTCGACCCCGGGGTCCCGACCGTCGAGGAGGTTGTACTGCAGCAGCGTGAACAGGACCGGGTCGACGGTCCGGGCGATCGACGCGATGCCGCCGGACATCCGGGCGTTGAGCTCCGTTGGCCGGAAGCCGTCGGCGGTCAGGATCCCGTCGATGCCGAACGCCCCTCGGTAGCCGGCGGTGGACCGGAGGTGCTCCCCGGTGCGCCGGGCCAGCTCGCGCATCTGGGCCCGGTCGGCCTCGGGCGGGTCCCAGGTCGTGCCGAGGCCGCCGTACACGAACCGACGCTCGGTCCCGCGCAGGATCGCGAGCTCCACCGGCCGGAACGCGGCGGTGCCGTCGGGCAGCACCATGCCGTGGATGCTGCACGGGACGCCGTCGAGGAACGGCATCACCCGGACCCGGTCGCAGCGCGGCGCGAAGAACACGAGCGCGGAAGCGGCGTCCAGGTCGGTCGCCACCCAGCGCACGAACTCCCCGCCGCCGTTGAACCCGTCGCGCGCGTCGCCCGCCCAGACCACGCCGTGTCCCTCGTCGAGGGCCTGCGAGGCGTCCCGCAGGGCCTCCGGCTCCAGGGGCACGACGACGGAGGGTGCCCGCACCCCGCCGACGGCGTCCCAGATCTGGTCCGCGACGAGCTTGTCCTCCAGCGCGACCCAGCTGTCCGGCCGACCGCCGACGACGGCTCGGCCGTCGATCGGCGCGGTGCCGATGTACGGCCCCACCAGCCAGGACGCCTCGCGGTCCGGGTCGAACGCGTCCACCGCACGTCGTACGTCGACCGGCAGCGCGTGCGCGATCGCGTCCTGGCGGCGGAGGTCCTCGGTCATCGTCGGCCGCGGCTCCACGTCGAGGAACACCACCTCGGCCTGCTCCGGGGCCGGTGTCGGACCGGCGCCGACGGCGCTCGCCACGACCAGAGGTCGACGAGCGCCGGCCTGCTCCAGCACGGAGACGAGCTCGGTGAACCCGGCCAGCGGTGCGATCCCGCAGACCAGCGACCGGTCGCGCAGCAGGCCGCCGAGGTGCTCGCGCCACCGCGTGCGCTGCACGTCGTCGGCCAGGTCCATGTCCGTGAGGCTAGGGGTGCCGGGTGCCCACCGCGAGCGGATTCGTGCGGGGCGAACCTCGGTCTGAGTATCAATACGGATACGCAGACCGGGTTCCTCGGCCACCATGGGAGCGCGTGGTGACCCGGTCCGGGCTGGCACGGGGGTGAGCCCGGACCGGGTTGTTGCGTGCCAGTCTGGTCACGCGCAATGGCTTGCCAGACCCGGGCGGGGGGAGTTGGCTGGTCCTTGGTCCGGAACCCCCCGGGCCGCTCTCGGGAACAGGGGGCGTCTTCGATGACGCACAGATACAGGTGGGGATCCGCGGCAGCAGTCGCGTCCCTGATCGTCGGTGGCCTGGCTCTCACAGCCGCACCGCAGGCCGCACAGGCGGCCGACTGGAGCAGGTGCCTCGACGGCTCGAGCGACCGGCAGGCCGTGTTCGCGCGCGCCGCCGACGTCAGCGGCGTGCCGGAGAAGGTCCTTCTCGGTGTCTCCTACATGGAGTCGCGGTGGGACGACCACGGCACCCAGGTGAGCTCGTCGGGCGGCTACGGCCCCATGCACCTCACGCAGGACAAGGCCGCGGCGCACGCCCGTGCGCTCGCGAAGGCGAAGGGAGACGGTGCGCCCGCGCCCGTCGTCGCAGGGCACGCTGGCTCGCAGGCGGCGCAGATCACCGGCGTCTCGCGCGACCGACTCCGCGCCGACGACATCGCGAATATCTGCGGCGGCGCCGCGGTGCTCGCCGCGACCCAGCCCGGCACGACCTCGGCACGTCCGGCGGCCTGGACGAAGGCCGTCGCGGCCTACTCCGGTTCCGGGGACGCGCAGGAGCGCCGTGCGTTCGCCGACCAGGTGTTCACGGTGCTCCGCAGCGGGCGAGTCCCGCACCACCAACGACGGCCAGCAGCGTCACGCTGGCCGCGACCCCGGGTGCGCAGGTCGACGCGGCCGCGGTCGCGACGATCCCGTCCGGCAACGAGAAGATCGACTGCCCGGTGACCCTGCCGTGCGAGTCGATCCCGGCGCCGTACGAGCAGTACGGCTCGACACCGAGTCAGTACGGCAACCACGACATCGCCAACCGCCCCCAGGACAAGCTCACGATCGACTACGTGGTCATCCACGACACCGAGGGCACCTACCCGCGGGCGATCGAGCTGGTCACGGACCCGACGTACCTCGGCTGGCACTACACGATCAACTCCGCCAACGGCCACGTCGCCCAGCACGTCAACCCGAAGAACGTCGGGTTCCACGCGGGCAACTGGTACGTCAACATGCACTCGGTCGGCATCGAGCACACGGGCTTCGCCGCAACCGGTGCGACCTGGTACACCGAGTCGATGTACCGCAGTTCGGCGGCGCTCGTGAAGCACCTGTCGAAGGAGTACGACTTCCCTCTCGACCGCGCCCACGTCATCGGGCACGACCAGGTGCCCGGCATCCTCACCGGGAACATCCCTGGCATGCACTGGGACCCGGGGCCCTACTGGGACTGGGAGAACTACATGGCGCTGCTCGGCAAGCCGCTCGTCGCCAAGCCCGGGACGAGCAACGTCGTGACGATCGTGCCCGGGTTCGAGGGCAACACCCAGCCCGTGACGAACTGCGACGGCAAGGGGTCGCCCTGCGAGACCCAGGGCTCGAACTTCGTCTACCTGCACACGGCGCCGTCGGAGTCGGCTCCTCTCGTCAACGACCTGGGCCTGCACCAGAAGGGCCAGCCGTCCACCACCGAGGTCTCCGACATCGGCCCGCGTGCCACGGCAGGACAGAAGTTCCGCGTCGTGAAGCGGCAGGACGGCTGGACCGCGGTCTGGTGGCTCGGCGAGCTCGCCTGGTTCAAGGACACCAACCCGTCCGGCGCACCGGTCACCCGGCCATCGTCCGGCAAGGTGGTCAGCGCGAGAGGCGCCGACGAGGTGCCGGTCTACGGCCGGGCCTACCCGGAGCAGTCGGCCTACGCCCGACGAGATCCCGTACCAGACGGTGACCCCGTTGCTGTACCGGATCAAGCCGGGTCAGTCCTACGTCCTCGCGGACGCCAAGCTGCCCACGGACTACTACTACGCGAAGACCTACGACAGCTCGCTGCCCGGTGACCACACCGTGGTGCAGGGCAAGGACCGCTACTGCAGATCTGGTTCGGCCACCGCATCGCCTACGTGCGAGCCGCCGACGTCAAGGTGACCGGCGTCCCGGCGGGGCCACTCGGCTGATCGACCGCTCCGTTCACTGCACGGCAACGAGGGCCCCGCCGGATCTCCGGCGGGGCCCTCGTCAGCGCAGCAGACCCCCGGGTCGGGTTCGCACGACTACGGCTCGACGTCGATCTCGACCGCGCCGGTCATCGTCACCAGCTCGTCGTACGTCGTGGAGAACACCGCCGCGGGGTGGCCGGCCGCCGCCCAGACGACGGGGTGCCGGCGCAGCCACGGGTCGATGTACGTCGGGACGGGGCGCGGGTGGTCGATCGGGGAGACCCCGCCGATCACGTGCCCGGTGTGCTCGCGGACGAACTCCGGCGTGGCCCGCCTGAGCGCCGGCACGCCGATCGTCGCCGCGGCCTTGGCGGTGTCCACGCGGTGCGACCCGGACGTGAGGATCAGCACGGGGGAGCCGTCGGCGTCGAAGAGCAGGCTGTTGGCGATGGCGCCGACCTCGCAGCCGAGCGCCTCGGCGGCCAGGGCCGCGGTGTGCACGGAGTCGGGGAGCACGACGATCTCGCCGGTGCCTCCGCGCGCCGTCAGCTCGGAGCGGAAGCGGGCGATCGAGGGGTGTTCTGCGGTCACACCGCGACCCTACGGGTCACCCCCGACCGGTCGCGCGCGAGTGTCGCGAGCACCATCGCGCCGGCCACGACGTACCCCAGCCCCTGCATCGCGAGCACCGGCACGATGCCGAGGGACTCCCCGAGGAACCCGGCGCCCGTCGTGCCCACGACCATCGCCACCGACCTGGCGACGAAGGCGAGACTGAACACCCGGCCCCGCTGCGCGTCGACGGTGTTGCGCTGCAGCAGCGTCATCATCCCGGCCGACACCAGGGCTCCGGGCAGGCCGACCAGCACCATCCCGACGACGGCCGGCCACGGGGAGACCAGCAGCAACGGGTAGAGGAAGATCGCCAGGTCGATCAGCCCGAAGACGACCGCGCCCGCGCCGAGCATCAGCACGGGGGAGACCCGGTCGCCCAGGCTGGCGACCACGAACCCGCCGGCGATCCCGCCGACCGCCTGGACGCTGGTGATCACGCCGAGGACGGCCGCACCGCTGTGCAGCACGTCGCGGACGTACGGCGCGAACAGCGTGCCCATGATCCCCTCGCCGGTGGCGGTGATCAGCATGAACACCAGCAGCACCCGGACCACCGGGCTGCCCCACGCCGCGCGCAGCCCGTCGGTCCACTCCGTGCCCAGCTGCGCCAGTCGTCCGCGGACGGCGTCGCCCGGTTGGTCGAGCTCGGCTGGTCGGCACCGGCTGGTCGGCACCCGGCTGGTCGGCACCCGGTTGGTCGAGCTTGTCGAGACCCACCCGGCCGGTCGTGCGGATCCGGGCGATGAGCAGGGTCGCGACCAGGAAGGTGCCGGCGTCGAGCAGCGCGACCGCGGTGATCCCGCCGACCGCCGCCGCGACCCCGCCGAGAGCACCGCCGACGAGCCGCGAGAGCTGCTGGCTCTGGGCGTTGAGCGCGTTGGCGGTGACCAGCTCCTCGTCGGCGACCAGCCGGGGCAGCATCGCCTGCTCGGCCGGGGCGAAGAACACCTCGACCACGGACTCCCAGACCAGCACGACGTAGACCACCCAGATCCGGTCGCCCGCCTCCAGCAGGACCAGCGGGGTCAGGCCGATCGCGAGCAGCAGGTTCGCGGCGACCATCGTGCGCTTGCGGTCCCACCGGTCCACGAAGACCCCGGCGACCAGGCCGGCGAGCACCTGCGGGACGAAGGCGGCGAGCAGGGTGACCGCGGAGGCGAGCGTGGAGCCGGTGATCGCGTAGACGGAGTAGGTCAGGCCGACGCCGAGCAGCCAGTCGCCGGTCATCGAGACCAGGCCGGCGGCGAGCAGCAGCCGGAGGTCGCGGTGCCGGCGCAGCAGCAGCCACGGGGTGCGGAGGTCGAGGCGGTCCATGCGTGACACCATAATGACGTCGTTCTGATGTCGCAACGGTGTCATCTCGATGTCACGCCGTGTCCTGTCACTGTCCTGCCAGGAGTCGACCGGGAGAAGTGTTGACGGCCGGTCGGCGGGCGGGTGTAGCGTGGGAGTTGTTCGAACAGGTGTTCGAACAACGGCCCTGGTGGGGGTGACCTCGACCCCCACCTCCACCGGGGCCGGTCCGGGGTCGAGCCGTGACGACCAGAGCGAGAGCTCGGATGAGGTGGCAGTGATGCGACGGTACGACGACCCCGTGGACGTGCGCCGGGGACAGGTGGCAGGAGCCGGCAGCGGCGGCGGTCGCGGTGGCCGTCATGGGGCGGGGACCCTCGATCTCGTCGAGGGCCCCGAGCAGTTCCTGTGGAGGGGCCGGCTCTGGAAGGTCTCGGCGGTGGTCGCGCACTGGGTGGAGACCGGGGCCTGGTGGCAGTCGAGCGGCGTGCACGCCGTGCTCGGGCACGACCGGCCCGACGACGACCACGACCGGGACCCGACGACCGGGCCGACGACCGGGCCACGACGGGGACCGGGCCGGGACCTCGACCGACCTGTCCGCCGAGCGCGAGGTGTGGCGGGTGGAGGCCGACCGCGGGATGTCCTCCGCCCAGCTGGCCGGCACCGCCCGCGGGGTCTTCGACCTGGTCTTCGACTGGGCCGACGGCAGCTGGCGGCTGACCCGGTGCCTGGACTGATGGGCCCCGCACCGTTCGACCTCCCGGCCGCGACGCACTCCTACCTCGAGCGGGCCGCGTCCTCGCTGCGGGAGGCGACGACCACCTCCGACGTACCCCTGCGCTACGCGTGTGCGCACGTCGCGGCGCTGCGGGCCACCGCAGCCCTGCTCGCCGCCCGGGCCACCCCGAGCATCGGCCCGCGGCGCGGGCGGCAGAAGAACGCCTGGGTGCTGCTCGCCGAGGTCGCCCCGGAGCTCAGCGAGTGGGCGGCGTTCTTCTCCGCCGGGGCGGCCAAGCGGGCGGCTGCCGAGTCCGGCTCCCGGCGGGCGGTCACCGAGCGGGAGGCCGACGACCTGGTCCGCGACGCCGACCGGTTCCTCGGCCTGGTCGAGGAGTCCCTCGGGATGACCCGGCACGTCCCCTTCCAGGAGCACTTCCCCTCGAGTGGTGCCGAGCGTGCGCCCGGCACGGTCGGGAAGCAGAGGCACCACGTTGCCTGATCCCTACGTCCACCTGCGGGTCGCGTCGGGCTACTCGCTGCAGTACGGCGCCTCCCACCCGCACGTGCTCGTCGAGCGGGCCGTCGAGCAGGAGATGGACACCCTCGCCCTCACCGACCGGGACGGCACCTACGGCGCGGTCCGGTTCGCCAAGGCCTGCCTGCAGGGCGGGGTGCGCCCGGTGCTCGGGGTGGACCTGGCCGTCGCGCCGCTGCACCCCTGGTCGGGGGCGCCGCCCACCGAGCCGCGCCGGCAGGACGGGCCGGGGCGGACACCGGCCCGCGGTGGCGCGTTCCGCGACAAGCGGCTGCCGCGGGCGACGTTCCTGGCCGGCAGCCGGCGGGGCTGGGCGGCGCTGTGCCGGCTGGTCTCGGCGACCCATCTCGCGGGGGAGCGCGGCGACCCGGTGTGCACCCTGGACCTGGTGGCCGAGCACGTCGCCGGGCACGACGTGGTGGTGCTGCTCGGGCCGGGCTCCGAGCTGGGCCGGGCCGCGACGCTGCGCCGCGAGGACCTCGCGCACGCCGCGCTGGCACCGTGGCTCGAGGTGGTCGACCGGGCCGACCTGGTCGTCGAGGTGGTCTCCCACCGGCTGCCCGGGTCCGGTCCCGGCT
Source organism: uncultured Actinomycetota bacterium (assembly GCA_963706355.1). GTDB lineage: Bacteria > Actinomycetota > Actinomycetes > Propionibacteriales > Nocardioidaceae > Nocardioides_B. The sequence continues at coordinate 163,049 of CAVPLS010000001.1, forward strand.
CGTCGCCGCACGCCGCCCGGATGGCCGCGCTCGCCCGGTCGACCGGTCTCGGGATGGTGCTCACCAACGCGGTCCGCTACGCCGACCGGCTCGACGCGCCGACGGTCGACGTGCTCGACGCCGCCCGGCGGCTGGTGCCGCTCGACCTGCGGCACGTCGACCGGGGCAACGCCGAGGGGTTCCTCAAGTCCGGCAAGCAGATGGCCGAGGTGGCCGAGGAGATCTGCCGCTACGCCGGTCTCGGCTCCGACAGCACCCGGGAGGCCCGGCGGCTGCTGGCCCGGACCCGCACCGTGGCCGACCGGTGCGCGCTCGACCCGCGTCGCGACCTCGGTCTGGGCGAGGTGCACTTCCCCGAGTTCACCCTTCGACAGGCTCACGGACCGGGTGCGGCGCAGCAGACCGCCGACGGGCTGCTGCGGGCCCGGTGCGAGGCCGGCATCGACCGCCGCTACGGCGGCGCGCCCCGGCAGCGGATCTGGAAGCGGCTCGACGACGAGCTGCAGACCATCGGCAGCCTCGGCTACGCCCCCTACTTCCTGACCGTCGCCGACGTCACCGACCTGATCAAGGAGAAGGGCGTGCGGTGCGCGGCCCGCGGGTCGGGGGCGGGCAGCCTGGTCAACTACCTGCTCGGCGTCTCCGGCGTCGACCCGCTGCGGCACAACCTGCTGATGGAGCGGTTCCTGTCCCCGCTGCGGCAGGCGCTGCCCGACATCGACGTCGACGTGGAGTCCGCGCGCCGGCTCGAGGTCTACGAGGCGATCCTCGACCGCTACGGCGGGGAGCGCTGCGTGTGCGTCTCGATGATGGACACCTACCGCGTCCGGCACGCGGTGCGCGACGTCGGCGCGGCGCTCGGCATGCCGGTCGGCGAGATCGACGCGATCGCCAAGGCGTTCCCGCACATCCGTGCCCGCGACGCCCGGGTGGCCCTGCGCGACCTGCCCGAGCTGCGGGCCTCCGGGCTGGGGGAGCAGCGGCTCGACCTGCTGTTCCGGCTCGTCGAGCGTCTCGACGGTCTGCCCCGGCACATCGCCGTGCACCCGTGCGGCGTGCTCCTCTCCGACGCGACCCTGCTCGACCGGACACCCGTGGAGGCGTCGTACGCCGGGTTCCCGATGAGCCAGTTCGACAAGGACGACGTCGAGGACCTCGGCCTGCTCAAGCTCGACGTGCTCGGCATCCGGATGCAGTCGTCGATGGCGCACGCCGTCGACGAGATCGAGCGGCTCGAGGGGGTGCGCCTCGACATCGACGACGAGCAGCAGGTGCCGTTCGACGACGCGAAGACCTTCCACATGATCTCCAGCGCGAAGACCCTCGGCTGCTTCCAGATCGAGTCGCCCGGCCAGCGCGAGCTGGTCGGCAAGTCCGGCATCGACTCCTTCGAGGACATCATCACCGACATCTCGCTGTTCCGGCCCGGGCCGGTCAAGAGCGACATGGTCACGCCCTACCTGCACGCCAAGCAGGGCTGGGGGATGCCGCGCTACCTCCACGACGACCTGCGCCCGATCCTCGGGTCGACCCACGGGGTCGTGGTGTTCCACGAGCAGGTCATCGAGATGATCGCGCAGTTCGCGGGCTGCAACTACGACGAGGCCGACGAGGCCCGCCGCGCGCTCGGCGACGTCGAGGGGATGGCCGAGACCAAGCTGTGGCTCTTCCCGCGGGCGATGGCACGCGGCTACTCCCGCCACGACGTCGAGGAGCTCTGGAAGATCCTCGCGGCGTTCGCGTCGTTCGGCTTCTGCAAGGCGCACGCCGCGGCGTTCGCGCTGCCGACCTACCAGTCGGCCTGGCTCAAGGCGCACTACCCGGCGCACTTCCTGTCCGGGGTGCTCACCCACGACCCGGGGATGTACCCCAAGCGGCTGATCCTCGACGACGCCCGCCAGCTCGGCATCGCGGTGCTCGGCCTCGACGTGAACGCCTCGGAGAAGACGTTCGTGGTGGAGCGCGTCGACGACGAAGGTGACGCGGCGGGCGTCGCGTACGGCATCGGCTGGCGCTGTCGGAGGTGAAGGGGATCTCCGAGAGCGAGGTGGACCGGATCGTGGCGGCCCGTCCCTTCCACTCGTTGACCGACTTCTGGCACCGCGCGCGGGTCTCCCGCCCGGTGGTGGAGCGGCTGGTCCTCGCGGGCGGGTTCGACGGGGTCTACGACATCGGCTCGCCCCTCGGCGTGCGCCGCCGGGGCACCGTCACCCGGCGCGACCTGCTGCTCCAGGTGGCCGACCTCGACCGGCACGGACGGGCCGTCGACCGGGCCAGCAAGGGCCGGGGCCGCGGCCTCGCGAGCCGCGGGGTCGCTCCCGGGGGACGGGTGGCCGCGGTCGCCCGGGCCGAGGACGCCGCCGCCGGCAACAGCTCCGACGACCTGGTCCGGGACCGCGAGCGCGACCGGCAGCGCGACGGACAGCTGGGCCGGCCCGGTGCCTCGGAGCGGTCCGGCGACCAGCCCTGGCGGGACCGGCACTCCGACCTGCACCCCAGCCGGCAGCAGGCCGGGGTCTGGGAGCAGTCCCAGCGGCAGTCCCGGGCGACCCAGAGGTCCGCGCCGGTGACCTCGGTCCAGCTCGCGCTCGACCTCGGGGACACCCCGGTCGACGGCGAGGTCACCGGGCTCCCGGAGATGAACGCCTCCGAGCGGGTCCGCGCCGAGCTCGAGATCCTCGGCCTCGACGTGAGCCGGCACGTCGTGGAGTTCTACGACCCGTTCCTCGACGCGATCGGGGTGACCCGCTCGGCCGACCTGCTCCGGCGGCGCAGCCGCTCCGAGCTGCTCGTCGCCGGCGTCAAGGTCGCCACCCAGACGCCGCCGATCCGCTCCGGGCGCCGGGTGGTCTTCCTGACCCTCGACGACTCCACCGGCCCGGTCGACGCCACGTTCTTCGAGGACGTGCAGGGGCCCTACGCCGCCACGGTGTTCCACTCCTGGCTGCTGGTGGTCCGCGGTGAGCTGCGACGCACCGGGCGTCAGGGCGTCTCGCTGCGGGCCACCGGCTGCTGGGAGCTGCCGGTGCTGCACGGCGCCTGGCAGCGCGGCGGTCTCGACGCGGTCCGCGACCTGATGGCGGCGGTCCCCGAGGGCTTCGGGTCGGAGGAGGCCGTGCGTGGTGCCGCGGAGAGCCGGTCGAGCCGCCCGGTGATGGCCCGGCCGACCGCCGGCAACGCCCCCGACCCCGACGGCCGGGTGCCCGGTGCGGATGTCGGGAGCAGTCCTGCCGGCGGGATGGGCCGACGCCGCGTGCTGGTGCACTCCAGCGGGTTCACGATGTCGCCCTACGCCGACATCAAGCCGCCCGGCGAGGACACCAAGTCCGCTCCCCGCAAGCTCTGGCACTCGTCCCCCGGGAGCTCCGGTGGATGACCTCGTCGTCCTGCGCTCGCAGTGGAGAGTCGCAGCACTAGTCGCACCACTAGGGTGGGCGCCATGTCAGCCGACCGTCCGGGCCAGAGCAGCCTCCAGCGACGCAGCGCCGCCCGCACCGCCGTGGTGTGGCACGCCCTGCGCGAGGTGCTCGAGACCAGGTACGCCGACCGCCCGGCCGCCGTGGTCGACATCGGCGGAGGCACCGGCGGGCTGGCGGTCCGGGTCGCCGAGCTCGGCCACCAGGTGGTCGTCGTCGACCCCAGCCCCGATGCTCTGGCGATCCTGGCCCGTCGCGCCGACGAGAGCGGGGTCGCCGACCTGGTCACCGGACGGCAGGGCGACCTGGGCACCCTGCCCGACCTGGTGCCGGACGCCAGCGCCGACGTGGTGCTCTGCCACGGGGTCCTCGAGATCGTCGACGACCCGACGGCCGCGCTGGCCGCGCTGGCGGCGACGCTGCGGCCCGGCGGCACGCTCAGCCTGCTGGTCAACCAGCGGCACGCGGCCGTGGTCACCCGCGCGATGGCCGGCCACTTCACCGCGGCGCGGGCCCTGCTCGAGACCGGCAGTCCCGACGGCGCGGGCACCGGAGCCGCGAACCGCCGCTTCTCCGCCGACGAGATCACCGCGGTGCTCGACGCGACCGGGTTCGACACCGAGGCGATGCACGGCGTGCGGGTCTTCGTCGACCTGGTGCCCAGCTCGCTGGTCGACCTCGAGCCGGGTTCCGCCCAGGCCCTGGTCGAGCTCGAGCACGCGGTCGCCGACCGACCCGAGTACCTCGCCCTGGCCACCCAGATCCACACCCTGGCGACGCGGCGTCCCCAGCCCGCCTGACAGCCCGCCTGATCCGGGACGGGGCCGATGAGCCCCGAGGAGCGCGCGTCCTGGGAGTGCCCGATCCTGCACGTCGACATGGACGCGTTCTACGCCTCCGTGGCGGTCCGGGACCGCCCCGAGCTGCAGGACGTGCCGGTCGTCGTGGGCGGCGGCTACCGCGGTGTGGTGCTGTCGGCCAACTACCGCGCCCGGGCCTACGGCGTCCGCTCGGCGATGCCGATGACCCGGGCCCGCCGGTTGTGCCCGAACGCCGTGGTGGTCTCGCCGGGCTTCGAGACCTTCGACGTGGTCTCCCGGTCGGTGATGGAGACCTTCCGGCAGGTCACCCCGCTCGTCGAGGTGCTCTCGTTGGACGAGGCCTTCCTCGACGTGTCCGGTTCGGTGCGCCGGCTCGGGTCGCCGTACGCCATCGCCGCGCTGCTGCGCGCCCGGATCTACGACGAGCAGGGGATCACCTGCTCGGTCGGGATGGCCGCCACCGTCGCCGTCGCCAAGCTCGCCAGCCGGCGGGCCAAGCCCGACGGGGTCGTCGTCGTGCCGCCCTCCGCGGTGACCACCTTCCTGCACCCCCTCGACGTCGGCGAGCTGTGGGGGGTGGGGGAGAAGACCACCGAGCTGTTGCACCGGCTCGGCCTGATGACGGTCGGCGACATCGCGCACACCCCGCTGGCCACGCTCCAGCGGGCGGTCGGGGTGCACATGGCCACCTCGCTGCACCAGCTCGCCTGGGGTGAGGACCGCAGGGTGGTCACCGCCCGGCGGGGCAGCGACGAGCCGGACAAGAGCATGGGAGCCGACGAGACCTTCGGTCGGGACACCGACGACCGGGAGGTGGTGCTGCGCGAGGTGCTGCGGCTCTCGGCGAAGGTCGGCACCCGGATGCGGGCCGCCCAGGTGGCCGGCCGGACCGTGACCCTCAAGGTGCGGTTCGCGGACTTCACCACGATCACCCGGTCCAAGACGCTGGGGGAGGCCACCGACGTGACCCGGGAGATCTACCGCACCGCGAGCGACCTGTTCACCGCGCTCGGACTGCAGCGGGCCCGGATCCGGCTGGTCGGGGTCCGGGTGGAGGGCCTGGTGCCGCGCGCCACCGTGCAGCGCCAGCTGGTGCTCGGGGAGCGGGAGCGCGGCTGGTCCGAGGCGGACGGAGCCGTGGACCGGGCGGTCCTCAAGTTCGGTGCCGCCGCGGTCCGGCCGGCCACCCTGATCGGCACCGAGCGGGCCTAGCCCGGCCGGACATGGCAGCGGCCCCGGGTCCGTGAGGACCGGGGGCCGCCAGTGGCCGGGTGCATCGGGGGGCTGATGAACCGGCGCCGCCGCGGGCGAAAGGGGGGCTTTCCGTTCCGCGGAGGGTGTCCTGCGCCGATCCGAACCTGCCGTCCTCCCAGGGAGCGGCATGCCGGGCGGGCATTCACAGAGAGTGTCGGCACCGACCTGACCAGTCTTGATAGCCCGAACGGACTATTCGCCGAAAGCCCTTCGGACCTTTCGACACCAGCGGTCTGTCGTGGGCCACCGAATCGGTACAACGGGGGCACCTCACGCCACAGTTGTGAGAATCTGGCACAGCGCGCCGACCACCGTCGGCGTACCCGACACGGAGAACGGACCATGAGCCCGCTCGGAGACGATGAAGGCGGCCTGGCACTGGCCGACGTCGAGCTCAGCGCCGACGCCTGGGCCGACCTGTCCCTCGACGACCTCCGTCTCTACCGGCGGCGGCTCGCCGAGGAGGAGGAGAAGGTCTCCTACTGGCGCCGTCTCGTGCACGCCCGCATCGACGTCCTCGAGGCGGAGGCGCACCACGAACGCCCGCTGCGGCTCGACGAGCTGATCCGGGTGCTCGGCGACACCGGGACCGGCCGCACCCGCACCGCCCTCGTCGAGGTCCGGGCCGCCGACGACCTTCCCGAGCTGCCGGTGCTCGCCGACATGTGGGTCACCGAGCTGGACCCGAACGACACCGGTGCGGTCATCGAGGCCATCAAGCGGCTCCGCCAGGCCGAGGAGCAGCTGACCGACTACCGCCGTGCGCTGCACGAGCGGCTCGACGAGTCCACCACCGAGCTGATCGCCCGCTACCGGGAGAACCCGGTCAGCGCCCTGGTCGCCTTCCAGAAGCCGCACAGCGGTGGCCGCAGCGGTGGCAAGCCATGAGCCCGTCCGAAGACCTCGAGCAGATCTGGCGTGAGTTCCGCGCCACCGGCGAGGCGAGCCTGCGCAACCGCCTGGTCCTGCAGTACGCCCCGCTCGTGAAGTACGTCGCCGGCCGGCTGCGCACCCGGATGCCCGAGTCGGTCGACCCCGACGACCTGGTCTCCGACGGAGTGCTCGGCCTGATGGACGCGATCGAGCGGTTCGAGCCGGCCCGCGGGCTGTCCTTCCAGACCTTCGCCGTGCCCCGGATCCGTGGCGCCATCATCGACGGCATGCGCTCGATGGACTTCGTGCCCCGGTCGGTGCGCGACAAGCTGCGCACCGTGCAGCGCGCCCAGGTCGCCCTCGAGGAGCGACTGGGTCGGGTGCCCGAGGACGCGGAGGTCGCCCGCGAGGTCGGCATCCCGCTGCAGCAGCTGCGCGACCTCAGCCGCCAGGGCAACTCCAACCACGCGAACCTCGACGACTTCGACCTCGCCGACGAGCTGTCGCTGGCCGCCGACCACCAGGTGGAGCAGGGCGACGTCAACGCCTCGCTGATGCGGGTCGTCGACCAGCTCGGCGAGCGCGACCAGGTGATCATCGCGCTGTACTACTTCGAGGGGCTCACGCTGGCCGAGATCGGCGTCGTCCTCGGTGTCACCGAGTCCCGGGTCAGCCAGGTGCACCGGCGGGCGACCACGACTCTGCGCGAGAAGCTGCTCGCCCTCGACTCGGCCTGACCCTCCGTCGACCCCTCGTCGGTCATTTTTTCACCTCGATTTCCGGGCTCGGGTACCGGTTGCCGAGATGCCTGCCTAGACTGAGATTTCAACCACCTGTCGGCGGGAGGTCACTGTGCCGCTCTCGGAAGAAGAGTTGCGACTGCTCGAGCAGATGGAGCGAGCCCTGGTGGCCGAGGACCCCAAGCTGGCCTCCACGATGCGCGGCACCACGTTGCGTGCGTCAGCCCGGCGTCGAGCACTGCTCGGCGCCGCCGTCTTCGTGGTCGGCGTGGTGGTCCTGATGACCGGAGCGGTGACCCAGACCTACGTCGTCGCGATCCTCGGCTTCGTGGTCATGCTCGTCTCGGCGTACGTCGCGCTCAGCTCGTGGCGCAACCAGAACCACGCCCCCGAGAAGCCGCGCACCGAGTCCGGCACCCACCCGTCCTTCAGCGTCATCGAGGGCGGCCGCACCAAGCGCCGCACCCCGCGCAGCTCGCGCGGCCGGTCGCAGCAGTCCCACCACTCGATGATGGAGCGCTTCGAGGAGCGCTGGCGCCGGCGCCGTGACCAGAACGGTGGCTTCTGAGCCACCGGCTCGCGAGCTGAACCCACGACGGACCTCTGGTCCGTCGTTCTCGTTGTCGCTCGTGTCTCGTTCCGTTGCGGGCGAGCTGGATCAGATCGCTCGGTCGACGCCCGGCTCGAGCGTCGGGCCGCGCCGTGTGTCTCGCCGTCCGGGCACCGCGGACCAGCTGAGCGAGGCGGGCAGCCACGTCGCGCGGTTGCGGCGGCGCTTGCCTGCCCCCGCCTGCAGCGCCTCCACGCAGGCGTCCACGTCGGCGTGCACCTGCTCCTCGGTGGTCGCGTCGGAGGGCAGGCTGCGGGCGTAGCGGCCCCGCTCGACCAGCCGGACGAGCCGGTGCAGGGCGGCGGTCGCCTCCGGTGCGGCGTCGGGCCCGCGACGCGTGCCGCGCCCGAGGGCGTCGTCCTGCTCGCCGGGCCGGCCGAAGGACTGGACCAGGTCCGCGGCGGCGGTCCGCAGGGTCACGTGGTCGTCGAAGGCGACGCCGAGGTCGACGGCGGTGTCCCGGATCTCCTGCCAGGCCGCCTCGACCAGCCCGACCAGGCCGTCGGCCGCGGCCCACCTCCGGCGACGCACCAGCGTCCGCAGGGTCCGTGGCAGCAGCGCCAGCAGCGCGAGGACCAGCAGCCCCAGCACGATGCCGACGGTGACGGGGTCGGACCACCACGCACCCGAGTCGCCGGAGCCGCCGGCCGCCCCGGGGTCGACCGAGCGGTCGATGCGGTTCAGGGTGGGCGCCGCGGTCGGCGCGGAGCTGCTCTGGTTGGGGCCCTGCTGCGGCACGCGCTCGGTGGTGTACGCCGGGACGGCGGTGGCGCGTCCCTGCGGTGTCGGCTCGAACCGCACCCAGCCGATGCCGCCGAAGTACATCTCCGGCCAGGCGTGCAGGTCGTGCGAGCTGTAGACGAACGTGTTCTTGTCGACCCGGTCCGGACGCAGGAAGCCGACGGCGACCCGCGACGGGATGCCGAGCGACCGGCCCATCAGCGCCATGGCGGCGGCGAACTGCTCGCAGTAGCCGACCCGGCCGTCCTTGCCGGTGCCCAGGAACGTCACCAGGTCGTCGGTGCCGTTGCCGGCGGACCGGTCCAGCGAGTAGCGGAAGCCGCCGTCGACCCGGAACCACTGCTGCAGGGCCACCGCCTGCTCGAACTTCGTGCGCTGGCCGTCGGTGACCGTGCGGGCGAGCTTGCGCACCGAGGCCGGCAGGTTGCGGGGGAGCGCGGTGTTCGGGGTGAAGACCGAGGCCGGCGCCGGGCGACGCGTTCGCGAGGTCGGCGGCCGACGGCTGAAGGTCCAGCGCGGTGAGCCGGTAGCTGATGCCGGCGGTGGTCTTGTTGTCGGCGGCGCTGATGAAGTCCAGCGTCGTGCGGTCGAAGCGCCAGTCGCCGGGCGCCTCCACCGAGCTGACCGGGTACGGCGTGGGCAGCCACCGGGACCGGAAGTTCTCACTGGCCTGCAGGGTCGAGGGGACGTCCTTCGAGGGCACCGTCCGGTCGAGGCCGGGCGCCCGCGACACCGACCCGTCCGCGCGCTGCGCGACCGGGATGTCGCGGCTCGACGGCCGCCAGGCGTTCCCGTCGAAGGTGTTCAGCACCGTGATCCGCAGGTAGGCCGGGTCGGGGTCGGTGGTGGTCACCCGGATCAGCTCGACGTCCTGGCCCTGGGTGAGGTCACGCTTGAGGTCGATCATCGGGTTGGAGATCGAGACGGCGTCGCCCTTGCCGTCACCGGAGCCGTCACCGCCGTTGAACAGCGTCGCGCTGAACGTCGGCACCAACAGCGGGACGACGACCGCCAGCCCGGTCGCGGTCAGGCCGATCTTGCGCGCAGAGGCCCAGATCGGTTGGCCGCTGACCGTGGTCGTCTGGGTGTCGAAGATCCGCCCGCCCGGCACCAGCTGGTGCCCCCAGTGCGAGAGGCGCTGCGCCTCCTCGGACGCGATCAGGAACAGGAAGCAGAGCGCGGCGGCGGCGAACTTCAGCCAGGACACCCCGCCGTCGAGGATGCTGATCGGCGCGGTGTAGACCGCCAGCAGCGGGAGTCCCGCGAGCGGTGCCCGACGCAGCCCGACGGCCAGGAAGTCGACGAGCACGGCAGTCAGGGTGCCGGCCAGGATCATCAGCGGGTAGAACTCCGGGACCGACTGCGGCACCGGGGCGGCGTACGCCTGCGACGCGGTGACCGAGTCGCCGAAGGCGGACAGCAGGGCACGCACCGAGTCGGGTGTGGGGATCCAGCCGCCGAGCGCCGCGGAGGCGGCCACGCGGTGGTCCAGCCAGACCAGCACCACGACCACCTGGGCAAGCGCGACCAGCAGCGCGGGCACCCGGGCCGCGCGCAGCATCATGCCGGTGAACGCGACCAGGATCGTGCCACCGAGGATCGGCACCATGAAGCCGGCCGGGTTCTCCGCGAACTTCGTCCAGGCGAGCAGGGTGACCCAGGTGGTCAGCCCGGCGAGCAGCGAGGGCAGCCAGGTGGCGGGGCGCAGGTCGCGGAGCGCGGTCACGTCGCGCTCCCGGTCATCGGGGCGGTCGGCGCCGGGTCCGCGCCGCGGCCGTTGGCGCTGCGGCCGGACAGCCCCAGCTCCTGCCACACCGAGGGCATCGGGTCCTGCGGGCCGGCAGCGATCGCGCGCCAGCCGTGGCCGCCGAGCCAGGCGGTGTGCTGCGCGGTGGACAGCGCACCGGCGCTGGACCCCCGTGCCCAGGCGGGTACGTCGAGCGCGATCGCCATCGCGCCGGAGGCGGAGTGCCGCATCCGGGTGAGCACCGGCTTGTCGTGCTCGGAGATGTCACCGAGGACCGCGATCAGCAGGCCCGAGTGGCCGGACTCCTGCAGCCAGCGCAGGTCGATGTGCGGGTGGTTGGTGTCGGTGAGCACCGCGAGGGACTCCATCAGCGGGGCGGTCTCCGCGGACAGCGCGTCGTGGTCGTGCCACGACCCGCCGGGGTCGCTGCCCGCGGCCGTGACCAGCCGGACGCTGAAGCCGCGCTGGACGAGGTGCACGGCGACCGACGCCGCGAACGACACGGCGTGCTCGAGGGAGGAGGCGGCGCCGGTGCCGCGGTGGGCGTACTTCCGGTTGTCGACGAACAAGGTCGCCCGCGACTGCCAGGGCTGCTCCTCGCGACGGACCATCAGCTCACCGGCGTGCGCGCTGCTGCGCCAGTGCACGCGTCGCAGGTCGTCCCCGCGGCGGTACTCACGCACGGTGACGTCCTCGGCGCTGCCGCTCGCGAACGCCCGGGGCCGGTTGTCGCCGGAGCCGGTCCACACGCCGGAGAGCGGGATCAACGGCAGACCCACGACCCGGGGAGTGACCACGAGCGAGGAGCGGGTCTGGAACGTGCGCTCGAGCTCGATCAGCCCGAAGGGGTCGGAGAGCCGCACCTTCATGGGGCCCACGTCGAACTTGCCGCGCACGTCGGAGCGCACCATGTAGCCGACGCTGCGCTTCCACTTCGGGCCCATCCGGTCGACCACGAAGCGGGGTCGGGTGCCCAGGACGTAGGGGATCTGGTCCTCGAGGAGCAGCAGCCCGGTCGGCATCCTGCCGTCGTTGGTGAGGTCGAGCTGCACGCGGGCCTGCTGGCCGGCGACCACCTGCCCGGGGGTGATCGAGCGGACCAGCCCCAGCCGGTAGCGGTTGCGGCCGAGGAAGAACGCGGTCGCCAGCGGCAGGAAGATGAGCAGGGCGCCCACCCGGACCAGCTCGTCGTGGCCCAGGAACAGCGCGCAGACGAACGCGGTGCCGCCGGCCGCGAAGAACGCGCGACCTCGGATCGTCAGTGCCGCCAGGGCTTCGCGCATGTGTGGTCCGCCCTCAGGTCGCGCTGCGTCGGCTCTCGGGCATCGGCACGCCGGCCACGATCTGGCGCAGCGCGGCCTCCGGCGTACGCCCGCCCATCGAGGCCTCGACGGTGGTCAGCATCCGGTGCGAGAGGACCTGGGACGACAGCTCCTGCACGTCGTCGGGGATGACGTAGTCGCGGCCGGCGAGGGCCGCGGACGCCTTGGCCGCCCGCACGAGGTGCAGGGTGGCGCGGGGGGAGGCGCCGAGCATCAGCTCGGGCGACTTGCGGGTCGCGGTGGTGATCGCGACGGCGTACCTCTGGACGGCCTCGGAGACGTAGACCTGGCCGACGATGTCGATCAGCTTGCTGATCTCCGCGGCGTCGGCCACCGGCTCGAGGTCGTCGAGCGGGTTGCTGCGGGTGTGCGAGTCGAGCATCGCGATCTCGGCGGCCTCCACCGGGTACCCCATCGAGACCCTCGCCATGAAGCGGTCCCGCTGGGCCTCGGGGAGGGTGTAGGTGCCTTCCATCTCGATCGGGTTCTGGGTGGCGATCACCATGAACGGCGCGTCGAGGAAGTACGTCGTCCCGTCGACCGTGACCTGCCGCTCCTCCATGCACTCGAGCAGCGCCGACTGCGTCTTGGGCGACGCGCGGTTGATCTCGTCGCCGACCACGATGTTGGCGAACACGCCGCCCGGCCGGAACTCGAACTCGCGGGTGTCCTGGTTGAACACCGAGACGCCGGTGACGTCGGAGGGCAGCAGGTCGGGCGTGAACTGGATCCGGCGCACCGTGCAGTCGATGGAGCGGGCCAGTGCCTTCGCCAGCATCGTCTTGCCGACGCCGGGAACGTCCTCGATGAGGAGGTGTCCCTCGGACAGCATCACGACCAGTGCGAGCTTGGCGACCTCGGGCTTGCCCTCGATGACCGTCTCGATGCTGGCCCGGATCCGTCCGGACACCCGGGCGAGGGTCTCCAGGTCAGCGCCGCCGGAGTCCTGTCCGCCGTGCCGACGTCCCGACCCGGTCTCTTGGCCTGCGGTCACGCTGTCCTCTTTCTCTGCGCGGCCACGGTCGTGTGGTCCTGGCCGTCCCCAAGCTCTGGTCTGTGTAGTCAACCTCATCCCCAAAGCGCTGTCACCGCATCGCCAGATCGAGTCGTTGAACCGACACCAAATCGTGGCCGATACCGGTCACGGCCGCACAGTCACGGCGTCTCCCCACTTTCCCCCCACTTCGCACCACGCTCGGCACCCGACCGCGCCGTCCCCTCGGCAGCGGCGCTGTCGGACGGCCCCGGACCGCGGGCAGCGCCCGGATCCCCACCGGTCGGGCAGCGGGGCAATACCCGGCCCGAACACGGCCGAAATGGTTGACGGTGGGGTGTTGTGGAGTAGAGTGGTGCGCAGTGGAGGAGATGGAAGCTCTTTCCATCGAGATGGGGAGGGGAGCCGATGTTCTTCGGCACCTACACACCCCGCCTCGATGACAAGGGCCGCCTGTTCCTCCCGGCGAAGTTCCGTGACGAGCTGGCGGAGGGACTCGTGGTCACACGTGGGCAGGAGCGCTGCCTCTACGTGTGGTCCATGGAGGAGTTCGGCAAGCTCACCGAGCGGCTGCGCGAAGCACCGGTCACCAACAAGGCGGCCCGGGACTACGTGCGGATGTTCTTCGCCGGCGCCTCGGACGAGACGCCGGACAAGCAGGGCCGCATCACCGTCCCGCCGATGTTGCGGGACTACGCGTCCCTGGCGAAGGACTGCATCGTCATCGGCGCGATGAACCGGATCGAGATCTGGGACGCCGCGGCGTGGCAGACCTACAGCGACCAGCAGGAGCAGGCGTTCGCGGACCTCTCGGACGAGGTCTTCCCCGGCGTCTGATCGGCGAGAGCCACAGGCACCACCCACAACTCAACAGCCGGAGTCGTAGGACGAGGTCTCACGTCCGCTCATCGCTGCCCGTCTGGCACACCTTCCCCGGTGCCAGAAGGGACTTCCCTCAGGGGCGAGCGGACTGGGACCTGGTCAGACGAACCCGGCCGGCACGAGCGCACGACAAGCAGCCCCCACAACGCACCACATCACCACCGCACACCCGCACTCGAGCAGCTTGGGGTCGATCCATGACGAGCACGCAGGCCACTGGTCCGGCCCGACGGGTCCGGCACCACGTCCGCGACGGTGCCGCGGTGATCGTGTTCTCCGCCGTCGCCTCCACCGGTGTCGCGCTCGCCATCGTCCTGCTCACCCGCGTGGCGGGCTAGGCGACCTGCGATGACCGACGCCAGCCACGTCCCGGTCCTGCTCGACCGGGTCGTCGCTCTCGTGGCACCTGCGCTGACCCGTCCCGACCGGGAGCGCACGCTGCTCGTCGACGCCACGCTCGGCCTCGGCGGACACACCGAGGCGGTGCTCGAGCAGTGCCCTCAGGCGCACGTGATCGGTGTGGACCGCGACGTGCACGCCCTCGACCGCAGCCGGGCCCGCCTCGCGCCGTACGGCGAGCGGGTCACGTTCGTGCACGCGGTCTACGACGAGATCGGCGAGGTGCTCGCCGACCTCGGGCACCCGACGGTCGACGGGGTGCTCTTCGACCTCGGGGTCTCCTCCATGCAGCTCGACCTGCGCGAGCGCGGCTTCGCCTACGCCGAGGACGCTCCGCTCGACATGCGGATGGACGACACCGACGGCCCGACAGCCGCCGACGTCCTCAACGACTACTCCGTCGAGGAGCTGACCCGGATCCTGCAGCAGTACGGCGAGGAGAAGTTCGCCCGCCGGATCGCCCAGGCCGTGGTGCGCGAGCGGGCCAAGGAACCGTTCACGCGTTCGGGGCGGCTGGTCGAGCTGCTCTACGCGGCGATCCCGGCGCCGGCCCGCCGCACCGGGGGACATCCCGCCAAGCGCACGTTCCAGGCGCTGCGCATCGAGGTCAACGACGAGCTGTCGGTGCTACGCCGGGCCTTGCCGGCGGCCATCGAGGCGATCGGTGTCGGTGGGCGGGTGGTCGTCATGAGCTACCACTCGCTCGAGGACCGGATCACCAAGCAGGCGTTCACCGAGTACACCCGCAGCCACGTCCCGCCGGACATGCCGGTCGTGCCGGCGGGCCACGAGCCGCCGTTGCGGCTGGTCACCCGCGGGTCGGAGAAGGCCACGCCGGCCGAGATCGAGGCCAACCCGCGGGCCGCCTCGGTGCGGCTGCGAGCGGTCGAGCGGGTGCACGAGGGAGCAGTGGCATGACACGGGTCGAGAGCTGGGGAGGGGAACCACGATGAGCGCGTTGATCAACCAGGCACGCAGCCGGGTGCCACGGATCGCCGAGGCGGCCGTCGAGCGGGCCCGGCTGACCGTCGTCCCGCGGACCGTCCGCAGCCGGGCGGCGCGCGTGCCGTTCGTGGCGCTGGTGTCGATGCTGCTGGTCGGCGGCGTCGCCGGCCTCCTCGCTTTCAACACCTCGATGCAGCAGGCGTCCTTCACGGCGACCGCCATGGAGCAGCAGGCCGCCGCGCTCGACGCGCGCCAGCAGTCGCTCGTGATGCAGCTCGACGAGCTCCGTGACCCACAACGTGTCGCCCTGCGTGCCAAGGACATGGGCATGGTCCCGCCGAACAGCCCCGCGTTCATCCGGATCGCCGACGGCAAGGTGCTCGGCACCCCGACCCCCGCGACGTACGACGACAGCCTGCGGGTCACCCCGCTGCCGACCCGCAAGCCGAAGAACCTGCGGCCCACGCCGATCGTCATCGAGGTGCGGCAGCCGAAGATCGCCGCGACGCACGGCGGCGCGGCGGACCCGGCGGAAGCCACCCGTGCAGGTACAAAGAAGGCCCAGCACCGCGACCCGCAGCAGGGGAGCCAGCGTTGACCCAGGGCAGTCGTCCCCGGCCGGGCCCGAGCCGGCCGCGACGCAGTCGTCGCCCGCGGCTGCGGTCACTGCGCGGGGCGTCGCTGGTCCGCCTGCGCATCGGGTTCCTGCTGATCGCCATGGTGGTCTCGGTCTTCGCGGCCCGGCTGTTCCAGCTGCAGGGCGTCGACGCCCAGGCCTACGTCGCGAAGGCGCGCGACGAGGGTGTCGTCACGGTCACGCTGCCCGCCAACCGCGGTGTCATCAAGGACCGCAACGGCACCCCGCTCGCGGAGTCGGTGGACGGCCTGATGATCGTCGCCGACCCGTCCGCGACCGTGAAGCACGCGAGTGCGATCGCGACGATCATCGCGCGACGCCTCGGCGTCGACTACTTCGACGTGCTCGAGCGGCTGCGCAAGCCCGACACCCACTTCCAGTACGTCGCCCGCCGGGTGCCGTCGACGCTCGCCAAGGCCGTCGTCAAGGAGATCGACGGCCGCGGCTACAAGGGCATCGACACCCGTCGCGACCCCGTGCGGACCTACCCGGCCGACGACGTCGCGGCCAACCTGATCGGCTTCATGAACGCCGAGGGTGACGCCGCCGAGGGCGCTGAGCTGATGTTCGACAGGATGCTGGCCGGCAAGGACGGCTCGGCGACCTACGAGACCGGCGGCGGCAACCGCATCCCGCTCGGCGACAACAGCACCGTGCCGCCCAAGAGCGGGCACGACCTCGAGCTGACCATCGACCGCGACGTGCAGTGGTACACCCAGCGCGTGGTGCGCTCCGCCGTCCAGGGCTCCGGCGGGTCGTCGGGCTCGGCCGTGGTGATGGACAGCCACACCGGCCAGCTGCTCGCGCTCGCCGACTTCCCGACCTTCGACGCCAACCAGCCGACGCTGTCGCCCAAGCGCGACCTCGGCTCCCGCGCGCTGCGCGACGTCTACGAGCCCGGCTCGGTGGAGAAGGTGCTCACCTCCTCCGCGCTGATCGACGCCGGCAAGGTCACGCCGAACACCCGGATCACGGTGCCCTCCCAGCTGCCCCGCGGCGACCGCGTGATCCACGACTACTTCCAGCACGACAAGATCCACCTGACGCTGACCGGCGTGATCGCGAAGTCCTCCAACATCGGCACGGTGCTGGCCGCGAGCCAGTTCAAGCCGCGTGAGCTCTACGACTACCTGCGGCAGTTCGGGCTCGGCTCCCGCACCGGCATCGGCGTCCACGGCGAGTCGGGCGGCGTGCTGAACGACTGGAGGTCGTGGTCCCAGATCAACCAGGACACGATCGCCTTCGGGCAGGGCCTCGCGGTCAACGCCGTACAGATGGCCGCGGCGGTCAACGCCGTCGCCAACGGCGGCGTCTACGTCAAGCCGAGCCTGATCAAGGGCGAGGCCACCACCTCCGGCGGCGAGGTCGTCGGGTCCGACACCACCACGGAGCACCGGGTGATCAGCGCCCGCGCCGCCAAGCTGACCGGCCAGATGATGGAGTCGGTGACCAACCCGGAGACCGGCACCGCGGCCCAGGCCGGCATCGGCGGCTACCGGGTCGCCGGCAAGACCGGCACCGCCCAGCGGGTCGGCAAGACCTGCAGGTGCTACGACGGCACGTTCACGGCGTCCTTCGCCGGCTTCGCGCCGGCCGACGCCCCTCGCTTCCTGGTCTACATCGTGGTCCAGGACCCCAAGAACGGCGGCGGCGGTGGCTCCATCGGCGGGCCGGCGTTCCACAAGATCATGAGCTACGTCCTGCAGAAGTACGCCGTCCCGCCCACCGGCACCGTGGCACCCACGCCCCGCATCGAGTGGTGACCGGGACCGGTAACCTCTCCCGCGTGCCCGATCTCGTCCCGCTGCGCCCCGACGCACCGGTGGAGACCCCGCTGCGCGACGTCGTCGACTGGCTGGGCGAGCGGCTCGCCGCGCTGCGCCCCGGAGGCGGGCGTGACGTCGACCCGGTGCTCACCGGCGTGACGATCAGCTCGCTGCGGGTCCAGCCCGGCGACCTGTACGTCGCCCCCGCCGGCACCCGGTCGCACGGCGCGACGTACGCCGACCAGGCGGTGCGCGACGGAGCAGTGGCCGTGCTCACCGACGCCGAGGGCGCCGAGCTCTGCGCCGACCTCGCAGTGCCGGTGCTCGTCGTGGAGCGACCGCGCGAGGTGGTCGGCGACCTGGCCGCACGGATCTACGGGCAGCCGGCCCGACGGCTTCGGATGATCGCCGTCACCGGGACCCAGGGCAAGACCACCACCACCCGGCTGGCCGAGGCGTCCTTGTCCGCCGCGGGAGTGCCGTCGGCCGTCGTCGGCACGGTCGGCACCCGGGTCGCCGGTGTCGAGCTGAAGACCTCCCTGACCACCCCGGAGGCACCCGACCTGCACGCGCTGTTCGCGGTGATGGCCGAGCGCGGGGTGGTCGCGTGCGCGATGGAGGTCTCCAGCCACGCGCTCGTCATGGGTCGCGTCGACGGGGTGGTGTTCGACGTCGCCTGCTTCACCAACCTCGGTCGCGACCACCTCGACTTCCACACCGACGTCGAGGACTACTACGCCGCCAAGGCGTCCCTGTTCACCCCGGGTCGCACCCGGCTGGGTCTCGTCAACGTCGACGACGAGCACGGACGCCGCCTGGCGAAGGAGGCGGAGGTGCCGGTGCGCACCTTCTCCGCCGCGGGGGCCGACGCCGACTGGCGGGCCGGCGACGTCGTGCTCGACCCCACCGGTTCGTCGTTCACCGTGCACGCGCCGACCGGCGAGTCCTTCCGTGCCCGGGTTCCGCTGACCGGTGACTTCAACGTCGCCAACGCGCTGTGCGCTCTCGCGGCCCTGGGGGAGGCCGGGTTCGACGCGGCTGCGGTCGCGGCTGCCATGGGCTCCTCGGGCGGCGTGCCCGGACGGCTCGAGCAGGTCGACGCCGGCCAGGGCTTCCTCGCGGTCGTCGACTACGCCCACAAGCCCGACGCCGTCACCGCCGCGCTGACCGCGCTCCGCCCGCTGACCGAAGGCCGCCTGGTCGTCGTGCTCGGCGCGGGCGGCGACCGCGACCCCGGCAAGCGCCCGATGATGGGTGAGATCGCGGCCCGGCTCGCCGACGTCCTGGTCGTCACCGACGACAACCCCCGCAGCGAGGAGCCGTCCGCGATCCGCGCCGAGCTGCTCGCCGGAGCCGAGGGCGTCGAGGCGGGTGAGCGCGCCGAGCTGCACGAGGTGGGGGACCGCCGCGCCGCGATCGCGCTGGCCGTCTCGCTCGCGCGCGCCGGTGACACCGTCGTCGTCGCGGGCAAGGGACACGAGACCGGCCAGGAGGTCGCGGGCACGGTGCACCCCTTCGACGACCGGGTCGTGCTGGCCGAGGAGCTGGGCACCCGATGATCGCCATGAGCCTGCCGGAGATCGCCGAGGTGGTCGGCGGCACCGTCGTCCACGACAGCGGGGTCACCGTCGACGGCCCGGCCTTCATCGACAGCCGGATCGCCGAGCGAGGCGGGCTGTTCGTCGCGGTTGTCGGCGAGCAGGTCGACGGGCACGACTACGCCGCCGCGGCCGTGACGAACGGCGCCGCGGGAGTCCTGTCCTCCCGGGACACGGGGCAGCCGGGTGTCCTCGTCGAGGATCCCGTCACCGCGCTCGCCGACCTGGCCCGGCACTCGCTGACCCGGCTGCCCGACGTCCGCGTCGTGGCCCTCACCGGCTCCCAGGGCAAGACCAGCACCAAGGACGTGCTGGCGCAGGTCCTCGCCGACGCGGGCACGACCGTCGCGACCTTCGGGTCGTTCAACAACGAGCTCGGCCTGCCGCTGACCGTGCTGCGCGCCGACCTCACCACGCAGTTCCTCGTCCTCGAGATGGGTGCCCGTCACGTCGGGGACCTCACGGCCTCCTGCGCGATCGCCCCGCCCCAGGTGTCCCTGGTGCTCAACGTCGGCAAGGCGCACATTGGTGAGTTCGGCTCCCAGGAGGCGATCGCCCAGGCCAAGGGCGAGATCGTCGAGGCGCTGCCACCAGGCGAGCAGGGTGGCGTCGCGGTGCTGAACGGCGACGACCCCCTGGTCTCCGCCATGGACACCCGTACGTCGGCCCGGGTGACGCGGTTCGGTTCGGGCGCCGAGAACGACGTGCGCTTCGGCGACGTGACCCTCGACGAGCTCGGTCGTCCCACCTTCGACCTGGTGGTCGGCGACGAGCGGCGCTCCGTCTCCCTGGGCCTGATCGGTGACCACCACGCCGCGAACGCCGCCGCCGTGACCGCTGTGGCGCTGGCGCTCGACGTACCCCTCGACGCGGTGGTCGCCTCGCTCGCTGTCGCGACCGCCACCTCGCCCGCGCGGATGGAGCTCGTCGAACGGCCCGACGGCGTCACGGTGCTCAACGACGCCTACAACGCCAACCCCGACTCGATGCGGGCTGCCCTCAAGGCGCTCGCCGCGATCGGCCGCGGCCGCCCCGGTGCGCGCACCATCGCCGTTCTCGGAGAGATGCTCGAGCTGGGCGAGTCGAGCCGCGAGGAGCATGATGCAGTGGGCAGACTGGCCGTGCGCCTCGACATCCATCAGCTTCTCGTCGTCGGCGAAGGCGCGCGGCCGCTGCACCTGGGAGCTTGCCTCGAAGGCTCCTGGGGTGGGGAGTCGGTGTTCGTGCCGGATTCCGGAGCCGCGCTCTCGTGGCTGCGGGAGCACCTCGTCCCCGGTGACGTGGTGCTGTTCAAGTCGTCGAAGGCCGCACAGGTGCGGCAGGTCGCGGACGCCGTGCTGGCCGACGTGCCGAAGGAGGAGAACAGTCGATGAGGGCAATCCTGCTCGCGGGAGGCCTGTCCCTGATCTTCACCCTGCTCGGGACCCGGTTCGCCATCCGGGTGCTGACCACCAAGGGCTACGGGCAGCTGATCCGCGACGACGGCCCGACCACCCACCACACCAAGCGTGGCACGCCGACGATGGGCGGGCTGGTGATCATCCTCTCGGTGGTGCTGGCCTACTTCGTCGCCAAGCTGATCACCCAGGACGTGCCGTCCTGGTCCGGGCTGCTGCTGCTGTTCCTGCTCGTCGGGCTCGGCGTCGTCGGGTTCCTCGACGACTACATCAAGGTCGCCATGCAACGCAGCCTCGGACTGCGCAGCAAGGCCAAGATGGCCGGACAGATCACCGTCGCGGTGATCTTCGGGACGTTGGCGCTGACCCGACCCGACTCCCGGGGGCAGACGCCGGCCTCGCTGCACCTGTCGTTCATCCGCGACTTCGACAACTTCACGCTGCCGGCCGTCGTGGTGGTGCTCCTGATCCTCGTGATGATCTCGGGCGCCAGCAACGCGGTGAACCTCACCGACGGCCTCGACGGCCTGGCCACGGGTACGTCGACCATGGTGTTCGGCGCCTACACGCTGGTGAACATCTGGCAGAACAACCAGTGGTGCGCGCTGACGCAGAGCAACAAGTGCTACGACGTGCGGGACCCGCTCGACCTCGCGGCGATCGCGGCCGCGCTCACGGGTGCCTGCTTCGGCTTCCTGTGGTGGAACGCCTCACCCGCGAAGATCTTCATGGGCGACACCGGTTCGCTGGCGCTCGGCGGGGCGCTCGCCGGCCTCGCCATCCTGACCCGCACCGAGTTCCTGCTCGCGATCCTCGGCGGGCTGTTCGTGATCATCACGATGTCGGTGATCCTCCAGGTCGGCTACTTCAAGATCTCCGGGGGCAAACGGATCTTCCGGATGGCGCCCCTGCAGCACCACTTCGAGCTCAAGGGCTGGGCCGAGATCACCATCGTGATCCGGTTCTGGATCATCACCGGCATCTGCGTCATGGCGGGCCTGGGCATCTTCTACGCCGAGTGGGTCGCAGGGGTATGAACCTGAGCGCCATGACCCGGAACACCTCGTGGGACGGTGTCCGGGCCGTCGTCCTGGGCATCGGTGTCTCCGGCTTCGCGGCCGCCGACACCCTGACCCACCTCGGCGCCGACGTGACCGTGCTCGCCGAGGCGGCGAACGACTCCCAGCGGGAGAAGGCGACCCTGCTCGAGATCCTCGGCGCCACCGTGCGGATCGGCACCGGGGCGACCGAGACCCTGCCCGACGACGTGCACGTCGTGGTCACCTCGCCCGGTGTCCCACCGACCGCACCCCTCATCGTCGCCGCCGGTGAGCGTGACGTCCCCGTGTGGGGGGAGGTCGAGCTGGCCTGGCGGCTGCGCGACCCGGAGCGGCCGGGCGTGTGGCTGTGCGTCACCGGCACCAACGGCAAGACGACGACCGTGCAGATGCTGGACTCGATCCTCCGGGCGGCCGGCCTCAGCTCCGTGGCCTGCGGCAACGTGGGCCTGCCGATCGTCGAGGCGGTGATGGACCCCGAGCCGTTCGCCGTCTACGCCGTCGAGCTGTCCAGCTTCCAGCTGCACTACACCTCGAGCATGTCCGCGCACGCCGCCGCGGTGCTCAACGTCGCCGAGGACCACCTGGACTGGTACACCGGCCCCGACGGCATGACCGCCTACGCCGCGGACAAGGGCCGGATCTACGACCGGGTGCAGGCCGCGTGCGTCTACAACGTGCAGGACCCGGTGACCGAGCAGCTGGTCCGCGACGCCGACGTCGTCGAGGGTGCCCGCGCCGTCGGCTTCACGCTCGGGACGCCCGGGCCGGGCATGGTCGGCCTGGTCGAGGACGTGCTCGCCGACCGGGCCTTCGTCGAGGATCGCGCCCGGGCCGCCGCCGAGCTGGCCACGGTCGCCGACCTCGCCTCACCGGCACCGCACTTCGTCGCCAACGCGCTCGCCGCCGCGGCGCTCGCCCGGTCCGTCGGCGTCCCCCCGACAGCGGTCCGCGACGGGCTGCGCGCCTTCGCGCCCGACGGTCACCGGATCGCCGACCTGGGTGAGGTCGGGGGAGTGCGCTACGTCGACGACTCCAAGGCCACCAACCCCCATGCCGCCGCGTCGTCCCTGCTCGCCTACGACCCGGTCGTCTGGGTCGCGGGCGGCCTGGCCAAGGGCGCCACGTTCGACGAGCTCGTCCAGCGGGTCCGTGACCGGCTGCGCGGCGTCGTGCTGCTCGGCCGGGACCACGAGGTCATCGCCGAGGCGCTTTCACGACACGCCCCAGATGTCCGGGTCAAACACATCGAGGGCGACGACACTTCTGTCATGGACCGTGTCGTCGGGGCGGCCGCGGACCTGGCCCAGCCAGGAGACACCGTGCTGCTCGCGCCGGGATGCGCGTCCATGGACATGTTCGCGAACTACGGCGCTCGCGGGGATGCCTTCGCCGAGTCGGTGCGCCGCCTCGACCGCTGAGCACCCCGCACGAGCAGGAGGGCACTGAGTGACCACCACGGCAGGGGAGCAGCGCCAGCAGGCCGCCCCGACCGCGCAGTCGGCTCACTCGGGGCACCCGGGTCGATCGGGGCACGCCGGCAGCTGGTTCGCGAGCTTCCGGCACACGCTCGACCGACCGCTCACGTCGTACTACCTGCTGCTCACCGCCTCGACCCTGCTGCTGGCGATCGGTCTGATGGAGGTGCTGAGCGCCTCGAGCGTCGACGGCTTCGTCAAGCACGGCAACAGCTACTACTGGTTCCTGCGCCAGCTGACCTGGGTCCTGGTCGCGCTGCCCGTCGCGTTCGTCGCGACCCGCCTCCCGCACCGTGCCCTGCGCTTCCTCGCCTGGCCCGCTCTGATCCTCGCCGTGGCCCTGCTCGCGCTGACCCAGTCCGGCCTGGGCGTGGAGGTCAACGGCAACCGCAACTGGCTCGCCATCGGACCGGTCGTCGTCCAGCCCGCCGAGGTCGCGAAGCTCGCGGTGATCCTGTGGTGCTCGGACGTCTACGCCCGCAAGGAGAAGCTGCTCGACGACTGGCGGCACACCCTGATCCCGGTGGCCCCGGTCATGGTCCTGATCGTCGGCCTGGTCCTGCTCGGCGGCGACCTCGGCACCGCGCTGGTGCTGATGGCGATCATCCTCGGGATGCTCTGGGTGGTCGGCGCCCCGGCCCGCCTCTTCGTCGGGTCGATGGTCACGGTGAGCGTCTTCGCGCTCTACCTCGCCAGCACCAACAAGGAGCGCCTCGACCGGCTCACGAACTTCGCGGACCCGTTCAAGGACTACCAGGGCGCCGGCTGGCAGTCGGCGCACGGCCTGTTCGCGATGTCGAGCGGAGGCCTGTTCGGCAAGGGCATCGGCGCCAGCCAGCAGAAGTGGGGCAGCCTGCCCGAGGCGCACACCGACTTCATCTTCGCCGTGCTCGGCGAGGAGCTCGGTCTGGTCGGCACGGTGCTCGTGCTCGCCCTGTTCCTGACCATCGCGTACGCCGGTGTGCGGGTCGCCGTACGCACCCGTGACCCCTTCGTGCGCTACATGTCCGCGGGCATCACGGTCTGGCTGACCGCGCAGATGATGATCAACGTCGGCATGGTGCTCGCGCTGCTGCCGGTGATCGGGCTGCCGCTGCCGCTGGTGTCCTACGGCGGATCGGCGCTGCTGCCGTCGCTGGTGGCGCTCGGGCTGCTGGTGTCGTTCGCCCGCTCGGAGCCCGGCGCCAAGGCCGCCCTGCGCGACCGCCGCCGGCGCCGCTCGGCGGCCGGCGTCACCTCGAGCAGCCTGACGAGGCGCATGCGATGAAGGTCCTGCTGGCCGGGGGTGGCACGGCGGGGCACACCTCGCCGCTGCTCGCCACCGCCGACGCTCTGCGCCGTCTCGACGACTCGGTCGAGGTCACCGCCCTGGGCACGCCTCGTGGTCTCGAGGGGCGGGTCGTCCCCGAGGCGGGCTACCCGCTCGAGATGATCCCGCCGGTGCCGCTGCCCCGGCGGCCCAACGCCGACCTCGCCAAGGTCCCGGCCAGGCTGCGCGGCGCCGTCAAGGCCGCCCTCGAGGTGATCGACCGGATCCACCCGGACGTCGTGGTGGGCTTCGGCGGCTACGTCTCGGTGCCGGCCTACCTCGCTGCGCGCCGCAGGCACGTCCCGATCGTCGTGCACGAGGGCAACGCCCTGCCCGGCATCGCGAACAAGCTCGGCGCGCGGTTCACCACGCACGTCGCGACGAGCTTCCCCGACACCCCGCTGCGGCACGCGACGTACGTCGGGCTGCCGATCCGCCGGATGATCTCCACCCTCGACCGCCCGGCGGTCCGCGACGAGGCGCGCCGCACGTTCGGCCTCGACGCCGACCGGCCCACGCTGCTCGTCTTCGGCGGCTCGCAGGGTGCCCGCCGGCTCAACCAGTCCGTGTCCGGGGCCGAGCGCAGCCTCGCCGACGCCGGTGTCCAGGTGCTGCACGTCGTCGGCGCCAACGGCGAGGCCTCGGTGACGCGCACCGGTGACGAGCCTCCCTACGTCGTGCTGCCGTACGTCGACCGCATGGACCTGGCCTACGCCGCGGCGGACCTGGTGGTCTGCCGCGCGGGCGCCAACACCGTCACGGAGGTCAGCGCCGTCGGGCTGCCCGCGGTGTTCGTCCCCCTGCCGATCGGCAACGGCGAGCAGGACCTCAACGCGCGTCCCGTCGTCGACGCCGGGGGAGGGCTGCTGGTCCAGGACGCAGCGTTCACCGCCGAGTGGGTCGCCGCGACCGTCCCGCACCTCGTCACCGATCCGCAGCGGCTGGCGTCGATGTCGGCCGCGGCGGCGAACCTGATCCCGCGCGACGCCGACGAGCTGCTCGCCCGCATGGTGCTCGCGGCCGGGGAGGGGGCCGGCTCGTGAGAGTTCCCGTTCCCGACGAGCTGCTCCCGGCGGACCGCCTCGGACGGGTTCACTTCGTCGGCATCGGCGGTGCAGGACTGTCCGGCATCGCGCGGATCATGCTGGCCCGGGGGATCACGGTCAGCGGCAGCGATGCCAAGGAGTCCCGCGCGATCGAGGCCCTGCGTGCGCTCGGCGCCACCTGCTGGGTGGGGCACGACGCCTCGCACGTCCAGGACGCCGACTCGCTCGTGGTCTCCACCGCGGTGCGCGAGGACAACCCCGAGGTCGTCGAGGCCCAGCGTCTCGGGCTCCGGCTGCTGCCGCGCTCGGCGGCCCTGTGGTCGGTGATGCAGGACCGGCGGGTGGTCGCCGTCGCCGGCACCCACGGCAAGACCACCACCACCTCGTTGCTGACCGTCGCGCTGCAGCACTGCGGTGCCGACCCGTCGTTCGCGATCGGCGGCGAGCTCAACGTGTCCGGGTCCAACGCCCATGACGGCAGCGGCGACATCTTCGTCGCCGAGGCCGACGAGAGCGACGGCGCGTTCCTGGTCTACTCGCCCTCCGGCGCCCTGGTGACCAACGTCGAGGCGGACCACCTCGACAACTACGGCACCGAGGAGAACTACCGCGCCGCCTTCACGACCTTCATCGACCGGATCGACCCCGACGGCTTCCTGGTCGCCTGCGTCGACGACGCCGGCGCCGCGGACCTCGCCGAGCAGGCGCGCGACAAGGGGCTGACCGTCGTCGGGGTGGGCGAGGCCGAGCACGCGGACCTGCGGGCCGAGGGGCTCGAGTTCGCCGGCTCCACGTCCACGTTCACCGTCGTGCACCACGGCCGCCGGCTCGGCGTCGTCGCGCTGCAGATCCCCGGCCGGCACTACGTCCTGGACGCGCTCGCCGCCCTCGGCGCCGGGCTGCAGCTGGGCTTCGGCTTCGACGAGCTGCGTCGCGGGCTCGAGGCGTTCACCGGCACCCGTCGGCGGATGGAGCTCAAGGGCGAGGCGGACGGGGTCCGGGTCTACGACAGCTACGCGCACCAGCCCACCGAGATCGTCGGCGACCTCCAGGCGGCCCGGTCGCTGGCCGGCGACGGCCGGCTCATCGTCGCGTTCCAGCCGCACCTGGTCTCCCGCACCAAGATCTTCGGTGCCGCGATGGGGGTGGCCCTCGGCGCCGCCGACGAGGTCGTCGTGATGGACGTCTACGTCGCCCGGGAGGACCCCGAGCCCGGCATCAACGGCGGCCTGGTCGCCTCGCACGTCCCGCTGCCCGAGGGCCGGGTGGTCTTCGAGCCGTCCTGGTCGAGGACCCCTGCCGTGCTCGTGGAGCGGGCCCGGCCCGGCGACCTGGTGCTGACCCTCGGTGCCGGCGACGTGACGCTGGTCGGCCCCGAGGTGCTCGAGCTCCTCGCGGAGCGTGCCTCATGAGCATCTTCACCCGCGACGACACCGACGTGGACGAGCCCGGCAGCGAGGACACCGAGCGCACCGTCCGGATCGCCCGCAAGCGCTTCGTGCGCCGGCAGTGGGCGCGCCGCTGGCTGGCCTGGCGCCGCGTGCTGGTCGGTGTGCTGCTCCTCGGGCTCGTCGCAGGCTCGGTGTGGCTGGTGTTCTTCTCCTCCGTCCTCGCCGTTCAGGGCGTCCGGGTGGAGGGCGCCGGGGTCGTCGACCCCCGCGACGTACGCCGGGTGGCCGAGGTCCCCACCGGGTCACCACTCGCGACCGCCGACCTCGACGCGATCACCCAGCGGGTGCTCGGCATGCCCGCGGTCAAGAGCGTCGACGTCTCACGAGCCTGGCCGGACCGGATCCGCATCGACGTCACCGAGCGGCAGGCCGTCGCGGTGGTGGACCAGGGCGGGACGCTGCGCGGGCTCGACGACCAGGGCGTGATGTTCCGCCGCTACCCGTCCCGCCCCAAGAGCCTGCCGGTGATCCGGATGGCGGGCCGGCCGCGCGCCGACGCGCTCGCCGAGGCCGCCGAGGTCGCGGGATCCCTGCCGCCCGAGATCGCCGCGAAGGTGGACTACGTCGAGGTGCGCACCGTCGACACGATCTCGCTGCGGCTGCGCAGCGGCCGCACGGTGCGCTGGGGGAGTGCGGCCGAGTCGGCGGCCAAGGCGCGGGTGCTCACGGTGCTGCTGGGCCAGAAGGCCGCGACGTACGACGTCAGCGTGCCCGGCAAGCCGATCATCCGGAAGTGACGTCAGAAACTTTCGAGAAACCCGTGGCGCGCCGCGTGTCTGCGGCACCGGGCCGTGCTGATCACCTAACTTTTTCTACAAGCACGAGGTTGACATAACTATAACCCTCTACTTCAGGGTTAGGGTTCCGGTTCGGTCAGGCTCGTGTCTTCCCCACCGACATACACCCCGTCTGCCCTGCATTGCAGAGCAGCCAGCAGCGAGAGGCACCTGCCGTGGCAGCACCGCAGAACTACCTGGCCGTCATCAAGGTCGTGGGTATTGGTGGAGGTGGAGTCAACGCCGTCAACCGGATGATCGAGGTCGGGCTCAAGGGCGTCGAGTTCATCGCGATCAACACCGATGCCCAGGCACTCCTGATGAGCGACGCCGACGTCAAGCTCGACATCGGCCGTGAGCTCACCCGCGGACTCGGCGCGGGCGCCAACCCCGAGGTCGGCGGCAAGGCCGCCGACGACCACGCCGAAGAGATCGAAGAGGTCATCAAGGGCGCCGACATGGTGTTCGTGACCGCCGGCGAGGGCGGTGGCACCGGCACCGGCGGCGCGCCGGTCGTCGCGCGCATCGCCCGGTCGCTGGGCGCCCTGACGATCGGTGTGGTCACCCGCCCGTTCGCCTTCGAGGGTCGCCGGCGCGCCAACCAGGCCGAGGAGGGCATCTCCCAGCTCCGCGAGGAGGTGGACACCCTCATCGTGATCCCGAACGACCGGCTGCTGTCGATCAGCGACCGCAACGTGTCGATCCTCGACGCCTTCAAGCAGGCCGACCAGGTGCTGCTGCAGGGCGTCTCGGGCATCACCGACCTGATCACCACCCCGGGCCTGATCAACCTGGACTTCGCCGACGTGAAGTCGGTGATGTCCAACGCCGGCTCGGCGCTGATGGGCATCGGCTCCGCCCGCGGCGAGGACCGCGCGGTCGCCGCCGCCGAGATGGCCGTCTCGAGCCCGCTGCTCGAGGCCTCCATCGACGGGGCGCACGGCGTGCTGCTCTCCATCGCCGGTGGCTCCGACCTGGGTCTCTTCGAGATCAACGAGGCGGCGGCCCTGGTGTCGCAGGCCGCGCACGCGGAGGCGAACATCATCTTCGGCGCGGTCATCGACGACGCGCTCGGCGACGAGGTGCGGGTCACCGTGATCGCGGCCGGGTTCGACGGCGGGATGCCCAAGAAGCGTGACAACGGCACGGTCCTGCGTCGCGAGCCCGTGGCCCAGCAGTCGCAGTCCGAGACCCGCGCGGCCGCCCAGCACGGTGGCGTGCTGCCCTCGCAGCCGACCAGCCCGCAGCGCACGCCGGCACCGGTCGGCTACGAGACCGGCCGGCCCACCACCGGCTCGCCGCTGACGCCCAGCCGCCAGCAGGAGCCCGAGCGCGCCGGCGTCTCGGCGCGGTCGACCACCCCGCAGGGCACCACCGGGCAGAGCACCACCCCGGCGCCGCGGCAGCCGCGTCCGGTGCACTTCGACGACGACGAGCTGGACGTGCCCGACTTCCTGAAGTGACCCGTCGCCGGCCGGGTTTCCCGGCCGGCCCCAGCAAGGAGATCGCCAGCACTGTGTTCGCCTTCCAGGACACGCAGGGCCGCGTCGAGATCGCGTTCACGGACCGCCACGCAGGAACCGGTGGCGGTCCGTCCGCGTCCCTGGACCTCGCCGAGCCCTCGGCCGCGCCCGGCGACTTCCTGCGCAACCTCGACGTCGCGGTGCGCGCGTTCACCGGCACCGTCGACGCCGCGCCGGCCCCGCCCGTCGTACGCATGCGGCAGGTGCACGGCGCCGACGTGCACGTGGTCGCGGCCGGCGAGGAGCCGCCGACCGGGGACGCGCTGGTGACCGCCGAGCCCGGCACGGTGCTGATGGTGCGGGTCGCCGACTGCGTGCCGGTGCTGCTCGCCGACCCGGCCGCCGGGGTGGTCGCCGCGGTGCACGCGGGCCGTCCCGGGCTGGTCGCGGGCGTGGTCCCGGCCGCCGTCGCCGCGATGCGCGGCCTGGGCGCGACCGAGGTGCGGGCGTGGGTGGGGCCGCACGTGTGCGGTGCGTGCTACGAGGTGCCGGAGCAGATGCGCGCCGACGTCAGCGAGGTCGTGCCGGAGTCCTACGCCGAGACCTCGTGGGGCACGCCGTCGCTGGACATCGGTGCCGGCGTGCTCGCCCAGCTGGCGCGGTCGGGCGCGGACGTCGTCGACGCGTCGCGCTGCACCATCGAGGACGACGACCTGTTCTCCTACCGGCGCCAGGGCAGCGCCTCGGGCCGGCTCGCCGGCCTGGTCTGGCTGCGGCCGTGAGCTCCACGCCGTCGAGCGACCGGCGCGACGAGGTCGCGGCCAACCTCGAGTCGGTCCGCGGCCGGATCGCCGCTGCCTGCGCCAGCGTCGGCCGCGACCCCGCCGAGGTGACGCTGACCGTCGTGACCAAGTTCTTCCCCGCCTCCGACGTACACCTCCTCGCCGACCTGGGCGTCCGGCACGTCGGCGAGAACCGTCACCAGGAGGCCGAGGTCAAGGCCGCCGAGTGCGCCGACCTCGACCTCGTCTGGCACTTCGTCGGCGGCCTCCAGAGCAACAAGGCGGCGGCGGTCGCGGCGTACGCCGACGTGGTCGAGTCCGTCGACCGCGCCAAGCTGCTGCGCGGGCTGTCGACCGGCGCGCACGCCCGGGACCACGTGCTCGACGTGCTGGTGCAGGTCAGCCTCGACGACCCGGCGTCGGGGGAGGGCGGCAGCGGCCGAGCGGGAGTGCCGCCGGACGGCGTCGAGGCACTGGCCGAGCAGGTCGCCGCGGCCGAGGGGCTGCGGCTCCGCGGCGTCATGGCCGTCGCACCACTCGGGGTGGATCCCCAGCCCGGCTTCGCGAAACTCGCCGAGATCGCCGACCGGGTGCGGCTCATCGACCCCGCGGCGACCTGGGTCTCGGCGGGGATGAGCGGCGACTTCGAGGCAGCCGTGGTTTCCGGCGCGACACACGTGCGGATAGGCAGCGCGGTGCTCGGTAGCAGGCCCCCCAGAAGGTAGTGTCGAACCCGTAGCAGCGGGGCCCATCAGGGGACCCGCAGATGTACCGGAGGCAGAAGTCATGGGCAGCGCGATGCGCAAGATGGGTGTCTACCTTGGCCTGCTCGAGGACACCGAACGCTACGACGAGGACTACTACGACGAGTACGACGAGCGCGCTCCGCGCGGGCACGTCGACGAGCCGGCCCGCCCGGCGCCCGTCGCGAACATCTCCGAGCGCCGCCGGCCGGCTGCCTCCCCGCAGGCCGTCGGCCCGCAGGGCGTCGTGGCCGAGCTCTCCCGGATCACCACGCTGCACCCGCGCACCTACAACGAGGCGCGCACCGTCGGCGAGAACTTCCGTGAGGGCGTTCCGGTGATCATGAACCTCTCCGAGATGGACGACGCCGACGCCAAGCGTCTCGTCGACTTCGCGGCCGGGCTCGTGTTCGCCGTACGCGGCACCATCGAGCGGGTCACCAACAAGGTCTTCCTGCTCTCCCCGCCCAACGTCTCGGTCGCCGCCGAGGACAAGCAGCGCATCGCCGAGGGCGGCTTCTTCAACCAGAGCTGAGGCGTCCGCGTCACGGGTGTCGGCGCCGAGACGCGTTGCCCCGCCCTGGCTAGACTCCAGCCTTGTGGCTCCCGGACCCTTCGGCACGATCCTCTACTTCGTCCTCTCCGTCTTCCTGGGGTTGATGCTGATCCGGCTCGTCGTCGACTGGGTGCAGGTCTTCGCCCGGTCGTGGACACCTCGCGGGCCGGTGCTGTTCATCCTGGAGATCGTCTACACCGCGACGGACCCGCCCATCGTGTTCGTGCGACGGTTCGTGCCGCCGCTGCGTCTGGGATCGGTCGCTCTCGACACCAGCTTCCTGATCATCTTGATCCTCGTGTACCTGCTCCGGATCGTGGCCGTGAGGCTGCCTTTCTGAACCCGGCACCGCGAAAACTCCTTGCCCGCGGCACGGTCCGTCGCTTGTGGGCGGAGGCCCGCGACTGGGTATCCTTCCCGGAGCCACGGGAGAACGCCCCGCCGGACGTGAGGACCACGATTCGGAGTACGGTGGGCCGCGTGGCGATGAGCCACACGCACCACCAGCACCACGCACCGCAACGACAGATGACTGATGACTACGAACAAAGGGTGAGGTCATGCCGCTGACGCCTGAGGACGTGAGCAACAAGCGCTTTACTCCTGTCCGGCTCCGCGAGGGGTACGACATGGGCGAGGTCGACCAGTTCCTCGACGAGGTCGAGGCCGAGCTGGCCCGACTGACTCGTGAGAACGAGGACCTGCGCAGCAAGCTCTCCGCAGCCCAGCAGGGCGGTGGGTCGACCTCGGCTCCGGCGCCCGTCCAGGAGAAGGCTCCCGAGCCGGTCAAGGCTCCCGAGCCCACCCCGGCTCCCGCGCCCACCCCGGCTGCCGCGGCTCCGGTCGAGACGATCAAGGTCACCACGGTGGCCGACGCGTCCAGCGCCGCCGCCCGGCTGCTCGAGATCGCCACCCGCAACGCCGACGAGCTGGTCGGTGAGGCCAAGGACCAGGCCGACAAGATCATCGGCGAGGCCCGCACCAAGGCCGAGCGGCTCGAGTCCGAGAGCAAGGTCAAGTCCGACCGCGTCGAGTCCGACGCCCGGACCCGCTCGCAGATGCTGGACTCCGAGACCGCCGAGCGTCGCCAGCAGCTCTTCGGCGACCTCGAGAAGGAGAAGGACAAGCTCAACGCGGAGGTGGAGAACCTGCGCTCGTTCGAGCGTGAGTACCGCTCCCGTCTCAAGAGCTACTTCCAGCAGCAGCTCGCCGCCCTCGACGGCAGCGGCGAGGGGGGCATCCTGTCCGGCAGCGACCACGCCCCCAAGCGGCTGAAGTCCCTGCTCGGCGACGAGAACGACAACCAGGGCAACTGATCGAGCCCAGCAGCACCCCGTACGACGACCGAGGCCGGTGTCCCGAGTAGGGACACCGGCCTCGTGGCGTTTCTGGGCCGCAGATTCCCAGGGCCCCCTGGGAAACTGTCACACCCCCGCCGTTGCAACGGCAGGGGAGTGACAGATTTGGCAGGGGTGTCAGACCTTCCGGATCGAGAAGGTGAGGCCGAGGTCGTCGTCGCGGACCGTGGTCCCGTCGGAGGTCGAGCCCTCGTCCATCGACGTGGCCAGCACCTCGTCGGCGACCAGCGCACCGTTCTCTCGCAGGGCCGCGGCGGTGTCGCCCTCGGCCTGCCAGGTCAGGGCGATCCGGTCGCTGACGTCGAAGCCGCTGTTCTTGCGGGCCTCCTGGACCAGGCGGACCACCTCGCGGGCCACACCGGCCCGGACCAGCTCCGGGGTGAGCTCGAGGTCGAGGGCGACGGTCTCGCCCTGCTCGTTGACCACCGACCAGCCCTCGCGCGGCCGCTCGGCGACGATCACCTCGTCGGGCAGCACCTCGACGTCCTCGCCGTCGACGCTGACGGTGGCCCGCCCGTCGGCCTCGAGCGCGGCGGCCAGCACGGCCGCGTCGGACGCGGCGATCGCGGCGGCGACCCGAGGGGTCTGCTTGGCGAACCGCTTGCCCAGGGCCCGGAAGTTCCCCTTCGCCGAGTGGTCGACCAGGTCGGCACCGGCCGAGGACAGCGGCTCGATCGCACCGACGTTGAGCTCCTCGGCGACCTCGCGCCGCAGCTCCTCGCTCAGTCGAGCCCACGCCGCGGACCCGACCAGCGCGCGGCTCAGCGGCTGCCGGGTGCGCACCTTGGCGTCCGCCCGCGCGGCACGCCCCAGCTCGACGAGCCGGCGGGCCAGCGACATCTGGGTCTGCAGCTCGTCGTCGACGAGGCTGCCGTCGACCTGCGGCCAGCGCGCGAGGTGCACCGACTCCGGCAGCTCCACCGACGTCGAGGCGAACAGGTCCTGCCACACCCGCTCGGTGATGAACGGCGTGATCGGGGCCATCAGCAGCGTCACGACGTACAAGCACTCGTGCAGGGTCGCCAGCGCGGACGGGTCCCCGGCCCAGAAGCGGCGGCGCGACCGGCGGACGTACCAGTTCGACAGGTCGTCGACGTACGCCGCGAGCAGGCTGCCGGCGCGCTGGGTGTCGAAGACCTCCAGCGCCTCGGTGACGCCGACCGCCAGCCGGTGCGCCTCCGACAGCGCCCACCGGTCGAGCACCGGTCGGTCCGCCAGCGCGGGCGCCTCGTCGCCGGGGCTCCAGCCGGACGTGCGGGCGTAGAGCACCTGGAAGGCCACGGTGTTCCAGTAGGTCAGCAGGACCTTGCGGACCGTCTCCTGGATCGTCGTGTTCCCGACCCTGCGGGCCGCCCACGGTGACCCGGACGCCGCCATGAACCAGCGCACCGCGTCGGCACCGTGCTGGTCCATCAGCGGCATCGGCTCGAGGATGTTGCCGAGGTGCTTGGACATCTTGCGGCCGTCCTCGGCGAGGATGTGGCCGAGGCACAGCACGTTCTTGTACGACGACTCGTCGAACACCGCGGTGCCGATCGCCATCAACGTGTAGAACCACCCACGGGTCTGGTCGATCGCCTCGCAGATGAAGTCGGCGGGGTACGCCTGCTCGAACGCCCGCGCCGAGTCCGGGACGTGCGGGTAGCCCCACTGGGCGAACGGCATCGAGCCGCTGTCGAACCACGCGTCGATGACCTCCGGCACCCGCTGCGCCTCCCCGTCGCACTCCGGGCAGGCGAACACCACCGCGTCGACGTAGGGCCGGTGCGGGTCGAGCCCGGACTGGTCCGTGCCGGTGAGCTCACTGAGCTCGGCCAGCGAGCCCACGCAGGTCTGGTGGCCCTCGACGCAGCGCCAGATCGGCAGCGGCGTCCCCCAGTAGCGGCTGCGCGACAGCGCCCAGTCGATGTTGTTGGTCAGCCAGTCGCCGTACCGCCCCCACTTGATGGTCTCGGGGAACCAGCTGGTCTTCTCGTTCTCGCGCAGCAGGGCGTCCTTGACCTGGGTGGTCCGGACGTACCACGACGGCTGGGCGTAGTACATCAACGGCGTGTGGCAGCGCCAGCAGTGCGGGTAGCTGTGCTCGTAGGCGACGTGCCGGAACAGCAGGCCGCGGGCCCGGAGGTCCTCGACCAGGTCGGTGTCCGCGTGCTTGAAGAACTGCCCGCCGACCAGCGGCAGGTCCTCGACGAAGCGCCCGTCCGCCTGCACGGGTACGACGACCGGCAGCCCGTACGCCTTGCTGACCGCCATGTCGTCCTCACCGAAGGCGGGGGACTGGTGCACGAGTCCCGTGCCGTCCTCGGTCGTGACGTAGTCAGCCGTGACCACGATGTGCGGCGGGGTCTCGCTGGGCGGGAACTCCACGAGCTCGAAGGGCCGCTGGTAGCTCCACCGCTCCATGTCCCGGCCGGTCACCCGGTCCTCGACGGTCCAGCCCTCGCCGAGGACGGTGTCGAACAACGGCTCGGCGACGACGAGCCGCTCGGTGCCGTCGGTCGCCACGACGTACTCCACATCGGGGCGGACGGCGACGGCCGTGTTGGACACCAGGGTCCACGGGGTCGTCGTCCAGACGAGCAGCGCTGCGCCCGGACGATCGGCAGAGCCCTCGAACGGGCCCGACGTCAGCGGGAACCGCACGTAGACGCTGGGGTCCGTGACCGTCTCGTAGCCCTGCGCGAGCTCGTGGTCCGAGAGGCCGGTGCCGCACCGCGGGCAGTAGGGAGAGACGCGGTAGTCCTCGACGAGCAGGCCCTTCCCGTGGATCTGCTTCAGCGCCCACCAGACCGACTCCACGTAGGCCGGGTCCATGGTGCGGTAGGGGTCGGAGGTGTCGACCCAGTAGCCCATCCGCTCGGTCATCTCCTCGAAGGCGTCGACGTGCCGCAGCACCGACTCGCGGCACTTGTCGTTGAACTCCGCCACCCCGAAGGCCTCGATGTCGCGCTTGCCGGAGAAGCCGAGCTCCTTCTCGACGGCGAGCTCGACCGGCAGGCCGTGGCAGTCCCAGCCGGCCTTCCGCTCGACCAGGTAGCCCTGCATGGTCTTGAAGCGGGGGAACAGGTCCTTGAAGACGCGGGCCTCGACGTGGTGGGTGCCGGGGCGGCCGTTGGCGGTCGGCGGCCCCTCGAAGAACGTCCAGCGAGGACGGCCACCGGCGCGGTCCAGCGACTTGTCGAAGGTCTTGTTGTCCCGCCACAGCTCGAGCACCTCGTGCTCGAGGGCGGGGAGGTCCACCTGCGGGGGGACGGGGCGGTACTCGCTCACGGCTGGTCCTTCGTCTGCGTCACTTCGGCCTGGATCGTGCGGGGCTGAAGGGACGAGACGACCGGCCATCGGACCGGCGATCCCGCGGTACCACCCTCCTTGGCGACCGGTGCCGCTGGTCGCCCTCTCTCGTCACCGCTGCCGGGTCTACCTGCCGTTCCCGGCGGACCGGGGCGGGCGCTCTTCCGGCGGTTCAGGGTGATCTTCGCTCCGGACAACACCCCTGGGCTCTCACCGTCCCCAGGTCGCTGCCGGCTGTTCCCGGAGCTACTCGTCCCGTCCACACCGTGCGGTGCCTCAAGTCTGCCAGACCGGAGGGGCAAGGTTCATCCGGGTTTCGGTCGGAGAGGCAGGGAAAGTTACCGAATCGTGGGCGCGGTTGGTTGTCAGGGGTGCGGGTGCGGCATATCCTCGCCGCACGCGTGTGGCAGTCGGGCGTAGGCCGGCCACACGTTCCTTGATGTATTCACGGTTTTTCGAGGGGAGCCGGGGCACATGGCACGCACGACAGCACGCAAGCTGGCCGGGTCGACCATGGCCGCAGCGAAGCGGGTCACCCGCAGGGCGACCGCGACCACCGCGACCACGGCGAAGAAGTCGTCGACGAAGACGGCAGCGCCCGCGAAGAAGGCCGCGCCGGCGAAGAAGACGTCGGCCAAGAAGTCCGCGCCGGCGAAGAAGACGGCGACCAAGACGACGGCGCCCGCGAAGAAGGCCGCGCCGGCGAAGAAGACGTCGGCCAAGAAGTCCGCGCCGGCGAGGAAGACCGCGACCAAGTCGACGGCACCGGCCAAGAAGACGTCGGCCAAGAAGTCCGCGCCGGTGAAGAAGACCGCGGCCAAGAAGGCGGCGCCGGCGAAGAAGGCCGCGACCAAGACGACGGCACCGGCGAAGAAGGCCGTGACCAAGAAGGCCGCGCCTGCCACGAAGGCCCCGCCACGAAGGCCCCCGCGACGAAGGCCCCCGCGAAGAAGACTCCCGCGAAGAAGACCCCGTCGGCCGCGCCGAAGAAGCTGGCGGTCAAGTCCGACGAGAAGCCCTGGACCAAGGCCGAGCTGGCCGAGGTGCGCGGTGACCTCAACGTGGACCGTGACCGGCTCCGCTCGGAGCTGAACCTCGCCGAGCACGAGCTGCACGACCTGATGCGCGACGCCGGTGACGGTGCGGGCAACGACCAGGCCGACGTGGGCTCGACGACGTTCGAGCGCGACCACGAGATGAGCCTGGCGAACAACGCGCGGGAGATGCTGGCCCAGACCGAGCGGGCCCTGGCCCGCATCGAGGACGGCACCTACGGCGTGTGCGAGAGCTGTGGGGAGCCGATCGGCAAGATGCGGTTGATGGCGTTCCCGCGTGCCACACTGTGCCTGTCATGCAAGCAGCGCGAGGAGCGTCGCTGAACCCCAGCGACGCAACGACTACCCCCACCGGTCCCGAGGATCGGTCGCACGCGCGTCCAGGCGCCCTGGCCCTCTTCGCCGCGATCGCCCTGCTGGGGTACACCGCCGACCTGGTCACCAAGATCCTCGCCGTCGAGCACCTCACGGACCGTCCTCCGGTCCAGGTCGTCGGCGACTTCTTGACCCTGTACCTCGCCCGCAACCCCGGCGCGGCGTTCAGCACCGGTACGTCGTACACGTTCGTGCTCACCGGGGTCGCGTTCGCCGCCGGGATCGCCGTGCTGTGGGTGGCGCGCCGGCTGCGCAGCACCGGGTGGGCGATCGGCCTCGGCTTCCTGATGGCCGGCGTGCTCGGCAACCTGACCGACCGGATCTTCCGCGCGCCGGGGGTCTTCCGCGGACACGTCGTGGACTTCCTGCAGCTGCCCAACTGGCCGATCTTCAACGTCGCCGACGTCTGCATCAACATCGCCGCCGGCGTGATCATCCTGCAGGCCGTGCGCGGGATCTCCGTCAACGGGACCCGCAGCCACCGGGGCCGCGACGACGACCCCTCCCAGAACTCGTGACCGAGCCCGACTTCACCGGTCACGACCGGCGCACGGTCACCGTGCCCGACGGTCTCGCGGGCGAACGCGTGGACGCCGCCATCGCCCGGATGTTCGGCCTGTCGCGGACCCGCGCGGCCGACCTGATCCTCAGCGGCCACGTCAGCGTCGACGGTCGACCACCGGCCAAGTCCGACCGCGTCGAGCCCGGCTCGATGCTCGACGTGGCCATCCCGGCCGTGATCGACCCGGTCGCGATCGTCCCGGAGACCGTCGAGGGCATCAAGATCGTGCACGACGACGAGGCGATCGTGGTCATCGACAAGCCGGTCGGGGTCGCCGTCCACCCGAGCCCCGGCTGGAGCGGTCCGACGGTGGTCGCGCACCTGGCGGCGGCCGGCTTCCGGATCTCGACGAGCGGCGCGGCCGAGCGGCAGGGCATCGTCCAGCGCCTCGACGTGGGCACGTCCGGGGTGATGGTGATCGCCAAGTCCGAGCGCGCCTACTCCGTGCTCAAGAACGCCTTCCGCAACCGGACGGTCGACAAGACCTACCACGCGCTGGTGCAGGGGCACCCCGACCCGTTGTCCGGGACCGTGGACGCGCCGATCGCCCGGCACCCCAAGCACGACTACAAGTTCACCGTCCGCGCGGACGGCAAGGCGAGCGTCACGCACTACGAGACGCTCGAGGCGCACCGCTTCGCCAGCCTGCTGGAGGTGCACCTCGAGACCGGGCGCACGCACCAGATCCGGGTGCACATGGCCGCCCTCAAGCACCCGTGCGTCGGTGACATCACCTATGGCGCCGACCCCACGCTGGCCGCGCGGGTCGGGCTCGACCGGCAGTGGCTGCACGCCGTCCGCCTCGGCTTCGAGCACCCCGAGTCCGGCGAGCAGGTGGAGTACGAGTCCGACTACCCCGACGACCTCCAGCACGCCCTGGACTCGCTCCGCGATGCCGTCTGAGCCGGACCTGACGGTCAGGCCGGCCGGCGTCGAGGACGCCGAGGCGCTGGCCACGCTCTACCTCGCCGCCCGGGAGGCGGCCTTCCCGTCGATGCCGCGGTCGGTCCACCCGCCCGAGGACGTGCGCCGCTGGATGCGTTCGCGGTTCGACACCGACGGTGTCGAGGTGTGGCTCGCCGAGCGGGACGACGTACCCGTGGCGCTGCTGATCCTCGAGCACGACTGGCTGCACTCCTTGTACGTCGACCCGCGACTGGTCCGGCAGGGGATCGGCGCCGGGCTGCTCGACCTCGCGAAGAGCCTGCGCCCCGGTGGGCTGGGGCTGTGGGTGTTCGAGACCAACGAGGGGGCGCAGCGGTTCTACGCCCGGCACGGCTTCGCGGAGGTGCGCCGGACCGACGGCTCGGACAACGAGGAGCGCGAGCCGGACGTGGAGATGGCCTGGCCGGACCCGGGCCTGCCCGGCCTGCGGCGGCGCATCGACGCCGTCGACGACCGGCTCGCGGCACTGCTCGCCGAGCGGGCCCAGCTGACCGCGCGGGTCCAGCGGCTCAAGGACGTGCCGGGACAGGCCGGCCGCGACCCCGACCGCGAGGACGAGATCGTCGCGCGGATGGCACGCCTCGCTCCGGCCCTCGGGGAGCCGCGGATCCGCCGGATCATGCACCAGGTCATCAGCGAGAGCCTCGACGCGGACACGGAACAACGACGCCGCTCCGATGGTTAGCCCACAAGAGCCAACAGTTGAAGGAGAGAGCGTGAAGGTCGAGATCTGGTCCGACGTCGTCTGCCCGTGGTGCTACATCGGCAAGCGGCGGTTCGAGAGCGCGCTGGCGCAGTTCGCGCACCGCGACGACGTCGAGGTCGAGTGGCGCAGCTTCGAGCTGGACCCGACCACGCAGTCCCTGAGCGCACCGGGGGAGGGCCCCGGCCACGCCGAGCTGATCGCGAGCAAGTACGGCATGCCGCTCGCCCAGGCCGAGGCGGCCGTCGCGTCCGTGACCGAGGCCGCTGCGGGGCAGGGCCTCGACTTCCACCTCGACCGGTCGCTGCGCTCGAACACCTTCGACGCGCACCGGCTGATCCACCTCGCCGCCGACCACGGCCGGCAGGACGAGGCCAAGGAGCGCTTCATGCGCGCCTACTTCAGCGAGGGGGAGCCGGTCGGTGACCGTGCGGCGCTGGTCCGCCTCGCCGTCGACGCCGGCCTCGACAGCGACGACGTCGAGCGGGTGCTCGACGGGGACGAGTACGCCGACGCCGTTCGCTCGGACGAGGCGGAGGCCCGCGCGCTCGGGATCAGCGGCGTGCCGTTCTTCGTGGTCGACCGCAAGTACGGCGTCTCCGGCGCCCAGCCCGCCGACCAGCTGCTGCAGGTGCTGGAGCGGGCGTGGTCCGAGCGCTCGCCCCTGACCCTCGTGGGAGCGGGAGCCGCGGGTACGGCGGGGGAGACCGACGAGGCGTGCGGTCCCGACGGCTGCCCCGTCTGACCGCCCGTCTGACCGCCGCCACCTGACCACCGAGAGGACGAGTCCCACCATGCCCACTGGACCGCTGCCCGACGACGTACGCGAGCTGCTCGCCAAGCCCAACCCGGCGGTGATCGTGTCGCTGCGCCCCGACGGTCAGCCGGTGTCGGTGGCCACCTGGTACCTCCTCGACGGGAGACCGGGTCCTGGTCAACATGGACGAGGGCCGCAAGCGCCTGGACTACCTCCGCCACGACCCCCGGGTCTCGCTCACCGCGCTCGACGAGAGCTCCTGGTACACCCACGTGAGCGTCCAGGGCCGGGTCGTGGAGTTCCGCGACGACCCCGACCTGGTCGACATCGACCGGCTCTCGAACCACTACCGGGGCCGGCCGTACCCGAACCGCGAGCGCCGGCGGGTCAGCGCCTGGATCGAGGTCGAGTCGTGGCACGGCTGGGGCGCCGCGGCCCGGGACTGAGACCTCCCGGCGGGCGGCTGCCCGGGATCCGGGACCGTCGGTGGGTCCTGCCATCATCGTCTCGTCCGGTCACGTACGCTGGTCGCTCTTCCCCATGAAGCATCGGCCGGCTGCCCAGCCGGCCGGTTCCGTGGCGCGCTCGTGAGCACAGAAAGGGGCAGCTCTGCCCATGTCAGGCGGTTCTGGCAGCAGTGCCATCAGCGGCGCCAGCGGGGCGGACTCCTTCGTCCACCTGCACGTGCACACCGAGTACTCCATGCTCGACGGCGCGGCCCGCCTCGGGGAGATGTTCGCCCGCACCGCCGAGCTCGGCATGGGCGCGATCGCGATGACCGACCACGGCAACGTGTTCGGCGCCTACGACTTCTACGCCAAGGCCAAGGCCGCGGGCGTCAAGCCGATCATCGGCATGGAGGCCTACCTCACCCCCAACACCTCCCGCTTCGACCGCAAGCGGGTGCGCTGGAACAACGGCGGCGACGACGACGTCTCGGGCAGCGGCGCCTACACCCACATGACCCTGCTGGCCGAGACCACCCAGGGCATGCACAACCTCTTCCGGCTCTCGTCGCGCTCCTCGCTCGAGGGGTTCTTCTACAAGCCGCGCGCCGACCGCGAGCTGCTCGCCGAGTACGCCGAGGGGCTGATCGGCACCACCGGGTGTCCCTCCGGCGAGGTGCAGACCTGGCTACGGATCGGGGACTACGAGAAGGCCCGCGCCGCGGCCGGCGACTTCCAGGACATCTTCGGCAAGGACAGCTTCTTCCTCGAGCTGATGGACCACGGTCTGTCGATCGAGACGCGGGTCCGCGACGGGCTGCTGCGGCTCTCCAAGGACCTCGGGATCCCGCCCGTGGCCACCAACGACTCGCACTACACCAACCCCGGCGACGCGTCCGCCCACGAGCACCTGCTGTGCGTCTCGTCCGGCAGCACGATGGCCGACCCCAAGCGCTTCAAGTTCTCCGGCGACAGCTACTACATCAAGTCCCCGGCCGAGATGCGGGCGCTGTGGGGCGAGACCAACGGGCTGCCCGAGGCCTGCGACAACACCCTGCTGATCGCCGAGCGCTGCAACGTCGAGTTCGACGAGACGGCCAACTTCATGCCGCGCTTCCCGGTCCCCGAGGGCGAGACCGAGGACACCTGGTTCGTCAAGGAGGTCGAGAAGGGCCTCGCCTACCGCTACCCCCAGGGCGTGACCCCCGAGGTGCGCAAGCAGGCCGACTTCGAGATCGGCGTGATCACCCAGATGGGCTTCCCGGGCTACTTCCTGGTGGTCGCGGACTTCATCAACTGGGCCAAGGACAACGGCATCCGGGTCGGCCCGGGCCGTGGCTCCGGCGCCGGCTCGATGGCGGCCTACGCCATGCGGATCACCGACCTCGACCCGCTCCAGCACGGCCTGATCTTCGAGCGCTTCCTCAACCCCGACCGCGTCTCGATGCCCGACTTCGACATCGACTTCGACGAGCGCCGCCGCGGCGAGGTGATCCGCTACGTCTCCGACAAGTACGGCGACGACCGGGTCTCGATGATCGTCACCTACGGCACGATCAAGGCCAAGCAGGCCGTCAAGGACTCCTCGCGGATCCTCGGCTACCCGTTCGCGATGGGCGACCGGATCACCAAGGCGATGCCGGCCGCGGTGATGGGCAAGGACGTCCCGCTCAAGGAGATCTTCGACAGCGGCCACAAGCGCTACGGCGAGGGCGGCGAGTTCCGGGCCCTGTACGACGCGGACGCCGACGTCAAGAAGGTCGTCGACACCGCCATCGGCATCGAGGGCCTCAAGCGGCAGTGGGGCGTGCACGCCGCCGGCGTGATCATGTCCAGCGCGCCGCTGCAGGACGTCATACCGGTGATGAAGCGGGAGCAGGACGGCGCGATCATCACGCAGTTCGACTACCCGACCTGCGAGCGCCTCGGCCTGATCAAGATGGACTTCCTGGGGCTGCGCAACCTCACGATCCTCGACGACGCGCTGATCAACATCGAGAACAACCGCCAGGAGAAGGTCGTCCTCGAGGAGCTCGAGCTGACCGACCCGGCGACGTTCGCGCTGCTGTCCCGCGGTGACACGCTCGGCGTCTTCCAGCTCGACGGCGGCCCCATGCGCGCGCTGCTGCGCAGCATGCGACCCGACAGCTTCGAGGACATCTCGGCCGTCGGCGCGCTCTACCGCCCCGGGCCGATGGGTGCCGACTCGCACAACAAGTACGCCCGCCGCAAGAACGGTCGCGAGCCGGTCGAGCCGCTGCACCCCGAGCTCGCCGAGGCCCTCGAGGACGT
This sequence comes from uncultured Actinomycetota bacterium, assembly GCA_963706355.1. GTDB lineage: Bacteria > Actinomycetota > Actinomycetes > Propionibacteriales > Nocardioidaceae > Nocardioides_B. The sequence goes on from CAVPLS010000001.1 coordinate 205,637, forward strand.
CCTGGGAGAGACCTACGGTCTGATCGTCTACCAGGAGCAGGTGATGGCGATCGCCCAGAAGCTGGCCGGCTACACGCTGGGCCAGGCGGACCTGCTGCGGCGGGCGATGGGCAAGAAGAAGAAGGAAGAGCTCGACAAGCAGTTCGAGGCGTTCTCCGCCGGCATGACCGAGCGCGGGTTCTCGCACGCCGCGATCAAGGCGCTGTGGGACACCCTGCTCCCGTTCTCCGACTACGCCTTCAACAAGGCGCACTCCGCGGCCTACGGCCTGGTGTCCTTCTGGACCGCCTACCTCAAGGCCAACTACCCGGCCGAGTACATGGCCGCCGTCCTCACGTCCGTCAAGGACGACAAGGACAAGATGGCGATCTACCTCAACGAGTGCCGCCGGATGAAGATCCAGGTGCTGCCGCCCGACGTCAACGAGTCGGAGGCCACCTTCACCCCGGTCGGCACCGACATCCGCTTCGGGCTGTCGGCGGTCCGCAACGTCGGCATCCACGTCGTCGACGCGATCGTCGCGGCCCGCCGCGAGCAGGGCCGCTACACCGACTTCGCCGACTTCATGGACAAGGTCCCGACGCTGGTCTGCAACAAGCGGGTCGTGGAGTCGCTGATCAAGGCCGGTGCGTTCGACTCGCTGGGGCACCGCCGCCGGGCACTGGTGGCGATCCACGAGAGCGCCGTCGACCAGTACGCCGACATCAAGCGCAACGAGGCGATCGGCCAGGACTCGCTGTTCGGCGGGCTCGACGAGGACGCCGGCGGCGGTTTCGGCGTGGCCATCGCGGTGCCCGACATCGCCGACTGGGACAAGCAGACGCTGCTCGGCCACGAGCGGGAGATGCTCGGGCTCTACGTCTCCGACCACCCGCTCCAGGGCCTCGAGCACATCCTCTCCGCGTCCGCGGACTGCACGGTCGGCCAGCTGCTGATCGACGAGGACCGCCCCGACGGGTCGACCGTGACGATCTCGGGGCTGATCACGTCCGTGCAGCGCAAGATCACCAAGCGCGGCGACGCCTGGGCGATGGTGACGGTCGAGGACCTCGAGGGCGGCATCGACGTCCTGCTGTTCCCGAGCGCCTACCAGCTGGCCAGCACCCTTCTCACCGAGGACGCCATCGTCACGGTCAAGGGCCGGCTGTCGCGGTCCAAGGACCAGCCCGAGCTGCACGGCCAGGAGGTCAGCATCCCCGACCTGGCCGACGGCCCCTCGGGGCCGGTGGTGATCACGATGCCCTCGACCCGCTGCACGATGCCGGTCGTCGAGCAGCTCAAGGACGTCCTCGGCACCCATCCGGGCGTGACCGAAGTACGGTTGCGACTGATGACGAAGACCTCGACGACCGTGATGAAGCTCGACGACCGCCTGCGGGTGGCCGCGAGCCCGGCCCTCTTCGCCGACCTCAAGGCGCTGCTCGGCCCGCACTGCCTGGCCGGCTGATGACCGACCAGGCCACGCCCGGCCCGGTCTCGACCAGGCCGCAGCCCGAGCCTGCCACGGGCAGGGCGCGCACGCTCGGCGGCGTCCGCGGTGACGTGCTGGTGGTGCTCGGCGGCCTGCTGCTGCTCGGTGTCGTCTGCGGCGTGCTCTGGTGGCTGCTGGTCGACCCGGCGGCCTACACCAAGACCCGCCGCGGTGGGGTGATGAGCGAGAACGAGCTCTCGCGACGGTTCTCCGCCGACGGGATGTACGTCGTGATCGCGGTCGTCGCGGGACTCGTCGCCGGGATCGTGCTCACCTGGTGGCGCAGCCGGGACCCGCTGCTGACGAGCTGTCTGCTCGTCGTCGGATCGGGCCTGGCGGCCGGCGCGATGTGGCTGGTCGGGCACCAGCTCGGCCCCGGCGACACCGCCGCGGCGCTGAGGGCTGCCAAGCTGGGCGCCCACGTGCCCGAGCGCCTCGACGTGCACGTCTGGACGGCCTACCTCGCCTGGCCGGTGGCGGTGCTCGCCGGTGCCCTCCTGGTGCTGCTCGGTCGCGTCTCGGACACGGATCAGCAACAGAGCGGGCCGGACTCCGCGTAGTCCCTCCGCGGCCGCGCCCGGCCGATTAGGCTGAGCCCCGCAACTCGCACGCCCGTCTCTCGGGCCGACCAGGGGGAACCACCATGTCCACGAACGAGCCCGACCACACCGAGCCCGAGTACCTCGGCTCCGACACACCGGCCGCCTCGCCCGCTGACTCCGGGGAGCCGCCGGCCGGCCGCGGCCGACGCACCGGCCTGGTCGTCGCCGCCGCGGTCGCCGTCGTTGCCGCGGTGGGCGTGGGTGCGTACGGCGTGGTCCAGCTGATGGCCGGCGGCAGCTCCGCCGCGACCGCTGTTCCCGCCGACGCCGTCGGCTACGTCAGCCTCGACCTCGACCCGTCCGCCTCCCAGAAGATCGAGGCGTTCAAGATGCTCCGCAAGTTCCCCTCGATCAAGAAGGAGCTCGGCGGTCGCGACGACATCCGCAAGGCCGTCTTCGAGGAGATCCGCAACGAGGGTGACTGCAAGGAAGCTCGACTACGCCGAGGACGTCGAGCCGTGGATCGGCAACCGGGTGGCCGTGGCCGCCGTGCCCGACTCCAAGAAGGGTGCGCTGCCGCTCGTCGTGCTGCAGGTCACCGACGAGGCGAAGGCCAAGGCGGGTGCCGCCAAGATCGCGAAGTGCGGTGACGCCGAGGGTGAGGGCGGTTTCGCGTTCGTCGGCGACTACATGCTGATCGCGGAGACCCAGAAGCAGGCCGACGCGATGGCCAAGGACGCCGAGGCCGCCCCGCTGGCGGACTCCTCGGAGTTCACCACCGCCATGGACCGGGTCGGCGACCCCGGGATCCTCACGATGTTCGTGTCCAAGGACGCGCCGCGCGCGATGAGCAACGGCCTGCGCAGCGGCATGCACATGGAGTCCGGTGCGACGACGCCCTCCGACGAGGTCGAGAAGATGTTCAAGGACTTCGACGGTGCGGCGGGTGTCGTGCGGTTCGCCGACGGCGCGGTCGAGGCGGAGTTCACCGCGAAGGGCCTGCCGGACAGCTTCGGCGCGGTCGGCGGCGACGCGGGACCCGGCGTGACGACGCTGCCGAGCACGACGGCCGCCGCGTTCTCGGTCGCCTTCCGCAAGGGCTGGCTCGACGACTACCTCGCGCAGATGGACGAGATGATGGGCGACGACGCGTCGCTCGAGGAGATGTACGCCGAGGGCGAGCGGGCGACCGGCCTCGAGCTTCCCGAGGACATCGAGACGCTGCTCGGCGACGGGATCAGCGTCTCGGTCGACGCGACCGCCGACCTCCAGGAGCTCACGGAGTCGCCCGACCCGACCAAGGTGCCCGCGGGCATCCGCATCGCGGGCGACCCCGACAAGATCGTGCCGATCATCGACAAGCTCAAGAAGCTGGCCGGTCCCGACGCCGACATGATCGAGGTCGGCACCGGCGACGGCGTCGTGAGCGTCGGTCTGAGCCGCGACTACGTCGAGAAGCTGTTGACGAACGGCGGCCTCGGCTCGCAGCAGGCCTTCGACGACGCGGTGCCCGACGCGGACAAGGCGTCGAGCGTGTTCTTCGTGAACTTCGACGCCGGCAACGGCTGGGCCGAGGAGCTGGCGGACCTGCTCTCCGACGGCGACCCGGAGGCCAAGCAGAACATCGCCCCGCTCGACGCGCTCGGCGTCAGTGGCTGGGTCGACGAGGACAACGTGCAGCACGGCAAGTTCCGGCTCTCCACCGACTGACGCGCGGGACGGCAACGGGGCACGTCCACGAGGCACCGCGCGGGCTGCGCGCGGTGCCTTGTGGCGCGCCCGAGCGCGGAGCTACGCTGGCCGTGGAATTGCGTATCGTGAAATGAGTTCCTTCATGCGCAACAAGGCTTACGGGGCGTTCCTCGCCGACATGGTCACCTCGGCGCGCTACGAGGTGCTGCCCACACCGTCGGTCGAGGAGAAGGTGCTGGCCCACCTGCCCCTCGACCGCACGGTCACCGTCACGGCCTCGCCCGCGAAGGGCCTCGAGGCCACGCTGGCGCTGACCGAGAGCCTCTCGAGGCAGGGGTACGTCGCCGTACCCCACCTCGCGGCGCGGATGGTGAGCGGCCGCTCCGAGCTGGCCGAGATCTGCGCACGGATGCAGGCGGCCGGCGTGCGCACGGTGTTCGTGCCCGGCGGCGACCAGGACCCGCCCGCCGGTGACTACACCTCGGCGCTCGACCTGCTCGAGGACCTGACCGCTCTCGGCCGACCCTTCCCCGAGGTCGGGATCGCCGGCTACCCGGAGTCGCACCCCACGATCAGCGACGACCTGACCGTGCAGTCGATGTGGGACAAGCGCCGGCACGCCACCCACGTGGTGAGCAACCTGAACTTCGACCCGGACACCGTGAAGCAGTGGGTGGACCGGATGCGCACCCGGGGCATCACGCTGCCGGTGCTGCTGGGCATCCCGGGGCCGATCGACCGGGCGAAGCTGCTGGCGATGGCCACCAAGATCGGCGTCGGTGACTCGACGCGCTTCCTCGTGAAGCACAAGGGCACGATGACCCGGCTGGCCGCGCCGGGCGGGTTCACCGGCGAGAAGTTCCTGGAGCGCTGCGCTCCGGCGCTGGCGCGACCCGGGTCGCTGGTGACCGGGCTGCACGTCTACACGTTCAACCAGGTCGCGGAGACCGAGGCCTGGCGCCGGGAGTACCTCGACCGGCTGATGGCAGTCCGCTAGCTAGAGGTCGCGAAGGATGCCGCGGACGGTCTCGCGGGCGCGGTCGGTGATCTCGGGGCCGTGGGTGAACGCCGCGACCTCGTACTCCAGCTCGCCGAGCCGGTGTGCCGTGCGCTTGGTCATCGCGAAGTCCGAGCACAAGAAGGACGGGGAGATCTTCGCGCGCCGCATCCACGGGAAGTTGAAGAGGGCGTCGCCGGTGATCAGCGTGCCGGTCGGCTCGACCAGCAGCGAGACGTGGCCGGGGGAGTGGCCGGGTGTGTGAACGACGCGCAGGCCGCCGCTCACGGGCAGCACCTCGCCGTCGGTGAGGGCGGGACCGGGCTCGAAGGCCTCGATCTTCGCGTGCTCCCGTGCGGCGAACAGCCGGCCCATCAGCGTCGACCGGTCGTTGCCGTCGGCGATCCGGCCCGTCCTTCGCCCAGTCGTGGTCGTCGCCGTGGACGAGCACGGGTGCGCCGGTCCGGCGGCTCATCTCGGCGGCTCCGCCGGCGTGGTCGGGGTGCACGTGGGTGAGCACGATCCGGGTCACGTCGCGCGGGTGCTTGCCGATGGCGGCGAGCCCGGCGACGATCCGCGCCGGCGCCTTCTTCAGGCCGGTGTCGACGAGCGTGACGCTGCCGTCCTCCTGCACGAGGGCGAAGGAGTTGATCAGGTTCTTGCCGGCGGTGGGGATCCGCCAGACGCCGGCTGCCAGCTGTCGGCGGGAGTCGAGGCCATGACGGCGACCACTACGCAAGCAGGTCCGCGAGCGCCCGTTCGAGCCCGGTGTGTCCGGTCTCGACCACGGTGAGCGGAAGGCCGATCCGGTCGGCGGCCTGCTCGGCCAGCGCACGCAGCTCGTCGTCGGGCTGCTGCGCGAGCCACACCATCCGCGTGTAGTGCGCGAAGTAGTCGTCGCGCAGCTCCGGGTGGCGGTCCAGCCCGAGCTCGGCGACGACGGTGCGGCCGAACGACCGCACCAGGAAGTCGGTGAGGACGTAGGTCCCCGGCTGTGCGTCGAACATCGCCCGGATCCGGTCGGCGCCCCCGAACACGTCGTAGCAGTGCAGCCCGGCCAGCCTCGACAGCCCGCGTCGCTCGCAGACCTCGTCGAGGGCGCCGTACGTGCCGCAGTCGGCGTACCCGATCGCGACCCTGGTGTAGCGCCCCTCCAGGTCTGCGGCCAGCCGGTCCACCTCGTCGGCGATGCGACCGGGGTGGTTGTGCAGCAGCGGCGGCAACGGGTGTACGTCGACCGGCCACCCGCGCTGCGCCACGACCTGGGCACACGGCGCGGCGATCGCCCCGCACGCGATGAGCGCGACCCGGTCCGTCAGTGGCTCAGCCGGGGAACGCGAGGAGGTCGATGAACCGGTCGTTGAAGTCGGTGCGGTCGGAGAGCTCGACATAAGCCACCTCCTCCAGCAGGGCGAGGGCGCCGGCGCGTTCGCGGACGCTGAGCAGGCTCATCTTGGCACCCTCGCCGGCGACGTTGCCGGCCGAGACGATGCGCAGCACCGGGATCTTCGGCACCAGCCCGATCCGGACGGCGGCGGCGGGGGAGAGGTAGCTGCCGAACGACCCGGCCAGCAGCACCTGCTGCACGTCGGACTGCTCCAGGCCGAGCTGCTCGAGCAGGAGCGTCCAGCCGGTGGCGATCGCGCCCTTGGCGAACTGCAGCTCGCGGACGTCGCGCTGGGAGAGGTAGACGGTCTCGTCGGGCGGCGAGTCCGGCTCCGGGCGGTGCAGCACGAACACCCGCTCCTGGCCGATGCTGGTCAGCCGGTCGGCGACGTGCGGGGCGATCTCGAGGGCCTTCTCCTCCGGCACGAAGCGCCCGGAGCTGTCGAGCAGCCCGGCGCGCACCAGCTCGGAGACCGCGTCGACGAGGCCGGACCCGCAGATGCCGACGGGCTCGGTGTCACCGATGACCTGCAGGTGCACGCCGTCGTCGTCGATCCGGATCACCTCGACGGCACCGTCCGCGGCGCGCATGCCGCAGCGGATCGCGCCGCCCTCGAACGCCGGGCCCGCGGGTGCGGCCGTGGACACGATCGTGTCCCCGTCGCTCAGCACGATCTCGCAGTTGGTGCCGACGTCGATGAACAGCCGGGTGCGCTTGTCGCGGTCCATGCCGGTGGCCAGCATGCCCGAGACGATGTCGCCGCCGACGTACGCACCCAGCGCCGGGAACACCACGGCCCGGGCCCGCGGGTGCAGCTCCAGGCCGAGGTCGGAGGCGAGCAGGGTCGGCATGGTGCGGCTGGACATCACGAACGGCGCGACGCCGAGCGGCTCGGGGTCGATGCCGAGGACCAGCGCGGTCATCGTCGCGTTGCCGGCCAGCGCGACCTCGTAGACGTCGTTGGGCTCGACGCCGGCCTCCGTCAGCACGTCCCCGGTGAGCTCGCGCAAGGTGTCCTGGGCCAGGTCGCGCAACCGGTCGGCGGCCAGCGGGTCCATCATCGTGGCGCTGATCCGGGTGATCACGTCGCCGCCGAACGGCTGCTGCTTGTTGAGCATCGAGGCCACTGCGGCGGGCGTCCCGGTGGCGGTGTCGATCAGCGTCGCGACGACGGTCGTGGTGCCGAGGTCGAACGCCACGGCGTAGCGGCGCTCGGTGGTGTCGCCCGCCTCGACGTCGACCAACGCCTCGTCGACGATCACCGCGGTGACCTTGAAGTCGGCCTCCCGCAGCACCGTCGGCAGCCGGCGCAGGGCGTGCAGGTCGGGGGTGAGCTCGAGGTCGTCGATGGCGTCGGTCAGCCGCTGCAGGTCGGTGCGCTGGTCCTGCAGCGTGGGCTCGACGAGCTCGACGTACCTCTTCTGCACGGCCGGGCGCAGGATCACCTGGCGTCCCACGCCGAGGGTCGCGGCCTTGGGGCGGGTGGTCAGCGGCGGGACCTCGACCGCGAGGTCCTGGGTGGCCTGTGCGAGACAGGCCAGCCGCCAGCCGTCGGCGAGCTGCGCGGCGGTGAAGGAGCGCTGCGTCGAGACGGTGCACGGGCGTGCTGCCGTCGAGGACCTGGACCTTGCACTTCTTGCAGGTGCCGTGCCCGCCGCACGTGGAGTCGATGGCGATGCCGTTCCAGCTCGCCGCGTCGAACACGGTCACGCCGGGGGGCACCCGCACCTCGCGACCGGAGGGGGAGAACGACAGCTGCACCCGGCCCGACCCGTCGTGCGGCTGGGACCCGGGCCCGTCCGGCGGGTTGATCAGGCCTTCGCGACGGAGCCCGTCGACCTCGACGTCCGGCGGCTGGTTCAGGGGGGTGTGGTGGTTCATCCGGTGGCGGCGGCCTGCTTCTTGCGATGCGCGGCGATCCAGCTGCCGCCCCACTCGTCGTGCCCGAGCAGGAGGTCGGCGGCCTTGACCGCGGTGACGATCTGGGGCGTGCGGGTGTCCATGATCGCGCTGGTGAGGCCCGCGGTCATCGCCATCGGCAGGAAGGCCGCACCCAGGGTGTGCCGGTCGGGCATCCCGAAGGACACGTTGGACGCGCCGCAGGTCATGTTGAGGCCGTGCACGTCGCGGATCCGGCGCATCGTGTCGAGGGTGGTGTTCACGACCTCGGTGTCGGCGCCGATCGGCATCGCGAGCGGGTCGATCACGATGTCCTGCTTGGCGATGCCGTACTCGTTGGTGGCGACGTCCACGATGTGCTGGACCAGCTCGAGGCGGCGGTCCGCCTCCATCGGGATCTCCTCGGCGTCGTTGGGCAGCGCGATGATCGCCGCGTCGTACTTCTTGACCAGCGGGAGGATCAGCGCCATCCGGTCGTCCTCGGCGGTGATCGAGTTGACCAGCGCCCGGCCCTGGTAGGCAGCGAGCCCGGCCTCGAGCGCCTCCACGACCGAGGAGTCGATGCAGATCGGCAGGTCGCAGACCTTCTGCACCAGCGTGACCGCCCGGCCCAGCAGGTCCGGCTCGTCGGTCATCGGCACGCCCATGTTGACGTCGAGGACGTCGGCGCCGCCCTCCACCTGCGCGATGACGTCGCGCTCGATGGCGGAGAGGTCCCCGGCCCGGAGCTGCTCCTGGAAGATCCGGCGGCCGGTCGGGTTGATCCGCTCGCCGATCAGGCAGAAGCGCCGGCCGTGGCCGATGACGACCTCGGCGGTCGCCGAGCGCAGGGTGGTCTCCAGCAGGGGGGCGGTGTTCATGCGTTCACCAGGGCACGCTTCTTGCCCAGCAGGTCCTTCGCGCGCTTGACGGTGGCCGAGGCGTCGGGCGCGTAGCCGTCGGCGCCGACCGCGTCGGCGTACTCCTGCGTGACCGGGGCGCCGCCGACCATCACGATCACCTGGTCGCGGATGCCGGCCTTGGTGAGCGCGTTGAGGTTGGCCTTGAACATCGGCATGGTCGTGGTGAGGAACGCCGAGAAGCCGACGATGTCGGGCTGGTGCTCGATGATCTTCTCCACGAACTTCTCCGGCGCCACCTGCACGCCGAGGTCGATCACCTCGAAGCCGGCACCCTCGAGCATGATGTTGACGAGGTTCTTGCCGATGTCGTGCACGTCGCCCTTGACGGTGCCCATCAGGAACTTGCCGATCGTCTGCACACCGGTCTCGGCGAGCAGCGGTCGCAGCACCTCCATCGCGCCGGCCATCGCCCGGCCGGCGATCAGCATCTCCGGGACGAAGAAGTCGCCGCGCTCGAAGCGGGCGCCCACCTCCTCGAGGGACGGGATCAGCGCGTCGAACAGCAGGCTCTGCGGCTCCATCTCGAGCGTGAGCGCCTGGTGGGTCAGGTCGAGCACCTCGGGGGCGTTGCCGAGCAGCGTCTCGTCGTACAGCCGCTGCAGGATCTCTTCGGGGGTCAATGGGGTGGTCATGCCGCGCCCTCCTTGGTGGTGGTGCTGTCGGTGCCGTTCTGGGTCCGGCGACGGAGCAGCCTCGACAGGGCGTCGGCCTGCTCGATGAGGAGCCGACCGATGTGGTCGACCCGGTCCTGGAGCCGGGCGGTGGGCCCGGACACGCCGAGTGCGGCGAAGACGCCGTCCCGGCCCTCGACGGGCGCCGCGACACCGGTGAGCCCGGTCTCGAGCTCGTCGACGGTGACGGCGTAGCGCTGCCGTCGGCACGCGGCGAGCTCGGCGGCGAGTGCCTCGCGGGTCGCGACGGTGTGCTCGGTGCGGCGCTCCAGCCGCCCGGAGGGCAGCGGGAGGCAGTCGAAGGCGTAGAGCACCTTGCCGAGCGCCGAGCAGTGCGGGGGTACGTCGACCTGGTTCCAGTCGCGCGCGGACAGCAGGTAGGTCGACTCGGTCTGCGCGATGTGGACGACGTCGTCACCGCGGGCGACCCCGAGGTGCACGGTCTCACCGGTCTGCTCGCCGAGCTTCTGCAGCACCGGCCTGGCGAGGCGGGCGATCTGCGGCCACGGGTCGTGCAGGGCGGCGTGCAACGCGAACAGCGGGCCGGCGACGTACCCGCCGGCGGGGTCGCGCTCGACCAGCTCGGTGCGCTCGAGCGCGGCCAGCAGCCGGGAGGTCGTGGAGCGGGCCAGGCCGGTCTCGTCGCTGAGCTCGGTGAAGCTGCGCGGCTCGTCGGCACGCACGATCAGGTCGACCAGTGCGGCCGCGCGGTCGACGGCCTGCGTGCCCGCCGGTGCGGTGCTGCTCATCGGGACCTCGTGTGACAACGGTGTTTCATCATGTGGAACCGACTTCCACATGATGAGGCTAAGATGCCGACCAGCGTGGGTCAAGCAGAACCGCTGAACTTCCGTGCGAGAGTTCTGTTGCCCGAGTCCTTGCCTGGAGGTCGAGATGTTCCGCAACAAGATGCCGCGTTACGAGATCCTGTCCGAGGACGCGATGGCCAAGCTCGACGCGGGCTGGCGTCGCCTGGTCACCGAGATCGGCGTCGAGTTCGACAGCGAGCGCGCGCTCGCGCTGTTCCGCGAGGCCGGCCAGCGCGTCGAGGACCAGACGGTCTTCCTCGACCCGGAGTGGATCCTCGAGCAGATCGCCAAGGCTCCCCGCGAGTTCGACGTCCAGGCCCGCAACCCCGAGCACAACATCCACATCGGTGGCGACTCGATGGCGTTCGGCGCCGTCTACGGCCCGCCCTTCGTGCGCGAGGGCGACGTCCGCCGCGAGGCGACGATGGACGACTTCGAGCGGTTCACCAAGCTCGCGCAGACGTTCCCGGTGCTGGACTCCGCCGGCGGCGTCATCTGCGAGCCGAACGACACCCCGCTCGACTCGCGGCACCTCGACATGACCTACGCGCTGCAGACGCTGACCGACAAGGTCTACATGGGCAACGTCGTCTCGGGCGTCAACGCCCGCGACACGATCGCGATGGGGGAGATCCTCTTCGGCGGCCGCGAGGCGATCGAGAAGACCCCGGTGTCGATCTCGTTGATCAACTGCAACTCGCCGCTGCACTGGGACGAGCGGATGCTCGAGTCGCTGTTCGAGTACACCCTGGCCGGGCAGCCCTGCGTCGTCACGCCGTTCATCCTGATGGGCGCGATGTCCCCGGTGACGATCCCGGCCGCGCTCGTGCAGCAGATCGCCGAGGCGCTGTCCGGCATCGCGCTCACCCAGCTGATCCGCCCGGGCGCCCCGGTGATCTTCGGGTCGTTCCTCTCCAACATCGACATGCAGTCCGGGTCGCCGACGTTCGGCACCCCGGAGTCGGGCATCGGGCTGCTCTGCACCGGCCAGATCGCCCGGCACTTCGGGCTGCCCTTCCGCTCCGGCGGCGGGCTCACCTCCTCGCAGGTCGCCGACGCGCAGGCCGGCTACGAGGCGCTGATGACGATGCTGCCGACCTTCCTGGCCGGCGCCAACTGGGTGATGCACTCGGCCGGCTGGCTCGAGGGCGGCCTGGTCGCCGGGTTCGAGAAGTTCATCGTCGACGTCGAGATCCTGCAGATGATGCAGGCGGAGTTCACCCCGCTCGAGATCGACGAGGACTCCCTGGCGTTCGGCGCGCACCAGGAGGTCGGCCACGGCGGCCACTTCCTCGGAGCCATGCACACGATGGAGCGGTTCCGGACCTGCTTCTACCGGCCGCTGCTGTCGTCGTCGGAGAACTACGAGCGCTGGGTCCGCAACGGCGGCCTGGACACCAACGCCCGGGCGTCGAAGATCTACCAGGCCAAGCTCGAGGAGTACGTCGCCCCGCCGCTCGACGACGCGATCCGGGCCGAGCTGCAGGAGTACGTCGTCCGTCGGCGCGCGGAGCTCGGCGACTGACCGTTCGTCTGGCCCGTGTCGGCCCGACGGGCCTGTGGAGACGGGGCGGGGAGGGTCGGCCGGTTTGGATAGGGTGCTGCGGTGCCCCAGACCGACGCTCCGCCCACCTCCCGCGTGCGCGAGGTGCTCGCCGGGGCGGTCGACGCGCTCGGTGGCGAGGAGCGTCCCGGCCAGATCCAGATGGCCGAGGCGGTCGCCCGCGCGATGACCTCGGGCGAGCACCTGCTCGTCCAGGCCGGCACCGGCACCGGCAAGTCCCTGGGCTACCTCGTCCCGGCACTGCTCCACGACCGGCGGGTCGTCGTCGCGACGGCCACCCTCGCCCTGCAGCACCAGCTCGTGGAGCGCGACATCCCGGCGCTGCTCGAGGCCGCCGACCACGTGCTGCATCGCAAGCCGTCGTACGCCGTGCTCAAGGGTCGCTCCAACTACGCCTGCCTGCACCGGATCCGGGAGGGCGTGCCCAACGACCAGGGCGCTCTCGTCGAGCTGCCGGCCGGGTCGATGGGCAGCGAGGTGCTGGCGCTGCGCGAGTGGGCCGAGGAGCAGACCCAGTCCAAGGGGCCGGGTGACCGGGACTCGGCGCCCAAGCACACCGACAAGGTGTGGCGGCAGGTCTCGGTCAACCACCGCGAGTGCCTCGGCGCGCAGAAGTGCCCGTTCTCCGACGAGTGCTTCGCCGAGCGGGCCAAGGAGAAGGCCGCCCAGTCGCAGCTGATCGTCACCAACCACTCGCTGCTCGCGATCGACGCGATCGAGGGTGTCCCGATGATCCCGGAGTACGACGTCGTGGTGATCGACGAGGCCCACGAGCTGTCCGCCCGCGTCACGCAGGCCGCCACCGACGAGCTGTCCGTGCCCGAGGTGGAGCGCGCCTCGCGCCGCTCCCAGCGGCACGTCGAGGGCACCGAGGCCGACGACCTCGCCGACGCCGGCGACGCGCTGCGGGCGGCGTTCGACGAGTGCGGTCCGGGCCGGATCGACACGCTGCCGACCGGGCTGGCCGACGCGCTGGTGCTGGTCCGCGACGCGTCGCGGGCGCTGATCTCCGCGTTCCCCAAGGAGTCGTCGTCCGACGGCGAGGGCGACCCGGGTCGTCAGCAGGCCCGCGGGTCGGTGCAGGAGCTGTTCAAGAACACCGAGCGGATGGCCGCCAACAAGGACGGCGACGTGATCTGGCTCGCCGAGCGCGAGCGCAACCGCGGCGGCGACCTGCTCTGCGTCGCGCCCCTGCAGGTGTGGGGTCCGCTGCGCGACAAGCTGCTCTCGGAGAAGACCGTCGTGCTGACCAGCGCGACCCTGATGCTCGGCGGCGACTTCAACTCGGTCGCCACCTCGCTCGGCCTCAAGCCGAGCGAGCGCGTCGACCACTCGCTGTCGTCCGGCGCCGGACGACCCGATGTCGAGCCGGGCTCACGGGCGGTCGAGACCGACGCGCTCCCGTGGCGCGGCATCGACGTCGGGTCGCCGTTCGACTACGCGCGCCAGGGCATCCTGTACGTCGCCCGGCACCTGCCCCCGCCGGGCCGGGACGGTCTCGGCGCCGCGCAGATCGACGAGATCGTCGACCTGGTGGACGCCGCCGACGGCCGCACGCTGGGGCTGTTCTCCAGCCGTCGAGCGGCCGAGGCCGCGGCCGAGGCGGCCCGCGAGCGGCTCCCGCACCTGACGATCATGGCCCAGGGCGAGGCGCAGCTGCCCGAGCTGTCCCGGCTGTTCGTCGAGGACCCGCACGCCTGCCTGTTCGGGACGCTGAGCCTCTGGCAGGGCCTCGACGTCCCCGGCGACACCTGCCAGCTGGTGCTGATCGACCGCATCCCGTTCCCGCGGCCCGACGACCCGCTGATGTCCGCGCGCCAGAAGGCCGCCGACCAGGCCGGCGGCAACGGCTTCATGCAGGTCGCGGCGACGCACGCCGCGCTGCTGCTGGCCCAGGGCAGTGGCCGGCTGATCCGCACGACGAGCGACAAGGGCGTCGTCGCGATCCTCGACCCCCGGCTGGTGACCGCGCGCTACGGCGGCTTCCTGCGTGCGTCGTTGCCGCCGATGTGGTCGACCACCGACCGGTCCGTCGTACTCTCCGCGCTCAAGCGCCTCGCGTCCTGACCGTCCCGCCGCGCGGGTCGCGGTCGGTCGCCTGGGCGGGTGCTGGAAGGATGGCGGCATGGGCAGCACCTACGTCATCAGCGACGTGCACGGTCACCTCGCGGACCTGCGCGCGGTGCTGACGGACGCGGGCCTGCTCGCCGAGGACGACACCTGGTCCGGCGGTGACGCCCAGCTGTGGGTGCTCGGCGACCTCGTCGACCGCGGTCCCGAGGGGATCGGCGTGGTCCGGCTGGTCCGGTCGCTGCAGGAGCAGGCGCCCTCCCAGGTGCACGTGCTGATGGGCAACCACGAGTCGTTGATGCTGGGCTACCACCTGTTCCCCGACACGCGGTTCGCCGAGGTCTGGCTGATCAACGGCGGTCGTGAGGCCGACCAGGAGGGCCTCTCCGACGACGACGTCGCCTGGCTCCGGGCGCTGCCGGTGGTGGCGCGGGTCGGCGACTACCTGCTCATGCACTCCGACACCCACGACTACCTGCGCTGGGGGTCGTCGGTCGACGACGTCAACGCCACCGTGGCCGGCCTCCTCGCCGCCGACGACGGCCAGCAGCACTTCGACGTGTTCGCCGCGCTCACGAGCCGCTTCGACTTCGTCGGCGACAAGGGCGTGGACGTGGCCCGCGAGGTGCTGGACACCCTCGGCGGCGAGCACATCGTGCACGGCCACAGCATCATCGGCACGATCGTCGACGCCCCGTCCGCGGACACCCACGGCCCGCTGACCTACGCCGACGGGCTGGTGATCGCCATCGACGGTGGCCGGTACGACGGCGGCCCGCTGCTGCTCGTCGAGCTCACCTAGGCCACGCCGACCCAACCCTCGGGCGGTTGAGGTCTGGTCGAGACCCCATCCCGGTCACTGGACGCAGAACTCATTGCCGTCCGCGGAAAGCGGGTTCCGCCTCCACGTGCAGGCTACCCGCTCGGGGGATTGCCTTCTCGAAGTCCGACCGCGAACGGTAACCGACGAGCACGACCTGACTTCGACGGCGTTCGACCACCACCACCGCGCCCATCAGTGAGCCCGACGTGCCGCCACTGCCTCCACGTCGGGAGCTGACGTCAGGAAAGCGATCAAGAGCACGAGCACAAGGATCGCGAGGCCGAGCAGGAGGCCTCGCCATCCCCGCGCCCAGTTCGGCATGTCAGGACCGCGTACTCAATGCGACAAAGCCGAACGCTCATGCCCGGAGTATCCCCCGTGCGCTCGACCAGGTGAAAGGAAGCGCCGATCACCTGACGGATCCATCCGACGCCCCAGCACGCGTCGGCTGTGATGAGATGCGAGGCAACCGCAGCCCGCCTGCCGTGCTCGGACGTCGGTCTGCTCCGGCCCGTCACCTACGTTCGGCGTGGCGACCCGTCGTTTTCTTGGCGGCATCCCGTCGTCTTCAGGGCGGCACCCGTCGTTGTCTTCATAGCGCCTTGACGCAGCCTTCTCGACCGCGATCGTCCGCAGGCTTGGGCGGGAACGCACACGGCCTGGTCGTGGCCTTGACCTCGGCCACGAACGTGGCGCCGCGCGGAGCCCACGGTCTCGCGGTCCGTGACGCTCTTCCATGCGCTGTCGAACGAGTCATCTGCTGCTGCCTCCCAGTGGTCGTCCTTGACGTGCGCCGCGTCATGACCCCGGACATCGGTTCGCGGCATCTTGGGTTCTCATCAGCCTCCGGGTCGGCGGTCTCTCTTGGCATCAACCCGTTCATGCGCCAATCGGGGATGGCGTTACTCATTGGGCGACGCGAAGTGTGAGGTTCCAACGGTCAAGGGAACTGTCCGTTGACCTCGCGACGGTGTCGGCGTAGCGTTTGCAGCACGTCAGTTCGGCGACAACGCGGGACGGACCGAGAGGTCGCCCGATGGCGGGTCATTCGTCATCGCTGACGCAGCATCGCCCCGGAGGTCTGGTTCGCGGAGGCGGTGCGTGCTATGAAGTGCCAGGGGACGCCTGGCTCAACGCCCCGGTGCAGCCGTTCGTGCGAGCATCGGGCCGGAACAGGGCTGCACGCATACCCGCTGCTGGCCGGGCCTAGGCCATCCCGCCGGGGCTGTCGATGAAGATGACCTTGTCTTTCGACGTGCCGCAACGATGACACAGGGCGAACCACTCACCGTCGTCGATGACGAACGTCCTGCCACTGGTGTATCCCGACGCGACACACGAGCGACTTCCGTTGTGTCCCTGCCATTGATGCTGCTCTGTGGGTGACGGAATGCATATGGCACGACCGATCCAAAGCGGCGCGCTCGCAAGGAGGGTGGGCACACATCCAGTACAACCGGGAGACGACGCGACGCGGTGCGACCTGACTTCGCGGAGGGGACGCCTCGCGGCAGCAGCTTCGACCAAGAATCTACAGTCGTACACCTTCGTGCACGCGCGAGCCCTAACCAGGGAAGCCGGAGTCGTTCAGGGTGACCTTGTCACCGTCGCGGCCACACCGGCGGCATGTTACGAACCGCTGCCCCTCGTCGTTGCGATGATTTTCCCAACTGTGTATGCCGAGGCGGCAAAGGAGCGGCTTGGCGGGTCGCGTGGCCATGTTGTCCATCCTCCACCCGTGCTCTCGGAGGGCCCATAGCCTAAGTGGGCTCGCCTACTTGCCAACGGTGATGTGCGGCGCGGTCTCGTCGCGAGATCGGCCTTTCGCGGCACGGACTGTCCTCGACAGCACTTAGCTTGCCCACGTGGACCGGCAGACGAGCATCGGACTGGTCAGCGGAGGCTGTGCTCTGGCGGGCGTCCTCGGCGTCGTCCTGCTGAGGGACGCGATGCGTGTCGAGCTCGGGCTTCCGCTCGTGTCGGCGAACAAGGGGAACGGTGGTGCGGCGGGATGAACATGCTCATTCCACGCAGAACTCGTTGCCGTCCGGGTCGGCCATCACCACCAGGTCCTCGCCGTCCGTGACGATCGTGGCGCCGAGGCCGACGAGCCGCCGTACCTCGTCGGCGACGGCGCCGGGGGCCCGCAGGTCCATGTGCAGCCGGTTCTTCGCGGTCTTCGGCTCGGGGACGGACTGGAACCAGATGTTCGGACCGCCCCAGCCGGGTGCCTCGACGAACGCCTTCGCCGAGGTCGAGTCCTCGTCGACGTCGGAGCCCAGCGCTGCTGCCCAGAACTCTGCGGCGCGCAGCGCGTCCCGGCAGTCGAACGTCAGCGACTTGATGAAGGTGGCCATGGCGTCGATGCCGTCCATCCCAGGCATCCGCACGTCCATGAGTACGACGTCCGGCGACGTCTCGGCGCTGAGCCGGACCGCTTCCGTCCCGTCAGCCGCCTCACCGACCACCTCGAGGTCCGGCTCGTCGCCGAGGATCATCCTCAGCCCGGTGCGCACGAGCGGCTGGTCGTCGGCGACCACGACGCGCACGACCGGCCCGGTCATGCGTCGACCGCGTAGGGCAGACGTGCCCGGACGACGTACCCCTGCTCGCACGGCCCCGCCTCGAGGGCGCCGCCCGCCACGCCCACCCGCTCGCGCATCCCGATCAGCCCGTGTCCGCCTCGGCCGTCGGGCGCCCCGACCGGATGCGGGCTGGTGTTGTGCACGGCGATGTCGAGCTCGTCGGGACCGTAGCCCACCCGCACCGTTGCGCTGGCCCCGTGGCCGGCGTGCTTGAGGACGTTGGTGAGAGCCTCCTGGACGATGCGGTAGGCGGACAGGTCGACACCGGGGGAGGTCAGACGCGGCGCAGGACCGCCGTGACCTTGCCCAGGATCGTCGCGTTGGTGCCGTCGATCGGGTCGTAGGCCTCGTTGTGGGGGAGCAGCCAGACCTGGCCGTTCTTGCGCTGGAAGGTCTTCACGGTCGCCTCGCCGTCGATCAGCGCAGCCACGATCTCGCCGTTCTCCGCGGTCTGCTCCTGGCGGACCACGACGTAGTCGCCGTTGCAGATCGCCGCGTCGACCATCGAGTCACCGACCACCTCGAGCATGAAGAGGGTGCCTTCGCCGACCAGGCTCTTGGGCAGCGGCATGATCTCCTCGACGCGCTCGTCGGCGAGGATCGGACCGCCGGCCGCGATCCGGCCGACCATCGGGACGTAGGCCGCTGCCGGCATCGCGTCGTTGACGTCGGTCTCGTCGACGCCGTCGGCCTCGTCGGGGTTGAACACCGACAGCGCACGGGGGCGGTTGGGGTCGCGCTTGAGGTAGCCCTTCTCCTCGAGCACCCGCAGCTGGTGGGCCACGGAGGAGGAGCTGGTGAGCCCGACCCGCTCGCCGATCTCGCGCATGCTCGGCGGGTAGCCGCGGCGCTCGATCGAGTCACGGATCACCGTGAGCACCCGCTGCTGGCGCGGCGTGAGGCCGTGCGCGTCCGGAGGACCGTCGGGGAGCTCGGCCACGTCGGAGCCGCCGCTCGCCTCGGATACCTTGCGCTTGCCTGCCATGGGACGCCCCTTCTGCCGTGCTTGCTGATCGCCTGATCGTGCGTTCACGGTAGTCGTCGTGCGGCGCATTGTTCAAACATCTGTTCGAACGGCGTGTCGCCCTCCGGAGCGTGGTCGGCGGCCGTCTGGTTGGCTTCGGGCATGGACAGTGCTGTCGTCACCGGGGCGGGTCGCGGCATCGGCCGAGCCATCGCCGAGCTGCTGGTCGGGCGTGGGTACGCCGTCGTCGTCACCGACGTGGACGGCGCCGCCGCCCGTCGTACGGCGGGAGAGATCGGCGCCGCAGCAGGGCTCGAGCACGACGTCCGCGACGAGGCGTCGCACACGGTGGTCGCCGCGGAAGCGGCCCGGCTCGGCGACCTGACGGTGTGGGTGAACAACGCGGGCGTCGGGCACGACGGCACGCTGACCGGTGTGCGGTCCGCCCACGTCGACGCCCTCGTCGACGTCAACCTCAAGGGCGTGCTGTGGGGGATGCGCGCGGCACTGGGCGCGTTCGGGCCGGCCGGGGGAGACGTCGTCAACATCGCGTCGATCTCGGGGCTGGGGCCCGTGCCGGGGCTGGCGGTGTACGCCGCGACGAAGGCAGCCGTCGTGTCGATCAGCATGTCCGCGAGCGTCGAGGCGCCCACTGGTGTCCGCGTGCACGCGCTCTGCCCCGACGGCGCCGCGACCGCCATGGTCGAGGCGATGGACCCGGACGGACCGGCGAAGCCGATCGTGCACTCGTCGGGCCGCCTGCTGAGCGCCGAGGAGGTGGCGCGCGCCGCGGTCGGCCTGATCGGCAGCCGCCAGGTGGTGCTGTCGATGCCGCGCTGGCGCGGCGCGCTGACCCGGGTCGGCCAGCTGCTGCCGTCGCAGTCCGCGGGTGGCTTCCGGGCCTTCGAGCTGCTCGGGCGCCGCGTGATGGGGCGACGGTAGCGAGTCCGACACGCCGTTCGAACGTCTGTTCGCTCGGTGCTTGAATCGTTCGAACACATGCTCTAACGTCGCACATGTGTTCGATCGAACAAGCTTTCGAGGATCACCTTCCGAAAACTGTCGGAGGGCCTCGGTAGAACTTCGGTCATGGACACGCCGTTGGACTCCCAGACCGACTCCTTCCCCAGGAGGTCCCAGATGAGCAGCATCGCGATCAACCCCGGTTTCACCCGCGGACGCACCCGCCCGGCCCGCTCGGCACGCCCCGCTTCGGTGCGGCTGACCCGACGCGGCCGCCTCGTCGGCGTGCTGCTCTTCCTCGTGCTGCTGATGGCGGTGCTCACGGTCTACGGCTCACACTCCGCCGCGACCGGCGAGGCCGGCACCCCGGTCCCGACCCGCACCGTCGAGGTCGGCGCCGGTGACACCCTGTGGGGCATCGCCTCCGAGACGGCCGAGCCCGGTCACGTCCGCGAGATGGTCCACCAGATCCAGGAGCTCAACGCCCTCTCGGGTGCCGGCCTGCAGGTCGGCCAGGAGATCGCGGTTCCGCTGCGCTAGGCAGCACCAGACATGCCGGCGACCTCTTCGACCCGGGTCAATGGCAGTGGGGAAACGAGGGGCGGGTCCGCGCTCATGCAGCCGGGCCCGCCCCTCGTGCTGCCCCGTCAGAGAGCGGTCGAGCCCGCGGCGATCAGTCCCTGCCCGGCCGTGTAGGTCGCCATCACGGCGGTCTCCAGCGCAGGTACCTTCCGGCCGAGCACGAACTTCTGCAGTCCGAGGATCGTGTCCGACGCCAGGAACAGCGCTGCCCCGGTCAGCACGGTGCGTCGCCCGTGGCGCGACAGCGACGGGTCGAGGCGGGCGGCGGTGGCGAACATCGCGGCCAGCACGGTGGAGTACGCCGCGACGGGCACGGCCAGTCGCGGGTCCTGGCGTCGAGCCGCCAGCGCCATGACCGGCGTCGTGGTCGACCAGAGCGCCAGCGCGACCTTGACCCCGCTCGTGGGCGGCGCCGTCAGCCGCTGCCCCCGCGGAGCGAGCGCCGCGACGTAGGCCACGTGCGCCCCGAAGAACGAACCGAGCCCCGCGAGGAACGCGCGCTCCCCGGAGCCGAGCAGCGCGACGTCGCCTCCCCAGGACAGCGCCTGCGCCGCGGTGATGCCGGTCGGCGCCGTCGGCCGAGAGGCAGCCGCCAGCACCGGCATCAGCGCCGGCTTGGTGACGTAGCGCAGCCGCCTCGCCGCTGCCCCGGACCGGCCGGCGAGCACCGCGTCTGCAGCAGCGAGAGCGACGTACCCGGCGGCGAAGAGCTTGTTGGATCGCACCCGCGCATCCTCGCACCGCCCGGGTGGTCGAGCCTGTCGAGACCCCCGACCCCGTCCCGGGTGGTCGAGCTTGTCGAGACCCCGGCCCCGTCCCGGGTGGTCGAGCTTGTCGAGACCCGCCCCGACACGCTGGTTGAGGTGCCCGAGCCCCCTGGGGCGAGGGCCTCGAAACCTCTGTGCCTGTCGCTGGGAGGTTTCGAGGCGGGTGAGCCCGACCCCCGGTGGTCGAGCCTGTCGAGACCACTCAGTGGTAGTCGCCGGACAGCACCGCGGTCGCTTCGCTGATCCGCAGCGCGGTCGCCGGACCGGCGATCGTGACCGTCTCCGGGATGTCCTGCCACCCGCCGTTCCCGACCCGGAACCGCGCGGAGTACGTCACGTCCACGCTCGTCTGCACGGTCGTGTGCGCGTCGACGTAGTTGTGGGTCACGTCCTTGGCCGGGTACGGCGCGCCGGGCGTGGCCGTCGTCGTCGACGTCCCGTCGCCGTAGTGCCAGGTGAACGAGCTCGGGGTCGCCTCGACGTCGACGGACTGCCCGAGCAGCGTGATCGTGCGGGTGAACGGCTGCGGCGTCGCGTAGAAGATCGTCGCGAAGTTCACCAGCGTCTTGTCCTCCGGCTGGGTCCGGGCTTCCAGCGACGGCAGGCCGAGTCGGCGCAGCGCGGTGAGCACGAGCGCTGGTGTCACCTGAGGCCTCGGGAGTGGCTGCTGGCGGTGGTCCCTGCGGTCCGGCGCACTCCGTTCCAAGTGGCGCCCAGTCTGCCATTGGGTCGTTGACCCCAAAGACGCCAGACACGTTCCGCAGGATCCGGGCAGGTGTTCGCCTGTCCGCAGTCGAGCGCTTGGCCCGAGATGTCGCGCGGGCCCGCTCCGGCGCACACGGAAGCCCAGCGGTACTTGGTGTAGGGCGGAGGGCTCGATCCGTCCGAGACGGCTGTCGATGTGGACCGGGATCGCCGACTCGCCGAGGTCCTGATCCATCGGACGTTGTAGTCACGTCGCAGACCATCTGCGTCGACCGGCAGACGTCTGCCAGTCGCCCGTCGGTCGCGGCACCGATGCAGGGTCGCCGAGCCGGAGTGAGCACAGCCGACGGAGCAGCGATGCGAGACGACAGCCTACGTGCACGGCGAGTGGATCAGCGCTGATCCTCATTCGGTTGCATCCAGTCGTTCTGACGATCCAGCGGTCCGGCGGTCCGAACAATCGCGAAGGTCCATTGAGTTCCGCTTGCTCGCTCTTCGACTTGCTGCGGTAGCTCCGGTCGACGCAGCGACCGTCTGAGGGACGTCTGACCGAGTGCCGACACTTGTCTGCTCGTCTGACTGCCAACGGTGCCAGCGCGCGTTGACGCTGCCCACCCAGTCACCTTCGATGTGACCGCCGTGCCGCGTAGACGTCGTCGATGTCGCTTAGCTAATGCGATGGCACGACTTGCACGCTCAGGTCACAGCGCATCGCAATGCAGTGGAGTGTCGCCCGGTGTCCAGTCGCGTAAGTTGATCAGTTCCACGTAGTGCCGCACGAACGCCTTGGCCGACGCGGCCGACGTACCACTCGCCTCAGGCGGGAGCTCCGGGGGAGACGGAGTGGGGGAGGCACTGGCGCTCGAGGTGTCGGTGCGGCTCGGCAGCGGCTTGGGCTTCGCGGAGGGCTCGGTGCACCCGGAGACGGCGACACCGAGGACGACCGCGAGTGCGGCCAGCGAGCGAACGGTACGTCTGCGTGACACCGACGCGACCCCCAAGAAAAGATCGACCCGAGCCGGCCGGACAAACCGGACGCGGCTCTTGCAACCTACCCACGGCCCGCTGCGCCGGGCTACCCCTCCCAGCAGATCTGTGGACAACCGCCGCGGGTCGAAGTGCAGACCGTCCGGACGTGCAACCCCACCCGAAAGCGAGGGTGAGGCCCGGCGGGAACGGAGGTTTGCACGTCGGTGTGGTCGGTTCGCCCGGCGCACCGGGACAGCGAATGGGAGGATTCGGACATGGATCAGGTCGGCGCGGCCGGGCAGCCCGCGCCGTACCCGCTCCGCGTCCACCAGCGGCGGGCCCTCGACGCGATCGAGCAGGCGGAGACCAGCGGCGCGCGGCGGTCGTGGGTGGTGCTCCCGCCCGGTGCCGGCAAGACGCTCGTCGGCCTGGAGACGGCCCGTCGCCGGGGCCGCACGACCGTCGTGCTCGGGCCGAACACCGCGATCCAGTCGCAGTGGGTGCGGGGGTGGGACGAGCTCGTCGGTGAGGGCCCGAGCGCCGGCAGCACGCGCGACCTGGACTCGGCGTTCACGGCGCTGACCTACCAGTCGCTCGCGACGTTCGACCCCGACGACGAGGTCGACGAGGACGGCGCCGACAGCTCCAGCCTGCTCGACCAGCTGCACCCCAACGGCCGCGCGCTCGTGGAGCGGCTGAAGGCGGTGGGCGACCTGACCCTGGTCCTCGACGAGTGCCACCACCTGCTGGAGGTGTGGGGTCGGCTGCTGCAGGAGGTCCTCGACGAGCTGCCCGGCGCGTTCGTGCTCGGTCTGACCGCGACGCCGCCGAGCACGTTGACCGTGGACCAGAAGGCGCTGGTCGACGAGCTGTTCGGCGACTCGGTCTTCAACGTCAGCATCCCCGCCGTCGTCCGGGAGGGGGACCTCGCACCGTTCGCCGAGCTCGCGTGGCTGACCACACCGACCGCGCAGGAGAACGACTGGCTCGCCGAGCAGGGCGAACGCTTCGCCGAGCTGACCACGGCGCTGAGCGACCCGGCGTACGGCTCGACGTCGTTCTTCGGCTGGCTCGACGTGAGGTACGGCGACGTGCAGCCGGACGACGAGGAGCACGACGCCGCCCTGCGGATGGTGCACGCCGGTCTGCTCACCCTGCCCGAGGGCGCCCGCCTCACCGAGCGGCACCGGCACGACCCGACCGCCGACGACTGGGTGCTGCTGCTCGACGGCTGGGTGCGCTACCTGCGATCCACCGGCGAGGACGACGAGGTCGTCGCGCGGGTCCGGGCGGTGCTGCCGTCGGTCGGCTACCAGCTCACCCAGCGCGGCATCCGTGCCGGCCGCACGCCGGTCGACCGGGTGCTCGCGCGCAGCGAGGCCAAGACCGTCGCGCTCACCGAGATCGTCGAGGCCGAGCACCGCAACCTCGGCCCCCGGATGCGGATGCTGGTGCTCTGCGACCACGAGCAGGCCACCGCGACGCTGCCCGCGGACCTCGACGGCGTGCTGTCCCAGGAGGCCGGCTCCGCGCTGCTCGCGCTGCAGCACCTCGAGCAGACGCACCCGGACCTGCACCCGCTGCTCGTGACCGGCAGGACCGTGGCCGCGGCGCCGGCGACGCTGTCGGCACTCCGGTCGTACGTCGCGACGTACGCGCCCGACCTGGCAGCACGGCTCGACGTCCGCGACGGGCGGCTCGAGGGCAGCTGGACCAGCCGCGACTGGGTGCCGTGGGTGACGCGGTTCTTCGAGGAGGGACTGTGCAACGTGCTCGTCGGCACGCGCGGCCTGCTCGGCGAGGGCTGGGACGCGCGGGCGGTCACCGGCCTCGTCGACCTCACCACCGCGACCACCGGCACGGCCGTCGTGCAGACCCGGGGCCGCGCACTGCGCACCGATCCGTACTGGCCCGAGAAGGTCGCGCTGACGTGGAGCGTCGTGTGCGTGAGCGAGGAGCACCCGAAGGGCGGCAACGACTGGGACCGGTTCGTCCGCAAGCACGAGGGGTTCTTCGGCGTCGACGCCGAGGGGGACGTGGTGTCCGGGGTCGCGCACGTCGACGCGGCGTTCTCGCCGTTCGCCGCGCCGCCGGTCCACGACTTCGACGCGGTGAACGCGCGGATGGTCGAGCGTTCCCAGGACCGCGAGACGATCCGCTCCGCCTGGGCGGTCGGCGCGCCGTACGCCGACACCGTCGTGCACACGGTCCGGATCCTGCCCGGCGCCCCGATCGAGTCGCACCCCGAGCCGGCACCGGTCGCCCTGCACGCCGACCGGCTCGTCGTACGCGACGGACGTCTCGCGCCGTGGCGTCCGCACTTCATGATCGCGGTCGGGCTCGTGCTCGCCCTGATGGCGTTCCTGCTGAACCTCACGCCGGCACTGGTGATCGGCCTCGGCCTGACCACGATGCTCGGGATCCAGACCACGGTCGCGGTCGACCGCGGGCGTCGGCTCGCGGAGGACCTGGCCCGCCCGCCGAGCATCGAGCAGCTCGCCTGCGCGGTCGCCGACGGTCTGCGTGCCACCGGACTGTCCTCGCACGGCGCCGAGGCGGTGCGGGTCGAGGTCGACGAGCTGGGGGAGCGACGCTGCTTCCTCGACGGCGTCACCCCCGAGGAGTCGGCGAGGTTCGCGACCGCGCTCGACGAGGTGGTCTCACCGATGGCTCGGCCGCGCTACGTGCTGCCCCGGTGGCTGCTGACCGCGCCGGTCGACAACGCCGACGGGTTCAAGGCGGCGTTCGGGAGGCTGCGACCCGACGGGGAGGTCTGGCACACCGTGCCGACCGTGCTGGGTACGACGGGCCAGCGGGCACAGGCCTTCGCGGCGGCGTGGGACGACTGGGTCGGGGGAGGGGCGGCGATCTACACCGGCAGCCCGGAGGGTGAAGGGGTGCTGGTCACGCACCGTGGCAACGACCCGTTCGCGGCCACCACCGTGCTGCGCACCAGCTGGCGCTGATCAGCCGATGTCGATGCGGTCCATCACCCAGTGGTCCTTGACCCGGACCATGATCAGCCGCAGCCGCAGGTCGCCGCCCTTGAGCTCGCGCGGCTTCGCGTCCTTGGTGGCGTAGACCTTCTGCGGCGTCGCGGTCAGCACCATGCTCACCCCGGCGCCGGGCTTGGGCACGCCCGCCTCGTTGACGGCCTTCTTGACCTTGAAGCCGTCGGTCTCGACGTGACCGCCCTTGGCGTAGATGTCGTCGAGCTGCTTCGCGAAGTCCGTGCAGGTCGTGCAGCTGTCCTTCTGCAGGGTCCTGAGCTTCTTCGTGTCACCCGACGTCGTCGCGTCGTTGAGGGTGTCGATCCAGTAGCGCGCGAAGTTCTGCGCGCCCTTCTCGTTGTTGGTGGTGACGTACGCCGGGAAGCCGTCGACGGTCTTGGGGTCCTCGTCACCGCCGCCGCACGAGGAGAGCGCCAGGCAGCACAGGAGGGACACGCAGAGCACGAGAAGTCGCCGAATCACGTGCTCGATCCTGACACGAGGCCGGTCAGCCGACGAATCCGGGCACAATGCGGGCGTGAGCACCGACGGCTACTCCGGCACCCCGCTGCTCGTGAAGCTCGGCATCCGCGACGGCCTGACCGTGTACGTCGACGGCGGCCCGCCGCACACGGGTGAGCTGCTCGCCGGGTCGACGTACACCTCGAGGCTGCCGCGCCGCATCGACGTCACCCTGCTGTTCACCACGTCGTTCGCGCGGTTGGAGAAGCGGCTGCCGCTGGTGATCGAGCGGACCGTCACCGACGGGATGGTCTGGGTCTGCTGGCCCAAGAAGGCCAGCAAGGTTCCCACCGACGTCGACGAGAACATCGTCCGGGACTTCGGGCTCGCCTCCGGCGTCGTCGACGTCAAGGTCGCCGCCATCGACGCGACCTGGTCGGGCCTGAAGTTCGTCCGCCGCCTCCGCGACCGCTGACCCACCGGCTGGTTTCGAGGCCCTCGCCTAGCGGCTCGGGCACCTCAACCAACGTTGGTTGAGGTGCGAGCTTGCGAGCCTCGAAACCAACCGGGGGCACTCAGACCCGCTGGCGCTCCGCCTTCACGTCCGGCACCGAGTACGCGTGCGCGGGGACCAGCGACAGCGCGAGCACGGCGAGCAAGGCGGCGATCGCGAAGACGTAGAAGCCCCACGGGTAGGCGATCCCGGCGCTGACCAGCGCACCGCCGAGGAACGGGCCGACGATCGCGCCGACCCGGCCGACCCCGGCGGCCATGCCGAGAGCCGTGCCGCGCACGTCCGGCGGGTACAGGTGGCCGACGAACGCGTAGACCAGCACCTGCGCGCTGAACACGAACACCCCGGCCAGGAACACCGCGACGTACACCGCCGCCGTCGACTCCAGCTTGATGCTCAGCGCGGCCAGGAAGACCGCGGCGAGACCGAACCACACCAGCACGGTCGGCTTGTTGCCCCGGACGTCGGCGATCTGGCCGGCGACCAGCAGACCCGTGACCGCGCCGAGGTTGAGCGCCAGGAGCAGGCCGAGCGAGTCACCGGTCGAGTAGCCCGCGATCTCCATGATCTTCGGCAGCCAGGTGTTCAGCCCGTAGACCAGCAGCAGCCCCATGAAGGACGCCACCCACAGCGCCAGGCTGATCTTCAGGAAGCGTCCCTGCACGACGGCCGACGGCTTCACCGGCGGGGTGTCGTCGCGCTGGGTCGCGAGGTACGCCTCGGACTCCGGCAGCTTCCACCACATCAACGGCAGCGACAGCAGCCCGAAGACGCCGCCGATCACGAACATCGCCTCCCAGCCGTAGTCCTCGATCAGCAGCAGCGCGAGCAGCGCGGTCAGCACGGCGCCGACGTGGTAGCCGGTCATCATCCGGGTGACCGCGGACCCGCGGCGGCCCGAGGGTGCGTACTCCGTCATGAACGCCAGCGCCGTCGGCAGGCAGGCGCCGAGGCCGAGGCCGGCCAGGAAGCGGAGTACGGCGAACACCGTCACGCTCGGGGCGAAGGCGACGAGCAGCGTGAACACGGAGAACGCCGCGATGCAGGTGATCAGGCTCTTGCGGCGACCGAACCGGTCGGTCACCGGGCCGATCAGCACCGCGCCGATGCCCACGCCGATCAGCCCGATCGTGGCGACCAGGGTGGCGGACTGAGGCGTGAAGCCCAGGGCCTTGCTGCTGAGCAGCTCCGGGATCACCGCCCCGAGCACGACCAGGTCGAAGCCGTCGAGCGCGACGGCGACCCAGCACAAGATGACGGGCCACAGGCCCCGAGACGGGTGTGCGGATGTGGTGGTGGTCACCTGAGCACGCTAAGTGACCGGTCGCGGCCGTGGCCACCCCGAAGTCTCACCATGCGTACAAACGTTCGCATCCCGCACACGGATCGGCTGGTCGAGCCTGTCGAGACCACAACGCTGGTTGAGGTGCGAGCTTGCGAGCCGTCCGGTTGGTTGAGGTGCGAGCTGCGAGCCGTCCGGTTGGTTGAGGTGCGAGCTTGCGAGCCTCGAAACCAACCAGCGTCAGGCACAGAGGTTTCGAGGCCCTCGCCCTGGGGGCTCGGGCACCTCAACCAGCGCACGGGGGGAGGTCAGCGCGAGCGCTTGCCGCCCGACGAACGCCGTGGCTGGTACTCGCTCTGCAGGCCCAGCATCCGCCAGCCCCGCGCGACCAGCACGAACACCAGCATCAGGCACACCGCGGCACCGACCGTCGCGGCGGCGCAGATCGCCCAGGCCGCGCTCTGGCCGTCACGGGCGGCCTGCCCGAAGTCGATCGCGGCGCGGACCAGGAACACCCACGCAGCGGCGGCGGCCACCACGCCCAGGACGAGCAGCACGACGTACGGAAGCCGCGCGGGTCGCGGAGCGGCCTTCTTGTCTGCCCGGCGTCGCCCAGCGCTCACGGTTCCTCTTTGCGTCGCACCCACAGCCACGGGGGTCATTGTGTCGGATATCGGGTCACCGGGTGAACCGAACGCGCCAGCGCGCCCGTTTCGTCGAGGACCGCCCGGAGGGGTGGGCGAGACCACTCGTCGATCTCGGCGCGAGCCTCGTCACACCTGCGCCTGCGGCCGTGAAAACGGGCCGTGGAGCAACGCATACTGGGTCGGAGTGACTGAGCAAAGAGACCGCGTCGAGATCAACTGGGTCCAGGTGTCCGCGAGCGCCCTGGCCGCCGTGAGCTCCGCCGTCCTGCTCTCCACCGTCGGGGTCGCCGGCACGATCATCGGTGCCGCGATCGGCAGCCTGTTCGCCACGGCCGGCAGCGCGATCTACTCCCACTACCTGCGGGTCACCCGCGAGCGCGTCGCGCGTGCCCAGGCGCTCGCCCTGGAGCGCGTCACGCGGGCCCGGGCCGGCGCCAGCGGAGTCTGGGCGGACACCCGGCAGGCGGACGCCCGCGGGCGCACCCAGACCCTGCGTGCGCAGCAGAAGTCCGCGCGCGCGGAGGCCGACGTCGAGGACGCCGAGCGGGACCTCGACCAGGTCGTGGAGGAGAGGCCGCCGTGGGGCGAGATCCTCGCCGGGCTGCCCTGGAAGTGGATCTCGGCCGTCACCGCCGGCGTCTTCGTGCTCGCGATGCTGGTGATCCTCACCTTCGAGCTGGTCACCGGCCACGCGGTGTCGAGCTACACCGGGGGATCCGACCCCGGCGCGCGTACGTCGATCCCGGGAGTCCGCTCCGCGCCGGCCAGCAGCACGCCGACCCCCGAGCCGACCCGGGCGCCGTCGAACGGGACGTCCTCCTCGGTGCCGAGCCCCTCGGCCTCGCCGAGCGGCAGCACGACACCGAGCCCGAGCGCGTCCCCGAACAGCGGGGACGACGAGCCGTCCTCCGTGCCGTCGACGGTGGCTCCCACCCCGACGCAGACCGCCGTCCCGACCCCCACCGAGGCGCAGACCCCCACCGGCTGACCAGCCCGACGGAGCCGGCCCGTGTAACCCCTGTGACGGGTGTGATCCGATCCCGCAACCCCGCCCCGGACCCCTCGAACGGCCTCCCGACACGCCGTACGGCGCGCCGCGCCGCCCCGAGACGCGGCCGGTTAACCGGCCCTGACCTGCGGTTTAACCAAGCGCCGAAAAGTGGTCCGGGGAATCTTCGCGATCCGCTTGCGCACCCCCGGACCCGGTCCTAGGGTTACCACTACATCTAGTAGTTACACCGTTGTGGTTTTCCACATCTAGGTCCACAGGCCCGGATGAGTTCTGCACACGGAACCGCTGGTTGTCCCCAGACCGTCCACAGTTTCACCCCCAGATGAGGGCAGAAACGGTCGGTGGAGGGTGTTGTTCTAGTAGGTGATCCACAGGCTCGCACGACGGGCTCGAGACAGGTGAAGGGAGCGGCCGACATGCACTGCCCGTACTGCCGCAACACCGACACCCGGGTCCTCGACAGCCGGGTCGCCGACGACGGCGGAGCGATCCGCCGGCGGCGCTCCTGCAACGAGTGCGGCAAGCGGTTCAGCACCGTCGAGCAGATGCAGCTCGTCGTCGTGAAGCGCTCCGGCGCCACCGAGCCGTTCACCCGCGAGAAGGCGATCGCCGGCGTCCGCAAGGCCTGCAAGGGCCGGCCGGTCTCCGAGGACGACCTGGCCTGCCTCGGCCAGCAGGTCGAGGACGCGCTGCGCAGCGAGGGCTGGGCCGAGGTGCCCGCCCACGAGGTCGGGATGTCGATCCTGGCGCCGCTGCGCGAGCTCGACGAGGTGGCCTACCTCCGGTTCGCCAGCGTCTACCGCGCGTTCGAGTCGGCCGACGACTTCGAGGCCGAGATCGCGCTGCTCCGGGCCGAGCGGCCCGCCGAGGCGGTCGAGCCGACCGCCGTACGACCTCAGCCGACTGGCTGACCACATACTGCCCGGGCCGTCGTGGGGAAGCGGCGGTCCGGGCACACCACACGCAGTCGCTGCCACAGCGGCACGCAGCACGACCGACGAACAGATCAGCAGACCATTGAGTGACACAGGGACAGAGGAGCAGGGGATGACGGAGACGGTCAGCGGCGCAGCCCGCGGGACACGCAAGCAGGGCAAGGGGCTGAAGATCGAGCGGGTCTTCAGCACCGAGGGCGTGCACCCGTACGACGAGATCAACTGGGAGCGTCGCGACGTCGTCCAGACCAACTGGAAGACCGGCGAGGCCGTCTTCGAGCAGCGCGGCGTGGAGTTCCCCGACTCCTGGTCGGTCAACGCCTCGACGATCGTCACCACGAAGTACTTCCGCGGCGCCGTCGGCACCGACGCCCGCGAGTGGAGCCTCAAGCAGCTCGTCGACCGGGTCGTGAAGACCTACCGCAAGGGCGGCGAGGACAACGACTACTTCGCGACGCCCGCCGACGCGGAGCTGTTCGAGCACGAGCTCACCTGGCTGCTGATCCACCAGTACTTCTCGTTCAACTCCCCGGTCTGGTTCAACGTGGGCACGTCCAGCCCGCAGCAGGTCTCCGCCTGCTTCATCCTCTCGGTCGACGACTCGATGGACTCCATCCTCAACTGGTACAAGGAGGAGGGCTTCATCTTCAAGGGCGGCTCCGGTGCCGGCCTGAACCTCTCCCGCATCCGCTCCTCCAAGGAGCTGCTGTCCTCCGGTGGCACGGCCTCCGGCCCGGTGTCGTTCATGCGCGGCGCCGACGCGTCCGCGGGCACCATCAAGTCCGGCGGCGCCACGCGTCGTGCGGCCAAGATGGTCGTCCTGGACGTCGACCACCCCGACATCGTCGAGTTCGTCGAGACCAAGGCCAAGGAGGAGCACAAGATCCGCGCGCTCCGCGACGCCGGCTTCGACATGGACCTCGGCGGCGCCGACATCACGTCGGTGCAGTACCAGAACGCCAACAACTCCGTGCGTGTCAGCGACGAGTTCATGCGCGCGGTCGAGGAGGGCACGTCGTTCGGCCTGCGTGGTCGCAAGGACCACGAGGTGATCGAGGAGGTGGACGCTCGTGACCTGTTCCGCAAGATCTCCGAGGCCGCGTGGCAGTGCGCCGACCCGGGGATGCAGTACGACGACACGATCAACGACTGGCACACGAACCCCGAGACCGGTCGGATCACCGCATCCAACCCCTGCTCGGAGTACATGTCGCTGGACAACTCGTCCTGCAACCTGGCGTCGCTGAACCTCCTGAAGTTCCTCAAGGACGACGACACCTTCGACGCCCCGCTGTTCGCCAAGGCCGTCGAGATCATCATCACCGCGATGGACATCTCGATCTGCTTCGCGGACTTCCCGACCGACCCGATCGGTGAGACGACCCGCAACTACCGCCAGCTCGGCATCGGCTACGCCAACCTCGGCGCGCTGCTGATGGCGATGGGCCTGGGCTACGACTCCGACGGCGGCCGGGCGATGGCTGCGGCGATCACCTCGCTGATGACCGGCCAGTCCTACAAGCGCTCCGCCGAGCTCGCTGCGGTGGTCGGCCCCTACGCCGGCTACGCCCGCAACGCCGACGCCCACAAGCGCGTGATGCGCAAGCACCAGGCCGCGAACGACGCGATCCGGTCCATGCACAGCCACGACCGCGACGTACACGCCCTGGCCACGAAGGCCTGGGACGCCGTCATCAAGACGGGGGAGAAGAACGGCTTCCGCAACGCGCAGGCCTCGGTGCTCGCACCGACCGGCACCATCGGCTTCATGATGGACTGCGACACCACCGGCATCGAGCCCGACTTCTCGCTGGTGAAGTTCAAGAAGCTCGTCGGCGGCGGCTCCATGCAGATCGTCAACCAGACGATCCCGCGGGCGCTGAAGAAGCTCGGCTACCAGGACGAGCAGATCGAGGCGATCGTCGAGTACATCGGCGACAAGGGCCACGTCATCGACGCCCCCGGCCTCAAGCTCGAGCACTACGAGATCTTCGACACCGCGATGGGCGCCCGCGCCCTGGCCCCGATGGGCCACGTCCGGATGATGGCGGCCGCCCAGCCGTTCCTGTCCGGCGCGATCAGCAAGACCGTGAACCTGCCGGAGTCGGCGACGGTCGAGGAGATCGAGGACGTCTACATGCAGTCCTGGAAGCTCGGCCTCAAGGCCACCGCGATCTACCGCGACAACTGCAAGGTGGGCCAGCCGCTCTCCGACGGCAAGGCCGAGGGCGCCGACAGCGCCGTCGAGGCCGGTGCCGGTCCGCGGGTCGCCGAGGTCGAGACCAAGACCGTCGTGGTCGAGCGTCCCGTCCGCAAGCGCCTGCCGAAGTCCCGCCCGTCGCGCACCACGTCGTTCACCGTCGGTGGCGCCGAGGGCTACATGACGGCCGGCTCCTACCCCGACGACGGCCTGGGCGAGGTCTTCCTCAAGCTCGGCAAGCAGGGCTCGACCCTGGCCGGCGTGATGGACGCCTTCTCGATGGCGATCAGCATCAGCCTGCAGTACGGCGTCCCGCTGGAGACCTACGTCTCGAAGTTCACCAACATGAAGTTCGAGCCGGCCGGCCTCACCGACGACCCGGACGTGCGGATGTCGCAGTCGATCATGGACTACATCTTCCGCCGCCTGGCTCTCGACTACCTGCCGTTCGAGAAGCGCTCCGCGATGGGCATCTACACCGCCGAGGAGCGTCAGCGTCAGCTCGAGACGGGTTCTTACGAGGCCCCCGCCGAGGAGATCCCCGAGGCCGAGTCCCTCGTCAGCGACCCGGTGGTCGAGGACGTGGCTCGGGTGGTCGAGCCTGTCGAGACCACACCTGTCTGTTGAAGAGGCCTCGGTCCAGTCCGCCCCCAAGGGCGTGCACACCTCCGCCGAGCTGATGGAGGCGATCACGGGTACGGCGGTCGACAGCCCGCTCTGCTTCACGTGTGGCACGAAGATGCGCCCGGCGGGCAGCTGCTACGTCTGCGAAGGCTGCGGCAGCACCAGCGGCTGCAGCTAGCGTCGAGTTCAGGTGATTGGCACTGGAGCTCAATAGCTCTTGCACCACCAGTTGCGTCGGCGTGTGCACTGCAGCTGGACCTGGCCCAGACGACGCGACGAAGGGTGGCAACCGTTGGTTGCCACCCTTCGTCGCATTGCGGCTGCAAGCGGGGTGATTGGCTTCGACTGCCGACCATCGCGTGCCCGCAAACCCGAGACCACCCACCTGGGAGAACGCAAGGTGGCGAAGCACTCGGTACTCATCACGACGACCCGCGGACGAGGCTCGTTTACGCTTGCTTCCCTGGCTCGGCCCGCCGCCTAGCCTGGCTACAACGCAGACGCGGGTATGCAGTCCCCTCCGGCCGATCCAGCGCTCGAACTCATGCGTTCACTTCTCGGCGGTTCAATGCACCGGGCCAGGATGGAAATAGTCGAAGAGCCCCTGTTTGATTGGTTCGTGGAACTTCAGGGTCATCGTCACGACTGGAAGTAGGTCGCCGGCGGCGCCGGGCATCGTGCTGGCTACAGCGGCGTTGACCTTCGCCCGGCCGAGGTAATAGTGGTCGCTGCCCTCGGCATCGTCCCGCTTCACGAAAACGTGCAGGTCGACCAGGCCTTCCACTATCGGCCCGACATCCTTGCTAAGTAGGTTGCGATTGTTCCTGGAGAACCATCTCATCGTTGACCTGTCAAGGAGGGCGTCCTTATAGGCCGTCCTTGCCTCGACGTCATCAGACTTGTGCAGAGTGACGAAGATCGTGCACACGCCGAGTGCTTTGTCGGTCTTGTAGCCATAGATGGTGGGCGCGGTCGTGCGTGTCCAGCCCACTATGCGGGCAGCGTCACGTCGCGAGTACTGCATCCCCGGCGTGAACGGCTCCCCCGCCAGATAGCGGACCTGAGTCAGCTTCTTACCCGTCCTCACGAGGTCGTCGATTGCGTGCGCAAGAGCCGGTGATTGAGCAATCTCGGCCGCGCTGGACGCAGTGAGCTGAACAGTGTCTTCGGAGTGCTCGATGATTCCGACCCCGTAACGGCGCACATCACCTTGGGCGTATCCACGTAGCGCCAACGTGTCTATCGCTGTTGACACCTGGAGGTCTCCGGCAGGCAAGCCATGTCGCGCGAACTGTGTCGCGATCTCGCCAACCGTCGTTTGTCCACTAGCTAGAAGGGTCTCTAGCAACACCAGCTCGTGCAGCCGTTTGGCAGCCAACACTTCGTGCGACAACAGAGCCAGCATTTCGCTTGCCACTTGTGTCAAGCCAGCGTTCTCGCGAAGGAGTGCCTGAACGAGCGCGGGGTAGTGGGCCGTCTTAGTGGCTAAGAGCACCGGATCAACTGACTCGAATCTGAGGAAATCCCACAGAGCCGGTACACCGCCGACGCGGTTTTGCATCGCGAGCAGCGCCGACTTGAGGTTCGACATGCTGTCGAGCTTGGTAGCGGTGATTGACTTCAGGATCCGCTCGCGTGCGACCTCGTCGAAGCTCACGCTGGACAGACCCGGTAGCGCTCCACCGTCGACGGTTTCGTTCAAGCGCTCACGCAACGACTCCCGGTTGAGTGACTCATCTCCGAAGAGCGCGATCGGGATGAGGAAGTTGTTGACGTAGTTGCCAATGAAGTCGATGACAATGAGGTGGTCCTTGTCGTCGGCCAACCGAAGTCCACGACCAAGCTGCTGGACGAAGACGATTGCGGACTGAGTCCGCCGCAGCATGATTACCTGGTTGACGCTGGGGATGTCGACGCCCTCGTTGAAGACGTCGACGGTGAGGATGTAGTCGAGTTGCCCAGCCTCCAGTTCGGCGACTCGCTGCTCGCGCACGTCGATGGAGTCGTCGCCAGTGAGTGCGACCGTTCGGAGTCGGTTGCCGCGCAAGTCGTGTCGGTTGAGTTCGCGGGAAAGCTCGCGCGCTTCCTCCTTCCGACTGCAGAAGATGAGTCCGCGTGCAGGTACGCCCGATTGTCCATACAACGTGATGGCCTCGAGCAGGTGGGAAACTCGCTCTGGCGTGATCAGGAGCTTGAGATCAGTCTCGTCTGTGGTCGTGGTTCCATCGGAGTACGTGATGTCAGCGACGCCGTAGTAGTGGAATGGGCAGAGCATCCCGGCCTCGAGGGCATGATTGAGCCGGATCTCGTATGGCACGTTGTAGTGGAAGAGTTCAAAAACGTTGAACCCGTCGGTGCGCTCGGGGGTCGCCGTCATGCCCAGCAGGAACTCAGGTTGAAGGTGCTCGATCACCCGTTGGTAAGTGGCTGCTCCAGCTCGATGAGCCTCGTCGATGATCACGTAGTCGAAAGCATCCTGGTCAATGCTGGACAGGATTGATGCCTGGGACAGGGTTTGGATGGTTGCGAATACGTAGCGTCGGTCTTGCTGCTTGTGTGAGCCCGTGATCTTGCCGTAGTCGTTCGGCGTTCCTCCCAGCACTCGCCCGTACTCCTGAATCGTGCGGTCGAGGATCTGCTCCCGGTGGACGACAAAGAGCAGTCGCCGTGGGTCTACGGCGCGCACGTCGAGGGCCGAAAGGATCGTCTTGCCGGTCCCAGTGGCAGAGATGATGATTGCCCGTTCTGCGCCTTGAGCCCGGGTGAAGTCGAGAGCGAGGAGTGCATCTTGTTGCATCTCGTTCGGTGAAACGGCTGCCTCGCGCACCCCTTCACGCAACGTGGCCTGTGCCATGCTTCGCCGTTTGGGGGCCACGTAAGTGGCGGCGTAGTGGTCGACCCATTCCTGGGTGAGCGGTACCGAGGCATTGACCTGTTCGCTAACGAGACTGGCTAGCTGGTCGGCAAGGTCGCTCCTGCTTGCCGCTGAAACTTTGAGGTTCCATTCGTGATTTTGAGAGAGAGCACTGCTCGTGAGATTCGAGCTGCCGATCATGGCAGTGACGCTTCGTCCGCGGTCGAAGATGTAGCCCTTGGGATGGAACCCTTTCGCGGTGTAGCGACGCACGTCGATACCTGTGTGCTCTTTCAGGTTCAGCAGTTCGGAAAACGCACGGGGTTGATTGAAACCGAGGAAATCCGAGGTGATGATGCGCCCTGTGCCACCGAAGTCGCAGAGATGTTGCTTCAGCTGAGCGATTGCCCCTGGTGAGACGAAGGCTACCGAGAAGGTGAACGAACGACAGCGATCGAGTTCCTCGATGAGTGCGTGCTCGACGGTGCTTCCGGCCTGATTGAGGACCAGCTTGGGGTTGTAGTGCCGTGGGCCCTCCAGTTGCAGACCGACATAACCAAACTGGATATCGAGCGCGAACTGGTTGGTCCAGTCGAGTCTCGGCTTCATTGCGCAAGACCCGTTTGAAGCAGGTCAACAGCGGGGAGATCGGCCGGCGCCCACTCCAGTCCGGCAAGTTCGGCTCGAGGCAACCACTTGATGTTGGCGTGCTCAGTCAGTCGTGGAGTGCCTTCGACAAGCCTGCAGAGGAAGGTTGTAAGGGTGACCACTCCGAACGCGTACTCGTAGGTGGTGGTGGTGACTTCCTCTCCGACCTTCACAATGCAGCGCAGCTCCTCGTTGATCTCGCGCTCGAGGGCTTCGCGGGGTGTCTCGCCCGGCTCGATCTTGCCGCCAGGGAACTCCCAGAATCCGGCCAGTGCACCCTGCTGTCCTCGTTGGGCACAGAGAATCAACCCATCTCGGGTGATCACCGCACCCACGACCTGTAACTTGCCGCGTCACAAGCCCTCCTTGGTGCGCGCGTCAGCTTATGGGCTGGATGGTCTCGCCTAAGGCAATTTCCTGCTTCCTAGCGGGCCAGTCGTCTGCAGTGGGATATGGAGCGACAGGGCTGCGAAGCCCAGAACTGCGACCGCCCGCCCGCCTGGGTCGAGTTCCACTACCAAGACCCCTGGAGCCGCGGCGGCGGAACCGATATCAAGAACGGGATCTCCCTCTGCCCGCCTCA
This sequence comes from uncultured Actinomycetota bacterium, assembly GCA_963706355.1. Classification (GTDB taxonomy): domain Bacteria; phylum Actinomycetota; class Actinomycetes; order Propionibacteriales; family Nocardioidaceae; genus Nocardioides_B. The sequence continues at coordinate 242,750 of CAVPLS010000001.1, forward strand.
TCACCACATGGCAGACCACCCGGAGAGCTACGACCTTCGATGCCTCCCGGACGGGAGCGCGCGATTCAGCCGGCGGACGTGGGCAACGCCTCGCTGCGTTCGGTCAGTCGCAGTTGTCGCACACGCCGGTGGATGGGAGAGCCATCTGACAGCGCGGACAGATGGTGAACATCGGCTCCGTCTTGGTCCGCCGGCCAGTGGTGGTCGGGTCGGCCTTCTTGCTGCGCGCCGCGGCGGGATTGGGCTTCGTGCTGCCCGTCTCGGATGGGGCGGCTTTGGTGCTGCGCGCCGCGGCGGGGGCGCCATTGGCCCTGGGCGCCGATGCCACCGTCGGCTCCTCGGGCACCACGTCGAAGCCGAGGCGGTTCAACACCTCGGCGACGCCGTCCTGGCCCGCGGGGAGGTCGTCCTTCGTGGCGGCGCGTCCGGTTGCCTTGAGGTACGCGACCCCGAGGATCGCCGCGGCGTCGAACTCCTCGCCCCGGTGCCACAGTTGGCCGGCGTGTGTCGCACGGAACCCGTACCGGGTCACGAACTCCCGCGAGCCGAGCTGTTCGCCCTCAGCAAGGGCGGCCATGACATGCGTACGGTCCGCGTGGTCCCAGTGAGGCATGACATCAAACGTACGACACGGAGTGATGGCGTCACCATGGAGGTCTTGTCGGGTGCGCGGGCGACGAGGATCATCTGCCGTAACAGGGTCACGGGGGTCACCCATGCATCACCCGATCTCGCGACAGTCAGCTGCCGCAGTCGTCATGGGATGCGTCGCGCTCCTCCTCGCCGCGGGCCTCTCCTCTCAGGAGGGCGACGGACGGCTGACGTGGCGGCTCGTGGCGGAGGAGACCTTCGACGATCCGCTGAACGTGGACTCCGCCAACTGGACCCGCGACCCGCAGGGCGACGACAGTCCGTGGCACGTTGACGACCTCGACGACGACGGTGCGGTGTGGCGGACGATCAGTGGCCCGGCGTTCGGCGAGGCTCTCCGGACGTTCGATGTCTACCGCAAGCGCGTCACCTTCGGCGACGACGGATGGTTGACTGCGGAGGTCGCGGCCCAGGACAAGGACCTCGATGGAACCCCGGACTCGCAGCCGGGCATTCGTCGTACGACGGTGGACGGTGACTCCGCAGCACTCATTGACGAGCCCAGCTGGGACGCCGGAGTGCTGATCCGCCCGACCAAGCCGCTGCCCGAGCGGTACCGCGTGGAGGTCACGCTCCGGCGCATCGACTTCGGTGGCGAACGGCGCGGCCGGCTCCGGTACGACGGCAAGGTGAACGGCTATCGGCGGGGCGACTGCATCACCGGCTATCCGTGGACGTTCCAAGGGGTCACCCCGAACCAAGGTCGCTGTGACTATCCCGATGTGACCAACCAGAACGGCTTCTACTACCTGGGCATCCTCGACTACGCGACACCGGCGCCCCACGGCAACCCGGGCATCCACAACCACCGCAAGGTCGTCATGGACGGGTACAACAGCGTGGCCCCGTGGTCCAAGAGGTACGGCGTGTGCAACCCGGCCACGAAGAAGATCGAGAGCGTCAAGCGCGGCAACCTCAACGACGTGAACGCCGTGTTCATCCGCGGGGACCGGTTCCGTCCGGGCAACAACAACGTCAGCAACGAGTACTACTTCAAGACGGCATGCGGATCCTTCTCCGGCGACTCGACGTGGGGACCGCGGGGGCGGCTGCACGACCTCCTCTCGGCCGCCGAGCTGCAACCCGAGCGACTGCCTTCGGCGTTACGTACACGTTCGCGGTCGAGCGCAACGATGGCTACACCCTGGAGATGGCCGGTCCCTTCCGGCAGACCGGCGACGTGACCTTGCGGTACCACCACGATTTCGTGGAGGACGGCCGACCGATCTGGCACTACAACCAGAGCAGCGCCGAGTACGACGGCGCCTTCGACAGGTCGCTGACCTACAAGGGACCGACCGGGACGTACGTCGACAAGAACATCTGGCCTCAGGGGTCGGCCTACCCCGACTCGTTCATCGTCGGCGACCCGCACCTCAACTTCTACGAGGGTTCAGCGGTCGTCGACGACATCCGGCTGTTCGTGCCGGAGGGTTGACGGCAGCCAGCAGATGTGGCGCCGCTGCTGACGGGCCGGAGGGAGGTCATCACGAGGAGCCGTGGCACCTGGGATGCCTATCGCCGTGTCCGTTTCCCGCCAGCGCTGTGCATCCGCGGCGGCCAGGATGTCAGGTATGACTATCGACCTGATCTCGACCGCCACGACCTCCTTCCTCATCCAGGCCCTGCCGTCCGACGTGCTCGCGGTCGCCCGGGCCGAGGCCGCGACTGGTGCTGCGAACGCGCCGGATGAAGCACACCGGCTGGTGGCGAGTGGTGGCGAGCCGCTGCGCTGCTGTCTGCGAGACGCCGCAGCGGGGGAGCGCTGCCTGCTGTTCAACTACCGGCCGCCGCTGCCCGCGTCGAGCCCCTACCAGGAGACTGGCGCGGTGTTCGCGCACGCAGACGCCGACGACTGTCCGGGCGCACCCGAACCGTCCGGCGGCTACCCGACGGACTGGCGCGGTCGGCCGCAGGTGCTCCGGGCGTACGACGCCCGAGGGTTCATCCATCCGGCGACGCGGTTGCATGACGGCACGGACCCCGAGACCGAGATCGCCGAGGTCTTCGCCAACCCCGACGTGGTGCTGGTGCACAGCCGGAACGTCGCCTACGGCTGCTACATGTTCGCGATCACCCGCGTATGAGGCCCCGGTGGAGCGCCTCGTCACGACCATCGGGGTCGCGGAGATCGGCTCCAGGCCCGACGTCGATAGTCGCATCGTGAGACCAGGGTGAGCGTCTGCTGAGCGCGCCCTGAGATGTCTGTACCGCGTCTGGTGAGCCGCCTCACGAAGCGGGCCGCGAGTTCGTCCGAAGCGTTGACGGGTGCTTACCGTCGGATGTCCCCAGAACCGGGGCCCGTCTCCGCCCACGCCGAGTCCTGTCCGTGCGGAGAGTGTCACGAGCTCATCGGACAGGCGCGGAAGGCCAAGGTCCGGCACCGCGACTACGGTGCGGTCGGCCATGCCCTAGGCCAGGCACCTCGTCGCCAGAAGCCGTCAGGTTTGTCCTCGCAGGCGTGTGGAGGAACTGCATGCGCATGCGCACTTTCGTCTCGACCGCCGTCGTCACGGCCGCGGCGGCCGCGCCGCTGGTCGTCGCTACGGCCCCGGCCGACGCCGCCAGTGTCGGCACCTGGAGTCGGCTTGCCGGCTGCGAGTCCGGCGGCCGCTGGCACGTCAACACCGGCAACGGCTACTACGGCGGCCTGCAGATCAGCCCCGGCACTTGGCGTGCGTACGGCGGTAAGCGGCTGGCGCCGCTGCCCCACCGCGCCACGAAGGGGGAGCAGATCCGGGTCGCAGAGCGGATCAGGCACCGCCAGGGCTGGGGCGCCTGGCCGGCGTGCTCGCGGCGGGTCGGGCTGCGCTGAAACCGCAGAGGGGACTGATCAGGCTGAGGCTCGAAGGCGGACGGACGGGCGTCTGATCCAGTGCCGGTGGCTAGGTCAGCTCTGGGACGCAGAGGTACACCTGCGCCCGCATCACCTTCTGCACCGGGTCGATCGCACCCTCGGTCATGCAGACGGTGTCGTTGAGCCACCGGTAGGCGTCGTGGTCGGACTCGAACAGAGTCATCAGCAGCTGCCGGCCGACTGTCTCGCCGTCCCGCTCGACGAACAGCGTCCGACCGGTGAAGTCGAACATCACCATCGCGCCGTCGGGCGTGCTGATCACGCCCCGGGTGGCAGGCTGCATCGCCCCGTCACCGCGGCCGTTCGGGTGGTTCGACCACTGCACGGTGCCGCTGAGGCGGTCGCCGGTCGCCGTACCCTCACCGAGCCCCCAGCCCTTGCCGGACTCGCCCTCGTAGGGGCTGACGTAGTGGAATTCGCTGGTGTAGTGCAGCTCCAGGACGCAGAGCTCTTCGAGTCGCATGGCCGTCACCCCGTTCGTACGACGTCCCCGCTTCAGAGGCTACGCGCCTTGCGGGCTGCCGTGCCTTGCCCAAAGAGGTGGCGACACGCTGGGACACGCGAGACGGTCTTGCCCCGAGACACCGGCAGCGCGCAGGCTGGGGGAGGCACTCGGGAGGGGGAATCGTGGACTACGTCGATCCAGCGCGGATGGGTGGGGAACCCAGGCCGACGGCGTCGCCCACCGGTGGGTACGGCGGGGGACGGCCAGTCGACGACGAGCGGTTGCGCCTCTCGGACGTCGGCAAGCTGGGCCGACGTGCCAGGCAACGCCTCGTTCGAACGGCGCGCTACGAGGACCGACCCACGTTCCCCAAGCTGCTCGCCGCTCACCTGCAGTGCGACCTCGACGACCTTGAAGTGGTGGAGGAGTCCTGGCCGCCGTACGACCTCGTCAACGTGCAGGTGGGGCTCGACGCGTTCCTGGCCGAAGCGGGCGTCTCGCATCAGATCGTCGGCATGCGCGACCACCGGCACCGCGAGTTCGGGCTCACCGACCTGCTGCGGCCACCGTCCGAGCACGAGGACTACGGGCCGCACCCGGGCAACGTCGGCTGGACGCAGCTGGCGTGCGGGCCGGGCGGCGAGGTCAGGCCCGCTGCGCTGGCCGCGATCTACCTCGTCACCATCGACGAGCGGGCCCGGGACGACGGTGCGGTCGACGCACCAACCCACCTCGCGCTCATGATCCGGGCCGCAGACCCCGAGATGGGCAGTGGCGTTGTGCGGCTGCACATCGTCGCCGATCAGCCAGGTGCGGCGCTCGCCGCGGCCAGCGGAATCCGGCGCCTGGCGATCGAGCACAACGTGTTCCGCGGCCAGGTGATCTCGTTCGAGCACGACATGTTCGGCGAACGCGCCTCGGCTCTGCAGTTCCACACCCGGCCCAACGTCACGGCCGACGAGGTCATCCTGCCTGCCGAGACGCTGGCGACCATCCGCCGCCAGGTGGTCGGAGTCGCCGAGCACCGTGAACAGCTGCTCGCAGCGGACCAGCACCTCAAGCGCGGGCTCCTGCTCTACGGCCCGCCAGGGGTGGGCAAGACCCACTCGGTTCGGTTCCTGATCGCGCAGATGACCGACGTGACGATCGTCGAGCTGTCCGGCGAGTCCCTGCACGCCATCGGGACCGCCTGCTCGGTCGCCAGGACGCTGCAGCCCGCGATGATCGTCGTCGAGGACGTAGACCTGATCGCCGAGGAGCGAGAGATGTACGGCGGCGCCAACCCGGTGCTGTTCTCGCTGCTCAACGAGATGGACGGGCTCGCCGAGGACACCGACGTCGTCTTCCTGCTGACGACCAACCGTGCGGAGGCATTGGAGCCGGCGCTCGCCGCCCGACCCGGGCGGGTCGACCAAGCTGTGGAGCTGCAGCTGCCGGACGCGGACGCGCGGCGCCGGCTGTTCGCGCTCTACCGCGGCAGCCTCGATGTCGACGAGTCGAACCTCGACTCCGTCATCGGACGCACGGACGGGGTCACCGCATCCTTCCTCAAGGAGCTGCTCCGGCGGGCGGCGCTGGTCGCCGCAGACGCTGGCGACGACGGCGATCGAATCTCCGTGAGTGCCGCGCAGCTCGACGATGCGCTCGACGAGCTGATGGACACTCGCAACGCGATGACCCGGACGTTGCTCGGCGGACGGAGATCTCTCCGCGACCGGTCGAGCTCGAACCCCCCGTGGCTCGACGAGGGAGGAGCTGACGCGCCCTGGCTCGAGGACGAAGGCTAGCGCTCGCCGAGCCACAGTGGTCTCGACAAGCTCGACCAGCCGGGTGACCATCCGGTGCGGCTGGCTTGGTTTCGAGGCTCGTCGCTAGCGCTCCTCGCACCTCAACCAACGGTGGGTCTCGACAAGCTCGACCAGCCGGGGCCGGCTCGACCACCCGGCGGGTGGCTTACTTCTGCTGGTCCTTGAGGATGCGCTGGCTGGCGAGCTTGCCGGGGGAGCCGATGACGCAGCCGCCGGGGTGGGTGCCGGAGCCGCACTGGTAGTAGCCGTCGATGGGGGTGCGGTACTGGCTCCAGCCGGGGGCGGGACGGAAGAAGTACATCTGCGGGGCGAGGAACTCGCCGGCGAAGATGTTGCCCTCGGTGAGGCCGGTGCGGCGCTCGATGTCGACGGGGGTGACCACCTCGCGGTGCAGCACCAGGTCGCCGAAGCCGGGGAAGTGGGACTCGAGGACGGCCTGGGCCTTGTCGGCGAAGTTGTCGCGCTCGGTGTCCCAGTCGCTGCCGCGCAGCTCGTACGGCGCGTACTGCACGAAGCACGACATGACGTGCTTGCCGGGCGGGGCCATGTCGGGGTCGACGACGGACTGGATGGCGGCGTCGATGAAGGGTGCCTCGGAGTACCAGCCGTACTTCGCGGCGTCGAAGGCGCGCTCGACGTACTCGATCGTCGGGCCGATGTTCAGGAAGCCGCCGTAGTGGTCCACGGTGTCGGGCAGGGCGGGGAAGACCGGGAGGCCGTCGAGGGCGAAGTTGACCTTGGCGGAGACGCCGCGGTACTTCGTGCGCTGGACGTTCTCGACCAGGTCGGAGGGCAGCTCGCGCGGGTCGACGAGGTCGAGGAAGGTGCGGCGGGCGTCGAGGGCGGAGACCACGACCGGGGCGCGGAGCTCGGTGCCGTCCTCGAGGGCGACGCCGACGGCGCGGCCCTCGGTGGTGATCACCGACGAGACCCGGGCGCCGGTGCGGATCTCGGCGCCGTACGCCTCGGCGGCACGGGCCAGCACCTGGGTGAAGCCGCCGTTGCCGCCCTTGTGGAACGCCCACGAGCCGAGGTGTCCGTCGTGCTCGCCCATCTTGTGGAACAGCATGACCAGCCCGGAACCCGGCGACATCGGGCCGACCTTGGAGCCGATGATGCTCGAGGAGGCGTGGAAGCCCTTGACCGCCTCGTGCTCGAAGTAGTCCTCCAGCCAGTCCGAGGCGCTGCCGGTGACCAGGCGTACGACGTCGTGCATCACCTTCTGCTCGACACCGCCGAGGTGGTCGAGCAGCCACGCGACGTCGGCCTGGTCCTCGGGGTCCTTGCCGAAGACGTTCGGCGGGGCGTGGTCGAACAGCGGCTGCACGGCCTGGACGACGCGGTCGAGGTCGTGGTGGTAGCGGTCGTAGGCGTCGGCGTCGTGCCGCGAGTGCCGGCGGATCTCCTGGACGTTCTGGCCGTGGTCGTCGCCGAGCAGCAGGTAGTCGCCGTCGCCGGTGGGGTGGAACGAGCTCGGCATCATCAGCGGCATGAAGCCGTGCTTGACCAGGTCGAGCTCGTGGATGATCTCCGGCCGCAGCAGGCTCAGCGCGTAGGAGAACGTCGTGAACGAGAAGCCGGGGATGAGCTCCTCGGTGATCGCCGCACCGCCGACCATGTCGTTCTGCTCGAGCACCAGCGTGCGCAGGCCGGCCTTCGCGAGGTAGCCGGCGTTGACCAGCCCGTTGTGGCCGCCGCCGACCACGATGGCGTCGTACGTCGACCCAGACGGGCGGTCGAGCCCTTCGACGGGCTCAGGAACCGACTTGTCGAGACTCATGGCTTCGCCGTCTTCCTCGCGGGGTTGAACAAGGGGGTCTTCGCGGTGCGGGCCCGCACCGTGGTGTTCGAGTGGTTCAACGCGATCTCCAGGTGCACCTCGGTGCCGGGTGCGGCGTGCTCGGGGCGGACCCGGGCCAGGCCGACGTGCCGCTGGAGGACGGGGGAGTAGAAGAAGCTGGTGACGTAGCCGACCTGGGTGCCGCCCTCGGTGGTGGCGCGGTCGTGCAGCACCGACTCGTAGCCGAGCGGGTGCTCGTCCTTGGTCGGGAGCAGGCCGGCGTCGCGGTGCAGCTGGTTCCAGTGCTCCCAGTCCACGACGATCCCGACGCTGGCCCAGCGCGACGTTCCCTCGGTCAGCTCGCGGCGGATCGCCGCTCCGCCCAGGAAGGCGCGGTCGTCGTCCGCGAGGCCGCGCAGCATCCAGCCCATGCCGAGCTCGGTCGGCGTGACCCGGTCGTGGTCGGTGAACGCCAGCCGGCTGTTGGTCCACTCCACGTCGATCAGCGGGAGACCGGCCTCGATGCGCAGCATCATCAGCGCCTCCTCGCCGAACGGTCGGAGGCTGTGCGGCCGCCCGGCCTCGAGGATCGCGTCGAGCACGTCGATCGCGTGCTCGGCGTCGACGGTGACCTCGAAGCCGAGGTCGCCGGTGTAGCCGGTGCGCGACAGGGTGACCGGTGCCGAGCCGATCTTGGTCTGGGTCTGCCCGAAGAACGGCAGCGTGTCCGCCTCGGGGGCCAGCCCGCTCAGCACCGCGCGGGAGCGCGGGCCCTGGACCGCGAGGATGCCGTAGTCGTCCGAGACGTCCTCGATGGCGACGCGCAGCCGGCCACGCAGGTCGCTGAACCACCCGAGGCTCGGGCGCGCCGCGGTGAGCAGGAAGTCCGACTCCGAGTGCCGGAACACCACCCCGTCCTCCATGACGAAGCCGCGGTCGTCGCACCACAACGTGTACTGCGCCTGGCCGGGCCGGCAGCGTCGTACGTCGCGGGTCAGCACCCCGGCCAGGAAACGCTCGGCGTCGGGGCCGTGGATGCGGTACTTGAACAGGGGAGAGGTGTCGAAGACGCCGACGCCGTTGCGGACCGCGAAGTACTCGTGCTTCGGCGCGTGCGTGTAGCGCAGCGCGGAGAGGTGGCCCTGCCAGTGGGTGTAGAGGCCCTGGGTGTTGAGCTGGCTCAGGCGGTCGTGGAACGGGGTGGTCTTGATCATCGGCGTCCTCCGTTCCGTCGTCGTGGCGTGGTGCTGCTCGGTGCCGTGGTTTCGAGGCTCGTCGCTAGCGCTCCTCGCACCTCAACCAGCCGAGGGCACCTCGCACCTCAACCAGCCGGGGCGCTCCTCGCACCTCAACCAGCCGGGGCGCCTCAACCAGCGGTTGGTGGCGATCGTAGTGGGCCACTGATCCCGCGTCAGGATCGACTCGGCGGCGTTGGGTTGCGGCGCGGCGCGATCTAGCCTGGAGACGGATCGTCGGTCCGGGTGAGGGAGACAGTCATGTTGACGCCGGTGGGGCTCGTCGGGATCTTGCTGGTTCTCGGAATGTGCTGGTTGGTGGTCCGGCTCGTCACGACGACCGGCACCGGCCAGGTGGTCGACAGACGCGAGCGGGTGGAGCTCGAGGCGCTCCGGACGCTGGTGGACGACCTGAAGGAGACCGCCTGGGAGCACCGCGAGCTCGACTCCCCGCTGTCGACGATCATCATCGACAAGATCCGCTCCCACGAGCGTCGACTCCGCGGCCTCGGCTCCTAGACCACCGACGCCCGTTCGGGTCAGGCGGCGGCTTCGGGGATCACCATCTCCGCGGGGACGTCCTGCTTGCGCGCGTTGATGACGAACACCGCGACGAACCAGGCGGCGAGGAGCAGCATCGCGCCCCAGAAGAACGCCACGTGGTACCCGCTGAGGAAAGCCAGCGGCGTGAGTTGCTCAGCGTCCTCCGGGCTGCGGAGGTTCTCGGCGAAGTAGCTCGTGACGGCACCGGCGAAGAGCGTGTTGAGCAGCGCCGTACCCAGTGAGCCACCGACCTGCTGCGACGTGTTGAGGACCGCGCTGGCCACGCCGGCGTCGTGGGTCCCCACGCCGAGCAGGGCGGTGCTGGACGCGGGGATGAACACGCCAGCCATGCCGACGCTGAGCAGGACCTCCGCGGGGAACACGTGGGTCCAGAAGGACGTGTCCTGGCCGATCCTCGTCAGCAACAGCATGCCGATCACGGCCATGCCGAGACCGACGACCATCAGTGGCTTCGGGCCGACGCGCGGGAGCAGCTGCGCCACGATTCCGGCGGTGCCGATGATGCCGATGCTGAACGGCAGGAACGCGAAGCCGGTCTTGATCGGGCTGTAGCCGAGGTTCACCTGGAAGTAGTAGGTCAGGAACAGGAACATCGCGAACAGTCCCGCGCCCACGAGCAGGAAGATCAGGTAGGAGCCACCGCGGTTGCGGTCGAGCACCACGCGCAGCGGCAGCATCGGGTTGCTGCTGCGGCGCTCCCACCACACGAACGCGACCAGCAGCACGACGGCAGTGATCAACCAGGTCAGGGTCGTCGGGTCGCCCCAGCCCTGGACGGCGGTCGACGTGCGGTCGTCCGGGTTCTTCAGACGAGCGGCCTCGGTGAAGCCGAACACGAGTGAGAACAGTCCGATGGTCGCAAGGAGAACGCCGGGTACGTCGTACCGGGTGTCGCCGTGAGCCTTGCTCTCGTGCACCAGGGGGAGCGCGGCGGCGGCCACGATCAGGGCGACGGGAACGTTCACGCCGAGGCACCAGCGCCAGGAGGCGTACTCGGTGAGGACGCCGCCGACGATCACGCCGATCGCCGCGCCGCCACCGGCCAACGCACCGAAGACACCGAAGGCCTTGGCCCGCTCCTTCGGCTCGGTGAACGTCACGGTGACCAGGGAGAGTGCCGCGGGCGCCATGAGCGCGGCGAACGCGCCCTGCAGACCGCGGGCCGCGAACAGCAGCTCCTGGTTGGCGGCGAGGCCGCCGAGGGCCGAGGCGCCGGCGAAGCCGAGCAGGCCGATGATGAACGTGCGCTTGCGGCCCGTGTAGTCGGCGATCCGGCCGCCGAGGAGCAGGAGGGCGCCGAAGGCCAGCGTGTAGGCCGTGACGATCCACTGCCGGTCGGCGTTGCTGATGCCGAGATCCTCCTGGGCGGAGGGGAGTGCGATGTTCACGATCGACGCGTCGAGCACGATCATCAGCTGGGCGGCGGCAAGCACGACGAGGGCCCACCACCTGCGGGGGTCGGGCTCACTGACGGTGGAGGCGCCCGGGACGGCGGCGGCGCTGGTGGACTCGGACACGGAGACTCCTCGACGGTGGCGATCGCGGTGGGTGCATCGGCGGCAACCTTCGTGGGTGCCGGTCTGATTCCCGATCCGGGAAAACTCTTGCGGAAGCCACCGACACTCTGGCCCGGGTTCGGGGTTCTGGACTGGACCGGGGGGCGAGCGGGCTGGTTGGGATGGTTTCGAGGCTCGCAAGCTCGCACCTCAACCAGCCGGCCGGCGGCGAGCTCGCACCTCAACCAGCCGGCCGGCGGCGAGCTCGCACCTCAACCAGCCGTTGTGGGCGTCTAGGCCGGGGGGTCGTGGCGGGGGCTGCCCGGGATCCTGCGGCATGAGCTGGGTCTCGGCGTCCGGCGAGGGCTCGGGCTCGGGCGGTCGGTCGGACGACACCGACCCGCGGTACGGCAGTCGACGGGTACGGCGTGCGAGGCGGACCTGCCGCCGTACCCGCTCGTCGAGGTCCATCTCGCGCTGGAGCCGCTTGACGGTGGAGAGTACGGCGGCGTGCAGCTCGGACAGGGCGCGGGAGTCGCTGTTCGTGAGCAGGTCCTCCAGGCGTGCGCGGGCCTCGAGCAGACCGTCGAGCGCCTGGCGGAGGGAGTCGACGTCGTCGGCGGTCATCCGCGACGCGGGGTCGGCGTCGTCGCGGACGAGCTGCCCGAACGCGTCGACGCCGGCGGCCAGCTCGCGGAACGTCTGTGCCAGACCGAGGAACACGTCCTCGGCGCTGTCGTCGTCGACCCAGTCCTCGCCGTGCGTCGCGTCCGCGAGCGCGCGGAACATGCTGCGGATCGCCACGGCCGAGTGCTCCAGGGCCTCGAGCCCCTGACGCAGCCCCGGTCCCAGGTCCGACGTACCGACGGCGCGGACGTTGAGTCGTCGGCTCTGCTCCGCGCGCAGCAGCGCAGCGCCCACCTGAGGGATGTCGTGGGTGATGCGGCGTGCGTCGTCCAGCCAGACCCGGGTGGCCGGTGCGACGTCGGGGCCGTTCGCCGCCAGCTCGGTCAGCTCGTCGGCGGCGCGCTGGAGAAGCTCGCTGACCCGGTCGGCCAGCCCGTCGATCGCGCGGCCGGCGTCGGCGCTGGGGACCTTGGGCGGGAACAGCAGGTTCGCGGCGATCCCGACGGCAGCCCCGACGAGGGTCTCGGCGATGCGCTGCCACGCGGCGAACCCTGCGGAGAGCGAGCCGACGCCGAGGACGAGCATGCCGCTGATGGCCACCTCGATGAGGTTCGAACGCAGTCGCAGCGCCTGGCCGATCGTGATCGACACGAAGATGAGCAGGGCCAGGCTCCACCACTCGAGGGGTACGACGGCGCTGAACGCCACCGCGACCGACACCCCGGCCACGACCGCCACCACCCGGTCGAGGCCGCTGGCGAGCAGGGACACCGGCGTGACCTGCACGACGAGCATCGCGGTCAGAGGCGCGAGCAGCGGCTGGGTGCCCGGGAACAGCAACAGCCCCACGATGTAGCTGGAGGCCGCAGCCACGGTGATGCGCAGCGACCAGGCGAGTCCCGCGCGACCGTCGTTGCGCAGGCGCATCAGCTCGCGGCTGAGAGCTCGCCGCCACCAGGTGGGCACGGTGTCATCATCGTCGGTGGGGGGCGCGTGGCCAACCCGGCACGGCCCGTACCGAAGCGGGAGGCCGCAATGATTCTCGTAGTGGGCGGGACGGGCGATCTCGGCGGACGCGTGGTGCGGCGGCTGGCCGAGCGCGGTGGACCGGTCCGGTGCCTCGTGCGCCCGGGCACCGTCGACCTCTCGGACGGTGAGACCGTCCCCGGCGACCTCACCGACGCGCCGAGTCTCGCCGGTGCCTGCACGGGCGTCGACACCGTCGTCTGCACCGCCACGGCGATCACCAGGCTGCTGGCCGGGGCGGGCGGCCCGTCACTGCGTCAGGTCGACCAGGACGGCGTACTGCAACTGGTCGACGCGGCCGAGAAGGCTGGGGTCGAGCGCTTCGTGTACATGTCGTACGCCGGAGTGGACGCCGGCCTCGGCTTCCCGCTGGAGCGGGCCAAGCTCGCGGTGGAGCAGCGCCTGCGACGCTCGCCGATGGTCGTCACGGTGGTCAGGCCCGACGCGTTCCAGGAGATCCACCTGGGTCCGGTCGGTCGCTTCGACATACGCGCAGGCAAGGTCGGGGTGTTCGGCGACGGCACGCTCCCGCATCCCTGGGTCAGCACCGAGGACGTCGCCCAGCTGGTGGCGGTGCTCGCGACGACCGCCGCGGCGCCGGCGGTCGTCGAGGTCGGTGGACCCGAGGCCATCAGTCGCAACCGCGCGATCGAGATCGTGGAGGAGGTGCTGGGCCGGAGGATGCGACGCCGGACGGCGCCGCTGGCCGTGGCCCGGGTCGGCATGCGGCTGTTGGACCGGCCGAGGCCGGCGCTCGCCTCGATCTTCGGCATCGGCGTCCTGCAGGCGACGGTCGAGTCCACCTGTGACGGCGCCCCGCTGCGGGAGCACGGAATCTTGCCGACCTCGGCGACCGAGTTCCTGCGTGGCCAGGCGCTCGGGATGTCGTGACCCCGGGTCTCAGTCCGAGGGGTCCTTCGGCGCCGCGGCGGGCGACTCGGCGGGATGCTCGACGAGAGCGAGGACGCGGTTGGCCATGAACCTCGCGGTGCGCACCGGCGTGCCGCTCCTGGTCACCTCGGTCACGTCGACGACGCCGCGGCTGGTGGTGATCTCGACGCGGCGTCCGTTGCGGGTGGCCACGATCTCGTAGGTGCGGGGCTCGCCACCGGCGTCGATCACGATCTCCACCCAGTCTCCGCGCATGGTTCGAGCGTACGGCGACACGCGGACACCCGGCGGGGTTGAAGCCAGATCTCGTCCACAGAGGGAACGGATGCCCGATCCTCCACAGCTCGAAGACGTGTTCGGCCGGAGGTCCTGCAGCAGACCTACGTTGGATCCATGAGCAGCGCAGACAGCCTGGAGCACGGCGAGCGGTCGCACCCGATCGCCGTGTTCTCGGCGCGGCTGGGTGCCGCGCTGGACGCCGTCGCGAGCACCCCGGCCTGGTCGATGACCGCCGACGAGGAGCGGGCCGTGCTCGTCGAGCTGTCCCGCTCGTCGGCCAGGCTCTCCGAGCTGCTGCTGAGGGTGCTGGCCGCTGCCGACAGGGACGACGTCGGCAAGGTGGACGGGTCGCCGTCGACGGGTGCCTGGCTCGCCGCGGCGACGGGGCGGACCCGAGCCGGCGGCCGGTCCGCGGTGGCTCTCGCGCTGGCGCTGGACGAACGCTTCGAGGCGACGCGAGCGGCGTTGGCGGCAGGACGCCTGGACACGCGACAGGCGCGGGTCGTGGTGGCCGCGGTCGACGGTCTTCCCGAGCGGGTCGGTGCGGAGGACCGCGCACGCGCCGAGGCCCATCTGGTCGACCTCGCGGCGCGGCACGACGCCGCCGAGCTGAAGGTGCTCGGTCGCAGGATCTTCGAGGTGATCGATCCCGCCGCTGCCGACGAGGAGCTCGGACGCCGGCTGGCGCGGGAGGAGCGGGAGGCCCGGCGCAGGACCTACCTCGCGATGCGGGAGAACGACGACGGCACGACGGACGGCAGGTTCCGGATCCCGACGCTGCACGCGCACATGCTGCGCAAGGCCGTCGACGCCTTCACCTCGCCGCGTCGGCTCGGACCTGAAGGCCGCAAGCGGCGGGACGGCACGACGATGACGCGGCCCGAGCTGCTCGGGAGGGGCTTCTGCGAGCTGGTCGAACGGTTCCCGGTGGACCGCCTGCCGAAGTCCGGCGGCGTCAACGCCACGGTCGTCGTGACGATGACGCTCGAGCAGCTGAGGACGGAGCTCGCAGCCGCCTCGCTGGACACCGGTGGGCTGTTGTCGGCCGGTGAGGCCAGACGGCTCGCGTGCGAGGCCGGGATCATCCCGCTGGTGCTGGGCGGTCCCTCGATGCCGCTCGACGTCGGGCGCGAGCAGCGGTTGTTCACGCGCTACCAGCGCATCGCGCTCGGTGCCCGGCAGCAGACCTGCGCCGAGCAGCACTGCGACCGGCCCGCTGCCTGGGCCGAGGCGCACCATCGGACACCCTGGGCGAAGGGCGGGAGAACAGCGGTGGCGGACGCCGAGCTGCTGTGCTCGTGGCACCACCATCGCGCCCACGACCCGGCCTACGACCTCCAGCGGATGCCGGACGGATCGGTGCGGTTCCACCGGCGGACGTGACAGGTCTGCCGGACCGGCTACTCAGCCAGCAGCGCGCGCAGCCTGCGGGCGTTGTGGACCGCGAACCCGCCGCCGTCGTTGTTGAAGTAGGCGAAGACCTCGCGATCTGAGGCCTCCCACTCGCGGATCCGGTCCGCCCACCAGCGGAGCTCGTCGTCCGAGTACGACCCGCCGTACAGGTGGTCGTGGTCAGGGCCGTGCAGCCGGATGTAGACGAACGGCGCGGTCGCGCGTAGCACGCACGGCAGGTGCGCGCCGCTCATCACGCAGTACGCCGCACGGTGCCCCTCGAGCAGGCCGAAGACCTCGTCGTCGAGCCAGCTCGGGTGTCGCAGCTCGACGGCCACCCGCACCCACCAGGGAAGGAGCCCGAGGAAGTAGTCCAGGCGGGCGTCGTCCCGCTCCAGGTCCGGAGGCAGCTGCACGAGGAGGATCCCGCGGCGGTCGTAGAGCTCGTGCCAGCCGGAGGTGATCCGGGGGATCCAGACGTCGGGCGCGTACATCCGCTTGCCGTGGGTCAGTCCGCGCGGTGCTTTGACCGACATCGTGAAGCCCTCGGGCAGTCGGCGCCGCCAGCTCGCGAACGAGACGTTGCGGGGCCAGCGGTAGAAGCTGGCGTTCAGCTCGACTGTGTCGAACTCCGCGACGTACAGCGCGAGCCGCTGCCGCGGTGCGGTGGCCGGTGGGTAGAGCACACCCTCCCAGTGGTCATAGCTCCAGCCCGACGTCCCGATGCGTGCCACCGCTCCAGCATGCCGGACGACGGCAGGGGACCTGGCGACGTGCCTCGCCCACGGGCCCTGACCGGCCGGGCGCTACACGTTGGCGACCTCGAGGAGGACGTCCGCGTGGCACGGCACGTCGAGCGGGCACCAGCACGCGAGGTCACGGCCGCCCAGCTCGGCCCGGACGGCGGCCATGTCGACGGCGAGCCGGCCGGCGAGAAGATCCGAGCGGTAGAGCTCGACGGCCTTGTCGCGGGTCAAGGGCGCACCGTCGTGCTCGGTGCCGATCGCGTGCGGGTTGCCCCACCGAGAGGGCCGGGCGACGATGACCACGCCCTCGGGCTTGCGCCAGCCCTTGGTGCGGTGGAGCTGGATCCGCTGCGACATGGGTGAGTTTTCTGGTGCGGGGGTTTCGAGGCTCGCAGGCTCGCACCTCAACCGGCCGGTGTTGCTGGCGGGCCGCTTAAATTGATCGCACCCCGACCAGCGGCGTCGTGGGCCAGCTGGTGGGGGTGCGCGTCGGGGGACGTCAGGCGACGTCGTGGTCCGGAACCGCCTCGAGGGTGGGCGACTCGTCGGAGCGCTCGAGGGCGTCGAGCTGCTGCATCTGCTCGGCGAGGAAGGAACGCATGCGCTCCTGGTAGGCCCGCTCGACCTGCTCGAGGTGGCGGACGGCCGTCTCGAGGGTGGCCTTCTGCTCGGCGACGTCGGTCAGCTCGGCCTGGCGGTGCTGCTCGAGCTCGGCGTTCTGCTCGGCGGTGAACCGGTCCAGCTCCTCGCGGACGCGGCGAGCCTCGGCGCGGGCGTCGGCGACGACGTCCTCGGCCTCGGTGCGGGCGGTGGCGGTGACCTGGTCGGCGTCGGCCTGGCTGGTGGCGGCGAGCTGGTCGGCGGCGGCCTGGGCGGCAGCGGTCAGTTGGTCGGCGTCGGCGTGGGCGGTGGCGACGAGGGCTGCGGCCTCGGCCTGGGTCTCGGCCATCAGCTCGTCGGCGTTGGTCACGGCGAGCTCGAGCAACCGGGCGGCTGCCTGCGAGCTGCTGACGGTCTCGGGCGTCGTCGGAGCGGTGAAGTCGTCGGTCGTGGACATTTGTGTCTCCCTCGTGGCGGATGTAGGAGCGGTGACATGTCCCGTGCCCTGTGCGATGGAGACGCGAGACCTGGAGCATTCCCGAGACACTGCGACTGGTTCTCCCGCACCGCCTGTGGTGCGAGTGACTTCAGTGTGCTCCCGTACTGCGCTGGGGCGACCGGAATGGAAAAAAGCGGACAAACGGTCCCTCGGGGTAGTCCGGATGGGCTACGCCAGCGGCTCGACCTCGTCGTACCCGTCGAGGCCGGAGGCCAGCCTCGACAGGTGGAACTGGCCGTCGCCGAAGAGGTGGTCGAGCGCGGTGAGGTGGCTGGTGTAGCTGCCCACGCTGTACTCCGCGGTCATCGCGATGCCGCCGTGCAGCTGGATCGCCTCCTGGCCGATGTGCCGCGACGCGCCGGCTGACCTGCAGGCCGGCGCGGGTCGCCGCCTCGGCGACCTCCTCGGCCGATCCCGACGCGAGCACCATCGTCGCCCAGACCGCGGTGCTCTTGGCGAGCTCGAGGGAGACGTACATGTCGGCCGCGCGGAAGGTCAGCGCCTGGAAGGTCTTGAGCGGGACGCCGAACTGCTTGCGGCTGGTGAGGTACTCCGACGTCGCCGCCAGCGCGAACTCCATCGCGCCGATCGCCTCGTTGCAGGCCGTGATGCGGGCCGCGTCCAGGGCGGAGTCGATGGCGGCGGTCGCGTCGGACGCCGAGCCGAGCGGGGTGGCGGGCGTGCCGTCGAACACGATCCGGGCCGCGCGGCCGCCGTCGTAGGTGCCGTAGCCGGTCCGCGACAGACCCGAGGCGTCGCCGGCGACCAGGAACAGGCCCGTGCCGCCGTCGGGGAGGGCGGCGCTGACCACGAGCTGGTCGGCGCGTGCGCCGTGCGGCACCGGCTCCTTGACGCCGGTGAGCGTCCACTCGTCGTCAGAGTCAGCGGCCGTGACGGCGGACGCCGACGACGACCAGCGGCTGCCGGGCTCGTCGTGCGCGAAGGCCAGGACGGTCTCGCCCGTGGCGACCGCGCCGAGCACGGACTCCTTCTGCTCGTCGGTGCCGGCCAGCGCGACCACGCCGCCGGCCAGCACGACGGAGGTCAGGAACGGCTCGGGTGCGAGGACCCGGCCGATCTCCTGCGCGACGATGCCGACCTCGACCGGGCCGGCGCCCATGCCGCCGTACGCCTCGTCGAAGGGGAGACCGAGCACGCCCATCTCGGCGAGCCGGGTCCAGAGCTTCTCGTCGAAGCCGGGCTCCTCGGCGACCGTGCGGCGACGGCTCTCGAAGTCGGAGTAGGACTTGCCGACCAGACCGCGGACGGCCTCGCGCAGCGCCTGCTGCTCCTCGTCATAGGTGAAGTCCATGCCAGTCGCCTCTCAGAGTCCCAGGATCGATTTGGTGATGATCTGGCGCTGGATCTCGTTGGACCCGCCGTAGATCGAGGCCTTGCGCAGGTTGAGGTACACCGGGGTCGCCCGGCGCGCCCAGCCCGGCAGCGCCGAGTCGTCGTCGCCGGCACCGGACGCCAGGGACGCCGGCCCGGCGAGGTCGACGACCAGCTCGCTGACCGCCTGCTGGAGCTCGGTGCCCTTGAGCTTGAGGACCGACGAGGCGGGGTGCGGCTTGCCGTCGGCGGAGTCCGCCACCACGCGCAGCGCCGTGAGCTCGAGCGCGAGCAGCTCGTTCTCCAGCTCGGCGATGCGGGACGCGGTCAGCGGGTCGTCGAGCAGGGTGAGCCCACCGCCGACGGTGACCGACTTGGCGTACTCCTTGGCCTGCGCGAGCACCCGCTTGGTCGACCCGACCGGGGCGACGCCGACGCGCTCGTTGCCGAGCAGGAACTTCGCGTAGTCCCAGCCCTTGTTGAGCTCGCCGACGAGGTTCTCGGCGGGCACGCGGACGTCCTCGAACCAGACCTCGTTGACCTCGTGACCGCCGTCGATCAGCTCGATCGGACGCACGGTGACCCCGGGGCTCTTCATGTCGATGAGCAGGAACGAGATGCCCGCCTGCTTCTTGGCGTCGGGGTCGGTGCGGACCAGGTTGAAGATCCAGTCGCCGTACTGCCCGAGCGTGGTCCAGGTCTTCTGACCGTTCACGACGAAATCTGCCGCTTGTCCTGAGCCGTCGAAGGGTCGCGGACGGCCGTGGTGCGCAGCGAGGCGAGGTCCGAGCCGGCGTCGGGCTCGGAGAAGCCCTGGCTCCACCAGATGTCGAGGTTCGCGGTCTTGGGCAGGAAGCGCTCCTTCTGCTCCTGGCTGCCGAAGGTCGCGATCACCGGGCCGACCATCGAGGCGTTGAACGCCAGCGGTGTCGGCACGTTGGCGCTCTGCATCTCCTCGTGCCAGATGTGCCGGCGCAGCGCTGACCAGCCGCGGCCGCCCCACTCCTCGGGCCAGTGGGGTACGGCGAGACCGGCGGCGTTGAGCGTCTGCTGCGACTCGACGATCTGCTCGCGGGTCAGCTCGCGCCGCTCGGCGACGGCGTCGCGGATCTCCTGGGAGACCTGCGTGGTGAAGAAGGTCCGCATCTCGTCACGGAACGCGGCGTCCTCGGCGGACAGCTCCAGCTGCATCGACGTACTCCTCCTGCGTGGGTCCCCTCATCATGGCAAACGCCGCGAACAAGTGACTCACCGGTAGCAAACGGGGCCCGACCAACTTTTACCTTCCGGTCTGGCCGGGAACGCGGGCCTTTGGGCGACTCATCCCCGGTGCGGACGGCACCGGGGGTGCCTAGCCTCGAACGATGTCCACCCCGCAGCTCCCGGGCCGTCCACTGCTGCTGGCCGTCGAGGCCGACCCGGTGCAGCTCGACCGGATCGAGGCCGAGCTGCAGCGCTCCTTCGGCGGGGACTTCCGGGTGCGCGGCGAGCTGTCGGTCGAGAGCGCGACCAGCCTGCTCGAGGGCGCCCACGAACGCGACGACCTGGTGGCGGTCGTGCTCGTCGACGACTCGTTCGCGGACGACGAGCGAGCGGCGCTGTTCGAGCTGGTACGGCGGCTGCATCCCGACGCACGCAGGGCGCTGCTCGTCGACTGGGGTGCCTGGGGCGACCGTGGCTCGGCGCGGGTGATCCTGCACGCGATGGGCGTGGGTCACATCAACTACTACGTGCTCAAGCCGTGGATCCAGCGCGACGAGCTGTTCCACCGGATCGTCGCGGAGTTCGTGCAGGAGTGGTCGCGCAGCTCGACGTCGAACCTGCGCGAGGTGGTGGTCGTCGCCGAGCCGCGGTCGGCGCGGGCCTACGCGGTCAGCAGCATGCTCAACCGCAACGGCATCCCGCACGCCTTCCGCGACCGGCACGGCCAGCTCGGGCGCGAGGTGCTCGCGCGGACCGGCTCGGAGCGCGCGGAGGTCGTCGTGTGGATGCCGGCGCTCGACGGCAAGACGCTGGTCGACCCGACCGACGCCGACATCGTCGAGGCGTGGGGCGTCCCGACGACGCTGCCCGAGGACCAGCGGGACTTCGACGTGCTCGTGATCGGGGGTGGGCCGGCCGGCCTCGCGACCGCGGTGTATGCGTCGTCCGAGGGGTTCGAGACGCTCGTCGTCGAGCGGGAGTCGATCGGCGGCCAGGCCGGGTCGAGCTCGCTGATCCGCAACTACCTCGGCTTCTCGCGCGGGGTCAGCGGCGCGGAGCTGGCGCAGCGCGGCTACCAGCAGGCCTGGGTGTTCGGCGCGCACTTCGTGCTGATGCGCGAGGTCGACGAGCTCTCCCGCGACGGCGACGGGTTCCTCGCGCACGTGAGCGGGGTGGGCAGGGTGCGGGCCCGTGCGGTGGTGCTGGCCACCGGCGTCTCCTACCGACGGCTCGGGGTCGAGAGCCTGGAGGCGTTGTCCGGGAAGGGTGTCTACTACGGCGCCAACGTCACGGCGGCGCACGCGCTGACCGGGCTGCAGGCGGTCATCGTCGGCGGTGGCAACTCGGCCGGGCAGGCGGCGGTGCACCTCGCGCGCTACTGCGAGCGGGTGACGATCGTGGTCCGCGGCACGAGCCTCCGGGAGACCATGTCGGCCTATCTCGTCGACGCCATCGAGGCAGCCGGAATCGTGGTCCGCACCGGGGTCGAGGTCACCGGCGGTGAGGGGGAGGGCCGGCTCGAGCGGGTCACCGTCAGGGACCGCTCGACCGGCGCCGAGGAGCAGCTCCGCGCGGACGGGTTGTTCGTGATGATCGGCGCACGGCCGAGGACCGAGTGGCTGCCCGACGGGTTGGAGCGCGACGCGGACGGCTACCTCATGACCGGCGCGGACGCGTCGGGCGACGGCTGGTCCGCCCAGCGCAGGCCGCTTCCCTACGAGACCACCGCGCCGGGCATCTTCGCCGTCGGTGACGTCCGCGGCGGCTCCGTGAAGCGGGTCGCGTCGGCCGTGGGCGAGGGGTCCGTCGTGGTCTCCCAGCTGCACCAGTACTTCTCCGAGCAGGCTCACGGAGACACTCATGGCTGACTCCTCCTCGACGGCCCGGCGGGTGATCACGGCAGTCGCGCTCGCGCTGCCCCTGGTCGGCCTGGCGGTGCTGCTCCGGCAGCCCCAGCTCGACGTCGGGTGGGAGCACCATCCGTCGCACTTCTGGCTGGTGCTCGGGACGGCTGCCGTGTCGTCCCTGCTGGCCTACGCGACCGGGGTGGCGGCGGTGCGTCGCGGTGACGCACGGGTGCTGCTGGTGTCGCTGGCGTTCCTGTCGTCGGCCGGGTTCCTCGCGCTGCACGCACTGGCGACGCCGGGCGTGCTGCTGATGCAGCCGAACCCCGGCTTCGTCGTCGCGACCCCCGTCGGCCTCGTGCTCGGGTCGGTGCTCGCCGCCTGGTCGACCCTGGACCTGACCGGTGAACGGGCCGTGGCCGCCGTACGCATGGGGAAGCGGGTCCGCGTCGGGCTGCTGGCGCTCATGGTGGCCTGGGCGGTGGTGTCGCTGGGGAACCTGCCGCCGCTGTCCGGTGCGGCCACCGCGGTGGAGCGGCTGCCCGCGCTGCTCGCCGGCCCGTCGGTGCTGCTCTACGGCTACGCCGCGGTGCGCTACCTGCAGCTGTGGCTGCGCCGTCCGTCGCCGATGCTCGTCGCGATGATGTCGGCGTTCCTGCTGCTGGCCGAGGCGATGGTCGCGATCGCGTTCGCCCGCAACTGGCACCTGTCGTGGTGGGAGTGGCACGTGCTGATGCTCGCGGCGTTCGTCCTGGTGGCGCTGGGCGCCCGGTCGTCCTGGCACGAGGAGCGGTTCGCCGACCTCTACCTGCGCGACACCGTGGCCGGCAACCGCGAGATCAGCGTGCTGTTCGCCGACCTCCAGGGCTTCACGACGTTCTCCGAGGGGCACCGGCCCGAGGAGGTGACCGCGATGCTCAACGAGTACTTCGCGGTCGCCGTGCCGGCCGTCGTGGCGCCGTACGGCGGCGACGTCGACCGGATCGTCGGGGACGCGCTGATGGTCACGTTCAACAAACGCGGCGACCAGCCCGACCACGCGCGCCGTGCCGCAGCGGCGGGCCTGGCGATGCAGCAGGCGACCGGCCGGGTCGCCGAGCGGCAGCCGGGCTGGCCGCGCTTCCGGGTCGGCATCAACACCGGCCCCGCGACGGTCAGCGTGCTCGGCACCGGCGGCGGCCGGACCCACACGGTCATCGGCGACACGGTCAACACCGCGAGCCGGATCGAGGGGAAGGCGCCGGCCGGGGGAGTCGCCGTCGGCGCCGCCACGCTGGCGGCGCTGCCGGGTGCGGTGAGCAGCCCGCTCGGCGCGCTGACGCTGAAGGGCAAGGCGGAGCCGGTCGAGGCGCACCTGCTGCTGTCGGTCTCCGGCGGCAGCCTGGAGCCGCGCGGCGAGTGAGGGTTCCCGGGGGTGCGGTGACCTAGGGTCGGCACGTGACGCTGCAGATCCACCGCTCCGACCGGGCGGACGCGTTGGTGCGGGGGCTGGGCGAGCTGCTCGCGGACGTCCCGGCGGACCCGTTCACCCCGGAGGTCGTGGCGGTCCCCTCCAAGGGCGTCGAGCGGTGGATCACCCAGACCCTGTCGGCCTCGCTCGGCACCGGCGCCGGCGACGGCATCTGCGCCAACGTCGCGTTCCCCTCCCCGGCCCGGGTGGTCGCCGAGGCGCTGACCGCCGGCACCGGCGTCGACCCCCGCGACGACCTGTGGGCCGAGCACCGGCTGACGTGGGTGCTGCTCGACGTGGTCGAGCGGTGCGGCACCGAGGAGTGGTGCGCCACCCTCGGGCGGCACCTCGGCCTGCTCGACGGCCGGCCGGGCAGTCGTCCGGACCAGGGCCGCCGGGTCGCCACGGCCCAGAAGCTCGCCGCGCTGTTCTCCGGGTACGGCGCGCAGCGACCGGCCATGCTGCGCGACTGGGCCGCCGGACGGGACACGGACGGCCACGGTCGGACCGCTCGACGACGACCTCACCTGGCAGGCCGAGCTCTGGCGACGGGTCCGCGCCGAGATCGGGTCGGACAGCCCGGCGCAGCGGCTCGAGCCGGCGTGCGCACGGCTGCGTCGCGAGCCGGGGATCGTCGAGCTGCCGGCACGGCTGTCGGTCTTCGGGCCGACCCGGCTGACCACCGAGCAGCTGCAGGTGCTCGACGCGCTCGCCGAGCACCGCGACGTGCACCTCTGGCTGCCGCACCCCTCTCACGTGCTCTGGGAGCGGCTCGCGGGGACCGACGGCGAGGTGGTCGCCCGCCGCGACGACCCGACGGTCGACGTACCCCTGCATCCGTTGCTGCGGTCCTGCGGACGTGATGCGCGCGAGCTGCAGGTGCGGCTGGGATCCTTCGCGCGGGCGGCCGTGGACGAGCACCTGCCCGGGTCTCGACAGGCTCGACCGGCCGGTGGTGTGGGCGACACGCTTCTCGCCCGGCTGCAGCGCGACCTCCGCGAGGACCGCCTCGCCGGTCCCAGCGCTCACGGCGCTCCCAGGGGCCGCCGCCGGCGACCGGTCGCTGCAGGTGCACGCGTGCCACGGGCGGCAGCGCCAGGTCGAGGTGCTGCGCGAGCTGCTGCTCGGGATGCTCGACGACGACCCGACCCTCGAGCTGCGCGACATCGTGGTGATGTGCCCGGACATCGAGTCCTACGCACCGCTCGTCTCGGCGGTGTTCGGCGACCTCGACAGCGCTCATGACGGGGGCCTCGACGACGCCGACGTGCACCCGGGACACCGGCTCCGGGTGCGGCTCGCCGACCGGTCGCTGCGCCAGACCAACCCGGTGCTGACCGTCGTCGCGCGGCTCCTCGAGCTGGCCGACTCCCGGCTCACGGCGTCCGAGGTGCTGGACCTCGCGGCGATGCCGCCGGTGCGGCAGCGGTTCGGCCTCGACGACGACGCCCTGGAGCTGGCCGGCGACTGGGTGCGACGGTCCGGCGTGCGCTGGGGGCTCGACGCCGAGTCGCGGGCGCCGTACCACCTCGACGGCGTGCGGCAGAACACCTGGCAGGCCGGGCTCGACCGGATCCTCGTCGGCGCGGCGATGGACGAGGACGAGCTGCGCACCGTCGGCCTCGCGCTGCCGCTCGACGACGTGGAGAGCAACGACGTCGACCTGGCCGGCCGGCTCGCCGAGCTCCTCGACCGGCTGGCCGCCGCCGTCGACAGCCTGCACCGGCAGCAGTCGCTCACCGCCTGGGTCGACGCCCTCGTCGAGGCGGTCCGCGACCTGACCGCCGTCGCACCCAACGACGACTGGCAGGTCAGCGAGGCACGCCGCCAGCTCACCGACGCGCTCGCCTCTGCGGGCGACCGCGCGGACTCCGCGGTGCTCGGCCTGCCGGACGTGCGGGCCTGCTGTCCCAGCGGCTGCAGGGCCGCCCGACCCGGGCGAACTTCCGCACCGGCCACCTCACGATGTGCACGATGGTGCCGATGCGCTCGGTGCCGCACCGCGTGGTCTGCCTGCTCGGCCTCGACGACGGGGTGTTCCCGCGCGGCGTGCACGTCGACGGTGACGACGTGCTGCACCGCGTGCCCCGGGTCGGCGAGCGTGACAGCCGTGCCGAGGACCGGCAGCTGTTCCTCGACGCGGTGCTGGCCGCGGGCGAGCGGCTCGTCGTGCTCTACACCGGCGCCGACGAGCGCACCGGCGCCGCGCGGCCCCCGGCGGTGCCGCTCGGCGAGCTGCTCGACGTCGTCGGTCGGATGGGTGCCGCCGACGTCCTGGTGCGGCACCCGTTGCAGCCGTTCGACGCCCGCAACTTCGTCGCCGGTGAGCTCGGCGAGGCGGGGCCGTTCAGCTTCGACCACGCGTCGTACGACGGGGTGCGGGCGCTGCTCGGACCGAGGGAGCCGCGCGGACCGTTCCTCGCGGCGCCGTTGCCGGACGTCGACGCGACCGAGGTCGTCGAGCTCGACGCGCTGGTGCGGTTCCTCGAGCACCCCGTGCGGGGGTTCCTGCGCCAGCGGCTCGGGCTGACCTCCGTCGACGAGGGGGAGGAGGCCGACGACACGATTCCCGTGCAGGTGAAGGGACTTGCCGAGTGGGCCGTGGGTGACCGGCTGCTCCGGGCTGGTCTCGGCGGCGCCGACCCCGCGGGTGCCGTGCGGGCCGAGCGGCTGCGCGGTGAGCTGCCGCCCGGTGCGCTCGGCGACGCGATCGTCGCACCGTTGGCGGACCGCGTCGCCGTGCTCGTCGACAAGACGGTCGGCCTGCGGGCCGGGGACGTCGAGGCGCTCGACGTGACGGTCGACCTGGGCGACGGGCTGCGGCTGGCCGGCACGGTGCCCGGTGTGCACGGCGACCGGGTGGTGCGCGTGGAGTACTCCCGGCTCAGCGCGAAGCACCGGATCCGCTCCTGGCTCCACGTCCTCGCGCTCACCGCCGCCCGGCCCGGACGCGACTGGTGCGCAGCCACCGTCGGCCGCGGCGGCAACGACCCGGTGATGTCCGCGCTGACCGCCCCGACCCCCGACGAGGCACGCACGATCCTGACCACGCTGGTGCGACTGCACCGCACCGGGCTCGGCGAGCCGTTGCCGCTCGCGCCGAAGACGTCGTGCGCCTACGCCGAGCTGCGTGCGAAGGGCTCCCCGCCCAAGGCCGCCGAGGCCAGGGCGGCCGGCGAGTGGCGCAAGCAGCTCAGCGACGGCCGCGAGTTCGGCGACTTCGACGACGCCGAGCACCTCACGGTGTGGGGCAGCTCCTCGCTGCGCGACCTGCTGCGGCAGCCGACCCGGTCCGGTGAGGCGTTCGACGACGAGCCGCACCGGTTCGGTCAGCTCGCCCGCCAGGTGTTCGGGCCGCTGCTGGAGCACGAGGGGATGCACTCGTGAGCAGGCCCGTCTTCGACCCGTGCGGGGACCTGCCGACCGGGACGACGGTGCTGGAGGCCAGCGCCGGCACCGGCAAGACGCACACGATCGCCACGCTGGCCGCGCGCTACGTCGCCGAGGGTGTGGCCCGCATCGACGAGCTGATGCTGGTGACGTTCGGCCGGGCCGCGACGGTCGAGCTGCGTGAGCGCGTCCGCGAGCGGTTCGTCACCGCGGCCGCGGCGCTCGCGGATCCGTCGGCGGCGCGGGCGTCCCACGACGCCGTGCTGGTGCACCTCGCGACCGGCAGCGACGCCGAGGTCGCGGCGCGACGCGACCGGCTCGCGCACGCGGTCGCCGACTTCGACGCCGCCACCATCGCCACGACCCACGGGTTCTGCCTGCAGATGCTCGCCGGGCTCGGCATCGCCGCCGACGTCGACCCCGACCTGACCTTCACCGAGAACACCGCCGACGTGACCGCCGAGGTGGTCACCGACCTCTACCTGCGCGCCTACGGCCGACCGAACAGCCCCAAGCCGCCGTTCGACCTGGCGGCCGCGGTCAAGCTCGGCGGGAACGCCGTCGGCGACCGGCTCGCACGCCTCGAGCCGCGGGACGCCGAGCCGGGCTCCGAGGCCGACGTGCGGCGCCGGCTCGCCGACGCGACCCGCACCCAGGTCGAGCTCCGCAAGCGCAGCCGCCGGCTGATGGACTACGACGACCTGCTGGTGCACCTGCGCGACGCGCTGGTCGACCCGGCGACCGGGGCGGCGGCGCGGGCCCGGATCCGCGGCAGGTACGCCGTGGTGATGGTCGACGAGTTCCAGGACACCGACCCGGTGCAGTGGGAGATCCTCGAGAGCGCCTTCCACGGCGAGCGGACCATGGTGCTCATCGGCGACCCCAAGCAGGCGATCTACGCCTTCCGCGGCGCCGACGTCGTGACCTACCTCGTCGCCACCGAGCGGGCCGACGGCTCCGCCACGCTCGGCACCAACTGGCGCAGCGACGGCCCGCTGCTCGACGCGTTCGAGCACGTGATGGGCGGTGTCGCGCTCGGCGACGACCGGATCGTCGTACACCCGGTCGCGGCGGCGCGTCCCGGCCGCCGGCTCTCCGGGGGAGCCGCACCGTTCCGGCTGCGGGTCGTCGAGCGCGAGGCCCTCTCGCCGGGGCGGGACGCGGTGCCGTCGGTGGCCGCGGTGCGTCCGTACGTCGCCCGCGACGTCGCCGCCGACATCGCCGGGCTGCTCGCCTCGGGCACCACCCTCGACGACGCAGCGGGCTCGCGTCCGGTGCGACCGGGCGACGTCGCCGTGCTCGTCTACAGCAACAAGGAGGCGGGCCTCGTCCGCGACGCGCTCCAGGCGGCCCGGGTGCCGGTCGTGCTCACCGGCACCTCCAGCGTGTTCCTCTCCGACGCGGCCGACGACTGGCTCGCGCTGCTCAGCGCGCTCGAGCAGCCGCAGCGGCAGGGACTGGCGCGCGCGGCGGCGCTGACCAGCTTCGTCGGCTGGACGCCCGGCGATGCTGGCCCGCGACGACGACACCGGCTTCGACGAGCTGAGCGCGCTGCTGCACGAGTGGGGCGAGCTGCTGTCCCGCCGGGGAGTGGCGGCCCTGCTGGAGGCCACCGGCCGCGGGATGGTCGCGCGGGTGCTCGCCCGCGAGCAGGGCGAACGCCTGCTCACCGACCTGCGGCACATCGGCCAGGTGCTGCACACCGCGGCGACCGAGGAGAAGTTCGGCGTCGCCTCGATGGTCGAGTGGCTGCAGCACCGGATGTCCGAGGCGGCCGCCGACCAGACCGAGGAGCGCAGCCGACGCCTGGAGTCGGACGCCGAGTCGGTGCAGGTGATCACCGTGCACCGCAGCAAGGGGCTGGAGTTCCCGGTCGTCTACGCGCCGTACCTCTGGGACCGGTTCGTGCCCCGCGCGCCCGACCCGCTGACCCTGCACGACGACGACGGCACCCGGGTGCTCGACGTCGGCGGCCCGACGGGGGAGGGGTACGACGCCCGCCGCGCGACGCACGTCCGCGAGGACGCCGGCGAGTCGCTGCGGCTCGCCTACGTCGCGCTCACCCGGGCCTCGGCCCAGGTCGTCACGCACTGGGCGCCGACCAAGAACACCGCGACCGGACCGCTGCACCGCTTCCTCTTCGGCGACCGGACCACGGGAGGCGACCTGCCCGAGTCGGTGACCGTCGGCTCCGACGCGTTCGTGCGGCGCACCCTCGACGAGCTCGCCGCACGGTCCGGCGGCTCGATCGCCGTCGAGAGCGCCTACCCGGACACCCGGGTGTGGCAGCCGCCGGCGCCGGCGTTCCCGTCTCTGTCCGTGCGACGCTTCGAGCGGGTCCTCGACCCGACGTGGACCCGGACGTCGTACTCCGGGCTGACCGCGGGCCTGCACGACCTGAGGCCCACCAGGCGGGGGTGGCGAGCGAGGCGGAGGACCCGGGGATCGTCGACGAGCCGACGGTCTCGACAGGCTCGACCATCTCGACAGGCTCGACCACCCGGGGTCGACAGGCTCGACCACCCGCGACACCACCCCCTCGATCCCGTCACCGATGGCGCAGCTGCCCAAGGGAGCGACGTTCGGCACGCTGGTGCACGCCGTCCTGGAGGCCACCGACTTCGCGGCCGACGACGTGCTGGCACAGCTGACCGACGAGGCCGAGCGGCTCGGCGCGTTCCACGTGACCGGGGTGCCGCCCGCCGAGCTGGCCGCGGCCCTGCTGCCGTCGCTGCGGACGCCGATGGGGCCGTTGGCCGGAGGCCGCCGGCTCGTCGACGTGGCCCGCACCGACCGGCTCGACGAGATGGACTTCGAGATGCCGCTCGCCGGTGGCGACTCCCCGGTCGGCGTCGCGCAGGTCGGCCGGATCGCCGACCTGCTCCGCACCCACCTGCCGGCGGGCGACCCGTTGCGCGGCTACGCCGACGACCTCGCCGTGCCGGAGCTCGCCGAGCGGGAGCTGCGCGGCTTCCTCAACGGGAGCATCGACCTGGTGCTGCGGGTCGTCGACGACGGCGCACCGCGCTACCTCGTCGTCGACTACAAGACCAACTGGCTCGGCGGCGGCACCGCCCTGACCGCCGGCGACTACACGCCCGACGCGATGGCCGACGCGATGCGCGAGGCGCACTACCCGCTGCAGTCGCTGCTCTACTCCGTCGCGCTGCACCGCTACCTGCGCTGGCGCCAGCCCGGCTACGACCCCGCGGTCCATCTCGGCGGGGTGCTGTACCTCTTCCTGCGCGGCATGTGCGGTCCGGACACCCCGGTCGTCGACGCGATGACCTGCGGCGCCTTCTCGTGGTCCCCGCCGCCGCAGCTCGTGGTGGAGCTGTCCGAGGTGCTGGCGGGAGGTGCCGGATGACCGACCTGTCCACCCCCGACCTGTACGACGTGCAGCGGGTGCGCCGCGCCACCGGGCTGCTCCGCGAGTTCAACGACCTCGGCGTGCTGGGTGCTGCCGACGTGCACGTCGCCCACCGGCTCGGCCGTCTCGGCGACGAGCCGGACGACCGGGTGCTCCTCGCGGTGGCGCTGACCGTGCGCGGGCTGCGGGCCGGGTCGGTGTGCCTGGAGGTGGCGACCGCGCAGGAGACCACCGCGGTGGAGGACGTCCCGGCGGAGGTGGTGGCCGCCCTCGACTGGCCGCCCGTCGCGGACTGGCTCACCGCGCTGGAGGCGAGCCCGCTCGTCGCGTCCGGCGTCGACGGTGACCCGACGCGACCGCTGCGGCTGGTCGGCAGCACGCTCTACCTCGACCGCTACTGGCGCCAGGAGCAGCGCATCGCCACCGTGCTCGACGAGGCCGCCCTGCGCCCGGCGCCGGCCGTGGACGCGGCGCGGCTGCACACCGCCCTCGACAGGCTGTTCCCCGGCACCGACCCGGACCGGCAGCGGCTCGCGGCCGTCGTCGCCACGCACCGCTGGGTGAGCGTGCTCGCCGGCGGGCCCGGCACCGGCAAGACCACGACCGTCGCCAAGCTGCTCGCCCTGCTGCAGGACCAGGCCGACGGTGCGCTGCGGGTGGCTCTCGCCGCGCCGACCGCGGTCGCGGCAGCGCGGCTGACCTTCGCCGCGCGAGGGGTGGCCCGGGGCTTCGACGCGGTCGACGAGGAACGCGTCGGGGGGCTCGAGGCCTCGACGCTGCACCGGCTGCTCGGGTTCCGGCCCGGCTCACGCACCCGGTTCCGCCACGACCGGGAGAACCGGCTGCCCTTCGACGTCGTCGTCGTGGACGAGGCGTCGATGGTGTCGCTGACGATGATGGCGCGACTCGTCGACGCGCTGCGCCCCGACAGCCGGCTGATCCTCGTCGGCGACCCCGACCAGCTCGCCTCGGTCGAGGCCGGCGCCGTGCTCGGCGACCTCGTCCAGCGCCCCGCGCCGACCGGTGCGTCCGTCGCGTCCGCCATCACCGAGCTGGTCCCCGCCGACGCAGCCGACCTCGGCCCGGACGAACGCTCCGCGCTCGACCGCGGTGTCGTGCGGCTCTCGCACGTGCACCGGTTCTCCGAGGAGATCCAGTCGCTGGCCGAGGCGGTGCGCAGCGGCGACCCGGACCAGGTGGCCGAGGTGATCGCCCGCCAGCACCCCAACATCGAGTTCGTCGCCGTGGATCCCGCGTCCGAGACCGACTTCGCGTCGCTGCAGGCGGACGTGGTGTCGGCCGGGGTGGCCGTGCACGCGGCGGCCCTGGCCGGCGACGGCGACCGGGCGCTGCGTGAGCTGGCGGGGCACCGGCTGCTCTGCGCGCACCGGGAAGGTCCCTACGGCGTCGCGCAGTGGAGCCGGCGGGCCGAGGACTGGCTGCGTGCGGCGATCACCGGCTACGCCGCCGGCGGTCGGTGGTACGTCGGCCGTCCGCTGCTGATGACGTCGAACGACTACCAGCTGCGGCTGTTCAACGGCGACACCGGCGTGGTCGTCGACGTGGGCGACCGGCCCCGTGCGGCCTTCCTGCGCAACGGCGTGGTCGACCTGCTCGCGCCCGGCCGGCTGTCCGACGTACAGACCGTGCACGCGATGTCCGTGCACCGCAGCCAGGGCAGCCAGTTCGACCGGGTGACGCTGGTGCTGCCGCCGGCCGAGTCGCCGCTGCTGACCCGTGAGCTGCTCTACACCGGCCTGACCCGGGCCAAGGACCACGTCCGCATCATCGGCACGACCGAGGCGCTGACGGCGGCCGTGCGGCGGCCGATCGTGCGGGCCAGCGGGCTGCGCACCCGGCGCTGAGGTTGAGGCTGACCAGACGCGGGTACACAGCCCCCGACTGGTCGGGGCAGTCCGCACGCCCCTCTCGAGAGAGAAGGCATCCGATGACCGAGGACACCGAGCTCAAAAGGGGCCTGAAGCAACGGCACCTGACGATGATCGCGATCGGCGGCGTGATCGGCGCCGGGCTGTTCGTGGGGTCCGGGGTGGTGATCAACGAGACCGGCCCTGCCGCGTTCCTGAGCTACCTGGTGACCGGCGTGCTGATCATCCTGGTGATGCGGATGCTCGGCGAGATGGCGACGGCCAACCCGTCGACGGGCTCGTTCGCCGACTACGCACGTCGAGCGCTCGGCGGCTGGGCGGGATTCTCGGTGGCCTGGCTCTACTGGTACTTCTGGGTGATCGTCGTCGGCTTCGAGGCGGTGGCCGGCGCGAAGATCATCACGTTCTGGGTCGACGCGCCGCTCTGGATGCTGTCGCTCGGGCTGATGGTGCTGATGACGCTGACGAACCTCGTGTCGGTCGGGTCGTACGGCGAGTTCGAGTACTGGTTCGCCGGCATCAAGGTGTTCGCGATCATCGCGTTCCTGGTGCTCGGCACGGCCTACGTGCTCGGCATCTGGCCGGACCAGTCGCTCGACTTCAGCAACCTGACCGACGAGGGCGGCTTCCTGCCGAACGGTTTCGGCGCGATCTTCTCCAGCATCGTGGTCGTGGTGTTCTCGATGGTCGGCGCCGAGATCGCGACGGTGGCGGCGGCGGAGTCCCACGACCCCGAGAAGGCGATCGCCAAGGCGACCCAGTCGGTGATCCTGCGCGTCGCGACCTTCTTCGTCGGGTCGATCTTCCTGCTCGCGGTGATCGTGCCGTGGAACGACAACGAGCTCGGCGCCTCGCCGTACGTCGCCGCGTTCAAGGAGATGGGGATCCCCTACGCCGACCACGTGATGAACGCGGTCGTGCTCACCGCCGTCCTGTCCTGCCTCAACTCCGGGCTCTACACCGCGTCACGGATGCTGTTCGTGCTCGCCGCGCGCCGTGAGGCCCCGATGCGGCTGATCACCGTGAACAGCAGGGGTGTCCCGGTGTGGGCGATCCTGGTCTCGACCGTGGTCGGCTTCCTCAGCGTCATCGCGGCCTACGTCTCGCCCGACACGGTGTTCACGTTCCTGCTCAACTCCTCGGGCGCCGTGATCCTGTTCGTCTACCTGCTGATCGCGATCTCCCAGTTCGTGCTCCGCCGTCGGACCCCTGACGACCAGCTGACCGTGAAGATGTGGTTCTTCCCGTGGCTGACGATCCTCGCCGCGGTCGGCATCGTGGCCGTGCTCGTGCAGCTGGGCCTCAAGGACGACACCCGCTCCCAGCTGCTGCTCAGCCTGCTGTCCTGGGCCGTCGTGCTGGGCTTGTACGCCCTCACCCGGTGGCGCGGCGGCTCGGTGGCGGCCGAGGACCTCGAGCAGACCAAGGAACGGGCACGGAAGATCCTGGTGCTCGCCAACCAGACCATCGAGAGCGACGACCTGCACGAGGCGCTGCACCGCATCGACGGCAGCGACGAGGCGGAGTACTTCGTCGTCGTCCCCGCCAACCCGGTGGACACCGGTGACGCCGACCGCGAGGGTGCGGCGTTCGTGTGGCAGGCCGCGCGTCGTACGGCGGGGGAGCGGCTCCAGTCGACGCTCACGACGCTGCGCGACCAGGGCCTGACCGTCGACGGCGAGCTCGGCGACTACCGGCCGCTGATCGCGCTCGACAAGGCGATGCGCGAGTTCCGGCCCGACCACGTGGTCATCTCCACGCATCCCGAGGACCGGTCCACCTGGCTGCGGCACGGAGTCGTCGCGGACGCGCGGGAGAAGTACGACGTGCCCGTCGAGCACGTGGTCACCGGGCTTGCACCGACTGCCTAGGGTCGAACTCATGACTGACCACACACCTCTGGCAGGAACCAGCGCGCTCGTCACCGGCGCATCGAGCGGCATCGGCGAAGCGACCGCACGCCACCTCGCGGCACTCGGTGCCGACGTCGCGCTGGTGGCCCGTCGTCGCGACCGCATCGAGACGCTCGCCCAGGAGATCCGCGCGACCGAGCGCCGCGCGCTGGTCATCGAGGCCGACGTGACCGACCGGGGGCAGGCCGAGGGAGCGGTCCAGCACACCGTCGACGAGCTCGGCCGGCTCGACATCCTCGTCAACAACGCCGGCGTGATGCTGCTCGGACCGGTCGCGGACGCTCCGGTCGAGGAGTGGGAGCAGATGGTGCAGGTCAACCTGCTCGGGCTGCTCTACTGCGCGAAGGCAGCGCTGCCGCACCTGCTCGACGCCGCCGGGACGAGCGAGCGTGGCAGTGCGGACCTGGTGAACATCTCCTCGGTGGCCGGGCGGACCGTCCGGCTCGGCAGCGGCGTCTACAACGCCACCAAGCACGCGGTCGGCGCCTTCAGCGAGTCGCTGCGCCAGGAGGTCACCAAGCGGCACGTCCGCGTGGGCCTGGTCGAGCCCGGCGCCGTGGCCACCGAGCTCGCCGGCCACAACCGTCCGGAGGTGCTCGAAGGGCTGAACAAGAGGTTCAGCGACATGGAGCGCCTCGTGTCGGAGGACGTCGCGGACGCGATCGGCTACATGGTCACCCGCCCCCGCCGGGTGGCGGTCAACGAGATCCTGGTCCGGCCCACCGAGCAGGACCAGTAGCCCGGTCCGCCGTCAGGCGTCGAGCGGCAGGAGCTCCGGCCGCTTGCAGACCCCGGCGGTGGCGAACTCGTGGCCCCGCGCGCGCCCCCAGATCCAGGGCGTCAGGTGCGTCGCGATCCACCGGACCTCGCGCACGACGATCCGGGCGAGGCCCTCGGCTGCGGTCTCCTCGGGCTCGCTGAGCCAGTCCTCGTGGTCGAGACCGTAGGCCTCGGCGAGCGCCGCGGCGATGCGACGGTGCCCCTCGCTGTTCGCGTGCAGCCGGTCGTCGTGCCAGAGCGCCGGATGACCGGCGACGGGGACGGTGGAGAAGTCCACGATGACCGAGCCGTAGGTCGCCGCGGCCTCCCGGACCACCTCGTCGAAGTACTCCAGCCGGGAGCGCAGCGCGATCGTCAGCGGCGCGACGCGGCGCATGTCGGGCATCGTGAACGCCAGCACCTGTGCGCCGGCCTCGTGCAGGCGACGGTGCATCGTGAGCAGGTTGTCGCGCAGCGCCGGGCCGTCGAACCGCGGCCGCAGCAGGTCGTTGACGCCGGCGACGAGCAGCGCCACGTCGGGCCGCATCTCCAGCGCCCTGTCGAGCTGGCTGTCCCGGACCTCCTGGGTCGTCTGACCGCGCACCGCCAGGTTGGCGTAGGCCAGGTCGGGGTGCCGCCGCGCGAGGATCCGGGCGAACCGGTCCGCCCAGCCGACGTACTCCCCGTCGGGGCCGGGGTCCATCAGGCCTTCGACGGTGCTGTCGCCGAGCGCCACGAGTCGCGTCGTCACGCCGACCATTCTCCCCGTACGCCGATCCTCAGCTCGACTCACCCCAGGCACGCGCGATCTCGCGGTAGCTGCCGATGCGACGCTGCCGGTCGAGGCTCGGGGTCACCACGACGACCTCGTCGACCTGGGCGCGCTCCTTCATCTCCTGGAGCCGCTCGACGACCTGCGTCGCCGTGCCGGTCGCCATCCGGGGATCGCGCTCCTGGCGGCGGCCGAGGAAGGCGGAGGACCGGGCGAACTCCACGACCTCCTCGGGGCGCAGCGGCTCGCGCTTGTTGCGCGCGAGGTTCTGCATGGTCAGCGCCCAGCCGGCCTCGAACTCGAGCACCGCCTCCTCGTCGTCGCTGGCGAAGCTCAGCACCGACATCGCGGAGTAGGGCTGGTCGCCGGGGTGCAGCGGCTGGAAGTCGCGGCGGTAGTCGCGGAGCACGTCGAACGCGAGGTCCGGGCTCTGGTGGTGCGCGAAGACCGCGCTCATCCCGTTGACGGCGGCGAAGCCGGGGCCGTAGGGGCTCGAGCCGAGCATGAAGATCTCGGGACGCTCGTCGACGACCGGCGCGGCGACGAGCGGGGTGTAGGGATGGCCCTCGGGGAAGCCGTCGCCGAGGAACGCCAGCAGCTCGGCCACCTGGCCGGGGAAGTCGCGCTGCACGTCGGCGGCGACGCCACGACGCAGCACGTGGGCGGTCAGCGGGTCGGTGCCGGGCGCGCGGCCCAGGGCGAGGTCGATGCGACCCGGGTACATCGCGAGCAGCGTGCGGAACATCTCCGCGACCTTGAACGGCGCGTGGTTCGGCAGCATGATCCCGGCGGCGCCGACCCGGATCCGCTCCGTGCGGGCGCCGATGTGCGCGGTCAGCAGCTCGGGAGCGCTGCACGCGAGGCTGTGCATGTTGTGGTGCTCGGAGACCCAGTAGCGCCGGTAGCCGGCTCCCTCCACGGCCTGCGCGACGTCGACCGCTCCGGCGATCGCGGCCGAGGCGGGCTCGCCGTACTCGATCCCGACGAAGTCGAGGACGGACAGGGGGAGGGAGGGCTGGTCGGTCACGGGCGGAGCACCTCGTTCGGGTCGCGGGTCAGGGTCGAGCAGGGTCGGTCGGGGGAAACCACGAAGCGGCCACCCGGCGTGCGTGTGGCCGCTTCCTGTGGTGCACCGGTCCGTCAGCCGCCTCTCGGCGTGTGGCCGCTCGCAGCGGCGAAGGGTGAGACCCGGGGGCATGATCCGGACCGGCAGACGTCTCAACCAGCGCACCCGCCGCGCTATTCCCGCGCCACCCCCCACGCCGGTGAGGTGCGAGCTGTCCACCGGGTGGTCGAGCTTGCCACGGGTCGAGCTGTCCACGGGTGGTCGAGCTTGTCGCGACCAGAGCGATGGCTCGACAAGCTCAGATCGAGCCGGCGGCCGGTGATCTCGACAAGCTCGATCAGCCGGGGAGCGTGGGGGTGGTGGGTGTTCACCACGGCGAGGGACTGGCGGGCGATCTCCCACTCCTCGTCGGTGGGGACCACGAGCACCGCGACGTCGGAGCCGTCGGGGGAGACGTACCGGGCACCGTCGGCGTCCTGCTCGTTGCGGGCCGGGTCGACGGCGATGCCGAGCCGCTCCAGGCCGGAGAGCGACGCGGCGCGGACGGCGGCGGCGTGCTGCCCGACACCGGCGGTGAACACGACGGCGTCGACGGTGCCGAGCACGGCGTAGTAGGCGCCGACGTACTTCCGGATCCGGTGGCAGAACACCTCGAACGCGAGCTGCGCGGTCTCCGAGCCGGCCGCGCGGGCCTGCTCGACCGAGCGGAAGTCGTTCTCCCCGGAGATCCCCTTCAGGCCGGACTCCCGGTTCAGCACCTCGTCGACCTTCTCCAACGACCAGCCGAGCTGCCGGTGCAGGTGCGCGTGCAGGGCGGGGTCGACGTCACCGGACCGGGTGCCCATCACCAGCCCCTCCAGGGGAGTGAGCCCCATCGAGGTGTCCACCGACTCGCCGCCGCGCACCGCGGCCACGGACGCCCCGTTGCCGAGGTGCAGCACGACCAGGTTGAGCTCCTCGAGCGGCCGCCCGAGGACGCGGGCCGCCTCACCGCACACGAAGGAGTACGACGTGCCGTGGAAGCCGTAGCGCCGGATCCGGTGCTCGTCGCGCAGGGCCAGCGGCAGGGCGTAGGTGTAGGCGTGCTCCGGCAGCGTCTGGTGGAAGGCCGTGTCGAACACCGCGACCTGCGGGACCGACGGGAACAACGTGCGCGCAGTCTCGATGCCCTCGAGGTTGGCCGGGTTGTGCAGCGGCGCCAGCGGCACCAGCGCCTTCACGGCGTCGACGAGCGCGTCGTCGATGAGGGCCGGGGCGGAGAACCGCGCCCCGCCGTGCACGACGCGGTGCCCCACCGCCCGCAGGGGTACGTCGGACAGTGCCGGGCCGTGCGCGTCGAAGGCGTCGAACGCCGCCCGCAGGGCGTCGGCGTGCGAGGCGATCTCCTGCTCGGTCGACGTCTCGCCCGAGGGCCCCCGGTGGGTGAGCCGCCCCTTCGGCTCACCGATCTGCTCGACGAGGCCCGAGGCGGACACGTCACCGGTGGAGGCGTCGACGAGGGAGTACTTCAACGAGGACGAGCCGGCGTTGACCACCAGCACGAGGTCAGCCACGCGGGGCACCGGCGAGCTGCGCCTGGATCGCGGTGATCGCGACGGTGTTCACGATGTCGCGGACCGTCGCCCCGCGGGACAGGTCGTTGACCGGCTTGCGCAGCCCCTGCAGCACCGGTCCGACGGCGACCGCTCCGGCCGATCGCTGCACGGCCTTGTAGGTGTTGTTGCCGGTGTTCAGGTCCGGGAAGACGAAGACCGTCGCGCGACCGGCGACCTGCGAGTCGGGCAGCTTGGTCCTGGCGACGGCGGCGTCGATGGCGGCGTCGTACTGGATGGGGCCTTCGACGAGCAGGTCGGGTGCACGCTCCTTCACGAGCCTGGTCGCCTCGGACACCTTCTGCACGTCGGTGCCCGCTCCTGACGATCCGGTCGAGTAGGACAGCATCGCGACCCGGGGCTCCACCCCGAACGCCGCGGCGGTCGCGGCCGACGAGATGGCGATGTCCGCGAGCTGCTCGGCGGTCGGGTCGGGGTTGACCGCGCAGTCGCCGTAGACGAGCACCTGGTTCTCCAGGCACATGAAGAACACCGAGGACACCACGGAGACGCCGGGCAGCGTCTTGACGACCTCGAACGCCGGCCGGATGGTGTGCGCCGTGGTGTGCACGGCGCCGGAGACCATGCCGTCGGCCAGCCCGAGCTCGACCATCAGCGTGCCGAAGTAGGACACGTCGCTGACGATGGCGCGGGCGTCCTCGAGGTCGACGCCCTTGTGCTTGCGGCGCTCGTGGTACTCCTTCGCGAACCGGTCGACGAGCTCCTCGTCGAGCGGGCTCAGCAGCCGGGCGGCCGACAGGTCCACACCGAGGCTCGCCGCCTTGGCGTTGATCACGCGAGGGTCGCCGAGCAGGGTCAGGTCGGCGAGCCCGCGACGGAGGACGGTGTCGGCGGCCCGCAGGATCCGCTCCTCCTCGCCCTCGGGGAGCACGACGTGCCGCCGGTCGGACCGGGCCCGGTCGACGAGCTGGTGCTCGAACATCAGAGGTGTCACCGCATCGGTGTGGGCGACCTCGAGCCGGTCCAGCAGGGCGTCGCCGTCGACGCGCTCCTCGAAGAGCGCCTGGGCGGTGGCGATCTTGCGGCTGGAGGTGCGCGTCAACCGGCCGCGGACGTCGTTGAGGGCCGAGGTCGTCGCGTGCGTGCCGAGGTCGGTGGCGACGATCGGCATCGTCGCGCCGATGCCGTCGATGAGCCGGGTGACCTGCTCGGGCAGCGGGATGCCGCCGTTGAGCACGATGCCGGAGATCTGGGGGAAGGTGGCCGAGACGTGCGCGGTGAGGACCCCGAGGACGATCTCGGGGCGGTCGCCCGGCGTGATCACGACGGCGCCCTGGAAGAGCCGGTCGAGCACGTTGGGCAGGGTCATCGCGGCGACCACGAATCCGGTCGCCTCGCGGGCGAGCAGCGACTCGTCGCCGCTGACCAGCGTGCCGTGGCAGGCGGTCAGCAGGTCACCGACCGAGGGCGCGCTGAGCATCGGCTCCTCGGGGATGGCGTAGGCCGGGACGCCGCCGACGGAGATCGCCTCGGCGTCCTCGATGACCGCGGACTCGTCGACCCGGTTGGCGATCACCGCGAACAGCGTCCCGTGCTGCGCCTTGAGCTCGCCGACCGCCATCGACGTCATGGTGTGCAGCTCGGCCGGGCTCCGGCCGGACCCGTTGAGCACGAGCAGCACCGGTGCTCCCAGGTTGGCCGCGATCCGCGCGTTGTAGGCGAACTCCGTCGGCGTGCTCACGTCGGTGTAGTCGCTGCCCACGACGACGACGGCGTCACAGCGGTCGGCGACCTGGTGGTAGCGCTCGACGATCCGGTCCAGGGCCGCGGTCGGGTCGTCGTGCACCTCGTCGTACGTCACGCCCGCGCACTCGTCGTAGGTCAACGTCACCGCGTCGTGGGAGACCAGCAGGTCCAGGACGTAGTCGCGGCCGTCGTGCTCGGCGGTGTCGGCGCGGACGACAGGACGGAAGACGCCGACCCGCTCGACGCGCCGGGAGAGCTGTTCGAGCAGGCCCAGCGCGACCGTCGACTTGCCGGTGTACCCCTCGAACGAGGCCACGTACACGCTGCTGCCCATGCGGCTGAGACTAACCGCACCTCGACCGTGCCGTTGAACGCGTCCGGCTGGGTACACACCTGGCATGCAGCGGACGAAGCGGCTCCCATGACGGCGTACGTCGTCTACCTCCTCGCCGGGGTCGCGCTGCTGCTGGCCGTGGTGCTGCCGAACGCCACCAGCCGGCTGGCGGTCTCCCCGCCGATCGTGCTGGTGCTGGCCGGCGCGCTGATGGGGCTGCTGCCGATGCCCGAGAGCATGTCGTTCTCGCCCATCGACCACCGCGCGTTCACCGAGCACCTCACCGAGTTCTGCATCGTGGTGGCGCTGATGGGTGTCGGGCTGGCCCTCGACCGCCCGCTCGACCTGCGGCGATGGTCCGCGTGGAGGCGCTGGGACGTCACGTGGCGGCTGCTGGGCATCACGATGCCGTTGACCATCGCGGGCGTCGCGCTGCTGGGGTGGTGGGCGATGGGCCTCGCACCGGCCGCGGCGCTGCTGCTCGGCGCCGTCCTGGCCCCGACCGACCCGGTGCTCGCCTCCGACGTGCAGGTCGGCGGACCGACCACGCTGGCCGAGGGCGAGGACGACGAGATCGACGAGCGCGACGAGGTGCGCTTCGCCCTGACCTCCGAGGCCGGGCTCAACGACGGCCTCGCGTTCCCGTTCGTCTACGCCGCGATCTTCCTCGTCAGCATCGGCGGGGTGGCCGAGTGGGGCGTGCGCTGGGTGGCCTGGGAGCTCGTCGGCAAGGTCGTGGTCGGCGTCGCGATCGGGATCGCGGTCGGCTGGCTGCTCGCGAAGGCCGCGTTCCGGTCCCGCTTCGAGTCGCTGCGGCTGGCCGAGACCGGGGAGCCGCTCCTCGCGCTGGCCGCGGTCCTCGTGTCGTACGGCGCCGCACAGGTCGCCCACGGCTACGGCTTCCTCGCGGTCTTCGCCTGCGCCATG
Organism: uncultured Actinomycetota bacterium; assembly: GCA_963706355.1. Taxonomy (GTDB): domain Bacteria; phylum Actinomycetota; class Actinomycetes; order Propionibacteriales; family Nocardioidaceae; genus Nocardioides_B. The sequence continues at coordinate 283,194 of CAVPLS010000001.1, forward strand.
ACGCTGCGGTCGATGGAGCGCGGGCACCACTACCACCGACACATGCACCAGGTCGTCGAGCGGCTGGAACGACTGCTGACGCTGAGCGTGCTGCTGCTGCTCGGGGTCGCGCTGACCAACGGCCTGCTCGTCCACCTGACCTGGCAGGGCGCACTGGTCGGGGTGCTGCTGGTGTTCGTGCTGCGCCCGGTGGCCGGCCTGGTGGCGCTGCGCATCGGCATGGGACGCGACCGGATCGGCGACCGGGCGCTCGGGCCGCGCGAGCAGCTCGCCACCGCGCTCTTCGGCGTGCGCGGCGTCGGGTCGCTCTACTACCTCGCCTACGCAACGGGGGAGGAGACCTTCGGGAACCCGGCGCTGCTGTGGGCCACCGTCGGCTTCACGGTCACCCTCTCGGTGCTCGTGCACGGAGTCAGCGCGACGCCGGTGATGCGACGGCTGGAGCAGGCGCGGGAGGGCTGAGCCCGTTTGTGACCCGGGTCACCGGGTAGGGCCAGGTGAACCGCTCTCGGAAGGTGCTCCCATGTCAGTCCGCACGCTCATCGGTCTCACCGCCCTCAGCCTCGCCGTCACCGGCGCGGTGGTGGCGGTCCCGGTCGCCTCGAACGGCGCGCCCGCCGGCCCCGCCCCGGGCGGTCCCGGGGCGAAGACCGTCTGGACCGAGGCCGACAAGGCCGGCTTCGGCACGGCACGCGCCCGTGGCAGCAACGTGTGGTTCACCCTGCAGCAGGGCCGCACCAGCGAGGTGTTCTACCCCGACCTGTCGACGCCCAGCATCCGCAACCTCGAGCTGATCGTCACCGACGGGAAGACGTTCACCGACCGTGAGTCGACCGACACCCGGCACGGCGCCCGGCGCCCCGACGCCCGCAGCCTCGGCTTCACCCAGACCAACACCGACAAGCAGGGCAGGTACCGCATCACCAAGCGGTTCGTCACCGACCCGCGCCGGGACGCCGTCGTCGTGCGGGTGCGGCTCCGTTCCCTGGACGGGCACCCGTACCGCCTCTTCGCACTGAACGACCCGGCCCTCGACAACAGCGGCGACAACGACCGCGGCCGCACCGTCGGGCACAGCCTGGTCGCCACCGACACCGACTCCGGGATCTCGAGCACGCTGGTCTCGCGGCCACGGTTCGGCGCCACGTCCAACGGCTTCCTCGGTCGCAACGACGGCTGGACCGACCTGCGCGGCGACCACAGGCTCACCCAGCGGTACCGCACCGCCGGGCCCGGCAACGTCGTGCAGACCGGCCGGATCACCGGCGTGACCGGCCGGCGTGGCCACCAGTACGCGACGCTGACGCTCGGCTTCGGCAGGAGCGCCGCCCAGGCCCGTCGTACGGCGACCACCTCCCAGAACACCGGGTTCCGCACCACGTCGCGCCGCTACGACCAGGGCTGGCACACCTACGTCGACCGGCTCAAGGCCGTGCCGGCCAGCGCCCGCGCCGTGCGGCGGCAGTACCTCGCCTCGGCACTCGTCGTCGCGGCCGCCGAGGACAAGCTGCACCCCGGTGCGTTCGTGGCCTCGCCGTCGGCGCCCTGGGTGTGGGGCGACGAGATCGACGGGCTCTCCTCGCCGTCCGGCGCCTACCACCTCGTCTGGTCCCGCGACGCCTACGAGTTCGGCACCGCGCTGTGGGCCCAGGGCGACCACGCCGGCGCCCGCCGGATCGTCGACTGGCTGTTCGGCACGCAGCAGAAGGCCGACGGGTCCTTCCCGCAGAACTCCGACGTCACCGGCAAGCCGGTGTGGAGCGAGCTGCAGCTCGACGAGGTCGCCCTGCCGATCGTGCTCGCCCACCTGACCGGACGGACCGACGCCACGACGTACGCCGGTGTGAAGAAGGCCGCGAACTTCGTGGCCGACTTCACGGACCCGAAGACCGGTCTGAAGGCGCCGTACTCACCCCAGGAGCGCTGGGAGAACCAGTCGGGCTACTCGCCGAACTCGATCGCCGCGCAGATCTCCGGCCTGGTCTGCGCCGCCGACCTGGCCCGACGCAACGGCGACACCGCGTCCGCCGACAAGTGGCTCGCCCTGGCCGACCAGTGGCAGGCCGACGTGAAGAAGTGGACGGTCACGACCAACGGTCCGCTCTCCCCGAACCCCTACTTCCTGCGGCTCACCAAGGACGGCGACCCGAACGCGGGCACCACCTACTCCATCGGCGACGGCGGCCCGTCGAAGAAGGACCAGCGCGCGGTGGTGGACGCCAGCTTCCTGGACCTGGTCCGCTACGGCATCGAGCAGCCGGACGACCCGGCCGTGCTCTCGACCCTGCCGGTCATCGACAAGGAGCTGAAGGTCAGCACCCCGAACGGTCCCTACTGGCACCGGTTCAACGACGACGGCTACGGCGAGACGCGCACCGGTGGCGAGTGGCGGATCACCGACCCGGACACCTTCACCACCCTGGGCCGCGGCTGGCCGCTGCTCACCGGGGAGCGCGGCGAGTACGCCGTCGCCGCCGGCAGCAGCGGCACGCCGTACCTCCGGGCGATGGCCCGCGCGACCGGGTCGGCCGACATGCTCGCCGAGCAGGTGTGGGACGGTCGCCCACCGACGAACCGTCGCGCCGGAGAGGGCACCCGGTCGGCGACGCCGTTGACCTGGTCGCACGCCGGCCTGGTCCGCCTCGCGTGGACGATGCAGCAGGGCCGACCGGTGGACCGGCAGGCCGTGGTCGCGGACCGCTACGCCGACTAGCGCCGGGCCAGCCGCCAGCGGGAAGGGCGTTCGCTCTGCGACGGCTGCCGCTGCTGCGGGATCAGGTCCGTGCGTTTGGCGAACCAGCACTCCCGGCACCAGGCGACGGTGCGCAGGTTGACCGAGCGCAGGAACGCCCCGTCCGTAACCGTTCGGTGGCAGTCCTCACAGGTGTGGCTGATGTCCATCGAAGCCCCCGCTTCGCCGTGGAAGGACCCCTCGTCCTTCGTCGACGAGCCAAGGATCACCCACAACGCGCCAGGATCCAAGACCCACAGGCACCGTTCGTGCGTGTCTTTTCCGCGAGTCGCGGGCTCAGGAGCCCGCGGAGTCCCCGAGCGAGACCACCGTCATCCCGGTCGAGGTCGCCGGGTGGCTCATCGCCGCGAGCGCAGCACCGGCCTGGTCGAGGTCGATCACGCGTCGCACGAGGCGATCCGGTCGCAGCGCGCCGGAGGCGACCAGCGCGAGCAGCCCTGGGTAGTCGCGTGCCGGCATGCCGTGCGAGCCGTGGATCTCCAGCTCGCGGGCGACCACCCTGTCCATCGGGAGCGGGGGAGCCGCGTCGTCCCCGAGGAGCAGCCCGACCTGCACGTGCCGTCCCCGCGGACGCAGGCACCGGACCGACGCGACGGCCGTCGCCGGCGACCCGACCGCGTCCAGGGACACCTGCGCACCGCCGTCCGTCAGCTCGGTGATCGCGCCGACCGGGTCGTCGGCACCGTCCAGCACGGCGGCCGCGCCGAGCTCGAGGGCCAGGGCACGAGCCCCGGGTGACAGGTCGACCGCGACGACGCGGGCTCCCAGTGCGGCGGCGATCATCACGGCCGACAGACCCACGCCTCCGCAGCCGTGCACCGCGACCCAGTCGCCCGGCCGCACCCGTCCGTGGGTGGTCAGGGCGCGGTAGGCCGTCGCGAACCGGCAGCCCAGGGATGCGGCGGTGACCAGGTCGACCTCGTCCGGCAGCGGCACCACGTTGAGGTCGGCGGCGTGCACGGCGACCAGCTCCGCGAACGACCCGGGTCCGGTGAAACCCGGCTGGGTCTGGTCCGGGCAGACCTGTGCGTCGCCGGCCCGGCAGTAGGCGCACGTCCCGCAGCCGCAGACGAACGGCACCGTGACCCGCTCACCGACCCGCCGGGTCGTGACGTCTGGTCCTAACTGCTGCGATGACGCCGGCGAACTCGTGGCCCGGGACGTGCGGCAGCCCGACCGGGTCGTGACCCTGCCAGGCGTGCCAGTCGGAGCGGCAGACGCCGGTGGCGACGACCCGGATCACCGCTCCGTCGGCGGGACAGTCCGGCTCGGGTAACGTCCACGACGGTCGGCATCGCGCCGTACGCGGAGTACTGGACGGCTCGCACCCGGGGCTCAGCCCAGCGCGCCCGGGTCGGCCGGTACGTCGACCGAGTGCTCGCGGAGCCACTCCAGCGGGATGATCTCCAGGGACCGCTCGTTCGTCGCCGCCAGCACGACCGGAGCGACGGCACCGTCCTCGTAGGCCTGCCGCCACCGGGCCGCGACGACGCACCAGCGGTCACCGGGCTGCAGCCCCGGGAAGTGCCACTCCGGGCGTGGCGTGGACAGGTCGTTGCCCACGGACTTCTGGTGCGCGAGGAACTCCGAGGTCATCACCGCGCACACCGTGTGCCGGCCGACGTCCTCGGGGCCGCAGGAGCAGGATCCGTCCCGGTAGAACCCGGTCACCGGGTCGTTGCCGCAGGGCTCCAGCTCGCCGCCCAGCACGTTGCTCTCCGTCATGGGGTCAGCCTGGCACGTCGCCCGCGCCTTTACTCGCCGCCCGGGGCGCCTGGGTAAAGGCGCGGACGAACGTCTGCGTGGTGCCCGATTCGTCCGTATCGTCGTTGGCCGGAGTCCGTCGAGGACGTGGGAGGGGGTGTGAGGGTGGAGCCACGAACAGACGTGCTCGAGGTCGCGGCCGACGTCCTCGCCGCCCTGCCCAGCGGGTGGACCGTCCTGGACGACGTCGGCAGCCGCGGACCTCGCTTCACGGCGATCGACCACGTGGTCGTCGGCCCGTCCGGCATCTTCGTGGTCGACGTGGAGCGCTGGACGGGCACCGTCACCGTCGTCGACAACGTCGTGCGCCACGACCGTCAGGCTCGCGAGGCCGACACCGACCGCTGCTCGGATGCCGCCCTGGCCGTCGCCGAGGTCGTCCAGGCTGTCGACGGCTACGCCGAGTGGGTGCTCCCGGTGCTCTGCCTCGAGCGGGCCGAGCCGATCCTGGACTGGGCCGTCGAGGTCCGCGTGTGCAGCACGGCAACCCTCGTCGAGGCAGTGACCAGCCTGCCGCCCGTGCTCTCCCCGCAGCTCGTCGCCGAGGCGGTCGTCGCGCTGGGCGGCGACACCGGTGCGGCCGTGGACGCGCCGACCGTCGCGACGCTGCCGGTCCGTTCGGCAGCACCCGCCGTCCCCGCTGACCCGACTCCCGTGCCGCTCCCCGACCGGGCGGAGATGACCGCGCTCCTGACCGCCGCCGAGCCCGATCCCGCACCCACCGACCACCAGCCCGGGCCGTTGTCCCGCCGAGCTGCCCTGGTCGCTGCCCGCGAAGCCGCCGCCGCCGCCGAGCCGCTGACCGTCGACGAGGCACCCGCCGCGCGCCGGCCCGCCGAAGCAGTCCCGGCACCTGCTGCGCAAGCTGCTCGGCGCCCTCACCGGCGCCGCGGTCGTCCTGCTGCTGGTGACCAGCGGGCCGCAGATGTTCACCTCCGTGCGGTCGGTGCTCACCGAGGAGCTCAACGGCGGCGCGGCCGCGTGCGCCCCCGCGAAGCCGGCCACCGAGGCTGTGTCGAACGTCGGCACCAAGCCGGGTGCCCGAGCCGGTGTGAAGCCCGGCACGAAGGCCCGTGCCAAGGCCGCGGCCAAGCCGCGGACCAAGGCCGGCCGTCAGGCCGCGGCGAAGAAGCGCCAGGCCGCCCAGCGCACCCAGGCCCTCGAGGGCCTGCCCACCTGCTAGCTCTCGGCAGGACCCCGCCACGGATAGTCCGTGACGTTTCTGCTGTCCGGACCCGGTCTGCACAGCAAGTACGTCACGGACTATTGGTCCGTGGCGGAGGAGGAGGCAGCGGCCGCGGGGCCCTAGCGTGAGGGGATGGCCGCCGCACCCGTGAACCGTGTCGACGACTTCCAGCGCCGGCACCGGGTCGTCGGGTTCCCGCTGGCGGTGCTCTACAAGTTCTTCGACGACCAGGGGAACTACCTCGCCGCGACCATCACCTACTACGCGTTCATCGCGATCTTCCCGCTGCTGCTGATCGCCTCGTCGGTGCTCGGGCTGCTGCTGCGCGGCAACGCCGAGCTCCGGCAGGAGGTGCTCACCTCGGCGCTCAGCCAGTTCCCGATCGTCGGCACCCAGCTCGGCACACCCCAGGGCCTGCAGGGCAGCGCCTCGGCCGTGGTGGTCGGCGGCCTGGCCGCGTTGTACGGCGTGCTCGGCCTCGGCCAGGCCGCCCAGAACGCCGTCAACGTCGCCTGGGCGGTGCCGCGCAACTCGCGTCTCAACCCTCTCGTCAGCAGGGTGCGCAGCCTCCTGGTGATGGTCCTGGCCGGCATCACCGTGCTCCTCGTGGCCCTGCTCTCCAGCGCGGCCAGCCACCTGGACTCGTTCGGTGCCGACGCGCACATCTGGATCCGGTGGCTGTTCCTGCTCGCGACCGTCGCGGTGAACTCCCTCGTGATCAGCCTGATGATGCGGCTGGCCACCCCGCAGAACGAGCGGCTGCGTGAGGTGCTGCCCGGCGGCATCGCGATCGCGGTGATGTGGCAGCTGCTGCAGCTGCTCGGCGGTGTGTACGTCGAGCACGTCGTGTCGAAGGCGGACGACATGAACGCCGTGTTCGCCCTGGTGCTGGGGCTGATCGCACTGATCTACATCGCCTCGGTGATGGGGGTGTTCGGGCTGGAGCTCAACGTCGTGCTGACGCGCCGGCTCTGGCCCCGCGCCCTGCTCACGCCGTTCACCGACGACGTGCGCCTCACCGAGGCCGACCAGCGCGCCTACTCGGACTACGCGAAAGCCCAACGACACAAGGGCTTCCAGCAGGTCCGGGTCAGCTTCGAGGACACGCCGGCCGACGAGGAGTAGGTCTCGACAAGCTCGACCACCCGGAGGCGGGCTCGACCACGCCGGAGGGGGCTCGACCGGCCGGCGGGCTAGGAGAGGCCGAGGATCGTGCCGTCGTCGGTGAGGTCGATGTGCACCGACGCCGGCGTCTTGGGCAGCCCCGGCATCGTCATCACGTCGCCGCAGACCATCACCACGAACCCCGCGCCCGCGGCCAGGCGCACCTCGCGCACGTGCAGCTCGTGGCCCGAGGGTGCGCCGCGCAGCTTCGAGTCCGTGGAGAAGGAGTACTGCGTCTTCGCCACGCACACCGGCAGGTGGCCGTAGCCGTCCGCCTCGATCCGGTCCAGCCGGCGTCGCGCCTTGCCGTCCCAGGTGACCTCGCGGGCGCCGTACAACCGGCTCGCGATCGTCTCCACCTTGGCGGTCAGGGACAGGTCGTCCTCGTAGGTGTAGGAGAACTCGTACGGCGACGGCTCGTCGAGCAGCTCGAGGACGCCCTTCGCCAGCGACTCGGCGCCGACACCACCGTCGGCGAAGTGCGTCGCCGGGAACGCCCGCACCCCTTCGTCGGCGCACAGCGACACGACCCGGGCGATCTCGTCGTCGGTGTCGGTCGGGAAGCGGTTGACCGCGACGACGCAGGGGACGCCGTAGACCTCGCGGATGTTGTGCAGGTGCCGCGAGAGGTTCGCCATCCCGGACTCCAGGGCCGCCAGGTCCTCGGTCTCGATGTCGCCGAGGGCCACGCCGCCGTGGTACTTCAGCGCGCGCACCGTCGCGACCACGACCGCGACGTCGGGACGCAGCCCCGACTTGCGGCACTTGATGTCGACGAACTTCTCCGCTCCGAGGTCGGCGCCGAAGCCGGCCTCGGTGACGACGTAGTCGGCGAGCCGCAGGGCCGCCCGGGTCGCGACCACGGAGGAGCAGCCGTGCGCGATGTTGGCGAACGGTCCGCCGTGCACGAACGCCGGCGCGTGCTCCAGGGTCTGCACGAGGTTGGGTGCGAGCGCGTCGCGCAGCAGCACGGCCATCGCGCCGTGCGCCTGGAGGTCGCGGGCGGTCACCGGCTGCTTGGTGCGCGTGTAGCCGATCACGATGTCGCCGATGCGGCGCTTGAGATCGGCCCACGACTCGGTGAGGCAGAAGATCGCCATCAGCTCGGAGGCGACCACGATGTCGAAGCCGTCCTCGCGGGGGTAGCCGTTGCCGACGCCGCCGAGCCCGACGACGAGTCCGCGCAGCGCCCGGTCGTTGAGGTCGACGACCCGCTTCCAGGTCAGGCTGCGCACGTCGATGTCGAGCTCGTTGCCGTGGTGCACGTGGTTGTCGATCAGGGCGGAGAGCAGGTTGTGCGCGGCCGCGATCGCCGCGAAGTCGCCCGTGAAGTGCAGGTTGATGTCGGTCATCGGGACGACCTGGGCGTAGCCGCCGCCGGCCGCGCCGCCCTTCATGCCGAACACCGGCCCCATCGACGGCTCCCGCAGGCACGCCATCGACGTGTGGCCGAGGCCGTGCAGCGCGTCCGTGAGGCCGACGGTGGTCGTGGTCTTGCCCTCGCCGGCCGGGGTGGGGGAGATCGCTGTCATCAGGATCAGCCGGCCGGTGGGACGGTCCTCCAGCGTGGCGAGGTAGCGCAGGTCGACCTTGGCCTTGTGGTGCCCGTAGGCCACCAGGTGCTCCTCGGGGATCCCGAGCTCGTCGCGTCCCACGTCGACGATGCGGTGCAGCTCAGCGGCGTTGGCGATCTCGATGTCGGACAGCACCAGCTCGACCCTCCTCCGGCGCGGCGGACCCGCGCCCGGGGACACGCTATCCCCGCGCCGAAGGAAGGGTCGGTGCAGTCGAGCGTCTGGGTCAGCGCACCCGGCCGTAGGAGACCGATCGGGTCCAGATCCGCTCCCTGTGCACCCGCTCGCCGGAGCGCGGCGCGTGCCAGATCCGTCCGCGACCGGCGTAGATGCCGACGTGGTAGACGTGGCCGCCGGACCTGAAGAACACCAGGTCGCCGCGGTGCCGCTGGGACCTGCGGATGTGCCGGGTGGCCCGCGCCTGGGCGCTCGACGTGCGCGGCAGGTATCGGCCGACCTTGCGGAACACCCAGCGGGTGTAGCCCGAGCAGTCGAAGGCGCGCGGGCCGGTGGCGCCGTACCGGTACGGCGTGCCCTCCTTGGAGGCCGCGACGTGGACGACGCGCTCGCGGGTCTGCGCGGTCATGGCGTCGGCCGGAAGGGCCAGGGCGGAGGAGGTGACGACGGCGCCGACCAGGATGAGGGCGCGGGCGAGCGTACGACGCAAGGTCGTGGACATGGGTAACCCTTCGGCGACGCTTGCGAACGATGACCTGTCGGGTTCGGATCCGAAGAATGCCCGGCCACCTGTGTCCAGGTGGCTTCACCCCAAGACGCGATCCCGTTGCCGGGTCGCGCCGTCGTGCTGGGTCGTCCGTGCCCGCCACTGTTGCGAGTCTTGGCTCGTGTCGTCCGGCACCGTGGCGAGCCTCAGCGTCGGCCGGACCGCCCCGCCATCTCCCGGCGAGGACTTGTGCTCCGCTGTGTAGCCCCCCGCGGAGTAGATCTGCCCAAGACGGTAACCCGCGAACGCACGGCGGAAACCCGAACGGACAAGTGGTCTATTCAGCCCCGATCGCCCGGAGCACGTCGAGACGGGCGGCGCGGCGCGCGGGAAGGACCGCCGCGAGCACCCCCGCGACGGCGGAGAGCGCCACGAAGACGGCGAGCTGGAGCCAGGGGATCGAGAGGACGTCGACGCCCTGGTCGGCGATGACGCGCTGCAGCGCGATCCCGAAGACCAGGCCCATCGCGACGCCGAGTACGGCGCCGAGCACCGCGACGACCACCGCCTCGAGCCGGACCATCCGCCGCAGCTGCCGTCGCGAGAGCCCGACCGCGCGCAGCAGGCCGACCTCACGGGTGCGCTCGATGACCGAGAGCGCCAGCGTGTTGATGATCCCGAGCACGGCGATCACGACGGCGAGGCCGAGCAGGGCGTAGATGAAGTAGAGGAAGATGTTGACCTGCTGGCGCTGCTGCTCGGCGAACTCGCCCGGGTCCTTCACGGTCACGGTCGGCAGGTCCTTGGTGATCCGGTCGACCTGCGTGCGCACCGCCGCGGCGTCGGCGGAGTCGTCCTTGGTGACGAACAGGAGCGAGTCCATGGGGGCCAGCCCGCCCTTGACGAAGGTGTCGGGGGTGACGAGGTAGTTGGTGGGGAGCACCCCGGACGCCCCGAAGAGCGCCACCACCTTCAGGCGCAGCGTCGCGGCCTGGAACTTCACCGGCACCGTGTCGCCCAGGTGGATGCCCCGCCGCTTCGCGGACTGGTCGTTGATCGCGATCGTCCCCGGCTTCAGCGCGAGCATCGACCCCTGCTTCACCGGCAGCGCCAGCGCGAGGCCCAGGGCGCGCGCGTCCACCGCACCCAGGAACGCCCCGTCGCCCTTGACGTCCGCACCCGCCGTGCGGAACGCCGCGACGCTGCGCACGCCGTCGACCGCGCGGATCTGCTTGGCGACCGCCGTCGAGAACGGCGTGCCCACCACGTTGGACACCACGAACTGCGACGTGAGGCTGCGCTTCACCGCGGCGTCGGTGCTGGCCGTCGCGGACTGGCCGAGGATCGACATCAGTGCGACGAGGGTCAGGCCGATCATCAGCGCGCTCGCGGTGGCCGCCGTACGCCTCGGGTTGCGCATCGAGTTCTGGGCGGCGAGCGTGCCGACGGTCCCGAACGCCCGCTTGTAGCCGACCTCGAAGAGCCGGGTGAGGGGGCGGCCGATCCAGGGGCTGAGCAGCGAGACGCCGACCAGGATCGCGAGCATGCCCAGGCCGATCATCACCAGCGCGGTGTTGCCGTCGCCCGCGAACCCGGCGACCATCCCGACGACGCCGAGCAGGATCAGCGCGAAGCCGACCACCACCCGTCGACGCAGCGACGCCTCCGGCAGCGCCACGTCGTCGCGCAGCGCCGCGACCGGTGGGATCACGGAGGCGCGACGGGCCGGGAGGTACGCCGCCGCGACCGTGACCAGCACGCCGACGGCGTACGACGCGACGACCGTGCGCAGGTTCACCGGGAACGCCGCCCGGCTCAGGTCGAAGCCGATCGTGCCGAACAGCAGCTGCAGGCCACGGGCCAGGAGGTAGCCCACGCCGAGCCCGACGGTGGAGCCGACCAGCCCGACGAAGAGTGCCTCGACGAGCACCGAGACGTTGACCTGGCGGCGGGACGCGCCGAGCGCCCGCAGCAGGGCCAGCTCGCGGCTTCGCTGCGCCACCAGGATCGAGAAGGTGTTGATGATCAGGTAGGTGCCGACGACGAGCGAGACCGCGGCGAACACCAGCAGGAAGGTGTTGAGGTAGCCGAGGATCTCGTCGAGGCTGGCCTTGTTGCTCTTCACGAGCGCGTCGCCGGTGCGCGCCACGACACCGCTCGGCAGCACCTCCTGGGCCGCGTCGCGCAGCTCCGTCTGGGACACGCCGGGCGCCGCGTCCAGCGAGATCGCCGAGTAGACGTCGCGGCCGCCGAAGAACGTGTCCTGCATGGCGCGCACGTCGAGGAGCGTGAGGGTCGCGCCGTTGAGCCCGCCGGACCCGAACTCGACCAGACCGGTGACGCGCGCCTTCATCGTCGGCGGGTCGCCCGGCGTGACGAGGGTGACGGTGTCGCCGACGCCGTAGCCGGCCTTGCGGGCGGTGTCGACGTCGAGCGCGGCCTCGCCCGGAGCGTCGGGGAAGGCCCCGCTGGTCAACGTGATGATCGGCTTGCCGTTGACCGACCTCGCGCCGGTGTAGTTGAACGCGAGGCCGGGCGGCCCGTTGCCTCCGACGACCTTCTTGTCGCGGCCGATCACGAAGACCGTGGAGAGCTGGACGCTCGGGTGCACGGCGCCGACCTCGGGCAGCCGGTCCAGCCTGGCGACGACGGAGGCGGGGAGGGTGCGAATGTCCTGCTGGGAGTCGAAGTCCCCGGCGCCCTTGTAGGCGATCTCGACGTCCGACGTCGAGCCCTCGATGATGCCGTCGAACGCCTCACCCATCGCGTCGGTGAAGATGAACGACCCGGCGACGAAGGCCACGCCGAGCACCACCGCGAACGCGCTCAGGGCCAGCCGGACCTTGCGCGCGAACAGGTTGCGCCACGTCATCTTGAGCATCGGTGCCCTCCCAGCCCTGAGTCTGCCGGACGCGGCAAGCCCGGTGGCACAGCGCCACCCTGCGACGATGGGAGTGTGTCCCGGTCCCGTCTCACGCTCGTGGTGGTGGCACTGCTCTGCGTCGCTGCCTGCACGGCGTCCTCGGACGACCGGCCACGCGGCGGCGACGGCGACAACGGCGCCGAGGCGTCCTCCGCGTGCCCGCGTCCCCACTTCGACGACGTGGCCGGGCCGGTGCCGTCGTACGCGGACAAGGAGCTGGCCCGGTTCGCCAACGACGACGCGCTGTGCCGCGGTCTGTGGCTGCCCTTCGCCGACGAGTGGTTCGTGCCCCAGGGCCTCGCGGTGGACGGCCGGACCGCGTGGGTGAGCGGCTACCGCTGGCGCAAGGCGTACGGCGACCGGCCGTGCCGGCTGCTGCGCGTCGACCTGCGGACCGGGAAGCTGCTGGCGTCGACCGGCCGGCTGACCGGCTCGGTGGGGGAGCGGCGGTCGACGTTCTGCCGGCACGGTGGCGCGCTGTCGCTGGACCGGCACGGGCTCTGGCTCGCGGAGGCGGACCGGCTCTGGCTGGTCGACCCGGCCCGCGTCGGCACGCCCCGCCAGGTGCTGCGGGTCTGGCGCACGCAGCGTCCGGTGAAGGGGTCGGCGATGGTCGACGGGTCGTCGAAGGAGCTCGCCCTCGTGTCGTTCGCGGACGGCGGTCCCGGCCGGTCGCGGTGGTACTCCTACGCCGACCTGCTGGCCCCGGGAGTGACCACGGTGGTCGCCGGACGGGCGACGTCGCCGAGCGAGGTCGGACCGACCCGGACCACGCCGGCCGTGCGCCGGGTGCAGGGCACCACCCGCGGCCCCGGCGGCGTCTGGTCGACGTCGTCGACGTCGAGCTGCGGGATGCTGATCAGTCCCACCGGGCGCCGGGTCGCGTTCGCGCCGGGCGCCGAGGACCTGGAGTTCGACCGGTCCGGCCGGCTCTGGGCGGTGCTGGAGTCCGGTGCGCGCACCTACCAGCGCGACGGTCGCCCGCTCGTCCCGATGCTCGCGCGCTTCGACGTCCGGCGGTTGCTCGACGGCGAGCCCGAGTCCTGCTCCTGGTGAACCGACCACCCGCGCGCGCCCGCTGGTTGAGCGTGCTCCGGCGCTAGGTCGAGCGGCTCCCGGAACTGATCGAGCTTGTCGCGCAGAGGTGGCCAGGTTTCGAGGCAGGCTCGACCACCCGCTCCCGTCGGCACCTCAACCAGCGCGGTGGTCGTGGAGTCAGTCGAGGAGGGCGTCGACCGCCTCGGCGAACAGGCGCGTGTGCAGGGCGACGTCCTCGGAGGTCGTGTCGGGGCACATCAGCGCCATGTTGTGGAACGGCGTGATCAGCACCCCGCGGTTGGCCATGAACAGGTGCAGGTACTCGTCGAGCTCGTCGTCGGCGGCAGCGGCCGACTCGCTTCCGGTGCGCGGAGCAGGCGAGGCGAAGCGGTACTCCGCCCGTGCGCCGAGCCGGCTCACCGACCACGGCACCCCGGTCCGGTCGAGGGTCTCCTGCACCCCGTCGGCGAAGTCCGACGCCAGCGCGATCATCCGGTCGAACGCGGGCTCGGTGAGCACCTCCTCGAGGGTCGCCCGCATCGCCGCGACGGACAGTGCGTTGCCGGCCAGCGTGCCGCCGACCCCGCCGACGTCGACCAGGTCCGCGTCGGGATGTCCCTCGGCGGCCGCGGCGACCTCGCGGGTGATGCCGTAGGCACCGCTCGGGATCCCGCCGCCGATGCTCTTGCCGATCACCAGGATGTCCGGCTCGAGGTCCCAGGCTGCGGTGGCGCCGCCCGGCCCGGCCGAGAACGTGTGCGTCTCGTCGATCATCAGCAGGGCGCCGTACGACGAGGCGAGGGAGCGGAGGCCGTCCAGGAAGCCGGGCTCGGGCAGCACGATCCCGATGTTCGTCAGCGCCGGCTCGGTGAGGATCGCGGCGACGTCGCCGTGCGCCAGCTGTGCCTCCACGGCGGCGAGGTCGTTGAACTCCGCGACCCGGGTCGTGGCCTCCAGCGCGACCGGAGCGCCGACCAGGCCGGCACGGGCAACGGCCACCCCGTCGGGACCGGGCACGGCGAACGCCTCGTCGACCGAGCCGTGGTAGCAGTAGGCGAACGTCAGGATCTTCGGCTTCCCGGTCACCATCCGCGCCAGCCGGATGGCCCAGCGGTTCGCGTCGGTCGCGGTCAGCGTGAAGGACCACAGCGGAAGCCCGAACCGGCGGGCCAGCTCCGCGCCCACCCACTCGGCATCGGCGGTCGGCAGCATCGTGGTGATCCCGCCGAGCCCGCTCATCCGGGTCAGGACCGCGTCGGTGGTGGCCCGCGGCGAGTGCCCGGCCATCGCCCCGGTGTCGCCCATCGCGAAGTCGACGTACTCGTGCCCGTCGACGTCCACGACGCGGTTCCCCCACGCCCGGTCGAGGTAGAGCGGGAAGCCGCCGCTCCACATGTTCATCCAGGTCATCGGGACCCGCCCGAACAGGTGGTCGGCGCCGGCGTACAGCTCGGCGGAACGCCGGTGCGTCTCGAGGTACGACGTCCGCTCGGCGGCGACCAGCGCGGCGAGACGGGCACGGTCGAGGGGTCGGGTCGATGACGGCATGACCGGACGGTGGCCGGTCCGGCTCGTCCGCGTCAAGGGCCGCCCGGCAAAGTCCTCACCGCCACTGACTTAGGCTTGCCTAACCAGTCGTCGTCGCACCGAGGAGTCCCATGGCCGAGCCCCGCCGCCGTCGCACCGCCTACGCGGCCAGCGTGCTGCGCACCGAGGACCTCTCCGGGTCGATGGTCCGGGTCGTCGTCGGCGGCCCCGGGCTGAGCGGGTTCGAGGCGTCGCCGTTCGCCGACTCCTACGTCAAGGTCGTGTTCGTGCATCCCGACGCGCCTCGGCCGCTGCCGCGCACCGATGACGGTCGCGTCGACGTGGACGCGGTCAAGGAGGCGCTGCCTGCCGAGCACGCCCCGCGGTTGCGCTCCTACACGGTGCGGACCTTCGACGAGGACAAGCGCGAGCTCACGCTCGACTTCGTGGTGCACGGCGACGCCGGTGTCGCGGGCCCGTGGGCAGCATCGGTGCGGCCGGGGGAGGAGATCCTGCTGATGGGACCGGGCGGCGGCTACGCACCGGACCCGGCGGCCGGTCGGCACCTGCTCGTCGGCGACGCCAGCGCGCTGCCCGCGGTCGCGGTGGCCGCCGAGCGGCTGCCGGCCGACGCCCGTGGGCACGTCGTCGTCGAGGTCCACGACGCCGCCGACGAGCTCGACCTCGAGGTGCCCGACGGGGTCGAGCTCCTCTGGGTCCACCAGCAGGGCGAGAGGCCCGGCACCCGGTTGGTCGAGGCCGTGCGGGCGCTGCCGTGGCCCGACGACGACGTGCACGCGTTCGTGCACGGCGAGGCGGCGGCGGTCAAGGAGCTGCGCGGCTACCTCCGGATCGAGCGCGCCCTCGGGCTGGAACGGCTGTCGATCTCGGGCTACTGGCGGCTCGGTGTCGACGACGAGGGCTGGCGCGCCTCCAAGCGGGAGTGGAACGCCGCCATCGAGCAGGCCGAGGCCGCCACCGGCTGAGGCCGTGCGGACTTCTGCATTTATGTGCAGTCGCACAAATATGCAGACCCCAAGGGGTTTACCTGGGGTCCACAACTTGATGAGGTGCCGAGGTCGTATCGCCACAAGCGTCCCGACTTCTTCCCGTCCGTCCCCTGCGGAACGGGTCAATCCCACCTCATGGAGGATCTTCGTGAACCGACGCATCACAGGCGTCTTCGGGGCGGCCGCGGCCTTCGCGCTCGTCGCCGCCGTCGTACCCGGATCGGCGCAGGCGTCGCCGGCCGTGACCGGCGGCAACGGCCAGCAGACGACGGCCAAGTCCAAGTCCGACGACCGTCCGGACGCGCGCGAGGCCAAGCGGCGTGAGCTGCGCAAGGAGGCGGTCGAGCAGGTCGCCACCGGCAAGGCCAAGCCGCAGAAGCGCGGCGGCTCCCAGGCGGTCAAGGTCGGCAAGAAGCAGTGGGTCGAGTACGGCACCCAGCAGAACGCGCAGATCCTCGTCGTTCCTGGTCGAACTTCGGTGACACGAAGGACTCCCGCTTCCCGACCGCGCCTGCCGGCCCGACGAGCGGCCAGATCCCGCAGCCGGACCGCAGCGAGGACAACAGCACCTACTGGAAGTCGAGCTTCGACCGCCAGCACTACCTCGACATGTTCTTCAACGGCATGCCCGAGCAGAACGGCGAGTCCTTCCACGGCGTCTACAAGGAGATGTCCAGCGGTCGCTTCGACGTCGAGGGCGACGTCAGCAACTGGGTGACGGTCCCGAACAACGAGGCCAGCTACGGGCAGACCGAGAACAACACCGACATGACCCGCTTCATCGACGACAGCGGCGAGGCCTGGCTGAAGGCGCAGCAGGCGCAGGGCAAGAGCGACGCCGAGATCAAGGCCTACCTGCAGCAGTTCGACATGTGGGACCGCTACGACTACGACGGCGACGGCGACTTCGACGAGCCGGACGGCTACATCGACCACTTCCAGGCCATCCACGCCGGAACGGGCGAGGAGGCCGGCGCTCCCGAGTGGGCGATCTGGTCGCACCGCTGGGCGGCCAACCCCGGCGGCACCGCACGGACCCGGCGGCGCGCCAAGGAGGGTGGCGTCGAGATCGGCAACACCGGCTTCTGGCTGCGTGACTACACCACCGAGCCGGAGAACGGCGGCCTCGGCGTGTTCGCGCACGAGTTCGGTCACGACCTCGGCCTGCCGGACTACTACGACACCAACGGCGGCGAGAACAGCACCTGCTTCTGGACGCTGATGAGCTCCGGGTCGTGGATGAACCACGGTGGCGACACGATCGGCACCACGCCCAACCACATGGGTCCGACCGAGAAGCTGCAGCTCGGCTGGCTCGACTACGCACAGGTGGACGCCGGCAAGAGCGGCACGGTCGACCTCGGCCCGTCGTTCCACGCCACCACGAAGCCGCAGGCCGTGCTCGTGCAACCTTCCCGACGGCGTGGCGCAGGTCGACGCCGGGCCGGCCGACACCACCGGTGGCTCGAAGTACCTCTACTCCACCGGCGTTCGACGAGCGCCAGCGCCACGGTGACCGGACCGGCGTTCACGGTCCCGGCCGGCGGGGTGCTGACCGCGAAGACCAGCTACTCGACGGAGAAGGACTACGACTACGCCTACGCCGAGGTCTCCAAGGACGGTGGCACGACCTTCACGCCGGTGCAGACGAACCTGTCGACGACGACCAACCCGAACAACTCCAACGACGGGTTCGGCATCACCGGCACGTCCGCGAGCAAGTGGGTCGACCTGACCGCCGACCTGAAGGACTACGTCGGGCAGAACGTCAAGGTCCGGTTCCGCATGACCACCGACGAGAACACCCACGGCAGCGGCTTCAAGGTGGACAACATCGCCGTCGGCACCGCGCTGACGGAGGACGTGGAGGGCGGCGCGCCGAACTGGGTCAAGGACAGGTTCGTCGTGGTGAACAACGGCACGTACGCCCAGCCGTACAGCCGCTTCTACCTCGCCGAGAACCGGCAGTACGCCGGGTACGACCAGACCCTCGCCGAGGGGCCGTACAACTTCGGCTGGGCCGTCACCGCTCCGGACAAGGTGGAGCGGTTCCCCTTCCAGAACGGCATGCTGGTCTGGTACTGGAACACGCTGTACTCCGACAACAACACGAGCCAGCACCCGGGCGGCGGCGAGGCACTGCCGGTCGACGCGCGGGAGGTCTCGCTGCGGTGGTCCGACGGAACCGTCGCGCGCAACCGGATCCAGGCCTTCGACGCGACCTTCGGGCTCAGCAAGACCGACCCGCTGTCGCTGCACCGCGAGGTGGCCAACCCGGACGGCTCGGCCAAGCTGACCACGCTGAACGTGGGCGCGAAGCCCGCACAGCCGGTCTTCGACGACAGCAACCCGAATGAGTACTACGACCCGACCAACCCGGGCGGCAGCGTCGTCGTGGCCGGCACCGGGACGACGATCCGGGTCGTGAAGCAGGACGACAAGAAGGGGACGATGACCGTCAAGGTCAACTGACCCGCAGCACCCAGCCCCGAACAGGCAACACACCGGACCCGGCACAGCACGACCGTGCCGGGTCCGGTTCGTTCCCGGTGTGTCTTCCGGTTCGGGGTGCGTCCGGACCGGCTCAGACCCCGGCGGCCCGCTCCAGCGCGACGAGCTCGTCGTCGAGGTGGGTCAGCAGCCGCTGCAGCCGCGGCACCGTGCGCCGGCAGCCGGTCAGGCCGAACCCGACGTTCTCGTCGTACGACGTGCAGGTGATGTTCAGGCCCATGCCGTGGATCGGGATCGACAAGGGGTACATCCCCTCCATCCGGGCGCCGTTGAAGTAGAGCGGCTTCTTCGGGCCGGGCACGTTGGAGATGATCAGGTTGAACGGCGGCCGGGTCAGCCCCTCCATCTTGAGCATCGGCGCGAGGATCGCGGGAGCCAGGCCGAGCGCGCTCATCGCGAGGATCTGCGCGGGTGTCATCGTGCCGAGCGCATCCTTGCCGTCGCGCATCGAGTCGTGGATGCCCTGCAGGCGGGCGGCCGGGTCGGCCTGGTCGGTCCCGAGCCGGACCATCACCGCGCCCACGGCGTTGCCGCCGGACGCCGACGCGCTCTGCGAGCTCTTCGCCTTGAGACCGACCGGGACCATGGCCACCAGGGACGCGTCCGGCAGCTCGCCGAGCTCGTCGAGGTAGGTCCGCATCGCGCCGCTGCACATCGCGAGCACGACGTCGTTGAGCGTCGTGCCGCTGGCCTTGCCGATCGCACGAAGCCGCTCGATCGGCCAGTCCTCGGCCGCGAACCGGCGCGACCCGGTGATCCGCTTGTTGATGATCGTCCGGGGCGCGTAGAGGGACAGCGCCGAGGTCTCGTTGCGGACCCCGCGCGACAACGTCCGGACCAGGGCAGCCGGCAGACCGGCGGCCTCGGCGCCGATCGACAGCGCGGTGCGCAGGGCGCCGAGCGGCAGTCCCGTCGTCGTGTTCTCGGGGTCCTGGCTGGGCCTGGTCGCGCGAGCGCCGGCTCGCGTGCTCGGCGGCCCACGTCGGTGCCATGTCGCGCTGCTCGGGGTCCTCGGACAGCACGCTCTGGATCAGCCGCATCGACGAGACGCCGTCGATCAGCGCGTGGTGCATCTTGCTGTACATCGCGACCCGGCCGTCGCGGAGGCCCTCGATGACGTGGATCTCCCACAGCGGCCGCTCGAGCGCGAGGCGGGTGCTGTGCAGCCGGCCGCAGAGCTCGAGCAGCTCGCGGATCCGGCCGGGCTTGGGCAGGGCGCTGTGCCGGACGTGGTACTCGACGTCGAACTGGTCGTCCTCGGTCCAGCACCACTGGCCGGCCGTGGACAGCGACCGGTGCGGCCGCTTGAGGAACAGTGGCGACGGCCGGTCGTGGGTGACCATGCCCTCGTACATGTCCTTGAGGAAGTTCCGGCCGGCACCCTCCGGCTTCCGGAACAGCTGCAGCCCGCCCACGTGCATCGGCTGGTTGCGGTTCTCGGCGAAGAGGAAACCTGTCGACGTCGGGTCCATCGGTGTGGGCATCGAGCGCCTTTCGGGTCGGCGGAGCACTCCGTGTGAGCGTGCCCACAGGGTAGGTCGTTCAACCGCTGCGGGGCTGGTCCTTGGTGCGGTGCAGCAGCCAGTCGCGGCCGGTGTGGATGAGCGCGTAGCGCACCGACGACTCGCGTCCGTGCAGCACGAGCAGCATGCGGCGCTCGGTGCGGTCCTCGTCCTCCCACCAGCCGATGTCGGCGATCGACTTGTCGTCGTCCTCGTAGCGCAGGTGGTCGAGCTCGTGGTCGCCGACCGCGACCGCGAGGCGGTCCTGGCTCGGCGTGGTCGGCACCCCCTTGGGCAGGGCCCAGGACCGCAGCACGCCGCCCTCCTCGAGACGGAGGTCGAAGTGGTGCTGCGGCTTGTGGTGCTCGTGCAGCACGAAGGCGGGGCGGGACGGTGTCACGTGCCCATCCTGCCAATGACGTGGGTGTCGGCGGCGACTCGTAGGCTCGGGGTCATGGTCGACCTGTCCTCGCTGCTCGGCGACGAGGACCTGCGCCGTCGCTACGGCACCCCCACGCTCGACCGGGCCTGGGACTACGTCCGCCGTGGCCACGTGCTGTCCGTCGAGCACGACCTCGACTCCGACGGCGACCTCGACATCCGTGGCACCGTGTCCGGGTCGACCAGTGCGCCGTACGTCGTGACGCTGTCGGTCGGCGTCGACGGCGAGGGCGTCTGGGTCTTCGGGCGGTGCAGCTGCCCGGTGAGCGAGGGGTGCAAGCACGCGGTCGCGGTGCTGATCACGGTGCGTGACGACCAGGCACGCACGTCACCCGGGCCCGCCCGGCGTTGGGAGCGCCAGCTGTCCTCGCTCCTCGACGAGCTGGACGACCGGGCCACGAGGGCACAGGGCCGGACCGAGACCCCGCTCGCCCTCCAGGTGGACCTCAAGCCACCGGCGCGGCAGACCGGCTTCCGGGGCTGGTCCAAGGAGCTGCCGAGCGCACGCGGTGCCCTGCGGATGCGCCCCATGCGTCGCGGCGCGCGAGACAACTGGGTGCGCACCGGGATCGACTGGACGGGGGTGCCCTACCTCGACCGCAACGGCGTGCACCCGCAGGCCCAGGTGCTCGCGCTCAACGACCTGCTCTCCGGGCACCGGACGGCCATGCGGCAGATCTACTTCGGGGCCGACGGCAGCATCGCCCTGGGCTCGTTCGGCCCGGACGAGGTCTCGCTGGTCCGACGGGCCGTCGAGGCGGGCGTCCCGCTGCTGGCCGGGAAGGGCCTGTCCCACGTCGGGCTGGCCGACCCGGTGACGCTCCAGCTCGACGTCAACGCAGCCCCGGAGCGGGACGCCCAGCTGCGGCTCGGTGTGTCGCTCGACGGCGAGTGGTACGGCGCCGCGGACCTCGACGTGCTGGGGGAGGGCGGGCACGCCGTGGCGCTGTGGACCGCCGAGGACGACGCGTGGTCGGTGGTCCTGGCGGCGCCGACCGTCCCGCCCGGCCCGGAGGTGCGACGGCTGCTCAAGCGCGGTGACACGGTCGTCGTCCCGGCCGCCGACCGGGACGACCTCGTCTCCGAGTACCTCCCTCGCCTGCACCGGCACGTCCCGGTCGTCTCGTCCGACGGGTCGGTCGAGGTGCCCGTCGCCGCCGAGCCGCGGCTGGTCCTGGCGGTCACCTGGGTCGCCGTCGACGAGGTCCGCACCGCGTGGTCGTGGCGCTACCGCGTCGGCTCCGACGACCGGGTCTACGCCCTGTCCGAGACCCGCGGCATGCGCGGCGTGCGCCGTCCCGAGCTGGAGCAGGCCCTGCTCGACGCACTCGTGCTCGACGACGAGCAGGAGCACCACCTCTGCCGCGGACACCAGCGGGGGATGGGCCTGGAGGACAGCCGGACCTACCACGACGCGCACGCGATCCTGTTCGCCCAGGAGCTGCTGCCGTCGCTGCGCGGGCAGGTCGAGATCGAGGAGACCGGCGACCAGCCGGACTACCGCGAGGTCGACGGGGTCCCGGTGATCCACTTCGCGTCGCGCGAGGACCTCGACCCGGCCCGCACCGACTGGCTCGACCTCGAGGTCGAGATCACCGTCGACGGCACGCACATCGCGCTGGCCCACGTCCTCGAGGCGCTCACCAAGGGCATGGACCGGGTGATCCTGCGCAGCGGCAAGCACATCCGCATCGACCGGCCCGAGTTCGCGCACCTCGCCCGGCTCGTCGAGGCGGCCGCGGAGCTGCAGGAGCAGCCCGACGGCGGCGTCCGGGTCGGCCACCACGACCTCGGGCTGTGGGACGAGCTCGCCGAGGTCGGCATCGTCGACGCGCAGGCCGCCGGCTGGGTGCGGGCGGCGCAGGCGCTGCGGACCCTGGAGAGCCTGCCCGAGGTCGAGCCGGTCGGCGTGAAGGCCGACCTGCGGTCCTACCAGCTCGCCGGGTTCCGGTGGCTGGCGTTCCTCTGGCAGTCCGGGCTCGGCGGGATCCTCGCCGACGACATGGGTCTCGGCAAGACGATCCAGACGCTGGCCCTGGTCGCGCACGCCCGCGAGAACGGCGCCGGGCCGTTCCTGGTCGTCGCCCCGACCAGCGTCGTGGGCATGTGGGCGGCCGAGGCGGCGGCGTTCACCCCCGGCCTCGACGTGCGGGTGGTCACCGAGTCGCAGGCCCGCCGGGGTGAGTCGGTCGCGGCGCTCGTCGAGGGTGCGGACGTCGTCGTCACGTCGTACACCCTGTTCCGGATCGAGGCCGCCGACTACGTCGGCCTCGACTGGGGCGGGCTGGTGCTCGACGAGGCGCAGACCGTGAAGAACCACAACGGCAAGACCTACCAGGCCGTCCGGCGGCTCGACGTGCCCTTCCGGCTGGCGCTGACCGGCACGCCGATGGAGAACCGCCTGATGGAGCTGTGGTCGCTGCTCTCGATCGTGGCGCCCGGTCTCTACCCGTGGCCGCAGCGGTTCACCGACGCCGTCGCCAACCCGGTCGAGCGGCTCGGCGACCGGGAGGTGCTCGACCGGTTCCGTCGGCGGATCCGTCCGTTCCTGCTGCGCCGGACCAAGGACCTCGTCGCCGCCGACCTCCCGCCCAAGCAGGAGCAGGTGCTCGAGGTGGCGCTGACCCCGCGGCACCGCACCGTCTACGAGACGCACCTGCAGCGCGAGCGCCAGACCGTGCTCGGCCTGGTCGAGGACTTCGACAAGCACCGCCTCGCGATCTTCCGGTCGCTGACCACGCTGCGCCAGCTGAGCCTCGACGCGGCGCTCGTCGACGAGGAGTACGACGGCATCGGCTCGGCCAAGATCGACGTGCTCGTCGACCACCTGCTGGAGCTGGCCGCCGAGGGGCACCGCGCCCTGGTGTTCAGCCAGTTCACGTCGTTCCTGGCCCGGGTGCGCGCGCGCCTCGACCGCGAGGGCATCACGTCGTCGTACCTCGACGGCGCCACCCGGCACCGCCCGGCCGTCGTCGAGGGGTTCCGTCAGGGCGACGACCCGGTGTTCCTGATCAGCCTCAAGGCCGGAGGGGTCGGCCTCACCCTGACCGAGGCCGACTACGTGTTCGTGATGGACCCCTGGTGGAACCCCGCCGTCGAGGCCCAGGCCGTCGACCGCACGCACCGCATCGGGCAGACCCGGTCGGTCAACGTCTACCGGCTCGTCGCCACCGACACCATCGAGGAGAAGGTGATGGCGCTCAAGGCCCGCAAGGCCGCCCTGTTCTCCCAGGTCGTCGACGGCGACGCGCTGATGTCGGCGCCGTTCGGTGCCGACGACGTGCGCGCGCTGTTCGACGACTAGGACCCGGCGGCTAGGTTTCCGGCATGGATGCCTACGACATCGTGGACTGGCGCCGCCGCGTCTTCGCCCTCTACGCCGAGGTGCGCGCGATCGCCGACCCGGCCGCCGGGCACGACCTGTGGCGACGCTCCCGCGACGAGCTGCTGGCCACGCATCCGGCCAGCCCGCTGCTGCCGGAGACCCGTGAGGGCTTCAGCGGTCTCCCGGTCCCGGACTACGACCCGGCGTGGCGCTTCGAGGTCGAGGTGCTCGACGCCGAACCGGCCACCATCGAGGTCGCGAGCGGCACCGACGGCCACGTCCCGTTCGAGAGGCTCGGACGTGTCGAGGTCCCGGGGGTGGGCTCGCTCGACGTGTGGCGCCTCGCGACGTACGGCGGCGGGCTGTTCGTCCCGGTCAAGGACGCGTCGGCGGGCAAGCCCGGCGGCACCTACGGCGGCGGTCGCTACGTGCTCGACACCGTCAAGGGCGCCGACCTCGGCGACGGCGGCCGGCACGGCTCTCTGGTGCTCGACCTGAACTTCGCCTACAACCCGTCCTGCGCCTACGACCCGGCCTGGGCCTGCCCGCTCGCGCAGCCGGGCAACATCGTCCCGGTCGAGATCCCGGTCGGCGAGCGCGGGTAGCGCTCAGCCCCGGCAGGGCAGCCGACCGAGGATCGCCAGGCCACGCCGGTCACCCGGTCCCCACGTGGTCAGACCGACGTTCTTCTCGTTCATCAGCTCGCGCGGGTCGTCCACGTGGTGGAGACCCAGGACGTGACCGAACTCGTGCATGACGACTGACCGTGCGATCGCCTCGCCTCCAGGCCGCGTCGCCAGCCGCCAGAACCACGGGCTGTCCAGGCTGACGGTGCCTGCGGCATACCTGCGCGGTCCGGTGTCGAACGCGCTCCACGTGCTCCCGCCCAGCCCTACGGTGGATCCGGCAAGACGGGGAACGACCTTCGGCGTGGTCCAGGCGACCAGCACGGTCGGTGCGGTGCCGGCGCGCGGGACAGCGCGTGGCTGGGGCAGTCGCTCGGTCTCGCCGGCCTGGACGAACTTGATCCCGGTCGCCCTGGTCACTGCGACGAGCGCGTCGGCGAGGATCCCGTCCGCATCGGGCGGCGCGTACTTCGTGTTGACCTCGACCCGGATCGGCGTGCACGGGTCGTAGCCCACTGGCACGTCCGGGCGACCCGGTTGGTGGGCGATGAACACGTAGACACCGTCGCCGGTGGCCGGCTCGACGGGTCCCGGGCCGACCCTGCGGCTCGGTCCGTCGAGGGTGAGGACGATGCCCTGGGTCCCCAGCACGTGGACCGTCGCGAGCACCGCCACGACCACGGTCGTGCCGCCGACCAGGAACCGTCGCAGTCCGTCGCCGCCCCGTGACGCGGGGCGCTGCTGCTGGTCGTACCAGCGGTCGAGCTCACGCAGCTGTCGATGCATGCGTCGTCGTCGACGAGCCCGCCCCAAGGTCAGGTCGTCCCACAGCTTCCCCCGGGGCACCGAGGAATCATGTCAAAGCGGACAGGGTTCGGCCGGGTTTTGTGGAATCCGTCGGCCACACGGTCGTCGGTAGCTACGTCCGACCGGAGGAAGCTCCCAGCGTCGACTCGCGGGCCAGCAGCTCGAAACCGACGCTGACCTCGCGGGTCGACCCGGTGGGGTTGTCCAGCCGCTCGTGCAGCAGCCGCACCGCTTCGCGGGCGACCGCGGGCTTGTCGGGGGCGATGGTGCTGAGCGTGGGGGTGGAGAACCGGCCGTCCTCGATGTCGTCGATGCCGATCACGGCGATGTCCTCGGGCACCCGGACGCCGTGCTGTGCCAGCGTGCGCAGCACGCCGAGAGCGAGCAGGTCGTTGAAGCAGAACACCGCGTCGGGCCGTTCGGCGAGCAGCGACTCCATCGCGGTCGCGCCCTCGCTGCGCACGTACCCGGCGACCTCGCGGGTCAGGTCGGCGCGGATCGGCAGGTCCGCGGCGTTCAGCGCCGCCTCGTAGCCGGCGCGCCGGACCGCGGCGACACCGGACCGGGCGACCACGCCGGCCTGGTAGCCGACCGCCGCCACCCGGGTCCGGCCCAGCGACAGCAGGTGCTCGGTCGCGGCTCGGGAGGCGGCCACGTTGTCCCAGGCGACGTGGTCGATGTCGGCGTCGCCGACCTTCTCCCCGAGCAGCACGATCGGGGTCTCGTCGCGCACCTGGCTCAGCTCGGCGTACCCCATCGAGACCGGGCTCAGGATCAGTCCGTCGATCAGGTGGCTGCGCACCCCGGTCGCCACCACCTGCTCCCGGTCGCGCAGGCCGTCGGTCTGGTCGACCAGCACGGTGTAGCCGAGCTGCTCGGCCTCCTGCACGACGTAGCGGGTCAGCTCGGCGAAGTACGGCATGTCGAGTGCCGGCAGGGCCAGGGCGATCACGCCGGAGCGCCCGCGGCGCAGCGAGCGGGCCGAGAGGTTGGCCCGGTAGTTCAGCTCCTCGAGCGATGCCTGCACCTTCTCGCGCATCGCGGGGGACACGTGCACGTAGCCGTTCACGACGTTGCTGACGGTCTTCACCGAGACGCCGGCGTGCTCGGCGACGTCGCGCAGGCGGACCACCATGAGTCCTCCTGGGCGGCTCGAGGGACGGGGGACACGGCAACCCTAGTGCCGTCCAGGCTCTTTACAACGATGTAAAGAGCGGGTAGGAAGGGGGCGTGCAGGTGGCCACGCTCACTCTCGACCCCGCTTTCCGAGTGGGGACCGTCGACCCCCGTCTCTACGGCACGTTCGTGGAGCACATGGGTCGCTGCGTCTACACGGGCATCTTCGAGCCCGCTCACCCGGCCGCGGACGTCGACGGGTTCCGCGCCGACGTGCTCGAGCTGGTCCGGGAGCTCGGGCCCACCGCGGTCCGCTACCCGGGCGGCAACTTCGTGTCCGGCTACCGCTGGGAGGACGGCGTCGGCCCGGTCGCCGAGCGGCCGCGGCGCCTCGACCTGGCCTGGCGCACGGTGGAGACCAACGAGGTCGGCGTCGACGAGTTCACCGCCTGGTGCCGCCGCGCCGGGCTCGATCCGGTGATGGCCGTCAACCTCGGCACCCGCGGGGTGCAGGAGGCCGCCGACCTGCTGGAGTACTGCAACCACCCGGAGGGCACCGCGCTGTCCGACCTCCGCCGGGCCCACGGCGCCAAGGAGCCGCACGACATCCGCACCTGGTGCCTCGGCAACGAGCTCGACGGGCCCTGGCAGGTCGGGCACAAGACCGCCCACGAGTACGGCCGGCTGGCCGCCGAGACGGCCAGGGCGATGCGGATGGTCGACCCGCGCATCGAGCTGGTCGCCTGCGGCAGCTCCAACAGCTCGATGCCGACGTTCGCGTCGTGGGAGGCCACGATGCTCGAGGAGTGCTACGACCTCGTCGACTACGTCTCGCTGCACACCTACTACGACCCCTACGCGACCGACCGGGCCAGCTTCCTGGCCAGCTCGCTCGACCTCGAGCAGATGATCGAGACCGTGGTCGCGACCGCCGACCACGTGGGCGCCCGGGTCCGGTCGACGAAGAAGCTCCGGCTCTCGGTCGACGAGTGGAACGTCTGGCACCAGTCCCGCTTCGCCGGGCAGGACGGCCTGGCGTACGGCGACGTGGACCCTGCCCTCATCGAGGACGTGTACGACGTCGCGGACGCCGTCGTCTGGTCGTTGCTGATCACGATGCTGCGGCACGCCGACCGGTTGATCGCGGTCATCACCCCGACCGCGGCGAACGCGGGATGTTCGTGGGGTACGGCCACCCGCAGCTGCTGCGACGACCGGCAGCGCAGGGCGGCGGCTGGCTGATGGTGTCCTTCGACGGCACGCAGTACGCCGAGCCGACGATGGGGTACGGCGGACACGGGGACGTCGTGATCATGGCGGACCGCGAGTAGTAGCGTCCTCCCGAAGACACCCGCACTCTCGGAAGGTGGCGGCATGACCACACACTCGGTGATCACCGGACTAGGGCTCTTCGCCCCCACCGCCGACACTCCACGGATCACGGATGCGGGCTCCGCCCAGCTCGTCGTGGCGGCACTCGTCGGCATCACGGTGATCGTGCTGCTGATCACGCTGCTCAAGCTGCACCCCTTCCTGTCCCTGACGATCGGGTCGCTGGTCGTCGGTGTGGTCGCAGGAGCCAACCTCGCCAAGACGATCGAGAGCTTCTCCCTCGGCTTCGGTACGACGGCTGCCGGCGTCGGCACCCTGATCGCCCTCGGTGCGATGTTCGGCAAGCTGCTCGCCGACTCCGGCGGCGCCGACGAGATCGTCGACACGATCGTGGGGCGGTCGACGGAGCGGACCCTGCCGTGGGCGATGGCCCTCGTCGGCGCGCTCATCGGTCTGCCGATGTTCTTCGAGATCGGCCTCGTGCTGCTGATGCCGGTGATCTTCCTGGTCTCCCGCCGTTCCGGCCAGTCGCTGATCAGGGTCGGCATCCCCGCCCTCGCCGGCCTGTCCGCGATGCACGGCCTGGTCCCGCCGCACCCCGGACCGCTCACCGCGATCACCGCTCTCGGCGCCGACCTCGGCATCACCCTCGGCCTCGGTGTGCTGGTGGCGGTGCCCACCGTGGCGATCGCCGGTCCGCTGTTCGCCCGCTACGCAGGCCGCTGGGTCGACATCCCTGCTCCGCACATGTTCGAGCGCGACGAGACCATGACCACGAAGCGGCCGTCCTTCGCGGTCACCTTGGCGACGGTGCTGCTCCCGGTCGTGCTGATGATGGGCAAGGCGCTCGCCGACATCCTGATCTCCGACGAGGACAACCTGGTGCGCAAGGTCCTCGACGTCCTCGGCACCCCGCTGATCGCGCTGCTGATCGCGGTGCTGGTCGCGATGGTGGCCTTCGGTCGCGGCGCGGACATGGATCGCAAGGAGCTCACGACGTCGATCGAGTCGTCGCTGCCTCCCATCGCCGGGATCCTCCTCATCGTCGCCGCAGGCGGCGGCTTCAAGCAGACCCTCATCGACACCGGCATCGGTGACGTCGTCGCGGGCTGGGTCTCCGACAGCAACCTCTCGGTGCTGCTGCTGGCCTGGATGGTCGCGGTGTTCATCCGACTGGCGACCGGCTCGGCGACGGTGGCCACGGTCACGGCCGCCGGGATCCTGGCGCCGGTCGTGGACACGCTGACCACGGGGGAGACGTCGCTGCTGGTGCTCGCGATCGGTTCCGGGTCGCTGTTCTTCTCGCACGTCAACGACGCGGGCTTCTGGCTGGTGAAGGAGTACTTCGGCATGACGGTCGGGCAGACCATCAAGACCTGGTCGGTGATGGAGACGATCATCTCGGTCTGCGGTCTGGTGTTCGTGCTCCTGCTGAGCATCGTCATCTAGCGGATCTGGTCGTTCCACCCACGACGACTTGACGGGCGGTCTAGCCTTCGAGGACTCACCTGCACGAGAACGGAGCCGTCACCCGCGGCCCGGGGAGGCTCGGAGGAACCCCGTGAGTCTGATCGTCCGCGCACGTCGTACGTCGCGTCTGCTCGTCGTCACCGTCACCTCGCTGGCGGCCCTGGCGGCGTCGTCCCTGGCCTTCGCCGACGGCGTCGACGTCTCGCACTGGCAGGGCTCGATCAGCTGGAGCAAGGTCGAGGCCGCCGGCATGCAGTTCGCCTTCATGAAGGCGACCGAGTCCACGACGTACACCGACACGCGCTTCGCCACGAACTGGGCGGGCGCGAAGTCCGTCGGGCTCTACCGCGGCGCCTACCACTTCGCCCGGCCGAGCTCGGGGTCGGCAGCCGCGCAGGCGAGGTACTTCGTGTCCAAGGTCGGCTCGTTCAAGGGCGCCGGCACGCTGCCGCCTGTCCTCGACCTGGAGGCCAGCGGCGGGCTGAGCGTCTCCGCACTGCGCACCTGGACGACGAACTGGCTGAGGACCGTCGAGGACCTCACCGGACGCACCCCGATCATCTACGTCTCCCCGGCGTTCTGGGAGCACTACCTCGGCGACAGCGCCGCCTACACGCACTACCCGCTCTGGATCGCGCACTACGGCGTCAGCTCGCCGAGGGTGCCCGGTGGGTGGACGAGATGGACGTTCTGGCAGCGCACCAGCAGCGGATCGGTCAGCGGCATCTCCGGCAACGTCGACATGAACGAGTTCAGCGGGACCAGCGCCCAGCTCGCCGCGCTCGCACTCACCACCGGTGGCTCCACCACCCCGCCGCCGCCGGGCCCGACCGTGCCGGCCGGTGCGCCCACCGCGCTGACCATGACGCCCTCGACGACGGCGGTGCCGGCGATCAACGCCCCGGTGACGTTCACCGGTGAGCTGACCACGACACCCGCCGGTCTGGCCGCGTCACCGCTGCCGAACGCCGGGGTCGGCCTCTACGCGAAGCCCGCGTCCTCCGGCACCTGGACCAAGGTCGCCAGCGCGACGACCGACGCCACGGGTCGCTACCAGGTCACCACCCGGGTCACGACGGCCACCGACTACCAGGCGGTGTTCGCCGGCACCCCGACGTACGCCGTCGCCCGCTCGACCATCGGCCGCGTCACCGCGCCCGCCCGGGCACAGCAGCGCGTCGACCTGCACAAGAACAAGCCGGTCTACCGGATCCGCAAGGGCGCCAAGGTGATGCTCTACGGCCACGCGCGGACGTCGGCGGGGCCGGTCACCGGGAAGTACGTCCGGTTCTACAAGCGGCCGCTGCACGGGGGGCACTGGACCTACTTCCGCCGCACGCCGAGCCTCTCGCCGACCGGGTGGTACTCCACGAACGTCTACCCGCGCCGGGCCACGGTCTACAAGGTGGTGTCGTCGGCGTCGACCTACCTGCTGCCGGCGACCTCGAACTACGTGACCCAGCGGGTCCGCTAGGGCGTCGCGGAGGCGTCCGCTGCGGGAGCCTCGGCTGCGCTCGGGGTCGGGTCGGCCTGCGGGGACGCGTCGGTGCTCCCGCCGCCGTCGCCGCTCGGCGCACTCGTCGGGTCGTCAGAGCCCGTCGAGCCGCCCGTCGAGCCGCCGTCGGTGCTGCTGCCGGCCGTGGGTGAGCTGCCGGCGCTGGGCTGGGCCGCGTCGCCGGTCGGGCTGGCGCCGTCGGTGGCCTGTGCGGCGTCGGTGGACCCGGACGTCGGGGTCGCGGTCGGGGCGTTCGGGTCCAGCGGACCCTGCTCCTTCTCGATGATCGCCAGGATCTGCTGCTCGTAGGTCGTCAGCCGGTCCCGGATCTCCGAGAGCGGCACCTCGGTGATGTGCGTGCCGAAGTCCGCGATCTGCTCCCAGAGCGCGGCGATCTGCTCCGTCCCGGCGTCGCTCAGCGGCCCGTCGAGGGTCACGAACAGCTGGGTCGCGAGGGCGTAGGTCAGGCAGTTGACGCAGTCGTAGTTGACCGCGGCGGAGATGTTCTGGGGCACCGCGACGTGGTTGTCGCCGGTCACCAGGACGATCTGGAAGCCCACCGAGACCGCCGCGCAGTTCGTGCAGCTCGCGAACGCGTAGGCCTCGTTGGTGTTCAGGGCGGGGGAGTCGTCCTCGACCCAGACCAGTGCGAAGGCCACGTCGTACTGGATGGTGTTGTCGGTCGTGTTCACCGCCATCGCCTGGTTGTCGCCCTCGCCGGGCTCCAGCGGCTTGTTGAACGGGAAGACCCAGGACTGCGGCTGCTCGGTCCCGTCGGAGGCGGAGGTGTCGGCGGAGCCGGACGACGCGCCGTCCGACCCGCGCGGGACGAGCACCAGCGCGAGCTGCGGCTTGTCGGCGGTCGGGCGGGCGTCGCCGTCGGCCCAACCCGTGACGATCTGGCCGCGCTGTCCCTCGACGAGCTGCGTCGGCGCGCTGCGTGCGGGTGCCAGTGCGCTGGCGGCCTGCACGAGGGTGCCGCCCTCGAACGGCTGGATCGGCCGGTAGGTGCCGGGGTGCGGCCACCAGGCCCAGGCCAGCCCGGCGACCAGCGAAGCGGCGACCAGGCCGGCGAGGCCACGACGGAACGGCCGGCCGCTGCGTGCGACGCCAGGTGGAGCCGACGACCTTGCGGAGCAGCCGGGTGATGATCACCGCGATGGCCAGGATCGGGAACGCGACCGCGACGATCGCGATCGAGCGGGCCGCGACCTGCAGGAAGTCGGCGTCGCCCCAGGCCCGGTCCAGCAGGGTCGCCTGCTTGTCGGCGCTCGCCCAGGCGGTGCCGAGGATGCGCGGGAGCGTGATCACCATCGTGAACAGGGAGAACGCCAGCATCGGCACGACCACCAGCACCCACAGCGTGACCACGGCGCGGGCCCACGCCTTGAGCACGGTCGCGTCCGGGTGCTTCCAGCGCCACGGCAGCACCCCGAGCAGCGTCGGCTTGATCCGGTGGAAGAGGTCCGGCACCCCGGTGAGGTCGGCCAGCACGTGGTAGCCGTCGAAGCGCACCAGCGGCGTCAGCTGGCGGATCATCTGCAGGATCTGGGTGGCCACGACGAGCAGCAGCGCGTCGTACCCGGTCGCCCACCAGACGCCCGCGATGCCGACCGCGACGATCGCGTTGAAGTACAGCCCACCGAGGTCCGTGCGCACGCGTCCGGCGCGGCCGAGCCGGTAGGAGTCGGTGACGTCGGTGTAGAACGCCGGCCACACGAGGTAGACCCCGGCGCCCATCACCCCCGGCGTCGCCCCGCCGCGGCGTGCGCCGGCGGCGTGCCCGAACTCGTGGAAGCCGGCCGACAGGATCGTGACGGCGACGACGAGGAGCAGCAGCGCGGGCTTGTCGAAGGCCTGGTAGGTCGCGGAGGCCAGGCCCTTCTCCATGAAGACCCACCAGCAGACGGCCGCGAAGGCGGCCAGCACGGCGATCACGATGACCGGGTTGAACAGCCGGGCGAACGGCGCGGTCAGCCGCCGGGTCCGCTCCGGGTCCGTGACGGCGTACTTGAACCGCAGGGCGAGCAGCGGGTTGGACTTCTTCACCTCGGGCTGGGAGCCGTCGTCCTTGGCGAGCAGGCCCATCGGTCGCAGCTGCTGGTCGACGAGCGTGCGGACGTTGTCGCCGGTGACCGTGCGGCCGTAGGGGCCGCTGACGTGCGCGCCCACCTCGTCGTACCCTCGCTCGCCGTCGCACGCGGCGAGCACGAGGTAGAGCAGCGGCGTGAGCTGGAACGTCTGGCCGTCGCCGCGCCGGGCCAGGGCGGGGGGTTCGCGGTAGCCGGACCCGACCATCTCCCCGATCAGCTCCACGCCGTCCGCGCGAACGGGCGCACTCGCGACGGGACGCGACGCCCCGGCCGAAGCCTGAGGGTCGTCGCGTCCCGTCGAGGAGCTGGGGAGGACCGTCACCGCGCTACTGCTGGATGTCGGACTGCTGGTCGGACGTCGCCTCGGCAGAGCCGGTGATGTCCTGGTTGATGATCGCGTCCTGCTGCGAGACGGCGACCGCGTCGCTGCCGACCGAGCCCACGTTGGCACCCACGGCTGCGTCGATCGGCGCGGCGACGTTGGCGTTGGC
The DNA here is from genome assembly GCA_963706355.1 of uncultured Actinomycetota bacterium. GTDB lineage: Bacteria > Actinomycetota > Actinomycetes > Propionibacteriales > Nocardioidaceae > Nocardioides_B. The sequence continues at coordinate 316,005 of CAVPLS010000001.1, forward strand.
CGCCACGGCACCGTTGATCGGCGCGGCGATGTCCGCGTCCGCGTCCACGTTGACGTCCACGTTGAGCAGGTTGCCGTCCATCAGGCCACCCGCGTCGACCCCGCTGAGCGAGCCCGTCGCGCCGTCCACGGTGCCGCCGAGCCCGCCGGTGGCACCGCCCACGGTGTCGCCGACCGTGCCGCCGACGCCGTCGGTCGCCCCGCCGACCGCACCGCCCACGGTGTCGCCGACCGTGCCGCCGACGCCGTCGGTCGCGCCACCGACCGCCCCGTCGACCGTTCCGCCGACGGTGCCGCCGGCGCCGCCGACCGCGTCGCCCACGGCACCGGTGGTGTCGTCGACGACGCCACCCAGTCCGCCGGTCGCGCCGCTGGTGTCACCGAGCGCCGCGGCCTGGGCCGCCGGGGCGTCCGCCGGAGCCTCGGCGGCCGCGGGAGCCGTGCTGCTGCCGTCGTCGACGACGTCGTTGCTCTGGTCGAGGTCGCTGTCCTGGACGGCATGGGCCGTCGCGTCGGTGTCGAGCCCCTGGTTGATGATCACGCCCTGGTCGCTGAGGGCCTGAGCCGTCGAGTCGAAGGAGAGCACGTTGGCGCCGACGGCCGCGTCGATCGGGGCGGCGACGTTGGCGTTGGCCGCGACGGCGAGGTCGATCGGGGCCGCCGCGTCGATGGCCAGGTCGATGTCCGCGTTCAGGTCCAGGATGGAGACGACTTCCTTGTCCGGCAGTGCCGTCGCCCCCTGAGCGTTGAGCTCGTCGTCCGACAGGCCGAGGTCCGGCTGCTCGTCGTTCATCTCAGATTCTCCGTTTCCGGCGCGGGTCGCGCGCACGTCCTCTGCTTCTGGTGGTCCGCCTGTACCCGCCTCCGCTCCCCACAAACCACCCGCCGACCCGTCACATATGCAGCAATTTTTACGGCGTGTCGGTGCGGAAGTGACGGGTCGGCGCGGGTGCAGGATGAGCCGCAGCAGACAGTCTCCTTCTCGGGTGAGGTCGTGTCGTCATGCGTGCATCGCGTCGGTGGTCAAGCTTCCTGTCCCTTCTCCTCGCCGCCCCTCTCCTGTACGTCGCCGGGTCGGCGTCGCCGGCCGGCGCGGCGGAGACCTACTCGGCGCCGTTCCAGACCGCGCTCGGCGACCTGACCGTGCGCACGGAGAACCGCTCCGGCTACACGCGCGACCAGTTCAAGCTCTGGGTCGACGCGGACGGCGACGGCTGCGACACCCGCAAGGAGGTGCTGATCGCCGAGGCCGACGACCCCGTCTCCGTGGGGTCCGGGTGCGCGCTCAGCGGCGGGCGCTGGTTCTCCTACTACGACCGGGTGTCGTGGACCGACAGCGGCCGCATCGACATCGACCACGTCGTACCCCTGGCGGAGGCGTGGGACTCGGGGGCGTCGGCCTGGACCGCGGCGCAGCGGCAGGGCTACGCCAACGACCTGGCGGACTCGAGGACGCTGGTCGGGGTGACCGACTCGGTCAACCAGAGCAAGGGTGACCAGGACCCGACGACCTGGATGCCGACCTACGACAAGTGCCGCTACCTCCGCGAGTGGGTCGCGGTGAAGATCCGGTGGCGGCTGGCCGTGGACAGCTCGGAGAAGTCCGCGATCTCCAGCCTGTCGTCGGGGTGCACGAACTCCACGATCACGGTCACCCGCGCGCTCTGAGCCCGGGCGCACCGCGCCGACCCGTCAGTTCTGCGACGACACGCCGCGAAAAATGCTGCGTGAGTGACGGGTCGGCGTCAGGGGAGGTGGGGGAGGACGTCGGTGGCGACGAGGTCGAGGTGGTCGAGGTCGCTGAGGTCGAGGACCTGGAGGTAGGCACGGGTGGAGCCGACGGCGGCGTACTCCCCGAGCCGGTCGAGGACCTCCTGCGGGGTGCCGGCCAGTCCGTTCTCGCGCAGCTCGCCGACCTCGCGGCCGATCGCCTTCGCACGGCGGGCGAGCTCGGCCTCGTCGCGGCCGACGCAGAGCACGAGGGCGTTGGAGTACACCAGCTCGTCGGCGTCCCGGCCCGCCTCGGCGCACGCCTCGCGCACCCGGGTGAACTGGGTCCGTGTCGTGTCGACGGAGTCGAACGGCACGTTGAACTCGGCGGCGTAGCGGGCCGCCAACGCCGGCGTGCGGCGCTTCCCCTTGCCGCCGACGATCACCGGCGGGCGCGGTGACTGCACCGGCTTGGGCAGCGCGGGGGAGTCCTGCAGGCGGTAGTGCGTCCCCTCGAAGCCGAACGTCTCGCCCGGCGGCGTCGCCCAGAGGCCGGTGACGATCGCCAGGGTCTCCTCGAGCCGGTCGAAGCGCTCCGCGGTGTCCGGGAACGGGATGCCGTACGACGTGTGCTCGGCCTCGAACCAGCCGGCGCCGATGCCGAGCTCGACCCGCCCGCCGCTCATCTGGTCGACCTGCGCCACCGAGATCGCCAACGGACCCGGCAGCCGGAAGGTCGCCGACGTCATCAGCGTGCCGAGCCGGATCGTCGACGTCTCGCGCGCCAGGGCGGCCAGCGTGACCCACGCGTCGGTGGGGCCGGGCTGCCCGTCGGAGCCCATCGCGAGGTAGTGGTCGGAGCGGAAGAACGCGTCGAAGCCGAGCCGTTCGGCGTGCTGCGCGACGGCCAGCAGGTCGTCGTACGTCGCACCCTGCTGCGGTTCGGTGAACACCCGGAGATCCATGCGAGCCAGCATCTCATCCGGACCTGACGCATTAATGTGCAGTAATCCACTATAGTAATGTGACAACTGGCCGACGGTGGACCAGACGCACTCCAGGAGGGCTGATGAGCACAGTGATCGGGTACGCGCCCGGGGCGTACGACCTGTTCCACGTGGGGCATCTCAACGTCCTGCGCCAGGCGCGCGAGCACTGCGACCTCCTCGTCGCCGGCGTGGTCGCCGACGAGGTCTGCGAGCTGACCAAGGGTGTGCGGCCGTTCGTCCCGCTCGAGGAGCGCCTCGACATCGTGCGGAGCATCGGGATCGTCGACGCCGTGCACGCCGAGACCACCCCGGACAAGCTCGACGCCTGGCAGGACGTGCGGTTCCACCGGATCTTCAAGGGCGACGACTGGCGCGGCACCGCGAAGGGCCGTGCGCTCGAGGAGCGGCTCGGTGCGGTCGGCGTCGAGGTCGTCTACTTCCCCTACACGATGCACACCTCGAGCACGATGCTGCGCCGGGCCGTCGCCGGCCGCGGCGCCGGCCCCGTCGGTTCGTCCGTCTCCGACCCCGTCCCCGCGCTCGCCTGATGAGCGCCCTCGGCCAGGTCGCCGACGGGATCGCCGTCGACGACCAGGGCCTCACCCTGCCCAGGTCGCTGGACGGCGTCGTCGGCGTGGCCTTCGACGGACGCTACGTGTGGTCGTTCCGGCCGCGCCGCGACGGCCGGCCGGGCCTGCACGGACCGGTCGTCGCCTGGCCGGTCGCGCTGCGCCCGCACCTGCGTGGTCGCGTGCGGCTCACGCTGAGCGAGCCCGGCACCGGCGAGGTGTACGTCGACCGCGAGGTCGTGCTCGGTGACAACGACGACCGCCGGATCCGCCTCGAGGACCAGCACGGACACCCGCTGGCGGTGAACAAGGTCGGCAACCTGACCCGCGTGTTCGCCGAGACCGACGACGACTCGCGCGCCGAGATCCTGCAGGGCACCGCGCAGGTGCTCGACGACCTGCGCGACCACGGGGGAGTCGAGGCGTTCCTCAACTACGGCTGCCTGCTGGGGGCGATCCGCGAGGGCCGGATGATCGGCACCGACTGCGACGCCGACCTGTGCTACCTCAGCGAGCAGACCCACCCCGCCGACGTGATCCTCGAGTCCTACCGGCTCGAGCGCGCGATGCTGGACCGTGGCTGGCCGACCGTGCGGATGTCCGGCGGCGACTTCAAGGTGGTGCTCCGGCTCGCCGACGGGCGCACCTGCTACGTCGACGTCTTCGTGGCGTTCTACGTGAACGGCGTCTTCTACCAGCTCGGCAACCGCAGCGGCCACCTGCCCCGCGAGGCCGTCGTGCCCACCTCGACGGTGGTCCTCGAGGGTGTGCGGCTGCCGGCGCCGGCAGACCCCGAGGCGATGCTGGCGTTCGTCTACGGGCCGGGCTGGCGGGTGCCGGACCCGTCCTTCCACTTCACCGACCCGCCGGCCGGGGTGCGCCGCCTCGACGGCTGGCTGCGCGGCTTCCGCACGGAGCTGCCCGCCTGGAACGAGTTCTTCCGCAGCCCGCGCGCCGCCGACGTCCCCAAGAAGCGCTCGGACTTCGCCGTGTGGGCGGCCCGCCGGATCCCCCGCGGCGACACGCTCGTCGAGCTCGGCTCCGGGACCGGCCGGGACGCGGCCTTCTTCGCGCGACGTGGCCACCCGGTGCGCGCCTACGACGTGTCACCCGACGCCCGGAACCGCACCCAGCGCCGGCTGCGCAAGCGCAGCGCCACGTCCGTGCGAAGGCTGATGCTCAACGAGACGCGCACGGTCGTCCTCACCGGCGCCGAGGTCGGGCTGCTGGACGGCCCGCGGCACGTCTACGCACGCGGGCTGCTCGGCAGCGTCGACGCCGAGGCGCGCCGCAACCTGTGGCGGCTGGCCCGGATGGGGCTGCACGGCAGCGGCGGGCACCTGTTCCTCGAGTTCTCGGCGACCAGGACTGGACTGATCGATCCCGCCCGACCCCGGGGCCTGGTGCGTCGGCTGGACGCCGACGACGTGGTCGCCGAGATCGAGGCGTACGGCGGCCGCGTCGACGTCCGCGAGGACGGCGAGGGCACCGACCTGTTCGACGAGACCGACCCCTGGACCTGCCGGCTGCAGGTCTCGTTCCCGACTCCCGGAGGCACACATGTCTGACACCACCACCCCGCTCGACCGTGCCCGCGGGGCCGCAGCACGACTGCGGGAGGCACGGGCGGCCGGCCTGCGCGCGCGGGTCAACCAGCTCGAGGCCGACCTGCAGGAGAGCCGTCAGCTCAACCGCCGGATCGCCGAGCTGACCGACCTGGTCGCCGAGCTGCTCGTGCCGCTCGCCCGTCGGGAGGACGAGGCGGTCGACGAGGTGCTGGCGAGGTACCGCTCCGTCATCTAGCCCGTCACGCTGGGCCCCGTCGAACGGCACCTCGACCCGCCAGTCGTCCTCCGGACGGGTCACGGCGGCGTGGATGGCGTCGGCGACCGCGTCCGGGTCGAACGCCGTGCCCTTCCCCAGGGTGCCGTTCACGGTCACCGAGACCGCCCGGATCCCGTCGTCACGCAGCGTCGCGTCGACGCTGCGGATCAGGTTGCGCAGCGAGGCCTTCTGCACCCCGAGGCTCGCGGCCTCGTGCCAGGGCCGGTCGGCCGCCTGGCTCCCGGTGGCGACCACGCGGGCGCCCCGTGACAGGAACGGCCGGGCCGCCTGGACCAGGGTGAGCAGCGGCGCGACGCCGAGCCGCACGTCGGCGAGGAGCTCGTCGGGGGAGAGCACGAGCGGGTTCTTCTGGGTGAACGCGCTCGGGTTGAAGTGCAGGACGTCGAGGTGGCCCGCGTGCGACCCGAACCGCTCGACCGCGGCCCGCAGGGCGTCGGCGTCGGTGATGTCGAGGGCCGTCCAGCCGGTCGTGATGCCCTCGCTCTGCAGCTGCTCGCCCAGGGCGGTCAGCCGCTCCTGCGAGCGGGCGACCAGCGCGACGTCGTACCCCTCCCGGCCGAACCGTCGCGCCACCGAGGCCCCCATCCCGGGACCCGCACCGACCACCACCAGCACCGGGTTGCTCATGGCTCGACCCTAGATGACCGCCGCCGTCGGCACCGTGCGCGAAGATGGGCCGGTGAGCCCGGCCGACCAGGATCCGCGCGGCTGGGTGCTGCACGTCGACCTCGACCAGTTCATCGCCGCCGTCGAGGTGCTGCGCAGGCCCGAGCTGGAGGGCCTCCCGGTGGTGGTCGGTGGCCGCGGCGACCCGACCGAGCGGGGCGTGGTGTCGACGGCGTCCTACGAGGCACGTGCGTTCGGCGTCGGCTCCGGCATGCCGTTGCGGACCGCGGCCCGCAAGTGCCCGGACGCGGTGTTCCTGCCGGTGGACCACGCGGCGTACGACGCGGCCTCGGTGCAGGTGATGGACACCCTGCGCTCGCTGGACGTCCCGGTGCAGGTGCTCGGCTGGGACGAGGCCTTCCTGGCGGTCACGACCGACGACCCGGAGGCCTTCGCGCGAGACGTCCGGGCCGCCGTCCTGGAGAGCACCCGGCTGCACTGCTCGGTCGGCATCGGCGACAACAAGCTGCAGGCCAAGATCGCGACCGACTTCGGCAAGCCCCGCGGGGTCTACCGGATCACCACGCAGACGTGGTTCGACCAGATGGGCGCCCGTCCGACCGACGCGCTGTGGGGCATCGGCCGCAAGACCGCCAGGAAGCTCGCGGAGCTCGGCATCCACACCGTCACGGAGCTCGCGTCGACCGAGGCGCAGGTGCTGGCCGACCGGCTCGGCCCGACCATGGGGCCGTGGTACCGCCGGCTCGGCCGGGGTGTCGACTCCTCGCCGGTCGACCCCACGCCGTACGTCGCCCGCGGGCACGGCCGGGAGACGACGTTCCAGGAGAACCAGACCGACTGGGTGGCGGTCGCGGGAGCGGTGCGGGAGCTCGCGGCGCAGGTGACGGAGGACATCCACGCCGAGGGACGGGCGGCCGTGCGGGTCGGGATGAAGCTGCGCTACGCGCCGTTCGAGACCCGGACCCGGTCGCTCACGCTGCCCGGTCCCACGTCGGCGGAGCCGGAGATCGCGGCCGCCGCGCTGGAGCTGCTCACCCGGTTCGACCACACCCGTGCGGTCCGGCTGGTCGGCGTCCGGGCGGAGATGGAGCCACCGACGACGGGCGGGTGAGCAACGCCACCCCGTCCACGCGGTTCTGCGCTCGCGAGGGGCACCCTCGTCCCGTCACACTGGTGCGGCGATGGCGGACACGAAAGACCCGAGCAGGGACATCTACAAGACACTCGACCTCGGCCTGCGGATCGGGGAGATGCTGCTCTCCTCGGGCGCCGGTGCCGCGGACGTCGGCGCGACGATGCTCGACGTCGCCCACGCGTGCGGGCTGCGGGGTGCGACCGCCGACGTCACGTTCACCGAGCTGGCGATGAGCCACCAGACCAGCTTCGACGAGCCGGCGATGATCCAGATCCGGAACGTGCGGCACCGCGAGACCGACTACGAGGACCTGACCCTGGTCGACCACCTCGTGCGCGACCTCGTCTCCGGCGCCGTCGACCGCGACGAGGCCCGTCGACGTCTCGCGCGGATCGTGTCCTCGGGGCACCGGCTGCCCCGCTGGGCGGTCACCCTCGGCCTCGGCGTGATGGGCGCCGGGGTCGGTCTGCTGGTGGGCGGCGACTGGGTCGTCACCCTGATCGCGTTCGTCGCGGCGGTCGGGGTCGACCTGATCCAGCGCCAGATGTCGCGGCGCCGCCTGCCCGGCTTCTACCAGCAGGTCGCGGGCGGCCTTCTCGCCACGCTGATCGCCGTCGGCACGGTCGCCCTCGGGGTCGACGTCGACCCGTCGCGCGTGGTGACCGCGGGAATCATCCTGCTGCTGGCGGGCATCAGCTTCATGGGCGCGATCCAGGACGCCCTGACCGGCTTCCCGCTCACGGCGGGGGCGCGGATCCTGGAGGCGATCCTGGCGACCGCCGGTGTGATCGCCGGGGTCAGCGGCGGTCTGACGGTCGGCCGGATGCTCGGCGTGAACCTCGGCCGTCTCGACCCGGGCTCCACGTCGCTCAGCGACCTCCCGGTGATGGCGGTGGGCGCGGCGATCACGGCCGGCGCGTTCGCGTTCGCGGCCTACGCCCCGCCGCGTTCCCTCGCCCCGATCGCGGTGATCGGCGCGGTCGCCCAGATCGTCTTCTACGTCAGCCAGGACCGGGGGCTGGGTGTGGCCTGGTCCTCGGCGCTGGCCGCCGTGCTGGTCGGCCTCGTGAGCTACTCGGTGGCCGCGGGCGTCCGGGTCCCGCCCCTGGTGATCGTGGTGTCGTCGATCGTGCCGCTGCTGCCGGGCCTGTGGATCTACCGCGGTCTCTACCTGCTCTCCGAGGGCGGCAACGGCCTGCTGTCGATCATCAACGCGGCCGCGATCGCCATCGCGCTCGCGTCCGGCGTGATCTTCGGTGAGTACCTCGCGCAGCCGCTCAAGCGCGAGGCCCGTCGCCTCGAGAGCCGGCTCTCCGGCCCCCGTCTGGTCGGTCCGCTGCGGTCCCGCGCCGGGCGCCGCCGCCCGGCCAGGCAGACGGACCCGCGCTAGCGGACCTCGAAGGACCTGAGTCCCTCGGCCGGCACCTCGTGCACGTCGACGCGCTGGACGTCCGCGTGCGGAGGACCGTCGTGCACCCACGCCACGAGCCGCTCGACCGAGTCGGGGGAGCCCTCGAAGCGCGCGTGCACCGTGCCGTCGGGCGCGTTCGTCACCCACCCCGTGACCCCGGCCGCCGACGCCTCCCTGCGGCAGGAGTCGCGGAAGAACACACCCTGCACCCGGCCGTGCACCACCACTTCGCGGGCGGTCCGGTCGCTCATCGCTCGGTCACCTCGAGGTCGCGCGTGACGGCGTCGAGCACGTCCAGCCAGGCCCCGGCCGCCCCTCCGTCGTACGGCGGCAGGCCGGCCTCCACGGCGGCGCGGACCTCGACGCAGGAGGTGGCTGCGAGCCGCACCAGGTCGGAGGGGTAGCCGAGCGTCACGCGGTGCTCGGCGAACTCGTCCTCGTCGTCGACCCAGACCCGTCCGGTCCAGCCGCGGACCACGTCGAGGTCCAGGTCGACCGCGGACACGATGTCACCGGACCACACGGGGACGGTGGTGATGTCGACGTACAGGTCGCAGTGCGCGGTGCCGCCGCGTGCGTAGAACGTCGCGACGAACGCGGCGTCGCGCGGCAGGACCGACACCTGTGCCTGGTCGGTGCGGAACGCGACGCCCGGCCGGGTCATCGCCGTGCCGGCGCCTGCGCCGACCCAGACGCCGTGCTCGTCCTCGCCGAGCAGGACGCCGTCGTACTCCCAGTGCGGGCTGTCCGGCCACTTGCGGGCGACGACACGGACCCGCCGGTGAGGGTGCGCGCTCACGCCCGGGTGGGCCCGTCCTGGACGCGGCAGTCCTGCCAGCCGGTCGCCGCGGTCGCGCAGTTGAACCAGTAGGGCCCGATCCGCAGGGCGTGCTGGTCGGGGTAGGCGACGCGCTTGCTCGGGACCAGCTCGAGGATCCGCTCGAGCCGCTGCGGCTCGTGGTGGCGCCACTGCAGCTCGGTGCGGTCGTCGAGGACCAGGGTCACCCGGCTGCCGTCGACGATCGCGTTGCTGACGATGCGGCTGGGGGAGCGCACGGCGTCGCCCTGGTGCTGGTAGTGGATCTGGTGGCCCGGTGCGTAGAGGTCGCAGGTGCTGCCGTCGCGCTGCGTCGGTGGCGACAGCGCCTCGCCGCCCGACGGTTCAGCCCGGGCGTGCTGGCTGTGCGGGTCGATCGAGAACTTGGCCATTCGAAACGGAACCCCCCAATGGATCTGGGGCCCACGATAGCCCGCGGCCGGTCCAGACTGGGAGGGTGACCGGACTGGAGCGAGCTCTGCTCACCCTCGACGCCGTCACGGTGGCACAGGTGGGGCCGGCGCTGGCGTGGATGGACGCCCAGGCCTCGCGCGAGAAGGACCCGGACCTCGAGCTGCTGCGGCGGTTCCTGTGGCAGGAGCTGCCGCTGTGGCCGCCCGGTGACGGTCGTGAGCCGCACGACGTGGCCTGGGCGCTGGGTGAGCTGTTCGAGCGGGCCGGGCTCGAGGAGGGCGCGGCCCTGTGCCGGGCCGCGGCGACCCACGAGATCCTCGCGCTCGGTCGGTGGATCCGCTCGTTCCCGCACGTGCCCGCCCAGTTCTGGGGTCCGGCGCTGGCCGTCCTCAGGTCCCGGTCGGGGCCGCCGCGCCGGGTCCGGATGACGCTGGCCGGGGTGCGCGCGGTGCTCGAGGCCGTGGGGGACGGGCTGGAGCTGACCGCGGAGGGTCGGCTCCCCGCTGCGACGGTGCGGGCGCTCGACGACCGCTTCCGGTGGACGGAGGAGTTCCCGTGGATGGGACCGGCGGGGGACGCGGACATCCCGCCGCTGCGCTTCCTGCACGAGCACCTCGCGGCGCAGCGGCTGCTGGTCCGCGAGGGGAGCCTGCTCCGGGTCACCGACGCGGGCCGGTCGGCGCTCGGCGACACGACGCGCCTGTGGTCGGCGGTCGTCGACCCGGCGCCGCGCTGGACCCAGGAGTTCGACCGCGACGTGCTCGGCGTGATGGCGGCCGTCCTGCTGCGCACCGGGTCGTTCACCGCGGGCCGGATGACCGAGGAGATCACGCACGTGCTGGCCGCGAAGTGGCGACCGGTCCGCCACGACCGTCAGGACAGCGTCTTCGACGGTGCGTCCCTGGTCGTGCAGGAGTGGTACCGGCTCGGTGTGCCCCTCGGCTGGTGGGACACCGGCCGAGGACCCGCCGACCGGCACCCGAACGTGTTCGGGGCGGCGGCAGCGGCGGCGGTGTTCCGGGCGGCGGGGCTGCCTAGGGGCCCAGCCGGCGAGCGGCCAGTGTGAAGACCCGCTGGTAGCGGGCACCGACCAGCCGGACGAACAGGTCGAGCAGCTTCGCGTCCGCGCCCACGACCACCCGCGGCTTGTTGGCCAGCACGCCGTCGAGGATGATCGTCGCCGCCTGCTCGGGCGACATCCGGGCCAGCTTGGTGTCGAAGTGCCTCGCGACGTGCGCCTGGTCGTGCGACGCGGTGGTCCGTGCGTTGCGGACGATCGCGGTCTTGATGCCGCCGGGGTGCACGCAGGTCACCTGCACCGGGTGCTTGGCGATGATCATCTCCTGGCGCAGCGCCTCGGTGAAGCCGCGGACCGCGAACTTCGCGGAGTTGTACGCCGTCTGGCCGGGCATCGACATCAGGCCGAAGAGGCTGGAGATGTTCACGACGTGGCCGTCGCCGGACTCGATCAGGTGCGGCAGGAACTCCTTGGTGCCCTGCACGACGCCCCAGAAGTCGACGTCCATGACCCACTCGAAGTCGTCGTACGACACCTCCTCGAAGTCACCGTGCAGCGCGACACCGGCGTTGTTGACGATCACGTTGACCCGGCCGAACTCCTCGCGGACGGACGCGGCGTAGTCGTGCATCGCCTGCCGGTCGCGGACGTCGACCTTGTCGGTGCGGACCTCGCGGGGGCGTGCTGGTCTGCACCTGCTGCGCGGTCTCGACCAGACCCACCTCGTCCCAGTCGCTCAGGGCCAGGACCGCGCCCTGCCGGGCCGCCTGGAGGGCGAGCTCGCGGCCGATGCCGGAGCCGGCTCCGGTGATCACGACCACCTTGCCGTCGAGAGTCTTCATGCCGAGACCTTCCTGTCGATGTCGGCGGCAGCGTCCCGGTGCGGGACCGCCTCGTAGTTCTCGGTGTCGAACTCGGCGGTGAGCTGCCGGAACTTGTACGTCGTCCGGGGCCACAGCGTCACGTTGCGGCCGTGCGAGTCGAGGTACCAGCTCGAGCAACCGCCGGCGTTCCAGACCGTGCGCTTCATGCGCCGCTGGAGGTCGTCGTTCCACGCGTCCTGGGCCCGTCGGGTCGGCTCCACCGCGGCGACGCCGCCGGACCGCATCCGCGCGAGCGCGTCGACGAGGTAGGCCACCTGCGACTCGATCATGAACACCATGCTCGAGTGCCCGAGGCCGGTGTTCGGTCCGACGACGAAGAACAGGTTGGGGAAGCCGTGCACGGTGGCGCCCTTGTAGGCCTGCATGCCGTGCTCGGTGAAGTGGTCGGCCAGGCTGACGCCGCCGCGGCCGTGGATGCGCCGGGCGACCGGAAGGTCGGTGGCCAGGAAGCCGGTGGCGACGATCAGCACGTCGATCTCGCGCTCGGTGCCGTCCTGGGTGACGATGCCGCGCGGGGTGATCTTCTCGATGCGGTCGGTGACCAGGTCGACGTCGTCACGGTCGAGCGTGGGGTACCAGTCGTTGGAGATCAGGATCCGCTTGCAGCCCAGCTCGAAGTCCGGTGTCACCCGGGCTCGCAGCTCGGGGTCCTTGATGCCCTTGTCGATGTTCATCATCGCGAGCTTCTTGGCCGGCGCCGCGATCCGGGAGTCCCAGACGAACGCCGGGACGAGGCTCTCGCGGCCCCAGTAGATCGCCGTGCGGTAGGCCTTCTGCACGACGGGGAGGTGCTTGAACGCGAGCCGCTCGGCGCTGGTGTAGGCCCGGTCGCGGCGGGGGATGACGTGCGGCGCCGTGCGCTGGTAGACGTCGAGGTGCGCGACCCGCTCGGCGATCTCGGGGACGATCTGGATCGCGGACGCGCCCGTCCCGATCACGGCGACGCGCTTGCCGGCCAGGTCGTAGTCGTGGCGCCACTGCGACGAGTGGAAGATCTCGCCCGCGAACGAGTCGATCCCGTCGACGTCGGGCAGCTTCGGGTCCGACAGGGCGCCGGCGGCTGACACGACGACGTCGGCGGTCAGCTCCCCGGCCGTCGTACGCACGTGCCAGCGCTGGGCCTGCTCGTCCCAGCGGGCCTCCTCGACGGAGGTCTCGAAGCGGAACCGGTCGAGCACCCCGGAGCGCTCGGCGACACGTTGGATGTAGGTCTGGATCTCCGGCTGCGGCGAGAAGGACCGCGACCACTCCGGGTTGGGAGCGAAGGAGAAGGAGTAGAGCTGGGAGGGCACGTCGCAGGCAGCGCCGGGGTAGGTGTTGTCGCGCCAGGTGCCGCCGACGTCGCTGCCGCGCTCGGCGACCAGGAAGTCCGGCTCGCCGCTCTCCTGGAGCTTGATGGCCGCGCACAGGCCGGCGAACCCGGCGCCGATCACGAAGGTGTGCACGTGAGCGGGCAAGGGGGCGGGCAGGGCGGTCGGTGCTGCTGACGTCCGAGGCATGTCCCGAACATACCGACGGTATTGAACAACCGTCAATAGCGGTGTTGAACAGAGTTCAGTAGGGTGGCTCACATGTCGTCACCGAGCGGACGCGTCCGGATGAGCCCGGACAGCCGGCGCGAGCAGCTGCTCGAGCTGGGCGTCCGGCTGCTGTCCAGCCGGTCGCTCGACGAGCTGTCCATCGAGACGCTCGCCGAGGAGGCCGGCATCTCGCGCGGCCTGCTCTACCACTACTTCGGCAACAAGCAGGACTTCCACCGGGCCGTCGTGCGCAAGGCGGCCGACGACCTGATCCGGGTCACCGCGCCGGTCCAGGAGGGCGAGCCGATCGACCGGCTGGCCAGGTCCCTGGACGCCTACGTCGACTACGTGTCGACCAACTACGCCGGCTACGTCTCCCTGGTGCGCGGCGCCGCGAGCGGCAACGAGGACCTGCAGCGGATCTACGAGGAGGCCCGGGCCGCGCTGACCGACCGGATCTTCGACGTCGCCGGCCAGGACGGGGTCCTCGACGTGTTCCACCTGCAGGACACCCCCGCTGTGCGGCTGATGGTCCGGGGCTGGAGCGCGCTGGCCGAGGACGTGGTGATCTCCTGGGTGCGCGACGACCGCGGCGTCTCGCGGGCCGACCTCCTGACGATGCTGGCCGCCGCCCTTCCCGGAGTGCTCTCGGGCGCGCCGTGAGCCCCGCCGGAACGTCTGCCACAACGCGCAGGACGACCGGCCGGACCTGCCCCGCTGACGTGCTGGGGTCGGTCCGGCCGGTCGTCCTGCGGATCGGGTGACGCTATTTGCTGAAGATGCTGACGCCGCCGGGGCCGACAAGCAGGCCGACGACGATCAGGATGATGCCGAACAGCAGGCTGCCGCGGATGATCGTGATGATTCCCGCGATGACGAGTACAACGGCGATGAGCCAAAGAATGAACATGATGCCTCCTTCCCGCGGGGAGAGTGCCCCCTCGGACCCGCCTCAAACGCTCGAAAGAGGAACGGTGTCGCACGCATAACGGACGTTCACCCGACCCATGGTGTTGTCAACCCGACAAGAATATGCTGGCTCCGTGGTGTACACGAGCGACTACCCGATCCTCGACGTCACCGTCGACATCGTCGTGCTGACGCTCCGCGACGGCGAGCTCTGTGCGCTGGCGATCCGGCGGGGCGCACCGCCGTACCAGGGGCGGTGGGCGCTGCCCGGCGGGTTCGTCGAGGTCGACGAGGCCCTCGAGGCCGCCGCACGGCGTGAGCTCCAGGAGGAGACCGGCGTCAGCCCCGGCTCGGTGCGGCTCGAGCAGCTCGCGACGTACGGCGCACCGGGGCGCGACCCACGACGCCGGACGGTCAGCGTCGCGTGGCTCGCGGTGCTGCCCCGGCCGGCGGTCCCGGAGGCGGGGTCGGACGCGTCGCACGCGGCCTGGCGGCCGGCGGAGTGGCTGATCTCGCGGGGCAGGCTGGCCTTCGACCACAAGGAGATCCTGCGCGACGGGGTCGAGCGGACCCGGTCCAAGCTGGAGTACACCAACATCGCCACCGCGTTCCTCGAGACCGAGTTCACGATCGCCGCGCTGCGCGAGGTCTACGAGGTGGTCTGGGGGCACCCCCTGGACGCCGGCAACTTCCACCGCAAGGTCACCAAGACCGAGGGCTTCGTCGAGCCCACCGGCCGGCGCACGTCCGTCGGCCGCGGCCGCCCCGCCGAGCTCTTCACCGCCGGCACCGAGGAGTCCCTGTACCCGCCCCTGACCCGCCGCTCGCTGGAGTGACGCACGGGTGACCGACGGGTGATCTCGACAAGCTCGATCAGCCGGTGCGTGCGGGCGTGCAGGCTCAGCGGCGGACGAAGATCCAGAGCCGCATCGCGCCGAACCGCATCACGGTCACGAACAGGTTCGCCAGCGTCAGCACGACCATCTCGGTGAACCGGCTGGGGGCGGCGACGGTGGCGTGCAGCAGCCACAGCGACCCGGAGGTCACGCCCAACCCGACGGCGAAGATCGCCAGTCCCTTGAGCTGGTGGCGCAGGGCGCCGGTGCGGCCGCGTACGCCGAACGTGAAGCGGCGGTTGGCGGCGGTGTTCGCGAGCGTGGTCGCGACCAGCGCGACAGCGTTGGCCCAGAAGGGGCTGAGCGCGCCGCGCAGCAGGAGGTACAGCACGGCGTAGGCGGCGGTCGAGAAGATCCCGACCACTCCGAACAGCGCGACCTGGGTGCCCATCGACCCGTCCGCGCCGGCGGCGGTCTTGCGGCCGAGCCGGGCGGTGACCTCCGCGAGCGGCATGGTGCCCCGCAGCAAGGCCCAGCCCAGCCGGGCGATCCCGCGGACGTCGTCGAGGGCGGTCCGCCAGATGTCCACCCGGCTGTCCGGGTCGTCGACCCAGTCGACCGGCACCTCGTGGATGCGCAGCCCGGCCCGCTCGGCGAGCACCAGCAGCTCGGTGTCGAAGAACCAGCTGGTGTCCTCCACGAGCGGCAGGAGCGCCTGCGCGACGTCCGAGCGGATCGCCTTGAAGCCGCACTGCGCGTCGGAGAAGCCGGTGCGCAGGGTGCCGCGCAGCAGCAGGTTGTACCCCCGCGAGATCACCTCGCGCTTCACGCCGCGCAGGGTCCGGGACCCGCGGGTCAGCCGGCTGCCGATCGCCAGGTCCGAGTGCCCCGACAGCAGCGGCGCGACCAGCGGGAGCAGGGCGTTCAGGTCGGTGGAGAGGTCGACGTCCATGTAGACCAGCACCTGGGCGCGTGACTGCGACCAGACCTGCTTGAGGGCGCGGCCCCGGCCCTTCTCCTGGAGGAAGACCGCCTGCACCTCGTCGTACTCGTGCGAGAGGCGGTGCGCCACCAGCGCCGTGCCGTCGGTGCTCGCGTTGTCGGCGACGGTGATCCGGAAGGTGTACGGCAGCCGGGTCAGGTGCTCGTGCACCCGGGCGACGGAGCCGGCGAGGTCGACCTCCTCGTTGTGCACGGGGATCACCACGTCGATGGCGGGAGCGTCCTGGGCGGCGCCGGGCAGGTCGCCGGGGCGGGGCTCCGTGGCCGGGGCGGTCATCGCACACCGCCCGAGAGGTCGTAGACCGTGACACCGTCGACGGTGTCGGCGGTGAAGGTCGAGCTCACCCACGACGCGATCGCCGAGCTGGTGCTGCCTCCGGCGTTCAGCCCGCCTCGTCCGCCTGCCTCGCCACTGGCGATGAAGTAGTGGATCTCGCCGTTCGCGACGTGGGTCTTGAACTGGGCGAGCGTCGGGCTCGGGTCGCTGCCGTTGAAGCCACCGATCGCCATCACCGGCTCCTCGCTCGCGAGCTGGTAACCCGCGGCCGAGTTGGCCCCGACCACGGCCGCCGACCAGGTGTAGGCGTCCGCGTCGGCGCGCAGCAGGGCGGTGATCTCCGCCGACGAGGTGCTGCCCTCGAGCAGGCCGCCGGTGCTGCCGAACGCACCGCCCCCGAGCCGGGTCCCCGGGTTGCCCTGCGGAGCCGGTGCGGTCCCGGTGGTGGGCGCGGCCCCGGTCGGCGGGGCGCCGCCACCGGGACGGCCGAAGCCACCTCCGGCGCTCGCGGGGCCGGCGCTCGGGATGGAGCCGGTGTGAGGAGCCAGGGCCGTGGTCACGGAGTACGCCGTCGGGGCGGCCATCACCGCGACCAGGGCGGCCGCGGCGACGCCGAGACCGATCCGGCGGGGCAGGTGACGCACGCCGGCCAGGAGCAGCGCGGAGGCCAGGCCGACGACCGCGACGAGCCACCGCAGCCAGGGCAGGTAGTCCGGGGTGCGCTGCAGCAGCATGAAGGCGAACGCCGTGCTGAGCGCGACGGTGCACGCGAGCACGAGCGCGGCGGCGTACGAGTCACGGCGCTGCCACAGCTGGGTGGCGCCGATGCCGACCAGTGCACCGATCGCGGGGGCCAGGGCCACGGTGTAGTAGGCGTGGAAGATGCCGGCCATCAGGCTGAACGTCAGGGCGGTGACCAGCAGCCACGTGCCCCACACGAGCAGCCCGGCGCGGACCAGGTCGGTGCGTGGGGCGCGTCGCGTGAACCAGAGGCCGGCGCCGAGCAGCACCAGCGCAGCTGGCAGCAGCCAGGCGACCTGGCCGCCGACGTCGGTGCCGAGCAGACGCAGGACGCCCGTCTGGCCCCAGCCGCCACCGCCACCTCCTCCGACGGACCCGGCCTCCTCGCCGGTCAGCCGTCCGAAGCCGTTGTAGCCGAGCGTGAGCTCGAGGATCGAGTTGTTCTGCGAGCCGCCGATGTAGGGCCGCGACGCCGCCGGCCAGAGCTCGACGATCGCGATCCACCAGCCGGCGGACAGGATCATCGCGCCGAACGCGACGAGGAGGTGCCCGACCCGCTTGCCGAGCGGGGTGTGCGCGGCGACCAGGTACACCAGCGCGAGCGCCGGCAGGACCAGGAACGCCTGCATCATCTTGGTGAGGAACGCGAAGCCGACCAGGGCCCCACCGAGGGCCAGCCAGCGCACGGGGTGACCCGCCTGGCCGAGGGCGCGCAGGCGCGAGGACTCCAGTGCCCGCACCGTCGCGGCGACGGAGCCGATCAGCAGCAGCACGAGCAGGGCGTCGGGGTTGTTGAACTTGAACATCAGCACCGCGACCGGCGTGAGGGCCAGCACGGCGCCGGCGATGAGACCGGCGGCGGCCGACCTCGCCGTACGGCGGACCGTGGCGTAGAGCAGGCCGACCGACGCGACGCCGATCAGCGCCTCGGGGACGAGCATGCTCCACGCGGACAGGCCGAACACCCGCACGGACAGCGCCATCACCCACAGGGACATCGGGGTCTTGTCGACGGTGATCGAGCTCGCGGCGTCCGACGAGCCGAAGAAGAACGCCTTCCACGACTCGGACCCGGCCTGCACGGCGGCGGAGTAGAAGGTGTTCGCCCAGCCGGAGGCGCCGAGGCCCCACAGGTACAGCACGGCCGTGGCGAGCAGCAGGCCGAGGAGACCCGGACGGACCCACGACGGGTCGTCGGGGTTGCCCTGCCACAGGCGGCGGGCGGCGGAGCCGGCGCGCGAGGAGGGCGCGCTGCCGGGGCGGGCGGTGGTGGGCGGGGGAGTAGGACGCTCGGTCGAGGGCGGCGTCAGCGTGGTCTGGGTGGTCATGGACCCGACCCTGACGATCCGGGCTGGATACGCCGTGTGCCCCATCTGTCCCTAGCCTGTGAGTGATCCCGCAGGTGCCGGGAGCCGGACCTCGAAGCGGGTGCTTCCCGGTTCGGACTCGACGGACACCGTCCCGCCGTGCGCGGTGGAGATGGCCTCCACCAAGGACAGGCCCAGGCCGGCGCCCCCCGACTCACGGGTGCGCGAGGAGTCACCTCGGGTGAACCTCTCGAACGCGCGCCGCGCCAGCTCGGCGGACAGGCCGGGACCGTCGTCCTGAACCGAAAGTATGACGCCGCCGGGCTCCTCGAGCACCTGCACGGTGACAGATGTGCCCGAAGGGGTGTGCCGACGTGCGTTGTTGAGCAGGTTCGTGACGATCTGGTGGAGTCTCTGCTCGTCACCGCGTACGGTGACCGGCTCCTCGGGCAGCTCCAGCTGCCACCGGTGGTCGGGCCCGACGACCCGCGCGTCACCGACCGCCTCGAGCACGAGCCGGGTCAGGTCGACCTCGTCGCTGGCCAGCGGGCGGCCGGCGTCGAGGCGGGCGAGCAGCAGCAGGTCCTCGACCAGGCCGGACATCCGGGTGGCCTCCGCCTCGACCTTGCTCATCGCCTGGGACAGCTGGGCCGGGTCGGCCGGCTGGGTGCGGCGGCTCAGCTCGGCGTACCCGTGGATGGTGGTCAGCGGCGTACGCAGCTCGTGGGAGGCGTCCGCGACGAACTGGCGCACCTGCAGCTCGCTGCGGTGCCGCTCGTCGAGGGCGTGCTCCATGTGAGCGAGCAGGGTGTTCAGCGCGGACCCCACCTGGCCGACCTCGGTGCGCTCGTCCGTGAGCCGGTCGGGCACCCGGACCGTCGTGCCGATCTCGCCGCTGGACAGCGGGAGGGTGGCCACCTCGTGGGCGGTGTCGGCCACCTCGCGCAGCGGCCGGAGCTGGCGGCCCACCAGCACCCGGCCGGCCCCGACGGCGACCGACGACCGCACCCAGCCCGATCAGCAGCTCCGAGAACACCAGGGTGCCGACCGCGTCGTCGACGTTCCTGGTGGACTGGCCGGCCACCAGGCGGACCTGGCCGGAGGCCTCCGCGCGGACCCGGAACGAGCCGACCCCGGGCAGGTCCACCACGTGCGACTCGCCGTCGGCCGGCACCGTCTCGAGGATGTCGAGGGCAGCCGTGGACAGCCGCCGCGCGTCGTTGCTGGACGTCACGACGTCGCCGCGACGGCCGAGCGTGTCGAACTGTGCGCTCAGCGTGCCCGCGGCGTCACCGAGCCCGAAGCGGACCCGTCGCTCGTCGTGGTCGCCGTCACCGCCGGGCGGCGGGCCCTGCGGGCCGTCGGAGAGGTAGCGTCCCTCGGATCGCTCGAGGGTCTGGGTGACCTGGTCGTCGAGCTGGCTGTTGAGGTTGTTGCGCGTGACCAGCGCGGTGACCAGGGCGAGGAGAACCGTGCTGAGCACGACCACCGCGACCAGCGTCGCGACGAGCCGGCCGGTGAGCGAGGTGGGCAGGAAGCGTGCGGTGCCCATGGCGCTCAGTCGACCGGCTTGAGGACGTAGCCGGCGCCGCGCATCGTGTGGATCATCGCGGGACGGCCGGCGTCGATCTTCTTGCGCAGGTAGGAGATGTAGAGCTCGACCACGTTGGCCTGGCCGCCGAAGTCGTAGTTCCAGACCCGGTCCAGGATCTGCGGCTTCGACAGCACCCGGCGCGGGTTGCGCATCAGGAAGCGCAGCAGCTCGAACTCGGTCGCGGTCAGGTGGATCTCGTCGTCGCCCCGGAACACCTCGTGGCTGTCCTCGTCGAGACGCAGGTCGCCGACGACCAGGACCGAGGACGTCGCGGACGTCGTCGCCCCGGACCGTCGCATCAGGGCGCGGAGCCGGGCGATCACCTCCTCGAGGCTGAACGGCTTGGTCACGTAGTCGTCGCCGCCGGCGGTGAGACCGGAGACGCGGTCCTCGACCGAGTCCCGGGCGGTGAGGAACAGCACGGGTACGTCGGGGTGCTGGCTGCGCATCCGGCGGAGCACCTCCATGCCGTCGAAGTCCGGCAGCATCACGTCGAGCACGACCGCGTCGGGTCGGAGGTCCTTGGCGGCCGCGACGGCCTTGCCGCCGGTGTGCGCGACGCTGGGCTCCCAGCCCTCGAAACGCACGGCCATGCTGATCAGCTCGGCGATGTTGACCTCGTCGTCGACGACCAGGACGCGCAGCGGCGACCCGTCGGGACGGGTCAGTGCGGGGGCGGAGTTCACGAGCGGCATGTCACCAGAGTCTCTCAGCCAGGTGCAGGAACCCTGGGAGTCGTCTGTGTGTCACCTGTGAGCCCTCCCCGCCGAGCCGCGCCATAGTCGAGCCCGAGCCGCGCCATAGTCGAACTCGAGCCGGCAAGGTCGCAGGGACCGGCCAGCGCCCGCACAGGCTCCACACAGACGGGGCGAGGACGCTTCGGCCATGAACGACCAGACCCCCTCGCGCCCCGAGGACACCGACCAGACCGACCACATCGACCCGGCGGAGCAGACCCTGCCGATCGCCGGCATGACGTCGCTGGCGCCGCCACCGCCGGTGCCCGCCGACACCGTCCAGCAGACCGCCGTGACCAACCCCGTGACTGGCGCCGTGCCAGGGGACGGGCGCGCGTCCGGACTCTCCGTCGGCGGCCGGGTCTGGTCGCTGCGCACGGTGGTCGCGGCCGCGATCACCGCCGTCGCGCTCAGCGGCGCCGGCGGGGCGGCGCTGGCAGCGGCCGCCGACGGGGGATCGGACGACGGCCCGGGTGGTCGTGGCGGTTTCGGTCAGCACGGTCGGGGTCCCGGCCAGGGCAACGGGTTCGGGCAGCCGGGTCAGGGCCCGGGCCAGCCCGGTCGGCAGGGCCAGGGGGCGCCCGGCGGCGCGCCGCAGACCGGCACCGTTCCGGGCCAGCTGCCGTCCGCGACCACGAACGACGGCAGGGACACCTGACGTCGCGGCCACCCCGGACGACGACGGCCCCCGGACCGAGAGGTCCAGGGGCCGTCGTACGCGTGCGGGACCGGTCAGACGGTCTGGGGCGTGATGGAGAACTGCACGCCCCCGCTCTCGTCGACCTGGGCGTCGAGGACCTGGTCGTCGAGGGTCTGGGCGGCGGTCTCCTCGAGGAAGACCCGGGCACCCGCCTCCTCGAGCACCTGGTCTCCCGGCTGGGGAGCCTCGGTGGGGATCACGTGCAGGGCGGGTGAGTCGACGGCGTCCTGGCTGATCCGCAGCCCGGCCTCCTGGGCCTCCACGGACTGGTCGACGATCGTCTTGACGACGGTGCTGGCGTTCTCGGTCAGGGTGAGCACGAGGTGCGTCTCCTTTTGATGCGCTGGCGTTCGATGGACCGTCCACCCTGCAAGGAGTCCGGCGCAGGATCAAACTCGCCGCCTGGGACCGGGCGTGTCGGCCTGCTCCGCGATTCCGGTTGCGGGTGTTCCCTAGAATCGGTGGGTCATGTCAGAGGCCGGCCCGCAGGAGCGTCGTACTCCGCGCCGTCGCCGCTCCGGCCGTCGCGGACAGCAGCGTCGTACGCCGGACCGGGTCCGCCGGCTCAGCCCTGCCGAGGTGGAGCGACGCACGGCGCTGGTCCCGGCGGTCACCTACCCCGAGGACCTGCCGGTCAGCCAGCGGCGCGACGACATCGCCGCCGCGATCCGCGACCACCAGGTCGTGATCGTGGCGGGGGAGACCGGGTCGGGCAAGACCACCCAGCTGCCGAAGATCTGCCTCGAGCTCGGCCGGGGAGTGCACGGCGTGATCGGGCACACCCAGCCCCGTCGGATCGCCGCGCGCAGCGTCGCCGAGCGGATCGCCGAGGAGATCGGCACGCCGCTGGGGGAGACCGTCGGCTACCAGGTGCGGTTCACCGACCACTCCTCGCGCGACACCCTGGTGAAGCTGATGACCGACGGCATCCTGCTCGCCGAGCTGCAGCACGACCGGATGCTGTCGGCCTACGACACGCTGATCATCGACGAGGCCCACGAACGCAGCCTGAACATCGACTTCATCCTCGGCTACCTCGCGCAGCTGCTGCCGCGCCGGCCCGACCTCAAGGTGATCATCACCTCGGCGACCATCGACCCGGAGCGCTTCGCGGCGCACTTCGCCGACCGGGACGGCGCACCCGCCCCCATCGTGGAGGTGTCCGGCCGCACCTACCCCGTCGAGGTGCGGTACCGGCCGCTGGTCGAGGAGGCGTACGACGACGAGGACGGCGAGCCACTCGTCCGCGACCAGACCGAGGCCATCGTCGACGCGGTCCAGGAGCTGGTCCGCGAGGGACCGGGGGACATCCTGGTGTTCCTGCCAGGGGAGCGGGAGATCCGGGACACCGCCGACGTCCTCGAGAAGGGTCTCGACAAGCTCGACCGCCCGGGGAACAGCGACCGCCCGGGCGGTCCTCGGGGCTTCGACGTCGTCCCGCTCTACGCCCGGCTGTCCTCGGCCGAGCAGCACAAGGTCTTCGAGCGGCACAGCCGCCGCCGGGTGGTGCTGGCGACCAACGTCGCCGAGACGTCGCTGACCGTGCCCGGCATCCGGTACGTCGTCGACGCCGGCCTCGCACGGATCTCCCGCTACTCGGTGCGCACGAAGGTGCAGCGGCTGCCGATCGAGCCGATCAGCCAGGCGTCGGCCAACCAGCGGTCCGGACGCTGCGGCCGGGTCGAGGCCGGCATCGCGATCCGGCTCTACAGCGAGGAGGACTTCGAGTCCCGCCCGGAGTTCACCGAGCCGGAGATCCTGCGCACCAACCTCGCCTCGGTGATCCTGCAGATGACCGGTCTCGGGCTCGGGGACGTCGCCCGCTTCCCGTTCGTCGACCCGCCCGACCAGCGCAACGTGAAGGCCGGCATCCAGCTGCTCGAAGAGCTCGGGGCACTGTCCGAGGGGCGCCTCACGAAGCTCGGGCGGCAGCTCGTCGCGCTGCCCGTCGACCCGCGGCTGGCCCGGATGGTGGTCGAGGCCGAGCAGCGCGGCTGCCTGCGCGAGGTGCTGGTGATCACCGCGGCCCTGTCGCTGCAGGACCCCCGCGAGCGACCGGCCGACCAGCAGGCGCAGGCCGACCAGAAGCACGCGCGCTTCAAGGACGAGACGTCGGACTTCCTGACCTGGCTGAACCTCTGGCGCTACGTGCGCACCCAGCAGAAGGAGCTGTCGTCGAGCGCGTTCCGCCGGATGTGCCGGGCGGAGTACCTCAACTACCTGCGGATCCGCGAGTGGCAGTCGCTGGAGTCGCAGCTGCGGCAGACCGCCAAGCAGCTGAAGCTGACCGTCGGGGGCGCCGCCGACGAGCCGGACGCCGACGGCATCCATCAGTCGCTGCTGGCCGGGCTGCTGTCGCACGTCGGCCTGCGCGACCCCGAGAAGCGCGACTACCTCGGTGCCCGCAACGCACGGTTCTCGATCTTCCCGGGGTCGGGACTGTTCCGGAAGCAGCCGCAGCTCGTGATGTCCGCCGAGCTCGTGGAGACCTCGAAGCTGTGGGGCCGCGTGAACGCCGCGATCAAGCCGGAGTGGGCCGAGGAGCTCGGTGCGCACCTGGTGAAGCGCACCTACTCCGAGCCGCACTGGTCCAAGAAGCGCGCGCAGGTGATGGCCTACGAACGCGTCACCCTGTACGGCGTCCCGCTGGCCGTCGACCGACCGGTGTCCTACGGGAAGATCGACGTCGCGGTGAGCCGGGAGCTGTTCATCCGGCACGCCCTCGTCTACGGCGAGTGGTCGACGCACCAGAAGTTCATGGCGAAGAACCGCGAGCTGCTCGACGAGGTCGTCGAGCTCGAGCACCGGGCACGGCGCCGCGACATCCTGGTCGACGAGCACACGCTGTTCGACTTCTACGACGCCCGGGTGGGTGCCGAGGTGGTGTCCGGTGCGCACTTCGACACCTGGTGGAAGTCCGCCCGGCGCGAGGACCCCGACCTGCTCACGTTCGACCCGGCGATGCTGGTCAACGAGACCGCCGAGGAGGTCACCGAGCAGGACTACCCCGACCTGTGGCGCGAGGGCGAGCTCGCCCTGCCGTTGTCCTACCAGTTCGAGCCGGGTGCGGCCGCGGACGGCGTCACGGTCGACGTACCCGTGGCGACGCTGAACCAGGTCGAGCCCGCACCGTTCACCTGGCAGGTGCCGGGACTGCGCCACGACCTGGTCGTCGCGCTGATCCGATCCCTGCCCAAGCAGCTGCGGGTGAGCTTCGTGCCCGCGCCCAACTACGCGCGCGACTTCCTCGCCCACGCGTCGCCCGGTGAGGAGTCGCTGCTCGACGCGCTGGAGCGCTTCCTGCGGGGCACGACGGGCGTCGTCGTGCCGCGCGACGCGTGGGACTGGGGCAAGGTCCCCGAGCACCTGCGCCCGACGTTCCGGGTGGTCGGCGACGAGGGATCCGTCGTCGCGCAGGGCAAGGACCTCGAGGCACTGAAGGCGCCGCTGCGTCCGAAGTTCGCCGAGGCGATGGCCGAGGCCGCCTCCTCGTCGGGGCTCGACGTCACGGGGAAGACCACCTGGGTGTTCGGGACGATCGAACGGACGTTCACGCAGACCCGCGCCGGCCACGAGGTGCGGGGCTTCCCGGCCCTCGTCGACGAGGCACTTCGAGACGCCTCGTCCCACGGCTCCTCAGGGCAAGGCACCGTGGGGCTGCGGGTGTTCGGCTCCGAGGCGGAGCAGCAGGCCTCGCACCGCCGCGGCCTGCGCCGGCTGCTCGTGCTGACCGTGCCCTCGCCGGTCAAGACGATCGCCGACGGCCTGTCGAACGCCGACAAGCTCGGCCTGGCCGGGTCGCCCTACCCGTCGGTGACCGAGCTGCTCGACGACGCGGTCGCCGCGGCCGTCGACGTGCTGGTCGAGCGGCACGGGCTGGTGTGGGACGAGGCCGGGTTCGACGCGCTGGCGGCCGCCGTACGCCCTCAGCTGGCCGACACCACCCGGCTCGTCGTGCACGACGTCGTCCGGGTGCTCGCCGAGTGGCGCGACGTCGACAAGGCCCTGAGCGGCTCGGCGGAGATGGCGATGCTGCCCGCCCTCGCCGACATGAAGGCGCAGGTCTCCCGGCTGGTGCATCGTGGCTTCGTCTCCGACGTGGGCGTGGAGCAGCTGCGGCACCTGCCGCGGTACCTCGCCGCCGTCCGCACCCGCCGCGAGCGGCTCGGCTCGGCGCTCGGCAAGGACCGGCTGCTGATGGACCAGGTCGCGCACCTGCAGGAGGCCTACCTGCACCGCGTCGACGCGTTGCCCGACGGGCGGCCGGCGAGCGCCGGGCTCGTGAAGGTGCGCTGGCTCCTGGAGGAGTACCGCGTCAGCCTCTGGGACCAGTCCCGCGGCACCGCCCAGCCGGTCTCCGACACCAGGATCCGCAAGGCCCTCGACGCGCTGTGACTCGTCCACGGCTGGTTGAGGTGCGAGCCTGCGAGCCTCGAAACCTCCCAGCGGAGGCACACGGTTTCGAGGCCCTCGCCTAGCGGCTCGGGCACCTCAACCAACGGAGCTACAGCGCGTGGTGCTCCTTGGCCGCCGCCACGACCGCGTCGAACATCCCGCGCGCCATCGCGGCACCCTCGCGGCGCACCTCGGCCTCCGGGAGGCGGAGCAGCCGGTCCAGGCGCACCTCGCTGTCGCGGTGCTCGCGGTCCCAGCCGCCGCTGCCCACGTCCATCCAGGACCTTCCGTAGCGCGCCTCGTCCTCGGCGTCCCGGTCGTGGTCCTTGCTGGTGAGCTGCAGTCCGAGCAGCATCGAGCCGTCCCGGCCGACGAGCAGCACCGGCCGGTCCTTGCCCTGGCTGGGGTCGTCCTCGTAGGGCACCCACGCCCA
This sequence comes from uncultured Actinomycetota bacterium, assembly GCA_963706355.1. GTDB lineage: Bacteria > Actinomycetota > Actinomycetes > Propionibacteriales > Nocardioidaceae > Nocardioides_B. The sequence goes on from CAVPLS010000001.1 coordinate 341,874, forward strand.
GACCACCTCGCCCGGGTCCGGCCGGCCGTCCGCATTCGGTGTGTACGACGTCGTCATCGGGCCACCCTAGGCTCTGCCTCATGAGCAGGCTGCGCGTCGCGACGTACAACGTCTACCTCGGTGCCGACCTCACCCTGCTGTTCGGCGTCGCCGATCTCGACGAGCTCGCGAAGCGGGCCGAGGTCGTGCGCGAGCAGCTCGACGCCACCAGGTCCGTGGACCGCGCGCGGGCGGTGGCGGCGGTGCTGGCGCGGGAGCGCCCCGACCTGGCCGGGCTGCAGGAGGTCTCCCGCTGGTCGTCGATGCGCAGCGACGGCGGGGACGAGCAGGTGTTCGTGGACTTCCTGCCCGCGCTGCTGTCCGCGCTCGAGGAGCTCGGCTGTGCGTACGACGCCCACGCGGTGCACCCGAGCTTCTCCGGGTCGATGCCGGTCTCCGGCAGCGAGCGGGTCGGCCTGGTGGGCGTGAACGTCACGCTGGTGCGCCGTGGCGGTCCCGTGGTGGTGGACGCAGAGACGACGGCGCCGTTCGCCGCGGTCTTCGACCTCGACACCGGGATCGAGGGCGTCACGTTCCCGGTCGAGCGCGGGTGGGGGCGGGTCGACGCCCGCGTGGCCGGCCGGCGGGTGCGGTTCGTGGCCACCCACACCGAGGCGTACGACGCCCAGGTGCGCGCCGCACAGCGCGACGAGCTGCTGGACCGCAACGGAGACGTCGACGGAGCCGTCATCGTGGTCGGCGACCTCAACGCGACCCCGGACGCCGTCGGGATGCCGGAGACCTGGACGGATGCCTGGACCCGTGGGGACGGCGACGGCTTCACGTTCGGCCAGTCGGCCGACCTCCGCAACGAGGAGACGACGATGCGCGAGCGCATCGACTACGTCTGGGTCCGCGGTGCCGACGTGCTGTCCGCCCACGTCGTGGGGGACCGGCTCGACGACCGGACCACGACGGAGCCGCGACTCTGGCCCTCTGACCACGCCGGCGTGGTCGCCGACCTCGAGGTCTGAGGGTCCTCAGTCCGCCGGTGGCCGCCGCAGCGCCTTGGTCTGGCCACGCCTCTTCTTGCCCGCGAGCCGACGCTCCTTCGAGCCGCGGGTCGGACGCGTCGCGCGACGCCGCGGGGGCGGGGGAGCGCTCGCCTCGGTGAGCACGTCCGTCAGCCGGGCGCGGGCGGCCTCACGGTTGCGGTGCTGCGAGCGGTACTCCGACGCGGCGATCGTCAGCACGCCGTCGACGAGGCGGTGCGAGAGCCGGGACAGCAGCCGCTCGCGCAGCGCCTCGGGGAGCGCCGTCGACCTCCCGACGTCGTAGCTCAGCTCCACCCGGGAGTCGGCGGTGTTCACCGACTGCCCGCCGGGTCCGCTGGAGCGGCTGAACCGCCAGGTCAGCTCGCCCGCGGGGACCTCGACGCCACGGAACACCAGCGGGCCGTTCACGCGGCACCGTCCTGAGGCTGGGCCCCGCGGTGGGCCACGCACGCGGCGGCGGCCCGCATCGCGAGGTCAGGACCGCCGACGAGGTAGCCGGCCGCCAGCGCGTCCCCGGCACCGGTGACGTCGGCGACCGGCCCCGCTTCCGGCCGTCGCCTGTCGGACGCACCGTCGACCACGAACGACGCACCCGCTGCCCCGTGCTTGAGCACCAGCACGGCGTTCTCACCGGCGCCGAACCCGCCGCGGCTGGTCGCCCACTCGGCGTCCGTCGCGAACACCACGGCGGGCCGCAGCGACCGGCAGAGGTCGGAGAAGGCGTCGGCACCGAAGGCAGCCACCATCGCCGCCGACGACAGGTCCACCGCGATCCGGGTGCCGTGCGCGCGGGCGACCGCCGCCGTCTCGACGACCCGGCGCGGGTCCGGGGTGCGCAGCAGCGCGTAGCCGGAGACGAACATCCAGTCCGCGCCCTCGAGCCACGGCCCGGAGCGGACCTCGTCGAGCCAGCTCAGGTCGCCGGCGTCGGAGGCCATCGACCTGGTGCCGTCGGTGACCAGGGACATCACCGCACCGGTGCGGCCGGTGGTCGTGCCCCACACCTCCACGCCGCGCCCGGTCAGGGCCTTCTCGACCAGGTGCCCGGGTCCGGTGTCCGATCGTGGACCGAACACCCGCGCCTCCCCGCCCAGGGCGGCCACCCAGGTCGCGACGTTGGCGGCCTGGCCGCCCGCCGCGAAGGTGATCTCGGCGGGGGTGTCGTCATCGGTGACCAGTGGTCCGGCGGTCTCGACGATCACGTCGAGCATCACGTCACCGAGGCAGGAGACCAGCACGTCCACGCCCTCCGCCCGTCCGTCGCCTGCAGGTGACCCTCGTGCAGAATCGGCCCCATGACCAACCGGGAGGCCGCACCGCACCTCGTCGTCGGTGACGAGGTGTCCGACGCTATTGCATCGGGACGAGGTGTCGTGGCATTGGAGTCCACGATCATCAGCCACGGTCTTCCCACCGAGACCAGCGCGGCCACCGCGCGCGAGATCGAGCAGGCGGTGCGCCGTGCAGGTGCGGTGCCCGCCACGGTCGCGGTCGTCGACGGAGCCGTCCGCGTCGGGCTCTCCGACGACGACCTCGTGCGGGTCGCGGAGGAGCCCGACGTCGTCAAGACCAGCGTGCGGGACCTCGGCCCGGTGCTCGCGAAGGGGCTGACGGGAGCCACGACGGTCGCGGCGACGGCGTACGTCGCCCACCTCGCCGGCATCCGGGTCTTCGCCACCGGAGGACTCGGCGGCGTGCACCGCGGCGCCCGCGACACCTGGGACGAGTCCGCCGACCTCGCCGCGCTCGCGGCGGCCGCGGTCACGGTGGTCTGCGCCGGGGTGAAGTCGATCCTCGACGTGCCGGCCACCCTCGAACGACTGGAGTCGCTGTCGGTGCCGGTGCTCGGCGTCGGCACCGACGCGCTGCCGGGGTTCTACGTCCGCGACGCGGGTGTCCCGGTGCCGTGGCGGGTGGAGTCCGCGGCCGAGGTGGCGGCGGTGATGCGGGCCCGCGACGCCCTGCGGCTGCCGCAGGGCATGGTGGTCACGCTGCCGGTCGCCGCCGAGGAGCAGATGGACGCCGGCCTGCACGAGCGGACCCTGTCCGACGGGCTGGCCGAGGTCGCGCGTCGGGGGATCGTCGGCAAGGACGTCACGCCGTTCCTGCTCGCGTGGTTCCACGAGCACACGGGCGGTGCCAGCCTGCGCGCCAACGTGGCGCTGGTGCTGGCCAACGCGGCGCTGGCCGCGGAGATCGCGGACGACCTCGTCTGAGCGGAAGTAGTGCGCCGGACCGGGAGCGCCTCACGGCGCGTGGCCGCTCGTAGCGGCTTATTTTGGGACCCGGGGCTGCCACGGCCCGGCGCAGGCACGAGTCTACAAGGCGAGGCGCCGCCGGGCACGGCGAACGGTCTGCTCAGGCGAGCCGGCCCTCGATCTCGAGCGAGGCGGCGTGCTCGAGCTGCTCGGCCAGGGTGAGCAGCCGGGCCGCCGAGAGGTCGGACTCGTACGCCGACCCTGCCTGGCTCGCGCCGACGTGCGCACGGCCCGCGGCCACCACGCGGGCGAACGCCGCCGCGCGGTAGAGCGTGTCGGCGAAGTCGCCCTGGACGACCCCGCGCAGCACCAGGTCCGTCAGCCGCCGCACCTCGTCGGGTCCCGGTGGGTCGACGACCCCCGCGACCACCTCGTGCACGGGGGTGTGGTGGCGGCCGGCGTCGAACTCGCGCGCGGCAGCGGCCGGGTCGGCGTACACCCAGGACCGCAGCAGGTACAGCCGCCACAGGCACCCCGCCAGCGAGTCCGCCGGCGACCCCGACCACAGGTCCGCCAGCGTGTCGAGCCCCTCCGTGTCGGCCAGGTGCACCACGCGCGCGACGACGTTCTCGTCGTCGGTGTCGTGCGCACCCCGGACCAGCAGCGTGGCGCAGCGGTCGGCGGCCTCGCTGCGAGCGGCCGGGTCCACGTCGTCGGTGATCGCCTCGAAGTGGGCGGCGCCGGGCAGCATCGGCCGGTGGTGGCGGTGGCGGGGTTGCTCGGACATCCCAGACAGCCTAGACGCGGCTGAGGCCCGGAGGTCAGTGGAGGCGCGGTGGCGGCAGCGCGTCGGTGGCCTCGAGGACGTCCATGCCGGTGATCTGCAGCAGGTCGACGATGATCGACCGGATCTGGGCGAGCACGACGTCGGCCGACAGGTCCGCGACGCGCTCGACCTCGGAGGTGCCCTGGCCGACGCGCAGCAGGGAGCGGCGGACCTCCGACGCCATCTGCCCCGACGCCAGCTCGTCGGCCATCTCGTCGACCGCGTCGGCGAGGTCACGGATCAGCCCGACGTAGGCCCGCGGCAGCTCCTGGTGGTGGTAGTTGCTCAGCGCGACCCGGCGCACCAGCACCCGGGTGTTGCGCAGCGCCCGGTCCAGCGGCTCGACGAGCTCGACCATCCGCCGCACCTGGCCGGTGTGCCGGCGGCGGAACGGCGAGGACGCGATCACCGACAGGCCCTCGTCGGCGGCGTCCTGCAGCTCGCGGATCAACCGGTCGGTCGTGCGGGCGTCCGCGAGCACCTGCAGCCCGTGCTCGACGTCCCCGTCGTCGGCGCTCTGCGCACCGGCCCGCAACAGCTCCCCGATCCGGCGTACGACGAGCGCGGCCTGCTCACGGGGACGGCGCAGCGGCGCACGGGGGACGACGGCCGCGGCGACCAGGGCCACCACGCCGCCGATGAGCGCGTCCAGCCACCGGGTCAGGGCATCCCCGGGTGTGGCCGCGAACGTCACCACGACGATGCCCTGCACGGCGGCCTGCGTGACGAACAGCGTGCCGGCGTTGAGGAGCAGCGTGATCGTCATGGCCAGCGCGACCAGGACGGCCACCTGCCAGGGACCGGTGCCGATCAGCAGCAGGAGCAGGTCGGCGAGCAGCACGCCGATCGCGACGCCGATGGTGACCTCGGCGACCCGACGCAGCCGCTGGCCGTAGGACGTGCCGAGGCAGATGACGGCGACGATCGGAGCGAAGAACGGGTGCGGGTGACCGGCCACGTCGTGCGCGAGGTACCACGCCAGGCCGGCGGCCACCGAGCACTGACCGATGTGCCAGGCCTTGCTGCGCAGCCGGGCGACGCGCTGGTCGAACGAGACCCGGCTGCGGTCCAGGAGCTGGTCCCGGATGCGGTCCTGGTGCCCGGCGTCGCTCACGCGTCAGACGCTACGGCACTGGTCGTCGGGTCAGGACAGCTTGGCCGCGGCACGCTTGACGGCCGTGACCATGGGCTCCTGGCCGGGCTCGTAGTTGTAGTCCTGGCCGGCCATGATCAGCTCGACCATCGCGATCCGTGAGCCGACGACAGCCATGCCCTGCGCGTCGAAGAATCCCGCGTCGGGGTCGCCGGGGACCGGCGCGTAGGTGAGGAGGTACCAGCCACCCGTGCCGCCGGGCACGCCGACGCCCTCCAGGGCGCCCACCTCGGAGCGGTCGTAGCGGGTCAGCTGGTCGGCGCACTTCTTGCGCCAGGACGTCAGCACCGCGAACGCGCGGCGCGCGGTGGTCGAGTCGGGGAACTCGGCGACCAGCTCGCCGCCCTGGTCGGTGGCCTCCGCGCCGGCCGGCGGCGTGAAGGTGCGCACGGCGACCGCGGTCGCACCGATCGAGGTCATCGCGAAGCGTTGGCAGGTCCCGAACGGTGCCTTCGGCTCGCGCTCCCTGGTCGTGCCGCCGCTCCAGCGGTACTCCTGGTTGAACCCCGGCAGCTCGGCCGCGGTGAGGAGCCGGCTGCTCAGACCGGCGGACGAGTCGTCCCCGGTGCCGTCAGCGGTGGCGTCCGTGGTCGGCTCCGGGTCGGTCGAGGCCGACGACTCGGTGGTGGCGGTCTCGGTCGGGGAGGCTTCCGTGCTCTCGTCCGCCGCCGCGCTCGGTGTGTCCGACGACGTGCTCGCGGCGGGCCGGTTCGCGGTGTCCTTGGGCTGGTCGGTGCAGCCGGCCAGGGCCAGCGCTGCGACGCAGGTCAGGACGGTCGCGGCCACGGCCGGGCGTGCCAGGGCACGGGTCAGAGTCACGGTGTTCCTCACTGTCACGGGTTTGCCCGACCAGCGTAGGGTTGGTAACTCCGACTCGCCGACAGGCGCGGGGGCGTGTCCCGATACGGTGTCCGAGCGCCGCCTCCGCCAGCAGGTCGGCTGTCCCGACTGTCCGGATGCGAGGAGAAGAAGCGGTGTCCGCACGGCCACGACCGGCCCCACGCGCCGGTCTCGGGGCACCGCTGATCGCGTTGATGCTGCTCTGCCTGCTGCTCTCGGCGTGCACGTCCGGCGGCGACCCGGAGCCGTCCCCCAGCGCGGCTCCGACGACCGCCTCGACGTCGGCCAGTCCCGAGCCCGTCACGCTGCGCTTCGGGGTGTACGGCGAGCCCGGTGTCGTCGCGGCCTACCGGCAGCTCGCCTCGACGTACACCACCGAGCATCCGGGCGTCACCGTCAAGGTCGAGGCCGTCGCCGACGCGGTCACCGCGGAGGACCAGCTGGACCGCAGCTTCGACGCGGGCACCCCGCCCGACCTGTTCCTGACCCGCCAGACCACCCTGCCCTCGCTGGTCGCCGACGGCCGCGTGCAGCCGGTCGACCAGCTGCTCGAGAAGCGCGGCGTGCAGTTCGGCGACCACTACCAACGGCTCGGCCTCGAGGGCTTCGCCGCGGACTCGGCCCTCCAGTGCATGCCCAACGACGTGTCGCCCTACGTCATGTACTACAACAAGCGGCTGCTGACCCCGCGGATGCTCGCGGAGCCCGGGAAGGCCCCGCCGAACCCGGAGCGCGGCTGGCGGTGGGAACAGTTCGTGGACGGCGCCCGGCAGATGTCGCACGACGGTGTGGACGGTGCCTACCTCGCGCCCAAGCTGACCACCCTGATGCCGCTGGTGCGCTCGGCGGGCGAGGACATCGTCGACGACCCACGGCTCCCGACCACCCTGACGCTGTCCGACGAGGGCACCCGCAAGGCGCTCGAGGAGGTCCTGACGGTGGCCCGCGACCCCAACCTCACCCCGAACGCCAAGCAGCTGGCCCGCCAGGACGCCGTGACCCGCTTCGAGAACGGTCGCCTCGGCATGATGATCGGCACCCGGGCGCTGGTGCCGCGGCTGCGCGAGAAGCCCGACCTGCACTTCGACGTCTACCCCCTGCCGAGCCTCGGTCGGTCCCGCACCATCGCGGAGATGACCGGGCTCTGCATGTCCAAGGACACCGAGCACGTCGACGAGACCGCGGACTTCCTGGCCTACGCCAGCGGGGACGAGGCCTCGGAGGTCCTCGCCGCGACCGGTGCGATCGTGCCGGCCAACGTCGCCGCACTGCACTCGCCGGCGTTCACCGACCCCGGCAAGTTCCCCCGCAACAGCCAGGTCTTCGACCAGGTGATCCGGCGGGCCGACCCGATGCCGTCGGCACCGGGGTGGCCCGACGTGGTCAGCCAGACCCAACCGTTGCTGGACCGGATGTTCTACGCGCCGGTGATCGAGCTCGACACGCTGCTGCCGCGCATCGACGAGGTGTCGGCGGCGCTGCTGGCCCGCCCCACTGCCTCGCCGTCACCGACGGACGGGTCGGGCGAATAGTAGCGGACGACACGGCACTAGGTCGCGAGGTCGGGGGCGGAATCGATCGGGTCGGCCGGCTCAGGCGCCACGGGCACGGCCGGATCCAGGATCGCGTCGGTGAGCAGACCCGTGGTGAGCTCCACCTGCCAGGCCCGGGCGCCGAGGTCGGCGAGCCGGTCGGCCACCGACGCCGTGACCTGGTCACGGTCCGCGCCGGTGGCGTCGCCCGCGGTGCCGTTCACGGGCGGCTCCCACATCACCCGGCGCACGAAGTCCGGGGTGAGCAGGTTCTCCAACGGCACGCTGTGCTTGTCGGAGAGCGCCTTGAGCCCGATGCGGGCCTTGGTCAGCCGCGCCGCTGCGACCGGGTCCCGGTCCGCCCAGGCGCGCGGCGGTGGCGGCCCGTCGTACCGTGCGGCGACGGGGGGCAGCTCCTCCTCGGGCAGCGCGCGGGCCACCCGCAGCGCCTCGACCCACTGGTGGGCGTAGCGCTCGGCGCCGCGTCCGCGGAAGCCCTTGACGGCGAGCAGCGACGGCTTGTCGCGGGGCATCGCGTTGGCCGCCTCGACGATCGCGGAGTCCGGGATGATCCGGCCGGGGGTCACGTCCCGCCGTGCGGCGATCTCGTCGCGGGTCTCCCACAGCTGGCGTACGGCGGCCAGGGCGCGCCGGCCGCGGGCCTTGTGCATGCCGGACGTGCGGCGCCAGGGGTCGACGCGCGGGCCGTGCGGCTCGGCCGTCACGAGGTGCGCGAACTCCTGACGGGCCCAGTCGGCCTTGCCGGTCTCCTCGAGCTCGCGACCGAGGGCCTCCCGCAGCTCGACGAGCGCCTCGACGTCGAGGGCGGCGTACTCCAGCCACGGCTCGGGCAGCGGCCGGGTCGACCAGTCGACCGCCGAGTGCTCCTTGCGCAGGCTGCGGCCCACGACGGTCTCGACGAGGGTCGCGAGCCCGACCCGCGGGTAGCCCAGCAACCGTCCGGCCAGCTCGGTGTCGAACAGCGTCGTCGGCCGGAGCCCCACCTCCGCCAGGCAGGACAGGTCCTGGGTGGCGGCGTGCAGGATCCACTCCGCGTCGCCGAGCGCCTCGTCGAGGTCGCTCAGGTCGTCGAAGGCGATCGGGTCGACGAGGGCCGTGCCGGCGCCCTCGCGACGCAGCTGCACGAGGTAGGCGCGCGCCGAGTAGCGGTAGCCCGACGCCCGCTCGGCGTCGATCGCGACCGGGCCGGTGCCGGCGGCGAAGCGCGCGATCGTGGCGGCCAGTGCCTCCTCGGTGTCGACCACCGGCGGCAGGCCGTCGCGCAGCACGAGGAGCGGCGCCGGCTCCGGGGTCTCGTCAGGCTCGGGTGGAGCGGACGCGGTGTCGGGTGGGGTCTCCGCCGGTGCCTCCGGTGCGGGGTGGGAGTCTCTGGCTCCCATCAGCCTCGGCCGCGCTGTCCGCGTCGACTGGGCAGTGGTGCCACGCCCTCGGGGACCGGCGGCAGCCCCGACGCGGTGCAGAGCAGCTCACCCCACGCCTCGACGTGCGGTCCCAGGTCGAGCGGGCCCTCGCCGGAGGGGTCGCTGACCGGTGTCCACGAGGCGCGGATCTCCAGCTGCGCGCTGGGCTCCTCGCCGTCCATGCTGCCGAAGCTCTCCGAGGACACCTTCGTCACCGTGCCGGACGGGGCGAGGTACGTCGCCCCGTGCGCGGTGAGCGCCTCGCTCAGCCAGGACCAGCCGACCTCCGCGAGCAGCGGGTCGTTGGCCATCTCGGGGTCGATCTCCGCGCGGGCGTAGGCCACGCAGCGGAAGGTGCCCTCCCAGGCGTCGTTGCCGGCCGGGTCGTGCAGCAGGACCAGCCGGCCGGTGCCCACGTCGTCGCCGTCGACGGTCACGTCGGCGGAGAGCGCGGAGGCGAAGGGTGCGATCCGCTGGGGGGCGGGCATCTCCTCGCAGAAGACTTCCGGGCGCAGTGGAGCCTCGCGCAACTGCGCTACGGCTAGCCGGAACTCCTCCGGAAAGGCAGAGGTGTCCACACGAGGCTCTTGGCGTGCGGCCATGGGGTCAGAGTAAGCCGGAATCCCAGCGGCTGGCCCCCGACACGCGCGCGACCCCCTTCCAGCCGCCCCGCGCTCGGCGGCCGGGTCCGCGAGCGGACGGGCGGACCAGCGGGGTACGGGCGACGGTGGCCGGCTGCGCCACCGCCGGGCTCCCCAGCGGGGTGCGGGCGCGAAAGATTCGTCCTCGCTTCGCTCGTCCTCCCGCCGGACCCATCCACCGTCGCCCGCACCCCACTGGTCCGCCCGGCCGCGGGCGCGGGGCCGCCGCGACCCACGTCGCCCGTGGCTGAGCGGCTTCGTCCTACCTGGGAGGATGGGCGGGTGCCTTCCGCTGCCTCGACCGATGCCCGTGTCCACGACTCCGCGTTCTTGCGGGCGGCCCGGTCGGAGCCGGTCCCGCACACGCCGGTGTGGTTCATGCGGCAGGCGGGACGGTCGCTGCCGGAGTACCGCAAGCTGCGCGAGGGCGTGCCGATGCTCGAGTCGTGCATGCGACCGGAGCTGGTCGTGGAGATCACCCTGCAGCCGGTGCGGAGGTACGGCGTGGACGCGGCGATCTTCTTCTCCGACATCGTGCTGCCGTTGAAGGCCGTGGGAGTCGACCTGGACATCAAGCCCGGGGTGGGGCCCGTCGTGGCGAAGCCGGTGGAGACGCTGGAGGACGTGGCGGCGATCCCGGACCTCCAGGCCGAGCACGTGCCGTTCATCACCGAGTCGGTGCGGACCCTCGTGAAGGAGCTGGGGGAGACGCCGCTGATCGGTTTCGCGGGTGCGCCGTTCACCGTGGCGTCGTACCTCGTCGAGGGCGGGCCGTCCAAGGAGCACGCGAAGACCAAGGCGATGATGTTCGGCGCGCCGGAGGTGTGGGACGCGCTGATGAGCAAGATCGCGGGCATCTCGGCGGCCTACCTCGCGGTGCAGGTCGACGCCGGGGCGTCGGCGGTGCAGCTGTTCGACTCGTGGGCCGGCGCGACGTCGCCCGACGACTACCGCCGCTACGTGATGCCGTACTCCACGCAGGTGCTGTCACAGGCAGGGGAGCTCGGCGTGCCCCGGATCCACTTCGGGGTGGGCACCGGCGAGCTGCTCGGCCTGATGGGGGAGGCCGGGGCCGACGTCGTGGGCGTCGACTGGCGGGTGCCCCTCGCGGACGGCGTACGACGGGCGGGCGGCCGGGCCGTGCAGGGCAACCTGGACCCGTCGCTGGTGTTCGCACCGACCGAGGTGATGCTGGCCCGGGCCGACGAGATCGTCGCGGCAGGCAGCCGCGGCACCCGGCCACATCTTCAACCTGGGCCACGGGGTGCTGCCCTCGACCGACCCCGACCAGCTCGCCCGGCTCACCGACCACGTCCACACCACCACCGCCGCGAGCTGACCTACCCGCACGGATAGTCCGTGACGTATTCGTCGTCGGAGGGCGGTCGGGACAGCAGATCCGTCACGGACTATCCGGGAGGGCGGGGGGCGGGGTGGCGCGACGCCGGCGCAGCAGGGAGCGGATCCCGATCCAGGTCGGCACGCCGAGCAGGAGCCCGGCGAGCACGAACGGCAGCAGCGCACCGAGCACCGTCAGGGTGACCACGACCACGTCGCCGAGTGCGTGCCACCCGGAGCGAGAGACCACTGAGGAACCCGGCGTCCTCCAGCGCGTCCGGCGGTGGGACGTACTTCTCGGGCGTGGAGAGCTGCAGCGTGATCGTGGACATGGAGGTCTGGTCCCGCAGGTAGGCCTGCTGCGCCTGGAGCGACTGGAGCTCGGCCTGCCGGGTGGTGATCTTCTCCTCGAAGTCGAGGAGGTCGGCCACGTCCTTGGCGTCGCGCTGGTAGCCCTGCAGGGTGTCGAGGCTGTTCTGCAGGGTCTGCACCCGCTCGTCGACGTCGATGACCTCGTTCGTGACGTCCTTCGACCGGACGTCGGAGGTCTGGAGCTTGCCCATCTTCTCCAGGGCGTTCTTCGCGGCCGTGAAGTGAGCCACCGGGACGCGCAGCACCAGCGTCGAGCGCTCGATGCGGCCACCCCTGTCGTTGGAGGTCTGCTCGCTGCTCACGGCGCCGTCGACGGCGACGAGCAGGTCGTCGACCTCACGGCGAACGGCGGACAGGTCCTTCGCGGTGATCGCGATCTCCCCGGTGCGGATGACCGCCTTGGACTGCACGACCGCCCGGTTCACCCCGGCGTTGCCGCCCCCGGTGGAGGAACCGCCCTGACCGGTGGCCGGCTCCGCTGCTCCGACGTCGCCGGCCGAGCCGCTCTTCGCCGCGTCGGAGGACGAGGCCGAGTCGCTGCTGCCGCCTCCTCCAACGCTGCAGGCCGTCAACGCCGCCAGCGCGACCAGCACGCCGGCCGCCAGACCACTCTTCAGGCTCCTGCTGCGCATGACAGCCCCCGTTCCTCCGTGGCGACGGAACGCCGCTCGACTGCCACTGTGACGCAGCCCATGTGCGCCCGGTTCCGCCCCAGTGGCTTTCGTGACCAGGTGTTTGCCAATCTGTGACGTGTGACCGTCCCCGACACCTGCACCGACGCCCGCACCGACACCCCCGCGCGCGTCGTGGTCATCGGCGCCGGGATCGCCGGACTCGCCGCGGCCGCCGCCATCCGTCGTACGGCGCCGGGCGTCGAGGTCCTGGTGCTGGAGTCGTCGCCGACGATCGGGGGCAAGCTGGCGCGCGCCGAGGTCGGGGGAGTCACGGTCGACGTCGGTGCCGAGGCGATGCTCAACCGGCGCCCCGAGGCGGTCGGGCTCGCGCGCCGCTCCGGGCTCGGCGACAAGATCGTGCACCCGGCCACGACCACGGCGAACCTCTGGTCGCGCGGCCGGTTGCGGCCGATGCCGCGCACCCTCATGGGTGTGCCGGTCGACGCCCGCGCGCTGGCCGACAGCGGGGTCATCTCGAAGTCCGGGCTGGCGCGGGTCGCCCTGGAGCGGGGGCTGCCCGCCACCCACCTCGACGGCCAGGACGTCAGCATCGGCTGGCTGGTCGAGGAGCGCTTCGGCAAGGAGGTCGTCGACCGGCTCGTGGAGCCGTTGCTCGGAGGCGTCTACGCCGGCCACGCCCGCGAGATCTCGGCCCGGGCCGCCGTGCCCCAGGTCGTCGCGCTGCTCGACCAGGACCGCTCGATGATGAAGGCCGCGGCCACCGCCCTGCAGAAGACGTCCGACGTCCCGGTGTTCGCGGGACTGGTCGGCGGCATCGGCCAGCTGCCCGGTGCCGTCGTGGCCTCCGCGGGGCTCGACGTCCGCACCGACGCGACCGTCCGCGAGCTCGGCCGGGCGGCGGACGGTGGCTGGAACCTCGTCATCGGCCCGACGCGCGACCCCGAGGTGCTGCACGCCGACGCCGTGGTCGTCGCCACCCCGGCCCGTCCGGCGAGCCGCCTGCTGGCCGACGTGGTGCCCGACGCCGCCCTCGAGCTGGCCCGGATCGAGTACGCGTCGATGGCGATCGTGACGCTGGCCTTCCGGGCTCGAGACTTCCCGGCGACCGAGGGCTCCGGCTTCCTGGTGCCGCCCGTCGACGGTCGCTCGGTGAAGGCGTCGACGTACTCCTTCGCCAAGTGGGGCTGGGTCCGCGACGCCGGTCAGGACGCCGACGGGGTGGTCGTGCTGCGCTGCTCCATCGGCCGGCACCGCGAGGAGCAGGTGCTGCAGCGAACGGACGCCGAGGTCGTCCAGCTGGCGCTCGAGGACCTCGCGGACGCGATCGGCCTCTCCGTGCGACCGGTCGACGCGCACGTCCAGCGGTGGGGCGGCGCGCTGCCGCAGTACGCCGTCGGGCACGTCGACCGGGTGCGCAACATCCGCGCCTCCGTCGCCGCCGCGGGGGCGCTCGCGGTCTGCGGCGCGGCGTACGACGGACTGGGCATCCCGGCCTGCGTCGCGTCGGCCGAGGCGGCCGCGACCCAGGTCCTCGCGGCGTTGGAGGAGAGGGGAGAATGAACCCATGACCGAGCTGAAGCGTCCCCACCAGGGGAAGGCCGCCAAGGACCTCAACGACACCATCCGCTACACCATGTGGTCGGTGTTCAGGCTGCGCGACGTGATCGGCCAGGCGGACCGGAGCGCGGAGGCCGCGGAGGTCGAGAAGCTCTTCGCCGAGCTGGACGGTGCGGGGGTCACGGTGCGCGGGCTCTATGACGTCGCCGGCCTGCGCGCGGACGCCGACCTGATGGTGTGGTGGCACGCACCGACCGCCGACGAGCTGCAGGACGCCTACCACCGGTTCCGCCGTACGACGTTCGGCGGGCGGCTCGACCCGGTGTGGTCGCAGATGGCGCTGCACCGGCCCGCGGAGTTCAACAAGAGCCACATCCCGGCGTTCCTCGCCGACGAGCAGCCCCGTGCCTACGTGTGCGTCTACCCGTTCGTCCGCTCCTACGAGTGGTACCTCCTCGAGGAGTCCGAGCGCCGCCGCCTGCTCATGGAGCACGGCATGATGGCGCGCGACTACCCCGACGTCCGCGCGAACACGGTCTCGTCGTTCGCACTCGGCGACTACGAGTGGCTGCTGGCGTTCGAGGCCGACGACCTCGACCGGATCGTCGACCTGATGCGGCACCTGCGCGGCTCCGAGACCCGCCGGCACGTGCGCGAGGAGGTGCCGTTCTACACCGGGCGCCGCCGGACGCCGACCGAGCTGGTCACCGACCTGCCCTGACGCGGCCCCTGGTTATCCCGTGGCCGCCGGCACACCGCTGACTTACGATGCGGGGACCGGGGCAGGCAGATGGGACTGACGTGGGCAGACGAGCGTGGCTCGCGCTGCCCGTTGCCCTGCCCGCGGCGCTGCTGCTGGCCGCCTGCGGAGGCAACGGCGAGCGGTCAGCGTCACCGTCACCGCAAGCCGCCAGCACCTCACCGGCGAGCTCGTCGGGCAGCGCGATGCCCGTCCCTGAGCTGATCGGCAGGGGGGTGGTCCTGCAGGAGCAGGACCGTCGTCCCGTCCTCTGCCTGGGCGCGGTGGCCGCGTCGCAGCCGCCGCAGTGCGCGGGACCGGAGATCTCCGGCTGGGACTGGGCCGCGGTGAGCGGTGAGGAGCGGGCCGGCGGCACGACGTGGGGCGACTACGTCGTGGTCGGCAGCTACGACGGCGAGCGGTTCACCACCCGGACCGCCGAGCCCACCGCGACGTACGACGGACCGTTGCCCGCCGCACCCGAGGCGCCGGTGCGCACCACGCAGTGCTCGCAGCGTGACGAGGGACGCCGGGTCGTCGACGGCTCGAAGACGACCGACGCGGCCCTGCGCCGCACCCAGCGCGTCGCCGCGGGGCTGGACGGGTTCGCGGACACCTGGCTCGACCAGTCGACCACCCAGGACGAGTCGAAGCCGAGCGACCCTTCGCAGGCGGTGCTGAACGTGCGGGTCACCGGCGACACCGACGCCGCCTCGGAGAAGCTGCGCCAGACGTGGGGTGGACGGCTGTGTGTCTCCAAGGCGCTGCGCAGCGAGGAGGACCTGGTCGCCGTGCGGCGCGAGCTCGAGCAGCGGCCCGACGTCCAGACTCTCGCGTCCGGGTTCGACCAGGTGGACCTCGTGGTGGTCTACGACGACGGGGAGCTGCAGCGTTCGCTCGACGAGAAGTACGGGGTCGGCGTGGTCGTGGTGACCTCGCTGCTGCAGCCGGTCCCGGCCGGCTGAGCTACTGGCCGACTTGGCCGACTCCTGGGCCGACTCCTGGGCGGGCTCGAGCGTCATGCTGATCGAGTTGATGCAGTAGCGCTGCCCGGTCGGCGTCCCGTAGCCGTCGTCGAACACGTGCCCCATGTGCGAGCCGCAGTTCGCGCAGCGGACCTCCACGCGCTTCATGCCCATCGTGGTGTCCTCGATGTACTCCACCCGGTCCTCGGCCAGCGGCGCGTAGAACGACGGCCAGCCGCAGTGCGAGTCGAACTTCGTCTCGGACTTGAACAGCTCGGCGTCGCAGGCGCGGCAGCGGTAGACCCCGACCGTCTTGGTGTCGGTGTACTCACCCGTGAACGGACGCTCCGTGCCCGCCTTGCGCAGCACGGCGTACTCCTCGCGGGACAGCTGCTCGCGCCACTCGTCGTCGGTCTTCTGCACGTCGTAAGCCATGCCCCCAGCCTACTTTCACGCCCAAGGCACCGCCTCCGACTAGGGTTCGACCATGGCGAGCCCAGCGACCGAGGTCGATGCCGGTGGACGCGCAGTGCGGGTGTCCAGCCCCGACCGGGTGATCTACGAGGCGACCGCGCACACCCCCGAGGTGACCAAGCTGATGGTCGCGGAGTACTACGTCGCGGTCGAGGACGGCATCATGCGCGCGCTGCGCAACCGGCCTACCGCGCTGGAGCGCTGGCCCAAGGGCGTCCGCGAGGGCATCAAGCTCAGCACCGGGTATGGCGACAAGGCCGACGCGTTCTACCAGAAGCGGGTGCCCAAGGGAGCCCCCGACTACCTCGAGACCGCGACGATCACGTTCCCGTCAGGACGCACCGCCGACGAGATCTGCCCGACGGAGATCGCCGTCGTCGCCTGGGCTGCGCAGATGGGCACGCTGACCTTCCACCCCTGGCCGGTGCGCCGTGACGCACCCGACCTCCCCGACGAGCTCCGGATCGACCTCGACCCGCACGGTGGCACGGGCTTCCGCGACGCGGTCCGGGTCGCCGGCGTCGCGCGCGAGCTGCTCGCCGACCTGGGCATGGTCGGCTTCCCCAAGACGAGCGGCAACCGCGGCGTGCACGTCTACGTCCGCATCGAGCCGCGTTGGGAGTTCGTCGACGTGCGGCACGCCGCCATCGCGTTCGGGCGCGAGCTGGAGCGTCGTACCACCGGCGTGACGACGAAGTGGTGGAAGGAGGAGCGCGGCGAGGCGATCTTCGTCGACTACAACCAGAACTCCCGGGACCGCACCATCGCCTCCGCCTACAGCCTGCGCCCCAAGCCCGGCGCGCCGGTCAGCGCCCCGATGGAGTGGGACGAGCTCGCCGAGGTCGAGGACCCGGCGGCCTACAACCTGTTCACGATGCCCGAGCGGTTCGCCGAGCGCGGTGACGTGCACGCGGCGATCGACGACGTGCAGTGCGACCTCTCGCCGTTGCTCGACCTGTACGACGAGCAGGGCGCCGTCGAGATGCCCTACCCGCCGGACTACCCGAAGATGCCGGGCGAGCCGCCCCGGGTGCAGCCCAGCAAGAAGGTTGCGGCGCACTGGGTGGACGACGGACCACACAGCGCAACGGGAGCCGGGCCCGGATGCTGACCACGACCGCGGGTGATCTGGAGCTGCGGATCCCGAAGCTGCGGGCGGGGTCGTTCTTCCCCTCGCTGCTCGAACGTCGCCGGCGGGTCGACCAAGCCCTGTTCGCGGTGATCATGGAGGCCTACCTGCACGGGGTCTCGACCCGCAAGGTCGACGACCTGGTCAAGGCCCTGGGTGCGGACTCCGGGATCTCCAAGTCGGAGGTCTCCCGGATCTGTGCGGACCTCGACGAGGAGGTCGGTGCGTTCCGGGACCGATCCCTGGCCGATATCGCCTACCCGTATGTCTTCCTGGACGCGACTTACTGCAAGGCCAGGGTCAACCGCCGGGTGGTGTCCCAGGCGGTCGTGATCGCCACCGGAGTCACCGCCGACGGCCGCCGTGAGGTCCTCGGGTTCGACGTCGGTGACTCCGAGGACGGGGCGTTCTGGACCGCGTTCCTGCGCTCGCTCAAGGCCCGCGGTCTCGGCGGGGTCCAGCTGGTCATCTCCGATGCCCACACCGGCCTGAAGGCCGCGATCAGCTCGGTGTTCATCGGCGCCGCCTGGCAACGCTGCCGGGTGCACTTCATGCGCAACGTCCTCGCGGTCGTCCCGAAGGGCAACGCCGAGATGGTCGCCGCAGCCATCCGCACGATCTTCGCCCAGCCCGATGCCGAGCACGTGCATGACCAGTTCGAGGTCATCGCCTCGATGCTCGGCAAACAGCTGCCCAAGGTCGAAGCAGATGCTCCGTGACGCCAAGGATGACCTGCTCGCGTTCACCGGGTTCCCCGTCGCGCACTGGAAGAAGATCTGGTCGACCAACCCGCTCGAGCGGCTCAACAAGGAGGTCAAACGCCGCACCGACGTGGTCGGGGTGTTCCCCAACCCCGCCGCGCTGCTCCGCCTGGCCGGCGCGGTCCTGGTCGAGGCCCACGACGAATGGCAGGTCAGCGCCGAACGCCGCTACCTCTCCGAACGCTCCATGGCCTGGTGGCCAACAAGTCCGCAGAGGAGGTGGCCAAGCCCGAACTCATGACGGCATGATCAGAACACTGACCCGCACGGTGTCGAGAAACTCCACCACTCAGCGGGGCCACAGCCAACCGCGGCAGGGCTCAGCAGGGCAGCGCCCACACACCGCGGCAAGCACTCCGGTAGCGATCCTCACGGCCAGATCGCGGCTTGAGCAACGCGCTGACGGCTCGAACAGTCCAGGACGCCGACGCGATGGTGACGGCGAGCTCGCGGAGTTCTTTCGCAAGGCCCAGGCGGTCAGTCGCAAGGGCGGTGAGCTGGGCAAGAAGCACCTGGCCTCGCGGCTCTCCGGGTGACTGCGTTCCCCGAACCCCGCGGTGACACCGCCGACGGCGCGGTGCTGTTCGCCCGCTACCTGGAGTTCCTGCGAGAGACGGTGCTCCGCAAGATCGCGGAGCTCCCGGACGACGAGCTGCGGCGGTCGCGGCTGCCGTCGGGGTGGACGCCGATCGAGCTGCTCACCCACCTCGCGCACATGGAGCGGCGCTGGTTCGTGTGGGGGTTCCTCGGCGAGGACGTCGACGCGCCGTGGGGTGACGCGAAGGACGACCGCTGGCACGTGCCGGACGACGTCGGCGTCGGCGACCTGGTGACGATGCTGCGGGAGGTGGGGGACCGGACCGCGCGGGTGCTGAGCGAGCACCCGCTCGAGGAGCGGGGCCGGGTCGGCGGCCGCTTCGACGACGACCCGCCGACGCTGGGCTGGATCTGCTTCCACGTGCTGCAGGAGTACGCCCGGCACGCGGGGCACCTGGACATCGCCGTCGAGCTCGCCGGCGGACCGCTCGGCGAGTGACCCGGCCAGGCAAGGTCAGAAGCCGGTGACGCCCTCGCCGCCGTAGTGGTCGGCCTGCTCGTCGAAGTTCTCGTGCTCGAGCAGGTGCAGGATGGGCACGCCGATCTTGCGTCGCGCGCGTGACGTCCAGTCGACGTGGAAGAACTCCGCGATCACGTGCTTGCGGGTGAGGATGATCGCCTCGGCGGCGTCCACCTCGGCGACCTTCGCGCTCAGCGCGTCGACGGGCTCGGCACTGACCACCTCGCCGCTGACGTCGGCGCCCTGGCCCTTGAGCTTCTCGACGCAGCCGTCGCAGTCGGTGCGGGCCTGGCTGAGCAGCTCGCGCTGCACCTCCTGGATGTTCTCGCTGTCCATCACCAGCGCGGGGGAGGCGAGGACCTCGCTGGCCGCGATCGACCCCATCGCGGACTCCACGCGCGCCGCGGCGTCCTCGACGGGCAGCAGCACGTGGTAGCGGACCGGCTGCTCCACGTCCTGGTGCAGGCTGCGGACCTGCGCAGCATCCTCTGCGGACAGTGGTTGTTCGACCAGCAGCACCACGTCGTACGTCGTCGGCTCGCTCATGAGCCAAGCGTAGTCCTGTCGGACCGGTTCAGCCCCCCAGGACCTCGGCCAGGTCGTAGCTCACGACCTCCTCGAGCTGCTCGTAGCCGCACGACTCCGGGTCGCGGTCAGGACGCCAGCGCTTGAACTGCGCCGTGTGCCGGAACCGGTTGCCCTCCATGTGGTCGTAGCCGACCTCCAGCACCCGCTCCGGCCGCAGCGGCGTGAAGGACAGGTCCTTGCCGGCGCTCCACCGGCTCTGGGTGCCGGGCACCCGGTCGGGGTTGGCGATCGCCCACTCGCTCCACTCGCCCCAGGGGTGCTCGGACAGGTCCTCGCAGACCAGCGGCTGCAGCTCCTCGACGAGCTCGGCCCGCCGCTTCGCGGTGAACGAGGCGGACACCCCGATGTGCTGCAGCTTGCCGTCGGCGTACAGCCCGAGCAGGAGCGACCCGAGCAGCGGGTTCTCCGGCGTCGAGGTCTTGTGCAGCCGGTAGCCGGCCAGCACCACGTCGGCGGTCCGCTCGTGCTTGATCTTGAGCATCGTGCGGGCGTTCGGCTGGTACGTCGCACCGAGCGGCTTGGCGACCACGCCGTCGAGCCCGGCGCCCTCGAACCGGCTGAACCACTCGTTCGCCTCGTCGGGGTCGGAGGTGGTCCGGGTCAGGTGGATCGGCGGAACGGCGTCCGCCAGCGCCTCCTCGAGACGGGCCCGGCGCACCTCGAACGGCTGGCCCATCAACGACTCGTCGCCGAGCGCCAGCAGGTCGAAGGCGACGAACCCGGCCGGTGTCGTCTCCGCGAGCATCCGCACCCGCGAGTCGGCCGGGTGGATCCGCTCCTGGAGCTTCTCGAACTCCAGACGGTCACCGATGGACACGAAGATCTCGCCGTCGAGCACGCAGCGCTCGGGGGTGGACGCGAGCACCGCTTCGACGACCTCGGGGAAGTAGCGGGTCAGTGGCTTGGTGTTGCGGCTGGCCAGCTCGACCTCGCCGCCGTCGCGGAAGACCAGGCACCGGAACCCGTCCCACTTGGGCTCGAACACCAGGCCGCCGTGCTTGGCCGGGTCGGGGATGCCCTTCACGGACTTGGCGAGCATCGGCTGGACCGGAGGCATCACGGGGAGATCCACGCCGTCATCGTAGGCTGACCCGATGCCGGTCCACCTGACAGAGCGCGACCCGCGCGTCCCCGCGGACCGGCTGGTCGCCGAGCTCGTCCCGCCGCCACGCTTCGCCGACGTCAGCTTCGACAGCTACCGTCCCGATCCCGCGCAGCCCTCGCAGCAGCAGGCCGTCGACGTGCTCCGGGAGTTCGCCGGCACGGTGGGTGACCGGCCGAGGAAGCGCCGCTCCGGGTGGTCGAGCTCTGTCGAGACCACGCAGGTCCGCGCCCCCAGGGCCCGGTGGGGTCTACCTCGACGGCGGGTACGGCGTGGGCAAGACGCACCTGCTCGCGTCCCTGTGGCACACGGCGCCCGGCCCCAAGCTGTTCGCGACGTTCGTCGAGCTGACCCATCTCGTGGGGGCGCTCGGCTTCCACGACGCGGTCGCCGCGCTGTCGTCGTACACCCTGGTGTGCGTCGACGAGTTCGAGCTCGACGACCCCGGCGACACGGTGCTGGTGTCCACGTTGCTGACCCGGCTCCGCGAGGCCGGGGTCCGGCTCGCGGCGACCTCGAACACCTTGCCCGGCAGGCTCGGCGAGGGCCGGTTCGCCACCGACGACTTCCTGCGCGAGATCCAGGGCCTCTCGGCGCACTTCGAGTCGGTGCGCATCGACGGCGACGACTACCGGCACCGCGGGCTGCCCGACGCGCCCGCCGCGCCGGACCTCGACACCGTGAAGCGTGCCGCCGACCGGGAGGGTGCCAGCTTCGACCACTTCGTCGACCTGTCCCGTCATCTCGCGCAGGTGCACCCCTCGAAGTACGGCGCCCTGCTCGACGGCGTGCGGGTCGTCTGCCTCGAGGACGTGCGGACCGTCGACGACCAGGCCGTCGCGCTGCGGCTCGTGGTGCTCGCGGACCGGCTCTACGACCGCGACCTGCCCGTCGTCGCGAGCGGCGTGACCTTCGACGAGCTGTTCGCACCGGAGCTGCTGGAGGGCGGCTACCGCAAGAAGTACTTCCGGGCGATCAGCCGGCTCGTCGCCCTCGCCCGCGAGGGGACCGCGCTCGACGGTCCGGCACCGGCATAATCGCGCCATGACATCGATGACCGACTTGCTGACGGTGCCGCGCGGTCCGGTCGACCTCGCGTCGTACGACCCGCACGCGAAGCCGGGGTTCGACGGCAAGAAGAAGGAGGGCAAGGCGGCGCTCTACGCGATCGGCGACGAGCTCTCCGACCTGCAGGAGCGGCTGTTCGCCGAGGGGCGGTCCGGCGGGACCCGCCGCATCCTCCTGGTGCTGCAGGGGATGGACACCTCCGGCAAGGGCGGCATCCTGCGCCACGCCGTCGGGATGGTCGACCCGCAGGGCGTGCACATCAAGGCCTTCAAGGCGCCCACCAAGGCCGAGAAGCGACACGACTTCCTGTGGCGCGTCGAGAAGGAGCTGCCCGGCCCCGGGATGATCGGGGTCTTCGACCGGTCGCACTACGAGGACGTGCTGATCGCGGCGGTCCGTTCGTTCGCGCCGCCCGAGGAGATCGAGCGCCGCTACGGCGCGATCAACGACTTCGAGAAGAAGCTGGTCGACGAGGGCACGACGGTCGTGAAGTGCATGCTGCACATCTCCGCCGAGGAGCAGAAGGCGCGGCTGCTCGCCCGGCTCGAGGACCCCACCAAGCGGTGGAAGTTCAACCCCGGCGACATCGACGAGCGGCAGTTCTGGCCCGAGTACCAACGTGCCTACGAGACCGCTCTCGAGCGCACCGGCACCGAGCACGCCCCCTGGCTGGTCGTGCCCGGCGACCGCAAGTGGTACGGCAAGCTCGCGGTCGGCCAGGTGCTGCTCGAGACGCTGCGGCGGCTCGACCCGCAGTGGCCGGCAGCCGACTACGACCCCGAGGAGCAGCGCCGCCGGCTGGTCGAGGAGAAGCTGTCCCTGTGATCCGCACCGTCTCCGCGACCCGCTACGTCGCGCCGCTGCGCGAGGGCGGCTCGCTGCCGGGCATCGTCGAGGCCGACGACCTCGGCACCTACGTCTGCAAGTTCCGCGGCGCAGGCCAGGGCCTCAAGGTGCTGGTCGCCGAGGTGGTCGTCGGCGAGCTGGCGCGGGCCCTCGACATCCGCACCCCCGAGCTGGTGGGGGTGTCCCTGGAGCCGGCGATCGGGAAGTACGAGGCCGACGAGGAGGTGCAGGACCTGCTGACCGCGAGCATCGGGCTGAACCTCGGCGTCGACTTCCTGCCGGGCTCGTTCGGGTACGACGCCGGGTACACGCCCGACCCCGAGGTCGCGGCGTCGATCCTGTGGCTGGACGCCCTGACCGCCAACGTCGACCGCAGCTGGCGCAACCCCAACCTGCTGGTGTGGCACAAGGACCTGTGGGCGATCGACCACGGTGCCTGCCTCTACTTCCACCACGGCTGGTCCGGTGGCGTCGGGTCCGCGGAACGTTTCGCGCACCAGCCCTACGACGCGTCCGACCACGTGCTGGTCGCGCACCGGTCCGGCCTCCCAGCGGCCGACGCCCTGCTCGCGCCACAGGTGACACGGGACCTGCTCGGCGACGTGCTCTCCCTGGTCCCCGACGAGTGGCTCGAGCCGGTCCCCGGTGCGTCGGCGCCCGCCGACCTGCGCGCGGCCTACGCCGACTTCCTGCTGGCCCGGGTCAGCGGCGAGCGCGCCTGGCTCCCGGTCGCAGGTGCGGCATGAACATCACCCCAGGAAAATGCTCGCTGCGCTCCGCTTCCCCGGGACCCCGAATGAACGCCCGGATGCCCTTCCAGTACGTCGTCCTGCGCTGCGTGCCGCGTGTGGACCGCGAGGAGTTCGTCAACGTCGGCGTGGTGCTCTACTGCCAGCAGGCCGAGGTCCTCGAGGCACGGTGCCACGTCGACCGGGATCGGCTCGCCGCGCTCGACGTCGACGTCGACGTCGACGCGGTCTGCTCGGCCCTGGTCGCCGTCGAGGCGGTCTGTCGTGGGGACGAGTCGGCCGGTGCGGCGGGCCGCGCCCCGATGGGCACCCGCTTCGGCTTCGTGAAGGCGCCGCGCAGCACCGTCGTACAACCCGGACCGGTGCACGGCGGCACCACCACCGACCCGTCCGCCGAGCTCGACCACCTGCTCGACCGCCTCGTCCGCTGAGGCATCCTCCGCTGGTTGAGGTGCGAGGAGCGCTAGCGACGAGCCTCGAAACCGGCTGCGAGGCGCGGAGGTTCGAGGCCCTCGACCTAGCGGCTCGGGCACCTCAACCAGCCGGGACGGTCAGAGGTTGATCATGTGGCCGGCGATGCCCTCGACGGCCTCCTTGACGGCCTCGGAGAGCGTGGGGTGGGCGAAGACGTTGCGGGCCACCTCGTCGGCGGTCAGGTCCCAGCGCTGCGCGAGCGTCAACGCCGGCAGCAGCTCGGTGACGTCGGGTCCGATCAGGTGGGCGCCGAGGATCTCGTTGTACTTCGCGTCGGCGACGATCTTCACGAAGCCGACCGCGTCACCGAGGCCCTGCGCCTTGCCGTTGGCGGAGAACGGGAACTTCGCGACCTTCACGTCGTAGCCCTTGTCCTTGGCCTGCTCCTCGGAGTAGCCGAAGGACGCGATCTGCGGCTGGCAGTACGTCGCCCGCGGGATGAAGTCGAAGGCGACCGGCATGGTCTCGGCCCCGGCGATCGTCTCCGCGACCACGATGCCCATCGCCTCGGCGGTGTGCGCGAGCATCAGCTTGCCGGTGCAGTCACCGATCGCGTAGACGCCCTCGACGTTGGTGCGGCCGAACTCGTCGATCTCGACGGCCCCACGGTCGGTCAGCGCGACGCCGGCGGCCTCGAGACCGAAGCCCTCCACGCGCGGCGCGAAGCCGATGGCCTGCAGCACCTTGTCGGTCTCGATGACCTGCTGGTCGCCACCGTCGGCGGGGGAGACGGTGACCTTCACCTTCTCGCCGGAGTCGTCGATCGACTCCACCTTGGTCTTCAGCATCACGTTCACGCCGAGCTTCTTGTAGTGCTTGAGCAGCTCCTTGGACACCTCGACGTCCTCGGTCGGCACCATCCGGTCGAGGAACTCCACGATCGTGACGTCGACGCCGAAGTTCTTCATGACGTAGGCGAACTCCACGCCGATCGCGCCCGATCCGGCGATCACGATGCTGCCCGGGAGGTTCTCGTCGAGGATCTGCTCCTCGTAGGTCACCACGCGGTCGGACAGCGACGTGCCCGGGACCAGGCGGGTGGTCGCACCGGTCGCGATGATCAGGCTGTCGCACGTGAGCTGCTCGGTGGAGCCGTCCTTCTTCTTCACGTCGAGCGACTTCGCACCGGTGAGGGTGCCCCAGCCGTCGACCTCGGTGATCTTGTTCTTCTTCATGAGGAAGTGCACGCCCTTGACGATGCCCTCGGACACCTTGCGGCTGCGTGCGTGCGTGGGACCGAAGTCCATCGACGCGTCGCCGGTGATCCCGAACTTGTCCTTCTCGTGGGTCAGGATGTGCGCCAGCTCGGCGTTGCGCAGCAACGCCTTCGACGGGATGCAGCCCACGTTGAGGCAGACACCGCCCCAGTACTTGTCCTCCACAACCGCCACGCTCTTGCCGAGCTGGGAGGCGCGGATGGCAGCGACGTACCCACCGGGGCCGGCACCGAGAACGACGACGTCGAAGTGGTTGCTCATGGCGTGCAGCCTATTCGGTCCAGGTCCGCGACCACGAAACCGGTGCTCGACATCACCCGAACGGTTGGTCCGTTCGTGCCATGCGCGAGCGGCCGGTCCTTTACTAACGTGAAACGAGCCGAGGGAGTGGTGCCAGTGACCGATCTCAGGCTGACGCAGGCCGAGCAGGGGCGCGTGCGGGGCCTGCTCCACCTCCAGGACCAGGCCTCAGACCGGGAGCGGTGGTGCGCGGCCCTTCTCGCGACGTCACGGATCGTCCCCTGCGACTGGATGGGCATCGCGGTCACCGACAGCACCGGGTGCGTGGAGTACGCCGTCAACCTGCCGCACGACGTCGCGGACGACCTGAGTCCGCAGGTGTGCAACGGCCCGCTGCCGATCGGCATCCAGCACGTCGCTGCCTTCCCCGAGGACGACGAGGACCGCCGGCTCCTGGCGGCGTTCGGCATCCGGGACACCGTGCGCGTCGGCTTCCCCCTGGGAGGCGGGCGCGTCGTGCAGATGTATCTCGACCGCAAGACGGCCTACTTCGAGCAACGGGAGCTCGCCCTGCTCGCCATGCTCGAGCCGGCGCTGGAGCGGCTGATGCGGCCGTCGCCACGGTCCGAGCGGATCGGGCAGCTCTCCTGCGCCGAGCACCGGGTCCTCGAGCTCGTCGCCCAGGGCGGCTCCAACGGCGACGTCGCCTCCCAGCTGATGGTCAGCGAGGCGACGGTCCGCAAGCACCTGGAGCACGCCTACCGCAAGCTCGGCGTCGCCAACCGTACGGCGGCGGCGGCCGTCGTACGTGCCGGCGCAGGGGGCTGACCCAGGGACGGGTTTCGCGGATCTGCGAATGCGCCGACCCGGTCCGAGTCAGCAGTCTGGGGAGGGGAGCGATCTGACGAGGGAGCCACCATGAGGCACGTACGTACCGCTATCGCCGCGACACTGGCCACCGGCCTGCTCGCCCTCACACCGACGCAGCAGGCGGTCGCACACCGCGACGGGCACCACGGCGGGGCCGGGGCGGATGACCCGGGCGTGATCTCGACGTGGAACCAGATCGGCGTGGAGACGATCGGGATCGACGCTGCGGCGGGCCGCAAGCAGCCCATCGAGGTCTACCTCTACCTCGCCTTCATGCACGGCGCCATGTACAACGCCGTGGTCGGCATCGAGGGACGCTACAAGCCCTACCGGTTCCACAAGCGCGCACCTCGAGCACGCCTCACCGGAAGCCGCTGCCGCCGCCGCGGCCCACCGGATCCTCGTCACCTACTCCCCGGAGCAGAAGGACGCGCTCGACGCCAAGTACGCCGCCTCCCTCGCCTCGATCGAGGACGGCAAGGCCGAGACCCGCGGTGTCGAGTACGGCGAGCGCGCGGCGGCGAAGATGATCGCCCAGCGCGCCGACGACGGTCGCTACGCCCCCATCCTCTTCGAGAAGCCGGCGGCCCCCGGCATCTGGCGGCCCACGCCGACACCCGAGACCGGGGCGCCGTTCAGCGCGCCGTGGCTGGGCTACGTGAAGCCCCTGCTCATCCGCAGCGGCGACCAGTTCGACCCGGGCCCCGCGCCCGCCCTCACCTCGGACCAGTACACCCAGGACTTCAACGAGGTGAAGTCGCTGGGCAAGTCCGACTCGACGACCCGAACCGCCGAGCAGACCGAGACCGCCCGCTTCTACGCCGGCAACCCGGGACTCCAGTTCTCGCTGGGCCTCGTGGACCAGGCCGACAAGCGGGACCTGGACATCGTCGACGCCGCCCGGCTGTTCGCCGCGGTGCACATGACCCTCGCGGACGCGTCGATCGCGATCTGGTGGACCAAGCACCACTACGGCGTCTGGCGGCCGATCACGGCGATCCGGATGGCCGACACCGACGGCAACCCCGACACGACCTTCGACCCGGCGGTCGACCCGACGTGGAACTCGCTCATCCCCTCACCGCCGTACCCGGACTACGTGAGCGGCTACAACGGTGTGATGGGCGCCTACAGCCAGGCGTTGGAGGAGGCTCTGAAGACGGAGCACCTCGACCTCACGCTGATCTCGACCGTGTTCCCCGCGCCCGACCCGCGTCACACGCGGAGCTACGACACGGGCGGACAGGTCCGCCAGGAGGTGATCAACGCGCGGGTGTGGCTCGGCATCCACTTCCGGTTCGCCGACACCGCCGCCGCCACGATGGGACAGCAGGTCGCCCGCTACGCGCTCGACCACAACTTCCAGCCGGTGCGCAGGCACCACCACCACTGAGGAGCAGGCGCGGCCTCAGACCGGGACGAGCTCGACGGCTCCGACGGCGTAGCGCGCCAGGATGGTCCGGGCCACCTCGGGGTCGGCGCCGAGCGGCTCGGAGACCGCGACCGCACCGGCCTCGAGCGCCAGCTCGGCGGCCCGGTCCGGGAGCAGCCCGGGTGCCAGGAACAGCGACCCGACGGCGATGTTGCGCCGGCCCTCGGCCCGGAACTGCCGCACCGCCTCACCGGTGGCCGGGGGAGCGGCCGAGGCGTACGCCGCGACGGTCGGCAGCCGGTGCTTGGAGCCCCACA
The DNA here is from genome assembly GCA_963706355.1 of uncultured Actinomycetota bacterium. Lineage (GTDB taxonomy): Bacteria > Actinomycetota > Actinomycetes > Propionibacteriales > Nocardioidaceae > Nocardioides_B. Next base: position 369,389 of record CAVPLS010000001.1, read on the forward strand.
GCCGGGCCAGCCGGGCGACCGCCTGGTTGGCCAGGTGGTCCGAGGAGCCGGCAGCCGCGAGCACGAGGGCGTCGAGCTCACGCACCCGCGCGTCGCTGAGCGCCGTGCGCAGCCGACGGTCGAGCACCTCGAGGAACACCGACTCCAGTCCGAGCACGTGGGTGGCCCGGATCCGCAGCCCGTCGTGCTTGGCCGTGGCGGCGGCGATCGCCTCGGGGACGTCGACCTTGGCGTGGTACGCCTCGGTCAGCAGCAGCGGCACGACGACGATCTCGTCGTAGCCGGCCCGGACCAGCCGGTCGACCACCGTGGCGAAGGAGGGCTTGGCCAGCTCGAGGAACGCCGGCTCGATGCGCAGGTCGGGGCGCATGCCGCGCACCTCGTCGACGAGCGCCTTGATCGTCTGGGCCGACCGCGGGTCGCGGCTGCCATGGGCGAGGGCCACCAGAGCGGGAGCAGTCATCAGGAGTGGCCTCCTTTCGGGAGTGGAGCTGGGGTCGACCCGACGGCGCTGTCGAGGTGGTGCAGGACGGGGGTGTCACGCATGGATGCCGCACTCGGTCTTGCCGGTGCCGGACCAGCGGCCGCTGCGCGGGTCCTCACCGGGTGCGACCCGGCGGGTGCAGGGCCAGCAGCCGATCGACGGGTAGCCGTCGTACTGCAGCGGGTTCACCAGCACGTTGTTCTCGGCGATGTAGCGGTCGACGTCCTCGCCCGTCCAGCGGGCCAGCGGCGAGACCTTGACCTTGCCCTTCTTCTCGTCCCAGCCGATGACCGGGGCGATGACGCGGTTGTGCGTCTCGTCGCGGCGCAGGCCGGTGGCCCACGCGTCGTACGACGACAGCGCGTCCTCGAGCGGCTTGACCTTGCGCAGTGCGCAGCACAGGTCGGGGTCGCGGGCGAACAGGTCCTTGCCGTGCGTGGCGTCCTGCTCGGCGACCGACTGCACCGGGGTGATGCTGATCAGGTTCACCGGCAGCGTCGCCTCGACCGCGTCACGGGTGCCGATGGTCTCGGCGAAGTGGTAGCCGGTGTCGAGGAACACCACGTCGACGCCGGGGGCGACCTGGGCGGCGACGTGCGCGAGCACGGCGTCGCCCATCGAGGAGGTGATCGCGAACCGCGGTCCGAAGGTCGCGACGGCCCACTCGATGATCACCTCGGCGGGAGCCAGCTCGAGCTCGGCGCCGGCGTGCCGGACGAGCTGCTTGAGCTCGGCCTCGGAGCGGCCGAGGGTGTCGGTGCCCTTGAAGGCACGGGCCGCCTCGGTGGTGGCAGTAGTCATCTGGGCACCTCGGTCGTGGTGGGTCGGGCGATCATGCCGAGCATCTTGAGCGAGAAGGCGCGCAGGCACGCGTGGCACTCCCACGCGCCGTGCCCCTCCTCGCTGGGGCGGAGGTTCTCGTCGCCGCAGTACGGGCAGTGGAACGGGATGCCCCGGCCGGCGCTCATCGGGCGACCTGGAGGGATCGCTGCCCGACCTCGCCGCGCAGGGCCACCTCGTCGGCGCGGCCGACCCACTGGGCGAAGGTCTCGCCGGCGGTGCGCTGGTCGAGGAACGCCGTGACGACGTTGGTGACGTAGTCGTCGAGGCCGCTGCTGGTCACCTTGTGCGCCCGCAGCTTCTTGCCGAACTGCGGGTCGAGCCCGAGCCCGCCGCCGAGGTGCACCTGGAAGCCCTCGACCTGGGCGCCGTCGGCGTCGAGCACCAGCATCCCCTTGAGGCCGATGTCGGCCACCTGGGTGCGTGCGCAGGCGTTCGGGCAGCCGTTGACGTTCACCGTGATCGGGGTGTCCAGGTCGGGGAAGCGCTGCTCGAGCTCGCCGATCAGGTCGGCGGCGCGCTGCTTGGTCTCGACGATCGCGAGCTTGCAGAACTCGATGCCGGTGCAGGCCATCGTGCTGCGCCGCCAGTTGGACGGGCGGGCGGACAACCCGATCCCGTCGAGCGCCTCGACCAGGGCCTCCACCCGGTCGGCCTCGACGCCGAGCACGACGATCTTCTGGTACGCCGTGAGGCGGGCACCCGCCGCGCCGTACGCCTCGACGAGGTCGCCGAGCTTCGTGAGCACGGAGCCGGAGATGCGGCCGACCGTCGGCGCCAGACCGAGGTAGTAGCGGCCGTCCTTCTGCTCGTGCACGCCGATGTGGTCGCCGCTCTCGGTGGGGATCGGCGGCGAGGGGCAGTCGACGAGCGCCCGGCCGAGGTACTTCTCCTCGAGGACCTGGCGGAACTTCTCCTTGCCCCAGTCCTGGAGCAGGAACTTCAGCCGGGCCCGGGAGCGCAGCCGGCGGTAGCCGTAGTCCCGGAACACCGAGATGACGCCTTCCCACGCGTCGGCGACCTCGTCGAGCGGGATCCAGACGCCGAGCTTCTGGGCGAGCATCGGGTTCGTCGACAGCCCGCCGCCGACCCACAGGTCGAAGCCGGGGCCGAGCTCGGGGTGCACGGTGCCGACGAAGGAGACGTCGTTCACCTCGGGCGCGACGTCCTGGCTGGGGTGGCCGGTCAGCGCGGTCTTGAACTTGCGGGGCAGGTTGGAGTACTCCGGGTCGCCGATGTAGCGCCGCTTGATCTCCGCCAGCGCCGCGGTGCCGTCGATGATCTCGTCCGCAGCGACACCGGCCACCGGTGAGCCGAGGAACCCGCGTGGCGAGTCGCCGCAGGCCTCCTGGGTCTGGAGCCCGACGGACTCGAGGCGCTGCCAGATCGTCGGCACGTCCTCGATGCGGATCCAGTGGTACTGGATGTTCTGCCGGTCCGTGACGTCAGCCGTGCCTCGTCCGAAGTCGGTGGAGATGCTGCCGAGCACCCGGAGCTGGTCCGCGCCGAGCAGGGCACCGTCGGAGCGGACGCGCAGCATGAAGTACTCGTCGTCGAGCTCCTCCGGCTCGAGGGCACCGGTCTTGCCGCCGTCCAGTCCGGGCTTGCGCTGCGTGTAGAGGCCCCACCAGCGGAACCGGCCGCGCAGGTCGCCGCCGTCGATCGAGGAGAACCCGCGCTGCGAGTAGATGTTCTCGATGCGTGCGCGCACGTTGAGCGGGTTGTCGTCCTTCTTGGACTGCTCGTTCTGGTTCAGCGGCTCGCGGTAGCCGAGCGCCCACTGGCCCTCGCCGCGCTTGGGCCGGGCCCGTCCGGACCGGCCGGGGCCGGTGGCCGGCGGCGTGGTGCTGCCAGGGGTGGTGCTGGGACGTTCCGAGGGGGGTGTCACTGGGTTGCGCTCCTGGAGACGAGAGACGCACGACGCGCTGGTGCTCGTCGACGTCGTCGTCGCGAGCTCTGCCGGCGACCGCGCGCCCGGCTGAGATGCTGGGCGGTCAGGCGGTGGGCCAGGGCAGACAGATCATGCTGCGCATGCGTCCGAGGTCCACGTGGATGCGTCCCACGAGGTGCGTCGCCGTTGCGGAGCTGATCATGGAAGGAAGTCTCACGTCTCGGACGGTCGTCCCACAAACCGCGATCTTATGATGTGAGACGACCGCCCAAAATGTGAGACGGTGATGGGGGCCTCGTCGTGCCCGCCGACCGTCACTAGGCTGTCCGCCATGACGGACTCACAGACCGGGCCGACCGCTGCCCAGACGTCCCCCTCAGCCTCGACAGCCGACCCGGAGAGCCTCGCGAAGACCGCCAGCACGGCCTACGACGCGATGCTCGAGGTGATCGCATCGGTGGAGCCCCGTGTGGCCGAGGCCACACGCGCCGAGCTGCGCGACCAGCGTTCCTCGCTCAAGCTGATCGCCAGTGAGAACTACGCGTCGCCGGCGGTGCTGATGACGATGGGCACCTGGTTCAGCGACAAGTACGCCGAGGGCACGGTCGGTCACCGCTTCTACGCCGGCTGCCAGAACGTCGACACCGTCGAGGCGCTGGCCGCCGAGCACGCGCGCGAGCTGTTCGGTGCGCCGTACGCCTATGCGCAGCCGCACTCCGGCATCGACGCCAACCTGGTCGCGTTCTGGTCGATCCTCGCGCACCGCGTCGAGTCCCCGGCCCTGGCGAAGCACTCGGCGAAGAACGTCAACGAGCTCAGCGAGGAGGACTGGGAGTCGCTGCGCAAGGAGTTCGGCAACCAGCGGATGCTCGGGATGTCCCTGGACGCCGGCGGACACCTGACCCACGGCTTCCGTCCGAACATCAGCGGCAAGATGTTCCACCAGCGCTCCTACGGCACCGACCCGGAGACCGGGCTGCTCGACTACGACCGCGTGCGCGCCGCCGCCCAGGAGTTCAAGCCGTTGGTGCTGATCGCGGGCTACTCGGCCTACCCGCGACGGGTGAACTTCGCCAAGATGCGCGAGATCGCCGACGAGGTCGGCGCCACGCTGATGGTCGACATGGCGCACTTCGCCGGGCTGGTCGCCGGCAAGGTGTTCACCGGTGAGGAGAACCCGGTGCCCTACGCCCACGTCACCACCACGACCACGCACAAGTCGCTGCGCGGGCCCCGCGGCGGACTCGTGCTGGCCACCGAGGAGTACGCCGACTCGGTCGACCGCGGCTGCCCGATGGTGCTCGGCGGCCCGCTCTCGCACGTGATGGCGGCCAAGGCCGTGGCACTCGCCGAGGCGCGTCAGCCGTCGTTCCAGACCTACGCCCAGGACATCGCCGACAACGCCAAGTCGCTGGCCGAGGGCTTCCTGTCGCGCGACGCCACGCTCGTCACCGGCGGCACCGACAACCACATCGTGCTGCTCGACGTCTCGTCGTTCGGGCTCACCGGCCGGCAGGCCGAGTCGGCGCTGCTCGACGCGGGCGTGGTCACCAACCGCAACTCGGTGCCCTCCGACCCGAACGGCGCGTGGTACACCTCCGGCATCCGCTTCGGTACCCCGGCGCTGACCACCCGCGGCTTCGGCGCGACCGAGTTCGACCGGGTCGCCGACCTCGTCGTCGACGTCCTGAAGAACACCCAGCCCGGCACCAACAAGGCGGGTGCGCCCTCCAAGGCGACCTACGCGCTGGCCGACGGCGTCGCCGACCGCACCAAGGCCGCCTCCGCCGAGCTGCTCGACAAGCACCCGCTCTACCCCGGCCTCGAGCTCAGCTGACCCTGCTCGTCCCCGCCCCCGGGTGGTCGAGCTTGTCGAGACCCTCGGTCCCCGGGCGGTCGAGCTTGTCGACACCCTTCGACCGCCGGGTGGTCGAGCTTGTCGAGACCCCTCCGCCGGTGGTCGGCTCGATCAGCCGATGGTCGGCTCGATCAGCCGACGGTGGGCTCAACCAGCGATGGTCGGGGTGGTGCGGGTGACGATCGAGACGAGGTCGATGCCACGCGGCAGGGTGCCGAGCGTGCCGCCGTACTCCGTGCCGAGGCGGGTGGCGCAGAACGCCTCGGCGACCGCTGCCGGCGCGTGCTGCACCAGCAGCGCACCTTGCAGGCAGGCGGCCATCTGGCCGGCGAGCCGGCGGGCCCCGACCTCGAGGGCGGAGGTGTCGGCCAGGGTCTCGAGCACGGACTCGATGGCCCGGTCCAGGTGCGGGTCCTCGCCGCGGGCCCGGCCGACCTCGACGATCCAGGCGTTCAGCGCCTCCGGCTCGCGGGACAGCGCACGCAGCACGTCGAGCGCGTTGACGTTGCCCGAGCCCTCCCACACCGAGTTCAACGGGGACTCGCGGAACAGCAGCGGCATGCCGGACTCCTCGACGTAGCCGTTGCCACCGAGACACTCGAGCGCCTCGGCGACCATCATCGGCGTGCGCTTGCAGACCCAGTACTTCGCGAGCGGGAGGGCGATCCGGCGCAGCGCCGCCTCGTGCGGGTCGTGCGCGTCGTCCACGGCGGCGGCGAGCCGCAGTCCGAGCACCGTGGCGGCCTCCGACTCGACGGCGAGGTCCGCGATCACGTTCTGCATCAGGGGCTTGTCGGCCAGCAGGCCGCCGAACGCGGACCGGTGCGCGACGTGCCACGACGCCTCAGCGAGCGCCCGCCGCATGAGCGACGCCGACCCGAGCACGCAGTCGAGCCTGGTCGCGGCCACCATCTCGATGATCGTGCGCACCCCGCGACCCTCGTCGCCGAGACGCTGCGCCCAGGTGCCGCGGAACTCCAGCTCCGAGGAGGCGTTCGACCGGTTGCCCAGCTTGTCCTTGAGACGTACGACGTCGAGCCGGTTGTGGCTGCCGTCGGGGAGGACCCGGGGGACCAGGAAGCACGAGAGCGCGTCGTGCGCCGGACCGGCCTGCGCCAGCACCAGGAACACGTCGTTCATCGGCGCGGAGGTGAACCACTTGTGCCCGTCGAGGGTGTACTCACCGTCCACGGAGGTCGGCGTCGCCGTCGTCACGTTGGCCCGCACGTCCGAGCCGCCCTGCTTCTCGGTCATGCCCATGCCGGCCAGGGCGCCGGTCTTGTCCGCCACCGGCCGCAGCCCGAAGTCGTAGGAGGTGGACGCGAGCCGCGGCGTCCACTCCTTCGCGATCGCGTCGTCGGCGCGCAGCGCCGGGACTGCGGCGTAGGTCATCGAGATCGGGCAGCCGTGACCCGGCTCGGTCTGCGACCACGCGAAGAACCCGGCCGCGCGCCGGACGTGCGCGTGCGGGTCGTCGGAGGTCCACGGGGCCGCCTGCAGCCCGTAGCCGACGCCGCGCTCCATCAGCCAGTGCCACGACGGATGGAACCGGACCTCGTCGACCCGGTTCCCGTAGCGGTCGTACGGCGCCAGCTCGGGCTCGTTCCGGTTGGCGAGCATCCCGTGCTCACGGGCCTCGGCGGAGCCGGCCACCGCACCGAGCTCGGCCAGGTCGTCGACGACCGCGGCGGACGCGTGGCGGGTCACCGCGTCGACGAGCGCGGCGTCGGAGGTGACGGTGTTGTGACCGACCAGCGGGGGAGCCTGGTTCGTGGCTGCACGGATCTCGGCGGGCATGAAAGATACCGTAGGGCCATGCCGGCGAAAACGGAGAGCGTGCCCGCCGCGGCCGACTCGTTCTCCGCGCGGGTGGTCGCCCTCCGCGACACCGTGTGGCGGCTGATCGTCTCGACGGTGGGCACGTGCTTCCGCACCCGGGTCACCGGGCTGGCCGCGGAGGCGGCGTTCTTCGCGCTGCTGTCCCTGCCGCCGTTGCTGTTCGGGCTGGCCGGGTCGATCGGCTACGTCTTCGACAGCATCAGCCCCGCGCAGGTCGAGCAGGTCCGGCGTTCGATCATCGAGGTCTCCTCCCGGGCACTCACGCCCCAGACCGTCGACGCGATCGTGAAGCCGACCCTCAACGACGTGTTCAAGGGTGGCCGGTTCGACGTCATCTCCGTCGGTTTCATCCTGGCGCTGTGGTCCGGGTCGCGGGCGCTCAACGTCTTCGTCGAGACGATCACGATCATGTACGGCCTCGGCGGGCACCGCGGCATCGTCAAGACGCGGATGCTGTCCTTCTCGCTCTACGTCATGGGGCTGGTCACCGGGGTGGTCACCATCCCGCTGGTCGTCGCCGGCCCGCGGCTGGTCGACCGGGCGTTGCCGAAGGACCTCGACTTCGTCAACGAGCTGTACTGGCCCATCGTCGTGGTGCTGTGCATCTGCTTCCTGGCCACGCTCTACCACGTGTCCGTCCCGGTGCGGACGTCGTGGCGCTACAACCTCCCCGGCGCCGCGCTGACCATGACGATCTGGATCGTCGGGTCCTACCTGCTGCGCTGGGTGCTGACCGGGACGGCGAAGGGGTCCACGTCGATCTACGGCCCGCTCGCCGCGCCGATCGTCGTGATGCTGTGGCTCTACATCCTCTCGATCGCGGTGCTGATCGGTGCCGCGGTCAACGCCGCGTTCGACCGGCTCTGGCCGGAGAAGGAGACGTCGCGGGCCCGCATGGAGATCGTCCGCAGGCTCCGGCTGCAGGCGATGATCCCGCGGCTGCGCCGCGACGACGAGGAGCAGGAGCGGTTCCCCGACGCTGCCGACGAGACCATGCTGCTGCAGAAGTACGACGAGGGCCTCCCGCACGACCAGGAGACCGGCGCCCCGGCCGCCACGGACGCCGTCGACCGTCCAGCCGGACGCACGTCCGCCGGCCCCGCTGACGTGCGCGACGACCGGGGAGACGAGCCGACCGTCCCGGTCCGCAGGCTCCGGGACTGAAAATGCACGTGCGGCGGCGCGCGGGCCGCCGTACATTCCGGGTGTGCTGGAGACGATCGGCTACGAGCCGGACATGGCCGATTGGGCCGCGTCCGCTGACGCCCACCTGGCCCGCGTCGTGCGTGTCGACCGCGGGCTCGTCTCGGTGCTCGCCGAGTCCGGCCCGCACCGCACCGGCATCGGGGGCGCCCTGCTGGCACGGATGGCGAAGGACCCGACCGAAGGTCCGTGCACGGGGGACTGGTGCGTGCTGCGGGAGTGGCCCGACCACCGGCTGACGCTCGAGCGGCTGCTGCCGAGGCGGACGGCCGTCGTCCGGGCCACGGCCGGCGAGCAGAGCCACGGCCAGGTGCTGTGCGCCAACATCGACGTGGCCGCGGTCGTGGTCGCCCTGCACCCCACACCGTCCCTGGCCAAGGTCGAGCGACTGGTGACCCTCGCCTGGGAGAGCGGTGCACGCCCGTTGGTGGTGCTCACCAAGGCCGACCTGGTCTCGGACGCGGCCGCCCACGCCGAGGAGGTCGCCGACGCGGCACCGGGCGTGGAGGTGTGCGTGGTCAGTGCCGTGTCCGGTGCGGGCGTCGGCGAGCTCCGCGACCGGCTCGAGGGGCGGCTGACCCTGGGCCTGCTCGGCTCGTCGGGCCACGGCAAGTCGTCGCTGACCAACGCCCTGGTCGGCGCCGAGGTGCTGACCACGCGGGCGATCCGCGAGGACGGCCGTGGCCGGCACACGTCGGTGCGGCGCGAGCTGGTGCCGTTGCCCGGCGGGGGAGCGGTGATCGACACGCCGGGCCTGCGGGGCGTCGGCCTCGTCGACGCCGAGGCCGGGATCGCCGCGACCTTCGCCGACGTCGAGGAGCTGGCCGGCCGGTGCCGCTTCAACGACTGCGTCCACCACGGCGAGCCCGGCTGCGCGGTGGCGGAGGCGATCGCCGACGGCAGCCTCACGGTGCGGCGGTTCGAGAGCTGGGAGCGCCTCCAGCGCGAGCAGCGTTGGGTAGCCTCGCGGACGGACGCCAGGCTCCGCGCCGAGCGGCTCAAGGAGTGGAGGCGCCAGACCCGCGACGCGGGGAAGAGCCGCCCGTGACCCGGAGGACACCTGCATGAGCGACAAGCGCACAGTTCGAGCGGAGACCGCAGACGACGCCGAGGTCGTGCGCCGTGTGGTGACCGGAGCCTTCGGAGGGGAGAAGGTCCCCGACCTGCTCGACGCGATGCGTGACTCCTTGGCCTGGCTGGACCTGTCCTTCGTCCTGGAGGAGAAGGGCGAGGTCGTCGGCCACGTCGCCTACACCCGCGGGTGGCTCGATGCCCCGAGGAAGCTCGTCGAGGTGCTGGTGCTCAGTCCGCTCTCCGTGCGCGTCGACCGTCAGCGGGCCGGCATCGGCTCCCAGCTGGTGACGGAGACCCTGCGGTCGCTCGAGGACCGCCGCGAGCCGCTGGTGTTCCTCGAGGGCGGGCCCGACTACTACTCCCGACTCGGTTTCGTGGCCGGCAAGGAGCTGGGCTTCACCGCGCCGTCGGTGCGGATCCCCGGGCCCGCCTTCCAGGTGGCAACGCTGCCCGGCTACGACCAGCAGTGGATGAGCGGGGCCCTTGTCTACCCGGACGTGTTCTGGCGCCACGACTCGGTCGGTCTGCGGCCCGAGACCTGAGCCGCGAGGTGCTGCCGTGACGGGCGGCGGCCGTGCCGTACATTCACACCGTGCCTGACGACGCTGCCGAGGTGACCCGTGGTCGGGTCCGGCTTCCCGCGGTCGTCCGCTCACCGGTCTGGGAGCTGAGCCGCCGCGTCCTGCTGGCGGTGGCGATCCTCGGGCTGACCGTGGCGCTGGTCTACTTCGACCGGCCGGGCTACCACGACAACGCCCACCCCGGGCGCTTGCTCACCCTCACCGACGCGATCTACTACACGACCGTCACGCTGAGCACGACCGGCTACGGCGACATCGCGCCGGTCGAGGCGCACACCCGCCTCATCAACGCTTTCGTCCTGACACCGCTGCGCATCGCGTTCCTGGTGCTGCTGATCGGTACGACGCTCGAGGTGCTCGCCAACCAGGGTCGAGAGATGTTCCGCGTCGCCCGATGGAGGAAGACCATGGACCAGCACGTCATCGTGATCGGCTACGGCACCAAGGGCCGCAGCGCGGTGCAGACCCTGGTCAGCAACGGGGTCGACAAGGAGCGGATCGTCGTCGTCGACCCGAGCAGCACCGCGCTCGGCGAGGCGCACGCGGACGGACTCGCGGTGGTGACCGGTGACGCCACCCGCCGCGAGGTGCTCCGCCGGGCCGGGGTCGCGCAGGCCAAGCAGGTCATCATCACCACCGACCGCGACGACTCCACGGTGCTGGCCACCCTCAACGTCCGCCAGCTCAACCCGGACACCTACGTCGTGGCCGCGGTCCGCGAGTCCGACAACGTCCAGCTGGTCCGGCAGAGCGGCGCCGACTCGGTCGTCACGTCGTCGGACGCCGTGGGCCGGCTGCTCGGCCTCTCCTCGCTGAGCCCGTCGCTGGGCAGCGTGATGGAGGACCTGATGACCTACGGCGAGGGCCTCGAGGTCGCCGAGCGCGACCTGCTCGTGCCCGAGGTCGGCAAGCAGCCGCAGTCGCTGCCCGACCAGGTGATCGCGGTCGTGCGTGACGGGGTGGTGCACCGCTACTACGACCCGACCGTCACCCAGCTCGCGCGGGGCGACCGGCTGGTCGTCGTACGCCCGGCGGAGGAGCTGCCCTGGGCACCCCGTCCGGGCACGCACGGCGAAGCCCGTCCCGGCGACGACGAGTGACCTAGGCCGGCGACAGCGGCCAGTTCGCGGTGGCCTCCTCGACGGTCGGCAGCACCGTCATCGAGCGGCTGATACCGGTGATGGCCAGCAGCCGCAGCACGCGCTCGTTGCTGCACACGATCCGCAGGGAACCGCCGAGCCCGCCGGCCTTCTTGGCAGCACCCACCAGGACACCGAGCCCGGTCGAGTCGATGAACGTGACAGCGGTCAGGTCCATCAGCAGGTGTGCCCGCCCCGCGGTCAGGTGGTCGGTGAGCGCCTCGCGCAGCCGTGGTGCCGCCGCGAGGTCCATCTCGCCCTGGGCGACGATCACGCCTGCTCTGCCGTCGGGGGTGACCCGCGCGTCCACTCGCACTCAGACCCCCAGCTCGTCCGTGGTGAGGGGGTGGTGCAGCCCGGCGGCGCCGAGCAGGTCGGCGATCGCAGGGGACTCGCCACAGGTCGCCAACGTACGACGATCGGCAGCGAGCATGGACCGGAACCTCGTCAGCGTCTCGACGGCGCAGGCGTCGACCCGGGTCACACCGGTGAAGTCCACGATCACCACCTGCTGGCTCATGTGCTCGACGATCCAGCCGAGGCTGTCGTCGAGGTGGCCGACGGTCAGCGCGTCGATGTCACCGGTCAGCAGCACCTCCACCGCGTCGGCGTCGGTGCGTCGGTGCATGTCGAGGGTGAAGTAGGGGAGGTCGGTCAGGTCCTTCGATGGCAGCTGTTTCTGCGACGACATGTCGCACCCGGGCCTTCTGAGAATGTCTGGGCCGCTGCTTGACCAAGAGACTCGATAGAACGTCACCGGGACCGGACCACCGCTGTCGGTGGTCGCTCCGCTGTCTCGGCGTTCGAGACGGTACGCGCGAGCCTCGGGGTTGTCCATGCCCCAATTGGGGGGCCTCAGGCCTGGTCGGCGAGGGCCTGCTCGTAGCTGTCGTGGATGTGCAGCAGCTTGTCGAGACCGAGGACCCGGATCAGCTTGCGGGTCTGCGGGGTCGGGTGCACGACGGCGAACCTGGCCTGCCGGGCCTCGGCCGCCCGGTGCGACTTCACGAGCATCCCGAGGCCGGTGGAGTCGATGAAGGTCACCTGGGCGAAGTCGAGCAGCACCAGCGTGTACCCGTCGGCGAGGGCGTGCGAGACGGCGGTGGCCACGGTGTCGGCCGTGGCCGCGTCGATCTCGCCGGCAGCCACGACCACCGCGTGGTCGGTGCGGTCCTCGATGTCAACGCGCAGCAGCATGAAGTGGATTCCTCGGATCGGCGATCAGGTCGCACGGACAGTTCCTTCGCGCGCGGACGGTCTGGTCCGCGCCCTCGGCCGCAGCCGGGCAACTCCCAAGCGTACCCGACCCTTCCGGTCCACGGGTGGACGCGTCGAGCGCCGCGATGTTCGAACAGGTGTTCGGATTCGTGTCATGCTTGTCGCCATGGCGGCAGGTGGCATGGGCGGTGGACGCGGTGGCATCCCGATGTCACGCCGGGTCCGGGTCGCCGAGCAGCCGCCGTACGACGACTGTCCGGGGCGGCACTGCTGGGTCGCCGACGCCGTCGACGACCAGGGTGTCAAACGCCCAGGTCTGCTGGTGGAGTGGCGCCGGACCAGCGCCGGCTGGGAGGGCCGCGTGGTGTACGTCGCGCAGGTCCGGCCCGGCCGATGGGCGCTCGTCGAGGAGTGGGTCGCCGCGACCTTGCTCACCTCACCCTGAGCGGCGCGCATGTTTTCTCGCTCCGATGAATGAATCCGTGGCGGACTGGGCACGTCCTGGGACGCGGCTTCACCTCGGGTCAAGAAGCCGGCTCCGGTGCCGCGGTTTGAGAGAGCGGGCCCCTTCCTCGGCCGTCCACCGGTCAGAGGAGGGGGCTCGTCCGTCCGGCAGGGGACGGTCGCGCTCCGCACGGTATCTTTCGCACGACCCGAGTCCCGGGCCGACCGGACCCTGACACGGAGCGACTGCTCGACATGACCACACCCTCCGGACCCACCGACGCCGCCATCTCGGCGCTGGCTGTGGGAGCCCCCCAGCGGATCGGTCGGTTCCGCTACGCGGTGCGCGAGGGCGCCTGGTCCTGGTCGGACACGTTCTACCGGATCCTCGGGTTCGAGCCGGGCCAGGTCGTGCCCTCGGCCACGGTGCTCGCCGCCCACCTGAAGCCCGACGGCACGCGCGCAGGGCCGCGCCGCCGTCGAGGAGAGCTTCCGCACCGGCGCGGCGTTCAGCTTCCACACCACGATCGTCGACGCCGCCGGGTCCGAGCGGGTGGTCCTGCTGGCCGGGCACGGCGAGCGGCAGGAGGGAGCGGTGCGCACGGTCGTCGGCTACCTCGTCGACTTCACGGAGTCGAACCGGCAGGCGGGCCAGGTCGACGTCCAGGAGGCGCTGGCAGGAGCGCTCGACCACAGAGCGGTGATCGAGCAGGCCAAGGGCGTGCTGATGCTGGCGCAGGGGATCGGCCCCGACGAGGCGTTCCTGCTGCTTCGGGCGCACTCCCAGGACAGCAACGTGAAGGTGCGTGACCTGGCCGACCGGCTGGTGCGGCTGGTCGCAGAGGACGGCGCGGCCGGCGAGGACCTGCTGGAGCAGGTGCTGCAGATCTTCGGGGCTGTCGGCTGAGACCGGCCTGAAGGCAGGGGAGCGCCCCACCGGACCTGGGGGATTGAGGTGGGACGCTCCGAGAAGGGCAGCTGCAAGAACCTTCTCGCAGGGAGATGTACCCCCTTGCCTGATGATGAAAGACCTGTCTGGACCGCAGGCGTTCGAACGCCCCCGCCGGAGGGAGTTGGTGGGGGCGTCCGGTGACGTCGTGCCGAGCGGGGCGACGACGTCACCGGAGAAACGCCGACGGCGCCCGGAAGTTACGTGGCGGCGCGGATCGCCTTGACCAGGGCGGCGATCAGCAGGCCGAGCAGGAGGAGCAGGGTCGGGACCGGGGCCAGCAGGAGCAGCAGCACCAGCAGCAGCACCGCGGCGAGCCGGAGCTTCACCGAAGCGCCTGCCCACGCGCCCTTGATGGCACCCCAGACGGGATTCTTGCCCTGCAACCCGGCCTTGGCGCCGCGCAGGCCCGCCTGCCGGGTGGCGCCGCCCGACGCCGCGACCGCCTCCAGGTCACGGCTCCAGTCCTCGGTCTTCTGCGAGGCCTTCGCGGTCATCTTCTGCAGACTCGCCTCCAGGACGTCGCGCACCGCGGACGTCGCGGTGGTGGGATGGGTCAGGGCTTCGGTCGCTGCCACGGTGGGCCTCCTGGTCTGCGCTCGGTGCTCCGTCCGCGCAGCCTCGACGTACCCGTCTGAGGGCCGGGCAATCCGCGGGTGGACCAGCCCGCGAAAATAACTCCCTCGCGACGCTCAAGTCCGGCCTGCCGAATGCCGATCCCTCGTGTGAAGAACCCCCCACCCGTGGGTATGCACTGCCCCCCAGCGGCCCACGGCGCCGGAACATCGCCCCCCGGTGACCGGCATTGAGCGGCTCTCGGTCCCATCTCCCAACGGGGACCGCGGGCCGCTCCTCGGTTTTCCGGCCGTTGTGCAGACAGCACGCCCGCCTTCGTGTCAGACTTCTCCCGAGCAGGACCGGACCCGAGACCGGTCCTGTTTCTACGTCCCTGACGGGGTCGATCCCTGTTCTCTCCGTGAGGGGACCGCACGACAGGACCGCCTCCGCGCCCCGCTCGCCGGGAGCGCGGAGGCGGTTGTCTGTCTGTCCGGGAGCGGTGGCACCCGAACGCCCCCGGGCGAGGGGTCGCCGGGGGCGTCGAGGACATCGAGCTGAACAGGTTGCCGATGTCGCTGAGGAAACGCCGCTGAGGGCCAGGGGTTACGCACTCGCGGCGTACGGCGCAGACCGCCCGATCGGGCTATGGAGACGACGATGTCCGCGCGGCTACCGTGACGCACAGACAGACCAACGGTGGGGGGTTGGGGGACCCGGGGGCCTCGAGGGATGTCATTCCGAACCGCCTCCGACTGCCAGCCGGAGGCGGTTCGCTCTGCGCGTCGATCCCTTGCGTCGTCGCGCCCCGGAAACCTCAAGTGAGCCGCCGCACCTGCCGACCTCTCTAGTACGCGCCGCCACACTGTTCGGGTCGCGCTCAGGCAGAGGCGTCCGCCTCCGTGACCGACCCTCGGGACTCCCAATCCGGGGGTCGGTCTGATGTCCGCGGCCGGCCGCCCTGCTCCACCCTCCGATCGGCCGGGAAACGGTTCGGCGCAAACCTCGCATCGCCTTTCGTTCGGCGGTGAACTGTGTTTCCCTGTTGTGAGATCGCATCCGGACCTCGTGCGCTCGCGTATCGCCTGCGTGCTTCGACTTCCAACGGCGGGGCACCCCTCACGGCTCGCGCGCCAGCTAGGTGTCCGCTCAACGGTTCCGGGCCGGCTCCCCGTCGGGAACATCCCCCCAGGTCCGGCGGGGAGCCTCTGTACGGCTCGCGCGTTCGCGACCACGGCCTCCGGCGTCGGAGGCAGACGGTCAAGGTCTGTACGGGTGTTTTCCACGCGGGGGAGTACATCTGACTCGATCTGGGGAGTGAATTGTCCGCTGCTCGCCGCTAGTTTCGAACGCGTGGATAGACGCGCCGGGGGGTGCGAGGTCTGCCAAACGCATCCGGGTCGGGCGGCGACCCGGGGGGGCCGATCCACCGAGTCAGCTCCCGCTCCGCGATCTCCCAGTGTTCGCGGGGTGGGAGCTTTCTGGTGCGGAGGGAGCATCTAGGTCCCCCGTCGCAGAGGCCATTGCGGTGCGCACATGGGTCCTCGGGGATGGCCCGGCTGGGGGAGTGCATCTTCGGGCCAACGGGGCTACTTTGTTGTGTATTGGGGTGTGGCGGGCGGCACCGGCGACTCTGGGTCGCAGGCAGTTGGTGCCGTGAGCCGCGAAACGCGTGCCGGCGTGGGGGGACCATTGCCGGCCTGGGGTGGGGAACACATGACAGTTGATGCACGCCGCTACACGAGACGTCGACCCGTCCGAGAGAGCGGTGACCGGACAGCAACCAGAATCATCTTCCGCGAGGAGGGCGGGGCCCACACCGGCACCGGCCGCCGCGGGAGGCGTTGGCGGATCACCTCCTGCTACGCGGGGTGGCGCCTGGAGTTCCGGGATCCAGGAGACCAGGCCGACACGTACGCGGGCACTCACGGCACGCTGGAGGCGGCCATGGTGGAGGCGGGTCGCTGAGGAGCACGTGAGCTCCGAGGCCCTGCGTGACTGCGCGGCCCCGGCGTGTTGAGGGCGACTGTTGACCATGACTCCTGCGGTCAGGCAGCGATTCCCGCGGCACCTGCGG
Source organism: uncultured Actinomycetota bacterium (assembly GCA_963706355.1). Classification (GTDB taxonomy): domain Bacteria; phylum Actinomycetota; class Actinomycetes; order Propionibacteriales; family Nocardioidaceae; genus Nocardioides_B. The sequence goes on from CAVPLS010000001.1 coordinate 385,541, forward strand.
CTGACGTTCTGGCACCACCGGCTGCGTAGCGGAATCGGCGTGCTGCACCTGTCCGACCATCCACGCTGCGATGGCCGCAGTGACGGCGCCGGGAGCGTGGCGATTCCCACGATCATCAACAGCACAGCGATCATCCGGCCCTCGAACGTCACGGGGAAGCGGTCGCCGTAGCCGACGGTGGTCACGGTGGTGCACGCCCACCACAGGGCGTCTCCGTAGGTCGAGATGTTGGCGCCCTCGGCGTCCTGTTCAGCGTCCAGGACAGCGATGGCGGCTAGGCCTACGCACACGATGTTGACGCCGACCACGTACGTGCTGACCCGTCCGATCAGGGAGCTGGTGGCGGACCGGTTCAGGAACTCGGGCCAGTCAGGGCGCTGCGCAAGCGCGCCCCGCGCCTCGACAGACGCGCGCTCGACAGATCGCTCACCTGCGCGGGCGGGTATGAGAACAGCCCGCCCCGCCGAAGCGAGACGGGCTGTTGAGCCGGGGCGAGGGGAGACGGCCCGTTCGATCCGGATCGGGATCAGTGACCCAGGTACCCCTGCACGAGCGCGGCGCGCGAGCCCGGCGTCGGTGCGTCTGGTCGGCCGTCCCGGTGTTGCCCGAGACGAACTGGCCGTTCTGGTTCGAGCGGGCGGAGTACTCGCCGACGAGGCTGGCGTGGTCCAGGTGACTGATGCTTGACGTACTCGGTGGCGACCACGCCGTCCTTCAGGGTGCCGTTGTAGTCGCCGTCGGGCGCCGCGGCGTCGGCCGACGTGGCGAAGGCGAGCGGGCTGGCGCAGATCTTCGTCAGCCGAGGCGGTGCCACGCCGGCACGCTTCGCCGACGTTGTCGACAGTGTCGCTTGGCTCGCGCGGCCGGGACGACTACGGGTGGCCAGTTCCGCTTCACCTGCACGCTAGACCAGGCACAATGCTAGATTTCGTGGGGTGCCGCAGTGACGGCGCCGAGCGTGGCGATTCCCACGATCATCAACAGCACAGCGATCATGCGGCCCTCGAACGTCACGGGGAAGCGGTCGCCGTAGCCGACGGTGGTCACGGTGGTGCACGCCCACCACAGGGCGTCGCCGTAGGTCGAGACGTTGGCGCCCTCGGCGTCCTGTTCGGCGTCCAGGCAGCCTGGCTGCGGCGACATGATGCAGCGCTCATCCGGCACCTCGACGTCACGGGGAACGCGGTCGCCGAGCCGTCGGTGGACGCTGCTGCACGGCCCACGCCAGGGCGTGCCCGCCGACGTCGAGATGGTGGCGCCAAGGCGTCCGTCAGCATCCGGGACAGCGATCAGCGGCGAGGCTACGCACACGATGGTACGCCGACGCGTAGCGCTCAGCGGTCCTCTCCGGCGAGCTGACGAGCGGAGCGGCCAGGAACTCGGCGGCTACGCCGCCGATACCGTCCAACTGGCGACCAGCAGCACTGTTGCGCGCATCGGGGTCCAGGCGCGGGTCCAGAACCGGCCAGGCGTACGCGACGAGGAACGCCGCCGGCCAACAGGAGTCGAGGTATCTCGGTCTTGTGTTCCCAGCGTTCCACCCGCGTCATGGTCGGGAGGTTAGGCCTGGCCAGGCATTCGGTCGTGGTGAAGCGCCGAGCCAAAGTCGAACGCCTGAGGGCTCGCTGACGGGCGGCCGCGGCGTGCCCGGTGCGGAGCGTTCCACGGTCTCGTGGACCGGTTCAGGCCCGGCCGGGGCTCGGTTCGCTGGTGAAGCGCCGAGCCGTCAGCCGGGCCGCCGAAGGGCGTGGCCAGCGGCTGACGTTCCATGCGGGCAAGCAAAGACCCTCCCCGGCCTCCCGGAAAGGGCCTCTGACCTGCGGTTTTACTGGTGGGCGATACTGGGTTTGAACCAGTGACCTCTTCCGTGTCAAGGAAGCGCGCTACCACTGCGCCAATCGCCCTAAACGACCCGAGACCCCACCGGAAAGTGGAGTCCCAGTCATCGAGGTGGAGACGGGATTTGAACCCGTGTAGACGGATTTGCAGTCCGTTGCCTCGCCTCTCGGCCACTCCACCACGGAGGCTGCGACCATCTTCTCCGAGCGGACGACGAGGCTCGAACTCGCGACCTCAACCTTGGCAAGGTTGCGCTCTACCAACTGAGCTACGTCCGCTTGAACACCCGGTGCGAGAACCCCCGAACCCGGCGTGCGTGAGAACTTTATCGGACAACACGCAGATGACAAATTCGGGTGCTTTCATGCGTGTTCGCGCAGCTCTTGCGGCCTAGTCTCGTGCCATGCACGCCTGGGTGAACGGCCGACTTCTCGACGATCCGCACGGCCCCGCGATCACCGTGAGCGATCACGGGATGACCGTCGGCGACGGGGTTTTCGAGGCGGTGAAGGTGATGGGCGGCCAGCCGTTCGCACTCACCCGGCACCTCGATCGGCTGTGCCGGTCGGCCGCCGGGCTCGGCCTGCCGGCCGTCGACGTCGACGAGGTACGGCGCGGCGTCAGCGCCGTACTCGGCGAGGAGCACCTGCCCCTCGGCCGGCTCCGGATCACCTACACAGGCGGTGTCGCGCCGCTCGGCTCCGGACGGGGAGACAACCCGCCCACGCTGGTGGTGGTCGCCGACACGTTGAAGCCGGCAGCGGCGACCACGTCGGTCGTCACGGTGCCGTGGCCGCGCAACGAGCGAGGGGCGCTGGCCGGGCTGAAGACGACGTCCTACGCCGAGAACGTGGTGGCGCTGGCGCACGCGGCCGAGCGGGGCGCCACCGAGGCGGTCTTCGCGAACACCGCCGGCCACCTCTGCGAGGGCACCGGCTCCAACGTCTTCTACGTCGTCGAGGGCGAGCTGCGGACGCCGACCCTGGGCAGCGGCTGCCTGGCCGGCATCAGCCGGGCCCTCCTGCTCGAGTGGTACGGCGGCCGCGAGGTCGACGAGCCGGTCGGGGTGCTCCGGGACGCCGACGAGATCTTCCTGGTCTCCACGACGCGCGACGTCCAGCCCGTCACGCGGTGCGACGACCGGGAGCTGGCGGCGCCGGGGCCGGTGACTGCGAAGTGCCAGGAGGTCTGGGCGGCACGGGAGGCGCAGGACGTCGACCCCTGAGGACCCGCCGGAGGGGTCAGGGAGTCGCGGCGCGCTGCCGCTCGCGATAGGCCGCGACGTGGAGCCGGTTGCCGCAGGTCCGGGCGTCGCAGTAGCGCTTGGAGCGGTTGCGGGAGAGGTCGACGAGCACCTGGTCGCAGTCGGGTGCCTCGCACCGGCGGAGCCGCTCGCGTTCGCCGGAGGCGACGACGTGGGCGAGGGCCATGCCGCCGTCGATGGTGAGGTGCTCGGCCAGGGCCGCCCCGGGGGCGAAGTAGTGGACGTGCCAGTCGTAGCCGTCGTGGTCGGTGAGCCGAGGGGTGACGGTGGCCTGGGAGACCAGCGTGTTGACGGCCTCGGCCGCGGACCGGTCGTCGGTCGCGTCGAAGACGGCGGCGATCACCTCGCGGAGGGCGTGGACGCCGCGGACGTCGTCAGGGGTGAGGTCACCGACCTCGCTGATGTCGTGCAGGACGACGAACGCGCGGAGCGCGTCGAGGTCCGGAAGCTGTTCCTGCTGAGCCTCCCGCCGGTCCGGACGAGGGAGCGGAGTTGACCAGGTCGACGATGCACGCGAGCGCGCGCTCCGTGTCGTGGCTGAACAGCACCGATGGCCCCCTAGGCCGATCCCGAGCGGATCTGGTCGATCAGGCGAGTTGTTGGTCCTCCCAGCCAACCCTAGCCAGTCGAGCCAGTGCGTCAGGCGGCCTCGCTCGCGAAGATCGCTGCGATCGTCGCGTCGACATCGACGTGGGCGGACTCGTTGCCGAGCTCGACAGCCTTGTTCATCCGCTCCACGAAGACGCTCAGGTCGTTGGTCTTGGCCTGGACCAGCGCCTCACCGTCGGGGGAGCAGAGCTCGATGATCACGACGGCGTGGCCCTCGGAGTCGAGGCACGGCCAGACGTGGACGTCGCCGTCACCGGACGGCTCGTACAGACCCTCGCAGAGCAGGTCGCGGCCGAACGTCCAGCGCACCGTGGCGCTCCCGGTCATGAAGACCGTGGTCACGGCGTACGGGTCGCGCGGGTCGTAGTGCAGCTCCGCCTCGATCGGGGTCACCGACCCGGTCGGGTCGATCAGCTCCAGGGTCACCGCTTGCGTGACCGTCAGTGGCGCCGTGTTCATCGAGAAGTCCATCATCTGCTGTGCCTTCCTCCCAGGTCGTCCCCTCCGGACGACAAGGAGACGGTGTTGCGTTGGCTGTATGACGGCGAATCAAACAGATTGATTGAAGTTTTTTCAGAACCTGACTGTTCGGTCAGGGGATCTGTACTGTTCGGTCAGGGGATCTGTCCGTTTATGGCCGGAATTCAGCGGAAACCGAGACCGACCGTCTCTGGCGGGTCAACGAGGGTGCCGCGAAAAGGTTTCGGGGTCCCGGCCGAGAACGTTCCTGCGTGCGGGTCACCGAGGGAGCACGCGGACCGGCCCGGCCTGGGACGGCGGGGTCCGATGCGCTACTGTTTCCGGCGCACCGACCCCGATCGTCGCGGGTCGGCACGGGCGATTGGCGCAGTGGTAGCGCGCTTCGTTCACACCGAAGAGGTCACTGGTTCGAGCCCAGTATCGCCCACCCGTAGCAGCCCGAGGCCGGCTCCCGTCAGGGAGCCGGCCTCGTGCGTTCGTGCAGGTCCAGAACGACCTCCCAGTCCGGTCCGGTGCTGCCGGCGGCGGTCTGAGGCTCCTCGCCCGGGCCTTGGGAGACCCCGGGCAAGGAGCCGGCCGGTCCGCGGCGACTCGGTGATCCGGGGGGAGATCGTCAACCGGTCGCGGCGGACCACGAAGGGCGGCCCGCTAGAACAGGGGCCTGGGGCCACACCTTCGCTGCTTGTGGAACGAAAAGGCACAAGGTCCGGATGCGATCTGCCCAGCCAGCGCATCACAGCCACGGCGGCATCGGAAGGGCGTGCGAGGTTTGTGGGCAAAGGCCGGTGCGAGTGGACTAGCCGTCGCGGCACGCGGACCGGCCCGTGGTCGCGTCCGGCCGGTCGAAACCCGGGGGCGGGGATCGCGGGCACCCGGATACGATCGCCCCGTTCACCCGACCGCCCGTGTACGACGGGCGGCCCCGTCGTACGAGGAGCCGAATCACGTGCCCGACATCAACGTCACCGTCCTTCACGCAGGCGATCGTGCCGAGCGTTCGGTGACGACGGGCACCAAGGCGTGGGAGCTGTTCAGCGAGGACCCGCAGGTGATCGCCGCGCGGGTCGACGGGACCCTGCGCGACCTGGCGCACGAGCTCGCCGACGGGGACTCCGTCGAGGGGGTGGCCATCGACTCGGCTGACGGCCACGACATCCTGCGGCACTCGACCGCCCACGTGCTGGCGCAGGCGGTGCAGGACCTGTTCCCGGACGCCAAGCTCGGCATCGGACCGCCGATCCGTGACGGCTTCTACTACGACTTCGACGTCGAGACCCCGTTCGTGCCGGAGGACCTCGAGAAGATCGAGACCCGGATGCGCAAGATCGTCAAGGAGGGCCAGCGCTTCTCGCGCCGGGTCACCACCGACGCGGACGCCATCGACGAGCTCCAGGCCGAGCCCTACAAGATCGAGCTCATCGGGCTCAAGGGGTCCGGTCGGTCCGACGACGCCGCCGAGGGCGCGGAGGTCGAGGTCGGTGCCGGTGAGCTGACCATCTACGACAATCTCAAGCGCGACGGGTCGCTGGCGTGGAAGGACCTCTGCCGCGGCCCGCACCTGCCCACCACCAAACGCATCCCGGCCTTCAAGCTGATGCGCTCGGCGGCGGCGTACTGGCGCGGCGACGAGAAGAACAAGCAGCTGCAGCGCATCTACGGGACCGCGTGGGAGTCCAAGGAGGCGCTCGACGAGCACCTGCTCCGCATCGAGGAGGCCGAGCGCCGCGACCACCGCAAGCTCGGCCGCGACCTCGACCTCTTCTCGTTCCCCGACGAGCTCGGCTCAGGTCTCCCGGTCTTCCACCCCAAGGGTGGCGTGATCAAGCGGGAGATGGAGGACTACGTCCGCCGTCGGCACATCGAGGAGGGGTTCGAGTACGTCGGGACCCCGCACATCTCCAAGGAGGGGCTCTTCCACCTCTCCGGGCACCTGCCGTACTACGCCGACGGCATGTTCCCCCCGATGGAGATGGAGGGCGCGAACTACTACCTCAAGGCGATGAACTGCCCGATGCACAACCTGATCTTCCGGTCGCGCGGGAGGTCCTACCGCGAGCTGCCGCTGCGGCTGTTCGAGTTCGGGTCGGTCTACCGCTTCGAGAAGTCCGGTGTGGTGCACGGACTGACTCGGGTCCGGGGGATGACCCAGGACGACTCGCACTCCTACGTCACCCGCGACCAGGCGCCCGCCGAGATCAAGCACCTGCTGGACTTCTGCCTGGGCCTGTTCCGCGACTTCGGGCTCGACGACTACTACCTCGAGCTCTCCACCCGCGACGACTCGAAGCCGGACAAGTTCGTCGGCTCCGACGAGGAGTGGGCCGAGGCGACCGCGGTGCTGGAGAAGGTCGCTACGGAGTCCGGCCTCGAGCTGGTGCCGGACCCCGGTGGCGCGGCCTACTACGGCCCGAAGATCTCGGTGCAGTGCCGCGACGCGATCGGCCGCACCTGGCAGATGTCGACCATCCAGTACGACTTCAACCAGCCGAAGGGCTTCGAGCTGGAGTACCAGGCGGCCGACGGCACCCGCCAGCAGCCGGTGATGATCCACTCCGCGAAGTTCGGCTCGATCGAGCGGTTCATCGGGGTGCTCGTCGAGCACTACGCCGGTGCGTTCCCGCCCTGGCTGGCGCCGGTGCAGGTGCAGGGCATCCCGATCGCCGAGCGCCACAACGACTACCTCCACGAGGTCGCCAGACGGCTCAAGGCGCAGGGGATCCGGGTCGAGGTGGACGAGTCCGACGACCGGATGCAGAAGAAGATCCGCAACGCGCAGCTCCAGAAGGTGCCGTTCATGCTGATCGCCGGGGACAACGACCTCGAGGCCGGCGCGGTGAGCTTCCGCTACCGCGACGGGCACCAGGAGAACGGCGTCTCGGTCGAGGACGCGATCGCGCGGGTCGTCGAGGCCGTCGAGTCGCGGGCGCAGGTGTGAAACCCACCCCACGCGCGTGCTCGCTGCGCTCCGCTTCGCGCAGGGGCCCCGGATGAGCGAGTCGTTCACGCAGGACGGCGTGGGGGAGCCCGACGACCTCGAGCGGCTGTGGACACCGCACCGGATGGTGTACATCAAGGGCGAGAACAAGCCCACCGACGGCACGTCCGGGCAGTGCCCGTTCTGCCGGGTCCCGACGCTCGACGACGAGGACGGGCTGGTCGTGCACCGCGGCGAGTCGACGTACGTCGTGCTGAACCTCTATCCCTACAGCCCCGGCCACCTGATGATCTGCCCCTACCGGCACGTCGCGGACTACACCGACCTCGACGAGGCCGAGACCCTCGAGCTCGCGGAGTCCACCAAGACCGCGGTGCGCACGATCCGTGCGGTCAGCGGCGCGCACGGGTTCAACCTCGGGATGAACCAGGGCGCCGTGGCCGGGGCCGGCATCGCCGCGCACCTGCACCAGCACGTCGTGCCCCGGTGGGGCGGCGACCAGAACTTCATGCCGATCATCGGCCGCACCCGGACGCTGCCGCAGCTGCTGACCGACACCCGCGCCCTGCTCGCGGAGGCGTGGTCCTGAGGCGGACGGCGAGCCGTTAGCCTTCTCCCGACATGTTGGAACGTTTCCGAGCCTTCTGGACGAAGGTCTTCTCGCCCGTGGCCCGGCTCCTGCTGCGCCTCGGGGTCAGTCCCGACGCCGTGACCATCGTCGGGACGCTCGGTGTCTGTGCGGGAGCGCTGGTGTTCTTCCCGCGCGGCCAGCTGCTGGTCGGGGTCCTGGTGATCACGGCGTTCGTCTTCTCCGACCTCGTCGACGGGCACATGGCCCGGCTCAGTGGGACCTCGTCGAAGTGGGGCGCGTTCCTCGACTCGACGCTGGACCGGTTCGGGGACGCTGCGATCTTCGCCGGCCTCGCCTTCTACTACGTCGGCCCCGGCGACTCCGAGCCGTTGACGGCCCTGGCGATCTACTGCCTCGTGATGGGCTCGGTCACCTCCTACGCCCGGGCCCGCGCCGAGTCGCTCGGCATGCAGGCCAAGGGCGGCATCGCCGAGCGCTCCGACCGGCTGGTCGCGGTGCTCGCGATGACCGGACTGTCGGACCTGCTCGGCCTGCCGGTGCTGATCCCGGTCGTGCTGGGTGCGCTCGCGGTCGCGAGCACGATCACCGTCGTGCAGCGGATACTGATGGTCCGGAGCCAGGCCAAAGCGACGGTCTGATGACCAGCCTCGCCTCGGGCCTGCTGCGCGGCGCATCGCTGGCCGCGGACGCGGCGGCCGACCAGATCACCACGGTGGGCTACCTCTCGGGGTGGAAGGTCGTCCGGCTGCTCCCGGAGGGCACCGCGCACGCGCTGTTCCGCCGGGTCGCCGACGAGATCCACCGCCGCGACGGCCGCGGCGTGCAACGTCTGCGGTCGAACCTGCGCCGCGTGCGGCCGGAGCTGCCCGACGGGGAGCTCGACCGGCTGACCCGCGACGCGGTCCGTTCCTACCTGCGCTACTGGTGCGAGTCGTTCCGGCTGCCCGCGTGGCCGATCGACGACGTCGTACGACGCACCCGGACCGTCGGCGAGCACCACGTGCGCGACGCCCACGCGCAGGGGAGAGGTGTCGTCGTACCCCTTCCTCACATGGCCAACTGGGACTGGGCCGGCGCCTGGGCGTGCGCGACCGGGATGCCGCTGTGGACGGTCGCGGAGCGGCTGAAGCCCGAGCGGCTCTACGACGAGTTCGTGGCCTACCGCAGCACCCTCGGGATGCGGATCCTCCCGCTCACCGGCGGTGAGGGCGCCCTGCCGCAGCTCGAGGGCTGGCTGCGCGACGGCGGGCTGGTCTGCCTGCTCGCGGACCGCGACCTGTCGCGGACCAGCGTCGAGGTGGAGCTCTGCGGGCAGCGGGCCCGGATGCCGCGGGGCCCGGCGCTGCTGGCCCGCCGCACCGGGGCGCCGCTGGTGCCGGTGACGCTGCACTACGTGGGCGACGAGATGACCATCACCTTCCACGCGCCGGTCCCGCACGCCGAGGGCGACGAGGGGCTCGCGACGATGATGCAGGGCGTCGCGGACTGCTTCACCGCGGCGTTCCGTGCGCACCCCCAGGACTGGCACATGATGCAGAAGGTGTTCGCCGAGGACCTGCAGGACCCCCGGTGAGGATCGGGATGGTCTGTCCCTACTCGCTCGACGTGCCGGGCGGGGTCCAGAACCACGTCAAGGACCTGGCCGAGGCGCTGATCGCGCTCGGCCACGAGGTCTCGGTGCTCGCGCCGAGCGACGGTGAGAACCTGCCGGACTACGTCGTGCCCGCGGGGCGCACCGTGCCCGTGCACTACAACGGCTCGGTCGCCCGGATGTCGTTCGGTCCGGTCGTCGCGGGGCGCGTGCGGCGCTGGCTGCACGAGGGCCGGTTCGACCTGCTGCACCTGCACGAGCCGGCCACCCCGAGCCTGTCCCTGCTGGCGCTGTGGGCTGCCGAGTGCCCGGTGGTCGCGACCTACCACTCCTTCACGCACCGGTCGCGGGCCCTGTCCGCCTCCGCGGCGATCCTGCGCCCGTCGCTGGAGAAGATCAGCGCCCGGATCGCCGTCTCGGAGTACGCCCGCGGCACGCAGGTCAGCCACGTCGGCGGTGAGCCGGTGGTGATCCCGAACGGCCTGTACGTCGACCGGTTCGCGACCGCCGAGCCGAGGCCCGGGTGGCGCGGCGACGACGGCACGGTGGCGTTCGTCGGACGCCTGGAGGAGCGCCGCAAGGGCTACGACCTGCTGGCGCGGGCGTTCGGCGAGGTGGCGTCGACCCGACCCGGGCTGCGGCTGCTCGTCGTCGGCGGAGGTGACGTCGACGCGGCCCGCGACCTGCTGCCGGAGGCGGTCCGCGACCGGGTGACCTTCCTCGGCCCCGCGTCCGACGCGGATCGCGCCGCCGCGCTGCGCACCGCCGACGTGTACGTCGCGCCGAACACCGGCGGCGAGAGCTTCGGCATCGTGCTCGTCGAGGCGATGGCGGCCGGCACGACGGTGCTCGCCAGCGACATCCCGGCCTTCCGCCGGGTGCTCGACGACGGTGCGAACGGCGCGCTGTTCGCCAACGAGGACGCCGGCGACCTCGCCGCGGGGCTGGGCGCGCTCCTCGACGACCCGGACCGGCGCGCGGCCCTGGACGCGGCGGCCGCTGTCGCCGTACGCCGCTACGACTGGTCGTCGGTGGCCGGCCGGATCCTCCGGGTCTACGAGACGGTCGTCGCGGCGGGTGTGCGGTGACCGGCTGGCTGCTCCTGGCGGTCCTGGTGCTGGTCGTCGTGGGCCTGTGGCTGACCTGGACCGCCAACCGGCTGGACCGCATGCACCACCGCATCGACGTCGCCCGCGGCACCCTCGACGCGCAGCTGCTGCGCCGGTCCGGCGCCACGCTCGAGCTGGCCGGCTCGGAGGCGCTCGACCCGGCCAGCCGGCTGGTGCTGCTCGACGCCGCCCACGAGGCCCGCAACGCGGGCGGCGACACGTTCGAGAGCGCCGAGTCGGTGCTCTCCCAGGCACTGCGGGCGGTGCTCTCCGACCCCGCCGACGTGCAGGCGCTGCGGGCCGACGCCGACGTCGCCCCGCTGGTCGACGAGCTGGCCAGGGACTGCGCCCGCGTCGAGCTCGCCCGCCGGTTCCACAACGACGTGGTCGTCTCGGCACGGGCGCTGCGGTCGCGGCGCCGGGTGCGCTGGCTGCGCCTGGCGGGACGGGCCGCCGAGCTGCGCGCCGTCGACCTGGACGACGTGCCCCCGCCGGCGCTCGTGGCGCACTGAGCCGCCGACCGACCGGCTGGGACCCGGCCCGGCGCAGGTCGTAGGCTGGAGGCATCCACGACTCTTCGGGTGGCACTGTCGTGCCCGCCCGGCAACAAAGAAGGTCAGACAGTGACGAACCCCAGCACCACCGAGACCGGCACCAGCGGCGTCAAGCGCGGCATGGCCGAGATGCTCAAGGGCGGCGTCATCATGGACGTCGTCACCGCCGAGCAGGCGAAGATCGCCGAGGACGCCGGCGCGGTCGCCGTGATGGCCCTCGAGCGCGTGCCCGCCGACATCCGCGCCCAGGGCGGCGTGTCCCGGATGAGCGACCCGGACATGATCGAGAGCATCATCGAGGCCGTCTCGATCCCCGTGATGGCCAAGGCCCGCATCGGGCACTTCGCCGAGGCGCAGGTGCTGCAGAGCCTCGGTGTCGACTACATCGACGAGTCCGAGGTGCTCACGCCCGCCGACTACGCCAACCACATCGACAAGATGGCGTTCACGGTCCCGTTCGTGTGCGGCGCCACCAACCTCGGTGAGGCGCTGCGCCGGATCACCGAGGGCGCGGCGATGATCCGCTCCAAGGGCGAGGCGGGGACCGGTGACGTGTCCAACGCCGTCACCCACATGCGCACGATCCGTGCGGAGCTCCGTCGCCTGCACGGCATGGAGAAGGACGAGCTCTTCGTCGCCGCGAAGGAGCTCCAGGCGCCGTACTCCCTGGTCAAGGAGGTCGCCGAGGCCGGCAAGCTCCCGGTGGTCCTGTTCACGGCCGGCGGCATCGCCACCCCCGCGGACGCCGCGATGATGATGCAGCTCGGCGCCGAGGGCGTCTTCGTGGGCTCCGGCATCTTCAAGTCCGGCAACCCGGCCCAGCGGGCCGAGGCCATCGTCAAGGCGACCACGTTCTACGACGACCCCGACGTGGTGGCCAAGGTGTCGCGCGGCCTGGGTGAGGCGATGGTGGGCATCAACGTCGACGAGATCCCGCAGCCGCACCGGCTCGCCGAACGCGGCTGGTAGGTCACTTGAGCGACGAGAGCCTGGCGGAGCAGCACGTCCGCGAGTTCACCCGCGTCTGCGTGCGGGCCGGCCTGCTCCCGGCCGACGAGCTGCACGCCGAGGTCGTGCAGGCGATCACCGCCGAGCTGCCCGACCGCGCGGACCGCGCCGACGAGCTGGCCGACGGCTGGCTCGTCGAGGCGCGTGAGGCGCTGCGGCTGGACCAGGAGGGCTGGCCCGAGGCCACCGACTACGAGCGGCTGCAGACCGCGTTCGACGAGCTCGAGATCGCCGACGTCGTGGTGCTGCAGGGGTGCGAGGACCACTGGGTCGCCAAGCGGCTGCTCGACGAGCGGGCCGCGGCCGGCGCCCCTCCCCGCGGCGTCGCGTGGTTCACGCCTCCGGACGTCTGGCACGCGGTCGACGAGGGGATGCTCGAGGTGAACCTCTGGCACGGCACCACCGCCAACGCCGCACCGGGCGACGAGCTTCTCGACGACGTCCTGGGCGTCCTGGAGAAGCACGGGCTGGCCGCGCACTTCGACGAGGGCCGCATCGAGGTCGACGCGCACTGGCACCGTCGGATCACCCGATGAGCGCCCCCGTCGTCGGGGTCCTCGCGCTGCAGGGTGACGTCCGCGAGCACCTCGCGATGCTGGAGCACGCCGGCGCCCGCGCCGTGAAGGTACGCCGACCGGCCGAGCTCGAGGCCGTCGACGCGATCGTCATGCCGGGCGGCGAGTCGACCACCATCGAGAAGCTGGCGCGTGCGTTCGACCTGTTCGAGCCGCTGCGGGAGCGACTGCATGCCGGGCTCCCGGCGTTCGGCACGTGCGCCGGGATGATCATGCTGGCCGAGCACATCGAGGGCGGCGTCGCGGGACAGCAGACCTTCGGCGGCCTCGACGTGGTGGTGCGCCGCAACGCGTTCGGCCGTCAGGTCGACTCGTTCGAGGCCGACCTCGACGTCTCCGGTTTCGACCGCGTGTTCCACGCGATGTTCATCCGCGCGCCCTGGGTGGAGAAGGTCGGTGACGACGTACAGGTCGTCGCCACCGTGGCCTCCGGGGCGGCACTGGGTAGGATCGTCGCGGTCCGGCAGGCGAACCTCCTCGCCACGTCGTTCCACCCCGAGATCACCGGCGACCACCGGTTCCACCAGCTGTTCGTGGACCTGGTGACGGGCGCCGAGCCGCGAAGCTGATGCTGAAAGGGTGAGGTCCTCCTCATGTCTGGCCACTCCAAATGGGCGACCACCAAGCACAAGAAGGCCGTCATCGACGCGCGGCGCGGCAAGATGTTCGCCAAGCTGATCAAGAACATCGAGGTCGCCGCGCGGATGGGCGGCGGTGACCTCTCCGGCAACCCGACGCTCTACGACGCCGTCCAGAAGGCCAAGAAGTCGTCGGTCCCCAACGACAACATCGACCGCGCCGTCAAGCGCGGCTCGGGCGCCGAGGCCGGCGGTGCCGACTACCAGACGATCATGTACGAAGGCTACGGACCGAACGGCGTCGCGCTGCTCATCGAGTGCCTGACCGACAACAAGAACCGCGCCGCGATGGAGGTCCGCACGGCGATGACCCGCAACGGCGGCTCGCTGGCCGACCCGGGCTCGGTCTCCTACCTGTTCAGCCGCAAGGGTGTCGTGATCGTGCCCCAGCAGCAGGAGCCCCGGACCGTGTCGGAGGACGACGTCCTGGAGGCGACGCTCGACGCCGGTGCCGAGGAGGTCAACGAGCTCGGTGACGCCTTCGAGGTGATCAGCGAGGCCACCGACCTGGTCGCCGTGCGGACGGCGCTGCAGGCCGCCGGGGTCGACTACGACTCGGCGGAGGCGTCGTTCGTCCCGTCGATGAACGTCGAGCTCGAGGACGGCAACGCCGCCGGAGCGGTGCTGCGGCTGGTCGAGGCCCTCGAGGACCTCGACGACGTGCAGAACGTGTTCAGCAACTTCGACGTCAGCGACGAGATCATGGAGTCCCTCGACGCCTGACGCGTGCGTGTCGTGCCTCGATCGGTGCGGCCGCTCGGTTAACGTCTCTTAGAACAGGTGTTCGGACGAGAGGCGTCATCCATGCGTGTGCTGGGAATCGACCCCGGCCTGACCCGCTGCGGCGTCGGTGTCGTCGAGGGTTCGGTCGGCCGGCCGCTCAGCCTGGTCGGCGTCGGCGTGGTCCGCACCGCCCCCGACCTCCCGGTCGCGCAGCGACTGTGCGAGATCGAGCGGGGTCTCGAGTCCTGGATCGACCTGCACCGCCCCGACGCGGTCGCCGTCGAGCGGGTGTTCAGCCAGCACAACGTCCGCACCGTGATGGGCACCGCCCAGGCCAGCGGGATCGCGCTCCTGGTGGCCGCCCGTCGCGGCCTGCCCGTCGCGCTGCACACGCCCAGCGAGGTGAAGGCGGCGGTCAGCGGCAACGGCCGCGCCGACAAGGCGCAGGTCGGCGCGATGGTGACCCGGTTGCTGCGCCTCGAGGCGCCTCCCAAGCCCGCCGACGCCGCCGACGCACTGGCGCTGGCGATCTGCCACATCTGGCGCGGCAGCGCCCAGACCCGCATCGACGCGGCCGTCGCGGCCGCCGGAAGGACGGCCCGGTGATCGCATTCGTGAGAGGCACCGTCGCCGACGTGACGCTCGGCTCGGCCGTCCTGGAGGTCGGCGGGGTCGGGCTCGAGCTGGTCTGCACGCCGCACACGCTGGCCACCCTGCGGATCGGCAACCCCGCCACGCTGCCCACCAGCATGGTGGTGCGCGAGGAGTCCCTGACGCTGTTCGGCTTCCTCGACGAGGACGAGAAGTCCGTCTTCGAGCTGCTGCAGACCGCCAGCGGCGTCGGACCCAAGCTGGCCCAGGCGATGCTCGCCGTGCACACCCCCGACGAGCTGCGCCGTGCGGTGGCGACCGAGGACGTCAAGACCCTCACCACGGTCCCGGGCATCGGCCAGAAGGGCGCGCAGCGGATCATCCTCGAGCTCAAGGACCGCATCGGCGTCCCGACCGCGTCCGGCCCGAGCCGGCTCGCGGCCGTGCCGGCCCAGGAGGCCTGGCGCTCCCAGGTGCACGCCGGTCTCGTCGGGCTGGGCTGGTCGACCAAGGAGGCCGACAAGGCGGTCGACGCGGTCGCGCCCGACGCGGACACCGTCGACGGTGCGCCCGACGTCGCCGCGCTGCTGCGGTCCGCGCTGCGTTCGCTGAGCAAGGCATGAGCCGCGACGAGGCCGCGCTCGAGGCGGCCGAGACGGCCTACGTCGAGAGCCGGGGGCTGGTCGACGCCGCGGCCGACGGCGACGACCAGGCGTTCGAGACGGCCCTGCGTCCGAAGAGCCTCGACGAGGTCATCGGCCAGGAGCGGGTGCGTGAGCAGCTGTCCCTGGTGCTGGAGGCGGCGCGGGCCCGTGAGCGCGCGCCCGACCACGTCCTGCTCTCGGGCCCGCCCGGACTCGGCAAGACCACGCTGGCGATGATCATCGCCGCCGAGATGAGCACGCCGCTGCGGCTGACCTCCGGCCCCGCCATCACCCACGCCGGCGACCTCGCCGCCATCCTCTCCGGCATGAACGACGGCGACGTCCTCTTCGTCGACGAGATCCACCGCATGTCGCGGCCCGCCGAGGAGATGCTCTACATGGCGATGGAGGACTTCCGCGTCGACGTCATCATCGGCAAGGGGCCGGGCGCGACCGCCATACCGTTGGAGATCCCGCCGTTCACGCTGGTCGGCGCGACCACCCGCGCGGGGCTCCTGCCCGGCCCGCTGCGCGACCGCTTCGGCTTCACCGCCCACCTCGAGTTCTACGACGCCGGCGAGCTCGACCTGATCGTGCGTCGTTCGGCCGGCCTGCTCGGCGTGCGGCTGACCGACGAGGGCGCCGCCGAGATCGCCTCCCGGTCCCGCGGCACCCCACGGATCGCCAACCGGCTGCTGCGCCGCGTGCGCGACTTCGCCCAGGTGCGGGCCGACGGCGTGGTCACGCTGGAGGTCGCCCACCGGGCGCTGGACCTCTACGAGGTCGACCAGTCGGGCCTCGACCGGCTCGACCGTGCGGTCCTCGACGTCCTCTGCCGCCGGTTCGGGGGCGGCCCGGTCGGGGTCTCGACCTTGGCGGTCGCCGTGGGGGAGGAGCGCGAGACCGTGGAGGAGGTGGCCGAGCCGTTCCTGGTCCGCTGCGGCTTCCTGGCCCGCACCCCGCGGGGCCGGGTCGCCACGCCGGCCGCCTGGCAGCACCTCGGGCTGGCCGTGCCCGCCTCCGCGCCTTTCGGCGGGGCCGCGGGGGCCGACCAGAGCCTGTTCGACGCCGACGAGTGACCCAACCGTGACCCGGGGAGCCTCCCTGTGGTCGGGCGGGCGGTGCGATGCCCGTTACACTCGATCCTCGGTCGAGACTCTCGGCCCCCATGTCGTGCCCGCATCCCCCCTCTGAGGTGTGTCTTCGTGAAAGACCTGGCAGGGTTCCTGCCGTTCGTCCTGATCGCGCTCGTGTTCTGGTTCCTGATCGTGCGGCCGCAGCGTCGCCGTCAGCACGACCTCGCGTCGACCCAGTCGTCCCTGGCACCCGGCACCGAGGTAATGCTCGGTTCGGGGATCTACGGCACCGTTGTGTCGTTGGACGATGAGACGCTCCAGCTCGAGCTCGCTCCCGGCACCACCGTCAAGGTGGCCCGCCAGGCCGTGATCAAGGTGCTGGACGGACCCGAGGCGACGCCCGGGGAGCAGGAGCAGACGCACGAGTCCGACGTGGACACCGAGCCGGGCCATGGCCCCGGCGACGACCGGCACCAGTGAGCAACCCGGCCGGGCACACCCCCGGTCGACGAGGAGCGAGTAGCAGTGGCGAGTAAGACGGCCCGTCCCGGGCGCCGGCTGATTGTGTTCGCGTTGGTGGTGGCCGCCCTGTACGGCGGTGTCGCCCTCAGCGGCGAGTGGAAGCCCAAGCTCGGTCTCGACCTGCAGGGCGGCACGCGGATCACCCTGGAGGCGCTGACCGACCAGGGTGAGAAGCCTTCGCCCGCCGCCCTCGACGAGGCACGCGGGATCATCGACCAGCGCGTCAACGGCACCGGTGTCGCGGAGTCCGAGGTCTCGACCCAGGGCGGTCAGAACATCGTCGTCGAGATCCCCGGCAAGCCCCGACGCGACCTCGTCGACACGGTCAAGCAGACCGCGCAGCTGCGGTTCCGGCTGGTCGCGGCGGTCGGCGCCGGCAAGGCGCAGAAGGCGTCGCCGAGCGCATCTCCCAGCGGCTCCGCCTCTCCCGGTGCGTCGCCGAGCGCCTCCGGGAAGGCCACCCCGTCCGTCGGGCCCAAGGCGTCCCCGAGCGCCTCGCCGAAGGGCCGCCCGCCGTTCGCCGGCACGACCTCGCCGTCGCCGTCCCCGAAGGCTCCCGCGACGAAGCAGCCGGCGGCTGCCCCGTCGGCCACCCCGACCGCACCGCAGGCCGACCCGGCCGGTGCCCCGGTCAGCCAGCCGCTGAAGTGGATGGACAACCCCGGCACCAAGTGGCTGCAGAAGTTCGCCTCCTACACCTGCCCGTCGGGCAAGAAGGCCGCGGCTCCCGTCGTCGACAACAAGGACCAGCCCCTCGTCACCTGTGACGAGGACGGCAACAAGCTGCTGCTCTCGCCGGCACTGATCGAGGGCACCCAGCTGAAGAAGGCCGAGGCCGGCATCCCGCAGAACCAGGTCCAGTGGGTCGTCAACCTGACCTTCGACGGGGCGGCCCGCAAGACGTTCGCCGGAGTCACCCGCGCCATCGCCAACCAGACCAGCCAGCTCACCGGACAGCAGAAGCAGTTCGCGATCGTCCTCGACGGCAAGGTGATCTCGGCGCCGACGGTCAACGGCGTGATCCCCAACGGCCAGGCGGAGATCAGTGGCAACTTCTCCCAGACCGAGGCGCAGACGCTGGCCAACAGCCTGAAGTACGGCGCGCTGCCGCTGAAGTTCACGGTCCCCGTCGTCACCGAGGAGGGACCCACGCTCGCCGCCGACCAGCTCAAGGCCGGCCTGATCGCGGGTGCCATCGGGCTGGGCCTCGTGCTCATGTACTGCCTGCTCTACTACCGCGGGCTCGGGCTGGTGGTCGCGGCGTCGCTGGCGATCGCCGGACTGGTCACCTACGCCGTGGTGCTCGCGATGAGCCAGGCAGTCGGGTTCACGCTCACCCTGCCGGGCATCGCCGGACTGATCGTGGCGGTGGGTATCACCGCGGACTCGTTCATCGTCTACTTCGAGCGGATCCGCGACGAGATGCGCGAGGGCAAGTCCATGCGCGTCGCGGTCGAGGCCGGCTGGGTGCGAGCCCGGGCGACCTGTCTGGCCGCGGACACCGTGTCCCTGCTCGCCGCCGTCGTGCTCTACATCTTCTCGATCGGTGTGGTGAAGGGGTTCGCGTTCACCCTCGGCATCAGCACGGTCATCGACCTGGTGGTGTTCTTCCTGTTCACCAAGCCGATGGTGTCCTGGCTGGCGACCTTCCCGTTCTTCTACAACGGGCACAAGCTGTCCGGCCTGTCCCCGGACCACGTCGGCACGAGTCGTGCGTCGGGCGCCACGCGTCCCGCCCCCGCTCGGAGGTAACGCATGAGCAGGCTCTCGAACCTCGGCCACGCCCTCTACCAGGGCCGGGTGTCGATCGACTTCGTCGGTCGCAAGTGGCTCTGGTACGGCATCTCCGCCCTCATCCTGATGCTCTGCGTCTACGGACTGGTGGGGCCGGGCCGCGGGTTGAACCTCGGCATCGAGTTCGAGGGTGGCGTGGAGTACCGCGTCTCCATGCAGGACGGCCAGGCCAACCAGCCGAACGTGGAGAAGATCCGCGACGCCGTCGCCTCGACGGCAGCAGACAGCGACATCCCCGCGGCCGAGTCGCCGATCGTCAACACGTCCGGCTCCAACAACATCCGTGTGCAGACCGAGCCGCTGACCAACGACCAGGCCGACGAGATCTCCACGGCGATCACCGACGCCGTACCAGCCAAGGACATCAGCCAGGACGCCATCGGCGCGACGTGGGGAGCCCAGGTCGCCCAACGCGCGCTGCTGGGCCTCGGCGTCTTCCTCGTCCTGGTGGTGCTGTTCATCTGGGCGTACTTCCGCGAGTGGAAGATGTCCGTCGGCGCCATCGTGGCGCTGGCCCACGACCTGGTGATCACGGTCGGGATCTATGCCCTGTCGGGCTTCGAGGTGACGCCGGCCACCGTCACCGGCATCCTGACCATCCTCGGGTTCTCGCTCTACGACACCGTCGTGGTGTTCGACAAGGTCCGCGAGAACACCAAGAACCTCGCCCGGTCCCGGATGACCTATGCCGAGGCAGCGAACCTCGCGGTCAACCAGACCCTGGTGCGGTCCATCAACACCTCGATCGTCGCGCTGCTCCCGGTCGGGGCGCTGCTCTACGTCGGCGTGGTCTCGCTCGGCTCCGGTGCCCTCAAGGACCTCGCGCTGGCGCTGTTCGTGGGCATGGCGGCCGGTGCGTACTCCTCGATCTTCATCGCCACCCCGCTCGTCGTGCAGCTCAAGGAGCTGGAGCCGGGCATCAAGGCCGGCGACGCGCGGGCGATGAAGCACCGCAACCGCAAGGCAGCCGACCCCTACGCCGCCGTGCCGGCCTTCAGCGAGGACATGCCGCTGGTGGACGAGCCGGACGGCGAGCGGGCCGCTGCGAACCCGGGCTACGGCTACGACGACGAGGACGGCAGCAGCGTCCCGGCCGCCGCGCCGTCGCGACCAGCCCGGTACACCGCGGGGGAGCGGCCGGCCTCGCGGCCGGTGTCACCGTCGGCCTCGGCGAAGCGGGCGCAGCCGACTCGCAAGCCGCGGTCGCGGCGCGGCAAGCCGTGACCGAGCCGTCCGACCTGTCCCTCGACGCGCTCCTGCAGCGCTTCGTCCGGGACGTTCCCGACTTCCCGCAGGCCGGGGTGATGTTCAAGGACATCACCCCGCTGCTGGCCGACCACGCCGCGTTCACCCGGGTGATCGAGGCGCTGGCCGCCGTGGGGCGGGGACCTGACGGCGACGTGGTCGTCGACAAGGTCGTCGGCATGGAGGCCCGGGGCTTCATCCTCGCGGCCCCGGTGGCACTGGCCCTCGGCGTCGGCTTCGTGCCGGTGCGCAAGGCCGGCAAGCTGCCCGGCGCCACGCACGCCGTCTCCTACGCGCTGGAGTACGGCGAGGCCACCCTCGAGGTGCACCGGGACGGCATCGCAACGGGCGAACGGGTGCTGCTCGTCGACGACGTGCTCGCCACCGGTGGCACGGCCGACGCGACCCGGCGGCTGGTCGAGATGTGCGGCGGGCAGGTGCACGCGTTCGCGACCCTCATGGAGCTGTCGTTCCTGCACGGACGGGACGCGCTGCACGGCGTCGACCTGCACACGCTGCACACCGTCTGACGCGCACCGGGCCCGCACGTAGACTGGAGAGTGGAACCGAGCAGAGCGGGAGCTGGTGTGGCCGAGGAACGCGTGGCGAGCCCGCCCACCGGCACGCCCGAGGACACCGTCGCGGCCGAGGACACCGGCCCCGAGGCGGCGCCCGTCGAGCGCGCCCAGGCCCCCGCCGGTCCGGCCGGCCGCCGGATGCGCGCCCGGCTGGCCCGGATGGCCACCAAGAGCCAGTCCGGCAACCCGGTCCTGGAGCCGCTGTACCGCGCGGTGCGGGCCAACCACCCCAAGGCCGACCTCGAGCTGATCGAGCGTGCCTACCTGATCGCCGAGCGCATGCACGACACCCAGATGCGCAAGAGCGGCGACCCCTACATCACGCATCCCCTCGCGGTCACCACGATCCTGGCCGACATCGGCATGACCGAGCCGACGCTGGTCGCGGCCCTGCTGCACGACACGGTCGAGGACACGCCGTACACCCTCGACCAGCTGCGCTCCGACTTCGGTGACGAGGTCGCGGCGCTCGTCGACGGCGTCACCAAGCTCGACAAGGTGAAGTACGGCGACACCGCGCAGGCCGAGACGATCCGCAAGATGATCGTCGCGATGAGCCGCGACATCCGGGTCCTCGTCATCAAGCTCGCCGACCGGCTCCACAACATGCGCACGCTCCGCTACCTCAAGCAGGAGAAGCAGGAGCGGATCGCCCGCGAGACGCTGGACATCTACGCACCGCTGGCCCACCGGCTGGGCATGAACACCCTCAAGTGGGAGCTCGAGGACCTCGCGTTCGCCACCCTGCACCCCAAGATGTACGACGAGATCGTCCGTCTCGTCGCCGAGCGGGCACCGTCGCGCGACCAGTTCCTGGCCCAGGTGATCGACCAGGTGCAGAGCGACCTGCACGACGCCAAGATCAAGGCACGGGTCACCGGCCGGCCCAAGCACTACTACTCGATCTACCAGAAGATGATCGTGCGCGGCCGGGACTTCTCCGACATCTACGACCTGGTCGGCATCCGGGTCCTGGTCGAGGACGACCGGGACTGCTACGCGGTCCTCGGCGTGCTGCACAGCCGGTGGAACCCGGTCCCGGGCCGGTTCAAGGACTTCGTGGCGATGCCGAAGTTCAACATGTACCAGTCGCTGCACACCACGGTCATCGGCATCCAGGGGAAGCCTGTCGAGCTGCAGATCCGGACCTTCTCGATGCACCGCCGTGCGGAGTACGGCATCGCGGCGCACTGGAAGTACAAGGAGGACGTGCGCGGCGCCGCCGACAACCGGGCCTCGCCCGCGGTCAACCGCGACGGCAACGCGGACATGGCCTGGGTCCGCCAGCTCCTCGACTGGCAGCAGGAGACCGAGGACCCGGGGGAGTTCCTGGAGTCGCTGCGCTTCGAGATCAGCTCCACGGAGGTCTACGTCTTCACGCCGCGCGGGGACGTGATCGCCCTGCCCAACGACTCGTCGCCCGTCGACTTCGCCTACGCCATCCACACCGAGGTCGGGCACCGCACGATCGGCGCCCGCGTCAACGGCCGCCTCGTGCCGCTGGAGTCCAAGCTCGACAACGGCGACGTCGTCGAGGTGTTCACCTCCAAGGCCCCCAACGCCGCACCGAGCCGCGACTGGCTCGGCTTCGTCCAGTCGCCACGGGCCCGCAACAAGATCCGGCAGTGGTTCACCAAGGAGCGCCGCGAGGAGGCCATCGAGCAGGGCAAGGACCAGATCGCCCGGCTGATGCGCAAGGAGAACCAGCCCCTCAAGCGGCTGCTCACCCACGAGACGCTGTCCACGGTGGCCAGCGAGATGCGGCTGGCCGACGTGTCGGCGCTCTACGCCGCGGTCGGGGAGGGCAACCTCGGCGCGCAGGCTGTCGTACGCCGGGTCATCGACCTGTTCGGCGGCGAGGAGGGGGCCGCCGAGGATCTCGCCGAAGGCGTCACGATCACCACCGACGCCCGGCTCAAGCGGCCGACCGGCGGGGATGCCGGCGTCATCGTCAAGGACCTCTCCGACGTCTGGGTCAAGCTGGCCAAGTGCTGCACGCCGGTCCCCGGCGACCCGATCCTCGGGTTCGTGACCCGCGGCGCGGGGGTCTCGGTGCACCGCGCCGACTGCACCAACGCCGACAGCCTCAAGTCACAGCCCGAGCGGCTCGTCGAGGTCGAGTGGGCACCGACGGCCCAGTCGATGTTCCTGGTGAACATCCAGGTCGAGGCCCTCGACCGCAACCGGCTGCTCTCCGACATCACCAAGGTGCTCTCCGACCTGCACGTGAACATCCTCGCGGCGACGCTGCAGACCACCCGTGACCGGGTCGCGAAGAGCAGGTTCACCTTCGAGATGGCCGACCCCAAGCACCTCGGCCACGTCCTCAAGGTGGTCCGCTCGGTCGACGGCGTCTTCGACGCCTACCGCGTCACGCAGTAGCCCCGGGCCCAGGCGCCCACGGCCCGGGCCCCTCGGCGCCCGTCTCGGCTGGTCGAGCTTGTCGAGACCGTTGGTTGAGGTGCAGGGAGCGTAGCGACCTGCCTCGAAACCTCCGCACCGTTCGCGCGGACGTGACCCGGTTTCGAGGCGGCTCCGCTAGCGCTCCGCCGCACCTCAACCAACCGGAGGGACGGGGGCCGGGGGCGGGGCCGGGGGAGCCGGGGCGTCAGCCGGAGAACTCCTCCATCGCGCGACGCGCCTCGGTGAGCCAGGACTGGCGGGCCTCGATGGCCGCACCGTGCTCGGCGGCCTTCTTCGTGTTGCCGGCGGCCACTGCCTTGCCGTGCTTGGCCTGCAGGTCGGCGATCGACGCCTCGAGCTGTGCGACGGTGTCCGCCGCCCGGGCGGCCGCCTCCGGGTTCGAGCGCTTCCACTGGTCGTCCTCGACCCCGCGGATCGCCTGCTCCACCTTGCGGATCCGAGCCTCGAGGTCCTTCATCCGGTCGCGCGGAACCTTGCCGGCCGCGTCCCAGCGGTCGGCGATGTCGCGGAACGCCTCCTTCGCCGCACGGAGGTCGGTGACCGGGACCAGCCTCTCGGCCTCGACGAGCAACGCCTCCTTCTTCTCGGCGTTGACCGCGAACTCCGCGTCGAGCTCGGCGTTGGCCGCGTCGCGGTTGCCGAAGAACGTGTCCTGGGCGCCGCGGAACCTCTTCCACAGCTGGTCGTCGACGCCCTTGGGGGCCGGGCCGGCGGCCTTCCACTGGCGCATCAGGTCGCGGTACTTGCCGGCGGTCGGGCCCCACTCGGTCGACGACGAGAGCGCCTCGGCCTCGACGACGAGCTT
Organism: uncultured Actinomycetota bacterium; assembly: GCA_963706355.1. GTDB lineage: Bacteria > Actinomycetota > Actinomycetes > Propionibacteriales > Nocardioidaceae > Nocardioides_B. Next base: position 409,137 of record CAVPLS010000001.1, read on the forward strand.
CTCCTTGACGACGCGGGCGCTGTCGCGCTGCTCGTTGAGGTCGGCGAAGTGCGACTTGCGGCGCCGGGTGTACGTCGTACGCGCGGTCGAGAAGCGCCGCCACAGCGCGTCGTCGACGGACTTCTCGAGACGGGGCAGCGCCTTCCACTCGTCGAGCAGCTGACGCATGCGGTTCGCGCCGTTGCGCCAGTCGTTGCCCTGCGAGAGCCGCTCGGCCTCCGCAGCGATCCGCTCCTTGTCGCCCTTCGCGCTCTCGAGCTTGCGGGCCCGCTCCTCGCGCCGGTGCTCGCGCTGGGCCGAGATGGTGGCGGTCAGCGCCTGCAGCCTGGCGTCGAGACCGGCGAGGTCGCCGACGGCCTGGGCGTCGGTCAGCGCGCTGTGCACCTGCTTGACGGATGCGGCGGCCTCGTCGGGAGCAAGGGTGCCGGCCTTCACGCGCTGCTCGAGCAGGTCGACCTCGAAGGAGAGGTCCTCGTAGCGACGGGTGAAGAACGCGAGCGCCTCCGCCGGCGTCGCGTCGGGCATCTGGCCCACGGGCCGCTCGCCGTCCGCGGTGCGCACGAACACGGTGCCGTCCTCGGCCACCCGGCCCCACTGCTCGGCCGGGGGCGTGGGCACCGGGGACGGCTGCGCCGGCGGCGTGGGCACCGGCGCCGGCGGGCGCGGGCCCGGTCGGCGCTCGCGGGAGGGCGGCGCGGGCACCGGGGGAGGAGTCGGCGCGGGAGCCGCGGGAGGGGTCGGCTCGACGGCCGCGGGGGGACTCGCCGGGGTACGGCTCTCGCCGGCCGGACGGTCCTCGGGCTCGGGTGTGCTCTCCGGTGTGCTGTCCGGGGTGTTCACCGGGCTCCCTCTCCAGTCGTTGCCAAGTCGTCGCCCTGCTGGTGCGACAGGTCCACGCTTTCAGCGTAGTCACCCCGTGCCGAGGCGGACGAACCGCTCCCGCTGGACCGCGACGCGATGAACACGACCAGGGCGGCGACGGCCACCACGACCACGACCAGCGTGACGAGCCTGCGCACCCGGCGACGGCGCCGTGCGCGCTCGGCGCGGCGGAGCTGTTGACGCTGTGCGCCGGCCTTGGCCAGCTGCGAGCGCCTTCTCTTCTTGGTGACCACGGACGGGAGTCTAGGGTGTTCCCGGCCTGTTCCCCGGGCGTCTCCGGCGCGCTCCGGGCGGGTCGCACAGAGGTGGGCGATGCGGCTGCGCCGGCCGCTGACGCCCCTCGGTAGGCTGCGGTGTCCAGACACCCCGAGCAGGACAGGAGTGCGTCGTCGTGCTCATCGCAGGCTTCCCCGCCGGCCCCTGGGGCACCAACTGCTACGTGGTGGCGACCGGCCCCGGCAGCGAGTGCGTCGTGGTCGACCCCGGCAAGGACGCCGCGGACGGCGTGGCCGAGGTGGTCCGCGAGCACCACCTCAAGCCGGTGTCCGTGCTGGTCTCGCACGGCCACATCGACCACATGTGGTGCGTCGCTCCGGTGGCCGGCACCTACGACGCGACCGCCTACATCCACCCCCGTGATCGGCACCTGCTCTCGGACCCGATGTCGGGGATGTCGCGGGAGACGGCCGGGATGCTGCTCGGCGGGAAGTACGAGTTCGCCGAGCCGGACTCCGTCGCCGAGCTGGCCGACCTCCAGACCCTCGAGCTGGCGGGCCTCGAGTTCGTCGTGGACCACACGCCCGGTCACACACAGGGCTCGGTCACCTTCCGGACGCCGTACGGCGAGGCCGGCTCCGACGTCTCGGAGCTGATGTTCTCCGGCGACCTGCTGTTCGCCGGGTCCATCGGCCGCACGGACCTCCCGGGCGGCGACCATCCGACGATGCTGCGGAGCCTGCGCGACAAGGTGCTGCCGCTCGCCGACGACATCGTCGTGCTCCCCGGCCACGGCGAGCAGACCAGCATCGGTCGAGAGCGCGCCACCAACCCCTACCTGCTCGACCTGCTCGGCGAGCACGCGTCGCCGAGCACACCCACCCGAGGCCTGTAAGAGAAGCGAGACATGAGCAAACCCACCCCGCTCAGCGGGTTCCCCGAGCTGCTGCCGGCGCAACGGTTCGTCGAGCAGCACGTCACCGACAGCCTGCGCCGCACCTTCGAGCTGCACGGCTTCGGCAGCCTGGAGACGCGCGCCGTCGAGCCGATGGACCAGCTGCTCCGCAAGGGCGAGACCTCGAAGGAGGTCTACGTCCTGCGCAGGCTCCAGGACGAGGGGCAGGACACCGACGCCGGCATCGGCCTGCACTTCGACCTCACCGTGCCGTTCGCACGCTACGTCCTGGAGAACGCCGGCAAGCTCGAGTTCCCCTACCGCCGCTACCAGATCCAGAAGGCCTGGCGCGGCGAGCGGCCGCAGGAGGGCCGCTACCGGGAGTTCACCCAGGCCGACATCGACGTGGTCATGCGTGACGAGCTGCCGTTCCACTTCGACGTCGAGGTGGCCCGGGTGATGGCCGAGGCGCTCTCCGCCCTTCCCCTGCCGCCGATGCGCCTGCGGGTCAACAACCGCAAGCTGATCGAGGGGTTCTACCGCGGGATCGGCGCCCCCGACCCGGCGGCGGTGATCACGATCGTCGACAAGCTCGACAAGCTCAGCGCAGAGGCCGTGTCCGGACTGCTCGTGTCGGACGGTGGGCTCTCCGAGGAGCAGGCACGGCAGTGCCTCGACCTCGCCTCGATCGAGTCCACCGACACGTCGTTCGTCGAGCGGGTCCGGGCACTCGGTGTCACCCACGAGCTGCTCGACACCGGGCTCGAGGAGCTGACCGCCGTCGTCGACGGCTGCGCGTCGGTGAACGGCGACCGCTTCCAGGTGGTCGCCAGCCTGAGCCTCGCCAGGGGGCTCGACTACTACACGGGCACCGTGTTCGAGATCTACATGGACGGCTTCGAGAACCTCAAGTCCGTCGGCGGCGGTGGGCGCTACGACGCGCTCGCCTCCGACGGCAAGACGACCTACCCGGGTGTCGGCATCTCGTTCGGCATCTCGCGCACCGTCGTACCCCTCATCAGCCGCGGCCTGCTCAGCGCCGACCGCGCCGTTCCCTCCGCTGTCCTCGTAGCCCTCACCGACGAGGAGTCCCGGGAGACCAGCAACGCGGTGGCCCAGCGGCTGCGCGCCCGGGGGATCCCGACCGAGGTGGCCGCGGGCGCGCAGAAGTTCGGCAAGCAGATCCGCTACGCCGAGCGGCGCGGCATCCCCTTCGTGTGGTTCCCCGGCGACGACGCGGCCGACCAGGTCAAGGACATCCGCAGCGGTGACCAGGCCGACGCCGACGCCGACACCTGGAACCCTCCCGCCGAGGACCTGCGCCCGCAGGTGCTCTCGGCCGGCTCGACCACTCGCAACGACTCCAAGGAGCAAGACAAGTGATCCGCACCCACGACGCAGGCAGCCTGCGCGCCGAGCACGTCGGAACGACGGTGACCCTCGCCGGCTGGGTCGCCCGCCGGCGCGACCACGGCGGCGTGGCCTTCATCGACCTGCGCGAAGCATCCGGCGTCGTCCAGGTGGTGATCCGCGACGAGGCCGTCGCGCACAACCTGCGCTCGGAGTACTGCCTCAAGATCACCGGTGAGGTCTCCAGCCGACCGGCGGGCAACCAGAACCCCAACCTGCCCACCGGCGAGATCGAGGTCGTCGCGCACGACGACGGCGTCGAGGTGCTCAGCGCCGCGGCGGCGCTGCCGTTCCCGATCGACGACCACGTGGAGGTGGGGGAGGAGGTGCGCCTCGCGCACCGCTACCTCGACCTGCGCCGGACCGGCCCGGCGGCGGCCCTGAGGCTGCGCAGCCAGGTGAACCGGGCGGCCCGCGACGTGCTGCACGAGGAGGGCTTCGTCGAGATCGAGACCCCGACCCTGACCCGCTCGACCCCGGAGGGTGCTCGGGACTTCCTGGTGCCGGCCCGCCTGCAGCCGGGCAGCTGGTACGCCCTGCCGCAGAGCCCCCAGCTGTTCAAGCAGCTGCTCATGGTCGCCGGGATGGAGCGCTACTTCCAGATCGCCCGCTGCTACCGCGACGAGGACTTCCGTGCGGACCGGCAGCCCGAGTTCACCCAGCTCGACATCGAGATGAGCTTCGTCGAGGAGGACGACGTGATCGCCCTCGCCGAGGACGTCCTGCGGGCCGTCTGGAGCCTGGTCGGGCACGACCTCAGCACCCCGATCCCGCGGATGACCTATGCCGAGGCGATGGCGCGCTACGGCAGCGACAAGCCCGACCTGCGCGTGGACCTCGAGCTGACCGAGTGCACCGACTTCTTCGCCGACACGACGTTCCGGGTGTTCCAGGCGCCGTACGTCGGTGCGGTCGTGATGCCCGGGGGAGCGAGCCAGCCCCGCAAGCAGCTCGACGCCTGGCAGGAGTGGGCCAAGCAGCGGGGCGCCAAGGGACTCGCCTACGTCCTCGTGCAGGACGACGGGGAGCTCGGCGGTCCGGTGGCGAAGAACCTCAGCGAGCAGGAGAAGGCCGGGCTCGCCGCCCACGTGGGCGCGCAGCCCGGCGACTGCATCTTCTTCGCCGCGGGGCCGGTCAAGAGCTCCCGCGCGCTGCTGGGCGCCGCCCGGCTCGAGATCGGCCGCCGCTGCGGCCTCCTCGACGAGTCGGCGTGGAGCTTCCTGTGGGTCGTCGACGCCCCGTTGTTCGAGCCCGCCGGAGACGCGACGGCGGCCGGGGACGTGGCGGTCGGCAGCGGCGCCTGGACCGCCGTGCACCACGCGTTCACCTCTCCCAAACCGGACAGCCTCGACACCTTCGACACCGACCCCGGCAGCGCGCTGGCCTACGCCTACGACATCGTCTGCAACGGCAACGAGATCGGCGGCGGGTCCATCCGTATCCACCGTGAGGACGTCCAGAAGCGGGTCTTCGCGGTGATGGGGGTCTCCGACGAGGACGCCGAGGAGAAGTTCGGCTTCCTGCTGCAGGCGTTCAAGTACGGCGCACCGCCGCACGGCGGCATCGCCTTCGGGTGGGACCGGATCTGCGCCCTCCTCGCCGGCACCGACTCGATCCGCGACGTGATCGCGTTCCCCAAGACCGGAGCCGGTTACGACCCGCTGACCGCCGCCCCGGCAGCGATCACCCCCGAGCAGCGCAAGGAGGCCGGTGTGGACGCGGTCCCGGTGCCGGCCGGGGCACGGGCCGCCGCTGCGGGTGCCGAGCCGCCGGTTTCGTGAGGAGGCGCGGGCCGGGAAATCGTGACCGGTTCGTGCCCTTTCGCTTGGTATCAAACCGTTACCTCGCGGGCGCCAAACATTGACTGGGCGTCGTCTAGAGTCCACTTCGGCTCAGGGTCGACACTGTGGCGCGCCTCACCCGGCGACGGCAGGACTCGGACGCCGGCCTCGACCAGAAAGGTGACCATGGGTATCCAGCCCACGGAGCTCACAGAATTCGACGTGCACGAGGATGACCACGCACCCGTCGCCAAGACGGTTGCCGGACGGTCCCCGACCCAGATCGCGATGGCCCGGCTGCGGGCCGACAAGATCGCGATCGTGCTGCCTCGCGGTCGTGATCATGTTCGTCCTGATCGCGGTGTTCGCCCCGTGGCTCACCAAGCTGTTCGGCGTCGAGCTGCACGCGGGCAACCCGGTCACGGACCTGGACCAGTTCAACTTCCCCGCCTACGGGCCGCCGGACCACGGCTTCACCTGGAAGGCCCCGCTCGGCATCGCCCCGAACACCGCGAACGACAACCTCGCGGAGTGGTTCTACGGCGCGCGCACCTCGCTGTTCGTGGCCACCGTCGCCACCGTCGTGTCCACCCTCATCGGCGTCGTCGTCGGCCTGATCGCCGGCTTCAGCCGCGGCTGGGTCGACCGGGTCGTCAACTTCGTCATCGACGTGTTCCTGTCGCTGCCGTTCATCCTCGTCGCTCTCGCCGTCGCCCCGATCATCGTGATCCGCTTCGGGTCGCAGCCCGGTCGGCTGGTCTTCTGGCAGTTCACCGCTCTCCTGCTGGTGCTCTCCCTGCTCACCTGGATGACACTGGCCCGCCTCGTGCGCGGCGAGGTGCTCTCGCTGCGCGAGCGCGAGTTCGTGCAGGCCGCGCGCGTGATCGGCGTGCCCGACCCGGCGGATCCTGTTCAAGGAGCTGCTGCCCAACCTGATCGCGCCGATCATCGTGTCCATCTCGCTGGGCCTCCCGGCGTTCGTCACGATCGAGGCCGGCCTGGCCTACCTCGGCATCGGTGTGGTCGGTGTCGCCTCGTGGGGCCAGACGGTCAACAAGGCCGTCAACTTCTTCAACACCTACCCGCTTTACCTCTACGCGCCGGTGGTGGGGATCCTTCTCCTCGTCATGGCGCTGAACCTCCTGGGCGACGCCGTGCGCGACGCCTTCGACCCCAAGACTCGACGGTAATCACACCGTCCGAGAAGAGCATCGATCCAGCCTAGAAAGGTGGGTACACCTAGATGCGTATGAAGAAATCAGCCGTGGTTCTTTCCACAGCTGCACTGATGGCGCTCGCTGCCTGTGGTGGTGGCAGCGGGAACAAGTCATCCGGCGGCGACGACGCGACCATGGGCGAGGGCGGCAACGCCGGCTCGTTCAAGAACGCCGACGCGAAGGCTCCTCTGGCCGTGCCGGACGACGCCGCGGAGGGCGGCACCTTCACGGTGCTGACCAACCAGGTGCCCGCGACGCTCGACCCGACGCAGGCCTACTACGTCGACTCGACGGCGATCCTGTCCGACCTCGTCCTGCGCTCGCTGACGCAGTACACGTACGACGAGGACTCCAACGACATGCAGCTGATCCCTGACATGGCGACCGACCTGGGCCGGCCCAGCGAGGACAACAAGGAGTGGACGTTCACGCTGCGTGACGGCCTGAAGTACGAGGACGGCACCCCGGTCAAGGCCGACGACGTCGCGTACGCGATCAAGCGGTCGTTCGCGATCGAGGAGCTGCCGGACGGCCCGACGTACCAGACGACGTTCTTCCTGGACGGCGACAAGTACAAGGGTCCGTTCAAGGACAAGGGCGAGTACGCCGGTGTGGTGGTGAGCGGCAACGACATCACGATCAAGATGCGTCGTCCGTTCACCGACATGGACTACTACGCCTCGTTCCCGGCGTTCACCGCGATCCCGGAGGCCAAGGACAACCCGGAGACCTACGGCAAGAAGCCGCTGGCCACCGGTCCCTACAAGTTCGCCGACTACAAGCCGGGCTCGCAGCTCAAGCTGGTCAAGAACGACCAGTGGGACGCGAACACCGACCCGGGCCGCATCCAGGCCGTCGACGGATGGGACTTCAAGTTCGGCCAGGACACGGCCAAGCTGGAGAACGTCATCATCAACGACCAGGGCTCCGCGCAGACCACGCTGACCTACGACAACGTCAGCGCCGTCGTCCTACCGGTCGATCTCGTCCGACAAGGACCGTCTGGTCACCGGCACCTCGCCGTGCACCTACATGTGGTTCATCGACATGACCAAGGTGAAGGAGAAGGAGGTCCGCCAGGCCATCGGTTGGGCCTACCCCTACCAGGCAGCCTGGAAGGCCGGCGGTGAGATCGAGGGCGTCACGCGCGTCGCCGGCACGGCGATCCTTCCGCCCGGCACCGCCGGTCGCAAGGAGTACGACGCGCTCGGCAACAAGGGCAAGGAGACCGACCCGGCCAAGGCGAAGGAGCTGCTGAAGAAGGCCGGCTACGCCCCGGGCGAGTACGAGATCAAGTTCCTGTTCGCGACCGACGACGACCAGGCCGTCGCCGCGAAGAACGAGATCGTCAAGGGACTCGAGGCGGGCGGCTTCAAGGCCACCCCGATCGCGTCCACGCTCGAGACGATCCGCACCGACCGCACGGACTACAAGTCGCCGATCAACGTCCGCTCCAGCGGATGGTGCTCGGACTGGCCCACCGGCGGTTCGTGGTTCCCGGCCCAGTGGGCCGGCGACCTGGTCGGCCTCGAGGGCATGCCCAACCCGGCCAACTTCAAGGAGGCCGACATGGATGCCCAGCAGGACAAGATCCTGGACACCATGACGCCTGAGGAAGCTGCTCCGGCGTGGGGCGAGTTCGACAAGACCATGGAGGAGAAGTACTACCCCGCGGTCAACACCGGTTACTCGGGCACGGCCATGATCCACGGCTCCAAGGTCGGCGGCATGGACAACGACAACGTGCGCGGCATGCCGACGTTCGCCCGGATGTACATCACCAAGTGATCTGAGATGACCTCCTCGGACGTCTCGGGGAGGTCATCGGTGACACATCCAGCACGACGCTCATAACCTGAGTGCTAGACCCTGATGGGGGCGGGCCGCCACCCGCCCCCATCGGGCCGCACCACCGCACCACCGCAAGACCGCACCACCGCTCCACCACCCTCCATCGCTAGGAGTCACAGGGATGTTCGGCTACATCGTCCGTCGCGTCATCTCGGGGCTGCTCGTGCTCCTCGTGATCTCCATGATGGTCTTCGCCCTGTTCTTCTACGGGCCCTCCGACCCTGCCCTGGCCTACTGCCCGGAGACTCGCTGCACGCCGCAGCGGCTCGAGAACATCACCACCAGCCTGGGGCTGGACGATCCGGTGATCGAGCAGTACGCCGAGTACATGAAGGGCATCTTCGTCGGGAACGACTTCCAGGCCGGCGCGATCACGATCCCGTGCGACGCCCCCTGTCTCGGCGTCTCGTTCAAGCTCCGCGTGAACGTCACCGACTATCTGATGTCCAAGTTCCCAGCGACGTTGTCCATCGCGCTCGGCGCATCACTGATCTTCCTCACCGTGGGGGTCACCAGCGGCATCTTCGCCGCGAGACGCCGCGGCACCGCCGCCGACAAGGGCATCGTCGGCGCCAGCCTGATCATCAACGCGATGCCCTACTACCTGCTGGCGCTGCTGGCCTACCTGCTCCTGATCAGCAAGTGGGGCATCTTCCCCGAGAGCGGCTACTACCCGCTCACCGAGGACGGCCCGGTCGCCTGGGCCAAGGGCCTGTTGCTCGCCTGGGTGGTGCTCGGCATCTCCTCGTCCACGCAGTACGCCCGGTTCAGTCGTGGCTCGATGATCGAGTCCATGAACGAGGACTACGTGCGGACCGCCCGGGCCAAGGGCCTCAGCGAGCGGCGGGTCACCTACAAACACGCCCTCCGAGCCGCCATCGTCCCCGTGGTGACGATCTTCGGTCTGGAGTTCGCCGGCCTGCTCGCCGGCACGATCTTCACCGAGCGGATCTTCGACATCCAAGGGATCGGTCTGACCGCCCTGCAGGCGATCGGCTCCAAGGACCTGCCGCTCATCTCCGCCACCTGCCTCATCGCCGCCGCGTTCGTGGTCCTGGCCAACATCATGGTGGACATCCTCTACAGCGTCATCGACCCGAGAGTGCGCCTGTCATGACAGAGACCTCCCAGCGTCCCGCCGAGCAGCCGGCGCCGTCGGCCAACGAGCCCTACCTCGTCGTGGAGGACCTCACGGTCCGGTTCCCGACGGCCGACGGGCTCGTCCAGGCCGTGACCGACATGAGCTACACGCTCGAGCAGGGCAAGACGCTCGGGATCGTCGGCGAGTCCGGCTCCGGCAAGAGCGTGTCGTCCATGGCGATCATGGGCCTGCACGACATCAAGCGCACCCGGATGTCCGGCTCGATCCGGATCGCCGGCCGGGAGATCGTCGGACTCTCCAGCGAGAAGATGCGCGGCATCCGCGGCGGCGACGTCTCGATGATCTTCCAGGACCCGCTCAGCTCCCTGCACCCCTTCTACAGCATCGGGTCGCAGATCTCCGAGGCCTACATCGCGCACAACAAGGTCTCCAAGTCCCAGGCCCGCGCCAAGGCGATCGAGATGCTCGACCGGGTCGGCATCCCGCAGCCCAAGACCCGGGTCGACGACTACCCCCACCAGTTCTCCGGCGGCATGCGCCAGCGCGCGATGATCGCGATGGCCCTCGTCAACGACCCCAAGCTGCTGATCGCCGACGAGCCCACGACGGCCCTCGACGTGACCGTGCAGGCGCAGATCCTCGACCTGCTCCAGGAGCTGCAGCACGACTTCAACTCGGCGATCATCATCATCACCCACGACCTCGGTGTGGTGGCGGAGATGGCCGACGAGGTCCTGGTCATGTACGGCGGCCGGGCGGTCGAGGTCGGTCCGACCCGCGAGCTGCTGACCCACCCCGAGATGCCCTACACGTGGGGCCTGCTCTCCAGCGTGCCCGACGTCAGCGCCAGCACCGACGCGCGACTGATCCCGATCCCGGGCAACCCGCCCAGCCTGCTCGACCCGCCCACCGGCTGCTCCTTCCACCCGCGCTGCCCGCACCGGGACAAGGTGCCCGGGGACCTGTGCAGCACCGAGCTGCCGGAGCTCGTCGTCGGCAAGCGCCCGGGGCACACGAAGCGCTGCCACCTGGTCAACCCCGACGCGATCTACGAGGCGGAGGTGCTGCCCGAGATCGCGCCCGACCTGGTCGAGCTGACGGTGGCCGACTCCGCGGCGGAGCCCGCCGATCGCGACGACGCCACGCCCGGCAGCGGGTCCGTTGCGCCGGAAAACCGCTGACGAGGACAATGACTTCCATGACACGTACCGACGTCGACCCTGCCTCCACGGATGCGGGCGACCAGAGCCAGCCGATCCTCGAGGTCACGGAGCTCAAGAAGCACTTCCCGATCAAGTCCTCGGGGCTCATCCGGCGCAGCATCGGGGCGGTCCAGGCGGTCGACGGCGTCTCCTTCCAGGTGCAGCGCGGCAGCGCCCTCGGGCTGGTGGGCGAGTCGGGGTGCGGCAAGTCCACGACGGGCCGGCTGATCACCCGGCTCTACGACCCCACGTCGGGGTCGATGAAGTTCGACGGCAAGGAGATCGGCAACCTCTCGAACAAGCAGATGCTGCCGCTGCGCAGCGAGATCCAGATGATCTTCCAGGACCCCTACAGCTCGTTGAACCCGCGGCACACGGTGGGCACGATCGTCGGCACCCCGCTGCGGGTGCACAAGATGGTCCCCGAGAACAAGGTCCTGGACCGGGTCCGCGAGCTGCTCCAGGTCGTCGGCCTGAACCCCGAGCACTACAACCGCTACCCCAACGAGTTCTCCGGCGGCCAGCGCCAGCGCATCGGGATCGCCCGGGCGCTCGCCCTCCAGCCCAAGCTCCTGGTCGCCGACGAGCCGGTCTCCGCCCTCGACGTGTCGATCCAGGCGCAGGTCGTGAACCTTCTGCAGGACGTGCAGAAGGAGTTCGGCATCGCGTTCCTCTTCATCGCCCACGACCTCGCCGTGGTGCGGCACTTCTGCCCCGAGATCGCGGTGATGTACCTCGGCAAGATCGTCGAGATCGCCGACCGCGAGACGCTCTACAACCGCCCGCACATGCCGTACACGCAGGCCCTGCTGTCCGCGGTGCCCGACGTCAAGCAGGCCGCCGTGGGTGGTCGCCGCGAGCGCATCCGGCTGGCCGGCGACGTGCCCAGCCCGATCAACCCGCCGTCCGGCTGCCGGTTCCGCACCCGCTGCTGGATGGCCCAGGACATCTGCGCCAAGGTCGAGCCGCCCCTGCTGCAGATCGGCAAGAACCACAAGGTGGCCTGCCACTTCGCCGGCGAGTTCGGCTCGATGCCGACCAGCCCGATCACGTTGGCCGCCCTCGGGGTCGACGGCCAGGGGAACCCGGTGCCCGGTGCCGAGCCCAGCCACGAGGACTTCGCCCGCTCCGGGTACGCCGACACCTGGACCACGGTCGAGGAGCACCAGAAGGCGTCCGCGGCACTCGTCGGCGCCGGCGGCATCGGTGCGGGCATGAGCGACGAGCAGCGCGGCGAGGGCGGCCAGCGCCGCTGACCGCCCCAGCGACCCGGCGCGGCCTGGGACGTCCCGGCACGCCGGATAGGGTGACCGGCGTGGACGGGCTGTTCGAGATGGGTGCGAGGGACGCGAGCACTCCCGACGTCGGCCCAGCCGCAGGTACAGCCGCAGGTACGGCCGGCACGCTGGCCGGCAACACGCACTCGTCGGCGCCCCTGGCGGTCCGGATGCGGCCGCGCACGCTCGACGAGCTGGTCGGGCAGCAGCACCTGCTCGCCCCCGGCTCCCCGTTGCGCCGCCTGATCGAGGGCGACCAGCCCATGTCCCTGCTGCTGTGGGGGCCGCCGGGCACCGGCAAGACGACCATCGCCTCCATCGTCAGCCAGGCCACCAACCGCCGCTTCGTGGAGGTGTCCGCGGTGGCCGCCGGCGTCAAGGAGGTCCGGGCCGCCATCGACGGGGCCCGCAACCAGCTCGCGCGGGGCGGGCCCGAGACGGTCCTGTTCGTCGACGAGGTGCACCGGTTCACCAAGGCCCAGCAGGACGCGCTGCTCCCGGGTGTCGAGAACCGTTGGGTCACGCTGGTCGCCGCGACCACCGAGAACCCGTTCTTCTCGGTGATCTCGCCGCTGCTGTCCCGCTCGCTGCTGCTGACCCTGGAGCCGCTCACCGACGACGACATCCGCGGCGTGGTCGCGGACGCGCTGGTCGACGAGCGCGGCCTCGCGGGCAGCGTCACCGTCGACGACCAGGCTCTCGAGCACCTGGTGCGGCTGGCCGGCGGAGACGCCCGCCGCGCGCTGACCTACCTCGAGGCCGCGGCCGGCGCCGCCGTCGCCCGCGACCTCGACGTCGTCGACCTCGCCACCACGGAGACGGCGGTCGACCGGGCCGCGGTCCGCTACGACCGCCAGGGCGACCAGCACTACGACGTGATCAGCGCGTTCATCAAGTCCGTGCGAGGGTCCGACGCCGACGCCTCGCTGCACTACCTCGCCCGGATGATCGAGGCGGGCGAGGACCCGCGCTTCATCGCGCGGCGGCTGGTGATCCTCGCCAGCGAGGACATCGGTCTCGCCGACCCCACGGCGCTCACGACCGCCGTGGCCGCGGCGCAGGCCGTCCAGCTGATCGGGATGCCGGAGGGTCGGCTGAACCTCGCCCAGGCGACGATCGCGCTGGCCCTCGCCCCCAAGTCCAACGCCGTGATCAACGCGATCAACGCGGCCAGCGCGGACGTCCGGGACGGCAAGATCGGGTCGGTGCCCGGCCACCTGCGCGACGCGCACTACGGCGGCTCGAAGAAGATCGGGCACGGCAAGGGCTACCGCTACGCCCACGACGAGCCGTTCGGGATCGCCGAGCAGCAGTACGCCCCGGACGTGGTCGCGGACGCGACCTACTACAAGCCCACGTCGCTGGGTGCGGAGGCCTCGCTCAAGGAGCGGTGGGAACGGGTCCGTCGGATGATCCGCGGCCAGCGCGGGTAGGGTCGGCTGCTATGAACCTGGCCCCGTTCGTCCTGCTCGTGGCGGCCGCCGTCGCGGCGGTCGTGGGGCTCGGCGTCGTCGTCCTCGTGGTCCGGTCCGGCCGCCGCCGGCTGCAGGCGCAGCTCGACGCGGCCCGGGCCGACATGGAGGCGTTGAGCAGCCGGGTGGACCAGCTGAGCGCCGAGCAGGAGCAGGCCTCGGCGGGACCGGTCGACGACCGTCCCGCGGAGTTCGTGATCACCAGCATCGGCGATCGCCCGAATCCAGCAGGCATGGGCGCGGCCGGCCGCGACGTGGCCGTCCCGGAGCCGGTGCCTGCCCACCTGACGCCGGGGAGTTCGCCTCGGTGGCGCTGGGGGAGTCGCTGGTGCGGGTGCTCTCGCTGGGGTACGGCGTACGCCGGGCGCTCAGCGCCGAGAACCGCAACCGGATCCGCTTCGAGATGCGCCGGGAGGTCCGCCGCTCGCGCAAGCAGCGTCGACGCGACCTGCGCACGGCCGCCCGCACGCTGCGCGCCCACGGCGGTCGGGCCGAGGACGACGCGGCATGAGCCGGGCGCTCTGGTTCGCAGCCGGGGCGGGGGTCGGCGTCTACGCCCTGACCAAGGCCCGTCGCGCCGCCGAGGCGTTCACCCCCGAGGGGCTCGCGGACCGTCTCGCGGCGCTGTCCGTCGGTGCCCGGCTCTTCGGCGACGAGGTGCGCGCCGGCATGGCCGAGAAGGAAAACGACTTGCGTGAGCGCGTCGGCCTCACGCTCCATGGACACACCCCAGAGCTGTCAGAGGGCCGCCCGGCCCTGGCCGAACACGGCACCGACGGCTCGGCGACCAGAGAGGGCAACCACTGATGGACACCGCGGAGATCCGCCGCCGGTTCCTGGCGCACTTCCAGGGACACGGACACCAGGTGGTGCCGTCGGCCTCGTTGCTGCTCGATGACCCCAACCTGTTGTTCGTGAACGCCGGGATGGTGCCGTTCAAGCCCTACTTCCTGGGCCAGGAGACGCCGTCGTACGACCGGGCGGTCAGCGTGCAGAAGTGTGTGCGCACCGCCGACATCGAGGAGGTCGGCGTCACCAGCCGGCACCTGACGTTCTTCCAGATGTGCGGCAACTTCTCCTTCGGTGACTACTTCAAGGAGAAGGCGATCGAGCTCGCCTGGGAGCTGGTCACCAAGCCGGTCTCCGACGGTGGCTACGGGCTGCCCGAGGACAAGCTGTACCCGTCGATCTACGAGGGCGACCCCGAGGCGCGGGAGCTGTGGCGGAAGGTGTCCGGCCTCCCCGACGACCGGATCGTCCCGCTCGGGAAGGCGGAGAACTACTGGTCGATGGGCGTGCCGGGTCCGGGCGGCCCGTGCAGCGAGATCCTGGTGGACCGCGGACCGGCCTACGGCGCGGACGGCGACTTCGGGGCCGAGGACCGCTACATGGAGATCTGGAACCTGGTCTTCATGCAGGACGAGCTGAGCGCGGTCCGCAGCAAGTCCGACTTCGACATCCGCGGGCCGCTGCCGAACAAGAACATCGACACCGGCATGGGCCTCGAGCGCGTCGCGTACCTGCTCCAGGGCAAGGAGAACCTCTACGAGATCGACGAGACGTTCCCGGTGATCGCGAAGGCGATGGAGCTCTCGGGGCGCAGCTACGGGAAGAACCACGAGGACGACGTCCGCTTCCGGGTGGTCGCCGACCACGTGCGCAGCGGCATGATGCTGATCGCCGACGGCGTCACCCCCGGCAACGAGGCGCGCGGCTACGTGCTGCGCCGGCTGCTCCGGCGCGCCGTACGCTCCATGCGGCTGCTGGGGGTCGAGGACCGCACGCTGCCCGAGCTGTTCCCGGTCAGCCGCGACAAGATGGCGCTCTCCTACCCGGAGCTCGAGCAGGACTGGGAGCGGATCTCCACCATCGCCTACGCCGAGGAGGAGGCGTTCCGGCAGACGCTGCGCACCGGCACGACGATCTTCGACCTGGCCGCACAGGAAGCGAAGAGCAGCGGCCAGACCCAGCTGTCCGGCGGCAAGGCGTTCGCGCTCCACGACACCTACGGCTTCCCGATCGACCTGACGCTCGAGATGGCGTCCGAGCAGGGGCTGCAGGTCGACGAGGAGGGCTTCCGCCGGTTGATGACCGAGCAGCGCGACCGCGCGAAGGCGGACGCCCGCTCGAAGAAGGGGCAGCACGCCGACGCGGGCGCCTACCGCGAGGTGTCCGACCTGCTCGGCCGCCCCGTGGAGTTCACCGGCTACTCCGAGGTGGTCTCCGAGGCGACCGTGCGCGCGATCATCGACGGTGCGGCGACCCTGACCTCGGCGGCGCGCGAGGGGGACGAGGTCGAGCTGGTCCTGGACCGGACCCCGTTCTACGCCGAAGGTGGCGGCCAGCTCGCCGACCAGGGCGTGATCGAGCTCGGCAACGGCGCGCGCATCCAGGTCCTCGACGTGCAGTCGCCGATCAGCGGCCTGGTGGTGCACCAGGCCAAGGTGCTCTCCGGCGAGGTGACGGTCGACCAGCAGGGGCAGGCGCTCGTCGACATCGAGCGGCGCAAGTCGATCAGCCGTGCGCACACCGCGACCCACATGGTGCACAAGGCGTTCCGCGAGGCGCTCGGGGACACCGCGACGCAGGCCGGCTCGGAGAACGCGCCGGGACGGTTCCGGTTCGACTTCTCCGCGAGCGGTGCGGTGCCGCTCTCCGCGATGGCCGACGTCGAGGCGCGGGTCAACGACCTGGTGCTCGCCGACCTCGGCGTGCACGCCGAGATCATGACCCAGGACGAGGCTCGCAAGTCCGGCGCGATGGCCCTGTTCGGCGAGAAGTACGGCGACCAGGTCCGGGTGATCTCGGTCGGTGACTGGGCGCGCGAGCTCTGTGGCGGCACGCACGCCGGCCGCTCCGGGCAGCTCGGCGTGATCAAGCTCCTCGGGGAGTCGTCGATCGGCTCCGGCGTACGCCGCGTCGAGGCGCTGGTGGGCAGCGACGCCTACCGGTTCCTGGCCCGCGAGCACACCCTGGTCGCGCAGCTCAGCGAGGCGCTCAAGGCCCGACCCGAGGAGCTGCCCGAGCGGGTCGCGGACCTCGTGGACCGGCTGCGCACCGCGGAGAAGGAGATCGAACGGGTCCGCGTGCAGCAGGTGCTCGCCGCGGCGGGGCAGCTCGCCGGGCAGGCCAAGGACGTCTACGGCGTCTCGTTCGTGGGCCACCGCGCCGACGGCGTGGGTGCCGGCGACGTGCGCAAGCTGGCGCTCGACATCCGCAGCCGGCTGCCGCAGGGCCGGCCCGGTGTCGTGGCGATCATCGGGTCGAGCAACGACAAGCCCGCCGTGGTCGTCGCGGTCAACGACGCGGCGCGCGGCTGGGGGATCTCGGCCAACGCGCTCGTGAAGGCCGCAGCCGCTGCGCTCGGCGGCAGCGGCGGCGGCAAGGACGACGTCGCGCAGGGCGGCGGCGCGGACGTGAGCAACGCGGGCCAGGCGCTGGTCGACGTCGAGCACGAGGTCGGTCGCGTCGCGACCCAGCGCTGATCGCCGACCGGATGAGACGCGGTGTGCGGATCGGGGTCGACGTCGGTGACGTGCGCATCGGCGTCGCCCGGTCCGACCCGTCGGGGCTGATCGCCACGCCGGTCGAGACGGTGCGGCGCGGCAAGGGCGACCTGGCCCGGCTGCGGGCGCTGACCGCGGAGGACGAGGCCGTCGAGGTCGTGGTCGGGCTGCCCCGGTCGCTGTCGGGCGGCGAGGGACCCTCGGCCGCCAAGGTGCGGGAGTTCGCGGCCCGGATCGCCGAGGCGGTCGCGCCCGTGCCGGTGCGGCTGTGCGACGAGCGGCTCAGCACGGTGACCGCCGAGGCGGTGCTGCGGGGCCAGGGCAAGAAGGGACAAAAGCGACGCGCCGTCGTGGACCAGGCTGCGGCCGTGGTGATCCTGCAGAATGCTCTGGACACCGAGCGCGGCACGGGGGCCGCTCCGGGGGAGCTGGTGCCGGGCGGGTAACCTCCCACCTTCGGCGGCAACGAACGACTGACCAGCGCGTGGACGGCGGAGTGACGCCGGCACGGGACAGACCAGACGACGAGCGGGGCGTCGATCACAGTGAGGCGTGAGCGAGCAGTTGAGCGATCTGGGTATTGAACTCGGGAACGAGAAGCGGCACCGACCCCGTCGACGGCTCGGCTGTCTGGCCGTGCTGGTGGCACTCGTGGTTCTCGTGAGCGGTGGCTACCTCGCCTACTCCTTCGGGATGGGCGCGCTCAAGGACCGGCTCAGCCCGCCCGGAGGACTACCAGGGCAGCGGCTCCGGCAAGGTCCTCGTCGAGGTGCAGGAGGGCGACGCCGCCTCCGACATCGGCGCCACGCTCCTCGAGAAGGGGGTGGTGAAGTCGGAGGAGGCGTTCACCGACGCCGCCCGCACCGACCCCAAGGCCGTCGGCATCCAGGTCGGCTTCTACGAGCTCAAGAAGCAGATGTCCGCGAAGGCCGCGCTCGCCGTGCTCGTGGACCCCAAGAACCGGTCCCGCTCGGTCGTGACCGTCCCCGAGGGCTTCACGGTCAAGCAGATCGTCGCGACGCTGGCGAAGAAGACCGACTTCTCCGCGAAGCAGTACAACAAGGTGCTGGCGAACCCCGACAGCATCGGGCTGCCGTCGTACGCCGAAGGCAACGCCGAGGGGTACCTCTTCCCGGCGACCTACGAGCTGCCGCCCACCGCCACGCCGAAGTCGATCCTCACCATGATGGTCAAGCGCTGGAGCCAGGCCGCGAAGGAAGCCGACCTGACCGGCGCCGCCGAACGCCTCGGCTACACCCCCCAGGAGCTGATGACGGTCGCCTCCCTGGTCGAGGCGGAGTCCAACCGTGACGCCGACCGGGGCAAGGTCGCCCGGGTGATCTACAACCGGCTCGAGGGCAACGCCACCGACAAGCTGCTGCAGATCGACGCAGCCGTGAACTACGCGATCGACCGGGACCTCGGGGTGGCGCTGACGTCGGACGACCTCGAGGTCGACTCGCCCTACAACACCTACAAGAACCCCGGCCTGCCGCCGACCCCGATCGAGGCACCGGGCGACGCCGCCATCGCGGCGGCCGCGAACCCGACCGACGGCCCGTGGATCTACTACGTGACCACCAACCTGCGCACCGGCGAGACCAAGTTCACCGAGGACTACGACCAGTTCCTGAAGTACAAGGCCGAGTTCAAGGAGTACTGCCGTACCCAGTCCGACAACTGCTGACCCGGTCGGTCCGCAGCCTCGTCACGGCGTCCGCTGCGCGGTCCTCGGCAGCCCGATCGCGCACTCGCTCTCGCCGCTCCTGCACCGCACCGCGTACGACGCGTTGGGGCTGGACTGGGACTACCAGGCGGTCGAGGTCACGGAGGCCGGGCTGCCGGCCTTCCTCGACGGTCTCGACCCGTCGTGGCGGGGGCTGTCGCTGACGATGCCGCTCAAGCGCGCGGTGATGCCGCTGCTCGACGAGGTCAGCGAGCGGGCCCGGCAGGCCGGCGGGGCGAACACCGTCGTGCTGGACGAGGGCCGGCGCTCGGGGCACAACACCGACGTCCCCGGCGTGGTCGCCGCCCTGCGGGAGCGGCACGACGGGCCCGTGGACCGGGCGGTGGTGCTCGGCGGCGGCGCGACCGCCGCGTCCGCGATCGTCGGGCTGGCCGACCTCGGCTGCCGGCACGTCACGGTCGTGGTCCGTGACGAGGACCGTGCCGCGGGCACCGTCGCGGCGGCCGCCCGGCACCCGCGACCGCCGACGGTCGACGTACGACTTCTCGCGGCGGGTCCCGTCGAGGCCGACGTGCTGGTGTCCACGATCCCCGCCGCGGCCCAGACCGACGCCGTCGTCGCGCTCAGCGGCGGTGTGCCGGTCGTGTTCGACGTGGTCTACGACCCCTGGCCGACGCCGCTCGCGGTCGCGGCCGAGGCGGCCGGGCAGGTCGTGGTCTCCGGCCTGGACCTCCTCGTGCACCAGGCGGTGCTCCAGGTGGCCCTGATGACGGGTGCCGTCGACGTACCGCTGCACGCGCTGCGCGAGGCGGGCCGCCGGGCCCTGGCCGCCCGGCACTGACGCTCGTCCACACAGTCGCGGGAACCGCTGTGCCGGGCCACGCCAGCCACTAGGGTCGCGTGCTGTGACCTGGTCCCTCGACACCGCGCTGGTCGCCGCCGGTTGGGGGGCGGTGTCCGGGTGGCTGCTGCCCCGGCTGGTCGCACGGCTGCCGGAGCCCGAGCCCGACCCGGAGGCCGACGCGGACGGCGCCGTCGACGGGATCGTCCCCGCGGAGAACGAGGCGGACTACGCGCGGCCGGTCGACGAGCCCAAGGAGCTCTACGCCGACATGGCGGCGCTCCCCGGGCTGCCCTGGAAGCTCGCCGTCGTCACCGCCCTGGCGAGCGGCCTGCTCGGCGCCAGGCTCGGCTGGCAGCCGGAGCTGCTGTTCCTGCTCGCGCTGGTGCCCGTCGGGGTGGCGCTGGCGATGATCGACTGGCGCACCCGCTACCTGCCGACCCGGCTGATCTGGCCGACCTACGGCGTCGTCCTCGTGCTGGCCGTGCTGGCCTCGGCCCTCGACGGGGACTGGTCGACCCTGGTGAGCGCGCTGATCGGGTCGGCGGGAGCCTTCGCGGTGTTCTTCGCGATGTGGTTCGTGTTCCCGCGGGGGATGGCCTTCGGTGACGTCCGGCTCTCCGCGCTCCTCGGGCTCGCGCTCGGCTGGCTCAGCGGCGTCCAGGTGGTGCTCGGGCTCTACACCGGGATCCTGCTCGGCGGCGTCCTGGGTGGTCTGCTCGCGGTCGCGAAGGTGTTCCACCGCCGGCACTACCCGTTCGGCCCGTTCCTGCTGGCCGGCGCCTACCTCGCGGTGGTGTTCCCCCGCGAGCTGTTGCACGCCTACGCCTGGGTGATCGAGGGCATCGCCGGCCTCTTCAGCTGAGCGGTGGACGCGGGCCCGGGGCGCTGACCCCCGCGTGAAAGACTTCCGGCATGCTGCGTTGGCTCACTGCGGGCGAGTCCCACGGTCCCGGACTGGTCGCCGTCCTCGAGGGGCTGCCCGCGCACGTCCAGGTGACCTCGAGCGACATCGTGGACGCCCTCGCCCGGCGCCGGCTCGGCTACGGCCGCGGGGCCCGGATGAAGTTCGAGCAGGACCAGGTCGACGTGATCGGCGGCCTCCGGCACGGCAAGACCCTGGGCAGCCCGATCGCCATCCGGGTCGGCAACACCGAGTGGCCCAAGTGGGAGAAGGTCATGTCGGCCGACCCCGTCGACGAGGCCGAGCTCGAGGCGCTCGCCCGCAACGCGGCCCTGACCCGCCCGAGGCCCGGCCACGCCGACCTGGTGGGCATGCAGAAGTACGACTTCGACGAGGCCCGGCCGATCCTGGAGCGGGCGTCGGCCCGGGAGACCGCTGCCCGCGTCGCCCTCGGCGCGGTCGCCACGAAGTTCCTCCAGCAGTCCGTCGGCGCCGAGGTGGTGTCCCACGTGGTCGCGATCGGCACCGCGCGGGCGCCGGCGGGTTCCGTCCCCGTGGCGGCCGACGTCGCCGCGCTCGACGCCGACCCGGTCCGGTGCCTCGACCCGGAGGCCAGCGCGGCCATGCAGGCCGAGATCGACCGGGCGCACGCCGACGGCGACACGCTCGGAGGCGTGGTCGAGGTGGTCGTGCACGGCCTTCCGCCGGGGCTCGGCTCCCACGTGCACTGGGACCGGCGCCTCGACGCGCGCCTGGCCGGCGCACTGATGGGCATCCAGGCGATCAAGGGGGTCGAGGTCGGCGACGGCTTCGAGCTCGCCGCCACCCCCGGGTCCCGCGCGCACGACGAGATCGTCAACACCGCCGACGGGATCCGACGTACGTCGGGGCGCTCCGGCGGCACCGAGGGCGGCATGTCGACGGGGGAGAGCCTGCGGGTGCGCGCCGCGATGAAGCCGATCGCCACCGTGCCCCGCGCGCTGCGCACCGTCGACGTCGCCACCGGCGAGGAGACCGTCGCCCACCACCAACGCTCGGACGTGTGCGCGGTGCCGGCCGCCGGGATCGTCGCCGAGGCCATGGTCGCCCTCGTGCTCGCCGACGTCGTGCTGGAGAAGTTCGGCGGCGACTCGGTGGGGGAGACCCGACGCAACGTCGAGGGCTACCTGTCGTCGCTGAGGTTCGCATGACGGCTCCCCGTGTCGTCCTGGTCGGGCCGATGGGGGCGGGCAAGTCGACCGTCGCCGGCCTGCTCGGCGCCCGGTGGGGGCTGCCGGTGCGCGACACCGACCACGACGTGGAGGAGATCGCCGGCAAGTCGATCTCGGACATCTTCGTCGACGACGGCGAGGAGCGCTTCCGGCTGCTCGAGCGTGCGGCGGTCGTCGCGGCGCTCGCCGAGCACGACGGTGTGCTCGCCCTCGGCGGCGGCGCGGTCCTGGACGACGACACCCGCAGCGCCCTGGGCGACCACCGGGTGGTGTTCCTCGAGGTCGGTCTGTCCGACGCCGTGAAGCGGGTCGGGCTCGGCATCACCCGCCCGCTGCTGGTCGGCAACATGCGCGCGCGCATCCGGGCGCTGCTCGACGAGCGGCTCCCGGTCTACCGCGAGGTCGCGTCCATCACCGTCACGACCGACGGGCGGACCCCCGACGACGTCGCCGACGAGGTGGCCCGCTCCGTGGAGGCCGCCGAGCTGACCGACACGCGGCAGGAGGAGGACGCATGACGGACCGCAGCGTGCTGCACGTCGCCGGCGCGGCGCCGTACGACGTGGTGGTGGGGACCGGGCTGCTCGGCGAGCTGCCGGCGATGCTCGGCGAAGGCGTGCGGCGCGTCGCGGTGATCCATCCGCGGGCGCTGGCCGCGACCGGCGAGGCGATCCGGGCCGACCTGGTCGGCCAGGGGTACGACGCGCACGGCATCGAGATCCCGGACGGCGAGGAGGCCAAGCTCGCGCCGGTCGCGTCGTTCTGCTGGCAGGTGCTCGGTCAGACCGGGTTCACCCGCAGCGACGCCGTGGTCACCGTCGGCGGCGGCTCGACCACGGACATGGGCGGCTTCGTCGCGGCCACCTGGCTGCGCGGCGTCAAGGTCGTGCACCTGCCGACCACGCTGCTCGCGATGGTGGACGCAGCCGTCGGCGGCAAGACCGGGATGAACACGACCGAGGGCAAGAACCTCGTCGGCGCCTTCCACGAGCCGTCCGGGGTGCTCTGCGACCTGGCCACGCTCGAGTCGCTGCCGCGCAACGAGCTGATCAGCGGTCTCGCCGAGGTGGTCAAGTGCGGCTTCATCGCCGACCCCGCGATCCTCGACCTCGTCGAGGGCGACCCGCTCGCGGCCGTCGCACCGGACTCCGCCGTGCTCCGCGAGCTGATCGAGCGTGCGCTGCGGGTCAAGATCGACGTGGTGGTCGACGACCTCAAGGAGACCGGCGGCGCCGACGGCCGGGTGGGCCGCGAGATGCTCAACTACGGCCACACGATGGGGCACGCGGTCGAGCGCGCCGAGCGCTACAACTTCCGGCACGGAGCCGCCGTCGCGATCGGCATGATGTTCGTCGCCGAGCTGGCCCGGCTCGCGGGACGGCTCGACGAGGCCACCGCCGACCGGCACCGGTCGGTGCTCGAGCTCGTCGGGCTGCCCACGACGTACCGTGGCGCCGACTGGGGGCAGCTGCACGAGGCGATGAAGGTCGACAAGAAGTCGCGGGGCGACCAGCTCCGGTTCGTCGTCCTCGACGGGATCGCCCGACCCTCTATCCTGACCGCGCCGGACCCGGCCCTGCTGACCGCGGCGTTCGCCGAGATCACGCCCGACCGGACCTGACCGACCCCGACTGGACCAGGAGCGACGCATGGCTGGATCCGCGAGCAGCGTGCTGGTGCTGAACGGCCCGAACCTCGGCCGGCTCGGCACCCGCGAGCCCGAGGTCTACGGCACTCTGGACTACGACGACCTGGTCCGGGCGTGCACCGCCGAGGGCGAGGCACTCGGGATGGCCGTCGAGGTCCGGCAGACCGACTCCGAGGCGGAGCTCGTGGGGTGGCTGCACGACGCGGCCGACTCCGGGACCCCGGTGGTGCTGAACCCGGCGGCGTTCACGCACTACAGCTACGCGCTGCGCGACGCCTGCGCGATGCTCACCGCCCCGCTGGTCGAGGTGCACATCACCAACCCGCACGCCCGCGAGGAGTTCCGGCAGACGTCGGTCGTCTCCGCGGTCGCCACCGGCGTGATCGCCGGCTTCGGCGTCGAGTCCTACCGGCTCGCGCTGCGCGCCCTGATCTCGGTCTGAGCGTCAGTTGGCCGGCCGCAACGCGGCCAGGTCGGCGCGCAGCTGCTGCACCCGCGCCCAGTAGTCCTCGGTGGACAGGGTCGCCCCGACGTCGGGGGAGCTGGGCTCGGAGGCCCCGGCCGGCTCGCCGGGACGCACCAGGCGCAGCGTGGGCTGCGTGTCTGTGGTCTCCATGCACCGAACGGTAGGACCCGCCGCCGACAGTTCCGCGTCGACTGGTTTCGGCGGCGAGCGACCTGGTCGCTAGACTGGTGCGCTGCTCCGCACGTGCGGCAGCTGTTCGCTTGACACGAGAAGACGACACTCCCAGAGACAGGGCACGTACTGCGCATGGCAACGACCAACGACCTCAAGAACGGCATGGTTCTCAACATCGACGGGCAGCTCTGGTCCGTGATCTGGTTCCAGCACCACAAGCCGGGCAAGGGTGGTGCCGTGGTCCGCACCAAGCTGAAGAACATCGGCTCCGGCAAGACCGTCGACAAGACGTTCAACGCCGACGTCAAGGTCGAGGTCGCCAACGTCGACAAGCGCACGATGCAGTACCTCTACAACGACGGCACCTCCTACGTCTTCATGGACACCTCGTCCTACGAGCAGACCGAGGTCTCCCCGGAGATCGTCGGCGACGCGAAGAACTTCCTGCTCGAGAACCAGGACGCCATCGTCGCCACCAACGACGACGAGGTGCTCTACATCGAGCTGCCCGCCTCGGTCGAGCTGCTCGTGGAGTACACCGAGCCCGGCCTGCAGGGCGACCGGTCCACCGGTGGCACCAAGCCGGCGCGCCTCGAGACCGGTCACGAGATCTCCGTGCCGCTGTTCATCACCACCGGCGAGAAGGTCAAGGTCGACACGCGCGACAGCAGCTACCAGGGTCGCGTCAGCTCCTGATGGCCGCCCGTTCCAAGGCCCGCAAGCGCGCCCTCGACGTGCTCTTCGAGTGCGAGGTCCGCGGCCTGCCCCTGGGCCAGACCCTCGACGAGCGCGTCGTGAACGCCGAGCCGCCCGTGCATGAGTACACCGTCCGGCTGATCCGCGGGATCGCCGAGAACCAGGCCCGCATCGACGAGCTGCTGACGACGTACGCCCAGGGGTGGACGATCGAGCGGATGCCCACCGTGGACCGCAACGCCCTGCGGATCGGCATCTTCGAGGTGCTGTACGTCGACGAGGTGCCCGACGCCGTCGCGGTGAGCGAGGCGATGAACCTGGTCCGGGACCTGTCGACCGACGAGTCGCCGAACTTCGTCAACGGGGTGCTCGGCAACATCGTCCGGAACAAGCCGGCCCTCTCCGCCTGAGCGACCACCCGGCTGGTCTCGACAGGCTCGATCGCCCGAGGTGGGGCCTAGGAGCCGGGGCGCACGATCTGCTGGATCGACCACCGGTTGCCGTCGGGGTCCGAGAAGTAGACGAACCGACCCCAGGGCTGGTCGTCGACCTCGCTGCACTCGACACCGCGGCCGCGGAGGTAGGCATGCGCCTCGTCGGCGTCCGCGACGACCACCTGGATCATCTGCCGGGCGTCGTCGGCGAGCATCTGGAGCCCGATGCCGAAGCAGACGGAGCACGCCGACCCGGGCGGGGTGACCTGCACGAACCGCAGCCCCTCCTGCACGGTCTGGTCGAAGTCGACGTTCCACCCCACGGTGCTGCCGTAGAACTCGACCGCCCGGTCCACGTCGGTGACGGTCAGGGGGACGAGCTCGATCTTGAAGTCCATGTGCTGCTCCCTCTCTAGCGGTGTGAAGCCCAGCCTAGGAAGCATTCAGGACAGGAGCCGTCCTGAGTGCCACCGAGTTGTCAGCCCGTTGAGGTGCCAGAGCGCCCCAACGGGCTGACAACTCGGCGGTCAGGGGCGCAGGCGCAGGGCGTGCAGGGTGTCGTAGGCCGGCCGGCAGGCCTCCGCGACCGCTGCGTCGTGGTCGTTGAGCGAGATCTCGCGGGGCCGTGGTGCCTCGAACCCGGTGGACCGCCACACCGCGTCGTACCAGTACGGCGCCCAGACACCGTCGCTGCTGCGCGGACCGGCCGGCCACGACAGCATCCGGTCGGTGAACGCGATGTCGAGCCAGTCGCAGAGCCAGCGCAGGTGTGCCTCGGGGTCGCGCAGGAAGTCCCCGGCGTCGACGACCGGCGGCGGCTGCTCCCAGGTGTCGAGCAGCCGCACCTGCTGGAGCAGCCCGATGTCGTCGGGCTCGCAGGTCTCGCGTGAGCGGACGTAGGACGCGACCACCTCGGCCGGGTCGCGGATCAGCAGCACGTTGCGGAAGTCCTGGGTCCAGGCGAGGTCGGCGTCGGGGGCGAGGTGGTGGGCCATCTGCTTCGCGTAGTGCACCTCGACCCCGCTCGGCAGGGGCGCGTGCAGCGCCGCGACCACGTCGGCCGGGTCGGTCGGCTGAGACGCGATGACGGTGTCCCGGCCGGGGTGGTCGATCCCGGTGCGGGCGAGGTAGGCCGCGTAGAACGGCTCGTCGACGACGACGGTGTCGGGGCGGTTCTCGAAGGACCGCATCATCGCGGTCGACAGGTTGCGCGGCCCGCTCCACATCGCCACGCGGGTCTCGCTCATGGCGCCGATCGCCCCGCCACGTCGGCGTCGACCAGGTCGACGTACAGGTGCTGGAGCCGCTCGACCACCGGGCCGCGAGCACCGGTGCCGATGGTGCGCCCGTCGACGGTCCGCACCGGTACGACGCCCGCGAACGTCCCGGTCACGAACGCCTCCTGCGCGCTGTAGACGTCGGTGAGGCTGAACGTGGTCTCCCGGGCCGTGATGCCGGCGGCCGAGCACATGCGGAGCACGTTGCCGCGGGTGATCCCGCCGAGGCAGAACCGGCCGTCGGACGTCCACACCTCCGGCTCCTCGGGCGTGCCCTTGACCACGAAGAAGTGCGTGCTGTTGCAGGTCGCGACGAAGCCGTGCGGGTCGAGCATCAACGCCTCGTCGGCGCCGGCGGTGTAGGCCTGGATGCACGCGGTGATGTCGTTGAGCTTGCTGTGCGAGTTGATCTTCGGGTCGAGCGTGTCCGGGTAGGCCCGGCGCACGTGCGTGGTGAACAGCGTGATGCCGTTCTCGACCGTCGCCGGCATCGCCTCCTTGTGCTCGGCGATGATCACCACGGTCGCGGGACCGACGGTGACCCGGGGGTCCTGGTACGGGGTCGACTTCACGCCACGCGTCACCATCAGCCGGACGTGCACCCCGTCGGTCATGTCGTTGGCCCGCAGCGTGGCGTAGATCGCCGAGGTCAGCTCGTCGCGGCTCAGGCCGACGTCCAGCAGGATCGCCGCCGCGCCCTCGTAGAGCCGGTCGAGGTGCTGCTCCAGGAACGCCGGGTGACCGCCGCGCACCCGCAGGCCCTCCCAGACCCCGTCACCGAGCACGAAGCCCGAGTCGAAGACCGAGACGACCGCGCGGTCGCGGGGCAGCAGCCCGCCGTTGACCCAGATCAGGATCTCCGCGTTGCGGGGGTCGTCGGAGTGGTCGTGCGTGCCGTGGGCCATGCCGCCAACCCTAGGGCGCGGTCTCCAGCCCGCGCAGCCACCGCTCGACCTCCCGCGGGTCGGTGAACCGAAGCGTGGTGAGGTGCGCCGTTCCCGTCGTACGACGGGCGAGGTACCGCCGCCGCTCGCCGAACGTCGTCACGGCGTGCACGACCGGGTGGTCGCGGCGGAACCAGCCCGCCAGCGTCTCGCGGTTCCCTCCGAACACCCGCTCGCGGGTCAGCGTCCGCCGGACGGACCGGCGCAGCAGGCGGGCGACCACGAGGGCGAACGGGTAGTCCAGCCAGACGACGGTGTCGGCGCGACCCCACAGCCGGTCGCGCACCGACGGGTCGCCCCAGGAGTCGACCACCCAGGCGTCCGCGCCGGTGACGCGGTGCACGTCGGCGTCCAGCTCCGGCCGCCTCGAGAAGCCCGGGCCGAGCGCGAGCGCGTCCATCTCGTGGAACGGCGCCCCCAGCGCACCGGCCAGCCGACGGGCGACCGTCGTCTTGCCGGCCCCGGACATGCCCACCACCAGCACCCGTCGCACACCGCCACCTCCTCGGTTCCGCACCGTACAACTGACGCCCCGGCCGTGGCAGGCTGGCGTCATGAGCGAAGAGAACCGTGAGGTCGACGTCGTCGTGGTCGGACTAGGCCCGGGAGGTGAGTCCGCTGCGACGCAGCTCGCGAAGGCGGGGCTGGAGGTGGTCGCCGTCGACCAGCGGCTCGTCGGGGGCGAGTGCCCCTACTACGGCTGCGTCCCGAGCAAGATGGTCATCCGCGCCGCGGACGTCCTGGCCGAGGGCCGGCGGATCCCGGACCTCGCCGGAGGCAGCACGGTGAGTCCGGAGTGGGACCCGGTGCACGCGCGAATCCGTGACGAGGCCACCGCTGACTGGGACGACCAGGTGGCGGTGGACCGGCTCGTCGACGCCGGGGTCACCTTCGTCCGCGGTGCGGCCGCACTGACCGGTCCGCGCGCCGTCGCGGTCGATGGCGCGACGTACACCGCCCGCACCGGCGTGCTGCTGAACACCGGCACGGAGCCGTCCGCACCGCCCATCGAGGGGCTCGCGGACACGCCCTTCTGGACCAACCGCGACGCCCTGCGGACCGCGGAGCTGCCCGGGTCGCTGATCGTGGTCGGCGGCGGCGCGATCGGCGCCGAGCTGGCCCAGGCGTTCTCCCGCTTCGGGGTCCGGGTGACCGTGCTCGAGGCCGGCGACCGGATCCTCGGCCCGGAGGAGCCCGAGTCCAGCAAGCTGGTCGGCGAGGTCTTCGCGCAGGAGGGCATCCAGGTCCTGGCGGGCGTGACGATCTCGTCCGTGGCGTACGCCGACGGGCAGTTCTCCGTGGAGGTGGACGACCAGACGCTGCACGCGGACAAGCTGCTCGTCGCCGCCGGTCGCCGCCCCAACCTGGGTGACATCGGCCTCGACACCGTCGGCCTGGACCCGTCGGCGCGAGCCCTCGAGGTCGACTCCCGGATGCGCGCCGGGGACGGTCTCTGGGCGATCGGCGACATCACCGGCAAAGGCGCCTTTACGCACATGTCGATGTACCAGGCGGCGATCGCCGTGCGCGACATCCTCGGGCAGTCCGGCCCGGAGGCGGCCTACCACGCCGTGCCGCACGTGACGTTCACGGACCCGGAGGTCGGCTCGGTGGGGATGACGGAGAAGCAGGCGCGGGACGCCGGGCTCACCGTGCGCGTGGGCACGACGGACCTCGCCTCGTCCACCCGCGGCTGGATCGCCAAGGGCTCCGGGCTGATCAAGCTCGTCGAGGACGCCGACCGTGGCGTCCTCGTGGGTGCGACCGCCGTCGGCCCGAGCGGGGGAGAGGTGCTCTCGATGCTGGTCACCGCTGTGCACGCCGAGATCCCCACCGAGACCCTGAGGTCGATGATCTACGCCTACCCCACGTTCCATCGGGCGGTGGAGAGCGCGCTGGCCGACCTCGTGTGAGGGGGGTGGAGGCCACCCCGAAGGGCCATGTACTTCCGTCCACGGGAGGACGACAGTAAAGATCCAGTGGCCAGGACCCCGCCATCGAGAGGCGGCGAGGACGCACCATGAGCCGAGAATCCTGGCGAGAGGGATCCGTACTGTTCGGGGCGCGCGATGACGACCGATCCACAGCCTGAGACCCCGCTGCTCACGTTGTCGTTGTACCGACGCGGCGACTGGTCGGTGCTCGAGGCAGCCGGCGAGATGGACACGCAGAGTGTCGTTCGGCTGCGGACCATGCTGCTCGCGGCCGGGTCGACCGCGGTGCTCGACCTGCGGCGGGTGTCCTTCATGGACGCGAGCGGCCTCGGCGTGCTCGCGACGTGCGGGCACCGCGCCCGACGGCTCGGTGGCGTCGTACGCCTGGTGGGGCCGACGCGGCAGATCCGCCAGCTCCTGACGCTCACCCGGCTGGACCAGGTGCTGCCGGTCTTCGAGTCGATGGACGAGGCCCTCGCCCAGACCGCCCAGAGCAGCTAGCCGGACGGCAGGACCCGTCTCGGCACGGCCATGTCGGGTCGTCGACGGTCCGCCGCGGCTGCTACGGTGTCGCACGATCGACATCCTTTAACGAGCCGTCCCGTGAGGCGGAGAAGGAGGTTCGGCTGCCTGTGTCTGCGCCGTCAGCATCCTCAGCACCCCATCCGGGCGTGGAGACCACTCCGCCCGGACGCACCGACAGAGTCGTGATGGATCCCCGCGACGTGTCCCGTGCCCTCACCCGCATCGCCCACGAGATCCTCGAGCGCAACAAGGGCGCCGCCGGGCTCGTCCTGCTCGGCATCCCCAGCCGCGGGGTCCCGCTCGCCGAGCGGATCGCCGCCAAGATCGCCGACGTGGAGGGTCGCGACGTCCCGGTCGGCTCCCTCGACGTGACGATGTACCGCGACGACCTGCGGATGCGCCCGGCGCGCACGCTGCTGCCGACCGAGATCCCGCACGGCGGCATCGACGGCAAGGTCGTCGTGCTCGTCGACGACGTGCTGTTCTCCGGTCGCACGATCCGGGCCGCCCTGGACGCCATGAACGACATCGGCCGCCCGCAGGCCGTCCGGTTGGCCGTGCTCGTCGACCGGGGCCACCGCGAGCTGCCGATCCGGGCCGACTTCGTCGGCAAGAACCTGCCGACCTCGCTCGTCGAGTCGGTGCGGGTGCACCTCGCGGAGTTCGACGGTGAGGACGCCGTCACCATCTCCGGCTCGCCCGGCGGCCCGAGCGGCACGACCGAGGGGGAGACCCGATGAAGCGCCACCTGCTGAGCGCCGGCGACCTGACACGTGCGGACGCGGAGCTGGTCCTGGAGACCGCGGAGGAGATGCGTTCGCTGGCCGACCGGCCGATCAAGAAGCTGCCCGCGCTGCGCGGGCGGACGGTCGTCAACCTGTTCTTCGAGGACAGCACCCGCACCCGGATCTCGTTCGAGGCGGCCGCCAAGCGGCTGTCGGCCGACGTCATCAACTTCTCCGCGAAGGGCTCGTCGCTGTCCAAGGGCGAGAGCCTCAAGGACACGTCGCTCACCCTCGAGGCGATGGGCGCCGACGCGGTCGTCGTACGCCACTGGGCGTCGGGGGCGCCGCACCTGCTGGCCAACGCCGGCTGGTCGAAGAGCTCGGTGGTCAACGCCGGCGACGGCACCCACGAGCACCCCACGCAGGCGCTCCTCGACGCGTTCACGATGTGGCGGCATCTCGGCAACCTCGACGGCCGGCGCGTCGCGATCGTCGGCGACGTGCTGCACAGCCGGGTGGCCCGCTCCAACGCGCTGCTGCTCAAGACGCTCGGCGCCGAGGTCACGCTGGTCGCGCCGCCGACGCTGCTGCCGGTCGGCATCGAGGGCTGGGACGTCGAGACGTCCTACGACCTCGACTCGGTGCTGCCCAAGGCCGACGTGGTGATGATGCTGCGGGTCCAGCGGGAGCGGATGAACGACGCGTTCTTCCCGACCGTGCGCGAGTACAGCCGGCGCTACGGCCTCGACGGCCGACGGATGGCCACCCTGCAGGACCACACGATCGTCATGCACCCCGGCCCGATGATCCGCGGCATGGAGATCACCGCCGACGTCGCGGACTCGAGCCGCTCGGTGATCGTCGAGCAGGTCACCAACGGCGTGGCCGTCCGGATGGCGGTCCTGTACCTGCTGCTGGGCGGGTCCGAGCCAGCCCTCGGCGGAGCCGAAAATGTGCAGAGCGGAGGAGAAGGCGCATGAGCGACTTCCTGATCAAGAACGTGAGGATCCTCGGCGCCGAGCCGACGGACCTGCTGCTCCGTGACGGGGTGGTCGCCGAGATCGGGACCGGTCTGTCCGCGGACGGCGCCGAGGTGGTCGACGCAGACGGACTCGTGGCGCTGCCCGGCCTCGTCGACCTGCACACGCACCTGCGCGAGCCGGGCCGTGAGGACGCCGAGACCGTCGAGACGGGCACCCAGGCCGCGGCGCTCGGTGGCTTCACCGCGGTGCACGCGATGGCCAACACCGACCCGGTGGCCGACACCGCCGGTGTCGTGGAGCAGGTGTGGCGCCTGGGCCGTGAAGCCGGGCACTGCGACGTCTTCCCGATCGGTGCGGTGACCGTCGGGCTCAAGGGCGAGCGGCTCGCCGAGCTCGGTGCGATGGCCGACTCGGCCGCCCGGGTGCGGGTCTTCTCCGACGACGGCAAGTGCGTCTCCGACGCGGTGCTGATGCGTCGCGCGCTGGAGTACGTCAAGGCGTTCGACGGTGTCGTCGCCCAGCACGCCCAGGAGCCGCGGCTCACCGAGGACGCGCAGATGAACGAGGGCGAGCTCTCGGGCCGCCTCGGCCTGCGCGGGTGGCCGGCCGTCGCCGAAGAGGCGATCATCGCCCGCGACTGCCTGCTGGCGGCGCACGTCGACTCACGGCTGCACGTCTGCCACGTGTCCACCGCCGGGTCGGTCGAGATCGTGCGCTGGGCCAAGAGCAAGGGCTGGAACGTCACGGCCGAGGTCTGCCCGCACCACCTGCTGCTGACCGACCAGCTGGCCGCGACCTACGACCCGATCTACAAGGTGAACCCGCCGCTGCGCTCGGCGTCCGACGTGGAGGCGCTGCGAGCAGGGCTCGCGGACGGGACCATCGACGTGGTCGCCACCGACCACGCGCCGCACCCGCACGAGGACAAGGACTGCGAGTGGCAGGCCGCCGCGTTCGGCATGCTCGGGCTCGAGACGGCGCTCTCCGTGGTGCAGCAGACGATGGTCGACACCGGCCTGATCGACTGGGCCGGCGTCGCGGAGCGGATGTCGGCCAAGCCCGCGCAGATCGGCCGCCTCGCGGGGCACGGCCGCCCGATCGCGGTGGGGGAGCCGGCCAACGTCGTGCTCTACGACCCGGCCTTCTCCCAGGTCGTCGACGGCACCGACCTCGCCTCGCTCTCGCGCAACACGCCGTACGTCGGCCGCGAGCTGCCCGGACGCGTCGTCGCCACGTTCCTGCGCGGCACACCGACGGTCCTCGACGGGAAGCTCCAATGACCGATGCCCCGACGTGGGTGCCGGTCGCCATCCTCTTCGCGCTGCTCGGCCTCGCCTACCTCGGCATGTGGCGCGGCTGGAAGCGTCGCGGCCGCAAGCACGACCTGTCGCCGCTCGTCGAGGCGCCGTCGGTCGCCGACCTGCCCGAGCCCAAGCTGCAGTCCGGTGCCCGCTACTTCGGCACCACGGTCAGCGGCGACTGGCTCGACCGGGTGGTGGCCCGCGGCCTCGGCGCGCGCAGCAGCTGCCGCATCTCGCTGTCCGCCGAGGGGCTCGACGTGATCCGGCTGGCCGGGTCCTTCCGGATCCCGGTCACGGCGCTGCGCGGCGCCCGGCACGACCAGGGCATCGCCGGCAAGGTCGTGCCGCCGCACGGCGTGCTCGTGGTGACCTGGCAGCACGGCGACCTGCTCCTCGACACCGGCTTCCGGCTCACCATCGCCGAGTTGTCAGACTCTGGCGCTGCTATAGCAACCGGAGGCTCTGACAAGTCGGTGACGGAGGCCCACAACCGGTGGGTGCGGACGATTTCGAAGATGGCCAAGGAGAACGCCGCATGACCCCTGCACTTCTCGTCCTCGAGGACGGGCGGACCTTCCGCGGTGAGTCGTTCGGCGCGCCCGGTGAGACGTTCGGCGAGGCGGTGTTCTCGACCGGCATGTCCGGCTACCAGGAGACGCTGACCGACCCGTCGTACCACCGGCAGGTCGTGGTGATGACCGCCCCGCACGTCGGCAACACCGGCATGAACGACGACGACCCGGAGTCGAAGCGCATCTGGGTCAGCGGGTACGTCGTCCGCGACCCGGCCCGCCGGGCGTCCAGCTGGCGCTCGAAGCGCTCCCTCGACGACGAGCTGCGCGAGCAGGGCGTCGTCGGCATCTCCGGGATCGACACCCGCGCGCTGACCCGGCACCTGCGCGAGCGCGGCGCGATGCGGGTGGGGATCTCCACCACCGAGACCGACCCGGACACGCTCCTGCAGCGGGTGCTCGGGTCCGCCGAGATGACCGGCGCCGAGCTGGCCTCCGAGGTGTCGACCAGCGAGGCGTACGTCGTCCCGGCCGCCGGCGAGAAGCGGCTCACCGTTGCGGCGATCGACCTGGGCATCAAGGCGAACACGCCGCGGATGATGGCCGAGCGGGGCATCGAGGTGCACGTGCTCCCCGCGACCTCGACCCTGGACGACGTACGCGCCACCGGAGCCGACGGGGTCTTCTTCTCCAACGGCCCCGGCGACCCGGCCGCCACCGAGGGCCAGGTCCGGCTGCTCCAGGAGGTGCTGGGCGCGGGCCTCCCGTTCTTCGGGATCTGCTTCGGCAACCAGCTGTTCGGCCGGGCGCTGGGCTTCGGCACCTACAAGCTGAAGTACGGCCACCGCGGCATCAACCAGCCGGTGATGGACCGGACGACGGGCAAGGTCGAGGTCACGGCGCACAACCACGGCTTCGCGGTCGACGCCCCGCTGGACGCGCCCACCGTGACGCCCTACGGCACGGCGACCGTCAGCCACGTGTGCCTCAACGACGACGTCGTCGAGGGCCTCGAGCTGCGCGACGACGACGGGAGGCTGCTGTCGTTCTCGGTGCAGTACCACCCCGAGGCTGCGGCCGGTCCGCACGACGCGGCGTACCTGTTCGACCGGTTCACTGACTTGATGGTCGGGGTCCGCCTCCGCCGGCCTCCCCGGGACGGGGGCGGCGGCGAAACCATCCGGCGCTTCGCGCCTCCCGCCGGACCCATCCACCGCCGCCGCCCCCGCCCCGGTCCGGCCGGCTGCGGCTGGCGGCCACCAAGCCACTGGAGGTCTCACCTGCGGAAGGGGACCGCTGATGCCGAAGCGGACCGACATACAGAGCGTCCTCGTGATCGGGTCCGGCCCGATCGTCATCGGGCAGGCCTGCGAGTTCGACTACTCGGGGACCCAGGCCTGCCGGGTGCTGCGGGCCGAGGGGATCCGGGTGATCCTGGTGAACTCCAACCCGGCGACGATCATGACCGACCCGGAGTTCGCCGACGCGACGTACGTCGAGCCGATCACGCCGGAGTTCGTCGAGAAGGTCATCGAGAAGGAGCGACCCGACGCGCTGCTCGCGACGCTCGGCGGGCAGACCGCGCTGAACGCCGCGATGGCGCTCGACAAGGCCGGCATCCTCGAGAAGTACGGCGTCGAGCTGATCGGCGCGAGCATCGAGGCGATCGAGCGCGGGGAGAACCGCGAGTCGTTCAAGAAGATCGTCGAGGAGCTCGGGGGAGAGACCGCCCGCTCGGTGGTCTGCCACACCCTGGAGGACTGCTTCGCGGCGGTCGACGAGCTCGGCTACCCGATGGTGGTCCGGCCGTCGTTCACGATGGGCGGCACCGGGTCCGGGATGGCCTACGACGCCGACGGCCTGCGCCAGATCGCCGGCGCCGGCCTCGCGGCGAGCCCGACCACCGAGGTGCTCCTGGAGGAGTCGATCCTCGGCTGGAAGGAGTACGAGCTCGAGGTGATGCGCGACAAGGCCGACAACGTCGTGATCGTCTGCAGCATCGAGAACCTCGACCCGATGGGCGTGCACACCGGCGACTCGATCACGGTGGCGCCGGCGATGACGCTGACCGACCGTGAGTACCAAGCCATGCGCGACCTCTCCATCGGGATCATCCGGTCCGTCGGGGTGGACACCGGCGGCTGCAACATCCAGTTCGCCGTCGACCCCGCGGACGGCCGGCTGATCGTCATCGAGATGAACCCGCGGGTGTCCCGGTCCAGCGCACTGGCGTCGAAGGCCACCGGCTTCCCCATCGCGAAGATCGCGGCCAAGGTCGCGATCGGCTACACCCTCGACGAGATCCCCAACGACATCACCCGGGAGACGCCGGCGTCGTTCGAGCCGTCGCTCGACTACGTCGTGGTGAAGGTGCCGCGCTTCGCGTTCGAGAAGTTCCCGTCCGCCGACCAGACGCTGACCACGCACATGAAGTCGGTCGGCGAGGCGATGGCGATCGGCCGCAACTTCACCGAGGCGTTGCAGAAGGCGCTGCGCTCCCTGGAGGACAAGAAGGCGCCGTTCGACTGGCGCAAGGAGTGGGTGGAGCTCGACAAGGCCGAGCTGCTCGAGCGGATCCGCACCCCGCACGACGGCCGGCTGCGCGAGGTCATGGACGCCCTGCGCGCCGGTGCGACGGCCGAGGAGATCTTCGACGCCACCGCGATCGACCCGTGGTTCGTCGACCAGCTGATGCTGATCAACGAGGTCGCGGTCGAGGTCCTCGACGCCGACGAGCTGACCCCCGCGCTGCTGCGCCGGGCGAAGCGGCACGGCTTCTCCGACGAGCAGATCGGCCGACTGCGCGGCATGACCGCCGGCGTCGTGCGCGGTGTCCGGCACGCGCTCGGCATCCGCCCGGTCTACAAGACCGTCGACACCTGCGCCGCCGAGTTCGCCGCCCGGACGCCGTACCACTACTCGTCGTACGACGAGGAGACCGAGGTGCAGCCGCGCGAGCGGCCGGCGGTGATCATCCTCGGGTCGGGGCCGAACCGCATCGGCCAGGGCATCGAGTTCGACTACTCCTGCGTGCACGCGAGCCTGGCACTGTCCCAGGCCGGCTACGAGACCGTGATGGTCAACTGCAACCCCGAGACGGTCTCGACGGACTACGACACCAGCGACCGGCTCTACTTCGAGCCGCTGACGCTGGAGGACGTGCTCGAGATCGTGCACGCCGAGACGCTCGCCGGCCCCGTCTCCGGGGTCATCTGCCAGCTCGGCGGGCAGACCCCGCTCGGTCTCGCGCAGGGGCTCGAGGACGCCGGTGTCCCGATCGTCGGCACGTCGCCGGCGGCGATCCACCTGGCCGAGGAGCGCGGGGCGTTCGGCCGCGTGCTCGCCCGGGCCGGGCTGCCGGCCCCGAAGCACGGCATGGCCACGTCGTTCGACGAGGCGCGTGCGATCGCCGCGGAGATCGCCTACCCGGTGCTGGTCCGGCCGTCCTACGTCCTCGGCGGCCGCGGCATGGAGATCGTCTACGACGACACGGCCCTGCAGGGCTACATCGAGCGGGCCACGGAGATCAGCCCGGAGCACCCGGTGCTGGTCGACCGGTTCATCGACGACGCGGTCGAGATCGACGTCGACGCCCTGTACGACGGCACGGACCTGTTCCTGGGCGGCGTGATGGAGCACATCGAGGAGGCCGGGATCCACTCCGGCGACTCGTCGTGCGCGCTGCCGCCGATCACCCTGGGGGCGCAGGAGATCCGTCGCATCCGCGAGGCCACGCTGGCCATCGCGGAGGGCGTCGGCGTGCGCGGCCTGCTCAACGTGCAGTACGCACTCGGCTCCGACGTGCTCTACGTCCTCGAGGCCAACCCGCGGGCCAGCCGCACCGTGCCGTTCGTGTCCAAGGCGACGGCGACGCCGCTGGCCAGCGCGGCGGCCCGGGTGATGATGGGCGAGACGATCGCGGACCTGCGGGCGGTCGGCGTGCTGCCCGCCGAGGGCGACGGCGGCGACCTGCCGGCGGACGCACCGATCGCCGTCAAGGAGGCGGTGATGCCGTTCAACCGGTTCCGCACCCCCGACGGCGCACAGGTCGACACCGTGCTCGGCCCCGAGATGAAGTCGACCGGCGAGGTGATGGGCTTCGACGCCGACTTCGGCCGGGCCTTCGCCAAGGCCCAGACCGCCGCGTTCGGCTCGCTGCCGACCAGCGGCAAGGTGTTCGTCAGCATGGCCAACCGCGACAAGCGATCGATGATCTTCCCGATCAAGGTGCTCGCCGACCGCGGCTTCGAGGTCCTCGCGACCCAGGGGACGGCCGAGGTGCTGCGCCGCAACGGCGTCGCCGCGACCGTCGTACGCAAGCACTTCGAGGGCCCCGGCCCCAACGGCGAGCCGACCACCGTGCAGCTGATCCAGGCCGGCGAGATCGACCTGATCGTGAACACCCCGCACGCCGCGTCCGGTGGTGGGTCCGCGCGCATCGACGGCTACGAGATCCGCACCGCCGCGATCATGGCGAACGTCCCCTGCATCACCACCGTGCAGGGGCTCGGCGCGGCGGTGCAGGGCATCGAGGCGCTGCGGGCCGGTGACATCGGCGTGCGCTCGTTGCAGGACTGGGCCCGGCGGTGACGGCGTACCGCACGCTGTTCGACCACGTGCTGACCCGGGTCGACCCGGAGGTCGCCCACCGGCTCGGCTTCCGGGCGCTGCGCGCCGGGCGCCCGCTCGTGGGGCACGTCGTGAAGGCGCCGGCCGGCCGGGTGCAGGCGATGGGGCTGACCTTCCCCGGCGTGCTCGGGCTGGCCGCCGGGTTCGACAAGAACGCCGTCGGGATCGACGCGCTGGCCGCGCTCGGCTTCTCCTTCGTCGAGGTCGGCACGGTCACCGGCGAGCCGCAGCCCGGCAACCCGAAGCCGCGGCTGTTCCGGCTCCCCGCCGACCGCGCCGTGGTCAACCGGATGGGCTTCAACAACGACGGTGCCGAGGCCGTCGCGCGACGGCTGGGTGCTCGGCTCGCCGCGAAGCACCGTGACGTGGTGGTCGGGGTCAACATCGGCAAGACCAAGGCGGTCCCCGAGGACGACGAGGCGGCCGTGCTCGCCGACTACGAGAAGAGCACCCGGCTGCTCGCGCCGCACGCCGACTACCTCGTCGTCAACGTCAGCTCACCGAACACCCCCGGCCTGCGTGACCTGCAGTCCGTGGCCCGCCTGCGACCCCTCCTGACCGCCGTACGGCGCCAGGCGGACTCCGTGCGGGGCGACCACCTGCCGCTG
Organism: uncultured Actinomycetota bacterium; assembly: GCA_963706355.1. Taxonomy (GTDB): domain Bacteria; phylum Actinomycetota; class Actinomycetes; order Propionibacteriales; family Nocardioidaceae; genus Nocardioides_B. The sequence continues at coordinate 447,447 of CAVPLS010000001.1, forward strand.
CTCGTCAAGATCGCTCCCGACCTCAGCGACGAGGACGTGCTCGCCGTGGCCGACCTCGCCCTCGAGCTCGGTCTGGACGGGATCGTCGCGACCAACACCACGACCAGCCGTGCGGGGCTGGCGTCCACGCCGGAGCAGGTCGCGGCCGCCGGGGCGGGCGGCCTGTCCGGGGCGCCGGTCAGGGCCCGTGCGCTGGAGGTGCTGCGCCTGCTCCGGGAGCGGGTCGGGCCCGACCTGGCGATCGTCGCCGTCGGTGGCATCGGCGACGCGGCCGACGCAGCGGAGCGGCTCGCTGCCGGAGCGACGCTGCTGCAGGCCTACACCGCCTTCGTCTACGAGGGTGCGCTGTGGCCGGCCAGGGTCCAGCGCGACCTGGCGGCACGATGACCACGGCGGCCCCGGAGACCGGTCCCGTCCAGGTCGTGGGGGAGGTGCTCAGCGTCAAGCGGGCCGGTGCGTACCAGCACCTGACGATGCTGGCGCCCGGCATCCCGGAACGCTTCCGCCCCGGCACCTTCGTCACCGTCACGGTCGGTGGCGCGCTGGCACGGACCACGCTGCGCCGCGCGCTGCCGGTGCACCGGGTCAGGCCCACCGGTGCCTACGGCGGCACCGTCGAGTGCGTCTTCGAGGTCACCGACCCCGGGACCGCGTGGCTCGCCGCCGCGCCGGCCGGGACCCCGCTCGACATCGCGGGACCGCTGGGCCGGCCCTTCGCGCTGCCCAAGGAGCCGGTCACCTGCGTGCTGGTCGCCGAGGGCTGTGCCAGCGCGCCGCTGTTCTCGCTCGCGGAGCGGCTGCGGGAGCGGGACTGCGTCGTGCACATGCTGCTCGGCGCGGCCACCGAGGCGGGGTTGTTCGGTGCGCTGGAGGCGCGCCGGGCGACCCGCGGCGTCACCGTCGCCACCGCGGACGGCTCGGTCGGCCTGCGCGGCAGCGTCGCCGACGCGCTGCCCGACCTGTTGACCCGCACCCAGGCCGACGTCGTCTACGCCGCGGGTCGGACGGACGTGCTGCACGGCGTGGCGCTGGCCGCCGAGACCCACGGTGCCTGGAGCCAGACCGCGGTCGACGTGCCCGACGGCTGCGGCACCGGCCTCTGCCTGACCTGCGTGCTGCCGGTGGTCGGGGAGGACGGTGGCACCCGGATGGTCCGCGCCTGCACCGAGGGGCCGGTGTTCCGCGGTGACCGGGTCAGGTGGCGCGACGTCGGGAGCATCCCCGCGGACGCGAGGGGCGCGTCGTGACCGGGCTCGGCACCGAGCTCGCGGGCCTGCAGCTGTGCAGCCCGCTGCTGACCGCGGCCGGGTGCGGGGGGCGCGAGCTGGCGGCGTTCACCGACCTCACCTCGCTCGGCGCCGTCGTCACCCGCACCGTGACCCTCGACCCGCAGGCCGGATCCCCGCCACCGCGGACCGTGGAGACGCCGAGCGGTCTGTTGAGCGCGACGGGGCAGCAGAACCCAGGCCTGCAAGGGTTCCTGGCCACCGAGCTGCCGTGGTTCGCGCAGCAGCAGGTGCGCACGGTCGTGTCGATCAGCGGCGCCTCACTCGGTGAGTACGGCGAGCTGGCCCGCCGGATCGGCACCGGCCCCGGAGTCGACGCCGTCGAGGTGCACCTGACCGTGGCCGACGCCTACCAGACCGGCAAGGCCGTGCACGTCGTGCGCCGCGACCTGCCGCGGGGCATGCCGGTGCTCGCGAAGCTGGGGCCGGGCGGGGACGTCGTCGAGCTCGCCCGGGCCGCCGTCGACAACGGCGCCGACGCGGTCGTGGTGAGCCAGGGCTTCCCCGGCCTGGTCATCGACCCGGTGACCCTCCGACCCGCCCTGGGCGCGGGCGGCGGGCTGCTGAGCGGTCCCGCCGTGCACGCGCTCGCGCTGCGCTGCGTGTGGGACGTGCACGAGGCCCTGCCGGACGTCCCGGTGGTCGGCGTCGGCGGGATCAGCAGCGGCTTCGACGTCCTGGCGATGCTGCTCGCCGGCGCCACCGCCGTACAGCTGGGCAGCGTGCTGTTCCGCGACCCGTCCGCCGCCACCCGCATCACCGCGGAGCTCGTCGACGAGCTCGCCCGTCATGACCTGGCCTCCCCGGCGCACGCCGTCGGGCTCGGCCACCCCCAACCCGAAGGGATCCGCCGATGACGTTCGGCAACCGGCTGACCAGTGCCATCGAGGACCGGGGCCGCTTCTGCATCGGCATCGACCCGCACCCCGCCCTGCTCGACGACTGGGGTCTGACCGACTCGGTCAACGGGCTGGAGAAGTTCGCGATGACCACCGTCGAGGCCGTCGCCGGCACGATCGGCATCGTGAAGCCGCAGTCGGCGTTCTTCGAGCGGTACGGCTCGCGGGGGATCGCGGTGCTCGAGAAGGTCGTCGAGGGCTGCCGCGAGCTCGGCTGCCTGGTGCTGCTCGACGTGAAGCGCGGCGACATCGGCAGCACCGCGCAGGGGTACGCCGACGCCTACCTCGACCGCAACTCACCGATGGCCGTCGACGCGATCACCGTCTCGCCCTACCTCGGCATCGGCTCCTTGGACCCGATCATCGAGGCCGCGCTGGACAACGACGCCGGCGTGTTCGTGCTCGCGCTGACCTCGAACCCCGAGGGTCCTCAGGTGCAGCACGCGATCACCGCGGACGGGCGCTCCGTCGCCGGTGTGGTCCTGGACAGCGTCGCGACCCGCAACGCCGGGGTCGACGGGCTCGGGTCGGTGGGCGCCGTCGTCGGCGCGACGATCGACCTGCCCTCCGACGTCGGCGTCGCCAACCTCGCCGTCAACGGCCCGCTGCTCGTCCCGGGCATCGGCGCGCAGGGCGGCACCCTCGAGGACGTGGCCCGCCTCTTCGGGGACGCTGCCGGCCTCGTGCTGCCGACCAGCTCGCGCGAGGTGCTCGGTGCCGGCCCCGACAAGGTGGCGCTGCGCGACGCGGCCCTGCGCGCCGTGGAGACCTTCGCCGAGCTCGGTCGATGAGCACGCAGCCCCTCCCGGCTGCCGCACCCTCCGCCGTGGGGGTCGACGCCCGCGGCATCAGCGACTTCCTCGACGCGATGGCGTCGGCTCCGGACATCGAGCTGCACGGCCTGATGGTGCTGCGGCACGGTCGCGTGCTCGCCGAGGGCTGGTGGGCGCCGTACACCCCCGAGCGCCCGCACCTGCTCTACTCCCTCAGCAAGAGCTTCACCTCGACCGCGCTCGGCTTCGCCGTCGCCGAGGGTCTCGTCGGGCTCGACGACCTGGTCGTCGACCACTTCCCGCAGCTCGCCGACGAGGTCACCGACCCCGGCAGCCGGGCGATCAGGGTGCGGCACGTGGCAGCGATGGCCACCGGTCACGAGGACGAGACCTGGGACCGGGCCGTGACCGGCGACCACCGCGAGCCGGTCCGCGGTTTCCTGCTGCTGCCGCCCGAGCGCGAACCGGGCACGGTCTTCGCCTACAACCAGTCCGCGACGTACACCCTGGCCGCGATCCTCCAGCAGGTCACCGGGCAGACGCTCACCGACTACCTGCGGCCGCGGTTGTTCGAGCCGCTCGGCATCTCCGACGTCGGCTGGCAGCAGCACCCGCCCGGGCGCGACCTGGGGTTCACCGGCCTGCACGCCACCACCGACGCGGTCGCCAGGCTCGGGCAGCTCTACCTCCAGCGCGGCCGCTGGGGCGACGAGCAGCTGCTCCCCGAGGCGTGGGTCGCCGACGCCACCCGGAGCCACGTCGACAACGCCGACGCCGAGCAGCCGGACTGGGGGCAGGGCTACGGCTTCCAGTTCTGGATGTCGCGGCACGGCTACCGCGGCGACGGCGCGTTCGGCCAGTTCTGCCTGGTGCTGCCCGAGCACGACCTCGTCGTCGCGATGACGGCCGGGACCGAGGCCATGCAGGGGGTGCTGGACGGCGTGTGGGAGCACGTGCTCCCGGCCGTCGACCGCCCCTCGACGTCGGGCGCCGACGACGCGCTGCGACAGCGGCTCGCGACGCTCGCCCTGCCGCCGTACGGCGGAGCGGGCAGGCCGGGCGAGCAGGCGGCCGGCGGGTTCACGCCGTCCGGGGGCGAGTGCGCCGACCAGCCGTCGCTGACCGGCGTCGAGGTGGCACCCCACGGGGACGGGTGGGACGTCACGCTGGTCGAGGCGCAGACCGACACCCGGATCGCGGCACGCGTCGGGCCGGACGGGTGGACGACCGTCGAGGCCGACGTGCCCACGGCAGCCACGGGCGGCTGGACCGACGACGGGGACCTCCGGTTCGCGGTGATCTTCCTCGAGACGCCGCACCGGCTCGTGCTCACCTGCTCGCCGGCCGACCGCACCTTCGAGGCGCAGTGGGTGAACGCGCCGCCCCTGGGGCAGACGCCGCTGCGGCTGCTCCGCTCGCCTCGGCCGTCGTGACCCGTGGGCGAACCGCCGCGTCCCGCCGGTGTAGAACAGTCGCATGACTGACGGCAACCCCTTCACTGTCCCGAGCGAGCTGCCCTTCGCGTTCCCACCCTTCGACGCGATCCGGCACGAGCACTACCGTCCGGCGTTCGACGCCGGTGTCGCGGAGCAGCGCGCCGAGGTCGAGGCGATCGCCTCGGCCCCCGACGCCCCGACGTTCGCGAACACCATCGAGGCGCTCGACCGTGTCGGGGCAGACCTACGAGCGGATGATGCGCGTCTGGACGAACCTCTGCGCGTCGATGTCGACCCCGGAGATGCAGGCGCTCCAGACCGAGCTCGCGCCACTCATCGCCGAGCACACCGACGCGATCCGCCTCGACCCGCGACTGTTCGCGCGCGTCGACGCCGTGCACGAGGCCCGCCACGAGGCCGGTCTGACACCGGAGCAGCTGCGGGTCGTCGAGCGCTACCACCGCGACTTCGTCCGTGCCGGCGCGGCACTGCCCGAGGCCGACCGGGACACCCTGCGGGACCTCAACAAGCAGATCACCACGCTCACCACCGAGTTCAGCCGGCGCGTGCTCGCCGAGTCCAACGACCTCGCCGTGCACCTGACCGACCGCGCCGAGCTCGACGGGCTCTCGGAGAACGCCGTCGAGGCGGCCACGAACGCCGCCCGGGCCGCCGGCAAGGAGGGGTACCTCCTCACCCTGGCCCTGCCGACGATCCAGCCCGCGATCTCGTCGTTGACCGACCGGGACGTGCGCCGGCGGCTGCACGAGGCCGCGACGACCCGCGGGACGCGCGGTGGCGACAACGACACGCGTGACCTGGTGACCCGGATCAGCCGGCTGCGTGCGGAGCGGGCCGCGCTGCTCGGGTTCGCCGACCACGCGTCGTACGTCGCCGACGACCAGACCGCCGGCAGCACCAAGGCGGTGCTCGAGATGATGGGCGAGATGGCCGGGCCGGCGATGCGCAACCTGCAGGCCGAGCAGGCCCGCATCGAGGACCTGCTCCGCGCCGACGGCGTCGACGGCCCGGTGCAGCCGTGGGACTGGGCCTACTACGCCGCTCGCGACAAGGCCGCGAAGTACGACGTCGACACCAACGCCGTGAAGCCCTACTTCGAGCTCGACCGCGTGCTGCACGACGGGATCTTCTTCGCCGCGACCCGGCTCTACGGCGTCACCTTCGAGCAGCGCGAGGACCTCCCGGTCTACGCCGACGGCGTCCGTGTCTACGAGGTCTTCGACGTCGACGGCAGCACGCTCGGGCTGTTCGTGTGCGACTGGTTCGCCCGTCCCACCAAGCAGGGCGGTGCGTGGATGGACGAGTTCGTCGGCCAGTCGCACCTGCTCGGCACCCGGCCCGTCGTCGTGGTCTGCCTCAACGTGCCGGAGCCGCCCGCGGGACAGCCGGCCCTGATGACGGTCGACGAGGTGCGCACCGGGTTCCACGAGTTCGGGCACGCGCTGCACGGACTGTTCTCCGACGCGGTCTACCCGCGGCTGCACGGCACCGCGGTGCCGCGCGACTTCGTGGAGTTCCCCTCGCAGGTCAACGAGATGTGGGCCTGGTGGCCGGAGGTGCTGGCCAACTACGCCATCCACCACGTGACCGGCGAGAAGCTCGCCCAGGACGTCGTCGACCGGCTGACCGCCTCGCAGGAGCACGGCCAGGGCTTCGAGACCGTCGCGATCATGGCCGCCGCCCTGCTCGACCAGGAGTGGCACCGCCGCACGGCGGAGCAGCCGGCCGTCGAGCCCGAGGCGGTGGCCGACTTCGAGGTCGAGGCGCTCGAGCGGCACGGCGTGCGGTCCGGCCTCGTGCCGCCGCGCTACCGCAGCGGCTACTTCGCGCACATCTTCGCGGGCGGCTACGACGCGGGCTACTACTCCTACCTCTGGAGCGAGGTCCTCGACGCCGACATGGTCGGTTGGTTCACCGACAACGGGGGACTGACCCGGGCCAACGGCGACCGGTTCCGCCAACAGCTGCTCTCGGTCGGCGGGACGGTCGACCCGCTGGACGCGTTCATCGCGGTGCGCGGTCGCGGGCCGAGCATCGAGCCCCTGCTGGTGCGTCGGGGCCTGCGTGGCTGAACGCCTCGTCGTCCGTCGTACGGCGACCCTGCTGGCGGCCGTCCTGGTGACGGCCGGCCTGACCTCCTGCTCGAGCACCAAGTCCTACTGCTCGGCGCTGAAGGACGACCAGAAGCAGCTCACCCGGCTCTCGAAGGAGTCCGCGAAGCCGGGCAAGGCCGGGACCCAGGCGCTCGACGACACCGTCGCGGTGCTCTCCGACCTGCGCGACGACGCCCCCGACGACATCTCGGGGGAGTGGGACACCCTCGTCGAGGCGCTCGAGGGCCTGGTGGGCGCGATCAAGGACTCGGGTGCGTCGCCGAGCGAGTTCGCCGGCGGCCAGGCGCCCGACGGGGTGACCACGGGACAGCTCAAGGCCGTCCAGGCGGCGGCCACCGAGCTGCAGAGCACCCGGGTCCGGCAGGCCGGCGCCAGCATCGAGCAGCACGCCCGCGACGTCTGCAAGGTGGATCTCGGCACCGGCGGCGGGCTCGGCGGGTCCCTCGGCGGTTGAGGGGTCCACCACCCTCGGCCGATCGAGCCTGTCGAGATCACTTCCCGTGGTCTCGACAGGCTCGACCGCCCGACGGCGGGGTCGGGAGGGCCTGTTCCGGACATCGGTGACTAGCGCGACACCCCGCCGCATTGCGACCGCAGGTCAACCATGACTAGATTTCGTCTGACCATCCCCGCCCCACCACGCAACAGGACGAGGTCAGACAGTGGCTCTGCCGCGACTCACGCCGGAACAGCGTCAGGCGAACCTGGAGAAGGCGGCGGCCTCCCGTCGCGAGCGGGCCGAGATCAAGAACCGGCTCAAGCACTCGGGTGCCTCCATCGTCGACGTGCTCCAGCAGGGTCAGGAGAACGAGGTCATCGGCAAGATGCGGGTGGTCGACCTGCTCCAGTCCATGCCGGGCCTCGGCAAGGTGCGTGCCCGGCAGATGATGGAGCGGCTGAGCATCTCCGAGAGCCGTCGGGTGCGTGGCCTCGGCGCCAACCAGATCGCCGCGCTCGAGCGCGAGTTCGGTTCGCGTGGCTGAGCAGTGACTGCAGTGACAGATCTGTGACGGGCCGGCAGGGCCGGCTCACGGTCCTGGCGGGTCCGACGGCGGTCGGCAAGGGCACCGTGGCGGCGTACGTCCGCGCCCACCATCCCGAGGTCTGGATCTCGGTGTCCGCGACCACCCGGCACCCTCGGCCGGGTGAGGTGCACGGCCGGCACTACTGGTTCGTCTCCGACGAGGAGTTCGACCAGCTGGTCGCGGACGGCGCACTGCTGGAGTGGGCGGTGGTGCACAAGAAGGCCCGCTACGGCACCCCCCGCGCACCCGTGGAGGCGGCGCTCGCCGCCGGACGGCCGGCGCTGCTGGAGATCGACCTGCAGGGCGCCCGCCAGGTCCGGGCCACCATGCCCGAGGCGCTGTTCGTCTTCCTCAAGCCGCCGTCGTGGGAGGAGCTGGTGCGCCGGCTGGTCGGCCGCGGCACCGAGACGGAGGAGGAGCGCAACCGCCGGCTGGACACCGCCCGGGAGGAGCTGGCCGCCGAGTCGGAGTTCGACAAGACGGTGGTGAACACCGAAGTTCACTCCGCTGCGGAAGAGTTGGTAACCTTGATGGAGGGCTCCTGAGAGCCCTGCCCCGCCTGTGGGCCTGTCTACCCCTGAATCTGTGAGGCTGTACCTGTGTCGCCTGCGTCTCGAATCCTGCCTGTCGCCGAGGGCATCACCAACCCGCCCATCGACGAGCTTCTGACGAAGACCGACTCGAAGTACAAGCTGGTCCTCTACAGCGCCAAGCGCGCCCGCCAGATCAACGCCTACTACTCCCAGCTGGGCGAGGGCCTGCTGGAGTACGTCGGCCCGCTCGTGGACACCCACGTGCAGGAGAAGCCGCTGTCGATCGCGCTCCGCGAGATCAACGAGGACCTGCTCACCTGCGAGGACGTGGACCCCGACGCCGAGGGCGACACCCCCACCGAGGCCTGAGGCCGCCCTCATGACCGGCGGGGCCGACGTGCCCGGCGCAGACGAGAGCCGCCCTCACTCCCGGGCCACGCCCAGAACGCGTGTGGTCCTGGGCGTGAGCGGCGGCATCGCTGCGTACAAGGCCGCCGAGCTGCTCCGCCGGTTCACCGAGTCGGGTCACGACGTGACGGTCGTGCCCACGGCGGCGGCGCTGGAGTTCGTCGGTGCCCCGACGTGGGCCGCGCTGTCCGGCAAGCCCGTCGCCACCGACGTGTGGACCGACGTGCACGAGGTCCCGCACGTGCGGATCGGCCAGACCGCCGACCTGGTGGTCGTCGCCCCGGCCACCGCCGACCTGCTCGCCAAGGCCGCACACGGCCTGGCTGACGACCTGCTCACCAACACCCTCCTGACCGCGCGCTGCCCCGTGGTTTTCGCGCCCGCGATGCACACCGAGATGTGGGAGCACCCGGCCACCCAGGAGAACGTCGCGACGCTGCGCCGCCGCGGAGCCCTGGTGATCGAGCCCGCCGAGGGGCGGCTCACCGGCGCCGACACGGGCAAGGGCCGGTTCCCCGAGCCGGGGGAGATCTTCGAGGTGGCCCGCGACGCCCTCACCCGGGCCGGTCACGCCAACCCCCTCGACCTGGCCGGACGGCACGTCCTGGTCTCGGCCGGCGGCACCCGGGAGTACCTCGACCCCGTGCGCTTCCTCGGCAACCGCTCGTCGGGCCTCCAGGGCTACGCGCTCGCCCGCGCCGCCGCCGCCCGCGGCGCCGAGGTCACCCTGCTGGCCGCCAACGTGAGCCTGCCCGACCCGGCCGGTGTGAAGGTCGTGCACCTCGAGACCACCGCGCAGCTGCGCGACGCGGTGCTCGCCGCTGCCCCGACCGCGGACGCCGTGGTGATGGCCGCGGCCCCCGCGGACTACCGACCGGCCTCGGTCAGCGACACCAAGATCAAGAAGGACGAGGACGGCAGCGCTCCGGCGCTCGCCCTGGAGCAGAACCCCGACATCCTCGCCGAGATCTCCCACGACCGCGCCCGCCCCGGCGCCGTGATCGTCGGCTTCGCCGCGGAGACCGGCGACGCCAACGGCTCGGTGCTCGACCTGGCCCGCACCAAGCTGGCCCGCAAGGGCTGCGACCTGCTGGTCGTCAACGACGTCAGCGGCGGACAGGTGTTCGGGAGCCCCGAGAACGAAGCCGTCGTGCTCGACGCCGACGGCGGGTCGACCCCCGTGCCGCGGGGGTCCAAGTCCGCGCTCGCCCACGTTGTCTGGGACAGGGTGGCGGCACGCTTTGAGACCGGCTGAGGCATAGTCTCCCCGGCAGGTAACCTTCTCCACCGAAACACACCATCGACACACACACAGAACCTGGCAAGGGGTACGACGACGTGGCTGGACGCCTTTTCACCTCCGAGTCCGTGACCGAGGGTCACCCGGACAAGATCGCCGACCAGATCAGCGACACCGTGCTGGACGCGATGCTGTCCCAGGACGCCCATAGCCGGGTGGCCGTGGAGACGATGCTCACGACCGGCCTGGTCGTCGTCGCCGGCGAGGTGACCACCACCGGCTACGTCGACGTCAAGAGCCTGGTCCGCGAGCGGATCCTGACCATCGGCTACGACTCCTCGGCCAAGGGCTTCGACGGCCACTCCTGCGGCGTCATGGTCGCGATCGGCGGCCAGTCCGGCGACATCGCCCAGGGCGTCGACACCGGCTACGAGTCGCGCAGCGAGGAGTCCGTCGACCCGATGGACAAGCAGGGCGCCGGCGACCAGGGCCTGATGTTCGGCTACGCCTGCGACGACACCCCCGAGCTGATGCCGCTGCCGATCACGATCGCGCACCGGCTCGCCGAGCGGCTCTCCGAGGTCCGCAAGGACGGGACCATGTCCTACCTGCGCCCGGACGGCAAGACCCAGGTCACCATCGAGTACGACGACGAGGACCGCCCCGTGCGCGTCGACACCGTCGTCGTCTCCTCGCAGCACGCCAAGGACATCAGCCTCGACGGGATGCTCACCCCCGACGTCAAGAAGCACGTCGTCGACCACGTGCTCGCCACGTTCGACATCCCCTCCGACGGCTACCGGCTGCTGGTCAACCCGACCGGCCGCTTCGAGGTCGGCGGCCCGATGGGTGACGCCGGCCTGACCGGCCGCAAGATCATCGTCGACACCTACGGCGGCATGGCCCGTCACGGTGGCGGTGCGTTCTCCGGCAAGGACCCGTCCAAGGTGGACCGCTCCGCGGCCTACGCCATGCGCTGGGTGGCCAAGAACATCGTCGCCGCGGGCCTGGCCCGGCGCTGCGAGGTGCAGGTCGCCTACGCGATCGGCAAGGCGCAGCCGGTCGGCTTCTACGTCGACTGCTTCGGCACCGAGACGATTCCCGTGGCCACGATCCAGAAGGCCGTGCAGGAGGTCTTCGACCTGCGTCCCGCCGCGATCATCGAGGACCTCGACCTGCTGCGTCCGATCTACGCCCAGACCGCTGCCTACGGCCACTTCGGCCGCGAGCTGCCGGACTTCACCTGGGAGCGGACCGACCGGGTCGACGCGCTCAAGTCGGCTGCCGGGGTCTGAGTCACCCGACCAGCCGGTCGCGCGCGGCGTCGAGCTCGGCGTCGCTGAGCCCGCAGGCGTCGCGCAGGTAGCCCCGGGCGCCGCCGTACACCGCGTCGAGGTGCTCGAGCGCGCTCTGCAGCGTCTCGGGCTCCGACCAGGAGTACCGCTCGGCCTGCCGCCGGGTGTCCTCGTCGAGGGTGTCGAGGATCTCGGCGATGCCCAGGAGGTCGGCGCTCAGCGCGTAGTCGGCCAGCACCGCCTCGCGCGGGACGCCGGCGAGCTCCAGCAGCACCGCGACGAGCATCCCGGTGCGGTCCTTGCCGGCGGCGCAGTGCACGACGACGGGGCCGGGCGGCGCCTCGGTGAACGCCCGGACGGCCGCGCCGACCCGCACCACGTTGCGGTCCAGGCTGCCGCGGTAGAGGTCGGCCAGGTCCCGCTCGGCGGCCGGGTCCCGCTCCGGCTCCCGGTCGACGTCGATCCACGGCACCGATCGGTAGGTGTCGTCGTCGGCGAACGGGTGCGGCGGGCTGCCGTCCTCGGCGCCGGCGCGCAGGTCGATGATCCGGCTGACGACGTAGGCCCGGACCGCGGCCACGCCGTCCTCGTCGAGCTGGGTCAGCGAGTCGGCGCGGACCAGGGCCCGGGGCCGCACGGAGCCGCCGTCCGCGGTGGGCAGTCCGCCGAGGTCGCGGACGTTGCGGCAGCCGGACCAGGTCAGCGCGCTCATGGGTGCCATCCAAGCACCGTCCACAGGCCGACGAGAGGTGCTGACCGCGGGTCGGCGGTGGCTGGGAGACTGTCCCGGTGAGCGACGAGGAGCACGAGCCCGACGAGGCGGGTCAGCTGGCGCTGATGCCCGACCTGGTCAGGTCCCGGGCACGCGCCGCGAAGAAGAAGGTCGGCACCGCACCGCTGCCGGTCGACCCGGCGCCGGAGCTCCCCGTGGCCCGGGTGCTCGTCGACGTGCCGCTGGCGCACCTCGACCGGCCCTTCGACTACCTCGTGCCCGCCAAGCTCCACGACAGCGTCGCCGCCGGCACCCGCGTCAAGGTGCGGTTCGCCGGCCAGGACGTCGACGGGTTCGTGGTCGAGCGGGTCGAGCGCAGCGACCACGAGGGCCGGCTGGCGCCGCTGCGCCGGGCGGTGAGCGCCGAGCCCGTGCTGTCGCCCGCGGTGGCCCGGCTCTCCGAGCTCGTCGCGGCCCGCTACGCCGGCACCCGCTCCGACGTGCTGCGGCTGGCGGTCCCGAACCGGCACGCCACCACCGAGAAGCAGGAGTCGATCCGCGCGCAGCCGCCTGCGCTCGACGTGCCGGCGGCCGAGGAGGCCTGGTCGGCCTACGCCGGAGGAGCGGCCTACGCCCGCCGGCTCGCCGACGGTGGCACCCCGCGCGCCGTCTGGTCGTCCTTGCCCGGCGCCGGGTGGCCGACGCTGCTCGCGCACGCCGCCGCCGCGACGTACGCCTCGGGCCGGGGGGTGCTGCTCTGCGTGCCCGACCACAAGGACGTGACCCGGCTCGACGAGGCGCTGACCGCGGTGCTGGGTGCCGGGCAGCACGTGGTGCTCACCGCCGACGTCGGCCCGGCCCAGCGCTACCGGTCCTTCCTCGCCGTGTCCCGCGGTGCGGTGCGCGTCGTGGTCGGCACCCGCGCCGCTGCCTTCGCGCCCGTGCACGACCTCGGCCTGGTGGCGATGTGGGACGACGGCGACGACCTGTACGCCGAGCCGCGGGCGCCCTACCCGCACACCCGCGAGGTGCTGCTCACCCGCGCCCACGAGGAGGACGCGGCGGCGCTGCTGGGCGGCTTCGCCCGCACCGTCGAGGCGGAGTACCTCGTCCGCACCGGCTGGGCCGAGAGCCTCGAGCCCGACCGCGCCGTGCTGCGCGCGACGGCGCCCCAGGTCGCGATCACCGGCGCCACCGACCGCGAGCTCGCGCGCGACCCGCACGCCCGCACCGCACGCCTGCCGCGCACGGCCTACGACGCGATCCGGGACGGTCTCACCCGGGGCCCGGTGCTGCTGCAGACGCCGCGGCAGGGCTACGCCACCGCGCTCGCCTGCGACTCCTGCCGCACCCCCGCCCGCTGCACGGTCTGCACGGGCCCGTTGCGGCTCACCGCCGCGCACCAGCCGCCGTCGTGCCGCTGGTGCGGCGTCGAGGACCACACCTGGACCTGCGCCGAGTGCGGCGGTCACGGCCTGCGGGCACCCGTGCTCGGGGAGCAGCGCACCGCCGAGGAGCTGGGCCGGGCGTTCCCCCAGGTCCCGGTGCGGACCTCCGCGGGTGACCGGGTGCTCGCCACGGTCGACGCGACACCGTCGGTCGTGGTGGCCACGCCGGGCGCCGAGCCGGTCGTCGACGGCGGCTACGCCTGCGTGGTGCTGCTCGACACCTGGCTGATGCTCGGCCGCACCGACCTGCGCACCGTCGAGGAGGCGTTGCGCCGCTGGTTCGCGGCCGCTGCGCTCGCGCGGCCCGCCGACCAGGGCGGCCGGGTGGTCGCGGTGGGGGAGCCCTCCGACCCGGCGCTGCAGGCGCTGCTGCGGTGGGACCCGACCGGGTTCGCCGGCCGCGAGCTCGAGGAGCGGCAGTCCGCGCACCTGCCGCCGGCGTCCCGGCTGGCGACCCTGATGGGCCCCGAGTCCGACCTGGTGCCGGCGCTGGCCGCGCTGACGCTGCCGCCCGGCGCCGAGGTCCTCGGCCCGGTGCCCACGACGCCGTCCGGCCCGCCCGACCCCGAGGCCGCGCCGGTGCTGCGCGCCGTGGTCCGGGTGCCCCGCACCGCGGGTGCCGCCCTGTCCCGGACCCTCGTCGAGATGCAGGGCGTGCGGTCGGCCCGCAAGCTCCCGACGGTCCGGGTCCAGGTCGACCCGGTCGCCCTCGAGTGACCGGTCGGACTCCGTAGACTGGTCGCCCCGTCCGTCGTACCCTCCCCGATCCCGCACCAGGAGCCGCCCCGTGCCCGTCCAGCCGATCCGTCTGTTCGGGGACCCGGTGCTGCGCACCCCGGCCGTGCCGGTCACCGTCTTCGACAAGGAGCTGCGGCGACTGGTCTCCGACCTGACCGACACGATGCTGGAGGCACCGGGAGCCGGGCTGGCCGCGCCCCAGATCGGCGTCGGCCTGCGGGTGTTCACGTGGTACGTCGACGGCGAGCTCGGCCACCTGGTGAACCCGACCCTGGACCTGTCCGAGGAGGAGCAGCACGGCCCCGAGGGCTGCCTGTCCCTCCCGGACCTGAGCTTCGACTGCACCCGGGCGATGCGGGTCGTCGCCAAGGGGTTCGACATGCACGGGGAGCCGGTCTCGATCGAGGGTCACGAGCTGCTCGCCCGGGCGATCCAGCACGAGACCGACCACCTCGACGGCGTGCTCTTCATCGACCGGCTCGACCGGGAGGCCCGGAGGGCGGCGATGAAGGCGATCCGCGAGTCGGACTGGTTCGGGGAGAGCTCGCCGAGGGTCAAGGTGTCACCGCACCCGACCAACGGCTTCGGTCTCTAGCCAGGCATGTCTCTCGACTCTGCGGTCGCGTGCGCGGCCCCGCATCCCGACCGGCGGCGTTCTCGCCGCTCGGCGCAGCACGCTGCGCTCTCGCGACTCGGCCTTGCCGGACCGGGCGCGGCTGCCACGCCCGCTGTGACCGCAGCCTCTCGAGACGTAGCCTGATGCGCCTCGTCTTCGCCGGCACCCCTGAGCCGGCCCTGCCCGCGCTGGACGCCCTCGCCGCGAGCCGGCACGACCTGGTCGGCGTGGTCACCCGCCCCGACGCGCCCGCCGGACGCGGGCGCAGGCTGGTCGCCTCACCGGTCGCGCAGCGCGCCGAGGAGCTCGGTGTGCCGGTGCTCAGGCCGGCCCACCCGCGGGACCCGGAGTTCCAGGCGGCGCTGGCCGAGCTGGCACCGGACTGCTGCCCGGTGGTGGCCTACGGCGCGATGCTGCCGCAGAGCGCGCTCGACATCCCACCGCACGGCTGGGTCAACCTGCACTTCTCGCTCCTCCCGGCCTGGCGGGGCGCGGCCCCGGTGCAGCACGCGCTGTGGGCCGGCGACGAGGTGACCGGCGCGACCACCTTCCGCATCGTCCCCGCGCTCGACGCCGGGCCCACGTTCGGGCTGATGACCGAGACGGTGCGTCCGACCGACACCGCCGGCGACCTGCTCGCGAGGCTCGCGGCCGGCGGCGCCGAGCTCCTGGTCCGCACGCTCGACGGCATCGAGGACGGGTCCGTCGAGGCGCGCGAGCAGCCCGCCGACGGTGTCAGCCTGGCTCCGAAGATCACCGTCGAGGACGCCGCCGTGGACTGGTCGCGTCCCGCGGTGCAGATCGACCGGCAGGTCCGCGCCTGCACGCCCGCGCCCGGCGCCTGGTCGACGTACGACGGCGGGCGGGTCAAGCTGGGCCCGGTGCGCCTCGCGCCGGACCGCGACCCCCTGGAGCCGGGGGTGCTCGAGGTCACCAAGAACGCCGTCCACGTCGGCACCGGCACCCATCCGGTGCTGCTCGGCGACCTGCAGGCCGTCGGCAAGCGGCCGATGGCTGCCGCGGACTGGGCACGGGGCGTGCGGGTCGGGTCCGGGGCGAGGCTCGGATGACCGACCCGCGCAAGCGACCCGGCACGAGCCGGGGCAAGCGACCGCGCAGCACCCCCGCCGACCCGGCCCGGACCGCGGCCTTCGACGTGCTCGCGGCGGTCCGTGACAAGGACGCCTACACCAACCTCGTGCTCCCGCCGCTGCTGCGCTCGCGTGGCCTGACCGGCCGCGACGCCGCGTTCGCGACCGAGCTGGTCTCGGGCACGATCCGCCGGCAGGGCACCTACGACGCGGTCATCGCGGCCTGCGTCGACAGACCGCTGGCCAAGGTCGACGTGGCGGTCCTCGACGCCCTGCGGCTGGGCACCCACCAGCTGCTCGCGATGCGGGTGCCGTCGCACGCGGCGGTCGGCACCAGCGTCGACCTGGTCCGGGCCAAGGTGGGCCAGGGGCCGTCCGGCTTCGTCAACGCGGTGCTCCGCAAGGTCTCCGCGCACGACCTGTCGGGCTGGGTGCGCCGGGTCGCGCCCGACCCCACCTCCGACCCGGTCGGCTTCGCCTCGGTCGCCCACTCGCACCCGCGCTGGATCGTCTCGGCACTCACCGAGGCGCTCGGCGAGCGGGCCGGCGAGCTCGACGCGCTGCTGGCCGCCGACAACGCCCCTCCCAAGGTCACCCTGGTCGCGCGGCCGGGTCTCGCGACCGTCGACGAGCTGGTCGCCGCCGGCGGGACCCGCTCGCCCCTGTCACCGTTCGCGGTGCAGCTCGACGCCGGAGACCCGGGCGCGGTCCCGGCGGTCGCGGAGGGCCGGGCCGGTGTCCAGGACGAGGGCTCGCAGCTGGTCGCGCTCGCGCTGTCCCGGGCGGGCCTCGAGGGTCGTGACGAGCGGTGGCTCGACGTGTGCGCCGGCCCCGGCGGCAAGTCCGCCCTGCTGGCCGCGATCGCCGGCGGCCTCGGCGCCCGGCTCCTCGCCTCGGAGCGGCAGGTGCACCGGGCCGGGCTGGTGGCGTCCGCGACGTCGACCGCCGGGGCCGGGCTGCTCGGCGTGGTCGCCGCCGACGGCACCCGACCGGCCTGGCGCGACGGGGCGTTCGACCGGGTCCTGGTGGACGCGCCGTGCTCCGGGCTCGGGGCCCTGCGCCGTCGCCCGGAGGCACGCTGGCGACGCAGCCAGGACGACGTCGACGGTCTCGTCCCGCTGCAGCACGACCTGCTGACCTCGGCGGTCGACGCGGTCCGGGCCGGCGGGGTGGTCGTCTACGCGACCTGCTCCCCGGTGCTCGCCGAGACGGCCGGCGTCGTGCGGGCCGTCCTCGCCGAGCGGGACGACGTACACCTGGAGGACGCGGCGCCACTGCTCGACGGCGTCGACGACCTCGCCGGCCCGATGCCGGGCACCGTCCAGCTGTGGCCGCACCGACACGGCACTGACGCGATGTTCGTGGCGCTGCTGCGCCGGGACTAGGCGATCGGCGCCACCATGGGTATCCAGATCTCGCCGAGCATGCTCGCGTCCGACTTCGCCAACCTCGCCTCCGAGGCCGCCCGCATCACGCAGGCCGACTGGCTGCACGTCGACGTGATGGACAACCACTTCGTCCCGAACCTCACGATCGGGCTGCCGGTCGTCGAGGCCCTGGGCAAGGCGTCGTCGACGCCGATGGACTGCCACCTGATGATCGAGGACCCGGACCGCTGGGCGCCGGCGTACGTCGAGGCCGGCGCGCAGTCCGTGACGTTCCACGTCGAGGCCGCCGCGGCTCCGGTCCGGCTGGCGCGCGAGCTGCGGGCCAAGGGCGCACGCGCCGGGATGGGCCTCAAGCCGGCGACGCCGATCGAGCCCTACGAGGACCTGCTGCCCGAGCTGGACATGCTGCTGGTGATGACCGTCGAGCCCGGGTTCGGCGGCCAGAAGTTCCTGGAGATGTGCCTGCCGAAGATCCGGCGCACCCGCGAGCTGGTGGCCAAGCACGGCCTCGACGTCTGGCTGCAGGTCGACGGGGGAGTGTCGCTGGAGACCATCGAGCGCTGCGCCGAGGCCGGCGCCGACGTGTTCGTCGCGGGCTCGGCCGTGTTCAGCGCCGACGACCCCGAGGCGATGATCGAGTCGCTGCGCAAGGCGGCGGCCGCGGCGTCCTAGGCGCGTGAGTCCCAGGTCCTGGGATCTGGCACACCCTGCCGTTGCAACGTCGGGGTGTGCATGTCCAGGGGCCGGAGATCGTGAGGCCACCGGACCACTGGGCAGCCGGGTCGTGAACCTCACATACCGGTGGTCTGCCGGGTGTGGCAGGCTGATGCTCGACGAGTGAACAGCTCGCGTGCTCTGGGGTCGGTGCAATTCCGAGCCGGCGGTGAAAGTCCGCGACCCGGCTGCAGCCAGCAGCCGGTTGACCAGGTGGAACTCCTGGACCGACGGTGAAAGTCCGGATGGGAAGAGCACAGGTGGGTCAGGTGTCCTGACGCACCTGCACCTTCTCGACGCCCGGAGTCCGTGAGCACGGACGAGAGGGCAGACCCGCGATGACCGGCCGGGACGCAGAGCGCGCCGCGATGACGCGCGCCCTCGAGCTCGCCGCCACGCCCGGTGTGCCGCTCGGCCCCAACCCTCGCGTCGGGTGTGTCCTCCTCGACGCCTCCGGTACGACGGTCGCGGAGGGGTTCCACCGGGGCGCGGGATCGCCGCACGCCGAGATCGACGCGCTCACCCGGGCCGGGGACCGCGCTCGCGGCGGCACCGCGGTCGTCACCCTCGAGCCGTGCGACCACACCGGCCGCACCGGCCCCTGCTCCGCGGCCCTGGTCGCCGCCGGCGTCGCGCGCGTCGTGTTCGCCCAGTCCGACACGAACCCCGTCGCCCGTGGTGGCGCCGCGAGGCTGCGCGCGGCCGGCGTCGACGTCGAGGGCGGGCTGCTCGCCGACGAGGCCCGGGCGGTCAACCGGGCCTGGACGTTCGCGGTGGAGTCCGGCCGGCCGTTCGTCACCTGGAAGCTCGCCACCACGCTGGACGGGCGCAGCGCCGCCGCCGACGGCACGTCGCGGTGGGTCAGCTCGCTGGCCGCCCGCCGCGACACCCACCGGCTGCGTGCGCTCAGCGACGCGATCCTGGTCGGCACCGGCACGGTCCTGGTCGACGACCCGCAGCTGACCGTGCGCGACGACGCCGACGAGCCGCTGCCCCGCGACCGGCAGCTGCTGCGCGCGGTGATGGGGCTGCGTGAGGTGCCGGCCGGCAGGCGGGTGCTCGACGACGCCGCGGAGACCGTCCTGCTGCGCACCCGCGACCCGCACGAGGCGCTCGCCGCCCTGCGGGAGCGCGACCGGCAGCACGTCTTCCTCGAGGGCGGGCCGACCCTCGCGGCGGCGTTCCTGCGCGCCGGCCTGGTCGACGAGGTCATCGGCTACGTCGCCCCGATGCTGCTCGGGGCCGGCCTCTCCGGGGTCGGCGACCTGGGCATAGCCACGATCGGCGACGCGTTGCACCTCGACGTCACCGACGTGACCGTGCTGGGCACCGGCCCGGACACCAACGTGCGACTCACCATGACCCCCCACCCCAGGAAGGCCGACTGATGTTCACCGGCATCATCGAGGAGCTCGGCGTCGTGGAGACGCTCGAGGACCAGGGCGACGCGGTCCGGCTCACGCTGCGCGCCCCGCACGTCATCGCCGACGCCCGGCTCGGCGACTCCATCTCCGTCAACGGCTGCTGCCTGACCGTCGCCCAGCGCGACGGCGAGACGTTCACCGCCGACGTGATGCGCGAGACGCTCGACAAGACGTCCCTCGGCGCGCTCGAGCCGGGCGGCCGGGTGAACCTCGAGCGTGCCGTCACGGCGGCCACCCGGCTCGGCGGCCACATCGTGCAGGGCCACGTGGACGGCACCGGGTCCGTCGTACGACGGGAGCCGAGCGAGCACTGGGAGGTCGTCGAGATCTCGCTGCCGCCCGAGCTGTCCCGCTACCTCGTCGACAAGGGCTCGATCACCGTCGACGGCATCTCGCTGACCGTCGTGACGGTCGGCGCCGACAGCTTCACGGTCTCGCTGATCCCCGAGACCCTCGCCCGCACCACGCTCGGCTTCAAGCAGCCCGGCGACCCGGTCAACCTCGAGGTCGACGTGATCGCGAAGTACGTCGAGCGCCTGCTCTCCCACGACAAGGACCCCGCATGAGCTTCCTCGCCTCGCTCTACGACGCCCACGTGACCATCGCCGGCCACCCGATCACCTGGCGGGAGATCCTCGGCAACGGCTTCGGGTTCGCCTCGGCCGTCGGCGGTCTGCGCCGCCGGGTCTGGGCCTGGCCGGTCGGCATCATCGGCAACGTGCTGCTGTTCTCGGTGTTCATCGCCGCGACCTTCGAGGCCGACGCCCAGGTGCCGCTGTTCGGGCAGGCGGGGCGGCAGGTGTTCTTCATCATCACGAGCATCTACGGCTGGTACCGCTGGCACGAGGTCCGTGAGGCCCGCGGCGGCGGCTCCGACAGCCCGGCGATCACGCCCCGCTGGGCCACCGCGAAGGAACGCGTCGCGTTCCTCGTCGCCTCGGCCGCCGGCGTCCTGGTGCTGCAGTGGGTGTTCAGCGTGATCGGTGCCGGCTGGCCCGCGCCGCGGTGGTACTTCTGGTGCGACGCCTGGATCTTCGTGGGCTCGATGCTGGCGACGTACGCCATGGCCCGGGGGTGGACCGACTTCTGGCTCGCCTGGATCGCCGTGGACCTCGTCGGCGTGCCGCTGCTGTGGCACTCGGGGTACTACCCGACCGCCATCCTGTTCGTCGTGTACGGCGTCCTGGTGGTCTGGGGCTTCTTCGTGTGGCTGAAGGCCTCACGCACCGAGCACGAGCCCCAGCCGGAGAAGGTCGCAGCATGAGCGCACCCCAGGTCCGGATGGACACCGTCGAGCAGGCGGTGGCCGACATCGCGGCAGGCAAGGCGGTCGTCGTCGTGGACGACGAGGACCGCGAGAACGAGGGCGACCTGATCTTCGCGGCCAGCAAGTCGACACCGGAGCTGATGGCGTTCACCGTGCGCTACTCCTCGGGGGTGATCTGCGTGCCGGTGACCGCGTCGACGCTGGACCGGCTCGGGATCCCGCTGATGACCCCGCACAACCGCGAGCGGATGCGGACGGCGTACACCGTCTCGGTCGACGCGCGCGACGGCGTCACCACCGGCATCTCGGCGGCCGACCGGTCGCACACCGTGCGGACGCTGATCGACTCGGCGACCGAGGCCTTCGAGGTCGTGCAACCCGGCCACGTCTTCCCGCTGCGCTACGCCGAGGGCGGCGTGCTGGTGCGGCCCGGGCACACCGAGGCCGCGGTCGACCTGGCCCGGCTCGCGGGGCTGGAGCCGGCCGGGGTGATCTCCGAGATCGTCAACGACGACGGCACGATGAAGCGCGGCCAGCAGCTGCGGGAGTTCGCCGACGAGCACGGGCTGTCGATGATCTCGATCGAGCAGCTGATCCACCACCGGCGACGCCACGAGGACCACGTGGAGCGGGTCGCCGAGACCCGGCTGCCCACCACGCACGGCGACTTCACGGCCTACGGCTACCGCATCACCATCGACGGCTCCGAGCACGTCGTGCTGGTGCGCGGCGACATCTCCGGCGACGAGCCGGTGCTGACCAGGGTGCACTCGGAGTGCCTGACCGGTGACGTGTTCGGGTCGCAGCGCTGCGACTGCGGACCGCAGCTCGACGAGGCGCTCGACCGGATCGGCCAGGAGGGCCGCGGCATCGTGGTCTACCTGCGCGGGCACGAGGGCCGCGGGATCGGCCTGGTGGCCAAGCTGCAGGCCTACCAGCTGCAGGACGGCGGCCGCGACACCGTCGACGCCAACCTCGAGCTCGGGCTCCCGGCCGACGCCCGGCACTACGGCGCCGCGACGCAGATCCTGCGCGACCTCGGCGTCGGCTCGGTGCGGCTGATGACCAACAACCCCGACAAGGTCACCAGCCTCGAGGAGTACGGCGTCCCGGTGGCCGAGCGGGTGCCGCTGACGATCCGGCCCAACGACCACAACCTCGCCTACCTGATGACCAAGCGCGACCGGATGGGTCACCAGCTGCCCGGTCTGCATACGGTGGGGACGACCCCGACGCAGGAGGAGACCTCGTGACCGGAGCCGGATCGCCGCACGACAAGCCCGTCGACTGCCACGACCTGCGCGTCGCGGTCGTCGCGGCGCGCTGGCACGAGCAGGTGATGGACGGCCTGGTCGCCGGTGCCCAGCGGGCGCTGGCCGACTACCAGGTCGAGGAGCCGAGCATCGTGCGGGTGCCCGGGTCGTTCGAGCTGCCGGTCGTCGTCGGCGCGCTGGCGGAGAGCGGTTACGAAGCCGTCGTCGCGCTCGGCGTGGTGATCCGCGGCGGCACCCCGCACTTCGAGTACGTCTGCTCCGCGGCCACCGACGGGCTGTCCCGGATCGCCGTGGACACCGGCGTCGCCGTCGGGTTCGGCCTGCTCACCTGCGACACGGAGGAGCAGGCCCTCGACCGCGCCGGGCTCGACGGCTCCAGCGAGGACAAGGGCTACGAAGCCACCTCCGCCGCGCTGGTCACCGCGATGACCCTGCGCGGGATCCGTCGCGGCTGGTCCTGACCTCCCCGGACGTCATACGAGGTGGTCGTCCCAGCCGCCAGGGTGGATGACGTTGCGCGCCGACGCACGCCGTACCCTGGGAGCCGCCCCGCCCCTGACCAGGAAGCACGTGATGAAGACGTTCGAGGAGCTCTGGACCGAGCTCAGCGCGAAGGCGGAGACCCGTCCGGAGGGCTCGGGGACCGTGCGTGAGCTCGACGCCGGCGTCCATGCGATCGGCAAGAAGCTGGTCGAGGAGGCCGCCGAGTCCTGGATGGCCGCCGAGCACGAGGGGCCGGAGCGGACCGCCGAGGAGCTCAGCCAGCTGCTGTACCACGCGCAGGTCCTCATGCTCGCGAGCGGACTGACGCTCGACGACGTCTACGCCCACCTCTGAGACTTCCGAAAGGGGCCATCGTGCCCGACAAGCTGCTGCGCCTGGCGGTCCCCAACAAGGGGTCGCTGTCCCAGGCCGCCACCGACATCCTGCGCGAGGCGGGCTACAAGCAACGCACCGACACCAAGCGGCTGACGTTGACCGACGGCGAGAACGGCGTCGAGTTCTTCTACCTGCGCCCGCGCGACATCGCGCTGTACGTCGGCGAGGGCACGCTCGACGTCGGCATCACCGGCCGCGACCTGCTGCTCGACTCGGGCGCCAAGGCCGAGGAGGTCCTCACGCTCGGCTTCGGCCGGTCGCGGTTCCACTTCGCGGCGCTCCCCGGCACGGCGACCGGTGTGCAGCGACCTGGCCGGCAAGCGGATCGCCACGTCGTACGCCGGCGTGGTCTCGCGCTACCTGGAGGAGCGAGGCGTCGACGCGACCGTGACCCGGCTCGACGGCGCCGTGGAGAGCAGCGTGCAGCTCGGTGTCGCGGACGTCATCGCCGACGTCGTGGAGACCGGCAGCACGCTGGCACACGCCGGTCTCGAGGTGTTCGGCGAGCCGATCCTCGAGTCCGAGGGGGTGCTGATCACCCGCGCCGGCGCCGAGCTCCCGGCCGGCTTCGAGGTGTTCCGGCGGCGCCTCGAGGGCGTCCTGGTGGCGCGGTCCTACGTGATGATGGACTACGACATCAGCGGCGAGTTCGTCGAGCAGGCGGTCGCGCTGACGCCCGGCATCGAGAGCCCGACGGTGTCACCGTTGCATCGCGAGGGCTGGTTCGCGGTCCGCTCGATGGTGCGGCGCGACCAGGCGCAGCGGGTGATGGACGAGCTGTGGGACCTCGGTGCCCGCGGCATCCTCTCCACGGACATCCATGCCTGCCGGCTCTGACCTGACCCTGCCGCAGACCTTCCGGCCGTACGGCGTCCGCATCGCGATCTACGTCGCGGGCGGGCTGCTCGTGCTGGTGCTCGTGGTGACCTGGCTGGCGTTCCCGAAGGACATCCAGGACCAGTTCACCTTCCTCCAGCGGGCCACCGTGATCGGGCTCGGCCTGATGTTCTACGCCGGCGGGTACGCCCTCGCGCGGAGCCGTCTGGTGGCCCGCGAGGAGGGGCTGACCGTCGTCAACGGCTACAAGACCCGGCGGCTGGAGTGGAACGAGATCCTCGCGATCACGCTGCGGCCGGGCAGCCCGTGGGCGGTGCTCGACCTGGCCGACGGCACGTCGGTCCCGGCCATGGGCATCCAGGGCTCCGACGGCGCCCGGGCGACCGCCCAGGTCCGCCGGGTCCGCGCGCTCGTCGAGCACCTCACCCACTAGTCGACCCGGGCCTGGTGGTGGACCGAGCCGGGGCTTGCGTCCGGCCCGTCGTCGTACGACGGTAGGGAGCACGACCTGGGAAGGGGTGGACGATGGCCGACGTGAAGCAGGGCCGTTGGATGGCAGACATCGAAGGCGACTTCGTGGTGTTCATCATCGGGGCCCGGTTCGAGAAGCGGCACCTGCTGCGCACGCTGCGCGACCTCGGTGGCCGCCGCGGCATGCCGCACATGCTCAAGACGCTGTCCGAGGACCCGGAGCGCGGGCTGCTCGGCTTCGAGATGTCCACGTTCGGCGGCCTGATCGTGCAGTACTGGCGGTCCTTCGAGCACCTCGAGCGGTTCGCGAACAGCCCCGACCCGCACGGTGACGTCTGGCGCAGGTACTGGAAGCGGGTCGGCACGAGCCCGCGCACGGGCATCTGGCACGAGACCTACCTGGTGAAGGCGGGGGAGTACGAAGCCATCTACGCCAACATGCCGCCGTTCGGGCTCGGCAAGGCATCGAGCCTGGTCACCGTGGCGGAGGCGAGCACGGCCCGAGGGCGGCTCAAGCGCCGGGTGTCCTGACCGAGCCTCACCCCTAGTCGCCGAGCCGGGCAAGACTCGCCCCCGAGCCGGGGTAGACCCCGGACTCGGCAGCGAGTCTGCCCGGCTCGGCCCCGAGTTGACCCGGCTCGGCGGTCAGGGGACGCGGGTGGCGAGGGCGAGGGCGTCGAGAGCCTGGGTGAAGCAGGCCATCGGGGGTGTCACCAGGCCGGCGCCGACCTGGCCGGTGCCGGCGACCCGGCCGGCCATCCCGGTGTTGATCTGCGGCAGCACCCCGCTCCGGACGACCGCCGCGACGTCGATGCCGGTGGGCGTCCCGCGGAACTCCAGGATCGGGATGCCGTAGGCGGGGTTCTCACCGACGGTGATGTCGTACATCCGCTGCGTCGTCGCCAGTGCGTCCGGCACCGAGCCGCCGACGAACCGGACGATCGCCGGGGCGGTCGCCATCGCCAGCCCGCCGATCCCGGCGGTCTCCGTGATCGCGGAGTCGCCGATGTCGGGGTTCGCGTCGTCGGGGCCGTAGGCGCCGAGGAAGAGACCCTCGGGGGTGTTCGCGGGGGCCGTGAACCACGTGTCGCCGGTGCCGGACGTCTGGATGCCGAAGTCCGTGCCGTTGCGGGCCATCACGGTGACCACGGTGGAGCCCGCGACACCGGCGGCGGCCCGGGTGGTGAGCTTGCAGGCCGGCATCACCAGGTTGAGGAAGAAGTGGTCGTTGCCCGAGACGAACCTCACCGCCGCGGCGACGTCCGCCTTCGGGAAGTCCGAGTCGATCATCGCGGGCAGCACCTCGCGCAGGAACATCAGCGTCCCGGCCCGGTTGCGGTTGTGGCCCTCGTCGCCCATCTGGATCATCTGGGCGATGATCGCCTTGACGTCGACGGGGTCGCCGGCGCGCACGGCGTGCTGCAGCAACGGGCCGAGCACGTCGGTCATCCAGCGCAGCCGGTCGATCACCGCGGGCTCGTAGGCGCCGTAGCGCAGCACCTTGCCGAGCCCCTCGTTCAGCGAGCACCACGACTCGTTGCCGGTGGTCTCGTCGCGCAGGCAGAACACCCACATCGACGGCGTGATCACCCCGGCCATCGGCCCGACCGCCCCGCGGCCGTGGCACGGCTCCCAGGTCACCCCGTCGCCGGCGGCCAGCGCGGTCTCCGCCTCCTCCGGCGAGGCCGCGAGCCCCTCGAGGAGCATCGCGCCGATCAGCGCGCCCCGCATCGGACCGGAGGCGCGCTCCCAGTCGACCGGTGGGCCGGCGTGCAGGAACTGGCCGGCCTCGAGGCCGAGCACCTCCGCCGCCGGTCGTACGTCGACCAGGTGCGCCTGCGCGGCCAGCATCGCCGTCAGCGCCCTGGCGTTGGCGTCCACGCGGCGCCGGTCGCCCATCACGGCCGCGAGTGACGCGGGGTCACCGGCCGGTGGCTGCCACTGGACCGCCGAGACCTCGACGGCCTGCCGGGTCAGCGCGTCGGCGAGCAGCGAGGCACCGGCGGTGACGACGGCCGGGGGAGTGGCCAGGCTCATGAGGCACCTCCGGGAGCCAGCAGGTCGACGGCCGTGCGGGCCGCGGCGGCGTTGGACAGGAACACCCAGGCGCCGGCGTCGTGCAGCCCGGCCACCTGGTCGCGGAGGCCCTGCGGGTCGTCGCGGGTGCCGATGACGGAGACGACGACGGGGATGCCCGCGTCCCGGGCCTTCGCGAGGGCCGGGGCGAGCTCGGCCGCGGGGGCGTCGGCCGCGCCGAGCCCGAGCACCACGTCGAGGAGCAGCACGCCGGTCGCGGGGTCGTCGACCTCGGCCAGCAGCCGCTCGACGCGCAGGGAGCCGTCGATCATCGGGTGCGGGCGGCCCTGGGTGAGGCGGTCGTCGCCGAAGTCGACCATCGTGTGCCCGTCGGACGCCAGGTCGGCGCCGAGCGCCCAGTCGGCCTGCAGCGGGATGTTGGAGGCGATCCGGCCCAACGTCGCGGACGCGACCAGCATCGCCTCGTCGCACAGCGTGCCACCGGTGAACAGCCCGCGCAGCGTGCCGCCCGGCCGGCCGCTCGGCACCGCACCGGTCCGGTGCTCGGGCGCGGCCCAGGTGCCTCCGGCAGCCTCGACGACCGCGGCGGCGGTCTCGGTCAGGTCCGGCATCCCGGGACCCAGCAGACCGAACACCACGGGAGTGCGCAGGGTCGCGGCGTGCTCGCGCACGGCGTCGGCCACCTCCGGCGCCGGGGGCTTGGAGAGCACCACGATCAGCGACGTCGCGTCGTCGGCGTCCAGCAGGTCGAGCGCGCGCAACGTCGAGCGTCCCGCCACCGGCGCCGACAGGTCACGGCCGCCGACCCCGAGGCAGTGCGAGACGCCGACCCCGGCGCCGTCGAGCAGCGACATCAGGTGCTGCGCGCCGGTCCCGGAGGCGGCGACGATGCCGACGGGGCCCGGACGCACGACGTTCGCGAACCCCAGGCCCACACCGCCGACGACCGCCGTGCCGCAGTCCGGTCCCATCACCAGCACGCCGGCCCGGTCGGCGTACTCCTTGAGCGCGACCTCCTGCTCGACGGGCACGTTGTCGCTGAACACCATCGTGAGCAGCCCGGCGTCGACGGCGTCGACGGCGTCCGCGAAGGCGTACTGACCCGGCGTCGAGATCAGCGCGACCGTCGCCTCGGACCGGGCGGCGGCGGACCGCACGGTGACCGGCGGCGGCGCGCTCCCGAACCCCGCCGGTGCCGGACGGGACGCCTCCGCGAGGGCCGCGTCGACCTCGGCCGCCGCGGCGCCCAACGCGTCGTCGTCGGCGGCGTCGACAGCGACGAGGAGCTCGTTGGGGGAGGTGTCGGGGACGTCGAAGCCCATGCCGGCAGCCAGGTCGAGGTTGAGCTCGGTGGCCATCGCCACCAGCGCGGACGTGACGCCGTCCAGGGCGGCGACCCGGCGGCTGACCTGCATGAGGGTCACCGAGTCGACGTAGGACCCGCGACGCACCTCGATCGACCTCATGCGGCTCCTTCCACGGCGTACGACGGGCTCAGCACGTGCAGGGCGCCGGCGGCCAGCGCCGCACCGGACGAGCTGCCCACGCCCAGCAGACGGAGGGCCGTCGGCCCGACGTCGCCGCCGCACACGGCGGTCACGAACGCGGCGAGCTCCGGAGTGGCCCACCCCTCCAGTGCGTGCGTGAGCAGGCCGCGGGAGACGGCGGTCGTGCCACGGGTCCGCAGCGCCGCCCGGGTCCCGGCTCGCAGCGCCTCCAGGCGTGGGTCGCCGGTCGCGTGCGCGGCCACCAGGGCTCCGGCGAGCACGTCGTCACCGGCCGGGGTGAGCCCCGGTCCCGCGCCGACCAGGAGCTCGGGACGCAGCACGGACGGTACGTCGACCCCGGGCACGTCCACCGGGGACCCGGGGGGAGCCAGGCCGCCGGGGCGTGGCGGCTGCCACCACCGGGTGACCCGCCAGGTCGCCGCGTCCGAGGACAGGGCGCCGGCGCGCACCGACACCGGTCCGGTCGGCAGCACGGACGTGATCAGCGCGTTGGGGAGCCGGACCGCCGACGGGTCGCACACGCACAGGACGGGCACGTCGGTGCGCCCGGTCTCGTAGTGCACGCTCACCCGGGTCCTGACCACCTCGACCAGGTCGCACCCGTCGTCGAGCAGCCCGGCCAGCAGGGACGAAGCGGCGGCGGGAACCTCGCGGGAGCTCACGACCCGACCCTAGTTGAACAGCACGAGGCCCGGGTGCACGGAGCACCCGGGCCTCGTGTGAGCGTCGTGCTACTTGATGTAGCCCTTCTCCTTGAGGAAGTCCTCGGCGATCTTGTCGGCGGGCAGTCCGTCGGCGCTGATCTGCTTGTTGAGCTCACCCATGACCTCGGTGGTGAGGTCGCCGGCGAGGGGCTCGAGGACCTTCAGCATCTCCGGGTGCTCCTTGTCGAAGTCGGCCCGGGTCACCGCGACGCCGTTGTAGAGCGGGAAGTAGGACTTGTCGTCCTCCAGCACCGTGAGGCCGAGGGCCTTGAGGCGACCGTCGGTCGTGAAGATCTCACCGAAGTCGCAGTTGCCCTTGTCCAGCTGGGTGTAGACGACACCGGTGCCGAGGCTCTTGAGCTTGCCGCCGGTGATGCCGTACTTCTCCTTGAAGCCGGGGTAGCCGTCGGGACGGGCCGCGAACTCCGACTCGACGCACACGGTGGCCGAGGGGTCCTTCTTGATGTAGGCCGCCATGTCGGAGTGCGTCTTGATGCTGTTCTTGGACGCGAACTCGTCGGTGACCGCGAACGCGTAGGTGTTGTTGAACGGTGCCATCGGGCCCCAGAGGAGCTGGTTCTTGGCCAGGTCCTCCTCCTTCACCGCCTCGTACTGCTTCTGCGGGTCGAGGATCGGGGCGTCGTGGCCGAGGTAGTTGATCCAGCCCGTGCCGGTGTACTCCCAGACCACGTCGCTGACGCCGTCCTGGAGCTTCTTGCGGGTCTGGGTGCTGCCCTTGGTGTTCGTCTCGTCCTTCACGGTCGCGCCGGCGGCGCACATCATCTTGATCGTCAGCTGCCCGAGGACGAGCTGCTCGTCGAACTCCTTGGAGCCGACCTTGACCGTGACGCCGTCCAGGGCCTTGGAGTCGACGGAGTCGGCCTCCACGCCCTTGCACGGGCCGCCGCCTTCCGACGACGACGAGGAGGAGGACTCACTCAGGCCTCCACAGCTGCTGAGGGTGGCGGCGAGGCCGACGGCAGCCGCACCCGCGACCCACTTGGCTCTCCGGTTGTTTCGCATGGTCATCGGTTCCCCTTTATCCGTTGATCGTTGTGGCGCTGCATGAGGTGGCGTCGGGTCGGAAGGTCATCGGATGCCGCGGGGGGTGGCGGCCCGCTGCAGCACACCCCCGAGCCAGTCCAGGGTCAGGGCGAGGAGTGCGATCATCACGGCGACGGTCAGGATGACCAGCGGCCGGTTGGTCTTGATGGCGCTGAAGAGCGGCAGCCCGAGACCGCCGGCGTCCAGGGCGTAGCCGAGCGGCACGGTGCCGACGGCGAGCACGAGCGCTGTCCGCACACCCGCTCCGATGACGGGTACGGCGGTCGGGAGCTCGACCCGGAACAGGATGGCCCGCGGCGACATCCCCATGCCGCGAGCAGCGTCGAGGACCCCGCGTCGACGCCCTGCAGGCCGACGATCGTGTTGCGCAGCACCGACAGCACGGCGTACGCCGTGAGGATCAGCGTGACGGCCCAGAAGCCGACGAAGTAGTAGCCGAACAGCGCCAGCAGGCCGAGGCTCGGCGCAGCCTGGCCGATGTTCGCGAAGGCCAGCACGACGGGGCGGACTTCGCGGTCGCGCGGCCGGGTCGCGAGGATGCCGAACGGCACGGCGATCAGCACGACGAGCACGGCGATCGTGATGCTCAGCTGGACGTGCTCGGATGGTCGCCGGCCGACAGCGAGTCGAAGTTGAGGACGTTGGCCTCGATGCTGTCGAGGTCCTGGCTCTGCACGTTGAGGTAGAGCGCGATGCTGATCAGCACGACCATCACCGGGATGACCAGGTCGCTCAGCGAGAACACCGGCTTGCCGTGCGTGATCTGACCGACGCCGATCGCAGCGGTCTCGGCGTTCTCGCTCGTCACCGCGGTGTCGAGACTCATTCGGCGGCCACCGTGTCGGCCCCACCGGCGGTGTTGACGCGGCTGAGGATGTCGTCGATCTTGACCGCCCCGACGGGCCGGCCGTCGCGGGCGACCGTGACCGAGCGCAGCCCCTTGCCGACCATCAGGTCGAGCGCGGCGTGCAGCGTCGAGGAGACGTCGACGGTCTCGTGCGAGGGGCGCGCGTCCGGCTCGGGACCGAGGTCGAGGGAGTCCACCCGCTCGAAGTGCAGCCGCTTGAGCGCCGCGCCCTCGCCGATGAAGCCCTCGACGAAGTCGTCGGCCGGCGCCGCGAGGATCGCCTCCGGGGTGTCGTACTGCGCGATGTGCGAGCCCTCACGGAGCACGGCGATCCGGTCGCCGATCTTCAGCGCCTCGTCGAAGTCGTGGGTGACGAACACGATCGTCTTGCCGAGCGTCTCCTGCAGCGAGAGGAACTCGTCCTGGAGCCGCGAGCGGGTGATCGGGTCGACGGCGCCGAACGGCTCGTCCATCAGCATGATCGGCGGGTCGGCGGCCAGTGCGCGGGCGACACCGACGCGCTGCTGCTGACCACCGGAGAGCTGGCGCGGGTAGCGGTTGCGGTACTGGTCGGGGTCGAGGCCGACCACGGTCAGCATCTCGTCGACCCGGTCGCTGACCCGCTTCTTGTCCCACTTGAGCAGCTTGGGGACCAGCGCGACGTTCGCGGCGATGGAGAGGTGCGGGATCAGGCCGATCTGCTGGATGACGTAGCCGATCTTGCGGCGAAGCTGGACGTCGTCGAGCTTGGTGACGTCCTCGCCACCGATCGTGATCGTGCCGGAGGTCGGCTCGATCAACCGGTTGATCATCCGCATGGTGGTGGTCTTGCCGCAGCCCGACGGGCCGACGAAGACCACGAGCTCGCCCGCGGCGATCTCCATGTTGACCGAGTCCACGGCCGGCTTCGGCTGGTTCGGGTACTGCTTGGTGAGGTCCTTCAGGATGATCGGGACCCCGCCCTGGGGTTGGGTGTCGGTGCTGGATCTCGCGGTGTCAGGCACGGCTCCCCCTCGGGGTGGTGAAACGGCGGACGACGACGAAGACGGCGTCGAAGAGCAGGGCGACGAGGATGACGAAGATGACGCAGACCAGCGCCTGGTTCTTGGTGTTGACCGAGCCGAGGTTGTCGAGGGCGGAGTAGCCGTACTGGCCGAGCCCGAGCTTCACGACGAACGCGGCGATCGCGACGACGCCGACGGTCAGCTGGGCCGAGACGCGGATGCCGGCCAGGACGACCGGCCAGGCGATCGGCATCCGCACCTGCCACAGCATCCGGAAGGACCCGACCCCCATGCCTCGGGCCGCGTCGATGACCGCGGGATCCGCGGACTGCAGCCCGACGATGCCGTTGCGGACGATCGGGAGCATCGCGTAGCCGATGACCACGGGGAACACCGAGATCAGGCCGTAGCCGACCACGGAGACCAGGAACCCGAACAGCGCCACCGACGGGAGCGTGAAGAACACCGCCGCGGTCGAGATGCTGAAGTTCGACGCCAGGGGCGACCGGTAGGCCAGGACCGCCACGAGCAGTCCGAGGACGGAGGCCGCCGCGATGCAGTAGAAGGAGAGCAGGGCGTGCTGCTGGGTCCGAAGGAGGATCTCGGAGCTGTACGTCGACAAGTACTCGGAGAACGGAAGCCCGTTCACACGTCCACCCCAATTCCGTTGTTACTCAACGGTCGTTTGACGGTGAGACAGTAACCGATCGCTCACATTTCACCCCCCATTCCTCGTATTCGCCGATTTCCTTATCGGTTCGTTACCGGGCGCACTGCGCCGCTGCTGCTGGCGCGGCTCCCACCGTCGGAGTCTCGGGGTGGTGCACAGTGTCACCGAATCACGGTCCACGCCGCGTGGACCGAACAGGCGCACCGGTCGGCCGAGCGGTGCCGGAGCTGGGAGGCCTGACATGGCTCTTGGTTGGAAGCTCGTCTACGACGGCAAGACCCCACCCCCGGGCAAGGCGGTGGCACCCGACGAGCGGCTCTCGTGGGGCCGGACGGTCGGTCTCGGCGCGCAGCACGTGGTCGCGATGTTCGGGGCCACCTTCGTCTTCCCCCTGATCATGGGGCTCAACCCGCAGCTCGCGATCATGATGAGCGGCATCGCGACGATCGCGTTCCTGCTGATCGTGCAGGGCAAGGTGCCGAGCTACCTCGGCACCTCCGCGTCCTTCGTGGGCGGGGTGGCCGCGATCCGCGCCCAGGGCGGTGACTCCGCCGACGTCACGGGCGCGATCCTCGTCGCCGGTGTCGTGCTCGCGCTCGTGGGCGTGCTGATCCACTTCGCCGGCCCCGGGGTCCTGCACAAGGTGCTCCCACCCGTCGTCACCGGCGCGGTCGTGATGCTGATCGGCTTCAACCTCGCCCCGGTGGTGGCCGACATCTACTGGCCCCAGGACCAGTGGGTCGCGCTGCTGACGATGACCGCCGTGATCTTGATGGCCGTCGGGCTGCGCGGGTTCCTCGGACGGATCGCGATCTTCCTCGGCCTGATCTTCGGCTACCTGATCTCGTGGCTCTTCGACAGCGTCTTCGGACCGATCACCGCCTACAACGCGAGCACCGGCAAGGTGGACACCCACGACCGGTTGAGCTGGGCGGGCGTCCAGGCCGCCGACTGGATCGGCTTCCCGCCGCACAGCGACCTGGCCAACGGCGTCACCGGCTACCACGCACCGAGCTTCAGCGTCACCTTCACGCTGCTGGTGCTGCCGGCCGTGATCGCCCTGATCGCCGAGAACACCGGTCACGTCAAGGCGGTCGCCGAGATGACCGACCGCGACCTCGACCCCGTGATGGGCAGGGCGATCGCCGCCGACGGCTTCGGCACCGTGCTGGCCTCCGCGGTGGGCGGCTCGCCGACGACGACGTACGCCGAGAACATCGGCGTGATGGCCGCGACACGGGTGTACTCGACGGCGGCCTACTACGTCGCCGCCGTCGTCGCGATCCTGTTCGGGCTCTGCCCCAAGTTCGGAGCGGTCGTCTCGGCGACCCCCGGTGGCGTGCTCGGCGGGATCACGGTCGTGCTCTACGGCATGATCGGCCTGCTCGGCGCGAAGATCTGGAAGGAGAACGGCGTCGACTTCGCGAACCCCGTGAACCTCGTCCCGATCGCCGCGGGCATCATCATCGCGATCGGCGACACGTCGCTGAAGATCGGCAACGACTTCGTGCTCTCCGGCATCGCGTTCGGCACGATCGTGACGTTGCTCGGCTACCACGTCGCCCGGGCGATCGCCCCGGCGGAGCTCAAGGAGGGCGACGGCACGATGATGGCGGTCGGCCGCACGGGCATCCACAGCGACGAGGACGCCACGCCGGGACCCGGCGAGGGCCGGCGCAAGGCGTAGGGCCCCCTATGGGCGCCGCCCCGGGCATAGTCTCTGCGACGTGAAACCACCCGCGTTCACCTACCACCGGCCCCGCAGCCTCGACGAGACGCTCGACGTCCTTGCCGAGCTGGGCGGGCGGGGCAAGGTGCTCGCGGGCGGGCAGAGCCTCGTCCCGCTGATGTCGATGCGGCTCTCCGCCCCCGAGCACCTCGTCGACGTGAACCACGTGCCGGGCCTCGACGGCGTGCGGGTCGACGCGGACGCCGTACGCATCGGGGCGCTGGCCCGGCACAGCCGGGTCGAGCACGACACCGCGGCGTACGACGCGATCCCCCTGCTGCGACAGGCCCTCCAGCAGGTCGCGCACCCGACGATCCGCAACCGGGGCACGACCGTCGGCAGCCTGGTGCACGGCGACCCGGCCGCGGAGATGCCGGCGGTGCTCTGCCTGCTCGACGGGTCGGTGACGCTGCGCACCGCCGAGGGGTCGCGCGACGTCGCGGCGGGCGACTTCTTCACCGGGCCGATGGAGACCGACACCCGTGCCGGGGAGCTGGCTGTCGCGGCGACGTTCCGACGCCCTCCGGCCGGCAGCCGCACGGCGTTCGTCGAGGTCGCTCGCCGGCACGGCGACTACGCCGTCTGCGGGGTGGGCGCCGTCGTGCAGCTGACCGACGGCCGGCCCACCGCCGCGCGGGTCGCGCTGATCAGCATGGGCGACGGTCCCGTGCTCGTCGACCTGGCGCCCGCCCTCGACGGCGGGACCATCGATCCCTCGACGGTCGTCGACCTCGTCGACGCGGCCACCGACCCCGAGGCCGACATCCACGCGAGCGCGGACTACCGTCGCCACCTCGCCCACGTGCTCGTGCAGCGCGCCCTCACCGCGGCACAGGCACCAGCCGACGGGAGGGCTGCATGACCGGTGTCGATGCACCCGTGCGGGTGTCGTTCACGGTCAACGGCGCGCCCTACGACCTCGACCTGCCGCCTCGCCGGCTGCTGTCCGACGCGCTGCGGCACGACCTGCGCCTGACCGGCACCCACGTGGGGTGCGAGCACGGCGTCTGCGGCGCCTGCACGGTGCTGGTCGACGGCGCACCGATGCGGGCCTGCCTGCTGTTCGCGGTCTCCCTCGACGGCGCGGCGATCACCACCACGGAGGGCCTGCGCTCGCCCGACGGCGGCATGGGGCCGGTGCAGCAGGCCTTCCACGAGTGCCACGCCCTGCAGTGCGGCTTCTGCACCCCGGGCTTCGTGACCACCGTGCACGCCTACCTCGAGCAGAACCCGACCCCCACGCCCGCCGAGGCCCGCGAGGCGATCTCCGGCAACCTCTGCCGTTGCACGGGGTACGTCAACATCGTGGCTGCGGTTTCACGCGCGGCCGAGCTCCGTCGCCCTCCGGCGCCCTCCGGGCTCCCCGAGGGGGCGGCGGCGCCAGAACCATCCGGCGCTTCGCGCCTCCCGCCGGACCCATCCACTGTCGCCGCCGCCCCCTCGGTCCACCCGGCCGACGCCTCGGTGCACCCGGCTGATCGAGCCTGTCGAGATCACTCCGACGTGGCCTCGACAAGCTCGACCACCCGGTCGGGCGCGGCTCCCTCGGGGAGTTCGGACGCGGCCCCACACGCCGACCCTGCCCGCCCACGGGGAGAGCCGCAGTGACGACGAAGATGTTCGGGGAAAGGGTGCCGCGCGTGGAGGACGCGCGGCTGGTCACCGGGGCGGGGCGGTTCCTCGACGACCTGGGGCACGACGCGCTGGAGGTGGCGTTCGTCCGGAGCCCG
This sequence comes from uncultured Actinomycetota bacterium, assembly GCA_963706355.1. GTDB lineage: Bacteria > Actinomycetota > Actinomycetes > Propionibacteriales > Nocardioidaceae > Nocardioides_B. The sequence continues at coordinate 482,630 of CAVPLS010000001.1, forward strand.
CACGCGCACGCCCGCATCGTCGAGATCGACGTGGCGGACGCCCTCGAGGTCGAGGGGCTGGTGGCGATCTACACGCACGAGGATCTCGACGGCCGCACCGGGGAGACGTTGCCGCTGCTGATCCCGCACCCGACGCTGACCCACGGCCGCACGCAGTACGCCCTGGCCAAGGACGAGGTCAACTACGTCGGCGAGGCGATCGTGATGGTCGTGGCGAGCAGCAGGTACGTCGCCGAGGACGTCGCGGACCGGGTCCGCGTGGACTACGAGTTCCTGCCCGCCGTCGTCGGCGTCGAGGCGGCCCGGGCCGCGGAGCACCTGGTGCACGAGGACGTCCCCGGCAACGTCGCAGCGGTGATGGTGCAGGAGGTCGGCGACGCGGAGGCGGCGATCGACGCGGCACCGCACGTCCTCGAGCTCGACCTGTCGATCGAGCGGAGTGCGTCGATGCCCCTGGAGGGCAAGGGTGTGCTGGCCCGCTGGGACCCCGACGACCGGTCGCTGCTGGTGCACACCTCGACGCAGACGTCGACGAGCGTGCGGCAGGCGATCGCCGCGAAGCTCGGTCTCCCCGTCGACCGGGTCGAGGTGGTGACGCCCGACGTGGGCGGCGGCTTCGGCGTGAAGATCGTGCACCCCTGGCCCGAGGAGGTGCTGGTGCCGTGGGCCGCGCGGCGGCTCGGGCAGCCGGTGAAGTGGACCGAGGACCGGCGCGAGCACTTCACGTCCAGCGCCCACGAGCGGGGCCAGCTGCACCACGTGCGCGTCGGGTACGACGACGACGGCCGGTTGCGCGGGCTCTCGGTGAAGTTCTGGCACGACAACGGCGCCTACATCCCCTACGGACTGATCGTGCCGATCATCACCAGCACCCAGCTGCTCGGTCCCTACAAGCCGGGTGCCTACCGCGTCGAGTTCGACAGCCTCTACACGAACACCGTGATCGTCACGCCGTACCGCGGCGCCGGGCGACCCCAGGGCTGCTTCGTCATGGAGCGCGTGATGGACGCGATCGCCGCCGATCTCGGCATCGACCGGACCGTCGTACGGCTGAGGAACTTCATCACCCCCGACGAGATGCCCTACGACCAGGGACTGGTCTTCCAGGACGGTCGCCCGCTGGTCTACGACTCCGGCGACTTCCCCGGCTCGCTCGCGAAGCTCAAGGAGCTCGTCGGGTGGGACGACTTCGAGACCTACCGCGAGCAGGCACGCGCCGAGGGGCGCCGGGTCGGCATCGGCCTCGCCTGCTACGTCGAGGGCACCGGCGTCGGCCCCTACGAAGGCGGGCACATCCGCGTCGAGACCGACGGCAGCGTGGTCGTGTCGACCGGGCTCACGTCACAGGGCCAGGGGCACCAGACGATGCTCGCGCAGATCGTCGCCGACGAGCTCGGGGTGCCGTTCGACACGATCACCGTCACCACCGGGGACACCCGGAGGTTCAAGTACGCCGTGGGCACGTTCGCGTCGCGGACCGCGGTGATGAGCGGCAGCGCGGTGGCGATGACCGCCCGGAAGGTCAGGGAGAAGGCACTGGCGATCGCCGCCGAGGCGCTGGAGGCGTCCGTGGACGACCTCGAGATCGTCGACGGACAGATCCAGGTGAAGGGTGCCGGCGACAGCGACCTGTCCCGCATCGACATCGGCGCGGCCGCTGTGCTCTCCAACCCGCTGCGCTACGCCTTCGACGAGGCCGCGGCACGAGCGACCCAGTTCGCGGCGCCGGCCGACCCCAGCCGACCGCCGGTCGGCCCCGGCGAGGCGCCGGGGCTGGAGGGCACCGACTACTACTCGCCGCCACGCTCGACGTTCGCCAACGGCATGCACGCGGTCGTCGTCGAGACCGACCCGGACACCGCGGAGACGAAGATCCTGCGCTACTGCGTCGTCCACGACTGCGGCACGCTGATCAACCCGATGATCGTCGAGGGACAGATCCACGGCGGCGTCGCGCAGGGTGTGGGCGGCGCGCTCTACGAGCGCATGGAGTACGCCGCCGACGGCCAGCTGCTCAACGCGTCCTTCATGGACTTCCTGATGCCCTACGCCTCCGAGGTCCCCGACATCGAGATCGACCACCTGGTCACCCCGTCGCCGCTGAACCCGCTCGGCGTCAAGGGCGCCGGCGAGGCCGGGGTCATCCCCGGCTCCGCCGCGATCGCCGCCGCCATCGAGGACGCCGAGGGGATCACCATCACCCGGATGCCGATCTCGCCCAGCGAGCTGTTCCACCTCCGCGACGCCCATCGGCCGGTCGAGCCTGTCGAGACCACTCCGGTCGCATCCAGAGAGGACTCCACATGAAGATCATCGGCAACGCCCAGTTCGCCGCCGGCCCCGACGTCGTCTACGCGGCTCTCAACGACCCGGCCGTGCTGGTCCGCTGCATCCCCGGCTGCCAGCGGCTCGAGGCGCTCGGGGAGGACGCCTACGCCATGACGGTCGCCGCCGGTGTCGGGTCCATCAAGGGCGTGTACGACGGCAAGGTGCGGCTCACCGACCAGCAGCACCCGGGCTCGTTCCGGATGCACGCGCAGGGCGCCGGTGCGGCCGGCACGATCGGAGCCGACGTCCAGGTCACTCTCGACGCCGTGGAGGGCGGGGGCACGTCCGTGACCTACGACGCCGACGCCACCGTCGGCGGCATGATCGGCGGCGTCGGCCAACGCATGCTGGTCGGCGTCTCCAAACGAATGGCGGCCGAGTTCTTCGGCAACGTGGAGACGGTGCCTCGCCGGCGACTGGGGCCGCGGTGCCCGGGCGCCGGCCTCCCCGACGGCGGCGGCGGCGGCAGAACCATCCGGCGCTTCGCGCCTCCCGCCGGACCCATCCACTGTCGCCCCGCCGTCGTCGGTCCGGCCGTCGCCCTCCGCAGGTTCCGTGCCGCTGGGGGCGGTCTTCACGGCGCCGAAGGGGAACGTCGTGGGGGCCGGGGGTGGAACTTTCGCGCAGGGGATCGTCGTGGGGGCTGCGGCTGCCCTCGTGGGTGCGCTGGTGGGCGGCTGGATCTCGAGGCGGGGGCGTGGCTGACATCGACGTCTACTCGTCCGCGCGTGCGATGGCGGCCGCTCTTGCCGCCCGGGAGATCTCGGCGCGCGAGCTGATGGACCTGCACCTGGACCGGATCGCCGAGGTGAACCCGGACGTGAACGCCGTGGTGTCCCTCGACGAGGAGCGGGCCCGGGCCGGTGCCGCGGAGGCCGACGAGCGGTTCGCGCGCGGTGAGCCGGTGGGCCCCCTGCACGGCCTGCCGCACGCGTTCAAGGACACCCACGAGGTCGCCGGCTGGCGTACGACGTTCGGGTCGCCGTTGCGCGCGGACTACGTGCCCAAGCGGGACGAGCTGATCGCCGAGCGGATCCGAGGGGCGGGCGCCGTACCCATCGGGAAGACGAACGTCCCGGAGTGGGCGGCCGGCTCGCACACCTTCAACCCGGTCTTCGGGACCACCCGCAACCCCTACGACCTGAGCCGTTCGGCCGGCGGGTCGAGCGGCGGAGCGGCCGCTGCCCTGGCGAGCGGGATGGTGCCGCTGGCCGACGGCAGCGACATGGGTGGTTCGCTGCGCAACCCGGCGTCGTTCAACAACGTCGTCGGTCTCCGGCCGAGCGTCGGACGTGTCCCGGCGTGGCCGACCACGAACGGCTGGGAGCTCACGTCGGTCGGTGGACCGATGGCCCGCACCGTCGAGGACCTGGCGTTCCTGCTGTCGGTCATCGCCGGTCCGTCGTCTCGTGCGCCCTTGTCGCTGGAGGCGCCCGGTTCGGCGTTCGCGCCGCCGCTGCGCACCGACGCGGGACTCTCCGGCGTCCGCGTCGCGCTGTCGACCGACCTCGGGGGCGCGTTCCAGGTCGACCACGCCGTCGCCGAGGTCGTCGCCGCGCAGGCCGCGGTGTTCACGGACGCCGGCGCCACCGTCGAGGACGCGCACCCGGTGCTGCACAGCGCCGATGCGGCGTTCCGGACGTTGCGCGCGTGGATGTTCCAGCATCGCTTCCGCGCGCTGCTCGACAAGCGGCCCGACGGCTTCAAGCAGTCGCTCAAGGACAACATCCTGCTCGGTGCGGACCTCTCCGGCGAGGACGTCGCGGTGGCCTTCCAGCAGCTCACCTCGATCCACGACCGGATGCGCGCGTTCTTCGAGACCTACGACGTGCTGGCCCTGCCGGTCAGCCAGGTGCCGCCGTTCAGCGCCGAGGAGGAGTACCCCTCCTCCATCAACGGCCAGCCCCAGGCGACGTACCTCGACTGGATGCGGTCGGCGTACCTCATCACCGTCACCGGCTGCCCGGCGATCTCCGTGCCGGCGGGCTTCACGCCGGAGGGGTGGCCGGTCGGCATCCAGCTGGTCGGCCCGGTGCGCGGGGACCGGCGCCTCCTCGAGATCGCGCACGCCTTCGAGCAGGCCACCCGCGTCGGCGACCGGCGCCCCGAGCTCGGGGCGTCCCGGTGAGCGGGCGGATCCGGATCGGCATCGACACGGGAGGCACGTTCACCGACGTCGTCGCCGTCGACGAGGACTCCGGTGAGCTGGTGGTCACGAAGACGCCCTCGACGCCGGCCGACCCCGCGGTCGGCTTCATGACCGGCGTGCACAAGGTCCTCGACGAGCTCGGGCTCGACGGGGACGCGGTCAGCGCGGTCAGCCACGGCACGACGGTGGCCACCAACAAGCTGCTCGAGGGCAAGGTCGAGAACCTCGGCTTCGTGACCACCGAGGGCTACGAGTTCCTCCTCGAGATCGCCCGCCAGTCCGTGCCCGACGGCTACGGCAACTCCTACTTCTGGGTGAAGCCCGACCGGATCGTCCCGGCCCACCGGGTGAAGACGGTCGGCGGGCGGCTCGCGGTCACGGGCGAGGAGATCCGCCCCTTCGACGAGGCGAGCGCCGTGGCCGCCGCCGAGGTTCTTCCGCGACGCCGGCATCAACACCATCGGTGTCTGCTTCCTGCACTCGTACGTCGACGACACCCACGAGCTCGCGATGCGCGACGTGCTGTCCCGTGAGCACCCGGAGGCAACGGTCTCGATCAGCAGCGAGGTCCTGCGGGAGTACCGCGAGTACGAACGCGCGGTCACCACCCTCGTCGACGCCGCCGTGAAGCCGAACATCCGCTCCTACGTCGCGAACATCGCCGGCCACGCTCGTCGAGCTGGCCGGGCGACCCGCGGCGACGGACGGGCGGCACCGAGACAGCGGCGGCGACGGTGGACGGGTCCGGCGGGAGGCGCGAAGCGCCGGATGGTTTCGGCGCCGCCGCTGTCTCGGGGAGTCCGGCCGGCGCCCCCCGGTCGGCCGGTACAGACGGTCCCCTTTTACGTGATGAAGTCGAACGGCGGGGTGCTGTCGGCGGAGGAGGTCGTCAACCAGCCGATCACGACCGTTCTCAGCGGGCCGGCAGCCGGGGCGCTGGGGGCGGCCGTGGTGGCGCAGGCGGCGGGGTTCTCGCACGTGGTGACCTGCGACGGCGGGGGTACGTCGACCGACGTGACGGTCGTGATCGACGGGCAGCCGGCCCTCACGACCGAGGGCACGATCGGGGCCTACCCGAGCAAGATCCCGATGATCGACGTCGTGACCGTCGGCGCGGGCGGTGGCTCGATCGCGTGGATCTCGCCCGAGGGCACGCTGAAGGTGGGGCCGCAGAGCGCGGGCGCCGACCCCGGCCCGATCTGCTACGGCAAGGGCGGTGTCGAGCCGACGATCACCGACGCGCACGTGCTGCTCGGGCGGATCCCACCGCACCTGCTCGGCGGCGAGGTGCCGCTCGACGTGGACCTCGCGGCCGACGGCATGGACGCGCTGGCGGGGACACTCGGTCTGACGCGGGAGAAGTGCGCGACCGGGGTCCTCGAGATCTCCGCGTGGAACCAGGCGAACGCCCTGCGCCAGGTCACCGTCAAGCGCGGGCTCGACGTGCGCGACTTCACGATGGTGACGTTCGGCGGCTCGGGGTCGCTGCTGGCGTGCCGGCTCGTCGACATCCTCGGGCTCGACGGTGTGCTCGTGCCGCTCAACCCCGGCAACCTGTCGGCGTACGGCCTGCTGACGGTCGACGTACGCAACGACTACGTCCAGACCTCCGTCGCCAAGGCGAGCGTCCTCGACGTCGCCCACGTGCAGGCGGGGTACGACGGACTGGCCGGCCGGGCCGACGCGGCACTCGAGCGCGAGGGGTTCCCGCAGGAGGAGCGGGTGTTCCTGCGGACCGCGGACCTCCGCTACTACGGGCAGGCCTACGAGGTGCGGGTCGACGTCCCCGAGGGGCCGGTGACGGAGGAGCTCACGCAGCGGGTGGCGGACGTGTTCCACGACGAGCACCGCGCGCTCTACGGCTACGACTTCCGCGACGACACCCGCCAGGAGGTCGAGTGGGTGAACCTCCGGGTCACCGGCGTCGGCCCGATCCGCAAGCCGTCGCTGCGCGAGGTCGGCGAGGGCAGCGGGGCGGAGTCCGCCCGGGTCGGGACGCGACAGGTGTTCTTCGACGACTGGGTCGAGGCGACGATCTACGACCGGGCCCGGCTCGGCGCCGGCGACGTCGTCGAGGGCCCCGCCGTCCTCGAGGAGTTCTCCTCGACCGTCCCGCTGCACCCGGGCTTCACCGCCCGTGTCGACGGCCACGGCAACCTGCTGATCCAACGCTCGACGGGTGGTCGAGGAGTCGCGGAGCCTGCGGAGCGACGTCTCGAGACCAAGGAGGGTTCGCGATGAGTGGTCTCGACAAGCTCGACCACCCGGAGGGTCCGCTCGACCACCCGGAGGGTCAGCTCGACCACCCGGCCGGGGCGGACCCGGTGCTGGTGGAGATCGTGGAGGGGTACCTCGCCTCGGTGGAGCAGGAGGTGGAGACCGCGATCGGGCGGACGTCGAGGTCGCCGATGATCCGGGACGCCCACGACTACCGCGCGGGGATCCACGACCGGCACCTGCGCAAGCTGACCGGCCGGTCGTACTCGGCGCTGGTGCAGCCCGTCGCCCGCGACTACCCGCTGGAGACGATGAAGCCCGGCGACGTGTTCTTCCACAACGACGTGTACCTCTCCGAGGGCGGCATCGGGCACCTGCCCGACCTCTGCGTGACGGCGCCGGTCTTCCACGACAGCGGCGACGGTCCCGAGGTGGTGGCGTTCGTGCAGGCGTTCGGGCACCACGACGACATCGGTGGCGCCGTACCCGGCTCGATGCCCTCGGGTGCGACGAGCGTCTTCGAGGAGGGCCTGATGGTCCCGCCGATCCGGCTGTGGGACGCGGGCGTGCCCAACGAGGCGGCGCTGAAGATCATGACCCGCAACTCGCGGATGCCGGAGTCGCTGTCGGCCGACCTCGACGCCGAGTGCTCGGCCTGCCTGATGGGTGCGCGGCGGATGGCCGAGCTGTTCGACCGCTACGGCAAGGAGACCGTCGAGGCCTGCTTCGACGCGGTGCTCGACAAGACCACCGAGACGTTCCGCCGCGAGATCCTCTCGAAGATCCCGGTGGGGGAGTACGCCTGGGAGGACTACGCCGAGCACGACGGCGTCGACGAACCCCGGCTGCACACCCAGCGGATCACGATGACGCGCACCGCGGCCGACGACCCCGGCGGCGAGCGACTGATCCTCGACTTCCACGGCACCGCACCGCAGGCGAAGGGGCCGATCAACCACTGCGGCGACTACGCCGACGGCAACTTCCTGAAGAAGTGGCTCGCGCCGGTGCTGCGCAACCTCGCCGACACCCCCGAGCGGATGGCAGAGCTCGACGTCAACGAGGGCGTGGTGCCGCTGATCGAGATGCGCTTCCCGCCACCGGGGACCTTGCTGACCCCGGTGTTCCCGGCACCCACCAACGCCCGCACGTTCGTGATCCTGCGGCTGCTCGGCGTGCTCGCCGGTGTGGTGGCCAAGTCGGTCGACGGGATGATGCCCGCGGACCAGGAGACGATCCGCTACACCGGGGTGTACGGCGACGACCTCGACGGGACGCCGTACCTCATGCGGGAGGTGCTCGGCGGCGGCTCCGGCGGCCGCTACTACGCCGACGGCGAGGACACCATCCACGTCGTGCCCGACTCGCGCAACCTGCCGACCGAGTTCTCCGAGTCACGGTTCCCCTTCGTGGTGGAGCGCCTGGGACTGGCCGTGGACAGCGGCGGCGCGGGCCGGCACCGCGGCGGACTCGGCTACGAGAAGCACATCCGGATGCTCAAGGACGCGCACTTCATGTCGATCGCGGACCGTTCGATCCTGTCCTGCTGGGGCGTGCGCGGCGGCAAGGCGGGGCGGCCGTTCCAGGTCACCATCGACGCCGGCGGCCCGCACGAGCGCGAGGTCGACGCCCTGGCCGACGCCGAGCCGGTGCGGGCCGGCGAGACCATCCGCATCCGTACGACGGGCGGGGGAGGCTGGGGCGACCCGCTGGAGCGTCCCTACGACGAGGTCGCGCGCGACGTGCTGTGGGGCAAGGTGTCCCGCGAGGGCGCGCGCGACGACTACGGCGTCGTGGTGACCGGCGAGGCCGACGAACCCGTCGTCGACACGGACGCCAGCGACGCCTTGCGCGACGGGCTGCGGGCGGCCCGCGGCGAGCAGCCGTTCTTCGACCGAGGACCCGGCTACGCCACGCTCGCCGCCGGGGCGACCAGCGCCGACGTGGACTGGATCTAGGCGCGGGGCCAAGGGGCAGCCCTCAGCTCAGGTCCGGAGGTAGGCCGGGAAGCTTTGGGCAGCGCGGCCGATAGGGGCGGTCGGTGAACGCTCTCCACTCGGTTCGGGTCAGTGTGCGACCGGCGAGCGCGCAGGCGAAGTTCGTCGCCTCGTTGAGACGGCTGTTCCACAGGTAGACCCCGCCGGCGTTCGACGCGATCAGAAGATCCTGACCGCCGTACAGGAAGGTCGCCACCAACGGGGTGTTCTCCGGAAGCCGGACGGTGCCTAGGAGCACTCCGCTCGCTCCGTCCCACAGTCTGATTGTTCCGTCGACCGCGCCTGTCACGACCTGCGCGCCGTCGCTGGAGTGGGCGACCCAGGTGTTGTCAGCGCCGTCCCCACGAGGCGGCGTGCTGACGGGCTTTCCTGTCTTCGAGTCCAGCAGCCACATCTCGCCGCCGGCCCCGGTCACTGCCACGGTCTGGCCGTCCGGTGAGGCGTCGGCGGCGAGGGCATCCATCCCGAGCGCCCGGGAGGAGACGAGCCTTCCGGAGCGGAGGTCGACCAGGTTCCACTGGCTGTGCGACGAGGGCCCCAGGCTCCGCTTGGCCACCGCCGGATCGGAGAACACCACGGCGGCTTGGTCGCCCGCTGCCAGAGCGACGCAGCAGGCGTTGCTTCCGACGTGGACCGGCGTCCCGATCGGGCGCAGGGTGGCCGCGTCGATGGTCCTGACCAGACCGGACTCGTCGGTCACCACCAGGCGACGCCCATCGGCGCTGAAAACAGCGCTGGTCACGACCGACGTCGCGACCTGACCCTCAACCACGACGCGGCTCGTCTCGGGGTTCCACACTCGGACGACCCCGATATCCGGTTGTGGCGTACCGCATCCGGTCGGGGCGCCACGAGCCAGTCCCCGCCGCGTCCCGATCTCCGGTGCGGATGGGGCGCCCCAGGGTCTTGGACGCGACGTCGTAGAACCTGAGGAGGTAGCCACGTCCGTCGCTCGGGTGCCAGAGGTAGGCGATCACGCGCCCGTCCGGTGAAGGATGAACCCGCCCGTCGACCACGGGGACCGGTTGCCCTGTCCCGGTGCGGGCGACGTACCGCTCCTCACCCCTGAGGTCCCAGACGCGCACAGCGCTGTCCTCGCCGCCGGTGACCAGCTTGCGGCCGTCCGGGCTGAAGGCGACTGCGTTCACGGTCCCGGCCTCCAGTCGGTCGAGGACCCTGCCTCGTTGCGCATCCCAGATGAGAACCGTGTTGTCGTTCGCCAGTGACGCGACCGTCGACCCAGCCGGGGAGAACCGGACATCTCCGGTCTGTTCGCGGTGCCCGACGAGTCGTCGTCGCAGCTCGCCGGTCCGGGCGTCGACGAGGACGACGTTGTTGTTCTTGGCGTCGTCCCACTCCGGCATCGTGAGCAGCGTCCCGGCCCGGTTGAGGTCGAGGTGTTGCAACCCGCGAAGCGGCGAGCGCCAGAGCTGACGGCTCGTGGAGACGTCGTACGCCGTGAGCGGCCAGCTCGTGTACACGGTCCGCGCGTCCTTGCTGACCGCCAAGCCGTGGAGGCCGGATGGCAGATCGACTCGATGCGGATTGTCCCCTCGACGGGGGTTCCACACGAGAGCGAAGTCCGCCGACCTGGTGGCACCGCCGGCGCGGTCGCTCGCGCCGGGCGCTGGAGGTGCGTGGAAGGTGGCGGCTACAGACCGGCCGTCGCCGCTGAAGGTGATGTCGGTCACTGCGGCCGGCCCTGCAAGGGTCGGGAGCTGACGGGCGAGCGGCCTGTTTCGGATCGCGTCGATGATCTGCACCGGGGCCCGGTCAGGCGTGTTCATTCCTGCAGCAAGCATCGAGCCGTCGGGGCTGTAGGCGACCGACAGGTCGCCACCGCGACGGTGTCCGCTGAGGTGGCGGGAACTCATCCGGTCGACGGCCTGGTCGAAGGTGACCACGTCGTTGCCGCCGTTGGATGCGGCGATGGCCCACCTCGAGACGGAGCCCTTGACGTGGCGCCAGCTGTCCGCGAGGGGTCTGACTGCCAACGAGGTGATGTGGCGGCCGTCCCCGAAGCCCGTGCGGATGAGCTGCGGGCGTTTCGCGAGCGCTGCGAGCAAGTCGGCCCTGGACTCGGGCGTGCTCTCCAGCTTCACACCCTGCACTGCGAGGAGCAGAGACAGGCTGATGTCGTCGGTCGTCAGCGCCCGCGCGCCGAGCCGACGTGAGTCAGCGGTGAGCGCGGCGGCATCGGCGCGCTCGCGAGCCCCCTCAGCCGTGCCTCGTGCGACGTCGGCGTTCCTCGCCTGGCGCACGGCGAGGAGACCGGCGACCAGGGTCGCGACGACCAGGGCTGACGCAACGACGAGGAGTCCTCGCAGCCTCCGGTTCGTGCGCTGCTGAACATGTGCGCGCTCCGCCGCTGCGACGCGTTCAGCGTCGGCGACGCGCTCTCCGCGATCGAGAAAGTCACGCTCCGTGGTCGTGAGTGCGGCTTCGGAGGTGCGACGCCACTCGAGCGCAGTGCTCAGACGTACGCCGCGGTACACCTCCGAGTCAGGTCGGCCCAGCGCGTCCCACGCGTCGGCGGCGAAAGCGACGTGATGGCGCACCCGCTGACCGTCGACGTCCTCCTCGAGCCAGGTGCGGAGCCGGGGCCAGGCCCGGGCGAGGGCTTCGTGGGCGAGCTCGATCACCCCGTCGTCGCTCGTGACAAGGCGCGCCGAGACGAGCATGTCGACCATCTCGGCGTGCGCCTGGTCGTCGACGAGCAGCCGTCGGGGCAGGCGGGCCCGGACAGGGACGCCGTCGTCACCGGGGGAGACCGAGCCGCATCATCATCTCGCGCAGGACGGACCTGCTGCTCAGGGCGCACGCTGGGTGTAGATCGCCTCGGCCGACTGGGCGACTGCGCCGCGGATCCCGCCGGAGGCGTGGTACCCGGCCAGGGTCAGGGTGCGCCCCTCGCGGCGCTCCCAGGTCTGGGACAGCACGTGGGAGAGCAGGGGCAGGGCGCCGGGCTGGTGCTCGACCTCGTGGACCAGCAGGTCAACGAGTCCCGGCTCGACAACCAGGCCGGCCTGGTTGGCAGGCCCCTCGATCGCCCGGCGCAGGTCCGGCTCACCCATCGCCCGGATCAGGAACAGTCCGCGCTCCACCAGACGGGTGAACTCCTCATTCGTCGCGACGTCGACGAGGCGGTCTGCGCGCAGCGAGAGGACGAGCGCGCTCGTCGTCGCGCGTTCGGTCAGTGCACTCAGGAAGGCGGTTCGCTCCGCCTCGTCCTCGCAGATCGAGAACACCTCTTCGCACTGGTCGACGATCAATGTCGTGCCAGCGCGATGTGACACGCCGACCAGGGTCTTCATCGGGTGGACCCCGGGGGTGACCACCTCGACACGGTGTCCGTCCTGGGTCATGGAGGCCGCGACACCGGCGCGCACCAGCGAGGACTTCCCACTGCCGGAAGGCCCCACGACCGCCAGGACCGAGGTCTCCCTGAGCCGGTGCAGGCACTCGGCGACGTCGTCGTCGCGACCGAAGAAGGAGGCTGCGTCTCCCACGTGGTAAGCGGCCAGCCCTGGGTAGGGACAGGTCGCCCGGGGTGCCATCGCCGCTGGTCCGGCGGCCAGCGACGGGTCCTGCTGGAGGATGGCCCGCTCGAGCTCGCCCACTTCGGGTCCGGGATCCAGGCCCAGCTCCGTGTCGAGCAGGCCGCGCAGCCGACGCAGCGAACCGAGGGCGTCCCCCTGTCGACCTGCCTGGTACTGAGTGCGCGCGAGGAGCATCCACCGCCGTTCTCGCAACGGCGCTGCTTTCACCATCACGATGGCCTTCGAGAGCACCTCGTCGAAGTGGCCGGAGCGCAGAGCCGCTTCGACGTACAGCTCCTCGGCCTCGAGCCGGAGCTCGGTCAGACGTCCTGCCTCGATGCGGCCGTCGTCCCAGTTCTGCAGCTCGAGGAACGGGTCACCGCGCCAGAGGACGAAGGCTTCCTCGAGCACCGCCGTCGCTCGTTCGCCCTCACCGCCCGCCACGAGCTCGCGCGCGTGCCGGAGGGCGCCGATCGAAGCGCTGCGCGTCGATCTCGTCGGACGGAACACTGAGCCGGTAGCCCGACGAGGTGGTCTCGATGGCACCGCTGCCGAGTGCCTTCCGCAGCCGTACGACGCACCCTTGGACGAACCTTGCCCGGCGGACGCAGGCGGGGTCATCGCCCCAGAGGGCGTCGACGAGCCGATCGACGAGCGACGACATCGCCGAGGTGGACGACGAGCGGCAGCCAGGATCGACGCGGTCGCGCTTGCTGAACGTGGTCGAGCCACCGTTCACGGTCAGAGGCCCGAGAACTGCGATGCCCATCTCTCGACTGTCGACCTCGCCGGAACCGGCGTCAATGGCGCCGATACCGAGTCGATACCGCGTGAGCCCGTCTCGATACCGGGATGCGTCACAACGGTCCAAGAAGCGCACGGCGAGACGTCATCAGCAGTCATCCGACCGCCCGTCCCCCGTGGTCAGCGAAGGAGCCCTCTCATGAACAGCATCACCTTCCTCATCGCAGTCGGTGCCGTCGCCACCACCATGACGATCGCGCCGGCCGCAACCGCCCGCGAGGCCTGCGAACCGTGCACCGGCAACCTGGTCGCAGCTACCGGCACCGGCACCTCGCCGTACGCCGTTCCCCTCGACGCGTTGGGCGGCCGCACCCTGGCGCAGTACCTCACCGATCACAACGAGCACCGCATCAACATGCCCTGGTGAGTGCCGGCCGTCCCGGAAATGGGGAACCCGGGATGTCGGTATCGCGGACGGGCCGTCGAGAGCCGTAGGTTCTGATCACCATGTCAGTTCCTCCGGCGCCCGACGGCCCTTCTCGTCTGCCTGCCCTCACTCGCGGGGGAGCCGCATGAGCCTGACGGTCATCACCGGCGGAGGCCGGGGCATCGGCGCAGCGACCGCGCTGCGGCTCGCGGCCGAGGGACACGACCTGGTGCTGTCCTACCTCGGCGACCAGGAGTCCGCGGAGCGCACGGCGGACAAGGCGCGGGGACACGGTGTGACGGTGACCGTGGTGCAGGGCGACGTGTCCGACCCGGAGCAGGTCGACGCGCTCTTCGACACCGCCGCCGGGCTCGGGCAGCTCACCGGGCTGGTGAACAACGCCGGCTCGACGCTGCACAGCGGTGACCTGGTGGACACCCCGGTCGAGGTGGTCCGCCGCGTCGTCGAGGTCAACCTGACCGGCGCGATCCTGGTCGCCCGGCGGGCGGTGCGGGACCTGGTCGAGGGCGGGGCGGTGGTCAACGTGTCGTCGGCGGCGGCCACGCTGGGGTCGCCGCACGAGTACGTCCACTACGCGGCCGCGAAGGCAGGCGTCGACGCGCTGACCGTCGGGCTGGCCCAGGAGGTCGCCGCCCGCGGCATCCGGGTCAACGGGGTCGCTCCCGGCATCGTGCGCACCGACATCCACGCCGCCGCCGGTGACCCCGGGCGGCTCGAGCGCGTCGCGGGCCGGGTGCCGCTCGGGCGGGTGGGCGAGCCCGACGAGATCGCCGCGGCGATCGCGTGGCTGCTCGGTGACGGCTGTCCCTACGCGACCGGAGCGACGTTGAGAGTGGCGGGTGGCAGATGAGGGTCCTGATCGCACTGGGCGGCAACGCCATGACCGGTCCCGACGGTGACGCCGGCCCGGCCGCGCAGATCGCCGCCGCCAAGGTCGCGATGCGAAGCGTCGCCGAGCTGGTCGCCAGCGACATCGACGTCGTCGTCACGCACGGCAACGGCCCCCAGGTGGGGAACCTGCTCGTGAAGAACGAGATCGCCGCGTCCGTCGTACCCCCGGTGCCGCTGGACTGGTGCGGCGCCCAGACCCAGGCCACGCTGGGCTTCGTGCTGATGAACGCCCTCGACGACGAGCTCCGCCTGCGTGGTGTGCAGCGGCACAGCGCGACCGTGGTGACCCGCACCCTGGTGGACGCCGCGGACCCCGGGTTCACCCGGCCCAGCAAGCCGATCGGGCGTTACCTCCCGGCCGACGACGCTGCCCTGCTGGTCGAGCACGGCGAGACCTGGGAGGACCGCGGCGAGAAGGGCTGGCGCCGCGTCGTCGCGTCCCCCGAGCCGCGCGAGATCGTGGACGCCGAGGCGGTGCGCGCGCTGGTCGCGGCCGGCTTCGTGGTCGTCGCCAACGGCGGCGGCGGGGTGCCGGTCGTCCGCGAGCCCGAGGGGCTGCGCGGCGTCGAGGCGGTGATCGACAAGGACCTCGGCGCCGCCCTGCTGGCGCTGTCGGTCGAGGCGGACGTGCTCGTCGTCGCCACCGACGTCCCCGCGGCGGTGCTGCGGTTCGGGACGCCGGAGGCCGAGCCGCTCGGCCGGGTCGACGTACGACGGATGCGGGAGCTGGCCACCGAGGGGCACTTCGCCAGCGGCTCGATGGGGCCGAAGGTCGAGGCGGTCTGCCGCTTCGTCGAGCAGGGCGGCACCCGTGCGGTCATCACCGACCTGGACAACATCCTCGACGCCGTCGCCGGCGAGACCGGCACCGTCGTCGTACCCAACTGAAGGAGAGCGCAATGCCCGAGCCCATCGAGGTCCGCAAGGTCCCGATCCTCACCGTGTCCGACGCGAGCGGACTCGCCGAGCTGATCGACGGCGGAGTGCTGGACGCCGACCGCGTCGTCGCCGTGATCGGCAAGACCGAGGGCAACGGCGGGGTCAACGACTACACCCGGATCATCGCCGACCGGGCGTTCCGCGAGGTGCTGGTCGCCAAGGGCACCCGCAGCGCCGAGGACGTCAAGCAGGTGCCGATCGTGTGGTCCGGCGGCACCGACGGCGTGCTCAGCCCGCACGCGACGATCTTCGCGACCGTGCCCGCCGACCGCGCCGAGCAGACCGACGAGCCGCGGCTCACCGTGGGCTTCGCGATGAGCGACGTCCTGCTCCCCGAGGACATCGGCCGGGTCGCGATGGTCTCCAAGGTCGCGGACGCGGTGAAGGTCGCGATGGAGCGGGCCGGGATCACCGACGTCGAGGACGTGCACTACGTGCAGACCAAGACGCCGCTGCTGACGATCCACACGATCCGGGACGCCAAGAGCCGCGGCGAGACGGTCTGGACCGAGCACACGCACGAGTCCATGGACCTCTCCAACGGGTGTACGGCGCTCGGCATCGCCGTCGCGCTCGGCGAGATCGACATGCCCACCGACGCCGACGTGATGCACGACCGGTCGCTGTTCTCCTCGGTCGCGTCGTGCTCGTCGGGCGTCGAGCTCGACCAGGCGCAGGTCGTGGTGGTCGGCAACGCCCGCGGCGTCGGCGGGCGCTACCGCATCGGGCACTCGGTGATGCGCGACGCGCTGGACGCCGACGGCATCTGGGCGGCGATCAAGGACGCCGGCCTCGACCTGCCCGACCGTCCGCACAGCGACGACCTGCAGGGCCGGCTGGTCAACGTCTTCCTCAAGTGCGAGGTCAGCCAGGACGGCCAGGTGCACGGCCGGCGCAACGCGATGCTCGACGACTCCGACGTGCACTGGCACCGGCAGATCAAGTCGGCGGTCGGCGGCGTGACGGCGACCGTCACCGGTGACCCGGCGGTGTTCGTCTCGGTGTCGGCGGCCCACCAGGGCCCCGACGGCGGCGGACCGGTGGCCGCGATCGTCGACCTGGGGGAGGACCCGTCCGGCTACGTGCCACCGTCGGCCTGATGGTGGCCCATCCCCGCACGACGGCCCGGATGTGGCCGATGCCCGCGCCGACACGCCGTACGGCGATGCGGGGATCGACCACAACCGGGCCTACCCGACCGGCTCACACCGCCTGGATGCCCCACGACGCGGAGTGCTCGTCCCCGGGGGACCCGGCGGGCGCGAGCACGACCAGGCTCTCGCCGGAGTTGAACGCGTCCGGGGGAGCGGTCATCGGCTCGACGGCGAGCGACGCCCGGGCGTCCACCGGGAGCACGTCGCCGGTGAAGACCTGCACGTAGGAGTGCTTCTCGTCCATCCAGAGCGCCACGCCCTGGTCGGCGACCGGGTCGCGCAGCACCACCACGACCCGGCCGTCCGCGTCCCGGGTCAGGTCGGTGAACGCCGTGTCGAGGTTGGTCGACCGCACCGGTCGCGCCATCCGGAAGTCCAGGTCGGTGTCGCGCACGTCGTCGCGGCCGGTGGGGATCAGCCGGTCGTCGGTGAGGATCCTGGTGGCCGCGGGCAGGGTCAGCTCGCACGCGTCGACGAGGTCGGTGCCCGCGGTGAGGTACGGATGCGCCCCCAGTGCGTACGGCGCCGGTGAACCGCTCTGGTTGGTGGCGGTGACCGTCACGGTCAGCCCGTCCGCGGACAGGTCGTAGAGCGCGTGCAGGTCGAGCGTCCACGGGTAGCCCGGCTGGCTCATCAGCCGCGTCACCAGCGAGACGGAGTGCTCGGTGCGCTCCTCGAGGTCCCAGGCCACCCAGCGCACGAGCCCGTGGCTGGCGTGCCCGCGGGACGGCTCGCTCAGCGGCAGCTGCAGGGCGCGGTCGTCGAAGCTGTAGGCGCCGTCGCGGATCCGGTTCGGCCACGGCGCGAGCAGCTGCCCGCGTCCCGCCGTGGCCTGCTCGTCCGCGGCGAACCCGTGCACGAGCGGACGCCCGTCGTGCTCCAGGACCCGCAGGCCGGCGCCGCACTCGGTGACCACCGCCCGGTAGCCGCCCCCGCTGATCTCGAACTGCTCCCCGCTCGGTGACGACATGACGACCACCCTGCCAGAAAACGGCATGCGCGCACCGGACCGTCCCTTCTACGATCGCCCGGTGGAGATCGCGCTGCGCCCGCTCACCCGTGACGACATCCCGGCGTGGGTCGAGCTCCTGGCCGCCGTCGAGAAGGTCGAGAACACCGGCGAGCACTACAGCGCCGCCGACCTCGCGGAGGAGATGGACAACCCCGACACCGAGGTCGGCAAGGACTTCGTCGGGGCGTTCGACGGCGACGAGCAGGTCGGCTACTTCTCGGTGATGCCCCGCGGCGAGACCGACGGGACCTACAAGGTGCACGTCGAAGGGTCGGTGCGACCGGACCGGCGCGGCGAGGGCATCGGCACCGAGCTGGTCGCCGCCATGGTGGCCCGCGCCGTCGCCGTCGCGCGGGAGCGCCGCCCGGACCTGCCCTCCCGGCTGACCGCGACCGGGATGTCCACGAACACCTCGCAGGAAGAGCTGCTGACCGGCCAGGGGATGCGCGGCGAGCGCTGGAACTTCGTGATGCGCACGCCGCTGCGTGACCTGCCGGCCGCGCTGCCGCTCGCCGACGGCTACGAGTTCCGGCCCTACGACGACCAGATGGCCCTGCCGCTGCTGGAGGCGCACAACCTCGCGTTCGGCGGCTCGCACCCCAACTTCACGCCGTGGACCGAGACGATGTGGAAGCAGTGGGTGACCGGCAGCCGCTCGTTCCGGCCGGCGCTGAGCTTCGTGGTGGTCCCGGCGGGCTCCGACCAGATCGTCGGCTACGTGACGACCCACGAGTTCGAGGCCTACTTCGACGCGACCGGCAAGCGGGAGGCGTACGTCGCCAAGGTCGGCGTGCACCCCGAGCACCGCGGCAGGGGCCTGGCCGGCGCGCTGCTCGGGCACTGCCTGGAGGCCTACACCGCCGCCGGCTTCGACGAGGCGTCGTTGGACGTCGACTCGGAGAACCCGACGGGTGCCCTGGGCGTCTACCAGCGGGCCGGGTTCGAGGTCGAGACCCGCTGGACCAACTACTTCCTGACCGTCCCGGCCTGACCGTCGACGACCACGTCGGCGCGCTCGCGGGTCCGCTCGCGGGCGAGGACCGCCTCCTCCTGCCGGTGCCACTCCAGCAGCCGGGACCGCATCGCCTCGCCGTCGCGCGCGATCGCGCGGGCCAGTCGTACGTCGGCCGGGCAGTCCACCCACACCAGCGCGGTGACCGCGTCGGCGTAGGCCGACGAGCCGGACCCCACCCCCTCGACGAGCAGCACGTCGCAGGGTGCGACGACCCGCTCCTCGGCGAAGGCCATCGCGTGCCAGTCGAACCGCCGGTAGCGGCCCGGCCGTCCCGCGCGCAGCGGCGCCACCACGTCCCGCGCGACGGTCGCCATGCCCGCGTCGAGGCCGGCCCAGCCGTCGTACACGTCGTCCATGTGGAGCAGCCGCACGTGCCCCGGCGACTCGGCCTCTGCGGGGACACGCAGCGTGTCGCGGAAGGCGCGGTCCAGGGCGGCGGCCAGCACCGACTTCCCGGAGCCGGACGGACCGTCGACGCAGACCAGCCGGCCCGCCCCGAGCGTGGGAGGCGCGGCGAGCACGGAGACCACGACTGCCGCCGCGGCCTCGTCGTAGGTCACCAGGCGTTGCCGGTGCCGCGGTAGGTCGGCACCGTGTCCACCACCGAGCTGCCCTGCAGCAGGTGCGCGGACAGGACGTGCTCGGCGACCTCGCCGGACTTCGCGTGCCGGAACCACACCAGCTCGCCGACCAGCAGCGCGGACGCGCCCGGGCCGGTCAGCGGGGTCTGCACCTCACCCGCGCCCTCGAGGCCGGTCAGGTGCAGGCCGGGCGGTGCCCACGGCACGGGGGAGCGGTCCGCCCCGGTCGGGCCGGACGCCACCAGCCCGCCTCCGGCGACCGTCGCGACCGTCGCGGAGGGGCGCCGGACGACGGGCAGACCGAAGTACGCCGCCGGCAGCGGGGCGAAGGACCGGTAGTGGTCGAACAGCCCCGGCACCAGCAGACCCGACCCCGCGGTCACCTCGGTCACCGCCGGGTCGGCCACCGACGTCTCGATCGACCCGCTGCCTCCGGCGTTCCAGAACTCCAGCTCGACGACCTCGTGGAGGGCGGAGGCGATCTCGGCGCGCCGTTGCTCCAGCTGGGTGACCGACGCGGACTTCAGCGAGCGCACGGCGGCCGAGCGGAACCGGTGCCGCGGCACCTCGTCCGGCACCCCGGCGACCTGGCCCTCGTAGGTCATCACCCCGACCAGCGAGAGGCCCGGGCGGCGGCCGATCTCCTCGGCCAGCTCGACCACGTCGGCCGGGTCGAACAGCGGCGAGCGGCGCGGGCCCACGTGGGCCGGACCCAGGCGGAGCCCGGCGTCCACGTCGATCGCGAGCCGCACGGGGGCGTCGTCCTCGCGCACGGAGTCGAGGAGGTCGAGGTGCCGGACGTCGTCGACCATCAACGTGACCGACGCGCGGGCCGTCGCCGAGGCGGCCAGCCGACGCAGGGCCTCCCGGTCCACCGACGGGTAGCCCATCACGATGTCGTCGCTGATGCCCTGCTCGCACAGCCAGAGCGCCTCGCGCAGCGAGTAGGCCAGCAGCCCGGAGAAGCCGGGGACCTCCAGGGTGCGGGTGATCAGCGCCGGCACCCGCAGCGACTTGGTGGCCACCCGGATCGGTTTGCCTGCCGCCCGGCGGACCAGGTCGGCGGCGTTCGCGTCGAAGGAGTCGAGGTCCACGACGTACGTCGGCGTGGTCGGCTGCTCGGGCAGCGCGGCGATCGCGCCGTTCAGCCGGGCGTGCAGCCGGTGCCTGGACACCTGGGCCGCGAGGTCGTTGCGCCTCATCGGTCGCCCGTCACTGGATGCCGTGCTTGCGGAGGATGGCCTCGATGTCGTCCATGTCCTCGTCCTGCACGGCCGGCTCGGCCTTGCGCGAGGAGCGCTTCGCGGGCAACGCGGAGTCCGGTGCGCGGTCGCCGTCCTTCGCGGCCTTCCGGCGCTCGGCCCGGGACGGACGCGGGGAGCCGACACCCCGTCGGCGCATCGCGCCGGAGACGACGAACAGCACCACGGAGATGCCGGCGAGCACGATGCCCAGCCAGACCATCGGGTTGAACACCAGCCCCGCCGCATAGTCGGTGACGGACCCGACCACCTCGGACGCGAGCTTCAGCGTCTTGGTCAGACCGGCAGCGGCCGGGAGCAGGGACCACGCGACCGCGCGGAGGCCGGACGCGGCGCCCCGGCGGCGCCAGACCAGCACGCTGAGCGCCAGGCCCACCACGGTGAGCGTCAGGCCGAGGGCTGCCCAGGTCGAGGAGTCGATGCCGTCCACCCCGCCAGCCTACGGTGCGGGCCACGCGGGAGGATGGCCCGATGCGTTCGATTCCCGATCCCGGTTTCGCCGGCGACGACGGCGAGGTCCGCCCCGAGGTCGCCGCGGCGCTCGCGGGCTACGACTCCGACCCCGACGGCCGGCACGCCGCGACGCTGGCCGTGCTGCAGGACGCACGGGTCCTGGTGCCGGTGCTCGCCGTGCTCGGCGAGGTCGAGCACGACGACCAGGGGCTGGCGCACGACAAGACCTCCGACATGGCCACCGTGCTGATGCGCGGACGGGACGGCCGCACGGCCCTGCTGGCCTTCACCGGCACCGCGTCGCTGCACCGCTGGAACCCGGAGGCGCGGCCGGTGCCGGTGCCGCTGACGAAGGCGGCCGAGGCCGCCGTCCAGGACGGCGCCGAGGCGATCCTGCTCGACGTCGCGGGACCGGTGCCGTTCGTCGTGGAGACCGACGACCTGCACGACCTCGCCGCCGGCCACCGGCTGGTGCGGGTCGGCGACGGGCTGGACGAGGGGGTCAGCGGCCGCTACGGGTGGGTGACACCGGGCCCGTGAGCGACTCACCCGGCCCCTCCCCGGGGGCGTCGGGCACCTCGGACGCCTCGCGGAACGCCAGCTGCAGGGTGCGCAGCCCGTCGCGCAGCGGAGCCGCGTGGTGGTGACCCAGCCGCGGGGCGCCGGCGGTGACCAGGCCGGCGAGCGCCTCGATGAGGGTGCGTGCCTCGTCGAGGTCCTGGTGCTCGGGCAGGTCCTCGGCCAGCCCCAGGTTCACCGCGGCGGCGCTCATCAGGTGCAGGGCCGCCGTCGAGACGATCTCGAGGGCGGGGACGTCCGCGATGTCGCGGGCGGACTGGGGGTCGGGGGCGGCGTGCGTCATGGCCACCAGCCTGGCACCCGCACCCACGATGTGCGTCGACGGGCCCTCGCACGGTATCCTCGTCGCGACCGATCTGTTGGGTCGGCCGTCAGTGCGGCCCGGAGGGAAATATCCGGGACGCGCCGCTGGTTGAAACCAACGAGATCTGACAAGCGGAGACTCGTCTCCCACCCGCACCGGCCGTTGCTCCACCAGGTCGTCGGGTCCGGTCCCGAAGGACAGGCCGCACCGGTCTGACCCTCGAGAGGTGTGCACGTTCTCCGTGCCCACCGTTGACTGGCTTCCGCTTGCAGGGCGGAGGCCTTTTTTCATTCCTCCGCCTCCAGGTCAGCCGGGATCCCCCGGCGCAGCACGACACCAGACGACCACATGGAGGACCCATCAGCACGGAGCTGCGCATCAACGACCGGATTCGGGTGCCCGAAGTTCGGCTCGTTGGCCCGAACGGCGAGACCGTCGGCATCGTCCGCATCGACGACGCCCTGCGACTCGCGCAGGAAGCCGACCTCGATCTCGTCGAGGTCGCGCCGACGGCGCGACCGCCGGTCTGCAAGCTCATGGACTACGGCAAGTTCAAGTACGAGAACGCCCAGAAGGCTCGCGAGGCGCGTCGCAACCAGACGAACGTGATCATCAAGGAGATGAAGCTTCGTCCGAAGATCGACGCCCACGACTACGAGACCAAGAAGGGTCACGTGGTCCGCTTCCTCAAGGCGGGCGACAAGGTCAAGATCACGATCATGTTCCGCGGTCGTGAGCAGCACCGCCCCGAGCTCGGGTTCCGGCTGCTGCAGCGCCTGGCCGAGGACGTGACCGAGCTGGGCTTCGTCGAGAGCTCGCCGAAGCAGGACGGCCGCAACATGATCATGGTGCTCGGACCGCACAAGAAGAAGGCCGAGGCCAAGATCGAGGTGCAGGCCGCGAAGGCCGAGCGAGCAGCAGAGAAGCAGGCCGAGCGCGAGGCGGAGCACGCCAGCCGCACCGCGACCGCCCCCACCGCCCCGGAGGACAAGAAGCCGCGGCGTCGCTCGGAGAACATCGACCCAGACATGTGACCGGGCCGGCACCCCGCCGGACCGACACGAACAGCACAGACGAAGGACTGACTACTCATGCCGAAGAACAAGACGCACTCGGGCGCCAGCAAGCGGTTCCGGGTGACCGGCTCGGGCAAGATCCGCCGCCAGAAGGCCGGCCTGCGCCACAACCTGGAGCACAAGGCCTCGAAGGTGACCCGTCGGATGAGCGGCACCACCGAGGTTGCCAAGTCCGACACCGCCAGGGTGAAGAAGCTTCTCGGCCGCTGACCTCCCAGCCGGTCCAGCCCCAGATCTCGAAGCAACAAGGAGTAACAAGTGGCACGCGTCAAGCGGGCGGTCAACGCCCACAAGAAGCGCCGGGTAACCCTCGAGCGCGCATCCGGCTACCGCGGTCAGCGCTCGCGCCTCTACCGCAAGGCCAAGGAGCAGGTCACCCACTCGCTGGTCTACAGCTACCGGGACCGCAAGTCGAGGAAGGGTGACTTCCGCAAGCTCTGGATCCAGCGCATCAACGCCGCGTCCCGCGCCAACGGCCTCACCTACAACCGCTTCATCCAGGGCCTCAAGGCCGCGGGTGTCGAGGTCGACCGCAAGATCCTCGCCGACCTGGCCGTCAACGACCTGCCCGCCTTCGTGGTGCTGGTCGAGACCGCCAAGGCCGCGCTGCCCGAGGACGTCAACGCTCCTCGCGCCGAGGCCGAGGCGTCCGCCTGACCCAGTCGCCTGACGCGCCGCTCCTCACCACGAGGAGCGGTCGCGTCAAGACGGCTCGCAAGCTCGCCCGCCGGGCCGAGCGGACCGAGCACCGGCTGTTCCTCGCCGAGGGCGCCAAGGCCCTCGCCGAGGCGCTGGCCGTGCCCGGCTGCGTCGCCGAGGTCTTCGCGACCCGCGACGCCACCGCCCGTGAGACCGCGCTCCACGACCGTGTGGTGGGCGCGGGCCTCCCGTGGCAGCGGGTCGAGGACGACGCGCTCGCCTCGCTGGCCGAGACCGTGCACCCGCAGGGGCTCGTCGCGGTCTGCCGCTTCGTGGACCGTCCCTTGCCCGACGTGCTGGACCGGGGAGTGCCACGACTCGTCGCGGTCTGCGCCGACGTACGCGACCCCGGCAACGCCGGCACCGTGATCCGGTGCGCGGACGCGGCCGGCGCCGACGCGGTCGTGCTCGCCGGCCACAGCGTCGACCCGTACAACCCGAAGACCGTCCGGGCCACCGTCGGCAGCCTGTTCCACCTGCCCGTGTCCCTGGTCGAGGACCCGGCCGCGGCGGTGGCGACGCTGCGGGCCCGCGGGCTCGCCGTGCTCGCGGCCGACGGAGCAGGCGAGGTCGACCTGGACCAGGCGCAGGACGACGGGCTGCTCGCCGGCCCGACCGCCTGGCTGTTCGGCAACGAGGCCTGGGGGCTGCCCGACGAGACCGCCGCGCTCGCCGACCACCGGGTCCGGATCCCGATCCACGGCCGCGCGGAGAGCCTCAACCTGGCCACCGCCGCCGCCGTCTGCCTCTACTACTCCGCCCGCGCCCACCGGTCCGCGCGCTGACCCCGACGTCGACCCGCCCCGGCGACGGTCCGCCGGGCCCGCAAATGGGACTAACCTGGACTCCATGACCGTGGGGACGGGGACATCGGGGGATCAGGAGCTGCTCGACGCGCTGCCGGACGGCGTCGTGGTCGCCGACGACCAGGGCCTCGTCACGGTCGTCAACGCCGCGGCCGTCCGGCTGCTGCGTCTCGGTGACGGGGTCGGCAAGCACCTGTCGGACGTCGTGCTCCTCGCGGACCGTGCCGGCAACAGCTGGTTCACCTGCACCGAGCCCTACACCGGGCTCTCCACGCGCACCCACCTGAACGAGCAGGCGTGGTACCTCTCCGACGGCACCGAGGTGCTCGTCACCGCCCGGATCCTGCGGGACTCTCCCCGCAGCCCGGTCCGGCAGGTCGCCGTCTCGGTGCGGTCGGCCCGGGCCCGGGAGCGGCTCGACCGCGAGCGCTCCGACCTGGTCGCCACCGTCGCCCACGAGCTGCGCTCTCCGCTGACCGGCGTCAAGGGCTTCGTCGCCACCCTGCTGTCCAAGTGGGACAAGCTCAACGACGACCAGAAGAAGATGATGCTGGAGACGGTGAACGCCGACGCGGACCGGCTCACCCGCCTGATCGCGGAGCTCCTCGACGTGGCGCGCATCGACACCGGACGGCTCTCGCTCTACCCGCGGCCGCTGGACTTCCGGGTCGCCGTGGAGCGGGTCGTCGACTCGATCCAAGCGGGCACCGGCCGTGAGATCGCCTTCGCCATCGACGGGGACCTGCCCTCGGTGAGCGCCGACCCCGACAAGCTCGCGCAGGTCGTCACCAACCTCGTCGACAACGCGATCCGGCACGGCGAGGGCCAGGTCACGCTGACCGCAGCGGCGATCGGCGACCAGGCGCCGTACGACGGGGTGCTGCTGCACGTCGACGACGAGGGCGACGGGATCAGCCCCGACATCCGCAGCCGGGTGTTCACGAAGTTCTGGAAGCACGGCGCGCGCGGCGGCTCGGGGCTCGGGATGTACATCATCCACGGGCTGGTGAACGCCCACGGCGGCTCGGTCGAGATCGACGACTCGCCGACCGGCGGCGCCCGGATCAGCATCCTGTGGCCCGAGCAGGACAGCCGCCCCGAGTAGCCGGCGCCCGCAGGTAACCCGTTCGCGGCGGCGGCGGACGGGTTCCTAGACTGGTCGCTGCGCACGCACGCTCCCAGGAAGGCAGTCCATGTCGGGCCCGAACTCCGAGTACGACCCCGTCCAGGTCACCCCGCTCAAGGCGGAGGAGATCGACGGGATGCGCGAGGCTGCCCTCGCGGCGATCGCGGGCGCTCGCGACCTCGCCGAGCTGAAGCGGACGCGCAGCGAGCACGCCGGCGACCGGTCGCCGCTCGCGCTCGCCAACCGGGAGATCGGCGCCCTCCCTCCGCAGGCGCGCAAGGACGCCGGGAAGCGCGTCGGGCAGGCCCGCGGGGCCGTCTCGAAGGCGCTCGCCGAGCGTCAGGCCGTGCTGGAGGCCGAGGCCGAGGCGCGGATGCTGGTCGAGGAGACCGTCGACGTCACGCTGCCCTGGGACCGCGAGCCGCTCGGTGCCCGGCACCCGCTGACCACGCTGCAGGACCTGGTGTCCGACGTGTTCGTGGCGATGGGCTGGGAGGTCGCCGAGGGCCCGGACCTCGAGGCCGAGTGGCTGAACTTCGACGCCCTCAACCTCGGTGCCGACCACCCCGCGCGCACGATGCAGGACACCTTCTGGCTGGAGCCGGCCGACGGCGGGCTGGTGCTGCGCACGCACACCTCGCCGGTGCAGGCACGCACCATGCTGGAGCGGCAGCCGCCGATCTACGTCATCTGCCCCGGCCGGGTGTTCCGGACCGACGAGCTCGATGCGACGCACACGCCCGTCTTCTCGCAGGTGGAGGGCCTCGTCGTCGACAAGGGCATCACCATGGCCCACCTCAAGGGCACCCTCGACCACTTCGCCGAGTCGATGTTCGGTGACGGCATCACGACGCGGTTCCGCCCGTCGTACTTCCCGTTCACCGAGCCGTCCGCGGAGGTCGACCTGGTCTGCTTCGTCTGCCGCGGGCTGTCCCCGGCCGTCGAGACCTGCCGCACCTGCAAGGGCGAGGGCTGGATCGAGTGGGGCGGCTGCGGCGTGGTCAACCCGCGCGTGCTCGCCGCCTGCGGCATCGACAGCCAGACCTACACCGGCTTCGCGTTCGGCATGGGCCTCGAGCGGACGCTGATGTTCCGGCACGGCGTCTCGGACATGCGCGACATGGTCGAGGGCGACGTCCGGTTCACCACTGCTTTCGGAACGGAACTCTGATGCGCGCGCCACTGTCCTGGATCCGCGAGTACGTCGACCTGCCGGCCGACGTGACACCCGTGGAGCTCGCCCACCGGCTCACCGCGCTGGGGCTCAAGCTCGAGTCGCTGGAGGCGCCGGGCTCGGACATCGAGGGCCCGGTCGTCGTCGGCCGGGTGCTCGAGATGGTCGCCGAGCCGCAGAAGAACGGCAAGACGATCAACTGGTGCCAGGTCGACTGCGGACCCACGCTCGGCGAGCACGGCATCGTCTGTGGTGCCCACAACTTCGCGGTGGGCGACCTCGTCGTCGTGTCGCTGCCCGGCGCCGTGCTCCCCGGCGGGTTCGCGATCGCCGCCCGCACGACCTACGGCCACGTCTCCGACGGCATGATCTGCTCCACCAAGGAGCTCGGCATCGGCGATGACCACGGCGGCATCCTGGTCCTCGACCCGCGTCCCGACCCTTCGACGAGCTCAGGCACCCGCGCGCCGGCGCCCGGTGACGACGCGATCGCACTGCTCGGGCTGCGCGACGACGTCATCGAGTTCGAGATCAACCCGGACCGCGCCTACGCCCTGTCGCTGCGCGGCATCGCCCGCGAGGCCGCGATCGCCTACGACGTGCCGTTCCACGACCCGGCCCACCGGGACGTGCCGGCCCCGAACGACGACGGCTACCCGGTCCGCGTCGAGGCACCGGACGCGTGCCCGGTCTTCGCGACCCGCACCGTGGTCGGCTTCGACCCGTCCGCACCGACGCCGCGCCACATCGCCCGCCGGGTGCAGCTCGCCGGGATGCGGCCGATCTCGCTCGGCGTCGACGTCACCAACTACGTGATGCTCGAGCTCGGCCAGCCGGTGCACGGCTACGACGGCGACAAGCTCGCCGGCCCGATCGTCGTACGCCGGGCCACGGAGGGGGAGCGGATCACCACCCTGGACGACGTGGTCCGAACGCTCTCGGCCGAGGACCTGCTGATCACCGACGACAGCGGACCCATCGGCATCGCCGGCGTCATGGGCGGTCAGACCACCGAGCTGTCCGGGACCACCACCCACGTGGTGATCGAGGGAGCGCACTTCGAGCCGACCACGATCTTCCGGTCCGCCCGCCGCCACAAGCTGCCGTCGGAGGCGTCCAAGCGCTTCGAGCGCGGGGTCGACCCGTTGCTGCCGGCGTACGCCGCCGACCGGGTCGCGGAGCTCCTCGTGCGGTACGGCGGCGGCACCGTCACCGACGGGGTGACCTACGTCGGCGCCCCGCCGGAGGCGAACCCGATCACCATCGACACCGGCCTGCCTGCCCGGATCACCGGGATGCCGATCGACGCGGACACGACGGTCGAGCACCTGCGCACCGTCGGGTGCACCGTCACCACCAGCGGTGACTCGCTCACCGCGCTGCCGCCCGCCTGGCGCCCCGACCTGACCGACCCCTACGACCTCGTCGAGGAGGTCGCCCGGATCGTCGGCTACACGCACGTGCCGTCGGTGCTGCCGTCCGCGCCGACCGGCGGCGGCCTGACCCGCGCGCAGCGGCTGCGCCGGCGGATCGGCTTCGCCCTCGCCGGGGCGGGGCTCGTCGAGGTGAAGACCTGGCCGTTCGTCGGCACCGGTGACCTCGACCGGCTCGGGCTGCCGCAGGACGACGTGCTGCGCAGCACCATCCGGATCGCGAACCCGCTCTCGGAGGAGCGGCCGTTCCTCACCACGACGCTGCTGCCCGCCCTCCTCGAGACGACCGCCCGCAACGTCGGCCGCGGTCTCGATGCCGTGGCGATCTTCGAGACCGCACCGGCGTTCTTCCCGACTCCCGACCGGCTCAAGGCGCCGATCCTGGGCGTCGAGTGGCGCCCCGACCAGGCGGAGCTCGACAAGCTGCTCGAGGCGGTCCCCAGCCAGCCGCTGCTGCTCGGTGCGGTCCTGGCCGGCGAGCGGGAGCGCTCCGGATGGTGGGGCGACGGCCGGCCGGCGAGCTGGGCCGACGCCGTCCAGGTGGTCCGCGAGGTGGGTCGGGTGCTCGGGGTGGAGGTCGAGGTCGTGCAGGTGTCCCGCGCCCCCTGGCACCCGGGCCGCTGCGCACAGCTGCTCGTGGACGGTGAGGAGCTCGGTCACGCCGGGGAGCTGCACCCGAGCCGTGTGCACGGCGTACGGCGTCCCGGCGCGCACCAGCGCGCTCGAGGTCGACCTGGACCTCCTGATCGCCAAGGCGCCGGACGTCATCACGCCGCAGCGGTTCTCGACCTACCCGGTCGCCAAGGAGGACGTCGCGCTTCGAGCTGGACGCCGACGTCCCGGCGGCCGCCGTCACGCGGGCGATCCGGGAGGCTGCGGGTCCGCTGCTGGAGTCCGTGCGGGTCTTCGACCTCTACACCGGTCCGCCGATCCCGGCCGGCAAGAAGTCGCTCGCGTTCGCGCTGCGGTTCCGGGCGCCGGACCGGACCCTGACCGAGGCGGAGACCGCCGAGGCACGCGACCTCGCGGTGGCCCGGGTCGTGAGCGAGTTCGGGGCCGTCCACCGCGCATGAGCGCGACGCCGGGGGAGCACGCGGCGGGGGCCGAGCTGACCCTGCTCGACGGCCTGCGCTGGGGCGGTGCGCCGGTGCCCGGCGAACGCTCGCACGCACTTCTGGCCGCCCTCGCCCTCGGCGGCGGGCGGCCGGTCGGTGACGCGCGGCTGGTCGACGAGGTCTGGGGCGTCGACGACAGCCCCGCCAACCCGACCAAGGCCCTGCAGGTGCTGGTCTCCCGCACCCGCACCGCCACCGGAGCCGACCTGGTGCAGCGCAACGGTCAGGGCTACCGCCTCGGCACCGCGTCGGTCGACGCGACCCTGCTGCGCGAACGGGCCGCCGCAGCCCGCACGGCACTGGGCGCCGGGCGACCCGCGGAGGCGCGCGACCAGGCCAGGGCCGCACTGGAGGTCCCGGTCCGCAGCTCCGGCGCGTCGGACGGCGGACCGGTCGACCGGCTGGTGCGCGCGGCCCACGAGGACCGGTCCGGCGCCCGCGGGGTGCTCGGCGTGGCCCTGTCGATGCTGGGGGAGCACGACGCCGCGCTGCCCGCGCTGCAGGCCTCGCACGCCGACGACCCTCGTGACGAGCACCTGCTCGCGGCCCTGCTGCGCAGCGAGGCGGTGGTCCGGGGAGGCGCAGCCGCCTTGGAGCGCTACGAACGGCACCGCTCGCGGCTGCGGGTCACGCTCGGCACCGACCCGGGACCCGAGCTGCGGCAGGTGCACGCGGAGCTGCTCGCCCACGACCGGCCGGTGCGCGAAGGACTGCTCCACGACGCGTCACGGCTCATCGGTCGCGACGACGACGTGGCGGCGCTGGGCGAGCTGATCCGCAGCTCGCGGGTCACCTCGATCGTCGGCGCCGGGGGACTGGGCAAGACCCGGCTCGCGCACGTGATGGGACGGCTCGCGGAACAGCCGGTCGTGCACTTCGTCGAGCTGGCCGGTGTCACCTCTCCCGACGGCGTCGCCGTGGAGGTCGGCTCCGTGCTCGGCGTCCGCGAGTCCGTCGCCGAGCGGCGGCTGCAACGAACGGCGGAGCGGCACGACCTGCACACCCGGATCCTCGAACGGCTCGGCGGCCTGCCGGCCCTGCTGATCCTGGACAACTGCGAGCACGTCGTCGAGGCGGTCGCCGACCTGGTCGCGGTGCTCGTCGCGCGCAGCCCGCAGCTGCGGGTCCTCACCACGACCCGCGCACCACTCGGACTGGCCGCCGAGCGCGTCTACCCCCTCTCGACCCTCACCCGTGACGATGCCGTCGAGCTCTTCCGTGAGCGGGCCACGTCGGCGCGTCCCGGCGTACTCCTCGACGACGCGCGGATCGCCAGCCTGGTCGACCGTCTCGACGGCCTGCCGCTCGCGGTGGAGCTCGCCGCCGCCAAGGTCCGGGTGATGTCGGTCGAGGAGATCGAGCGCCGGCTGGAGAACCGCTTCGCGCTGCTGCGCGGCGGCAGCCGGGACGCGCCCGAGCGGCACCAGACCCTGCTCGCGGTGATCGACTGGAGCTGGAACCTGCTGGACGAGGAGGAGCGCCTGGCGCTGCGCCGGCTGTCGGCGTTCCGCGACGGGTTCTCGCTCGCCGGGGCGGACGCCGTGATGGGTGCCGACGACGCCGTCGGGGTCGTCACCGCCCTGGTCGACCAGTCGCTGGTGAGCGTGCACGAGTCGGACACGCTGAGGTTCCGGCTGCTGGAGACGGTGCGGGAGTTCGGCCGGATGCAGCTGGTCGACGCCGGCGACGACACGTACGTCGAGGGCCGGCTGCGTGCCTGGGCGGTCGGCTACGCCACGGAGGCGGACCGGCGGCTGTTCTCGCCGGAGCAGGTGGCCACGATGCGCGAGCTGCGCGTCGAGGAGGGCAACCTCACCGACGTGCTCCGCCGGTCGCTGGCCGACCGTGACGCACCGACGGCGGTCCCCGTGATGGCCGTGCTGGCCGGGTTCTGGAGCGTCGAGGGCAACCACCTCAAGGTCGTCAACGTCGCCGAGCCCGTCGAGGACGTGGTGGCGGACGCCGACGTGCCGCCCGGCCTGGACGTCGCGATGCGCGCTGTCCTCGGCACCCTGGTCGTGAACACGATGATCTTCAGCGGCGCGCCCGCACCCCGCGCGCTGGCCAGGCTCCGCGCCCTGGGTCCGGGCCCCGCCCCTGGGCGGATCCACGCCATGGTCCGGGTGCTCCTCGCGATCTCGGAGCCGACCGGGTTCGGCCAGGTGGGGAACCTCGACGAGCTGTGCACCGACCCCGATCCCGTCGTCGCCGGGCTGGCCTACCAGTGGCGCAGCCAGGCCCGGGAGAACGCCGGCGACCTCGCGGGTGCGATGTCCGACGCCCGCGCCGCGCTCGCCCTGTGCGACGACGCCGAGGGGCCGTGGATGCGGGCGCTGCAGACCGCGCAGCTGGCCGGGCTGGCCGTGCAGGTGGGCGACACCGAGGCCGGGCGCGCCTACGGCGAGGCGGCCCTCGCCGCGATGGAGCTGCTCGGCGCCGTCGAGGACACCATGCAGCTCAAGGCCATGCTCGCGGTGCTGGAGATCGAGGCAGGCCGCCTCGAGGAGGCCGAGCGGCTGCTTGCCGAGGTCGCCGACGACGAGCAGCGGAACCAGTCGATCTTCGGCGGCACGCTGATGGTCCTGTGCGGGCAGGCCGAGCTCGCGCTGGCCCGCGGGCAGGTCGACGAGGGACTCCGGCTCTACCGCGAGTCCGCGGTGTCGATGCGGGAGCGCACCATCCCCGGGGTCGACCTGGCCATCGACTTCACCCCGTGGGTGATGTTCCCGGAAGCCGCGGCCCTGTCCGCGCACGTGCGGCACGGGGTGCGCGAGCCGGTCGCCGAGCTGCGCGACTCCCTGCTGGCCAGGGCGACCACCCTCATCGGTGACGAGGAGTCGTTCCTGGACTACCCGATGGCGGGCTCGGTGGTCTGCGCCCTCGCGCTGTGGGAGCTGACCCGCGCCGACCTGGACCGGGTCGCCGGTGAGCGCGCGGTCCGGATGCTCGTGGCTGCCGACCTGTTCGGCTACAACCGGATGCTGCCGAGCCTCGGCTGGCAGCACGCCGCCGGGCTCGCCGAGTCGTCGTTCCCCGGCGCCGCCGAGTCCTACCGCGCCGAGGTCGCCGGCCGCAGCGCGGTCGAGCTCCGCGACGACGTACGACGTCTGCTCGCGGAGCTCGACTAGGACCTCCGGGTGGTCGAGCCTGTCGAGGCCCTCCGGGTGGTCGAGCCTCGGGTGCGAGCCAGACCTACATCTTGCGCTTGTAGGCCCGCACCGACAGCGGCGCGAAGATCGCGATGACCGCGACGCAGGCGAGCAGCGCCCAGCCGACCTCGGCGTTGACCACGCCGTCGTTGGCCAGCGACCGGACCGCGGCCACGATGTGCGAGACCGGGTTGATCTGCACGAAGCGCTGCAGCCACTCCGGCAGCGTGCGGACCGGGACGTAGGCGTTGGACAGGAAGGTCAGCGGGAACAGGATCATCAGCGACACGCCCTGCACGCTCTGGGCGCTGCGGGCCAGCGTCCCGACGAACGTGAAGATCCAGGCCAGCGACCAGCCGCAGAAGATCATGAAGACACCGGCAGTGAGCACGCCGACCGCCCCGCCGCCGGGGCGGTAGCCCATCAGCATGCCCATCGCGAACGTGAGCGTCGTGGCGATGAAGTAGCGCAGCAGGTCGGCCACCATCGGGCCGGCGAGCGGCGCGATCCGCGCGATCGGCATCGACTTGAAGCGGTCGAAGACGCCCTTGTCCATGTCCTCGCGCAGCTGGACGCCGGTGGCCATGCACGTGGTGAGCACGGTCTGGGCCAGGATCCCGGGGATCATCAGGGGGAGGTAGCTCTGCACGTCGCCGGAGATCGCCCCGCCGAAGATGTAGGCGAACATCGCGGTGAACAGGATCGGCTGGATGGTCACGTCGAAGAACTGCTCCGGGTTGCGGCGCATCTTCTTGGTGGCCCGCCAGGCCATCGTCAGGGTCTGGCTCACGGTCTCGCGGACCGTGACGTGCGGGCGCACGTCGGCGAGGACGTCCCGCTCGTGCGGCGGGGCGGTCAGGGTGGTGGTCATCGCGTCACCTCCAGGGTGAGGTCGGTCTCGGTGTCGGTCGGGTCGGTGGCGGCCGCGTCGGTGCCGTGGCCGGTCAGGGCCAGGAACACCTCGTCGAGCGTCGGCTTCTGCACGGTCACCGAGGCGATGCTGACCCCGGTCTGCCGCAGGGCGATCAGCACCTCGGCGGCCCGGTCGGCGTCGGTGAGCGCGACGTTGAGGCCGCCCGCCTCCGGCGTGACGACCGGCTCGTCCGGCAGCACCCGCCGTACGACGGACACGGCGGTGTCGAGGTCGTCGCGGTCGGCCAGCCGCAGCTGGAGGGTCGAGCTGCCCACCGACGACTTCAGCTCGTCGGGGGTGCCCTCGGCGACCTTGCGGCCCCGGTCGATCACCGCGATGCGGTCCGCGAGCTGGTCGGCCTCGTCGAGGTACTGCGTGGTCAAGCAGCACCGTGCAGCCGTCGGCGACGAGCGACCGGATCGTGTCCCACATCTGCCCGCGGGTGCGCGGGTCGAGGCCGGTGGTCGGCTCGTCGAGGAAGATCAGCGGCGGGCGGGTGATCAGGCTGGCCGCCAGGTCGAGCCGCCGCCGCATGCCGCCGGAGAACTGCGAGATCGGCTTGTCGGCGGCGTCCTCGAGGCCGAACTGCTCGAGCAGGCGCAGCGTCGTCGCGCGGGCCCGGGCCGGGGCGATGCCCTGCAGCCGCGCGAACAGCCAGAGGTTCTCGCGAGCGGTGAGGTTCTCGTCGACCGAGGCGTACTGCCCCGTCACGCCGAGCAGCTGGCGGATCATGTGCGGCTGGCGTCGTACGTCGACCCCGAAGATCTCGGCCTCGCCCTCGTCGATCGGCAGCAGGGTGGCGAGCATCCGCAGCACGGTGGTCTTGCCGGCGCCGTTGGGGCCGAGCACGCCGAAGATCTCGCCGCGGCGGACCTCGAGGTCGATGCCGTCCACTGCGCGCTGGTCCCCGAAGGTCTTCACGAGCCCGGCAGCGCGCACGGCCAGGTCGGTGCTTGAGGTGAGGTTGTCCATGGCGACCACGATGCGGGCCGCAGGTTTCAGGGCACCTTCACGACGGTTTCACGGCAGCGGGCCGGTGGTCTGCACCGGACGGTTTCGGCGCCCCGGCCGGGGGCATGCTCCGACCATCCCCGGCAGGTGCGTTTGTCGAACTATGCACTCGACTGTATATTCATGCACATGACGAGAACCAAGGTCGCCGTCGCCGGCGCGAGTGGCTACGCCGGGGGCGAGGTGCTCCGCCTGCTGCTCGGGCATCCCGAGGTCGAGATCGGCGCGATCACCGCCGGGTCCAACGCCGGTGAGCCGCTCGGCGGCCTGCAGCCGCACCTGGTGCCGCTGGCCGACCGGATCCTCGAGGAGACCACCGTCGAGGTGCTCTCCGGGCACGACGTGGTGTTCCTCGGGCTGCCGCACGGCCAGTCCGCGGTGCTCGCCAAGGCGCTGCCCGACGCGACCGTCGTGATCGACTGCGGCGCCGACTTCCGGCTCACCGACCCTGACGCCTGGGCCACGTTCTACGGCGGCGAGTACGCCGGGTCCTGGCCCTACGGGCTCCCCGAGCTCGCCGACCAGCGCGCGAAGCTCACCGGCGCCACCCGGATCGCGGTCCCCGGCTGCTACCCGACCGTCTCCACGCTGGCGATGGCTCCGGCCGTCGCCGCGGGGATCGTCGACGCGACCGGCATCGTCGTGGTGGCCGCCTCCGGCACCTCCGGTGCGGGCAAGGCGCCGAAGCCCAGCCTGCTCGGGTCGGAGGTGATGGGCTCCGCCAGTGCGTACGGCGTGGGCGGCACGCACCGGCACACCCCCGAGATCACCCAGAACCTCAACCTGCTCACGGACACCGACGTGCGGGTCTCGTTCACCCCGCTGCTCGTGCCGATGCCGCGCGGCATCCTCGCCACCTGCTCGGCGCCGACCACGGTCACCGCGGACGAGGCCTACGCGACGTACCAGAAGGCCTACGCCGACGAGCCGTTCGTGCACCTGCTGCGCCAGGGGCAGTGGCCGCAGACCAAGTCCGTGCTGGGCTCCAACGCGGTGCACGTGCAGGTCACCGTCGACGAGGCGGCCGGCCGGCTCGTCGCGGTCGCCGCCGTCGACAACCTCGCCAAGGGCACCGGCGGTGCCGCCGTGCAGTGCATGAACCTCGCCCTCGGCCTCCCGGAGACCGCCGGCCTCACCACGATCGGACTCGCACCATGAGCGTCACAACCCCGGGCGGCTTCCGGGCCGCCGGCGTCACCGCCGGTCTCAAGCCGTCCGGCACCAAGGACCTGGCGCTGGTCGTGAACGACGGACCGGACTTCGCCTCCGCGTCGGTGTTCACCGCCAACCGCTGCAAGGCCAACCCGGTGCTCTGGAGCCAGGAGGTCGTCAAGGACGGCGTCGTGCGCGCCGTCGTGCTGAACTCCGGTGGCGCCAACTGCTACACCGGCGCCGAGGGGTTCCAGACCACCCACGCGGTCGCCGAGCAGGTCGCCTCCGGGCTCGGGATCGGCGCCGCTCGACGTCGTGGTCTGCTCGACCGGGCTGATCGGCCTCACCAACGACCGCGGCGTGCTGCTCGACGGTGTCGACCAGGCACTCGCCGCGATCGGCCCCGACGGCGGCGAGGACGCCGCGACCGCGATCATGACCACCGACACGGTCAGCAAGCAGGTCGTCGTCGAGGGTCCCTCGACGAGCTCAGGAACCCGCTGGAGCATCGGCGGCATGGCCAAGGGCGCCGGGATGCTCGCGCCGCAGCTCGCCACGATGCTCGTCGTGCTCACCACCGACGCCAAGGTCGACGCCGGCACCGCCGACCGCGCCCTGCGCGCGGCCACCCGGACCAGCTTCGACCGACTGGACTCCGACGGCTGCATGTCCACCAACGACACGGTCACGCTGATGGCCAGCGGGTCCTCGGGCATCGCGCCCACCGAGGAGGACTTCACCGAGGCGCTGTCCCGGGCCTGCACGGACCTGGCCATGCAGCTGCTCGCCGACGCCGAGGGCGCCGACCACGAGATCGCGATCACCGTGCTCAACGCGGCCAGCGAGGACGACGCGGTCACGGTGGGCCGGTCCGTGGCCCGCAGCGCGCTGTTCAAGACCGCGGTGTTCGGCAAGGACCCCAACTGGGGTCGTGTGCTGGCCTCCATCGGCACGACGGACGCGGCGTTCGACCCGGCCGACCTCGACGTCGCGATGAACGGCGTGTGGGTGTGCCGGAAGTCGACGCCCGACGAGGACCCGACCCTCGTCGACATGGAGCAGCGCGAGGTCAGCGTGACCATCGACCTGAAGGCGGGCGACGCGCGGGCCACCGTGTGGACCAACGACCTCACGCACGCCTACGTGCACGAGAACTCCGCGTACTCGAGCTGAGAGCCAGGAGAAGCAGACGATGACCATCGAGGCCGAGCACGTCGACCCGGCGTGGGAGAAGGCGACCGCCAAGGCGGCGACGCTGGCCGGCGCCCTGCCCTGGCTGAAGCGCTACCACGACAAGACCATCGTGGTGAAGTACGGCGGCAACGCGATGACCGACGCGACGCTCAAGCGCGCGTTCGCGGAGGACATCGTGTTCCTGCGGATGGCCGGCTTCCGACCCGTCGTCGTGCACGGGGGAGGGCCCCAGATCTCCGCGATGCTCGACCGGCTCGGCATCGAGAGCGAGTTCAAGGGCGGTCTGCGGGTCACCACCGAGGAGACGATGGACGTCGTGCGCATGGTGCTCGTCGGCCAGGTCCAGCGCGAGCTCGTCGGCCTGCTCAACGAGCACGGCCCGTTCGCCGTCGGCATGTCCGGCGAGGACGCCGGCCTGTTCACCGCCGAGCGCACGAACACCGTCGTGGACGGTGAGGAGGTCGACCTCGGCCTGGTCGGCGAGGTCGCCGAGGTGCGGCCGGAGGCGGTCCGCGACATCGTCGAGGCGGGTCGCATCCCGGTGATCTCCTCGGTGGCGCCGGACGCCGACGGCATCGTGCACAACGTCAACGCGGACACCGCGGCCGCCGCCCTCGCGGTCGCGCTGGGAGCCGAGAAGCTGCTCGTGCTCACGGACGTCGAGGGGCTCTACCGCGACTGGCCGGACAGCAGCGACGTGATCGGCGAGATCAGCCCGGAGGAGCTCGAGAAGCTGCTGCCCACGCTGGCCAGCGGCATGGTGCCCAAGATGGCCGCCTGCATGTCGGCGGTCGCCAACGGCGTACCGCGGGCCACCGTCGTCGACGGCCGCGAGCCGCACGCCGTGCTGCTCGAGATCTTCACCAACGAGGGTGTCGGCACCCAGGTGATACCGGGCGTTCCGACCAAGATCCGCTCGGCGCACTACACGACCTCGGACGGGAAGTGAGCAGGCGATGACGACACCGACCAGCGACGAGCTGCAGCAGCGCTACGCCGCGTCCCTGATGAACACCTTCGGTCCTCCCCAGCTGGTGCTGACCCGCGGCGAGGGTCCCTACGTCTGGGACGCCGAGGGCACCCGCTACCTCGACCTGCTCGGCGGCATCGCCGTCAACGCCCTCGGGCACGCGCACCCCGCGCTGGTGTCGGCGGTCACCGAGCAGCTCGGCACGCTCGGCCACGTCTCGAACTTCTTCGCCACCGAGCCGCAGGTGCGGCTGGCCGAGAAGCTCCTGGAGATCCTCGGAGTCGGCGCCGGCAACGGCAAGGTGTTCTTCACCAACTCCGGCACCGAGGCCAACGAGGCGGCGTTCAAGCTGACCCGCCGCACCGGGCGCACGCACCTGGTCGCGATGGAGGGCAGCTTCCACGGCCGCACCACCGGCGCCCTCGCGCTCACCTCCAAGGCCGCCTACCGCGAGCCCTTCGAGCCGCTCCCCGGCGACGTGACGTTCGTGCCGTACGGCGACGCCGAGGCGCTCGCGGCGGCGGTCACCGACGAGACCGCCGCGGTCGTGATCGAGCCGATCCAGGGCGAGGCCGGCGTGGTCTTCCCGCCGGAGGACTTCCTGGCGCGGGCCCGCGCGATCACCACCGAGCACGGCGCGCTGCTCTGGCTCGACGAGGTCCAGACCGGCATGGGCAGGACAGGCGCCTGGATGGCCCACGGCGACAGCGGCGTGACGCCGGACGTGGTCACCCTCGCCAAGGGTCTCGCCGGCGGCATCCCGGTCGGTGCGATGGTCGCGGTCGGCGAGGCGGGCACGCTGCTCGGCCCGGGCAACCACGGCACGACCTTCGGCGGCAACCCGGTCGCCGCGGCCGCCGCCCTGGCGGTGATCACGACGATCGAGCAGGACGGCCTCCTCGACAACGCCACCAAGGTGGGCGAGGTGCTGCGTGCCGGGCTCGTCGACCCCCGGGTCACCGAGATCCGCGGCCGCGGGCTGCTGATCGGCCTCGACCTCGACGCCGAGGTGGCCCCGCTGGTCGCCCGCGCCGCGATGGCGCACGGCGTGATCCTCAACCCCTGCACCCCGGGCCGGATCCGGCTCGCGCCGCCACTGATCCTCACCGCCGAGCAGGCGCAGGAGTTCCTCGACCTCTGGCCGACGATCCTCGACGAGGCCTACGCAGCGGCGGAGGAGGCCAAGTGACCCGGCACTTCCTGCGCGACGACGACCTCTCCCCGGCGGAGCAGGCCGAGGTGCTGGCCCTGGCCAAGCGCCTCAAGGCCGACCGGCACGCGGCCCGGCCGTTCGAGGGACCGCGCGCGGTGGGGATCATCTTCGACAAGCCCACCCTGCGCACGCAGGCGTCGTTCACGGCCGGAGTCGCCGAGCTCGGTGGCTACCCGATGCTCGTCGACGGGAGCCTCGCCCAGATCGGCACCCGCGAGTCGATCGCCGACACCGCTCGGGTGCTCGGCCGGATGGTCTCCGCGATCGTCTGGCGGACCTTCGGCCAGGAGCGCATCGACGAGATGGCGGCGCACGCCGGCGTGCCGGTCGTCAACGCGCTCACCGACGAGTTCCACCCCTGCCAGCTGCTCGCCGACCTGCAGACGATCGAGGAGCACAAGGGCACGCTCGCCGGGCTCACCGTGGTGTTCCTCGGCGACACCGCCTCGAACATGTCGCACTCGTTCCTGCTCGCCGGCGCCACCGCCGGCCTGCACGTGCGGGTCAGCGGTCCCGACGGGTTCGCCCCCGACGAGGCCGTGCTCGCCCGCGCCCGCGACATCGCCGGTACGACGGGTGGCTCCGCCGAATGCGTCGGCGACCCCGTCGAGGCGGTCACCGGTGCCGACGTCGTGGTCACCGACACGTGGGTGTCGATGGGCAAGGAGAGCGAGGCCGACGAGCGCAGCCGGCCGTTCCTGCCCTACGCCCTCGACGCCGCGCTGCTCGGTCACGCGCAGCCCGACGCGATCGTGATGCACTGCCTGCCGGCGTACCGCGGCAAGGAGATCGCCGCCGACGTGATCGACGGCCCGCAGAGCGTCGTCTGGGACGAGGCCGAGAACCGGCTGCACGCCCAGAAGGCCCTGCTCGCCTGGCTCATGGAGCACCAGTCATGACCGCCGGCATCCCGATGACCAAGGGCGCACGGCAGCAGAAGATCATCGACCTGCTCGCCAAGCACCAGGTCCGCTCCCAGACCGAGCTCGCCGACCTCCTGGCCGGGGCCGGCGTGAGCGTCACGCAGGCCACGTTGTCGCGCGACCTCGTCGAGCTCGACGCGGTCAAGGTGCGGGTGGCCTCCGGCGCGCTCGTCTACGCCGTGCCCGCCGAGGGCGGTGACCGCACCCCGCGCGCCGTCACCGAGTCCGCGGCGTCCGAGAGCCGGCTCGCCAGGCTGCTCGGCGAGCTGCTCTCCTCGGTGGACGCCTCGGCGAACATGGCCCTGCTGCGCACCCCTCCCGGGGCGGCGCAGTTCCTCGCCTCCGCGTTCGACAAGGCGGAGTTCGACGACATCCTCGGCACCATCGCCGGCGACGACACCGTGCTGGTGATCAGCCGACGACCCGAGGGCGGGCCCGCCCTGGCCGAGCGCTTCCTGGCGCTCGCCAACGGCAACCACCCCACTCCCGCCGTGGACCCGAACGACAGCGCAGCACCTCCCACCCCTGACAAGGACACTCTGTGAGCAAGGTTCTGACCTCCCTCCCGAAGGGGGAGCGCGTCGGCATCGCGTTCTCCGGCGGGCTCGACACCTCCGTGGCCGTCGCGTGGATGCGCGACAAGGGCGCGATCCCGTGCACCTACACCGCTGACATCGGCCAGTACGACGAGACCGACATCGACGGCGTCCCCAGCCGTGCCATGGAGTACGGCGCCGAGCTGGCCCGGTCCGTCGACTGCCGCACGCAGCTGGTCGAGGAGGGCCTGGCCGCCCTGGCCTGCGGCGCCTTCCACATCCGCTCGGGCGGGCGCGCCTACTTCAACACGACCCCGCTGGGCCGCGCGGTCACCGGCATGATGCTGGTGCGCGCGATGCACGAGGACGGCGTGGACATCTGGGGCGACGGCTCGACGTTCAAGGGCAACGACATCGAGCGCTTCTACCGCTACGGCCTGCTGGCCAACCCCGAGCTGCGGATCTACAAGCCGTGGCTGGACGCCGACTTCGTGCACGAGCTCGGCGGCCGCGCCGAGATGAGCCAGTGGCTCACCGAGCACGACCTGCCCTACCGGGACAGCAAGGAGAAGGCCTACTCCACCGACGCCAACATCTGGGGCGCCACCCACGAGGCCAAGACCCTCGAGCACCTCGACGTCTCCCTGGAGACGGTCGAGCCGATCATGGGCGTGAAGTTCTGGGACCCGTCCGTCGAGATCGCCCCCGAGGACGTCACGATCCGCTTCGAGCAGGGCCGTCCCGTGGCGGTCGACGGGACGACGTACGACGACCCGGTGCAGCTGGTCATGAAGGCCAACGAGGTCGGCGGACGCCACGGCCTCGGCATGTGCGACCAGATCGAGAACCGCATCATCGAGGCCAAGTCGCGCGGCATCTACGAAGCCCCCGGCATGGCGCTGCTCTGGATCGCCTACGAGCGGCTGCTCAACGCCGTGCACAACGAGGACACCATCGAGAGCTACCACTCGCAGGGACGCCGCCTCGGCCGGATGCTCTACGAAGGTCGCTGGCTGGACCCGCAGGCGCTGATGATCCGCGAGTCGACCCAGCGCTGGATCGCCTCCTTGGTGACCGGCGAGGTGACGGTGCGGCTGCGGCGCGGCGAGGACTACACGGTCCTGCGCACCGACGGGCCGGCGTTCTCCTACCACCCGGACAAGCTGTCGATGGAGCGCACCGACAACGCCGCCTTCGGCCCGACCGACCGGATCGGCCAGCTCACCATGCGCAACCTCGACATCGCCGACTCGCGCGCCAAGCTCGAGCTCTACGCCGGGCAGCCGCTGGACCAGGGCCACGTCCTCGTCGAGAACGGCACGCTGTTCGGCGACATCGAGCCCGGCGGCGCCGACCGCATCACCACCAACCCCTCCGCCCAGCAGGACACCGACGACCACGTCCTCGACCACGCCGCCCTCGAGTCCGGCACCGACTGACCCCCCTTTCGCCGACCCGTCACTCATGCAGCAGTTTTCGCGGCGTGTCGTTGCAGAAGTGAC
The DNA here is from genome assembly GCA_963706355.1 of uncultured Actinomycetota bacterium. GTDB lineage: Bacteria > Actinomycetota > Actinomycetes > Propionibacteriales > Nocardioidaceae > Nocardioides_B. Next base: position 524,234 of record CAVPLS010000001.1, read on the forward strand.
GGCTCGGCGCGACCTGCTAGGAAGGCACACGTGACCTCTGCAAGCCACGGCACCAACGCCGGCGCGCTCTGGGGCGGCCGGTTCGCCAGCGGACCGAGCGACGCGCTGGCCGCCCTCTCGAAGTCGACGCACTTCGACTGGCGGCTGGTGCCCTACGACCTCGCCGGCTCGAAGGCACACGCCCGCGTCCTGTACGGCGCCGGGCTGCTGACCACCGAGCAGCGCGACGGTCTGATCGCCGGGCTCGACCGGCTGGGGGAGCGGTTCGCGAGCGGGGAGCTGCGGCCGGAGGAGTCCGACGAGGACGTGCACGGCGCTCTGGAGCGACTGCTGCTCGACGAGGTCGGCACCGAGCTGGGCGGCCGGCTGCGGGCGGGCCGCTCGCGCAACGACCAGGTGGCCACGCTGTTCAAGGCGTTCCTGCGCGACCACGCGCGGGTGATCGCGGCGGACGTCCTCGACCTCGCCGAGGCACTCGCCGGCCAGGCCGAGGAGCACCTCGGCGCGGTGATGCCCGGACGCACCCACCTGCAGCACGCCCAGCCGGTGCTGCTCTCGCACCACCTGCTGGCGCACGCCTGGCCGCTCGTCCGTGACGTGGGCCGGATCCGCGACTGGGACGCCCGCGTGGCGGTCGACTCGCCGTACGGCTCGGGTGCGCTCGCCGGCTCCAGCCTCGGCCTCGACCCCCAGGAGGTCGCCCGCGACCTCGGCTTCACCGACTCCAGCCCCAACTCCATCGACGGTACGGCGGCCAGGGACTGGGTCGCGGAGCTCGCGTTCGTCACGGCGATGATCGGCGTCGACGTGAGCCGGCAGGCAGAGGAGGTGATCCTCTGGGCGACCCGCGAGTTCGGGTTCGCGCTCCTCGACGACGCCTACTCGACCGGGTCGAGCATCATGCCGCAGAAGAAGAACCCCGACATCGCGGAGCTCGCGCGGGGCAAGGCCGGCCGGATGATCGGCAACCTGAGCGGGCTGCTCGCCACGCTGAAGGCACTGCCGCTCGCCTACAACCGCGACCTGCAGGAGGACAAGGAGCCGGTCTTCGACTCCGTCGACACCCTCGAGGTGCTGCTGCCCGCGTTCACCGGCATGGTCGCGACGCTGCGCTTCGACACCGACCGGATGGCCGAGCTGGCGCCGCAGGGCTTCTCGCTGGCCACCGACGTGGCCGAGTGGCTGGTCCGGCAGGGCGTCCCGTTCCGGGTGGCGCACGAGGTCGCGGGTGCCTGCGTCCGCCGGTGCGAGGAGCTCGGCATCGAGCTCGACGCGCTCACCGACGAGCAGTTCGCGGAGATCTCCGAGCACCTCACTCCCGGCGTGCGCGAGGTGCTCACCGTCGAAGGCTCGGTGGCCTCCCGCAACGCTCGCGGCGGCACCGCCCGGGACCGGGTCACCGACCAGCTCGCCGAGCTCCGGCAGGCCGTCGCGGACCACCGTGCCTGGCTGGGCTGAGGCGCTGACCGGCGACGTCCTCGACGTCGCGCCGCGGCTGCTCGACGGGGTGCTCCGGCACCGCACACCGGACGGGGTCGTCGCGGTCCGGATCACCGAGGTCGAGGCGTACGACGGACCGGGCGACCCGGGCTCGCACGCGCACAACGGCCGCACCGCCCGGAACGCCGTGATGTTCGGGCCGCCGGGGCACCTCTACGTCTACTTCACCTACGGCATGCACCACTGCTGCAACGTCGTGGTCGGCGACGAGGGCTCTCCGTCCGCCGTCCTGCTGCGTGCCGGCGAGGTCGTCGAAGGAGTCGACCTCGCCCGGACGCGGCGGGGGAGCACCGACCGCGACCTCGCCCGCGGGCCGGCCCGGCTCTGCCAGGCGCTCGGCCTCGACCTGTCCCACAACGGCGTCGACCTCACCACCGGGCCGGTGACCCTCGCCCCGCCGGAGACCGCCGTGACGACGTACAGCACGGGCCCGCGGGTCGGTCTGCGCAAGGCGGCCGACCGGCCCTGGCGGTTCTGGCTCGACGGCGACCCGACCGTGTCGACCTACCGGCCCGCCGCGGTCCGCAAAAGGTAGACGTTTCAACAGGACGGCGCCGGGCAATGTGACCTGGGGCACCATCTCGGGGTCCCGTTGACCCGACGGAGGCAGGCATGTCCCTCGCCGTACTCGACCGCAAGCACACCATCGCCCCGGCCGGCTACAACCGCTGGCTGATCCCGCCGGCGGCGCTGGCCATCCACCTGTGCATCGGCCAGGCCTACGCGACCAGCGTCTACAAGACGTCGCTGGTCGAGAACTTCGACACCAGCCTCACCGCGATCGGCCTCGTGTTCTCGATCGCCATCGTGATGCTGGGCCTCTCGGCCGCCGTCTTCGGCACCTGGGTGGACACCGGTGGCCCCCGTCGCGCGATGGTGGCCGCCGCGCTCTGCTGGTCGGTCGGCTTCCTGGTCGGCGCCGCCGGCATCGCCACGCAGCAGCTGTGGCTGCTCTACCTCGGGTACGGCGTCATCGGCGGCATCGGGCTCGGCATCGGCTACATCTCACCGGTGTCCACGCTGATCAAGTGGTTCCCCGACCGTCCGGGCCTGGCCACCGGCCTCGCGATCATGGGTTTCGGCGGCGGCGCCCTCGTCGCGTCACCGGTGGAGAGCAAGCTGCTCGCCTTCTACGACAGCGGTTTCGACCCCAAGGACGTCACCTCGGTCGCCAGCGGCTCCGCGGTCGCCTCGATGTTCGTCACGCTCGGCCTGGTCTACCTCGTCGTGATGCTCTTCGGCGCCTGGCTGATCAAGGTCCCCGCCGACGGCTGGCGGCCGGAGGGCTTCGACCCGAAGACCGTGAAGGCGAAGTCGATGGTCACGACCGCGAGCGTCAGCGCGAACAACGCCGTCAAGACCCCGCAGTTCTGGCTGCTGTGGGTCGTGCTGTTCTGCAACGTCACCGCCGGCATCGGCATCCTCGAGCAGGCCGCGCCGATGATCCAGGACTTCTTCCGCGTGGGCGGTGAGTCGAGCGTCGACCCGGCCGCCGCGGCCGGGTTCGTGGGACTGCTCTCGATCTGCAACATGGCCGGCCGGTTCGTCTGGTCGTCGACGTCGGACATCGTGGGACGCAAGCCGATCTACATGTTCTACCTCGGAGGCGGGATCGTGCTCTACGCGCTGCTCGCCCTCGCCGGCCACACGTCCACCGGTCTCTTCGTGCTGTTCGCCGGCATCATCATCTCGTTCTACGGCGGCGGTTTCGCGACCGTCCCGGCCTACCTGCGCGACCTGTTCGGCACCTTCCAGGTCGGCGCCATCCACGGCCGGCTGCTCACCGCGTGGTCGGCGGCCGGCGTCGCCGGACCGCTGATCATCAACGGGTTCCTCGACGCCGAGGGCACGCCCGGCAAGCTGACCTACGAGGCCTACAAGCCGGCCCTGCTCACCATGGTCGGCCTGCTGGCCGTCGGCTTCGTCGCGAACCTGCTGATCCGCCAGGTCGCCGACCGCTTCCACGAGGCCGGCCGCGAGGAGGCCCAGCTCGACCGACGAGCCGACCGGTGCCGCTGGCGGCGGTGGGGCGTGGGCACGAAGACGCGCACCGAGCAGACCCACGCGCAGCCCGTGCTCCTGGTGGTCTCGTGGGCGGTCGTCGGCGTGCCGCTCGCCTACGGCGTCTACCAGACCGTCGTCAAGGTCTCCGGCCTGTTCGGCTGATCCGTCGCCCCGGGGGAGGATGGGCGACATGCTCATCCACCCTTGGGACGCAGCCACCCGCGACGAGTGGCAGGGCGTGCTCCGCGACGCCGACTTCGCACAGCTCGTCACCGCCGGCCACGTCGACGGCTACCCGGTCGTCGTACCCACGCACTTCGTGTACGACGGCGACTCCACCGTCCTGCTGCACCTGGCCCGGCCCAACCCGGTCTGGCGCGCGCTCGACGCCGACCCGCACGTGGTGCTCGCCCTGACGTCGGACTACGCCTACGTCGAGGCCGCCTGGAACGCCAACCCCGGCACCGATCCCGACGTCGGGGTCCCGACCAGCTACTACACCGGCATCCAGCTGCTCTGCCGCGCCGACGTCGTGGACGACCCCGACGAGAAGGCCGAGATCCTCGCGGTGCAGCTCGCGCACTTCGAGCCGGACGGTTCGACCCGCGTCCGGCCCAGCACGGACGTCGAGAGCGACCGCCGGCAGCTGCCCGGCATCCGTGGGCTGCGCCTGCACGTCGAGGCGGTCCGCGCCAAGATGAAGTACGGCGGCAACAAGACGCCCGAGCACCGCGCCGAGATCGCCGACCGGCTCGCGGAGCGCGACGGCCCGCTCGACGCCGCCGCACGGCAGCACCTGCTCCGCCGTACGGACCCGGGCACGGCCTAGGGTCGCAGCGTGACCTCACTCCGCGACGACACCGTCCGCCGACTGCACCGCACCGTCCTCGACCGACAGCGCGCCGGCCGCGTCCCTGGCGTGTTCGCGGGGGTCGTCCGCGATGGGGAGCTCCTGTGGCACGAGGGCGTCGGGTCCGCCGACCTCACCGACCCGGACACCGCGCCCGACCCGGACCACCAGTTCCTCGTCGCGTCCAACACCAAGACCTTCACGGCCGTGCTGGTGATGCAGCTGCGTGACGAGGGGCGGCTCAGCCTCGACGACACGCTCGACACGTTCGTGCCCGAGGTGTCCCGTGCCGGCCTGACCATCCGGCAGTGCCTCGCCCACGTCTCCGGGATGCAGCGCGAGCCGGTCGGCGACGTGTGGGAGACGCTCGTCAACCCCGACGCGGCCGAGCTGGTCAGCGGCTTCGAGCAGGCCGAGCGGGTGCACCGCCCGCACCAGCTCTGGCACTACTCCAACCTGGTGTTCTCGATGCTCGGCGAGGTCGTCGCCCGGCTCGACGCGCGGCCCTGGGCCGAGTCGCTGCAGGCCAGGATCCTCGATCCGCTGGAGATGCGGCGCACCACGGTGGGCTTCTCCGGACGGCACGCCCAGGGCTACTACGTCCCGCCGTGGACGGACGTGCCGGTGCCGCAGCAGCAGCTCGAGCTGCGCGCGATGGACCCCTGCGGCGGCCTGGCCAGCACCGGTGCCGACCTGGCCCGGTGGTCGGCGTTCGTGGCCGACCCGGTCGCCGAGGTCCTCGACCCGGCGACGCTCGAGGAGATGTGCGAGCCGCAGATCGTGATGGACCGCGAGCGCTGGACCGCCGCCATGGGCCTCGGGTTCTTCCTGGCCCGCTCCGGCACCCGCACGTACGTCGGCCACACCGGCGGCATGCCCGGACACATCACGGCCGTCTTCACCGACAGGTCCGCCAAGACCGGCGGGATCGTGCTCACCAACGCCGGCACCACCCCGGACATCGCCGGCTTCGCCACGACGCTCGCCGACCTGGTCACCGAGCACGACCCGGTCGACCCCGAGCCGTGGCGGCCCGGGACCGCCGTACCTCCCGAGCTCGCGGACCTCGTCGGGGTCTGGTACTCCGAGGGCGTCCCGTTCACGTTCACGGTCCTCAAGGGTGCGCTCGAGGCGCGCGCCGACGGGCTCCCGGAGCACAAGCCGTCCTCGCGCTTCGAGCAGGTCGGGCCGGACCTGTTCCGCACCGTGGCCGGCCGGGAGAACGGCGAGCTGCTCCGGGTCACCCGGGACGCCGACGGCCGGGTGACCAAGATGAACTGGGCCACCTACCTCGTCACCCGCGAGCCCCTGGGCTTCGGCGAGTGGCTCTGACCAATCCCGGTGGCCCGCCGGTCCACCGATGAGGCAGGCTGGACCGTGCACGACCCCGAAACGGAAGGCACCCCGGTGAGCCCTGACCCTCACGTCCTCGACGACCTCGAGTGGCGCGGCCTGATCGCGCACTCGACGGATCTCGACGCCCTGCGCGCCGAGATGGACGCCGGTCCGGTGAGGTTCTACGTCGGCTTCGACCCGACCGCGCCGAGCCTGCACATGGGCAACCTGCTGCAGATCGTCACGGCTCGCCGCCTCCAGGACGCCGGGCACGTCCCCTACGCCCTCGTCGGCGGCGCCACCGGCATGATCGGCGACCCGAAGGACTCCGGCGAGCGGGTGCTCAACTCCCTGGACGTCGTGAAGTCCTGGGTGGAGAAGGTGCACACCCAGATCAAGCCGTTCCTCTCCTTCGAGGGCGCCAACGCGGCGACGATGGTGAACAACTACGACTGGACCGCGAGCCTGTCGACGATCGACTTCCTGCGCGAGATCGGCAAGCACTTCCCGGTCAACCGGATGCTGGCCCGCGACGTCGTCCGGACCCGCCTCGAGGCGGGGATCTCCTACACCGAGTTCAGCTACGTCCTCCTGCAGGCGATGGACTACCTCAACCTGCACCGCGACCACGGCGTCACGCTGCAGTTCGGCGGCAGCGACCAGTGGGGCAACCTCACCGGAGGCGTCGAGCTGATCCGCCGGGCGGACTCGGCCCGCGTGCACGCCTTCGCGACACCGCTCATCACCCGGTCCGACGGGACGAAGTACGGCAAGACCGAGGGCGGCGCGCTCTGGCTCGACCCCGAGATGCTGTCGCCGTACGCCTTCTACCAGTTCTGGCTCAACGCCGAGGACGACAAGGTCGGCGAGCTGCTGCGCGCGTTCACGTTCCTCAGCCGGGCGGAGATCGAGGACCTGGAGACGCAGACCGCCGAGAAGCCCTTCCTGCGGCTCGGCCAGAAGGCGCTGGCGGAGCAGGTCACCACGCTCGTCCACGGCGCCGAGGAGACCGCACGCATCCAGGCAGCCTCGGCTGCCCTGTTCGGTGGGGGAGCGCTGCAGGAGCTGGATCCCGGCACCCTCGCCGCCGCGCTGCGTGAGGCCGGCTCGGTCGAGGTGAAGGCCGCCGACGGGCTGCCGAGCGTCGTGGACCTGTTCGTGGCGTCCGGGCTCTCGAAGAGCAAGAGCGAGGCCCGACGCACGGTCGGCGAGGGTGGCGCCTACGTCAACAACGAGCGGGTCACCGACCCCGACCACGCGCCGGGCCCCGACGACCTGCTCGGTGGGTCGTGGCTGGTGCTGCGCCGCGGCAAGAAGCACCTGGCCGGCGTCGAGGTCGTCGGGTGACCTCGGAGCGGTTCGTCGACGGGCTGGAGCAGCGCGCCGCCGAGCTGCTCCCGGAACCGGTCTTCCGCTACATCCGCCAGGGGGCCCGCGACGGCCTCTCGGCGAGCGAGGCCGCGGCCGCCTGGGACCGCTTCCGCTTCCTTCCCCACGTGCTGCGAGACGTCACCGAGATCGACCTCTCGACCTCGGTCCTCGGCACCACCCTGCGGACGCCGCTGACGGTCGCGCCGACGACGCTCCAGCGCGCCGCGCACCCGGACGGCGAGGCCGCGATGGCCGCCGGCGTCGCCGAGGCCGGCTCGCTGATGGTGCTCTCCAGCAACGCCGGGACGACCTTCGAGCAGGTCGCGGCGGCCCAGGCGCCGTGGTGGCTGCAGCTCTACGTCACCGCCGACCGGCCCACCGGGGTGCCGCTGCTCGAACGAGCCGTCGAGCACGGCGCCCGCGCCGTGGTGCTGACCGCGGACACACCGGTGGCCGGCACGAAGTACGACGGCGCCGGACCGACCGTCTGGGACGTCGCCGACCCCGCCTGGCTGCAGGCGAACTTCCCGCCGACGTACGGCGAGCTGCCCGGCGACGAGAAGGCAACGGACCTCGGCCCGCGCGACGTCGAATGGCTGGCCCGCACCACCGGGCTCCCGGTCGTGGTCAAGGGGGTGCTCCGCCCCGACGACGCCCGCCGGTGCGTCGAGGCCGGTGCCGCAGCCGTCTGGGTCTCCAACCACGGCGGGCGCCAGCTCGACGGCGTCGCCGCCACCGCCGACTGCCTCGCCGGGGTGGTCGCCGAGGTGGGTGACACGGCCGAGGTGTACGTCGACGGGGGAGTGCGCACCGGGCGCCACGCCCTGGCCGCCCTGGCACTCGGGGCCCGCGCGGTGTTCCTCGGCCGGCTGCCGCTCTACGCCCTCACGGTCGGGGGTCCCGCCGGCGTCGTGCGGCTCCTCGCCGAGCTCTCCGCCGAGCTCGAGGAGTCCCTGCGCCTCGCCGGGACGCCCACCGTCGCGGGGCTGGCGGACGACCTCATCGCTCCCCGCACGCGTGAGGGCGAATGACATCGATGTGGTTCGTCGACGCCTCCGCCGGGCCACGAGGCGCTCTCCCAGGACGCAAAAGGGGCTCTGACCTGCACAAACGCGATTGTGACCGGGGCCACTCCGGCCCGATTTGACGTTTCCGGTGGGGTCTACGTAATGTTCTCTTTGTCGCCAGGGAGCGGCGGGACACAAGGCCGGAAGGCCGGGTGTCCGGCCCCGAGGCGGAACCCCCACCAGATCACCTCTTCCGAGGTGGCTCGGATGCGCGCTTCGGCGGCTCCGGATCGACTCGGACGCTGTGGCGCGGAGGGGGGCCGGAGCAGCGAAACCCCGATTTGACGGGGCCAGCCACACCCGGTAAGTTTTACCAGGTTGCCCCCCAGCGAGGCCGAGAGGCCGGACTGCGGTGCGCGCTTGATCCTTGAGAACTCAACAGTGTGCCAAAAGTCGACGAATTAATTTGTAACGCCAGTCGGCAGGTTACGAGCAGCTTCGGCTACTCGGTATCTGTCGATGATTCCTTTAGGTAAGACCGTTCCACTTCGGTGGAACACTCTTGCTGGGATACTCCAAGATATGTCGATGAAACACGGGACCTCGGTTCCGTGCGAAATCAATAGAATTCAACGGAGAGTTTGATCCTGGCTCAGGACGAACGCTGGCGGCGTGCTTAACACATGCAAGTCGAGCGGTAAGGCTCCTTCGGGAGTACACGAGCGGCGAACGGGTGAGTAACACGTGAGCAATCTGCCCTTCACTTCGGGATAACTCCGGGAAACCGGTGCTAATACCGAATACGACCACTTCAGGCATCTGATGGTGGTGGAAAGTTCCGGCGGTGAAGGATGAGCTCGCGGCCTATCAGCTTGTTGGTGGGGTAATGGCCCACCAAGGCAACGACGGGTAGCCGGCCTGAGAGGGTGACCGGCCACACTGGGACTGAGACACGGCCCAGACTCCTACGGGAGGCAGCAGTGGGGAATATTGGACAATGGGCGAAAGCCTGATCCAGCAACGCCGCGTGAGGGATGACTGCCTTCGGGTTGTAAACCTCTTTCAGCAGGGACGAAGCGCAAGTGACGGTACCTGCAGAAGAAGCACCGGCCAACTACGTGCCAGCAGCCGCGGTAATACGTAGGGTGCGAGCGTTGTCCGGAATTATTGGGCGTAAAGGGCTCGTAGGCGGTCTGTCACGTCGGGAGTGAAAACTCAGGGCTTAACCCTGAGCCTGCTTCCGATACGGGCAGACTAGAGGTATGCAGGGGAGAACGGAATTCCTGGTGTAGCGGTGAAATGCGCAGATATCAGGAGGAACACCGGTGGCGAAGGCGGTTCTCTGGGCATTACCTGACGCTGAGGAGCGAAAGTGTGGGGAGCGAACAGGATTAGATACCCTGGTAGTCCACACCGTAAACGTTGGGCGCTAGGTGTGGGACTCATTCCACGAGTTCCGTGCCGCAGCTAACGCATTAAGCGCCCCGCCTGGGGAGTACGGCCGCAAGGCTAAAACTCAAAGGAATTGACGGGGGCCCGCACAAGCGGCGGAGCATGCGGATTAATTCGATGCAACGCGAAGAACCTTACCTGGGTTTGACATATGGAGAAAACTGTCAGAGATGGCAGGTCCTTACGGGCTCTATACAGGTGGTGCATGGCTGTCGTCAGCTCGTGTCGTGAGATGTTGGGTTAAGTCCCGCAACGAGCGCAACCCTCGTCTTATGTTGCCAGCACGTAATGGTGGGGACTCATAAGAGACTGCCGGGGTCAACTCGGAGGAAGGTGGGGATGACGTCAAGTCATCATGCCCCTTATGTCCAGGGCTTCACGCATGCTACAATGGCCGGTACAAAGGGCTGCGAAACCGCAAGGTGGAGCGAATCCCAAAAAGCCGGTCTCAGTTCGGATTGGGGTCTGCAACTCGACCCCATGAAGTCGGAGTCGCTAGTAATCGCAGATCAGCAACGCTGCGGTGAATACGTTCCCGGGCCTTGTACACACCGCCCGTCACGTCACGAAAGTCGGCAACACCCGAAGCCGGTGGCCCAACCCTTGTGGAGGGAGCCGTCGAAGGTGGGGCTGGCGATTGGGACGAAGTCGTAACAAGGTAGCCGTACCGGAAGGTGCGGCTGGATCACCTCCTTTCTAAGGAGCACTTGGCAGACGTTCACCATGCAAGTGGTGGCCGGCTGTCCATCGGCCTGTTTCGAGGACATGCGTTCCTCGGCAGACCAGCTCACTAGTGGAACGTCGACTATTTGGTCTGCTCGCAAGCAAGACTCGTCAGTACTGTCTCGTCCTCGGACGCGGCGTGGAACCTCGAGCGGCGCGAGCAAGCATTCCAGGCACACTGTTGGGTCCTGAGGGATCGAGTTACTCGATCTCTCCGGACCACTTTCTCCACGAACTACCGATCGGACGGACTCGTCCACACGGTCAGCGTGGGAGAAGAAGGTGGGACCGCCCGTAATTTGAGAACTACACAGTGGACGCGAGCATCTTTGTAGCAAGACAAGCTACTAAGGGCACATGGTGGATGCCTTGGCACCAAGAGCCGATGAAGGACGTAGGAGCCTGCGATAAGCCCCGGGAAGTTGGCAACCGAGCTGTGATCCGGGGATTTCCGAATGGGGAAACCCAGCTGGAGTCATGTCCAGTTACCTCTGCCTGAACACATAGGGCAGTTGGAGGGAACGTGGGGAAGTGAAACATCTCAGTACCCACAGGAAGAGAAAACAAAAGTGATTCCGAGAGTAGTGGCGAGCGAAATCGGAACAGGCCAAACCTATTGCGTGTGATAGCCGGCAGGCGTTGCGCAGTAGGGGTTGTGGGGCCGTCACGTTGGTTCTGCCGAATCAACACAGAGTAAGAAACCATCGTTGAAGTTGAAGCGGACTGGAAAGTCCCGGCGTAGAGGGTGATACCCCCGTACACGTAAGACGATGGCTCTGAGACGTCACCCCAAGTAACACGGAACCCCTGAAATTCCGTGTGAATCTGGCGGGACCACCCGTTAAGCCTAAATACTCCTTGGTGACCGATAGCGGACAAGTACCGTGAGGGAAAGGTGAAAAGTACCCCTGGCGGGGAGTGAAATAGTACCTGAAACCATGTGCCTACAATCCGTTGGAGCGGATCTTTCGAGATCTGTGACAGCGTGCCTTTTGAAGAATGAGCCTGCGAGTTTGCGTTGTGTGGCAAGGTTAACCCGTGTGGGGAAGCCGTAGCGAAAGCGAGTCCGAATAGGGCTACTGAGTCGCACGATCAAGACCCGAAGCGGAGTGATCTATCCATGGGCAGGTTGAAGCGCGGGTAAGACCGCGTGGAGGACCGAACCCACCAGGGTTGAAAACCTGGGGGATGACCTGTGGATAGGGGTGAAAGGCCAATCAAACTCCGTGATAGCTGGTTCTCCCCGAAATGCATTTAGGTGCAGCGTCGCGTGTTTCTTACCGGAGGTAGAGCACTGGATAGTCTAGGGGGCCTACAAGCTTACCGAAATTAGCCAAACTCCGAATGCCGGTAAGTGAGAGCGCGGCAGTGAGACAGTGGGGGATAAGCTCCATTGTCGAGAGGGAAACAGCCCAGACCATCAGCTAAGGTCCCTAAGCGATAACTAAGTGGAAAAGGATGTGGAGTCGCACAGACAACCAGGAGGTTGGCTTAGAAGCAGCCACCCTTGAAAGAGTGCGTAATAGCTCACTGGTCAAGTGATTCCGCGCCGACAATGTAGCGGGGCTCAAGTTATCCACCGAAGCTATGGGATTCACGCAATAACTCGGCCTGATTCAGTTCAGGTCCAAGTGCGTGGATCGGTAGGGGAGCGTCGTATGGCGAGCGAAGCGGCGGTGTGAACCAGCCGTGGACGCCATACGAGTGAGAATGCAGGCATGAGTAGCGAATGACAAGTGAGAAACTTGTCCGCCGAATGATCAAGGGTTCCAGGGTCAAGCTAATCTGCCCTGGGTAAGTCGGGACCTAAGGCGAGGCCGACAGGCGTAGTCGATGGACAACGGGTTGATATTCCCGTACCGGCAAAATAGCGCCCATGACGAACCTAGTGATGCTAAGTGCCCAAAGCTTCTTGGATCCTTCGGGACGATAGAAGTGGAGCGCACGACCCGAACTAGCAGTAGTCAAGCGATGGGGTGACGCAGGAAGGCAGTCCAACCGTGGCGATGGTAGACCACGGCTAAGGATGTAGGGCGAGAGGTAGGCAAATCCGTCTCTCACGTGCCTGAGATCTGATAGGGAGTCCGAATGGACGAAGTGGATAATCCTATGCTGTCGAGAAAAACCTCTAGCGAGCTATGCGCCGCCCGTACCCCAAACCGACTCAGGTGATCAGGTAGAGAATACCAAGGCGATCGAGTGAACCATGGTTAAGGAACTCGGCAAAATGCCCCCGTAACTTCGGGAGAAGGGGGGCCGGATTCGTTAGGAGACTTGCTTTCCGAAGCGATGATGGCCGCAGAGACCAGGCCCAAGCGACTGTTTACTAAAAACACAGGTCCGTGCTAAGTCGTAAGACGATGTATACGGACTGACTCCTGCCCGGTGCTGGAAGGTTAAGGGGACGTGTTAGTTCTTCGGAGCGAAGCGCAGAACTTAAGCCCCAGTAAACGGCGGTGGTAACTATAACCATCCTAAGGTAGCGAAATTCCTTGTCGGGTAAGTTCCGACCTGCACGAATGGAGTAACGACTTGGGCGCTGTCTCAACCATGGACTCGGCGAAATTGCAGTACGAGTAAAGATGCTCGTTACGCGCGGCAGGACGGAAAGACCCCGGGACCTTTACTACAATTTGGTATTGGTGTTTGGTTCGACTTGTGTAGGATAGGTGGGAGACTTTGAAGCGTGGACGCCAGTTCACGTGGAGTCAACGTTGAAATACCACTCTGGTCGTATTAGATATCTAACCTAGGTCCGTTATCCGGATCAGGGACAGTGCCTGATGGGTAGTTTAACTGGGGCGGTTGCCTCCTAAAATGTAACGGAGGCGCCCAAAGGTTCCCTCAGCCTGGTTGGCAATCAGGTTTCGAGTGTAAGTGCACAAGGGAGCTTGACTGTGAGACAGACATGTCGAGCAGGGACGAAAGTCGGGACTAGTGATCCGGCGCTGGCATGTGGAAGCGGCGTCGCTCAACGGATAAAAGGTACCCCGGGGATAACAGGCTGATCTTCCCCAAGAGTCCATATCGACGGGATGGTTTGGCACCTCGATGTCGGCTCGTCGCATCCTGGGGCTGGAGTAGGTCCCAAGGGTTGGGCTGTTCGCCCATTAAAGCGGCACGCGAGCTGGGTTTAGAACGTCGTGAGACAGTTCGGTCCCTATCCGCCGCGCGCGCAGGAAACTTGAGAAAGGCTGTCCCTAGTACGAGAGGACCGGGATGGACGAACCTCTGGTGTGCCAGTTGTTCCGCCAGGAGCACGGCTGGTTAGCTACGTTCGGAAGTGATAACCGCTGAAAGCATCTAAGCGGGAAGCACGTTTCAAGATGAGGTTTCCCACCGGGTAACCGGGTAAGGCCCCCAGTAGACGACTGGGTTGATAGGCCGGAGGTCGAAGGTAGTAATACACGGAGCCGACCGGTACTAATAGGCCGAGGGCTTGTCCCTCAAAGATGTTGCGCGTCCACTGTGTGGTTCCCGAGTTACGGTCGGGGACCTGAGTCGTCATCGGAGTCATATCCGATGTGCGACACCAAGGTCATGGCATAACTCCATAGAGTTACGGCGGCCATAGCGAGAGGGAAATACCCGGCTCCATTCCGAACCCGGAAGTCAAGCCTCTCAGCGCCGATGGTACTGCAACCGGGAGGTTGTGGGAGAGTAGGACGTCGCCGGACAATTTTTCCGTAGAGGCCACCCGTCAGGGTGGCCTCTACGTGTTTTACGATCTGTTTCGAGGAGACCAGCATGGCGAACCAGGGCCGATCCGACGGACCGCGGCGCGGCGAGAGCCAGCGCGGCGCCGGCCGTCCGACCGGGGGCCGCAGCGGCTCCGGCGGCAAGGGTGCCGGCGACCGGGCCGCCGCGGGTGGCGCGGCACCGAAGCGTCGCACCCCGGGCCGCGACGGCGCGCCGCAGAGCGGTGCGCCCCGCACTCCCTCGCGTGGACGTCGTGACGACGACCGGCCCCGCTCGGAGGACCAGGCGCGCTACGACGGCCCGGAGATCGACGAGTCGATCACCGGCAAGGAGCTGGACCGCAACGTCGCCCAGCAGCTGCGCGGCCTGCCCGAGAAGCTCGCGGCCCGGGTCGCCCGCCACCTGGTCGCCGCCGGCATGTTGCTCGAGGACGACCCGAAGACGGCCTACC
>CAVPLS010000002.1:0-373122 GCA_963706355.1 uncultured Actinomycetota bacterium
CCGCGATGTAGATCGGCGAGTCGTACGCCGTGATCTTTCCGGCGTAGGGCGAGTCCTTGTCGAACACCGCGTCCCACCCGGTCGGCGCGGGCTTCACCTTGTCGGTCCGCCACATCAGCAGGTTGGCGCCCCAGCCCTGCGGGATGCCGTACATCTGCCCGTCGACGGAGTTCCACGCCCGGTCCTTGAGGAACGGCTGGATGTCCGCGTAGCTCTTGAGCAAGTCGGTGTTGACGGGCGCCGCGTCCGCCGAGGCGATCAGCCGCAACGACGCGTCGCCGGAGGCGGACACTACGTCGTACTCCCCGGTCTTCATCAGGTTGAGCGCCTCGTCGGAGGTGCCGAAGTACTTCACGCTGGCGTCGCAGCCGGACTGCTTCTCGAAGGGCGTGACCCAGTCGATCGTCTTGTCGTTGCTGCCGTCCTCGGCGTACCCGGGCCACGCGAGGATGTTCACCTCCCCCTCCATCGCGCCGAGCGACTTCTTCATGGGTACGTCGGGAGCGGTGAACGTGCCGGCCCCGGTGCTGCCCGAGTCGCCGGAGTCGTCCGAGCCCCCGCTCGAGGTGCCGCAGGCCGCTGCCCCGAAGGCCAGCACCAGCGACACGGCGATCGTCGTCGTCTTCTTCATGGAGTCTCCTCGGTGAGATGCCGTTCCTCCGCTGTCGCGGGGGACGATCTGTGGGTCCCGAGAGTCACGACGTGCACGCGCTGCCACGAGAGGGTGACCGGCTCGCCACGGCGACCGAGAGCGTGCGTGAGCGAGCTCTCGAGGTTCTGCTGTAGGACGGTGAGCCGACCACCCGCGTCGAGGTCCACGACGGAGTGCGTGGAGGCACCGAGGTAGACGACCTCTCCGACCACCCCGGTGGCGACGCACACGTCCTCGTCGCCCGGGACGTCGACGTGACCGGCGTGCAGGGTGATCTTCTGGGGCGGATGCTGACGGGCCCCGGGCCGCCGACAAGGGCCTCGGCCACCTCGCCCTCCAGCAGGTTGGACGTGCCGACGAAGCCGGCGACGAACGGGGTCGCGGGCTCCTCGTAGAGCGCGACGGGGGTGGCGACCTGCTCGACGAGGCCGTCACGGAAGACCGCGATCCGGTCGCTCATCGTGAGCGCCTCCTCCTGGTCGTGGGTGACGAACACGAACGTGATGCCGAGCTCGCGCTGCATCTGCTTGAGCTCGATCTGCATCTCGCGCCTGAGCTTGAGGTCGAGCGCGCCCAGCGGCTCGTCGAGCAGCAGCACCTTGGGGCGGTTGACCAGGGCCCGGGCCAGGGCGACGCGCTGCCGCTGACCTCCGGACAGCTGGTTCGGGCTCCGGGCGCCGAAGCCGGAAAGGCGCACGGTCTCGAGCGCCTCGAGGGCCCGGGCCCGGCGCTCCTGACGGGGGACCTTCTTCACGCGCAGGCCGTACTCGACGTTCTGCAGGACGTTCATGTGCGGGAACAGCGCGTAGTCCTGGAAGACGGTGTTCACGTCCCGGGCGAAGGGAGGGCGCCCGGTCACGTCGACACCAGCGAGCAGGATCTGTCCGTCGGTGGGGCTCTCGAAGCCCGCGATCATCCGGAGCACGGTGGTCTTCCCGGAGCCGGACGGGCCGAGCATGGAGAAGAACTCGCCGTCGAGGATCTCGAGGTCCACGCCGTCCACCGCCGTCACCGGCCCGAAGGACTTGCGCAGGCCGAGGAGGGAGATGGCCACCGACATTTCCGCAGTATGGCAGCAGGTCAGCGACGGATTCCATGGCTATTTGGGGCCCTGATCAACGGATCTGCGTGAATTGATGCCGAATCAAGGCGTTTCCCGTTGTGGTGGGCGCGGAGATCACCGGGTCGATGCCTCCGTTGGGCTACCACCGCGGCGCACGCATAACCCGGAGCGGAATGGCTCGTTGAAGGCACGTGCGGGGTTTCAGCCCCCGGTGGGAGGGAACCTTTACTCCACGGGTACTTGTGCACACTGCGATTCACCGCCGTCTCTCGGGAGCGGCGGGTTTCGTGTTTAACGGGTCTTTCAGGGCCCGCCGAGCAGGTCACCGAAGACGTCGCCGTCCTCGTCGACGCGGGCCAGCACGTCGTCCATCTCGAGCTGGCCGAGCCCTTCCTCGGCGCCCTCCTCGATCTCCTCCCAGGTGCGCGGTGCGGCGACGTACGGACGGTCGCGGCCGCGCAAGGAGTACGGCGAGATGGTGGTCTTCGCACCGGTGTTCTGGCTCCAGTCGAGGAACACCTTGCCGCCGCGCAGCGACTTGGTCATCTTCCACACGACGAGCCCGGGGTGCTCACCGGTCAGCTCCTGGGCGATCTCCTGGGCCTGGTCGCGCACCTCGTCGGTGTTCAGCTTCCCGGGCAGCGCGGCGTACATGTGGAGCCCCTTGCTGCCCGACGTGACCGGCGCCGCGGACAGGCCCCGCTCCTCGAGCTTGTCGCGGACCAGGAGCGCGACCTGGCAGCACTCCTGAAGTCCGGCGGGGTGCCCGGGGTCGAGGTCGATGACCATCCGGTTCGGGTTCTTCGGCCGGCCGTTCTTGCCCACCGTCCACTGGTGCACGTGCAGCTCGAGCGAGGCCAGGTTGGCGAAGTAGGTGAGGTCGGCCAGCCCGTCGATGATCGGGTAGCGGATGGTGTCGCCGCCGCCGCGCGACCCGGTCGAGGGTACGGCGACCGAGTGCAGCCAGCTGGGGGCTCCGGAGGGCAGGTTCTTCTCGAAGAACTGCATGTCCCCCGTGCCGTGCGGCCAGCGGATCCTCGTGACGGCGCGGTGCGCGAGGTGGGGCAGCAGCACCGAGGCAACCCGGGCGTAGTAGTTGAGGACCTCGCCCTTGGTCGTGCCGGTCGTCGGGTACATCACCTTGGCCAGGTTGCTGATCTTCAGCGTGCGGCCGTCGACGTCGACCTGCAGTTCCTCCGGGGTGGCGGCCATCGTGTCGCTCAGGACCGGCCGGGGTCGTGCGCGGAGACGGCGTGCACCCGGGCGAGCGCAGCGTCGGTGCCCAGCTCGTGGCGGAGCTCGGGACGCTCCCAGTAGGTGGAGACGAGGCTCACCACCTCGGGCGGCGCGGCCGCGAGGTCGCGCAGGTCGAGGGTCATCCGGCCGGCGTCGGCCAGCTTGCCGTTGCGGAAGAACGGGGTCGTGTAGGACCCGTGCCCGTCCCGGGTGTGCACGCCGGTCACCGGGGTCTGGGTGATCGGACCGACCGGTGCGGGGTCGACCTTGGCGATGTCGTCCCAGGTGCTCCAGGCGCGGACGCCGTACGCCCGGTGGAGGAGGCGGGTCGGGGTCAGCCACAGGCCGCCCGGCACCCAGCGCCCGGTCAGCGCGAACAGCGGCAGCAGCGCGAAGGCCACCGCCGGCACCGCGAGCACGAGCGCACCTCCCCAGCCCGAGCCGATGCCGAGGGCGATCGCCCAGCCGACGAAGAACAGCGACAGCGCACCCGCGAGGAGGCAGTTGCCGACCGCCGCGAGTCGGGCGCGGGGCAGGTAGAGAGCCGGTTCGTCGTCGAGGACGACCGACCGTGGCTCGGGCGCGGTGCTGCGCATGCGGACGAGGAGCCCGCCGTAGATCACCGCGGCGACGACGACGAAGAACGCCCCCAGCATCGCGGTCACCACTGCACCGGTGCTGTCGTAGCCCGACATCGTCAGCAGGACCACGCCCAGGGCCGCGAGGCCGAGGCAGATCAGGCCGACCGCGACGTGCCGACCGGGGCTGATGCGCTCTTGCATGCCGCCTCCTCGTGTCCTGCTCAGAACAGGCCGCCGACGAAGTCGCCGACGCCTTCGGCCGCGTCGGAGATGCCGTCGCCGACCGCGTCGACAGTGTCCGTGACCGCCTCGACGCCGTCGCCGAGAGCCTCCCCGACGTCGCTGCCCTCGAACAGCGAGTCGATGGCACCCGACGCGAAGATGCCGACCCCGAGCCCGACGACCGCTCCGACCGCGGTGCCGACGCCCGGGACGACCGACCCGAAGGCCGCGCCCATCGCCATCGAGGTGCCCATCGAGGCGAGCGTGCCCGCGCCGGCACCGGCGGCGTAGCCGCCGACGTTGGACGCCACCGCCTGCGGGACCGACTCGCCGTCGTGCAGGTCCAGTCCGATGCCGACGCCGACCAACGCCTTGCTGAACGCACCGCTGAGCCTGGTCGCCGAGCTGCCTCCGCGCACCGCGTCGTCGGCGGCCCGAGTGGCGTCGTCGGCCATGCCCTGCAGCCGGTTGGCGTTGTGGAGGTCGTCGTAGAACGCGCTCCTGCCGGTGCGGGTGTAGTCGGTGCTGCGCATCCGGTTGAGGGCCTCGGTGGCCTCGGTGGTGAACGTGGTGGCGGTCTGCCGCAGGATCGAGACGTGCAGGTACGTGCCGCGAGACGCGGCGAGCGCACCGGCGACGTCGGAGGCGCTGACCACCATCTCCTTGGGGTCCTGCCCCTTGTAGCTGTCCTCGAGGGCGCTGCACGCGGCGTCGTACGTCGAGTTGACCTCGGCGACGTCGGCGACCGCGTGTTCCAGGCCTCGACCAGCTTCTGGTGCTGGTTGAAGGCGGCCACAGCGGAGTTGTAGTGGTCGGCCTGCACCGGTGTGATCTCACCGGTGGGCGGCGGGCCCGGGTTGGCGGGGCCGGCCCCCGGGTTCTCGATGACGAAGCCGGACACCGTGAGGCCCGCGCCGGACGCCGTGCTGCGGATGTCGGCCATCGAGTTCTGGGCGCGGCGGAGCGCAGCAGCGTAGGAGTCGAGGTTGCCGGCCGCCGCCTTCACCGTGGTGCTCAGGTCGTCGGTCACCGTCGCTCCCGAGCGCATCTGGGCGCTGAACGCCGGGCCGGCCTGACCGCCCCAGTCGGACTCGGCGTTGTTGCGGGCGGACACGAGTGCGTCGGCCCCCGACTCGACCGCCGGCGCGAGGCTGCCGCGCAACCACGACGAGGCGGACTCGACGGAGGCGGGCGATCCCTTGATCTCGGTGTCGAGGCTCATCGCGGAAGGTTCCGGTAGGACTCGAAGCCTGCTCGCGAGTTGGCGTCGGTCTCGCCGTACGCCTGGGCGCCGGCGCGGACCTCGGACGCGGCGGAGGCGAGTCCCTCCGACACCCCCGCCGCGGAGCTCGACAGGGTGCCCAGGAGGGAGGACACGAAGGCGGTCATCACACCGGCGTCCACACCGGAGGGAGCCCCGCCGCCGATGCCCTCGATCGACTGGGCGCCGCTGTCGAGCGTGCCGGCGATCGCGGACAGCGTCGCGAACGTGACGTCGGTGCTCATGCGTGCTCCGCCATCTCACCGGCGAGCGGGTTCTCGACGTGCAGCCGCTTGTCGAGGAACAGCAGGTCGTAGGGCTCCTCGTCGTAGAACGTCTGGAGTCCCTCGACGGTGACCAGGACCCACGGCGTCTTCGCGAACCACGCCTCGAGCCGGTCGATCGCCGAGTAGACGAACAACGCCGTGCCGCCCGTCCTTGGTCACTCTCATGTCCACCCGGGTGACGCCGTCCGCGTCCGTCGTCAACGGCACGTACACCACCGGTGGGAAGTTCCTGACGTCCCCCGCCATCGCCTCGCTCCTCACAACTCGTCGGCCGTCACCGCCGGATTTGCGTGCATGTGGCACCGATGATGCCAGCAGAAGCAAGGACACGCTCGCCTGGCGTCAGTCAGGTCCCGAGGTCGTCGGGCGACAGGTCGGAGCGCACGCCGCGGTAGCTGGGCTGCCGGAGCCGCTTGGCCGGGGTCAGTCCCAGCGCCGCGATGTCGACCACCAGCTCCGGGCGGACCCAGACCGTGCCGGTGGCGTCGACCTTGGGTACGTCGTCCGCGAACGGCGAATCGTCCGCCCGCAGGGGCTCGAGCACCCCGAGGAGCCGCTGGCCCTCCTTGCCGGCGATGCCGCTGCCGACCCGTCCGCGGTAGACCAGGCCGTCCTCCGTGGGCTCACCCACCAGCACCGCCCCGATCCGTGTCGTGCTGTCGGTCTCGTGGCGCCAGCCCCCGACGACGTACGACCCGAGGTTGCGGTGCGGGAACTTCAGCCAGTCCGTCGAGCGCCGGCCGGGGAAGTACAGCGACGACCGCTTCTTGCTGACGATGCCCTCGAGCTTCTGCGCGGCGGTCGCCTCCAGGAGCATCTCGCCGTCGTCGTACGTCGCAGGCACCTGCCAGTGCACGTCGAGCAGGCCGAGGCCCTCGAGCAGCTCACGGCGCTCGGTCAACGGGCGGCCGGTGAGGTCGTTGCCGTCGAGGCGCAGGATGTCGAAGACCAGCAGGGTCACCGGGTTCGTCTCGGACAGTGCTGCCGCCCGTCGCGCGTTCGCGACGTGCATCCGGTCGGCGAGCGCGCCGAAGGTCGGGATGCCGTCGAGGAACGCCACCACCTCCCCGTCCAGCAGCACGTCCCGGTCGATGCCGGCGATCCCGTGCAGCTCGGGGAACGACACCCGCACGTCCTTCTCGTTGCGGGAGCGGATGTGCAGCTCGCCGTCGTGCAGGTCGACGAGCACCCGCATGCCGTCCCACTTGACCTCGTGCAGCCACTCGCCGCCTCGGGGCACGTGGGTGCCCTTGGTGGCGAGCATCGGACGCATGAGCCCCATCTTGTCGCATGTGCGAAAGCCCGGGACGGGATCGGCGTTGGCCCGTACCTTCGAACGATGAATCGTGGTGAGTGCGGCGCTGTACGTCGACTTCGACAACGTCTTCAGCGGCCTGCTCGCCACTGATGAAGCGACGGCCATGGCGTTCGCCGAGCACCCTGGCGACTGGTTGGATCGGCTGTCCCGGGAACACCCTGTGGACGGGCCCCGTCGTTGGGTGGTGCTCCGTTGCTACATGAACTCCGCCGGCTCGGCGAAGCACCCGCAAACCAACCATCCGCGGGTTCCGTTCGCCCAGTTTCGTGGCTCCATCAGTGCCGCCGGCTTCGAGATCATCGACTGCCCGTCTTTGACGCCGCAACGGAAGAACGCCGCCGACATACGGCTCGCCATCGACGTGATCGACGCCTTGCATGGCTCAGTGCGGTATGACGAGTTCGTCATCGCCTCAGCCGACTCCGACTTCACTCCACTGCTGATGCGGATTCGGGCGGCGGACCGTCGAACGACGCTCGTGTCGACGTTCGATGCTGTTGCGCCCCTCCGGGTCCTGGCAGATCGCGTGATCGACAGGCAGCAGACCCAGGCGCTGCTGCGACCAGCGAGTCAGCCAGCGTCCGCCGGAACCGTGGTACCGATCCAGCCCGTGAGGGCGACGCTCAGCGGTCCCGAGGCCGAGTTCATCGATCTGGTGAATGAGCGCGTGCGCAACTCGGACGGTTCGGTTCACCTCGCACTGCTCGGGAAAGAGCTGCGGGCGGAACTAGGGAGCGTGGTCGACCAGACCAAGTGGTTCGCGCACCGAACGCTCAGCCGGGCAATCCACGAGCTGGCGCCCGAGCTGCGCATCGAGGAGCAGTACGTGAAGAGCCCGGGCACGCCCACGACCGGGCGACGAGCACAGAAATAGCATCCGTTCCCGCCGTCGGTGGTGTGCGCCATGATGGGTACACGACCCCGAGCCGTCGACGTACTTGTGATCAGGAGCTGCCCATGCGTGCCATCTGGAAAGGTGCGGTGTCCTTCGGTCTGGTGAGCGTGCCGGTCAAGCTGTACGCCGCGACGGAGAGCCACGACATCTCGTTCCGGCAGGTGCACGCCAAGGACGGCGGCCGGATCAAGTACCAACGCGTCTGCAGCATCGACGGCGAGGAGGTGGCCTACGCCGACATCGCCAAGGGCTACGAGACCGAGGACGGCCAGATGGTCGTGCTCGACGACGACGACTTCGCCGAGCTTCCCGCGAGCAGCAGCCGGGAGATCTCGGTGGAGAAGTTCGTGCCGACCGAGCAGGTCGACCCGATCTGGTTGGAGAAGTCCTACTACCTCGAGCCGGACAAGGCGGCGGCCAAGCCCTACGCCCTGCTCCGTGAGGCCCTCAAGGCCGCCGACCGGGTCGCGATCGTGACCGTCTCGATCCGCACTCGGATGACCACCGCAGTGCTGCGGGTGCGTGACGACGTGATCGTGATGCAGACGATGCTGTGGCCCGACGAGGTCCGCAAGCCGGACTTCGCCGGTCTCGACGCGACCGAGCACGCCGCGAAGCCTCAGGAGCTCAAGATGGCGCAGCTCCTCGTCGAGACGCTGGCCGGCGACTACGACGCGTCCGAGTACGACGACGACTACCAGAAGGCCGTGGAGGCTCTGGTCCAGGCCAAGCTCGAGGGTGGCGAGGTGAAGGCTCCCGAGCAGCCGAAGAAGTCCTCCGGCGAGGTCGTCGACCTGCTGGCGGCCCTGCAGCGCTCGGTCGACGCGGCCAAGACGTCGCGGGGCGAGTCGACGTCGACGCCCGCCCAGGACGAGGAGGCGGCCGAGCCCGCTGCCAAGAAGTCCACGGCCAAGAAGACGGCCAAGAAGGCACCCGCCAAGAAGTCCGCGGCCAAGAAGTCGACGGCGAAGAAGACCACCGCGAAGAAGACCACGAAGAAGGCGGCGGCCAAGAAGGCCAGCTGACGCGGTCAGCCGGTGCTGCGGCTCTCGTCTGCCGAGCGGGCGGCGGCGGGCGAGTCGGGAAAGCGGCGGGCGATCGCCCACTGCAACGCGTCGGACGCCCGCGGTGCGACGAGGTTGAGCACCTCCGCGACCCCGCCGGCGACGGTGCCGGAGGTGATCGGCCGGTCCTCGAGGGCGCGTACGACGCGGTCCGCAGCCTGTTCCGGCGTCAGTGCGGGAGCCTTCGCGTAGGCGTCGGTCGGTCCGATCATCGCCGTGCGGACCAATGGCATCCGCAGGTTGCTGAACGTCACGCCGTCGCCGTACAGCTCACGCCCGGCGATCCGGCTCCAGGTGTCCAGCGCGGTCTTCGACGCGATGTAGGCGGAGAACTTCGGCGCCTTGACCTGCACGCCCCACGTCAGCACGTTGACCACGTGGCCGAACTGCTGCTCGACCATGTGCGGGAGCAGGCCGAGCATCAGCCGGACCGGGGCGACGTAGTTGATCGCCATCGTGCGCTCGACGTCGTGCACGCGGTCGTAGGACAGCGCGACCGACCGGCGGATCGAGCGGCCTGCGTTGTTGACCAGGTAGTCGACGCCACCGTGCTCGGCCAGCACGGTGGCGACCAGCCGGTCGACGGCCGGCCCGTCGGTGAGGTCGCAGGCGTGCGCGAACGCCACACCTCCGCGTGCCTCGACGTCGCTGACCACGCGGGCCAGCTCGTCGGCGCGGCGCGCCACGACCAGCACCGTCGCGCCACGTGCGGCGGCCTGCATGGGCCGTGGCCTCGCCGATCCCCGACGAACCGCCGGTCACCAGGACGGTCCGCCCGACCAGCGGTGAGGGAGCATCCGGGTGCAGCCGACGGCGCAGCCAGGCCCGCGGCGTGGTGAGAAGCAGGCCGCTCACAGCACCGGCCGCGCGTCGGCCCACGGCCTGGCCCGTTCGAGCTGGGCGGAGAGCGTGATCAGGGTGGTCTCGTCGTGCTGCCGCCCGACCAGCTGTACGGCGAGCGGCAGACCGTCCGCAGCGAAGCCGGCGGGGACCGAGGCCGCGGGATTGCCGGTGACGTTCCACAGGGCGCTGTAGGCGATCATCGGCATCGCCGCCAGCGACGCCCGCACCGCGCCCACGCCGTCGAGCACACCGACCTCGGGAGGCCGGTGCGCGATGGCCGGGGTGAGCATCACGTCGACACGGTCGAACACCGCGTTGGCCTTGGCAGCGACCTGCTCGCCCTGCCGGATCGCCCACTCACGCACCGCAGGGGTGACCCAACGGCCCAGCCGCGCGGTCTCCTTGGTGCGGCGCTCCAGCCGGTCACGGTGCTCGACACCGTCGGCGCCGGTGCGCACCCCGGCGAAGAACTGCGGCACGAACGCGCGCGTCGGGTCCGGGTAGCCGGGGTCGACCTCCTCGACGTGGTGGCCGAGCTGCTCGAGCAGGGTGGCGGTCGCGTGCACGGCGGCGACGTGCTCAGGGTCGGGCCGGACGCCGAGCGTGACGGGCCTGGTCGACCAGCCCACCCGCAGCGGTGTGAACGGAGCGTCGACCGCGGCGGTGAAGGACATCGACGGCTCGTCGGCCCGCCAGCGGTCGACGGGCAGGGTGCCGCGGATGACGTCGTAGACGAGGGCGCTGTCCCGCACGGAGCGGGTCAGCGGCCCGGTGGTGCTCAGCCCCCACCAGCCGTGCGCGTGCGGCGACATCGTGACCCGGCCGCGCTGGGGCTTGAGGCCGAACAGTCCGCAGCACGCCGACGGGATCCGGATCGAACCACCGCCGTCACCGCCGATGCCGACGGCGACCAGTCCGGCCGCGACCGCGGCAGCCGTGCCACCGCTCGAGCCGCCGGGCGACCGGCGGGTGTCCCAGGGGTTGCGGGTGATGCCGTGCGCGACCGACTCCGTGAAGGGCCACTGGCCGAACTCCGGCATGTTCGTCTTGCCCACGACGACGGCTCCGGCCGCGCGGAGCCGGCGCACGACCTCGGCGTCTGCCGTGGCCGGTGTGACGTTCGCGCGGCCGCCGTACGTCGTGACCTGGCCGGCGACGTCGAGCTCTTCCTTGATCGCGACGGGTACGCCGTGCAGCGGGCCGCGCTCCCCCGTGGCGGTGTCACGTTCGGCTGCCTCGGCGAGGGCCTGCTCGGCCATCACGACGGTGAACGCGTTGAGATGCCCGTCGTACTGCTGGATGCGCTCGAGCACGCTGGTGACGAGCTTGGTGGCGGACACGGTGCCGTCCGCGACCGCCTCGGCCTGCCCGGTGACCCCGGCGAAGTAGAGGTCCTCGCTCACGAGACCAGGCCGCAGCGACGCAGGGTGAGGACGGTCAGCGCTCGGGTCACCTGCACGAGCTGGTCGAGGTCGATCTTCTCCAGCGGTGAGTGCGCGTCCTGCATGTCGCCGGGACCGTAGTGCAGCGTCGGGATGCCGCCGATGCCGGTGTAGAGCCGCAGGTCGCTGCCGTACACACCGCGAGCGAGCGGGGGCTTCGTGCCGCCCGTGAGGGTGACCGCCGACGACATCTCGGCGATCAGCGGGTGGTCGGAGTCGGTGCTGCCGCTGGCGAACTGGCCACCCGGCCAGGTCACCACCGGTCGGTTCTCCCGCAGCCACGGGTCCTTGACGGCGACCTCGGTGACAACGTCCTCGAAGCGGGCGCGGGCCAGCCGCGGGTCCTCGTCGAGCTGCACACCGAACCGGCCCTCGGCGACCAGCCGGTCGGGCACGTTGCTGGACCACTCGCCCGCCTGGACGAGCCCGATGGACAGCGCGTAGGGGGGCTCCGCCACGAAGCCGGGCTCGGGGTCGCGGTTGCGCTCGGCCTCGAACTCCAGCAGTGCGGCGTGGATCGGCAGGAACGCCTCGAAGGCGCTCACCCCCTGCGAGCGCAGAGACCCGTGCGCCGAGCGGCCGGCCACCTCGATGCGGAAGGTCAGTGCGCCGGCGGTCGCGGTGATGATCTGCGCGCTGGTCGGCTCGGTGATCACCGCGGTCTCGCCGATGTGCCCACGCCGTAGGGTCGCGAAACCGCCGAGGCCGCCGTCCTCCTCGCCGATCACGCAGTGCACGGCGAGCGGCCGCTCGAGCCGGGCACCGGCGGCGTGCAAGGTGCGGGCGACCGCGAGGTTGGCCGCCACCCCACCCTTCATGTCACAGGCTCCACGGCCGTAGAGCGCACCGCCGCGGACCTCCGCCGAGAACGGGTCGACGCCCAACCAGTTGTCGGGGTCACCGGGAGGTACGACGTCCAGGTGGCCTTGCAGCACCAGCGCCGGCATGCCCTCGCCTGGTGTCGTGCCGACCACTCCCACGGCCTGCGTGCGGGTCACCTCGACGCCCGGGAACCACGGGTCCTCGGCGAGCTCCTCGAGGTCGATGTCCCACCGGTCCACCTCGGTCCCGAGGTCGTGCAACATCCCTGCCGCGACCTCCTGTACCTCGATCTCGGCGTCGCTGCCGCCCATGCTGGGGATCCGCACCAGCTCCATGAGGGACTCGACCAGGGCCTGCTCGTCGAGGTGGCCGAGGACGGACCGCTCGGCGGCTGTCAGTTCGTCGGGGCTGCTCATGCCCCGAGTCTGCCGCACACCCCACGGAGGGTCGCAGATCCCCCATCCCTCTGCATCCCGCCGGGTGGTCGAGCTGTCGAGACCCGCCCTCCGGTGGTCGAGCCTGTCGCCGTTGGTTGAGGTGCAGGGAGCGTTAGCGACCTGCCTCGAAACCTCCCAGCGTCAGGCACCGTGGTTTCGAGGCTCGCAGGCTCGCACCTCAACCAGCCGTGGTCGCCACGGGTGGTCGAGCCTGTCGAGACCCCGGTCCCGAGCCGGGTGGTCGAGCCTGTCGAGACCGCTCGCTCGTGGTTCGAGGCTCGCAGGCTCGCACCTCCCAACCTCCCACGTGGCGACCGTGGCCTCGATCCTCACCAGTGGTCAGCCGTCAGACCCCGGTCCCACGGGTGGTCGAGCCTGTCGAGACCCCGGTCCCCACCGGGTGGTCGAGCTTGTCGAGACCCGTCAGGTGGTGACGGTGTACCGGCGTCCGGCAGGACTGACCCACGCGTAGGTGCCGTCCGGGGTGCGGTGGTAGGTCCAGGCGGTGAAGGTCTTGAGCCGGTGGTGCCGCCGACACAGGGCGGCGAGGTTCGACGGACGGGTCTGGCCGGGTGGTCCGCCGTCGTCGGGTGAGACGTAGGCCTCGATGTGGTCGAGGTCGCAGACTCTCGCGTCGATGCCGCAGCCGGGGAACACGCAGTGCCGGTCGCGGAGGATCACGCTCTCCCGCATCCACGCAGGCGGGTCGTGGACGTCGACGCCGTCGTCGCGGTCCAGGTCGAGGACCGGCCGGACCGAGACGTTGCGGGTCCGCTGGAGCCAGTCGCGCAGCAGGTCCAGGGTGGCGGTGCCCAGCCGCTCCACGCTCCCGCCGCCGGTATCTGCCGCGAGGTCGTCGGCGGTGACGTGCAGGTAGAGGGTCGCGCTGGACCGGTTGAACCCATCCTGGGTCGTGCTCGCGGTGACGCGCTCGATTCGCCGGTGACGAGGTCCAGGGCGCGTTGCGGGTGCGCCAGCATCCCGAGCGCGGTGGCGCGGCGGACCTCGAGAGGACGGGTGTCGCCGAGCCGGCCCATGGTGACCGCGAGCTCCGCGATGGAGTCGTCCAGGTCCAGCGCGTCGAGGGTGTCCAGGGTCGCGGTGACCCGGGTGGTGGCGGTGGAGTGCCGGTGGTCCAACCAGACCCCCCGGGCATCCAGGGCGGCCTGCTCGACGCCGGCGGCCTGGTCGGGGTCGCACTGACACAACGCCTCGTGCACCAACGGCCGGATCGGCGGGATCCGGTTCCGGACCCCGGTCAGGGCGGCGTGCCGGTCC
The DNA here is from genome assembly GCA_963706355.1 of uncultured Actinomycetota bacterium. Classification (GTDB taxonomy): domain Bacteria; phylum Actinomycetota; class Actinomycetes; order Propionibacteriales; family Nocardioidaceae; genus Nocardioides_B. Next base: position 13,402 of record CAVPLS010000002.1, read on the forward strand.
ACGAAGTCGACCGCCGCCCTCGACAGGCCGGTGGTCTCCGCGGCCACCTGCCGGGCCTTCCAGGCCTGCAGCCGACCGTCCTGGACCAGTGCCCACAACCGCGGGAGGCGGAAGCACAGCTCGACCGCCTCGACCACCAGCTGGAGGCCGGAGTGGTAGCCGACCCCGAGCGCTGCGGCGAACTCCTCGACCGCGTACTCGACGACCCCCGGCGTCCCCACCCCACCCAACGGACTACTCACCGACCATCAGGTCCTGGTCGGTGACCGGGTGCAGATCGACCCAGTGCACCGCCAACGCCAGCAACCGAGCCTCTTCCCGGTCGGCCGCCCGCCGGGCGGTCACGACCGCGTCGAGCACCGACGTGGCGGTGTGCTCACGAAGATCGCGTGACCGTGCCGACGGTGTCGAGGGGGGCGACGGGGGTGCTGGACATGGAACCAACCTAGACCCGACCACCGACAGTCTCGACGTGCGAAGAGAGCGAGATTCGCGTTATCCACAAGGGGAATCTCGATGGGTCTCGACAAGCTCGACCACCCGAGTGGCTGGGTTGGGATGCATCGGTGCGGATGGTTTCGAGGCTCGCAAGCTCGCACCTCAACCAGCCGGGGTCTGAGGGCTCGCACCTCAACCAGCCGGGGTCCGCACCCACGCACCTCAACCAGCCGGGGCCTGCACCCACGCACCTCAACCAGCCGAGGGGCGGGGTCTCGACAGGCTCGACCAGCCGGGGTCGGGGCGCGCGAGTGCTAGTCGGCTTCCCAGCGGAACAGGCGTGCGGCGACGAGGGTCACGACGGCGGCGAAGGCGAGCAGGAAGGCGATCGGGGCGAGGGCGGCCTGCGGTCCCTGACCGCGCACCATCACGTCGAGCATGCCGTCGTTGAGGTGACGCAACGGCAAGGTCAGGGAGACCGTCTGGAGCCAGCCCGGAGCTCCCTCGAGCGGGAAGAACGAGCCGGCCAGGAACGCCATCGGCAGGACCAGGAAGTTCGCGAGGTTCACCGCACCCTCCTGGGTCTTCGCGATGGAACCGGCCAGCAGGCCCAGCGACATGAACGCCAGCGTCCCGGCCACCAGCAGCGGGATCGCCATCCACCAGGAGCCGGTGAGCTGGAGGCCGAAGGCGCTGATCCCGAGGCCCAGGAAGATCGCCATCTGCCCCAACGCGATCAGCACGGTGACGACGACGCGTGCGCCGACCACCGAGCCGGCGGGGACCGGCGACAGCTGGAGGCGGCGCATGAGCTTGCTGTTCCGCCAGCCCTGCAGGGTCGCGGCGGCTCCGAAAGCGGCACTCATCGCGACAGCCCAACCGAGGAGTCCCGGCGTGACGAACTGGATCGTCTTCAGCGACTGGTCCTCGACCCGCTCGGTCTCGAAGGTGTAGCGCGGCGGCGTGCCGGAGGCGTCCTGGTTGGCGCCGTTGACGAAGGCGTTCAGCGTGCCCTGGGTGATCGCCGCCTTCACCTGGTCGGTCTGCGTGTAGTGCGCGACGAGGGTGTCGCCGCGCATCTCCACCGCTGCGTCCGCGTCGCCCTTCCGGACCTTGGTGACGGCTGCGTCGAGGTCGTCGGTGTGGGTCACCTCGAAGGTCTCGTCGAAGGCTCGCTTGGCGCCGGGCGACAACCCGTCGACGAGCGTCACGTCCCCGACCTCGACCAGGTTGATCTTGGGGCTGCTCTCGTAGTTGAAGACGCCGCCGAACAGCACCAGGAACATCAGCGGGAAGACCACCGCGAAGAACAGCGACATCTTGTCGCGCAGGAAGCCCTTGACGATGGCGAGCGCGATCGCCTTGAACGCGGTCACGCGCGGTACTCACGGCCGGTGAGGTCGAGGAAGACGTCCTCGAGCGTTGCGGCCTTCACCTGCAGGCCTTCCAGCGCTTCGAGCTCCGCCAGACGGTTGAGGACCGCCGACGGTGCCCGCGTCGTGAGCACCACGGCGGCACCGTCGTACGACACGGCATCGACGCCCTCGACCTGCTCGGCGCGATCGGCGGGGAGGAGCTGCGGTGAGACCGAGATGCGGACCGGCGCGTCGAGCCCACGCACGAGCGCGGCAGGCGAGTCGAGCTGCAGGATCCGGCCGTGGTCCATGATCGCGACCCTGTCACAGAGGGCCTCTGCCTCGTCCATGTAGTGCGTCGTGAGTACGACGGTCCTGCCCGCCTCGTTGAGGGAGCGCAGCAGGTCCCACAGGTTGCGGCGTGCCTGCGGATCGATCGCGGCGGTCGGCTCGTCGAGGAACAGCACGTCGGGGTCGTGGACCAGCGCGCACGCGATCGCCAGCCGTTGCAGCTGCCCGCCGGACAGCTTCTCGGTGCGGGTGCCGGCCTTCTCGGTGAGCCCGACCTGCTCGAGCCACTCGTCGGCGCGGGCCGGCGGCACGCCGTACAGGGCGGCGAAGGTGCGGATCTGCTCGCGGGCGGTGAGCCGCTCGAAGAACGCCGAGGCCTGCAGCTGGACGCCGATGCGGGGCAGCAGCCGCGGGTTGCGCGGCCAGGAGGGCTCGCCGAGCAGCCGCACCTCACCGCTGTCCGGACGGCGGAGGCCCTCCACCATCTCCAGGATCGTGGTCTTGCCGGCGCCGTTGGGTCCGAGGATCCCGAAGAACTCCCCGGACCCGACGGTGAAGCTCACGTCGTCGACGGCCACCAGGTCGCCGTAGCTCTTGCGGAGACCGATGACCTCGATCGCCGTCTCCCTCTGGGCCGACGTCACGGCGTCGAGAGCAGCGTTCTGACCACGCGGAGCCCGACCGACAAGCGAGCCAGGTCGGCGCGCTCGTCGGAGCAGATCTCGTCGAGGGTCCCGACCGCGCGGCCGACCACCACGGTGTCGTCCTCCTCCCAGTCGGCCACCCGCACCGGCGCGGGCTGGTCGGCGGAGGTGGCGGACAGCACCTGGGCGGTGAGCTGCGCGTGCACGGCGTTCAGGTCGTCGCGCAGCGCCGCGCGCGCCATCGTCTGCCAGCGGTCGTCGCGCGGCAGGGCGAGGATGCGGGCGACCAGCGCGGACAGCCCGAGCCGCTCCCCCAGGGCGAAGTGCACGCGCGCGATCTCCATCGGGTCGATGTCGTCGCGGCGGGAGGTCTCCACGATGTTGAGCACCTGGTACGCCGGCGGCAGGACCGCCACCCGCACGGCCAGCTCCTCGGGCACACCTTTCTCGACCAGGCTGTCGCGCCGCGCCTCGAACGCGTCGGCCTCGCGACCCCCGAGGATCTCGGGCAGCGCGGCGACGACCTGCTGGGCTATCACCCCGAAGTAGTCGACGGTGCGCTCACTGTCCATCGGCGGGCGACGGTTGTTGATCAGCCACCGCGACGCCCGCTCCACCAGCGTCCGCATCTCCAGCCGCATCCGGGTCTGCACCGCGGCATCGATCTTGTTGTCGTAGGAGTCGATCTCGTCGATCAGCGCCCGCGAGCCGAAGATCTCCCGGGCCACGAAGTTCGCCCGGACGAGCTCGTCGGCGGTGGCGGCGGTCTCCTCCGAGAGCCGGTGGAAGAACGTCATGCCGGCCCCGTTGACGAGGTCGTTGACCACCTTGGTCACGATGATCTCGCGACGCAGCGGATGGGTCTCCATCCAGCTGCGGTAGGTCAGCCGCATCGGCGTCGGGAAGTAGCTGAACAGGTCGTTGCGGAGGAACGGGTCGTCGGCGATATCGGTCGACAGCAGCTCGTCGGCCAGCACGATCTTGGTGTAGGCGAGCAGCACCGCCAGCTCGGGGACCGTCAGGCCCTGGTGGCGTTCCAGTCTCGCCGCAACTGTCTTGCGGCTCGGCAGCGCCTCCAGCGCGCGGTCCAGCAGTCCCTGGCGCTCCAGGCGGCGGATCCAGTCCTCGTGGACGTGCAGCAGCTGCGGTGCCTGGATCGCGGCGTTCGCCAGGGCGTGGTTCTGCTCGTAGTTGTCGACCAGCACCAGGTCGCCCACCTCCTCGGTCATCGAGGCGAGCAGGTCGTTGCGCTGCTTCTCGGTCAGGTCGCCGTTCGCGACGACCTGGTCGAGCAGGATCTTGATGTTCACCTCGTGGTCGGAGGTGTCGACCCCGGCCGAGTTGTCGATGAAGTCGGTGTTGATCCGGCCGCCGTTCTGGGCGTACTCGATGCGCCCGCGCTGGGTGAGTCCCAGGTTGCCGCCCTCGCCGACGCAGCGGGCCCGCAGGTCGCCGCCGTTCACGCGGATCGTGTCGTTGGCCTTGTCCCCCACCTCGACGTCGGTCTCGGTCTGGCTCTTGACGTAGGTGCCGATGCCGCCGTTCCACAGCAGGTCCACCCTGGCGAGCAGGATCGCGCGCATCAGCTCGGCCGGGGTCAGCGTCCGGACGTCGTCGCCCAGCGAGAGGGCGGCGCGCACCTCCGGGCTGATCGGGATGGACTTCTGGGACCGCGGGAAGATTCCGCCGCCCTCGGAGATCAGGCTCTGGTCGTAGTCCTGCCAGCTCGACCGGGGCAGCTCGAAGAGCCGCCTGCGCTCGACGTACGACGTCGCAGCGTCCGGGTCCGGGTCGAGGAAGATGTCGCGGTGGTCGAACGCGGCGACCAGCCGCGTGTGCTCGGAGAGCAGCATGCCGTTGCCGAACACGTCGCCGGACATGTCGCCGATGCCGACGCAGGTGAAGTCCTCGCTCTGGCAGTCGACACCCATCTCGCGGAAGTGCTGGCGGACCGACTCCCAGGCGCCGCGGGCCGTGATGCCCATCGCCTTGTGGTCGTAGCCGACCGAGCCGCCGGAGGCGAACGCGTCGCCGAGCCAGAACCCGTAGGACTTCGCGACGCCGTTGGCGATGTCGGAGAACGTCGCGGTGCCCTTGTCGGCCGCGACGACGAGGTACGAGTCGTCGCCGTCGTGGCGCACCACACGGTCCGGCGGGACGCTCTCGTCGCCGTGCAGGTTGTCGGTGATGTCGAGCAGGCCCGAGATGAACGTCGTGTAGCAGGCGATGCCTTCGGCCATCCACTTCTCGCGCTGGGCCGGGTCGGGCAGCTGCTTGCAGAAGAAGCCGCCCTTGGCGCCGACGGGCACGATCACGGTGTTCTTGACCATCTGTGCCTTGACCAGGCCCAGGATCTCGGTGCGGAAGTCGTCGCGTCGGTCGGACCAGCGCAGGCCGCCGCGGGCGACCGGACCGAAGCGCAGGTGCACGCCCTCGACGCGGGGCGAGTAGACGAAGATCTCGAACTTCGGCCGCGGCTCGGGGAGCTCGGGGATCTCCTTGGGCTCCAGCTTGAGCGAGATGTAGGACTTGGTGTGGCCCTTGTCGTCGACCTGGTAGTAGTTCGTGCGCAGGGTGGCCTTCACGACCGTGAGGTAGGACCGCAGGATCCGGTCGTGGTCGAGGCTGGCGACGTCGTCGAGGGCGCGGTGGATGCGGTCCTCGATCTCGTCCGTCTTGGCGATCCGGGACTCGCCGTCGGCGGCAAGCACACCGCTGCGGCCGGGGTCGAACCTCGCCTCGAACAGCGCGACGAGGGCTCGGGTGATGTCGACGTTCTGCTGGAGCGCGTCCTCGATGTAGTCCTGGGCGAAGGGCGTGCCGCCCTGGCGCATGTACTTCGCGTAGGCACGCAGCACGGTCGCCTGCCGCCAGGTCAGGCCGGCGGCGAGGACGAGGGCGTTGAACCCGTCGACCTCGTTGTCCCCCTCCCAGACGGCGTTGACGCCGTCCTGGAACAGCTCCCGGCTACCGGACGGCAGCGCACGGTGGTAGCGCAGCCCGAAGTCGTAGATGAACGACTGCCGCTCGAGCCCGACGAGCTCGTAGGGCCGCTCGTCGACGACCTCGACGCCCATCGAGGACAGGATCGGCAGCACGTCGGACAGCGACATCGGGGACCCGATGCGGTAGATCTTCAACCGCGCTTCCTGCGGCCCGCCCTCCGGCATCTGGTAGAAGGACAGGTCGAGGCCGCCGTCGGCCGGGATTCCCTCGAGGCGTCCCAGGTCGGCTGCCCCCGTGCGCGGCGGGTAGTCCTCCTTGTAGGCCTCGGGGAACGAGTCGGCGTACTTGCGGGCCAGCAGGGCGCCGTCCTCCTCGCCGTACTCCGCATGGGTGGCGGCCACGAAGTCGTCGCGCCAGGAGCGGGCCGCCTCGGCGAGGCGTCGCTCCAGGTCGGCCTGGTCGAAGTCGCCGATCATCTCGCCGGGCTTGGGCCGGATGACGAAGTGCAGCCGGGCGAGGAGCGACTCGCTGACCCGGGCGGTGTACTCCAACGTTTCGCCGTGGAGCTGGGCCTTGAGGATGTGCGCGATCCGCTCGCGTACGGCGGTCGTGTAGCGGTCCCGCGGCAGGTAGACCAGGCAGGACAGGTAGCGGCCGTAGGTGTCGCGGCGCACGAAGAGCCGCACCTGGCGACGCTCGCGGGTGTTGAGCACGGCCTCCGCGATCGGGACGAGCTCGTCGATCGGGGTCTGGAACAGCTCGTCGCGCGGGTAGGTCTCGAGCACGTCCATCAGCGCCTTGCCGGTGTGGCTCAGCGGCGCGAACCCGGCGCGGTCGATGACCTGCTTGGCCTTGACCCGGATCACCGGGATCCGGGTCAGCGACTCGGTGTAGGCGGCCGACGAGAACAGACCCAGGAAGCGGCGCTCGCCGGCGACCTCGCCGCTCTCGTCGAAGGTCTTGACCCCGACGTAGTCGAGGTAGACCGGACGGTGCACGGTCGCCTTGGAGTTCGCCTTCGCCAGCACCAGCAGGGTCTTCTCGCGTGCCTTCGCGCGGACCAGGGGCGGGAGCTTGCCGAACGACGGGGACATGTCCTGGTCCGAGCGCAGGATGCCGAAGCCGGTGCCGGGCACGGCACGCAGGGCCATGTCGTCGACGTCGGGGTCGTCGTCGAGGTCCTCCAGGCGGTACTCGCGGTAGCCCAGGAACGTGAAGTGGGTGTCGGCCAGCCAGCGCAGCAGCGCCTGCGCCTCGGCCACCTCCTCGGCGGGAAGCGGCGGCGGGTTGGTGCCGAGGTCGTCGATGATGTCCAGCGCCTGCTGGTGCATCTTGGGCCAGTCCTCGACGGCCTCGCGGACGTCCTGGAGGATCTTGGTCAGCGCCCGCTCGATCTCCTCGCGCTGGTCGGCACTGGACTCCCGGCCGATCTCGATGTGCATCCACGACTCGCGGGAGATGTCGTGCTCGAGGTCCACCCGGTCGACCTGCTGGTCGTCGCCGGTGAAGATCTCCTCGAGCTGCCCGGTGATGTCGCGGCGCACGAGGATCTGCGGGTGCACGACCATGTGCACCTCACGGTTCTGCTCGTTGAGCTCCATGGTCACCGAGTCGACGAGGAACGGCATGTCGTCGGTCACCACCTCGACGACCGTGTGCCCACCGGCGGACCAGCCGTGCTCGGAGACGGTCGGGGTGAAGACGCGGATGTTCGCGGTGCCCTGCGGCCGGTACGTCGCGAGCTTGTACTGGCTCATCGCGGCGCCGTACAGGTCCATCTCGGAGCGCTCCGCGAGGTCCTCGGTGGCGACGTGGCGGTAGAAGTACCGGAGCAGGTCGCCCGACTTGCCGCCCGGAGGCCCGGCCGAGCCCTTGCGACTGGCGGCGAACGCAGCGGCCTTCTCGATCAGCCCGTCACGCTCGGTGTTCGCGGCATCGTCCAGTGTCGTCGACACGCAGCATCAACCTCTGCAGCTCTCCCCGGCGGCACGTCGTTGTGCCGTCCGATCCGACACTAGAGCGTCTGCGCGGAGGCCACCAACCCCGGGTCCCGGAGACGTGTCCCGGTCGTCAGAGCACCGAGCGGAGGTCCCACAGCAACGGGAAGAACCGCAGGTCGAGACGGCTGCGCAGGTAGTCGGCGCCCGACGACCCGCCGGTGCCGGTCTTGGTGCCGATCATCCGCTCGACCATCACCACGTGCCGCGCCCGCCAGGCCGCCGCCAGCTCGTCGTGCTGCAGCAGCGCCTCGGCCAGGGCCCACACGTCGCCGTAGGACGCGCGGTCGTGCGCCGCCCGGCGGACGGAGGCGGTGATCTCCTCGTCGTCCCCCACCGCGAGCCCCCGGGCGGCGAGCACCTGGACGAACGCGTCCCACAGGGTCGGCTCGTCGAGGCGTCGCTGCAGCCGGGCGCGTTCGTCGTCGGTGATCCCCCGGAAGCGCCGTACGAACGACGGGTCCTTGGCGCCGGAGAGGAACTCCAGCTCCCGGAACTGCACGGACTGGAAGCCGCTGGCCGGCGCGAGGGTCTGCCGGAACTGCAGGAAGTCCTGCGGCGTCATCGTCTCGAGCACGTCGACCTGCTGGACGAGCACCCGCTCGATCACGTGCATCCGCTGGAGCAGGTGCTGAGCCCACCAGAGCCGGTTGCCGAGGTCGTCGGGGTGCAGCATCGCGTCGCGAGCCGCCGTGGCCTCGTGCAGCAGCTGCTGGAACCACAGCTCGTAGACCTGGTGGATGGTGATGAACAACAGCTCGTCGTGCGCCGGCGGGTCGGACTCCAGGTCCTGCGCGGTCAGCAGCCGGTCGAGCTGCAGGTAGCTGCCGTAGGTGAGCCGGGCACCCTGCTCACCGAACTGGACGCCGTCGTCGCCGTCCGCGCTCCACTGCCCGGTCACGTCGCCGGCGCCGCTGGTCTCGTCTGTAGTCACTCGGGCAGCGTAGCGACGGTGCACCGGGGTACGTCATGATGACCGCCAACAGGATCCCGACAGCCGCCAGGAGTGCACCGCCGATGAAGTTCTCGCACACGATGACGTACGACGCCCCGCCCGCCGACGTGGCGGCGATGCTGGCAGACCCGGCCTTCCGGGAGAAGGTGTGCACCGCGAGGCACTCGGTGCGTCACGACGTCAGCATCGACGGCAGCGGCCCGGGCATGAAGGTCGTCGTCGACCAGGCGCGGCCAGCCGAGGGCATCCCGTCGTTCGCGAAGAGGTTCGTCGGCGACGAGATCCAGATCGTGCAGCGCGAGTCCTGGAGGGACGAGACGAAGGCGTCCCTGACCGTGGAGATCCCCGGCAAGCCGGGCGACTTCAAGGGCGACATCGCCCTCGACGCCGACGGGAACGGCACCAGCGAGACGGTCGCCGGGGAGATCAAGGTGAAGGTCCCGATGGTCGGCGGCAAGCTCGAATCGCTGATCGGCGACCTGCTCCGCAGTGCGCTGAAGTCCGAGGAGCGCGTCGGCCGCGCCTGGTTGGCCGGCGACCGCTAGCCCGACAGTCGCGTCAGCGGTCGGTGCGGCCGCTGCGCTCCTCGTCCGCGACGTCGCGCCGACGGACGACGTACACGACGACGAAGAGCACCACGAACGGCCCGAACGCGATGAGCGCGACCAGGAGCTGCTCGTAGGGGTGCAGCGCCCCCATGTGGAGCGGGGCGGGCGTGAGGGCGGGATTCATCACACCCCATTCTGCCGGTCCGGCGGAATGACGGGGCGTTTGCCCTGGTTGGTACGACGTTCAACATTTGTCTACGACAAGGACTCGCACCCCATGCCCGACCTCTTCGACCCGATCCGCATCAAGAGCTGGGACCTCCCCCACCGACTCGTGATGGCCCCGCTGACCCGCAGCCGCGCCACCGAGGGCATGGTCCCCGGCGACCTCGCGGTGGAGTACTACGCGCAGCGCGCGTCCGCCGGCCTGATCATCACCGAGGGCACCCAGCCCAGCGCCGTCGGCCAGGGCTACCTGAACACCCCCGGCATCCACACCCCCGAGCAGATCGCCGGCTGGCGCCGCGTCGCCGACGCCGTGCACGCCCGCGACGGCCGGATCGTCGTGCAGCTGATGCACGCCGGCCGCATCTCGCACGCCGACAACAAGGACGGCCTCGAGACCGTCGCCCCGAGCGCCCTCGCCGCGCCGAACGAGATGTTCACCGCCGACGGCATGAAGCCGTTCCCGGTGCCCCGCGAGCTCGCGACCGACGAGATCCCCGGGATCGTCGAGGAGTTCGTGCACGCCGCCCGCAGCGCGGTCGAGGCCGGGCTCGACGGTGTCGAGGTGCACGCCGCCAACGGCTACCTGCTTCACCAGTTCCTCGCGCCGGGCTCCAACGAGCGCACCGACGAGTACGGCGGCAGCCCGGCGAACCGCGCCCGCCTGGCCGTCGAGGTCACCCGGGCCATCGCCGACGCGATCGGCCCGGACCGCGTGGGCATCCGCATCTCGCCGGCCCACAACGTCCAGGGCGCCACCGAGACGGACCCGGCCGACGTCGAGGCGACGTACGCCGCCCTCGTCGACGGCATCGCTCCGCTCGGCATCGCCTACCTCAGCGTCCTCGCTGACCCGTCCCTCGACCTCGTGCAGCGGCTGCGCAAGGACTTCGGCGGCGTACTGATCGCGAACGACGGCTTCGGCCAGGTCACCACCCGCGAGTCCGCCCAGGCGCTGCTCGACGACGACCTCGCCGACGCGGTCGCCGTGGGCCGGCTCTACATCGCGAACCCGGACCTGCCGCAGCGCTGGCAGAGCGGCGCCGACCTGAACGAGCCCGACCCGAGCACGTTCTACGGCGGCGGTGCCGAGGGCTACACGGACTACCCGTCGCTCGCCGGCTGACGCACCTCGTTGGTTGAGGTGCCCGAGCCCCCAGGGCGAGGGCCTCGAAACCATGGTCACCCGCGCGCGCAGGTCACCATGGTTTCGAGGCTCGTCGCTATCGCTCCTCGCACCTCAACCAACCGAGGTGGTCAGCCGAGGTCCATGTACGGGTAGCGGTAGTCCTTCGGCGGGTCGAACGTCTCCTTGATGGAGCGCGGCGACGTCCAGCGGACCAGGTTCTGCGGGGAGCCGGCCTTGTCGTTGGTGCCGGAGGCCCGCGCACCGCCGAAGGGCTGCTGCCCGACGACCGCACCCGTGGGCTTGTCGTTGATGTAGAAGTTGCCGGCCGCGAAGCGCAGCGTCTGGCGGGCCCACGCGACGACGTTGCGGTCCTGCGCGATGATCGAGCCGGTCAGGGCGTACGGCGCGAAGCTCTCCATCTGCTCCACGACCTGCTCGAAGTCGCGGTCCTCGTAGACGTGCACGGCGAGGATCGGGCCGAAGTACTCGTCCTTGAACATCTGGTCGGTCGGGTCGGTGCTCTCCACGACCGTCGGCCGGACGAAGTAGCCGACCGAGTCGTCGACCTGGCCGCCGGCCACGATCTCGAGGTTCTTCGAGCGCTTCGCCCGCGCGATCGCCTTCTTGTGCTTGGCGAAGGCCCGGTCGTCGATCACCGCGCCCATGAAGTTCGAGAAGTCGGTGACGTCGCCCATCGAGATCGCGTCGACCTCCGAGAGGAACGACGCGCGCATCTTCTTCCAGACCGAGCGGGGCACGTAGGCCCGCGACGCCGCCGAGCACTTCTGGCCCTGGAACTCGAACGCCCCGCGGAGCATCGCGACGCGCAGCACGTCGGGGTCGGCGGACGGGTGCGCGACGACGAAGTCCTTGCCGCCGGTCTCGCCGACGATCCGCGGGTAGGAGCGGTACTTCGCGATGTTCGCGCCCACCGTCCCCCACAGGTGCTGGAACGTGGGCGTCGAGCCGGTGAAGTGGATGCCCGCGAGGTCGGGGTGGTTGAGCGCCACCTCGGAGACGTCGAGGCCGTCGCCGGGAAGCATGTTGATGACGCCGGGCGGCATCCCGGCCTCCTCGAGCAGCTCCATGGTCAGGTGCGCGGCGACCTGCTGGGTCGGCGACGGCTTCCAGATCACCGTGTTGCCCATCAGCGCCGGGGCCGTGGGCAGGTTGCCCGCGATGGCGGTGAAGTTGAACGGCGTGATCGCGTAGACGAACCCCTCGAGCGGGCGGTGGTCGGTGCGGTTCCAGATGCCACGGCTGTTCGCGATCGGCTGCTCCTCGAGGATCTGCTTCGCGAAGTGCACGTTGAACCGCCAGAAGTCGATCAGCTCGCAGGCCGCGTCGATCTCCGCCTGGAACGCGGTCTTCGACTGGCCGAGCATCGTCGCGGCGTTGATCCGCTGGCGCCAGGGGCCGGCGAGCAGGTCGGCGGCCTTGAGCAGGATCGCGGCGCGCTCGTCGGCCGGCAGCGCCCGCCAGCCGGGGGCCGCGTCGCGCGCGGCGTTGATGGCGGCGCGGGCGTCGGCCTGCGTGGAGTTCTTCAGGACGCCCAGCACGTGGGCATGGTCGTGCGGCTGCACGACGGGCGTCTCCCCACCGCCGCCCATCTTCTTCCGGCCACCGATCGTGGCGGTCAGGTCGAGCTGCTCGCTCTCCTGCTTCTTCAGCTCCAGCTCCAGCGCGGCCCGTTCGGGGCTGCCCGGCGCGTAGGTCAGGTTGGGCTCGTTGATCGGAGCCGGCGGGTGGGTGATGGCGTCCATGGGCCGATCGTGTCAGACCCCCCGGGTTACGCCCAAGTCACAACCAAGTCACAACTGGTCGCGCGCGGGCTCAGGTGACGTCGGTCTGGCTGAGCAGGTCACCGATCTCCTGCGCCGCCCACCAGCCGAGCTCGTGGGACAGGCAGCGCTCCGCGAGGTCGACCGCGTCCGGAGCACCGGCCAGCCGGGCGTCCCGGGCCGCGGCGACGTCCGCCTCCGCGTCGTCCGAGTCCGCGAGGACGGCGGCGATCAGCCGGAACGGCACGACGTCGTCGACCTCGACGACGGTGGGGTCGAGGGTGCCGGCGGCGCGAGCCGGTACGTCGACGGCGACGACCACCCGGCGGGCGGGCTCGTCCTCGTGGAGCATCTCCAGCGACGACTGTGCGGCGGCCGTCGACGCGGCGTACTCCCACTCCTCCTCGCCGCCCTCGGCGTAGGCCTCCTGCAGCGCAGGCGTCACGGCGTGCCCGACGAACGGGGCGGGGCCGATGCCGTCGGAGGTGACGATGCTGCGCAGGCGTCCGAGCGTGCTCGGGACGTAGACACGGGTGCTCACGGTGTCACCGGCTTCTTGGTCGTGGTGCTCGAGGTGGTCTTGGCGGGGACCTTCTTGCGGCCGCGTGGCGTACGCCGGCTCGACGAGGCGCTGTCGACGAGCTCCTCGAGCGCCTCGCTGATGCACTGGCCGAGCACCTCGAGGTCCGGGAGCGCGTCCCGGTCGCCGTTGAGCCCGAAGTACACGCCACCGTCGTACGACGTCACGCCGATCGACAACGCGTGGCCGGGCAGCAGCGGTTGCACGGGGTAGCTCTCGGTCATCTGCGCACCGGCGGCGTACAGCGGGAACTGCGGACCGGGGACGTTGGTGATCACCAGGTTGAAGCCCCGCCGGGACTGGGCTGCCGCGACCCGCGACCCGAGCGCGTGGAAGGTGGTCGGCGCGAACCCGGCGACGCCGGCGAGCCGGTCCGCGGCGACCGCGCGACCGGTCTCCTTGTGCGCCTTGAGCGCGTAGGAGACCTGGTGCAGCCTGACGACCGGGCTGGACTCACCGATCGGCAGGCTCAGCAGGGTGCCGGAGACCTGGCTGCCCAGCGAGGTCGGCTCGAGCTCGCTGTCGATGACGCTCATCGGGACCATGGCGCGCAGCGACCGGCTCCCGTGCACCGGTTCGGCGCGGGTCATCAGCCAGTTGCGCATCGCCCCGGTGATCGTGGCGAGGATGACGTCGTTGACGGTGCCGCCGTGGAAGCGCCGGACCGCGCGGTAGTCCTCCAGCGACGTCTTCACGGTCACGAAGCGGCGCTGCTCGGAGAGCGTGGTGTTGATCGGTGACTCGGGTGCGGGGCGCCGGTTGGACAGGGCACCGGCGACGTCGACGACCCTGCCGCCGACGCTGCTCACGGTGCGGAACAGGCTGCCGGCGTTGCCGGACAGGGTCGCCATGGCCTGCCGCGGGTCGCGCACCGAGTCGCGCACGGCGTCGGCGACCAGCGACGACGCGCTGGGCACGTGCTGCGCCTGCCAGTCGACGTGCACGGTGTCCCGGAGCTTCGGGTCGACGTCGAGGATCACCTGTCCGAGGTCGATGGTGGCGACCCCGTCGACGAGGATCTGGTGCGACTTGGACAGGATCGCGAACCGGCCGCCCTCGACGCCCTCGATGAAGTACATCTCCCACAGCGGCCGGTTGCGGTCGAGCTGGCGCGACATGATCCGCCCGGTCAGGTCACGGAGCTGCTCGACCGATCCCGGTCGCGGCAGTGCCGAGCGGCGCACGTGGTAGGTCAGGTCGAAGTCCTCGTCGTCGGCCCAGACGGGGTTCGCCAGCCGGCCGGGGACCGAGCGCAGGCGCTGGCGGTAGCGAGGCACGAACTCGATGCGGTCGGCGATCAGGGCCAGCAGCCGGTCGTAGTCGAAGCCGCCCGACGGCGGCTCGAAGATCTCCAGCGTGGCGTTGTGCATCGGCGTGCTCGCGGACTCCGTGACCAGGAAGGCCATGTCGTCCGACCGGAGCCGCTCGCTCATCGTGACCCCTCTCAGGACATCCTCGGTGCGTCGTGCGATTCTGACAGAGCCTGTCACGAGCCCGGTCACCCCGGCGGCGTCCGCCAAGCCAGCAAGGAGATGAGATGGTCTTCGCCCACGGAATCGGTGGCGCGAAGGACCTTCCCATCCCGGCCGCGTACGCCATGGCCGGGGCCGGCGCGGCGCTCGCCGTCTCCTTCATCGTGCTCGCGCTGGCCTGGCGCACCCCGCGGTTCGACGCCGCCACCCACGGTCGACCTGTACCCGCGTGGCTGTCGTCGCTGGTGGAGAGCACCGCGTTCGCGGTCTTCTTCCGGGTGCTCGGCTTCGTGTTCTTCGCGTACGTCGTCTGGGCGGCCGTCCTGGGCCCGGACCTGCTGATCAACCCGACGTTCGGCGTGGTCTACGTGCTGCTGTGGGTCGGCATCGTGCCGATGTCGCTGCTGTTCGGCCCGTTCTACAAGGCGGTCAGCCCGCTCCGCACGATCCACCTGGTGTTCACGCGGCTCACCGGCGGGGACCCCGAGGAGGGCCTGGTGCGGCTGCCGCGGTGGGTGGGCTACTGGCCCGCGGCAGTCGGGCTGCTCGCGTTCGTGTGGCTCGAGCTCGTCTATCCCGAGTCGACCTACCTCTCCCCCGTGCGGCTGTGGTTCGCGGCGTACATCGCGATCGTGGTGGTCGGCGCCGCCGTCTTCGGCAGCGAGTGGCTGGAGCGCGCCGACCCGTTCGAGGTCTACTCGACGCTCGTCGGGCACCTCTCGGTGTTCGGGCGGACCGGCGAGGACGGCAAGGGCCCGCTGGTGATCCGCAGCCCGTTGGGCAACCTCGACGGGGTGCGCGCCGCGCCCGGTCTGGTCGGCGTCGTCGCGGTGCTGTTCGGCAGCACCGCCTTCGACAGCTTCAAGGACTCCAACGAGTGGCTGCAGTTCACCCAACGGGTGGACGTGCCCTCGACCTGGCTGAACTTCGTCGCCCTGCTGGCGTTCTGCGCGGTCGTCGGCATCACCTTCGCCGCCGCGACGATGGCCACCGGTGTCGAGCCGGGTGTCTCCCGCCGTACGCTGCCGGACCGGTTCGCGCACTCCGTGGTGCCGATCGTCGTCGGCTACATCGTGGCGCACTACCTCAGCTACTTCGTCGAGGTCGGGCAGCAGACCCTGGTGCAGCTCTCGGACCCGCTCGGCGAGGGCTGGAACCTGTTGGGGACGGCGGACTGGAAGGTCAGCTACTGGATCTCCTCGCACCCCACGTTCCTGGCGATCCTCAAGGTGGTCGCGGTCGTGACCGGGCACGTGCTCGGTGTCATCGCGGCCCACGACCGGGCGATCAAGCTGCTCCCCCGCCGCCACCAGCTCACCGGCCAGCTGCCGCTGCTGATCGTGATGGTGTTCTACACCGTCAGCGGTCTGTACCTGCTCTTCGGCGCCTGATCCGCCCGGCCGGGCGTGCGACCGGCTCACCGGCCACGCCGTGCGCGAGCTCGACCATCGCCGTCCGCAGCGGCGAGTCACCGGACTCCGCCAGGCTCTGACCGGCCATCAGCGCCCGGTCGGCTGCGGACCTGTCGTCGGGGAGGAAGTGCACGTCGAGCGGGGTCACGAAGCCCTCGACCATGCCCCGGATCTCACGATCGCTCCAGCCGAGCGTGGGACGGGTCCGGTTGACGACCACTCGTGGCCGCACGCCCGGCACCACCTCGCGCAGCTCCACCAGCCCCCGCGCCAGCCGGGCCAGTCCGACCGGGTCGGCGGAGCCCACGACGACCACCTCGTCGGCGCGCTGCACGGCGGTCAGCGTCATCTGGTTGCGCTGTGGGGCCGCTCCCGCGAACGGGTCGGCCGCGTCGGCCTCCAGGCAGAAGCCGACGTCCAGGACGACGTACGACGCCAGGCGGCCCGCCTCGTCGAGGAGGTCGTCGAACGCGGCGGGTCGGACCTCGCGCCACCGGTCGGCGCGAGGCAGCCCGGTGAGCACCCGCAGGTGCTCGTCGACCTGGCGGGCGAAGCCGCGGAGCCGGTCGGCGTCGAGCTGACCGGCGTTGGCCGCACGCGCGGCGGCCAGCACCCCGGAGACCTCGTCGAGCACGCCGAGGTGCTGGGCGACCGTGCCGCCGTAGGGGTCGACGTCGAGGAGGAACGTGTGGCGTCCCAGCCGGGCCAGCGCGGAGGCGAGCCCGACCGCCACCGTGGTCCGTCCGGGGGCACCGGTCGGGCCCCACACCGCGAGCATCCGGCCACGACCTGCGGAGGGGCCCTCGTCGGTCGGCGGCGTCTCGCCCGCGGCCGCCGCGGACGGCGCGGCCGCACCCGCGGTCGCCACGACCCTGGCGAGGTCCTCGATCCCGGGGACGGTGAGCAGGTGCTCGATGCCGAGCCGGCGCAGCCGGTCCGCCTCCCCGTCCTGGAGCTCGTCGGGGCCCGCGACCGCGACGACCCCGAGCCCGCACCGGAGCAGTGCGCCGACGCTGTCGGTGTCGAGACCCACGAGGCCGGGCGACACCACCGCGACGGTGGCCAGCCCGGTGCTGGCGGTGGCGAGCAGGTCTGCGAGGTCGACGCAGCGCTTGGCCAGCACGACGCCCGGGCCGCCTCGCTCGAGCCGGTCCAGCGCGTCGGCCTCCCAGGTGGCTCCGGCCGCCGCGACCAGGACGGCCGTGCGGGAGGGGACGGGTGCGGGCGTCATCGCCGGCTCCGCCGGGTCATCGCTGGGCGGTGAGGATCACGGTGCCGCCGGCCAGGGAGGCCAACGACGTCGGCAGACGCGCCTCCTGGTCCTCGTCGACTCCGACGATGACCTGACGCGTGGCGCTCGGCCCGAGCGAGGTGCCCGACCGGGGCACCGAGACCACCGCGACGTCGTCGAAGACCAGCGTCGACCGCGGGGCGCGCGGCCCCGTGGCGGGTGCGTCGGTGTCGGCGACCGCACCGTCGGGGGTCACCCAGACGTCCACGACGGTGCCGACCTGCACGGTGGCCGGGACCGACTCGGTGCTCACCGACAGCGGCACCTCGGTCAGGGAGCCCGTGCCGGACGAGCTCATCGCTTCCCGCGGCAGCAGCTCGCCGGCACCGACCGCGCGGTCGAGGCGCGCCCCGGCCGGCGGCGGCGCGTCGGAGGACAGGTAGCGGTCGGCGGCCTCCTGGTCGGCGAAGTGCACGTCGCGGCGGACCAGGTCGGCGGAGCGCACCGACTGCCCGGCGCCCAGCTCGCTGCGCGCTGCCCACACCCCGACGGTGTCGTCGGCACCGCCGAGCAGCCGGGCCCCGAGCAGGGTGCAGGCCGCGACGACGCCGACACCGATCACCAGCCGTGGGTCCCGCCAGCGGGACCGGGCCGGGCGGCTGGCCGCCGGTGAAGCGGGTGGCGCGTCGCCACCCGCACGTGTGTCCGTGCTGGGTCCCCGTGCTGGCATGGGGCCATCATGCTCGGTTCGTCCCGGTTCGACACCCCGTCATCCACAGCCTCCGCGCGCAAACGTGGCTCCGCGCGCCGAAACACCGGCAAACGCTGGCATAGTGGCCCCATGTCCAGCCCCCCGGGCGGCGAGTCCGCACGCCGGTTCCTCACGCTGGCCGACGTGGCCGAGGTGCTGGCCACGTCCGTGGCCCAGGTGCGGGCGCTCGTGCAGTCCGGCGAGCTGCGCTACATCCAGATCGGCGGGCGACAGCAGTACCGCATCGAGGCGGTCGAGCTCGAGGACTACATCGCCCGCAAGTACGCCGAGTCGGACGCCAAGAAGGACCGCACGGCCTCGCCGGCCGACCCGTCCCGCTGACCTACCTGCCCACTCACGCGTCGCCCCACCCGTCGCCCAATCCGTGACTGAGCGCGGCGATCGCCGCGAACGGCAGCACCGCCGCCGCACCGGCTGCCTGTCCCGGGTCGCTGCCCGGCCGCACCTCGACGAAGTCCGCGCCGACCCGCCCGAGCACGCCCCTGGTCACCGCACCGTCGCGCAGGTGCAGCACCACCTCGCCGCCGCTCTCGGCCACGCCGCGCAGGGCGGACCCGAGGCCGAGCCGACCGGTCAGCGGCCGGGCGCGCTCACCGACGCCGCCCTCGGCGAGCCCCCGCAGGGCGGTCGCAGCGGCGATCACCACGATCCACTCCCGTCCACCCACCGCCAGCAGGCACCAGCCGTCGCCGGTGCGCAGCACGGTCCCGTCGAGCGACCCCAGCCCGGTGACGTCGACCTGGACCCGGGCACCGGTCGAGCCGTGCAGGCGGGCGGCCAGGTCCACGCCGGCGTACTCCGCGCGGCTCTGCTCGGCGACCAGGGCGTCGCGCTCGGCGAGGGCCAGACCCTCGGCCTGCTGCTCGAGGTCGTCGAAGAGGCCCAGGAGTTGTTCGTCCCACCGCATCCCCGAACGCTGACCGGTGCGGGCGCCGGTGTCAATCTGCTGTGGACAAACGATTGACTTCATCGCTCGACGACGTCTAAATAGATCAAACGACATCAAACGAGAAGGTCAGCGACGTGGCGACTCGGCTCCCGACGCTCCCGGTCCTCCGGGGCACCCTCCTGGTGGCGGCCTGCCTCGCCGGCGGCCGCGGGGTGTGGGCGCTCACCCGCGACCCACTGCTCGCCGTGGCCGCCTCGGTCGACGGCCGCGGTCCGCGCGCCCTGACCACGCTCCCCTTCGCCGACCTGCTCGCCGCCGCCTGCGCCGCGGCGCTGCTCGGCTGCACGGCCTGGCTCCTGGTGACGACGGTCCTGGCGGTGGCCGCCCGGCTGGCCGCGGCCCTGGTCCCCGAGAGCCGGGCCGTCGGCGGCCTCGAGCGGCTGGCGACCCGCGCCTGCCCCGCGGCGGCCAGGGTCGTGGTCACCGCGACGCTCGGCCTGGCCGTCGGCGCGGCCGCTCCGGCCCACGCCGACCCGGCCGGCGGACCCACCGGGACGCACGGACCCACGGGGCTCACCGGTCTGGCGCTGCCGGACCGCACCACCGGTGGCGCCGCGCACGCCTCCGCCGCCCGGACCGTTCCTTCACACCCGACCGCCGTGGTCGTCCGACGGGGCGACTCGCTCTGGTCGATCGCGACCGACCTGCTGCCTGCCGGAGCGGACGCTCCCGACGTCACCGAGGCGTGGCACCGGCTGCACCGGGCCAACACCACCCGGATCGGGGCCGACCCCGACCTGATCCTCCCGGGAACCCGTCTCGTGGTCCCCGGACAGCTCGCACCCCACCGAGAGGAACGCTCATGAACGCCACGACCGACACCACCGCGCCCGTCCCGGCACGGCGTCCGCCCGCACCGAGCGCCGAGCTGGCGACCGTCACCCGGCTCACCCCGTCCGGCACCGAGCGCGAGGTCGTCCCCGTGGCCGCCGTCCAGGGCAGCCTGGCCCTCGACCTGGACCGGCGACGGACTGCCCCCGCCACCCCGGAGCTCCGGGTGATCGAGGGCGGCGGGTCACGCGAGCACCGCGAGGTGCAGGCCTGGGCCGCGCGCTTCGCGCAGGCGACCGTGGAGGTGCTCGGTGGCGACCGGCCGCTGACCCAGCTGCTGCGCTGGACCACCGCCCGGGTCTACCAGGACCTCGGCCGCCGGGTCCGCATCCTGGGCCGCACCGCGCCCGCGCCCCAGCGGCTGAGGACGATCCGGCCACAGGTGCGCAGCGTGCACGTGTTCCAACCCGAGCCGGGCAGCGCCGAGGTGAGCGTGCACGTCCGGCACGGCCACCGCTCCCGCGCCCTCGCCGCCCGTCTCGAGCGCCGCCATGGCCGGTGGACCTGCGTGGCGCTGCAGCTCGGCTAGGGCGTGGCTCGAGAAGACGCCGCGGCAGATGTGAGAGACACGCCCGCCCGCCGTCAGGACAGCCGGGTGACCTGCACGGCCACGGCCATCGACGAGGTGCTGCCTCCGGAGAAGATGCCGGTCAGCGGGGGTACGTCGGTGTAGTCCCGGCCCCGTGCCACGACGACGTGCCGGTCGCCCGGGGCGACGTCGTTGGTCGGGTCGAAGCCGATCCAGGCACCGTCCCACCACTCGATCCACGCGTGCGACTCCCCCGTGACCGTCTCGCCGACCTCCGGCTCGCGACGCGGGTGCAGGTAGCCCGACACGTAGCGGGCCGGCACCTGCGCCGCGCGCAGCACCCCGATCGCGACGTGCGCCATGTCCTGGCAGACCCCGGCCCGGGCCGCCCACGCGTCGGAGGCGTGACCGTGCACCTTGGTGGAGCCGGACTGGTACTTCATCTCGGCGTAGACCAGCGCGCAGACCTTCGCCGCGAAGTCGCTCGGCCCGTCGGAGCCGGCGGCCAGTCCGGCGGCCAGTGCCTGGAGCTCGGCGTCGGGGCGCACCCGGTCGTCGACCACGAGGGTCTCGCAGAAGCGGTCCAGCACAGCGGGAGCGCGCAGCTCGTCCCAGGTCATCGTGCCCGGCTCCTGCGGCGGCCGGTTCACCTGCACCGTCGAGGTCGCGGTGACGGTCAGCTCGCTGTGCTGGTCGAGCACCTCGAACGCGGTCACCTCCGTGCCCCAGTAGTCACGGTAGGTCTGGCTCCACGGTGTCGGCTGCACGTCGAGCCTCGTGTGGACCACGACCTGCTGACCGCTGGTCAGCGGGGTCATCCGCGCCTCGTTGAACGACGCGGCCACCCCTCCGTCGTACGCGATGCGGGTGGTGTGCACCACCCGGAACTGCATGGTCATCGGGCCGCCCCTCCCTGCCAGCTCATGGCCACCGCGTGCGCGAAGTAGCGGTGCGTCACGGCGTCGCTGGCGGCCGCGCAGGTGCGCTGCAGCCGCTCCATCTCCCCCGGGAGGTCGGCGACGATGTCGCTGATCGAGCGGTACTCCAGCTCGGCGCGGGCGCGGCCGAGGAGCCGTTGCGCCTCGTCCTGGAAGCCGACCCGCTGGCCGCTCGCCTCGAGGTTGGCCAGGCACTGCTCGGCGCGGGTCAGCGCGTGCACCACCGAGCGCGGGAACAGCCGGTCGAGCAGGAGGTACTCGGCGGCCTCGCGGTCGGTCTCCAGGCCGCGGTAGGTGCGCAGGAACGACTGGTAGGCGCCGCAGGCCCGCAGCGTGGTCGCCCACGCCGAGTTGGGTCCGGGGCTGAGTGCGGAGGTGGCGACCAGCCGGGCGGTCATGTCCGCGCGCTCGAGGGACCGGCCGAGGAGCAGGAACTGCCAGCCCTCGTCGCGGCTCATCGTCGCGTCGGCGGTGCCGTTGATGACCGCTGCCCGCTCGCGCACCCAGCGGAACGCGTCCTGCGTGCGCATCGCCCGGAAGCGACCCGACGGGATGTGCCGGTACGTCGAGTTGATCACCTCCCACATGTCCGTCGACAAGGTCTCGCGGGCGCGACGGGCGCTCTCGCGGGCACCGAGGATCGCCGACGAGATCGACGTGCCCTCGTCGGTGTCGAAGGCCAGGCGGAACAGCGACGCCTCCAGGGTCAGCCGCCCCTCGGGGATGTCGGTGCCCATGACCCCGAGCAGGGTGCGGCAGGCCGAGTCGATGTCGACCGACGGGTCCTCGACCATCATCTGCGTCTGCACGTCGAGGATCCGCGCGGTGTCCTCCGCGCGCTCGACGTACCTCCCGATCCAGAAGAGCGACTCCGCGATGCGGCTCAGCACGACGCCTCCCCGGCCCACGTGGACTGCTGCTGCTGCTCGGCCTGCTGCTGGGCGTTGGTGGCCCGCCGCTCGATCGCCGGGCCGGTGTCCAGGGGTGGCGCGTGCACCTCCGGCGCCGGCGCCACCGGGACGGGTGGCGCGGCGGCGCGGCCGCCGGCCAGCACCCAGGTGTCCTTGGAGCCGCCGCCGCGCGACGAGTTCACGATGAGCTCGCCCTCGGGCAGCGCCACCCGGGTCAGCCCTCCGGGCAGCACCCAGACCTTGTGGCCGTCGTTGACCGCGAACGGCCGCAGGTCGACGTGCCGCGGGCGCATCCGGTCGTCGAACAGGGTCGGCACCGTGGAGAGCTGTACGACGGGCTGGGCGATCCACGCACGCGGGTCCTCGAGCACCTTCGCACGCAGCACGTCGAGCTCGCCCGGTGAGGCGCTCGGCCCGATCACGATGCCCTTGCCGCCGGAGCCGTCGACCGGCTTGAGCACCAGCTCGTCGAGGCGGTCCAGCACCTCCTCGCGGTGCGCGGGCTCACCGAGCCGCCAGGTGTCGACGTTGGCGAGCACCGGCTCCTCGCCCGTGTAGTAGCGGATCAGGTCCGGCAGGTAGGTGTAGACGAGCTTGTCGTCCGCGACGCCGTTGCCCACCGCGTTGGCGATCGTCACGTTGCCGGCCCGCGCGGCGTTCATCAGGCCCGGGCAGCCGAGCAGCGAGTCGGAGCGGAAGTGCACCGGGTCGAGGAACTCGTCGTCGACGCGGCGGTAGATCACGTGCACCTGCTCGAGCCCGCTGGTGGTCCGCATCATCACCCGGCCGCGCTGGCAGACCAGGTCACGACCCTCCACGAGCTCGATGCCCATGGTCCGGGCGAGCAGCGCGTGCTCGAAGTAGGCGCCGTTGAACACACCGGGTGTCAGCACCACGACGGTCGGGTCGTCGACACCGGCCGGGGCGCTGGAGCGCAGCGCGTTGAGCAGCCGGCGCGGGTAGGACCCGACCGGGCGGATCCGGTGCCCGGCGAACGCCTCGGACAGCGCGGAGGAGATCGCCCGCCGGTTGGTCATCACGTAGGACACCCCCGACGGCACCCGCACGTTGTCCTCGAGCACCCGGAAGCTGCCGTCGGCGTCGCGGATCAGGTCGATGCCGGAGACGTGGATGCGCACCCCGTTGGGGCTCTGCACGCCGGCGGCGACCCGGTGGAAGTGCGACGAGGTGGTCACCACGGAGCGCGGGATCACCTCGTCGTCGAAGACCTGTCCGGCGTCGTACACGTCGTCGAGGAACTTCTCGAGCACCCGCACGCGCTGCTGGACGCCCTGGTCGATCACCGACCAGGCGTCCTGCTCGATGACCCGCGGCATGATGTCGAGCGGGAAGGCCCGCTCCTCGCCGCCGATGTCGAACGTGACGCCCTGCTCGAGGTACGACGTGGTCAGCGCCTCCGCGCGGGCCTGCACCTCGGGCGCGCTGACCTCGGCGAACGACGCCGCGAGCGCTCGGTAGGGCCCGCGGAGCTCGCCGCCGTCGAACATCTCGTCGTAGGCGTCGCCCGCGCCGTCCAGGTAGTTCTCGAACAGCTCCATCACGCGGGTCAGGCTAGCGGCCCTCGGCCAGGCGCGGGTTCCGCACCCACACCTCGACCGCCCCGCTCCGTCGGTTGAGGTGCGAGCGATAGTCGAGCCTCGACTCGTGCTGAGGACGTCGAGCTCGCGAGCGGTCTCGAAGTAGAGCTCGTCGAGCCACTCACCGAGTGATCTCGACAAGCCCTCGTCAGCCGGCTCGGGCACCGTCAGCCGATCGCGGAGCAGAGGTCAGCCGTTGACGCGGGTGGTCAGACCGGTCGGCCCGCCGGGTGCGCCGTGGCACTTCTTGTACTTCTTGCCGGAGCCGCAGGGGCACAGGGCGTTGCGGCTGGCGCCGGCGAAGGGGTCGTCGTCGACCTGCTGCGGGGCACCGCTCACCGAGGCCTCGCCGTCCTCCGACGGCGCCGAGTAGGCCAGCTTCTGCGGCTGCTTCGGCCGGTCGAGTCCCTTGGCGCGGATCGCGGGGTGGTCGCCCTTGTGCGCGGACGCGGCGGCCTGCGAGAGGGCCGGGCCGAGCTCGATCTCCGGCTCGGGAGCCTGCACCTGCTCCTCCTCCTCCACCTGGACCTCCAGGTTGAACAGGTAGCCGACCGCCTCTTCCTTGATCCCGTCCATCATCGTCCGGAACATGTCGAAGCCCTCGCGCTGGTACTCCACGAGCGGGTCGCGCTGGGAGTAGGCACGCAGCCCGATGCCCTCGCGCAGGTAGTCCATCTCGTAGAGGTGCTCGCGCCACTTGCGGTCCAGCACGGACAGCAGCACCCGCCGCTCGAGCTCGCGCATGACCTCCTCGCCGAACTCCACCTCACGGCGGTCGTACGACGCCTGGGCGTCGGCCTTCAGGTCCTCGATGAGCTGCTCACGGGTCAGGCCGTTGCGGCCGCCGGCGTCCTCCTCGGCCTGGGCCAGCGTCATCGAGACCGGGTAGAGCTGCTTGAGCGCCGCCCACAGGGCGTCGAGGTCCCACTCCTCCGGGAACCCGTCGGTCGATGCGGTGACGTAGCCCTCGACGACGTCGTTGATCATGTCGCGGATCTGCTCGTGCAGGTCGGCGCCCTCGAGCACGGCGCGGCGCTCGCCGTAGATCACCTCGCGCTGGCGGTTCATCACGTCGTCGTACTTCAGGACGTTCTTGCGCGAGTCGAAGTTCTGCGACTCGACCTGGCCCTGCGCGGAGGCGATGGCGCCGGTGACGCGCTTGTTCTCGATCGGGACGTCGTCGGGGACCTTGAGCGTGGTCAGCACCCAGTCGACCCAGTCGGACTTGAACAGCCGCATCAGCTCGTCCTCGAGGGACAGGTAGAACCGGGTCTCGCCCGGGTCGCCCTGACGGCCTGAGCGACCACGGAGCTGGTTGTCGATGCGACGCGACTCGTGGCGCTCGGTGCCGACGACGTAGAGGCCGCCGGCCTCCTTGACCTCGTCGTGCTCGTGGGCGACCTGCTCCTTGATCCGCTCCACGGCGGCCGGCCACTCGGCCTCGTAGGCCTCGCTGTCCTCGAGCGGGTCGAGCCCCTTGTTGCGCAGCTCCTGGTCGGCGAGGAACTCCACCGAGCCGCCGAGCATGATGTCGGTGCCTCGACCGGCCATGTTGGTCGCGACGGTGACCGCGCCCTTGTGACCGGCGAGCGCGACGATCTTGGCCTCGCTGTCGTGCTGCTTGGCGTTCAGCACCGTGTGCGGGATGCCGCGCTTGGTCATCAGCCCGGACAGCAGCTCGGACTTCTCCACCGAGACGGTGCCCACCAGGACCGGCTGGCCGGTCTTGTTGCGCTCGGCGATGTCCTCCACGACGGCGGTGTACTTCGCGTCCTCGGTCCGGTAGACGAGGTCGGCCTGGTCCAGGCGGATCAGCGGCTTGTTGGTCGGCAGCGGCACGACACCGAGCCCGTAGATCTTGTCGAACTCGGAGGCCTCCGTCATCGCCGTACCGGTCATGCCGGAGAGCTTGTCGTAGAGCCGGAAGTAGTTCTGCAGCGTGATCGTGGCGAGGGTCTGGTACTCCTCGCGGACCTCGACGTTCTCCTTGGCCTCGATGGCCTGGTGCAGGCCCTCGTTGTAGCGGCGTCCGGCGAGCATGCGGCCGGTGTGCTCGTCGACGATGAGCACCTCGCCGCTCATGACGACGTACTCCTTGTCGTTGCGGAACAGCTCCTTGGCCTTGATCGCGTTGTTCATGAACGAGATCAGCGGCGTGTTCACCGAGTCGTAGAGGTTGTCGATGCCGAGGTGGTCCTCGACCTTGGTGATGCCCGGCTCGAGCACCGAGATGGTGCGCTTCTTCTCGTCGACCTCGTAGTCGACGTCCTTGACCATCGAGCGGGCGATGGTGGCGAACTCGCCGTACCACCGCACCTCGTCCTGGGTCGGGCCCGAGATGATCAGCGGGGTGCGCGCCTCGTCGATGAGGATCGAGTCGACCTCGTCCACGACGGCGAAGTTGTGCCCACGCTGCACGCACTCCTCGATGGAGTTGGCCATGTTGTCGCGCAGGTAGTCGAAGCCGAGCTCGTTGTTGGTGCCGTAGGTGACGTCGGCGTTGTAGGCCACGCGCCGCTCGTCGGGGCGCATCTCGGGGAGGATCACCCCGACCGTGAGCCCGAGGAACTGGTGCACGCGTCCCATCCACTCGGCGTGGTACTTCGCGAGGTAGTCGTTGACGGTGACCACGTGCACCCCGTCGCCCGACAGCGCGTTGAGGTAGGCCGGCAGCGTCGAGACCAGCGTCTTGCCCTCACCGGTCTTCATCTCGGCGATGTTGCCGAGGTGCAGCGCGGCGCCACCCATGATCTGCACGTCGAAGTGCCGCTGGCCGAGGACCCGCTTGGCGGCCTCGCGGACCGTCGCGAACGCCTCGGGCATCAGGTCGTCGAGGCTCTCGCCCGCCTCGAGGCGCTTGCGGAACTCGGCGGTCTGGCCCTGGAGCTCCTCGTCGGTCATCGCCACGAACTCGTCCTCGATGGCGTTCACGGCGCGCGAGATGGCCTCGAGCTGCCGGAGGATCTTGCCCTCACCGATGCGAAGGATCTTGTCGAGGATGGCAGGCACGTGCGTCGACTCCTGTGGTCAGGCTGTGTGGTCTGGGTCAGCGGGCTCGCGGGTGCACGGCACCCACCGGTCGTACAACGAGCGTGCGGCGGTGCGCGTTCCACCCGCCATCGTAACCGCCGGACCAATCGGTCGCCGGGCGGTGGGCGCCGGACCGGTCAGCCGCACCCGTGACGGCGCTGCCAGAGGCGCGCCGCGGCGGCCGGTGAGCGGGTGCCGCCGTGCTGCCAGCTCCGCAGGAACGGGTACGGCGCGACGGCACCGCGTCGCACCCGCCAGTCGCCGGTGCCGCGGCAGACCGGCGAGATGCCGAAGTGCAGGTGGCAGTCGATGCCGCGGGCGTCTCCGGTGTTGCCGACCCGCCCGACCGGGTCACCGGAGCGCAGCCGGCGCCCGCCCGCAGCCCGGGCTCCAGGCTGCGGAGATGGCTGCCGTAGTAGCGCACCCCGTCGTCGCCCTCGATCGAGAAGGCGAGCCCGCCCCGGTCGGCGCCCCGGTCGGTGGTCGGGTCCCACCGGTCCGTGCGGGCGACCTCCAGCACGGTCCCGTCGACCGGCGCGACGACGCGGGCTCCGCACCGGGCGAACACGTCCGCCGCCGGGTAGTCGTGGTGGAACGCGGAGTAGCGCACCGGACCCGCGACCGGGAACGACGGCGGCCGCGACGGGTCGACCGTCGGAGTGGCGGGCCACGCGAGCGAGGTGATCGCGAGCACCCAGGCGGTCAGCACCCCGGCGAGACCGTCAGGCACCCTCGTCGGCCTTCACGGCCACGGCGAGCTCGCCGGCCAGGTCACCCCGGGGCGCGACGACGACGTGCTCGAGGCCCAGCCAGCCCGCCAGCTCGCGCAGCTCGGCGGCGAGCTCGGCGGCGGTCTCCAGCGGAGCGTCCGGCTCGGCGTAGCTCCCCTGCACCAGCAGCGTGCCGGTCCGGCGCTCGGCCTTGAGGTCGACCCTCCCGACGATCCGGTCGCCGAGGAGGAAGGGCAGCACGTAGTAGCCGTGCACCCGCTGGGGCTCGGGGACGTAGATCTCGATGCGGTAGTGGAAGCCGAACAGGTGCTCGGTGCGGTCCCGGTTCCAGACCAACGGGTCGAACGGGGACAGCAGCGCCCGCGCGTGGACGCGGCGCGGCAGCGCGGCGTCCCGGTGCAGGTAGGCGGGGCGGTTCCAGCCCTCGATGCGCACGGGCAGCAGCTCCCCCGACTCGACCAGGGTCGCGAGGGCCGGCTTGGTCAGCTCGGGGCGCATCCGGAAGTAGTCGCGCAGGTCGAGCTCGGTCCCGACCCCGTGCGCGACGGCCGCCCGCCGCAGCAGCTCGACGGACGCCTCCTCGACCGTGGGCTCCGGGGCGTCGAGGTGCTCGCGGGGGATCACCCGCTCGGGCAGGTCGTAGAGCCGCTCGAAGGCGGTGTTGCGGCCGGCGACGGCGAGCGCGCCGCTGGCGAAGAGGTACTCCAGGACCTTCTTGGTGTCCGACCAGTTCCAGCCCCAGTGCTGCTTCGCGCGGGGCAGCCCGTCGTCGAGGTCGCGCGCGGTCGAGGGACCACGCTCCTCGACCTCGGCCATCACGGTGTCCACGAGCTGCGGGTTGTGCCGGACCGCCTCCCACTCGTGGCCGCGCGCTTCGTAGGCACGCATCCGGTGCCGCATGTGCGGCCACAGCTCGACGGGCATGAAGGCGGCGACGTGGGCCCAGTACTCCACGATCCGGCGCGGCTTCTGCTCGGAGGCACGGCGCAGCAGGTCGGTGTCGTAGGGACCCATCCGCGAGAACAGCGGCATGTAGTGCGCCCGCTGCAGCACGTTGACCGAGTCGATCTGCAGGACCGCGGTGCGCGCGAGCGTGCGGTTGAAGGTGCGCATCGTCGGGACGGTGTGCCGCGGGTCGCGGAACCCCTGGGCGACCAGCGCGACCCGCCGTGCCTGGGCGCGCGACAGGGTCGGTGCGTCGGTCATGGCCCCATCATCGCAAGCCCCACCGACACCGCCGTCGTACGACGGATCAGGTCGCCGATCAGGTCACCGGTCAGGTCACCGATCAGGGGATGTCGAGCAGCTTCTCGCGCACGGCGTACATCACGGCCTCCATGCGGGAGTGCAGCTGGAGCTTCTCGAGGATGTTGCGGACGTGGTTCTTGACGGTGTTCTCGCTGATGAACAGCCGCTTGGCGATCTCGCGGTTGTTCAGGCCCTGCGCGACGAGCTTGAGGACCTCGAGCTCGCGGTCGGTCAGTCGCGGCGTGGGGACCTGCTGCCGGTCGGAGCGGGACATCTGCTTGAACTCGTCGAGGAGCTTGATCGCCATCGACGGGCTGATCAGCGACTGACCGTCGGCGACCACGCGGATCGCCTGGGCGACCTCGTCGATGGAGGAGTCCTTGAGGAGGTAGCCGGACGCGCCGTTCTTGACGGCGTCGTAGAGGTCGGCCTCCTCGTCGCTGACCGTGAGCATGATGATCCGCGCCGTCGGCGCGACCTCCTTGATCGCGACGCACGCCTCGATCCCGGAGCGCTTCGGCATCCGGACGTCCATCAGGATCACGTCGGGCACGGCGGTCGCGGCCAGCTCGGTCGCGGCGACACCGTCGCCGGCCTCGCCGACGACCTCGATGTCGTCCTCGACACCGAGGAGCATCGTGAGCCCGCGCCGGAAGAGCTCCTGGTCGTCCACGACGGCCACCCGGATCGGTTCACCGGTGCGGGTGCCTTGTTCCTGGTCTGCCACGGGATGATCATGGCACGAGGCCGCCCTTATCGGTCCTCTTTACCAGTAAGTCCGGAACCGGGCCTCCTGGTTGCAGAAGCCAACCACGCCGAGCCGCATTCGAGGCTCGGGCGTCCGCGGCCTAGGACAGGTCCAGGCCGATCACGCCGTAGTCGTAGCCGCGCCGGCGGTAGACGACCGACGGGCGCTCCGTCTCCTTCTCGATGTACAGGAAGAAGTCGTGCCCGACCAGCTCCATCTCGTAGAGCGCCTGGTCGAGCGTCATCGGCTCCGCGGCATGGATCTTCTCGCGGACCACCAACGGTCCGTCGCCGAGCACCGTGATCGGACCGACGTGGCGGGTGGTCTCGCCGCTCTCGTCGGTGGTCGGGGCGGTGCCGTTGGGCGTCGGCTCGACGCCGGCGAGCGCCTTGCCCACCGAGGTGGGGGTGTGCCGGCCGCGGTGCACGCGCTTGCGGTCCGCCGCGCGACGCATCTGGCCGGCCATCTTGTCCAGGGCCTGGTCCAGGGCAGCCATCTTGTCCTCGGCCGCGGCCTCGGCCCGGATGACCGGACCCTTGGAGAAGGCGGTCAGCTCCACGCGCACGGCACGGTCGGCCTGGCGTGGGTTGCGCTCCTTCTCGACCTCGACCTCGACACGGATGACGCGATGGTCGTGCTTCTCCAATCGGGCCAGCTTCTCCTCGACGTGAGCGCGGAACCTGTCACTCAGCTCGCAGTGCCGGCTGTTGAGCACGATGTCCATCGACAACCTCCCGATCGTTCGGTGATTTCTGTGTGGAGCGGGCCGGGCCCGGTCAGGGACCCGGTGATACACCAGTGTGGACCCGAGCGGATCCGGTGTGACCAGGGGGGATGGAGCCCGTCCGGCCGACCTGGTCTTCGACCCCACAACCGCCTGCTGAGGCTTCCGCAGCTTCTTGCCACTACCGGCCTTCTCCCCCGGGCCCGCTGCATATGACAGCGGGTGAGGGGCAGGACTTACTACTAAGCCGCACCGTGATCGACGGACCGGCTCCGCCCTCGACGAGGTCGGGGGCGTCGTCCGGCACGTCTTACGTGGACCGCTTCGCCTGCGACTGGCATCGGCTTGTCGGCGGGGCTCCTGGCGGTTCGGGACGCCGGTCGCTGGACCGGCGCCGTCCTCGCACAAGGATCCGCTGACGCAACCACGGACCCGGACGGACTCCATGACAAGACGTTAGTCGCCCGTTCCCGAGAACGGTAGGGAACCCCTCGAATGGTGGGCACCGGAACTACGGCGCCCGGCGACGGGTCGCCGCCACGGTGGCGATCCCGGCGACTGCCACACCGGCGTCCTCCAGCGCCCGCTGCGCCTCGCGCACGGTGGACCCGGTGGTCAGCACGTCGTCGACGACGACCACGGTGCGGCGTCCCTCCACGGACCGGACCCGGCGCGCGGACATCGATCCGGCCAGGTTGCCGGCCCGCGCGACGGCGTCCAGGCCGGACTGGTCACGGACCCGGCCGGTGGGCACGAGCAGCTGCCGGACGACGACGTCGACCCCCGTGCGGCGCAGGCGTGACGCGGCCTGCCGGGCCGTGCGCAGCAGCGGGTCGTGGCCACGGCGCCGCACCACCCGTCGACGGGACGGCACCGGCACGAGCAGCACGCGCCCGTGCGCGTCGAGCGCGGTGAGCAGGTCGCCGACCACGTCACCGAGCACCCGTCCGAGCGGCGTGGCCAGGGCGAACACGCCGCGCTCCTTGTGCTCGTTGACCATCACCTTGAGCAGACCGTCGTACGCTCCGCCGGCGTAGGGAAGGGCCAGGCCCGGCGGCGGCGGGGACGGCCAGGCGGCACTCCCCCGCCTGGGCAGCGAGGCGTCGCAGCGGGCGCACAGCACGCGGCCCGGTCGCCCGCAGCCGACGCAGGCGCTGCCGAGCAGCAGGTCACGGCCGGCGTCGGGCAGGGAGGCCGGACGCGTGGACATGCCCCCACCCTCACCGCGTACGACGATCGAGGAGCCGTCTCGCCGCGCGGCGGTGGACGACCAGCGGGTCCGGGACGCCGTGGACCGTTTCCGGCTAGCCGACGAACGTCGGCGAGCCGAGGCCACGCTCGATGCTGGTGCCGGTCCAGCGGCCGGTCGCTGCCAGGGAGAAGAGCTGTCCGGTGGCCGTGCGGATGTAGAGCGGCGATCCGACCGCCGGCGAGGTCAGCAGCCGCACAGCCTGGTCGCGGAACAGCTCGGCGTCGGTGCTGAGGTCCTCCGGCGTCGACGACCCGTCGATCTTGACGACCAGCACCTGCGACGTGCCTGCCGACGGGCTGGACAGCACCGCCAGGGAGCCCGGGCTGCGCCAGCCGAGGTCACGGATCTGGTCGCCCTCGAACCCGGTCAACCGCAGCGGCCGGGCGGGCAGCAGACCCCGCACCCGTCCCTTCGCGTCCCGCTCGACCCGGGAGACGAGCAGGTGGTCGACGCCGTCGCGGCGGATCTGGGAGACCAGACGGGTGCCGTCGCGGCTGAGCACGAACCGGACGACCGGCTGCCCGGTCAGACCGGGCGCCGGGAGGGTCCGCGCGTCGCCCGCTCGCACCACCGAGAGCCGGGCGCCCGCGGCGGTGCGGTCCACGACGAAGAGCTGCCCGTAGAGGTCGTAGGTCGGTCGCAGCAGGTCGGTCCCGCCGGTGTAGACGGTGCGGACGTCACGCATCGTGGCCGGGTCTGGGGAGTCGCGGTCCTTGTCGGACTCCAGGACGCGGGTGCCGTCGGCGGTGACCCCGGCGACGTGCTGGGCGGGCAGGTCGACGCCGATCGAGCGGAGCCCGAGCGGGAGCGTCCCGAACGGACCGCTGATCCGTTCCTCGTGCGACCCGGTGAGGGCGACCACCCGACGGTCGCGGGTGCCGAACAACGAGGTGGACGCCCAGGCCAGCGCCGGGTCGAACTCGGAGCCCTGGGTGACGGAGACGTCGACCCGCCCGCCGGCGAGGTCGACCGGCGTGCGGCCGACGGTGACCCGCATCCGCTCGACCCCGGCGACCTGGCCAAGGGTCCAGGACAGCTGGGCGAAGAGCAGGTTGAGCTGCACGTCGTCGAGGTCGAGCACCTGGTCGGAGAGCGGCACCTCGGCGGTGTTGTCGCGTGTGACCGGCACGGAGATCCCGTCGAGGCGCGTCCCGGGGGGCACGAACGTGGTCTCGACCCCGCCCAGCTCGGGCGCCGGACCCTTGAGCAGCGCGGCGACGAGCAGGGTCGGCGCCTGGAGCCCGCGCGGGACGTAGACCGGCTCCGGGACGAGCACCTGGGCGGACTTGTCGAAGAAGTAGAGGTAGTACTGCTGGTACTCCGTGTCGAAGTGCGGGCGCGGGATGATCAGCCGGTCGGGCGGGTCGCTGATCCGCCACTCGCCGCGCTCCTTGACCAGCTTGAGGGTGTAGACCCTCCCGGCGCCGCCGGTCCGGTCTCCCAGCCAGGTGCCGCGGTCGTCGAGGTCCACGACGTCGGTGAGCCGCAGCGAGGCCCGGTTGCCCGGCAGCATCTCGATGGTGCTGCCCCCGTAGACGACGGTGCCCTTCTCGGGCACCCACGAGCTGCTGCTCTCCGAGGTGAGGAACTGCTGGGCCACGTAGGTGCTGAGGGGCGTCGCGGTCATCGCGCGCAGGAAGTTGTCGATCAGCGGCACCGGGGCGCTGCCCCGCTTGGGCCCGCCGGGGGTGTAGTCGACGAGGGTCTCGCCCTCACCCTGCTGCGGCGAGTCGACAGCACGCACCCGGCCGCTCTGCGGCAGGCCGACGCACCCGCTGAGCGCGAAGGTCAGCAGCAGGGCCAGGACGAGCGCTCCGCGGCGGCGGGTCACGGGGTGCCTGCCTTGCGGCCCAGCGGGCGGCGGTCGGTGCGCTGGTAGCTGGCGCCGACCGAGCTGACACCGGCGTCGGCGGGGACGAGCGGCAGCGGGCTCGAGCCGATCCGGTCGCCCGCCCGGCGGGGCAGGGTGAGCCGGAACTGCGCGCCACCTCCGGGCTCGCCCCACGCCTGGAGCCAGCCTCCGTGCAGGTGGGCGTCCTCGAGCGAGATCGACAGGCCCAGGCCGGTGCCCCCGGTGGTGCGGGCCCGGGCCGGGTCGGCGCGCCAGAACCGGTTGAACACCATCGCCGCGTCGCCGGGGCGCAGGCCCACGCCGTGGTCGCGCACGGCGAGCGCGGTCGCCTCGTCGTTGGACTCGACGAGCACCACGACGTCCTTGCTGTCCGCGTAGTCGATGGCGTTGGTGATCAGGTTGCGCACGATGCGCTCGACGCGTCGCGGGTCCACCTCGGCGACGCACGGCCGGTCGCCCGACCGGACGACGACCACCGTCCCGCGGCGCTCGGCGAGAGCCTGGGTGCTCTCCACGACGCGGTGCGCGAGGTCGACGAGGTTGACGTCCTCGAGGTCGAGGACCGCGGCGCCCGCGTCGAAGCGGCTGATCTCGAGCAGGTCGGCGAGCAGCATCTCGAAGCGGTCGAGCTCGTTCTGGAGCAGCTCGGCGGCCCGGGCTGTCGGCGGGTCGAACCGGGTGCGGGCGTCGTGCAGCACGTCGCCGGCCATCCGCACGGTGGTGAGCGGGGTGCGCAGCTCGTGGGACACGTCGGACACGAACCGGCGCTGCACCCGCGACAGCTCCTCGAGCTGGCGGATCTGCTTCTGCAGGCTCGCCGCCATCTGGTTGAACGACGTGCCCAGCCGGGCGATGTCGTCGTCGCCGCGCACGTGCATGCGCTCCTCCAGGCGTCCGGACGCGAGCCGTTCCGCAACCCGTCGGGCCAGTCGGACGGGGGTCACGACCTGCCGCGTGACGAGCCAGGTGAGGCCGCCGACCAGGACGAGGAGGAGTGCACCGCCCGTGACG
This sequence comes from uncultured Actinomycetota bacterium, assembly GCA_963706355.1. Taxonomy (GTDB): domain Bacteria; phylum Actinomycetota; class Actinomycetes; order Propionibacteriales; family Nocardioidaceae; genus Nocardioides_B. Next base: position 47,530 of record CAVPLS010000002.1, read on the forward strand.
AGCGCCCGTCCTACGAGCACGAGGGTGTCCTGCTGCTCGGTCATCGGGAAGAGGTAGTAGAGCGTGTAGGTGCCCCCGTCGGCCGGCAGCGTCACCTGCGACCCGGTCACCACGCCCGGCACCTCGGGGCGTCCCGTGCTGGCGGTGTAGCGGATGGTCGAGTAGGTGTACGACGTCTCGCTCGCGTCGCCCTTCTCGACGGCCGACCGGAGCCGCTCCGGGATGCTGTCGGAGAGCACGCCGGGGGTGCTGGTCGTGCCGGCGCCCGCTGCGACGCCGGTGGTCGACCCGGCGATGGGACCGGTCAGCACGATGTCGTAGCCCTGGACGGAGCCACGCGAGACCAGGGTGGCGCCCACCTGGGTGAGCTGGCTGCTCGCGTCGGAGTCGTTGCCGTTGGCGGCCGAGAGCTGGCGCTGCGCCTCGGCCGTGGCGCGGGTGGTCTCCTCGACCGCCGAGTCGGTCTTGCGGGTCACGAGGCCGTCGGTGATCTGCTGGAGCAGCACCCAGCCGACCAGGGAGACCACGACGGCGGAGAGCAGCAGCGTGCTGATCACCACGCGAGCCTGGATCGACCGTCGCCACACGGTCGTGGCTCGTCGCAGCGGGGCGCCGACCTTCACGGGCCCGACCATCGCTAGGTCGTGTCTCTCAAGGATGTCGCGTGGGCGGGCGTGGCATCCGCGCCCGGTCCGGCAAGGCGGAGGTGCGAGAGCGCAGCGTGCTGCGCCGAGTGCCGACAACGCGGCCGGTCGGGATGCGGGGCCGCGGACGCCGCGGCAGACTTGAGAGACACGGCCTTAGCCCGTGCCGGCCTTGTAGCCGACTCCGCGGACGGTGACCACGATCTCCGGGTTCTCCGGGTCGTGCTCGACCTTGGACCGGAGCCGCTGCACGTGCACGTTGACCAACCGGGTGTCGGCGGCGTGCCGGTAGCCCCACACCTGCTCGAGCAGCACCTCGCGGGTGAAGACCTGCCAGGGCTTGCGGGCCAGGCACACGAGCAGGTCGAACTCGAGCGGGGTCAGCGCGATCGGCTGCCCGTCCCGGGCCACGACGTGGCCGGCGACGTCGATGGTGAGGTCACCGATGGTCAGCGCCTCCGGCGCCGGGTCGTCGAAGCGCCGGACCCGGGCCCGGATCCGGGCCACCAGCTCCTTGGGCTTGAACGGCTTGACGACGTAGTCGTCGGCCCCGGACTCGAGGCCGACGACCACGTCGATCGTGTCGCTCTTGGCGGTCAGCATGACGATGGGTACGCCGGACTCGGCCCGGATCTCCTTGCAGACGTCGATGCCGTCCTTGCCGGGCAGCATCAGGTCGAGCAGGACGACGTCGGGACGGTAGTCCCGGAACTCGGCGAGCGCCCGGTCTCCCACCGCGCAGACGCGGGAGTCGAACCCCTCGTTGCGCAGCACGATCGTGAGCATCTCGGCCAGGGCCGCGTCGTCGTCGACGACGAGCACGCGGCCCCGGCCGCCAGGGCTCGTCACGTCAGTGTTCGTCACCTCCGCCGACCTCTCCCGACCACTACCGCCCTGCCCGACCCGCGGGTCAGTAGCGGTAGTGCTCCGACTTGTAGGGGCCGGCGACGTCGACACCGAGGTACTTCGCCTGCGAGTCCGACAGCGTCGTCAGGGAGACCCCGAGGGACTCGAGGTGCAGCCGGGCGACCTCCTCGTCGAGGTGCTTGGGCAGCACGTAGACGCCGACCGGGTACTCCTCGGTCTTGGTGAAGATCTCGATCTGCGCGAGCACCTGGTTGGTGAACGAGTTCGACATCACGAACGACGGGTGGCCGGTCGCGTTGCCGAGGTTCATCAGCCGACCCTCGGACAGGACGATGATCGTCGTGCCGCCCGCTCGAGGGAAGGTCCACACGTCCACCTGCGGCTTGACGTTCTTGCGGTGGACGCCCGGGAAGCTCTCGAGGCCGGCCATGTCGATCTCGTTGTCGAAGTGGCCGATGTTGCCGACGATCGCCTGGAACTTCATCCGCTGCATCTGCTCGACGGTGATGACGTCCTTGTTGCCCGTCGCGGTGATGATGATGTCCGCGACCGGGAGCACCTCGTCGAGCGTCGACACCTGGTAGCCGTCCATCGCTGCCTGCAGCGCGCAGATCGGGTCGATCTCGGTGATGATCACGCGAGCGCCCTGGCCGCGGAGCGACTCGGCGCAGCCCTTGCCCACGTCGCCGTAGCCGCAGACCACCGCGACCTTGCCGCCGATGAGGACGTCGGTGGCGCGGTTGATGCCGTCGATCAGCGAGTGCCGGCAGCCGTACTTGTTGTCGAACTTCGACTTGGTGACCGAGTCGTTGACGTTGATGGCCGGGAAGAGCAGCGAGCCCTCGCGCATCATGTCGTAGAGGCGGAGCACACCGGTGGTGGTCTCCTCGGTGACGCCCTTGATCTCGTTGGCGATCGGGGTCCAGTGGTTGGCGTTCTTCGCGAGCTGCTCGTTGAGCACCTCGAACACGATCTTCTGCTCGGCGCTGTGGGCGGTCGCCGGGTCGGGGGCCACCCCGTCCTTCTCGGCCTGCACACCGAGGTGCACCAGCATCGTGGCGTCGCCACCGTCGTCGAGGATCATGTTGGCGCCGGACTCACCGGGCCAGCTGAGGATCTGCTGGGTGCACCACCAGTACTCCTCCAGGGTCTCGCCCTTCCAGGCGAAGACCGGGACGCCCTTGGGGTCGTCCGGGGTGCCGTCGGGACCGACGACGACCGCGGCGGCGGCGTGGTCCTGGGTGGAGAAGATGTTGCAGGAGACCCAACGCACCTCGGCGCCGAGGGCGGTGAGGGTCTCGATCAGCACGGCGGTCTGGATGGTCATGTGCAGCGAGCCGGCGATCCGGGCGCCGGCGAGCGGCTTCGACTCGGAGTAGCGCTCACGCATCGCCATCAGGCCGGGCATCTCGTTCTCGGCCAGCGTGATCTCGGTGCGGCCGTAGTCGGCCAGGCTCAGATCGGCAACCTTGTAATCCATGTGTAAGTGGGTCCTCTGCGACGTGTCGTGGTCTGGGTTCGGCTCTGCCAGGGTACCTGTGGAGGCGTCAGCGACCGAAACGACGACCCGCGCCGGCCCGGGCGCTCAGTGGCCGGCGGGTGCGGGCGGTTCGGGGCGCGCGTCGGGCTGGTGGCCCTCGACGTAGATGTCCGGCTCGACGTAGATCACCCGGGCGGCCGGTTCGGCCTCCCGCATGGCCCGCTCCGCGGCGTCGATGCTCGCGGCGATCTCGGCTGCGCCGGCCTGCTGCGGGACCCCGATCTTCACGCCCACGAGCAGCTCCTCGGGCCCGAGGTGCAGCGTCCTCATGTGGATCACCCGGTCGATGCCGGGGGTGGCCTCGAGGCGGTCGCGCAGCCGGGCCTGGGCCTCCGGGCTCGCCGCCTCCCCGAGGAGCAGGCTCTTCGTCTCGATGGCGAGGACGATCGCGACCATCACCAGGAGCAGTCCGATGGCCGCCGTACCGGCGACGTCGAAGTAGCCGTTGCCGGTGAGCTTGGACAGGCTGACGCCGAGGAGGGCGAGGACCAGGCCGATGAGCGCCGCGAAGTCCTCGAGCAGGATCACCGGCAGCTCGGGCGACTTGGCCCGCCGGATGAACTCCACCCAGCTGGCACCCTCGCGGGTCCGGTTGGACTCGGTGATGGCGGTGCGGAAGGAGAAGCTCTCCATCACGATCGCCCCGAGGAGGACGACGATCGCCACCCACCACCACCTGCCCTCGAGCAGCTCGTTGGGCAGACCCGTCGTGGACCTCGTGGGCCTTGTGGTAGGCCTCGTAGAGCGCGAACAGGCCACCGACCGAGAACAGCACGATGGCGACCAGGAACGAGTAGATGTAGCGCTCACGGCCGAAGCCGAACGGGTGCTGGGGGGTCGCCTCGCGCCGCGAGCGCTTGCCACCCAGCAGCAGCAGCACCTGGTTGCCGGAGTCGGCGACCGAGTGGATGCCCTCCGCGAGCATCGACGACGCACCGGTGAGCGCGAAGGCCAGGAACTTCATCACCGCGATACCGGTGTTGGCGAGCAGTGCCGCCACCACCGCCTTGGTTCCGCCTTCGGCCGACATCGGGCTCCTCGGTCGTCGTGTGGGGTGCTGCGTTGTCCTGGTGCGATGGACGAGCAGCCTAGCGTCGCGCGTTCAGCGGCCGAGCGCGACGCCGAGGTAGGTGGCGGCGTAGGTGCCCGTCGACAGCAGGGCGGCGTACCGCGCGACGTCGGAGCCGGCGTCGCTCGCGAGCCGCTCGACCCGGACGCGGCGCTCCTGCGCGGCCGCCACGAGACGTCCTCGCTGCTCACGCACCGAGGCCTCCTCGGAGCCGTCGTCCAGGATCACCAGCGCGGGACGGCGGACGCCGTCCTCGCTGTCCTCGAAGGGGTCGGCGAACACGTCGGCGGAGGGGGCTGCGGCGAGCAGCGGCAGCAGGTGCTCGGCGTCGCCGGCCAGCGCGGTGCGGCCGCTGGCGCGACGGACCGACTCCGCGATCCGGCGTGCGGCGCGGGCCGCCAGGACCGAACCGCCCCAGAACAGCGGCGTCGCGTCGGCGAGCGCGATGGCCAGCATCTTGGCGGGGTTGACCGCGATGTCCCGGTGCGGCGAGCAGGCGATCGCCACGTCGTCGAGCGCCTGGGCGACCGCCTCCGGGTCGGAGTCCGGGCCGAGGTCGAGCTGGTCGAGGAACTGCAGCATCACCACGGCGGTCGCGAGCTGGTCGCCGGAGGAGCACGGCAGCACGGTGCTGTCGCGGCCGACCGCGTGGTCAGCGACCAGGGAGCGAGGCGGACACGCCACGACGACCCGGCAGCCACGTCGGGTCGCCTCCGCCACGGCGGACGCGGCGCCCGTGTCACTGCCCTCGGGGGCCAGCACCACCACCAGGTCGAGGGCCCCTGCCCAGCCGGGCAGCGACGGGCCGGGCCAGGCCACGAACGGCACCGGGCACCAGGGCTCGAGGACCGCACGCAGCAGCCGGGAGTCGGGACCGGCCGCGACGACGGCGCGCGGTCGGGCGTCGCCGAGCGCACCGGCCACCGCTGCGGCGATCGCCTCGGCCGCAGCTCCCGACTCGCGGCGCACCCGGGCCCCGGCCTCGGCGAGCGGACGCAGCGCCGTGTCCGCAGCGTTGAGGGCCCTCTCGTCGTCGAGCCGCGAGTCGTCGAAGGGCTCGGACATCACGGAGGACTAACCCTTCTGGGGACGGCGCGCCTCGTCCACCAGGAGCACCGGGATGTCGTCCCGGACCGGGTAGGCGAGCCCGCACGCGGTGCACACCAGCTCCGAGGCCGCCTCGTCGACGGCGAGCGCTCCCCGGCAGTCCGGGCACACGATGATCTCGAGCAGGGCTGGATCGAGGTTCATGAGTCTCTCCTGATGGTGGTGAGGACGTCGTCGCGCAGCCGGTCGAGCGTGGCCTGGTCGCCGGCCTCGGCGTTCAGGCGCAGCAGCGGCTCGGTGTTGGACGCGCGGACATTGAACCACCAGTCGGGGTGGCTGACCGTGAGCCCGTCGAGGTGGTCGAGCGTGACGCCCTCGCGGCCGCCGTACGCCCGCTCGATCTCGGCGACCACTGCGGCCTGGTCGTCGACGGTCGAGTTGATCTCGCCCGTCGCGACGTAGCGGGAGAACTCGGCGAGCAACGCGGACAGCGGGCGGTCCTGCTCGGCGAGGGCGGCCAGCACGTGCAGCGCGGCCAGCATCCCGGAGTCGGCCCGCCAGAAGTCGCGGAAGTAGAAGTGCCCCGAGTGCTCGCCGCCGAAGACCGCGTCGGTCTCGGCCATCGTCGCCTTGATGAACGAGTGCCCGACGCGGGTGCGGACGGGGGTCCCGCCGAGCTCGGTGACCAGCTCGGGGACGGCGCGCGAGGTGATCAGGTTGTGGATCACGGTGGCTCCGGGGACCCGGGCGAGCTCGCGGGAGGCGATCAGGCCGGTGACGACCGACGGGTTGACCAGCTCGCCGCGCTCGTCGACCAGGAAGCAGCGGTCGGCGTCGCCGTCGAAGGCCAGCCCGATGTCGGCGCCGCTGTCGCGGACCAGCGCCTGCAGGTCGGCCAGGTTGGCGGGCTCGATCGGGTTGGCCTCGTGGTGGGGGAAGGTGCCGTCGAGCTCGAAGTAGAGCGGGACGACCTCGAGGTCGAGCCGGTCGAGGACCGCGGGAGCGGTGTGCCCGGCCATCCCGTTGCCGGCGTCGACGGCGACCGTGAGGCGCCGGCCGGTGACCGGTGCGAGGCCGAGCAGGTGGGTCGCGTAGTCCTCGAGCAGGTCCCGCTCGACGATGCTGCCGGTCCGCTCGCCCACCACGGGGTCGCCCGCCGCCACGAGGTCGCGTACGGCGCTCAGGCCGGTGTCCATGCCCAGCGGCACGGCGTGCGCGCGGCACATCTTGATGCCGTTGTACTGCGCCGGGTTGTGGCTCGCGGTGAACATCGCGCCCGGCAGGCCCAGCGACCCGGACGCGAAGTAGAGCTGGTCGGTGGACGCGAGCCCGATCATCGTCACGTCGGCCCCGGCGGCCGCAGCGCCCTCGGCGAAGGCGCGGGCCATGCCGGGCGACGACGGCCGCATGTCGTGCCCCACGACCACGCCGGTCGACGACGCGCCGGTGACCTCGACGAAGGCGGACCCCACGGCGCGGGCGAGGTCGTCGTCGAGCTGGTCGGGAACGGTGCCCCGCACGTCGTACGCCTTGAACACGGCGGACAGGGCGGCGGCCGAGGTCGCGGACATGGCCGCAGACTATCGGCCGGAGGGCTAGCCCTCCGGGGTGGGCAGGGCGCGCAGGTGCCCGCGCCGGCCGACCTCGCGCCCGCCGGTCGGCACCAGGCCGACGGCGTGGGCGGTCTCGGACGCGGGCAGCGGCCGGGCCGCCTCCCGCACCGCGTCGGCGAGGGCGAGCAGGTCGTCGGTGGACGGGCCGAACGCGTCCGGGTCGGGCGCGAGCCGGAGCACCTCCCAGCCGCGCGGCGCGCTGAGCCGCTCGCTGTGCGCCTCGCACAGGTCGTAGGCGTGCGGCTCCGCATAGGTGGCCAGCGGTCCGAGCACCGCGGTCTGGTCGGAGTAGACGTAGGTCAAGGTGGCCACCGCGGCCCGCGCACAGGCGGTTCTGGAGCATCGGCGGGCAGGACTCACGGAGCAGACGGTACCGGCTGGGTGGCACCGTCACGACTAGGCTCGCGGACGTGGAGCAGCCGCTGAACCGACCCGGACCGTCGGCCGTGCGCCAGGGCGGACGGCGCCGGGACCGGCGTGGCCGCGGGATGCGCGGCCCCGGTCTGATGCCGGGCCCGTTGTCACCGTCGGGCGTGCCCGCGGCGCGCAGCCCGAAGGCAGCCTTCGACGCCATCGTGGTCGCCGTCCTCGAGGACCTGGAGAGCCGCTGGCACGCCGAGCTCGGCCTGGTCGAGTTCGCCGTCGAGGAGGCACCGATGGTGCCCGACGACTGGGGCGCCGACACGGTCCCGCTCGCGTCCCTGGTGCGCGGCACCGGCGGCGCACCCACCCGTCTGGTCCTGTTCCGCCGGCCCATCGAGCTGCGCGCCGAGACCCGCAGCGACCTGTCCGCGATGGTGCTCACCGTGCTGGTCGAGCAGGTCTCGGAGCTGATCGGGCGGCCGCCCGAGGAGGTCGACCCGCGCTACGACGCCGAGTGAGCGACCCTGCGGCTCAGTGCAGCGCGGGCTGCACTTCCGGCCGCTCCACACGGAACGGCAGAGCGACGAGGGGTACGGCGGCCGCGCCGTCGCCGCGGTAGGTCACCGCACCGTGCACGGTGGCTCCCTCTGCCGTCGACGGGGTCACCACCAGGTAGTCGGCGCCCTTCTTCGGTGACCAGGTCGACGTCGCGGTGGCCGGGATCGTGAGCGTCGTGGAGTCGACCCGCTGCCCCTTCGCGTCGTACGCCTCGACCTCGACCTTCGAACCGACAGCGCCGGCCGTCAGCTGCACCGACGCGTCGACACCCTTGAGCAGCGGCGCCGAGGCCGGTCCCACCAGCGGCGCGACCGGGGTGGCGTAGGAGTGGTCGCCCCGCACGGTGCTCCGCACGGCGGCGACGACCGGGACGCGGGACCGCAGCCGGAGCCCGACGGCCTCCTTCTTCGGGAGCACCGCCCCGAGGTCGACCTCCTCGACGGTGCCGGGGGAGACGGAGATCGCGTCGAGCCCGTTCGGGCTGAACGTGCCGGACTTGCCGGCGACCCGGACCTCGACGATCGCCTCGAGCTCGGAGGGGTTCGCGACCAGGAGGGTGCTGGACCCCGCGACCTCGGGAAGGCCGTCGAGCCGGAGCGACCGGCTCGGCAGGTCGGTGCCCGCGAGCCACTCGTGACCGGGCTGCAGGGAGGGCTTCGAGCTGAACGCGTCGTCGACCGAGGCGACGACCCGCCCGCGGGAGGTGTGCACGCTCAGCGCGAGCTCGTCGGTCTGCGGCGCGATCTCGGACAGCGGCAGCCGCTTCACCGAGTGCGGCGCCATGGAGATGCCCTTGGTCGCCACCGTGTCGACCGGTCCGTCGGGGCCGAGGACCGTGAGGTCCAGCACCGCAGGGCCCGGGTCGACGTTCGCGAGCAGCAGCGTGGAGCTGTGGTCGAGTCCGGCGCCCGCACCGGTGAACCACCACTGCGAGCGTGGTGTCGCGCAGCCGGACACGGCGAGGGTGCGGCCGTTGTCGACGTCGGTCCGGAACGCGAACAGCCCGGCCGCGGCGCCACCGGTGGCCTGCACGGCCGGTCCGCCGTCGGCGGGCACGTCCACCAGTGAACCGCGGGGCACGTCGACCGGCTTCCCGTCGGACGTCGTGGGTCCCTGCGTCACCTCTCCGCCGGCCGGCGGGGACACGTCGGAAGGAGCGGGCGCGAGCCCCAGCCCGACCGTTGTCTCGGTGCGTCGCCGGGTGGGCTCGTCGGGGCACGCGAACGTCGTCTGGTCCACGACCGCACCGGTGGTCGTCGCAGACGTCCCGGTCGTCCCGGTCGTCGTGTCCTCGTCGGCCGGCCCGATGAGCAGGAGCGCGGCCAGGGCGAGGACCACGACCACGGCGGGCGCGATCATCGACGCGTCCGGCCGCAGCGTCGGCCGGGAGGCCGCGCGGCGGCGGGACCCCTTCTCGGTGGCGTTCATCGGCGGGCCTTCCGGGTCGGTGCGGCCAGCACGGCCACCACCACGAGGGCGAGACCCTGCAGCGCCAGCAGCCACGGCCGGAGCGGGTCGGGGTCCTCGGGGAGCCCGCTGCGCGTCGGCGTCGCCTCGAGCTGCCAGGCACGCGCACCTGGCCGCAGGGCGCTGCCCTGGGTCACCCCGCTGACGCTGTCGAGGTTGCCCACGAGAGCGATGTCGGCGGGAGCGGGTGCGTAGATGTAGGCGACACCCATCGTCGAGAGCGCCTCGATGTCGGCCGGCTCGGGGGCGGTCGCGAGGTCCTCGACGAGGCGGGTCAGGCGGGCCTGGTCGTCGGTCCCGGGCATCACCGAGTCGTCGCCGACGCGGACACCCGGCTGGCGCAGCAGGACGTAGGACAGCCCGGTGGCGCGCGTGCCACGCACGACCAGGGTGCCGTGGTCGGGGTCCTCGGCGGCCGCGTCGGTCATGTACGTCGGGATGGTCGTCGCCGGACCACGGTGCAGGGGACCGTCGTCGGCACCGGCCAGCACCCACCAGCCCGCGGCGACGACCGGGGAGACGGCCGCGAGCAGCACGACGACCACGCCGACCGGCTGCCGCCAGCCGAAGTCCGCACCGCCGAGGCGCCGCCGGATGCCGGTGCCGGCGAGCGCGGCGGCGGTGATCGCAGCACCCTGGGCGAGCACCAGCGGGAAGCCCAGCCACGCCGGCTGCGGCGTCGGCGAGCTCGCGATCGACCAGGTGCCTGCAGCGGCCAGGGCGGTGAACCCCAGGGCGACGACGATGACCACCCAGGCGCGCAGCACCCCGGCCCGGGTGTCCGGGCGCAGCAGCGCGACGACCGCGGCGAGCACGATGCCGACCGCCATCCAGGCGGGGGCCCCGTCCCCGGGACGGCCGAGGAGTGCGTCCCAGCCGGACAGCCCCTCGGTGATCCGCGGCGACGGGAGTCCGGCCTCGAAGATCCACGAGGCGGCACCCTGGTAGTGCCAGGTCGCCCAGGACCACGGCAGCAGCAGCACCAGGGTGGCCACCAGCGGCGTGACCACGACAGCGGCGAGACCCTGCGGGGACCGTCCGCGGAGGCCGGCGGCCAGTGCGACGACCGCCACGGCCGCGGCGATCACCCAGGCCGAGGGCACGAAGGCGGTGAGGAGTGCGAGCCACAGGCTGGTCCGCCACGCGGCCCGGGTGCGGCGGTCGCGGTCGTGGGCGGGCCCGAGGAACATCGCGGCGTGTGCCAGCCAGGGCAGCACCAGCGTCGCGGCGACCGTGCCGAGACGGCCCTCCTGGACCGCGCCGGTGACGACCGGCAGGACGCCGTACGCCACGGCTCCCCAGAGGCTCATCGGGACCGACGAGGTGACCCGGCGCAGGAAGCGGTAGGCACCGAGCGCCGCGAGGGGCACCGCGAGCAGGAAGAGCAGGTCCACGACCAGCCAGGCCTTGCCGAGCAGCACGGTGGCGACGAGCGCGAGCGGCAGGACGTACGGCGCGGCGGGCGCGCCCGACCCGGTCCCGATGTCGTGCCAGTCGGACAGGTGCAGCGCCCACCAGTCGGAGGCACCGCCGGGGGCGGGCAGCAACGCACCGCCGGACAGCCATCCGGTCCCGGTCAGGCCGCGGCCGACGACCAGGGCGGCGACGACCAGGACCGCGAACACCCACGCGACCGGGCTGGTCAGCAGCCTGGCCAGCAGGCCGGTGTCCTCCGGCAGGTTCTCGGCCTCGTCGGAGACCGGACCGGTGTCGGAGGCCGCCGCGCCGCGGGCCCGGCGGGCGGCGGTCACGTCGCCGGCCGTGAGCGCGACCGCGGAGGCGATGTCGGAGATGAAGTCGAGGCCGTGCCGGTAGGGCATCCACGGCGGTGCGAGCAGGTGCCGCACGTCACGGGGGGACACGGTGGCGGCCCGGCGCCGCTGACGTCGGCCGGCCAGCACCCGCCAGGGACGCAGGTAGGTGGCGACCAGGCCGGCCAGCTCGTCGGCGGCCTCGCCCGGCGCCCGGACCAGGAGCAGCCCCACGGCCCGGACCAGGCTGCCGAGGAACAGCCGCACCACCATGAACGGCAGCGCCCACGCGGAGCCGTTGACCAGCAGCGTGTAGAGCGCTGCCGAGCGCTCCCCGCGGCGGTAGCCGGCCGGCTTGATCTGGTGCGGGCGGACACCGCGGTGCGCGGCCTCGACGTGGAACACCACCGCGTCGGGTACGACGACCGCCCGGTGTCCCGCGCGGGCCGCCCGCCACCCGAAGTCGATGTCGTTGCCGAACAGCGGCAGCCGCTTGTCGAAGCCCAGCGACTCCAGGACGGAGCGCCGGACCAGCATCCCGGCGGTGTTCACGGCCAGCACGTCGCGCAGCCGGTCGTGCTGACCCTGGTCGTACTCCCCGCGCTCGAGGCCGGTCTCCCGGCGACCGGTGCCGCTGATCGTGACGCCGACCTCGAGCAGCCGGCGCAGGGAGGGCCACTCGCGGATCTTGGGGCCGAGGATGTCGGCCGAGGGGGTGTTCGCCGCGGCGGCCAGCAGCTGCTCGAGGGCGTCGGGCGCGGGAGCGCTGTCGTCGTGGAGCAGCCAGACCCAGTCGTCCGACCCCTCGGCCGGGGCCGGCGCTGCCAGCCCCGCGAGGACGGCGTCGCCGTAGGAGCTGGTGGCGGGGGCGGTCAGGACCGAGTCCTCACCGAGCCGCTCGCGCAGGACCTGCGGGCTGTCGTCGGTGCTGCCGGTGTCGACGGCGACGACCTGGTCGGGGAGCCGGGTCTGGCCGGCCAGCCCGTCGAGAACGGCCGGCAGCCAGCGCGACCCGTCGTGGCTGACGAGGAGCGCGGTCACCGTGGCGCCGCGCTGCGCCTGCCCATGGGTCGTCACGGCGGACCACCCTAGCCATGCGGGTCGGCAGGCGAAGAATCCTCGGACCGTCGCGTCCACCACACCCGGGCCACCGCCCGACGAATGCCGACCGGAGTCGGGCCCACGTTCGGGCCCGGCTTCGGGTCCAGCGTCAGACGGCGCGCTTCTTCAGCTTGCGACGCTCCCGCTCGGAGAGACCACCCCAGATGCCGAAACGCTCGTCGTGCCCGAGTGCGTACTCGAGGCACTCGTCGCGAACGTCACAGGTGAGGCACACCCGCTTCGCCTCTCTGGTCGAGCCACCTTTTTCCGGGAAGAACGCCTCGGGATCGGTCTGCGCGCACAGGGCGCGCTCCTGCCAACCAAGCTCCTCGGCGTCTCCGTCGAGTAGATATAGCTCTCGCACGGCTTTCGCCCTTTCGACCCGTGAGACCCTTACGGGTCCCGTTTTCGATGCCCTCCCAGAGGGCCTGTGACTCACGTTAGTGGCGCCTGTCGCTGCCCGTCCTGGAAACGGCCAACTCGAACAACACTGTGGGAATTACACGTCTGTCGTTACAGGAAGTCAAGCCTTGATCTGGTAAAGGGCCCGACACGCCCGGACATTTGACCCACGCCTGCCACACCGACTAAGGAGACGCCCATGACCTCATCCCCGGGCCGGGCCGGCGCCGCACGTCCTGTGACCTCGGTCACCGTGCTCTCCGGCGGGGTGGGCGGTGCCCGCTTCCTGCAGGGTCTGCTGCACCTGATCGACCGCACGGGTGCCGCCACCCGGGTCACGGTCGTCGCGAACACCGCCGACGACATCTGGCTGCACGGGCTGAAGGTCTGCCCCGACCTGGACACCGTGATGTACACCCTCGGCGGCGGCATCGACGTCGAGCGTGGCTGGGGCCGGACCGACGAGACCTGGCACGCCAAGGAGGAGCTCGCGGCGTACGGCGTCGAGCCGACCTGGTTCGGGCTCGGGGACCGTGACCTCGCCACCCACCTGGTGCGCACCCAGATGCTCGAGGCGGGCTACCCGCTCTCCGCCGTCACCGCGGCGCTGTGCCGGCGCTGGGAGCCCGGTGTCACGCTGCTGCCGATGACCGACGACCGCGTCGAGACGCACATCGCGATCGACGACCCGGCCGAGCCGTCGGGACAGCGGGTCGTGCACTTCCAGGAGTACTGGGTCCGGCTGCACGCCGAGGTCCCGGCCCGCGCGGTGGTGCCGGTGGGCCTCGACCGGTCGACCCCCGGTCCCGGCGTGCTCGAGGCGATCGCGGATGCTGATGTGGTGCTCGTTCCTCCCTCCAACCCCGTCGTCTCCGTCGGCACGATCCTCGGCGTGCCCGGGATCCGCGACGCCCTGCACGCGACGACCGCACCGGTCGTCGGCCTCTCCCCCGTGGTCGCCGGCGACCACGTGCGCGGCATGGCCGCCCAGCTGCTCACCGCGATCGACGTCGAGGTCAGCGCCGCCGGAGTGGCCGAGCACTACGGCGCTCGCAGCGCCGGCGGGGTCCTGGACGGCTGGCTCGTCGACGAGTCCGACGCCGGCGAGGTCGACCGCGTCCTGGCGGCCGGCATCGACTGTGCCGCCGTACCGCTGATGATGACCGACGTCGACGCCACGGCCGCGATGGCCGAGGCGGCCCTGCTGCTCGCCGAGGGGGTCCGGCGGTGAGCGGCACGCCGGGACGCGCGCCCGACCAGCTGGTGTGCCTCCCCGTCGGCGGGATCGGCGAGGTCACCGAGGGGACCGACCTCGCGGCCCTGTTCGCCGGCGCCGTGGCGCTCGAGGACGGCGACATCCTCGTCGTGACCAGCAAGGTGGTCAGCAAGGCCGAGGGCCGGGTGCGCACCGCCAAGCGCGACGAGGCGCTCGCCGACGAGACCGACCGGACCGTCGCCTGGCGCGGGAACACCGCGATCGTGCGCACCCACCACGGTCTCGTGATGGCGGCCGCCGGCATCGACGCCTCCAACACCGATGCCGACACCGTCGTGCTCCTCCCCCAGGACCCGGACGCGTCGGCGCGCCGGATCCGCGAGGCGCTGGCCCGGGGCATCGGCCGCAACGTCGCGGTCCTGGTCACGGACACGGCCGGTCGTGCCTGGCGCACCGGCCAGACCGACATCGCGATCGGCGCCGCCGGTCTCGACGTGCTCCAGGACTACGCCGGCCGCACCGACCCGCACGGCAACGAGCTGGTGGTGACCACCCCGGCGGTCGCCGACGAGCTGGCCGCGGCCGCCGACCTCGTCAAGCGCAAGCTCGACCGCCGCCCGGCGGCCGTGGTCCGCGGGATGTCCGGGCTGGTCATGGTGCCCGGCAGCCACGGTCCCGGAGCGGCGGCACTGGTCCGCCACGAGTCCCAGGACATGTTCGGCCTCGGTGCCCGCGAAGCGGTGCTCAGCGCGCTGCACGCCGACGACCCGCGCGGCTTCGGCTCCCCCTGCTCTGCGCTCGAGCTGGTCGTCCAGCTGTCCGTGCTCGGCGGCGACGCCACCGAGGTGCGGCTCGCGGACGGCGCCGTCACCGCGCGGCTGGGCGGGACCGAGCGGCAGCAGGGAGCCGCCGACGCGCTGCTGCGGACGGCGGCGTTCGCGCTCGGCTGGCGGCCCGAGCCCGCGCCGGCCGCGCCCGTCGGCAGCGCCGGCGACCGGCCGCTGCTCCGCTTCCACCCGAGCACTCCGTAGACTTCGCCGGACCGCCCACCCGTCGTCGCACACGAGCCGGAGACCGCCGAGCATGGCCAAGAGCAACAAGGACAGGGACCGTCGCGCGGTCGTCGAGCAGATGCGTCGCGACCAGAAGCGCTCGGAGCGTCGCCGCACGATCGTGATCATCACTGCCTGCGTCGTCGTCGCCCTCGTGATCATCGGCCTGGCCGCGGTCCCGCTGATCAAGCAGAACATGGCCGCCTCGGGGCCGCTCGCCGAGCTCGGCGTCAGCGAGAGCAAGGCCGGCTGCCAGGACGTCGTGAAGAAGAAGGCGACCGGCAACCAGGAGCACAAGCCGATCGGCACGCCGATCACCTACGACGACGCGCCCCCGGCGTTCGGCGCGCACTGGCCGACACCGGCCCCGTTCGAGCGGAAGTTCTACACCGCGGACGACCGGCCCGAGGTGGAGTACCTCGTGCACAACCTCGAGCACGGCTACAACCTCCTCTGGTACGACGACACGATCGCCAAGGACTCCGACAAGCTGGCCGCGGTCAAGGCCATCGCCTCGAAGTTCGAGGGCACCGAGCTGACCGACAAGTTCATCGCGGTGCCCTGGACGAGCAAGGACGGCAAGGCGTTCCCCAAGGGCACCCACGTCGCGCTGACGCACTGGTCCGCCGGAGGCGACCCGAGCGACGTCAGCAAGCAGCAGGGCATCTGGCAGTACTGCGCCGACCCGAGCGGTGAGGTCGTCACCCAGTTCACCAAGGACTACCCCTACACGGACTCTCCCGAGCCCCAGGCCATGTAGCCAGGCGCTGACACGTGCCTGGACTGATCGAGGACCTCCTCGGCGTGCTCGGGGTGGCCTTCGCCTCCGCGCTGGTGCCGCTGATCAACATCGAGGCCTACCTCGGCGTGCGTGGCTCCGTCAGCGCCGTCGACAACGTCTGGCTGCTCGGGTTCGCGGCGGGACTCGGCCAGATGGTCGGCAAGGTCGTGTGGTACTACCTCGGCGCCAGCTCGCTGCACTGGCGATGGGTCCGCAAGCGCATCGAGACGCCCAAGGCGGAGGCCCGGCTCGAGAAGTGGCAGACCCGCACCCACGAGCGGCCGGTCCTCACCGGCGCCCTGGTGTTCCTCTCCGCGATCAGCGGCTTCCCGCCGTTCGCGATCGTGGCGGTGCTCGCCGGCCAGCTGCGGATGAGCCTGACCATGTTCTTCGTGCTCGGCCTGGCCGGTCGCTGGCTCCGGTTCACAGCGGTGCTCGGCGGCGCCGAGTGGCTCAGCGAGCTGCTGAGGTAGCTCGTCAGGCCTCGAGCTCGGCCTGGATCCGGGTGCTCGAGTCCGCCTTGTTCTCGCCACCCACGCCGTACACGAGCTCGATGGAGTTGCGCGCGGCGGCGTCCTGCTCGGCCGAGGGCAGTCCGTCGGCCTGCGGCGAGCGGTCCCCGCCGTTGCAGAACTCCAGCTCCGTGTGCGGGTAGCGCGCCCGGATCGCATCGAAGGTCTCGTCGATGCCCGGTCCGGTCTCGCTCGCCAGCACGACGTCGTCCACGCAGCGCAGCGCGGCGACGATGCGGACGCGGACCTCCTCCGACTGGATGACCCGGCCCTTCTTGAGCAGCTGCTGGGCGTCGTTGTTGACCACGACGACGAGGTAGCCGGTGCGCGCCCGGGCCTGCTCGAAGAGGTCCAGGTGGCCCTGGTGGAAGGGGTTGAAGTAGCCGCTGACGATGCTCGCGCGGGCTGGCTGGTCGGACATGCCGCGCAGTGTATCCAGGCGATGACCGCTCGCTCTGCGGTTCTCCGCCTTCCGTACAGTGCGGCCATGACCAGCCTCCCCCGGACCCTGCCGCCGACCTTCCCCGCGGCGCTGGCCGCCCTGCTGCGCGCGGACCCGGCCCGGCCGCTCGTGACGTTCTACGACGACGCCACCGGTGAGCGGATCGAGCTCTCGGTCACGACGTACGCCAACTGGGTGGCGAAGACCGCTGGCCTCGTCCAGGACGAGCTCGACGTGGAGCGTGGCGGTCTGGTCCTGGTCGACCTGCCGACGCACTGGCTGGGTGCGGTCTGGCTCGGCGCGGCCTGGACGATGGGTCTGGTCGTGACCGACGACCCGGCGCTGGCCGGTGACGCCGACCTCGTCGTGTGCGGACCGGACTCGGTCGCGACGTACGCAGCCCACGCGGAGCGGGTGCCCGTGGTCGCGCTGTCCCTGCGACCGCTCGGCGGCCGCTTCACCGAGGCGCTGCCGACGGGCGTGACGGACTACGGCGCGGTCGTGCTGGCCCAGCCCGACGCGTTCCTGGCCGACGACGCGCCGACCGCCGACGACGCCGCGTGGCGTGACGGATCCGGTACGTCGACGCAGGCCGACCTGATCGCCGAGGCGGCCGAGGGCCGGGGTCGTGGAGCCGGGTGGGCGGCTGCTCACCGACGTCAACCCGTGCACGAGGAGCGGCGCGGCCACCCTGCTGGGGCCGGTCCTCGCCGGCGCCGGCGTGGTGTGGGTGCGTCACCCCGACGACGCCGCCTGGACCGCCAGGAGCGAGCAGGAGCGGGCCACGGCGCAGCTGCGGCCCGACTCCTCGACCCGGCGCCCCTAGCCGGCGAGGTCGAAGCGGCTCATGCCGGCGCCGAGCAGGCTCCGGGTCCCCAGCCCGGTCGCGGTGCCGGGCAGCAGCCAGAGCTTCTGGGTCGACGTCTCCCGGGCTGCCAGGTCCGGGCGTCCGTCGCGGTTGACGTCGCCGACCCCCACCAGCCAGTCGTAGCCGCTGCTCACGGTGCCGACCACGGTCCCGCCGGTGAGACCGCCGGGGCCGTTGCCGGGGTACAGCACGAGCTTCCCGTCGGTGCGACGCAGGAGGGTGTCCGGCGAGCCGTCGGCGTTCCACAGGCCGGCCGGGACCTGCTGGGCGGCGCTGATGGCCGAGTGCGCGACATAGCTCGTCTTGAAGGCCGAGCGGCCGTCGCCGGGATAGATCCGCATGGAGCCGCCGCTCGGCTGGCCCATCAGGTCGGGATACCCGTCGCCGGTGATGTCGCCCACCGCCGACAGCAGCTTGACCGAGCCGAAGCCGTCCACCATCTTGACCGCAGCGGAGAGCGCGCCGTTGCCGTTGCCGCGGTAGAGGTACAAGGCACCCGTGGATGCCGACCGGGTGATGACGTCGCCGTCGCCGTCGCCGTCCCAGTCGCCCGCGTTGAGCAGCTGGTTGGCGGTCGGCATCGTCTGTCCGGTGGAGGTGACGGCCTCGATCGGCTGGCCGCCCTCGGCCGCGAACACCTTGAGACGTCCGGCGGAGTCGCGGCCCACGAGGTCTGCGACCGCCGAGCCGGTGACCTGCCCGACGCCCATCAGGACGTCGAGCCCGTTCAGCTGGGCGAACGGTCCCAGGCGGGTGCCGTACTTGCCCGCGCCGTTGCCCGAGTAGACGTAGGTGAGGCCGGAGGTCCGGGAACGGCCCACCAGGTCGGTGCGCCCGTCTCCGGTGACGTCGTTCAGGCCGGACAGCAGGTCGAAGTTCTTCCACCCGGTCGAGACCAGCCGGGTCGTGCCCAGGCCGCTCCCGTTGCCGGCCACGACCGACAGCCGGCCGTCGGCGCCGAGCACGGCCAGGTCGGCGCGCTTGTCGCCGGTGAAGTCGCCGGCCCCGACCGTCGTGCGGTAGGCACCCCAGGTGGCGGAGAGCAGGCGGGCGGCGCCGAACCTGCCGCGGCCGTCGCCCAGGCTGAGGTAGAGCTTCTTCGTGGCGCCGCTGCGGGTGACGACGTCTGCCTTGCCGTCGCCGTTCCAGTCGCCGACACCGGTGAGCTGGTCGGCCTTGGCGAACTGGGCCGTGGTGGCGGTCGCGGCACCGAAGTGCCCCTTGCCGTCGCCGGCGTACACGCTGGTCCGCTTGGTCGTGGTGGTGCGGGCCAGCAGGTCGCTGACACCGTCGCCGGTGACGTCGCCGACCGGCGTCACGAGGTCGCGGCTGTTCCACCCGGTGCCGATCGACGTCCCGGACGAGAACCCGAGCTGCCCGCTGCCGGTGCGGAGCAGGTACGCGCGCTTGGTGACCTTGTCGCGCACGACCAGGTCCGGGCGGGTCGAGCCCGCGATGTTCGCGGTGCGGTCCCGGCTGGCGAAGGACTTCTGGTACTTCGCGGCGAGCGTGCGGATGGTCGGGATCTTGGCGTAGAGGTACTTGCCGGGGCAGGCGGTCTGGCCGACGTCGCGGTGGCCGTTGATCGCCTTGAGGTACTTCTTGGTGACCCACTGCTTGGTGGACGAGACGTTCACCCCGTGCAGGTTGAGCTTCCAGGCGAACAGCCGGCCGTAGGCGTCGAGCATGGCGGCCGGCGGCTGCGCGGTCTCGAAGTTGCCGATCGCCGACATCGCGAACGCGTCGTCGTTGTAGCCGAGCGTGTGCGCGCCGACGACGGGACGGTCGACCCCGCCGTACCGGCCCTCCCAGATCCGGCCGAAGCGGTCGACGAGGAAGTTGTAGCCGACGTCGGACCAGCCCTTGGACTGCGTGTGGTAGGCGTAGATGCCGCGGATGATCGCGGGCACCTGGGCCGCCGTGTAGTTGTTGGCGTTGACCGTGTGGTGCACGAATCCGGCGTGCACCTCGCCGTAGTGCAACGAGGACTTGTCGCGCATCCGCTCGTCGGCGCCCCACTGCGCCCGGGAGTAGATCTTCGGCTTGGCGGTCACCACGCCTGCGCTGAGCGACGCCTCGTCCGGGGTCTCGGTCGGCGGGGTCGCGTCCGTGTCCCCGGTGCCGCCGTCGGTGCCGACGGTGGCGTCGGTCGGCTCGTCGGTGCCGGTGGTGTCCGTGGTGGTGTCGGCGGAGGAGAGCTCGAGCGTGCCGGTGTCGATCGCGGGGTCCTCGACGGCCGGCGCGTCCTCGGCGCCGGGGTCGACCATCGCGAGCTGCATCCCGTCGGGCGCCTCCCCGGTCGCCGTGACCGCCTTGACCTGCACGTCGTCGACGTGACCGACGTACACCGGGTCGGTGCCTGGTCGGCTGCGCTCTCCCTCGCTGCTGGAGACGTCCGGACCGTGCTCGTCGTGGTACGGCATGATCATCCACGGCGACCAGGTGCCGTCCTTCTCGGTGCGCACCGAGATCGTGATGTCGTCGTCGGCGAGGTTCTCGCCGTGCTGCCACGTGACCCCGACCGTGGCCAGGCTGTCGACGGACTGCGGGGCCGACAGCACGGTGAGGTCGTCGGTCTCGGGGTCGCCGTCCGCGGCGACCAGCCGGGCGGCCGCACCCGAGCCGGTGGGGGCGGCGGCGGTGCTCGCACCGAGGGCGCGCAGGCCGGCGCCGCTCACCCCGGACAGCGGTACGGCGGTCACGACCGGGCGGACCGGACGGGACGGCACCAGCGAGGGAGCGTCACCGGCACCGGCTGACGCGTGGGGGACGTCGTTCGCGGGCGTCGAGTGCACCGCCCCGGGGCCGTCCGGACGGGCCGGGGCCACGATCTCCAGGGTCACGACGTTCAGCGCCGGGGCCGCGATCGCGGCAACCGCGGCGACCACCAGGCTCTGCTGGCACAGGAGCACGAAACGGCTTCTGTTTTCGGACATCTGGGGCGCACTCCTGTGGGGACGACAGTCACATGAGTACCAAATGTCACAGCAGTCACAGGGGCCCGCAAGGCGTTCGCTCTAACTACAAACTTGTAATTCGTCAAGCACGCGCTGGCCCCGGCGTGTCGCGACGTGCGGGGCGGGTCTCGACAGGCTCGACCACCCGAGATCCGAGGTCGGCCAGGGACCTAGACGTCGGCGCCGAGCTCCTCGTCGGACTCTTCTTCCTCGGCGTCCTCCGAGTTCACGTCGTCCTCGTTGTCGTCGTAGTGGAGGTAGCGGATGCCCTCGTCGACGGGCCCGTCGAAGCCCAGCACGCCCTTCTCCAGGACCAGCACCCGGTCGCACATCTTGCGCACCGAGGCGGCCGCGTGGCTGACGTAGAGCATCGTCCGGCCCTCGTCGCGGATCTCCTGCATCCGGGCCATGCACTTCTTCTTGAAGGGGCGGTCGCCGACGGCGAGCACCTCGTCGATCAGGAAGATGTCGGAGTCGGTGTGCACCGCCACCGCGAAGCCCAGCCGGGAGAACATCCCCGACGAGTAGTGCCCGACCGGCGTCTCGAGGAACTTGCCGATGTCGGCGAACTCCACGATCTGGTCGAACTTGCGCTTGGTCTCGGCCTCGGACATGCCGAGGATCGCGGCGTTCAGGAAGACGTTGTCGCGCCCGGTGAGCTGCGGGTGGAAGCCGGCCCCGGTCGCGATCAGGCCGGCGATCCGGCCGCGGGTGAGGACGCTGCCCTTGTCGGGCTTCATCACCCCGTTGATCAGCTTGAGCAGCGTGCTCTTGCCGGAGCCGTTGAGCCCCATCAACCCGACGGACTCGCCCTGCTCGATCGTGAACGAGACGTCCTTGACCGCGTCGAAGTTGTCGCTGATCGCCTGGCGGCGCATCGCCGCGATGGTGATCTGCTTGATCGTGCGGTGGTAGCGCATCGTGAACTGCTTGGTGGCGTGGTCGACCACGATGGACTCGGTCATCAGAGGCGCTCCGCGAACTTGCCCTCGAGCTTGCTGAAGGCGATCTGGCACAGCACCAGGATCACCAGGGAGGCAGCCAGCATCCCCCACCCGAGGAGGAAGAGGTGCTCCGGCAGGCTGGGGAAGCCCAGCGCCGACGGGTCGCCGCCCGGCAGGCACACGTCCGTCGTCGCGCTGGGCCCGCACGCCGGGATGGTCGGCACCCAGAAGGCCCGCTGCAGCAGCAGCACCCCGATCGTCAGGGGGTTCGCGAGGTACAGGTAGTAGAGCCACGTCCCGGCGATGCTGCTCTCGGCGATCTTGGAGAAGGGGTAGATCATCGGCACGATCCAGTGCGTGAACATCTGGAGGGTGGCCACGATGTTCTGGAAGTCGCGGAAGAACACGTTCATCGCGGAGAACAGCAGGGCCAGGGCGGTGCCCAGCACGGTGATGATCGCCAGGCCGAGGAACGCGGCGAGGATGCCCCCGGGATCGGGCTTCCACCCGACGACCACGGCGCCGATGAAGAGGATCAGCACCTGCGGGAACGAGTTGATCGCGGAGACGATCACGGAGGCCACCGGGAACATCTCCCGGGGCATCGCCATCTTCCGGACGATCGCCTTGTTGCGCATGATCGACCGGGTGCCGGTGGAGAAGGTCTCGGTGAAGAAGTGCACGCCGACCAGGCCCGCGAACATGTGGATCGCGAAGTTCGGCACCTCCTTGTGCAGGCCGAGCACCAGCCCGATCACGAAGAAGTACATGCAGAACCGGACCAGGGGCTGCACGTAGGACCACAGCAGGCCCAGCAGCGACCCCTGGTAGCGCGCCTGGATCTCCTTCTGCACGATCAGCTTCAGCAGGTAGCGGCGCCGGAAGACGTCGACCAGGCCACCGCCGGCGAACGGCGACGCCAGGGGGACGTTCGCGAGCGCGTCGGGCTCGAGGCGCACGCCGCCGGTCTGGGTCGTCACGACGGTCCACCGTTGGACGAGCCCCGCTCGAACGTCTTGGCCCACTGGTCGGTGGAGACGATGTCGGGCAGTGCCTGCCGGTACCGGCGGGCCAGGGTCGGCCACTCGCGGTAGAGCCGGGTGTGGATCTCGAAGGTCCGCTTGAGCAGGTCCTGGAACTCGTCGGGGTCACGCTGGTACCACGACGCGCTGGTGCCGTCGGGCATCGAGACGACCGCGGAGTCGAACTGCGCGATCATCCACCACTTGGCGTCCATGGCCGCCAGCCACGCCTCGGGGTGGCGCTGGGCCATCTCACGGGTCGGCAGGGCCTGGCGCACGCTGCTCGTGGCCGCGGAGACGAGCTGGCCGATCCTGCCCTTCGGCGTGGTCGGGTCCTGCCCGCGCTTGGGGGGCTTCTCCCGGCGCACGGGCGGGAAGGCGTCCGGGTCGGCTGAGGTCTGCGCGTCGGTGTACTGCTTGCGCTTGGCCTGCAGCTCCGGGAGCTTCGTCAGCAGGTCGGCGTGCAGGCGCTCGGGACCGGCGAGGACGTCCTCGAGCGCGAGGTGCCGCAGCTCGGCCGTGGAGTACTGCAGCGCGAACAGGTGCTTGATCTGGTGGTTGAAGCTCTCCCGGATGATCCGCCCGCCGTGCTCGTAGGGCGAGTGCAGCAGCGCCGCGATCGTGCGGTTGCGCTGGTGGAAGTAGGACTGCCAGTCGAGGGCGTCGTTCTTGTCGGTCCACGGCACGTGCCAGACCGCCGCCCCGGGCAGGGTCACGGTCGGGAAGCCGTGCGGCGGCGGCGCGGACGCCGAACTCCGAGTCGTCCCACTTGATGAACAGCGGCAGGCTGAGCCCGATCGTGCGCAGCACCTCGGTGGGGATCAGGCACATGAACCAGCCGTTGAAGTCCACGTCGATGCGGCGGTGCAGCCAGCGGGAGCTGCGCAGGTTGCGGCCGGCGAAGTCCCAGTCGTTCTCGACGACGGGCGGTGACATCCACCAGAAGCGGTACTGGTTGATGATCTCGCCGAAGCTGTGCAGCCGGGCCTTCGAGTAGAGGCTGAACATGTGGCCGCCGACGATCGTCGGACGCCGGCAGAGGTCGCCGAACGTGACCGCTCGCACGATGCTCTCCGGCTCGCAGACCACGTCGTCGTCCATGCACATCATGTACGTCGACGTGCCGGCCTCGAGGGTCTCGAACTGGGACCGGGCATAGCCGCCGGAGCCGCCCATGTTGCCCTGCTCGATGACCCGCAGCTTGCCCCGCAGCGACTCCTCGGCGTGCGCGAAGCCCGGGTCGTCGGTGACCTTCTTGGTGCCCTGCTCGACGACGATCACCTGGTCGAGGACCGAGTGCACGTCCTCGTCGGAGCCGATCTGGGCGAGCAGCTTGGCGCAGAAGTCCGGCCGGTTCATCGTGGTGATGCCGATGGTCGCGGTGCCGGAGGCCGCCCGGTCCGCGGGGACGTCGGCGACCCAGGTGGCCTCCTCGAGGGTGGCTCCCTCGGCGCCGGCGATCACGTCGAACCAGTACCACCCGCCGTCGCCGAAGGGCGTCAGCGGCAGGTCGAAACGGAACTCCTCACGCTCGGGGCCCGACGTCGATGCGGAGTCGACGCGCTGCGAGCGGCCGTTCGGCATCGAGCGGTAGACCACGACGCTCGAGGCGTCGCCGGTCAGCGTCACGTGCAGCGCGACCGCGTCGACGATCGTCCAGCGGCGCCAGTAGCTGGCCGCGAAGCCGTTGAAGTAGGTGCCGAACGAGATCCGCTGGCTGTCCGGGACGCGGTAGCTGTGCCGGCCGAGCACGGCGTGCGGGTCGGGCTCGTTCTGGGCGTTGGGCTCCGTCGGCGGGAGCTTGCCCCGCTGGGTCGGCGTGAGACCGGACTTGTCGACGTCCAGCTGAGGACGGTCGGGGTCGACGTACAGCGGGAGCACGTCCATGTCCCGGTCGGCCGGGAGGACGATCCGCTGCAGGACGCGGCGCACGGTCCCGGTCGTGCCGGGCGAGGTGGTGGTGCTCATTCGTCGACTCCTCCGCTCTGCAGGGCAGCACCACTCTCGAAGTGCGGCTTGAGCTTGTTGTCGTACATGGACAGCGCGGACCCGATCGCCATGTGCATGTCGAGGTACTTGTAGGTCCCCAGCCGGCCGCCGAACAGCACCATCGGCTCCAGCTTGGCGAGCTCGCGGTACTTCAGCAGCTTGGCCCGGTCCTCGGCGGTGTTCACCGGGTAGTAGGGCTCGTCGTCCTCGGTCGCGAACCGGGAGTACTCGTGCACGATGACGGTCTTGCCGGGCAGGTGCGTGCGCTCGGGGTTGAAGTGCTTGAACTCCAGGATGCGGGTGTAGGGCACGTCCTCGTCGGCGTAGTTGACGACCGCGGTGCCCTGGAAGTCGTCGACCTCGCGGACCTCGGCCTCGAGGTCGACGGTGCGCCACGACAGCCGGCCCTCGCTGTTGCCGAAGTACTCGTCGACCGGGCCGGTGTAGATGATCGGCACCTTGCCCCGGAACTCGTCGGCGACGTCGAAGAAGTCGGTGTTCAGCCGCACCTCGATGTTCGGGTGGTCGGCCATCCGGGTCAGCCAGGCGGTGTAACCGTCCTTGGGGAGGCCCTCGAACGTGTCGTTGAAGTAGCGGTTGTCGAAGTTGTAGCGGACCGGGAGCCGGCTGATGATGTCCGGGCTCAGCTCGGTGGGGTCGGTCTGCCACTGCTTGGCGGTGTAGCCCTTCACGAACGCCTCGTAGAGCGGGCGGCCGATCAGGGAGACGGCCTTCTCCTCGAGGTTCTTCGCGTCGGCGGTGTCGATCTCGCTGGCCTGCTCGGCGACGAGCGCGCGGGCCTCGTCGGGAGTGTGTGACTTGCCGAAGAACTGGTTGATCAGCCCCAGGTTCATCGGGAAGGAGTAGACCTGACCGCGGTAGTTGGTGAAGACCCGGTGCTGGTAGCCGGTGAACTCGGTGAACCGGTTGACGTACTCCCACACCCGCTCGTTGGAGGTGTGGAACAGGTGCGCGCCGTACTTGTGCACCTCGATGCCGGTCTCCGGGTCGGGCTCGCTGTAGGCGTTCCCACCGAGGTGGTAGCGCCGCTCGAGCACCAGCACCTTGAGACCGAGCTCGTTGGCACAGCGTTCGGCGATCGTCAGTCCGAAGAAACCGGATCCGACGATGACGAGGTCAGCGTTCAACACACACTCCTGGTTGGGGAAGCAGCGAGCAGTCTATCGGCCGGGGGCCCGCGTCCCTGCATCCGCGCGGCGTCGCCCCGGTCACGTCCGCGAGGCGCCTCGGTTGGCGATCAGGGCCCGGTAGGCGAGCCGGCGCAGCCCCTCGGGCACGAGACGGTACCCCCCACGCACCGCGACGTTGCGGAGGTACTCGCCCCGCGAGGTGATCCCGAGCTGCCGGAACCGGCGCTGCACGGCGAGCTCCGAGCGCAGCAGCTCGCGCCCGCCCCGGCGGGCGTAGGCACCGGCACCGACCCGGTAGCAGACCAGCGGCTCGGCGAGGTTGGCCGGCCGGGCGCCCGCGTCGACCATCCGCGCGAAGAGGAGGTAGTCCTCCATCAGCGCCATGTCGGTGTAGCCGCCCGCCGCCTGGACGGCGGTGCGGCGGTAGACGACGGTCGGGTGGTTGAACGGGTCGCGGAACCGGATCGCCCGGCGGATCTCGTCCGGGTCGGTCGGAGGCGTACGGCGGCCGACGATCTCGTCCACCGAGGACCCGAACTCGAGCAGCCCGCTGCCGACGATGTCCGCCCCGGCCTCGACGAGGGGCAGCTGCTTCTCGAAGCGGGTGGGCAGGCTCACGTCGTCGGCGTCCATCCGGGCGACGATCTCGTGGTCGCACGCCGCCAGTCCGCGGTCCAGCGCCGGCCCGAGCCCGAGGTTCTCCTCGATCACGACGTGGTCGACGCGGCACCGGACTGGCCTCGACCAGCTCCCGCGATCGTCGCGGCGAGCACGTCGGGCACCGGGCCGTCCTGGACCAGCACGACCTGGTCGGGGCGACGGGTCTGCTCCTGCACGCTCGACGTGAACGCGTCGCGCAGGAAGCCGGGGTCGTCCCCGCCGTACACCGCGAGGAGGAGGGAGAACGGCTGCCCGGCACCGACGTCGGCAGGTCGCGCGTGCGGCGACCAGCCGGCCGCCGAGAGCACCGCGCCGTTGGAGCGGGGCCGGCTGCCGAGCCCGGCGGCCAGGCCGCGGCCGAGTCCGCGCGCCAGCGTGCGGCGGTCGCGTCGAGCGCGCGAAGGTGCGCGCCCAGCGCCGGACGGTCGAGCCGCCGTACAGCACCTTCTCGGCGGGCGTGAGCCCGGTGCTGCGGGTGAACAGCCAGATCTTGTTGCGGACCTCGAAGAAGAACCGCTCCCCCGGGTCGGCGTCGGTCGAGCCGAACACCTTGGTCTTGTGGACCACCACGCTCTCCGGGCACGGACAGGCCGACGCCGCCCCGGATCAGCCGGGTGGAGTACTCGAAGTCGTCGTTCCACAAGAAGTAGTCGGCGACCGGCAGACCCCGCTCCCGGACCTTCTGCGACGTCGCACATGATCGAGACGAACGACGCCGAGCGGATCGGGACGCAGCCCGACCGTGCGGGCCGCCGCCAGCTCGGCCGGCGAGGCGCCGGGCTTGGTGCGCGGCGTGTTCATCGGGTGGTCGCGGCCGTCGGTCCAGACCACCCGGCTGGCCAGCACCGCGGGCCGCTCGCGCACCCGGGTACGACGACCAGGCGGCGACCAGGTGCTCGGCGGCCGTCGGCGGTCGGGACGGTGTCGTCGTCGAGGAGCCAGACCAGGTCGGGGTCGTGGGTCAGCGCCCGCTCGATGCCGGCCGCGAACCCGCCGGCGCCGCCGGTGTTCACGGTGAGGTGCACGACCTGCAGGTCGCCGTGCTCGCTGCGCAGCAGCTCGGTCGTGCCGTCCGTGCGAGGCGTTGTCCACCACCACGACCTCGACCGGGCGCAGCGTCTGCGCGCGCAGCGCGGCCAGCGACTCCAGCAGGAGGTCCCGCCGGTTCCACGTCACGACGACGGCGACGACCCGGGCACTCATGGGGCGACTCACACGCGGCACCCTACCCACCGCCCCGAGCGGCCGGCCGGGGGTCAGCAGGCGCTCGACAGGTCGGTCGACTCGTTGGCGGCGTAGCCGTCGTGCAGGTTGCCGATCGACCCGCCGACGGTCGAGTGCTGGCCGCGGGAGTACCCCTTCCGGGCCTTGCTCGCCTTGGCGCCCGCGGCGGTCTCGGACGCCCGCTGGCTCCTGGTGTCGGCCGCGGGCTTGCCGCCCTCGGAGCGCTCGATCGCCTGCTTGACCATGGACTTCACCTTGGCGATGTCCGGGCCGCCCGGTGTTGATCGTCGGGGGCACGAACGAGACCGTGCCGACCGGCTGGGACCGGGCCTTCATGGCCAGCTCCGCGAAGGTGCCGAGCTCGGAGGCGGGCAGGTCGGTGGTGACCAGCTGCTCGCTGGCCTTGGCGATCTTCTCGAAGTTCGTGACCACGGTCTGCGGCGAGAGCTGCTGGAGCATCGCGTTCATCACGCACTTCTGCCGGGCCATCCGCGAGTAGTCGTCGGCGCTCTCCCGCGAGCGGGCGAACCAGAGCGTCTGGTAGCCGTTGAGGCGCTGGACGCCCGGCTCGATGTAGCCCGGTGACCGGGCCGCCGACGCCGCCGATCGGGATGCGGTCGCGGACGTTCAGCTTGAGCCCGCCGACGGCCTGCACCATGTTGCGGAAGCCCTGCAGGTTGACCATCGCGTAGTAGTTGATGTCCAGCCCGGTGATGCCCTCGACGCCCTCGACCGTGGCCTCGACACCGGGGTTGTCGAACCCCTTGAACAGCGCCTTGTTGTCCTGGGCCCAGGTCGAGAGGCTGTTCAGCTCGCAGCCGTCGCAGTCGTAGCCGTCGGGGAACTGCTCCTCCATGACCGATCCCTTGGCGAACGGGAAGTTCATCATGTTGCGCGGCAGCCCGAACAGGATCGTCTTGCCGGTGTCGGCGTCGATGCTCGCCACCGTGATGCTGTCGGGACGCAGGCCCCAGCGGTCCGAGCCCGAGTCGCCGCCGAGGAGCAGCACGTTGTAGCGGCCGTGGTGGGCCGAGGTCGCCGTACCGTCGCCGAACATCGCGCTGATGAAGCCGCGCTGCACCGCCACCATGTGCGAGGCGAACAGCAGCGAGCCGGCCACCGAGAAGACGAGGGCTCCGTTGAGCCCGACCATCGCGAGCCGCTGCTTCTGCAGCAGCTCGAGCGGCTGGCCGAGCCGCCAGGCGTCCATGAACAGCAGCGCCCAGCCGATGGCGAGCGCGCACAGCAGCAGCCGGATGAAGCCGAGCACGACGGTGTTGCAGGCGAACCAGAAGACGAAGCCGTGCCACACCAGGCCGATCAGCACCACTGCCAGCAGCGCGCCGAGGACGGACAGCCAGACCCGCATCGCGATCCGGCCGACGTCGCGGCGACCGGCGACGAGCTGGGCGGAGCCGGGGAGGAAGAGCGTCATCAGCAGCGAGCGTGACGGCGCGCCGGAACCGGACACGGGAGAGGGCGGGGTCCTGTGCGGAGCCGCCGTACCGCCCGGGGGAAGAGACGGGTGGCATGTGCGCGCCTTCCTGGAGGCAGTGTGCGGGTGCAGCCAGCTCGAGCTGCGACGGTCCAGTATCACCAGTCACATCCGTCACACGGGTCGCGGCGCGCCGGACCCCGCTACTTACTGGACCGGGGCTAGCGGTCGCGCTCGCGGCCGGCGGTGATCTCCGCCTTGCGGGCGAGGCGGTGCGACCGGCGGATCTCCGCCTCCCGCATCCGGCGCTCCTCCACCGCGTTCTCCGGGCGCAGCGCCGGGATCTCCCGGGCCCGGCCGGAACGCCATCTCGTCCATCGCGGCGGTGACCGCGGTCCCGCCGCTGTGCCGCTGCGCCACGGCGCCCGCCGTCGAGTCGACCAGTCGCATGATCACGCCGCCGTGCACGCTGCCCAGCAGGTTGACGTGCTGCTGGTCCATGAGGAGGGACAGCGACGTCCGGCCGTGGGAGGCCGGGAGTGCGGGACGCGCCGGGCTCGTCCGACGGCTGGTCCGACGGCTGCGCCGATGACTGGAGTGGCATGGTCTGCAAGGTACCGTCTCCGCCATGGCAGACCGTCCCAGGCGCGACCCCGAGGGCGCCGACGAGCCCGGCTACGACTGGCTCTACGGCACCCGCCGCAAGGGGGTCGGCAGCTCCGGTCGGCCCCAGCGGCGCCGACGACGCGACCCAGGTCCAGCCCGCCCAGCCGCGCAACCGTGGGGCGGCAGCTCGCCGCGCGACCCCGAGCCGACCCAGATGCTGCCCACGGCGAGCCGCGGCAGTGGCGGCTCGGGTGGTCGATCGAGCGGGCGCTCCGGCGGCCCCTACGAGACGCCCCCGCCGGCGCGCCCGCGCAGCAGCGGCGGACCGGGCGTCCCGCCGTCGCCCCGCCTCCGCCGCCGGCCCCTCGCGTGGCCGGCGGCGTTCCGAAGCTCGGTTGGCTGAAGTACGTGCTGATCGTGTGGCTGGTGTTCCTCGTCGCCGTCCCGCTGATCGCGTGGTCCAAGATCGAGAAGGTCGACGCGACGCCGAGCGGTGACCGGCCCGACGTCGCAGCCCGGGACGACGTACCTCCTGGTCGGCAGCGACAGCCGCGAGGGCCTGACCCGCAAGCAGCAGCTCGCGTACGGCGTCGGCAAGGCCGAGGGCCGCCGCACCGACACGATCATGCTGCTGCACATCGGGTCCGGCCCCAACATGCTGATGTCGATCCCCCGGGACTCGATCGTCGACGTGCCGGGGCACGGCACCACCAAGATCAACGCCGCCTTCGCCTTCGGCGGCCCGAAGCTGCTGGTCAAGACCATCGAGCAGAACACCGGCATCCGGGTCGACGACTACGTCGAGATCGGGTTCTCCGGGTTCATCGGCGTGGTCGACGCCGTCGAGCGGCGTGCAGATCTGCCCCAAGCAGGCGATGAAGGACAAGCTGGCCAACCTCGACATCAAGAAGGGCTGCCAGGAGGTGGACGGCACCGAGGCGCTCGGCTACGCGCGGTCCCGGCACACGTCCGGCCTCGGCGACATCGCCCGGGCGCAGCACCAGCGCGAGGTGGTCAGCGCCGTCGGCAAGAAGGCCGCCTCGCCGTGGTCGGTGATCAACCCGGTGCGCTACTACCGGCTCTCGATGGCCGGGGCCGACTCGCTGACGGTCGGTGAGGACACCGGGATGATCGCGACGATGCGCTTCGCCTGGGCGATGACCCGGGTCAACGGCACGAACGGGCTGACCTGCGGCGTGCCGATCTCCGACCTGGCGGTGCACTGGGACCCGGAGCGGTCGAAGCGGATGTTCAGGCTGATCAAGGAGGACCGCACCGACGACATCTCCAAGGGCCTGTGCAAGCAGAGCGGCCTGCGGAACAACCAGTGAGCGGCTACGAGACGCTCGACTACACCGTCGACGACGGCATCCTCACGCTCACCCTCGACCGTCCCGACCAGCTCAACGCGTTCACGGTGACGATGGCCGACGAGCTGGTGGACGCCTACGACCGCGCCAGCGCCGACGACGACGTCGCGCGCGATCGTGGTCACCGGCCGCGGCCGGGCGTTCTGCGCCGGCATGGACCTCTCCTCGGACGGCAACGTGTTCGGTCTCGACGAGAGCCTCGAGCCCACGCTCGACGACCTGCACGACGCGGCTCGACGACCCGGCAGATCGTGGCCGGGGTCCGGGACACCGGCGGCCGGGTCTCGCTGGCGGTCTACCGCTGCACCAAGCCCGTGATCGGCGCGATCAACGGCGCCGCCGTCGGCATCGGCGCCACGATGACCCTGCCCATGGACGTGCGGCTGGCCTCCGACAAGGCGCGCATCGGCTTCGTCTTCGGCCGGCTCGGCATCGTGCCGGAGGCCGCCTCGTCGTGGTTCCTGCCCCGCATCGTCGGCATCAGCCGGGCCCTCGAGTGGGTCTACACCGCCGACATCCTCGACCGCCGAGGAGGCCCTCGCCGGCGGGCTGGTCCGGTCGGTGCACCCGGCGGACGAGCTGCTCGACGCGGCGTACGACCTGGCCCGGCGGTTCACCCGGCACCGCTCCCCCGTCGCCATCGCCCTGACCCGGCAGATGATGTGGCGCAACAGCGCCCAGCCGCACCCGCTCGAGGCGCACCGCGTCGACTCGCTCGCGATGTTCTACACGAGCCGCGACGACGGCAAGGAGGGCGTGCAGGCGTTCCGCGAGAAGCGCGACCCGGACTTCACCGGGCGTACGACGGACCTGCCGCCGTTCTACCCCTGGCAGGACTGACGCCGAGACCCGCGACTCAGCGGTGGATGTGGTCCGTCCAGTCGGCCGGGACCCGATCCTGCGGGCCCGGTGTGGGCTGGTCCACCGGGTGCGAGGTCGGCGCCGCGAGCTCGGGCCTTCGAGCATCTCGTCGGTCTCGAAGTCGAAGAACCAGTCCTCGCCGGGCTCGAAGCTCTGGATGTAGCGGTGCCCGGACGTTCGGAAGTGTGCGCTGGCGTGCTGCCCCGGTGAGCTGTCGCAGCAGCCCACGTGACCGCACGCCGCGCAGCGGCGGAGGTGGACCCACCACCCCGGCGGGCGTGCCGCGTCGCAGTCGGCACAACCGGTGTCGCTCGGCACAGCCTTCGCATCGATGCCCTCGGTCATGGCCAGCAGCCTACGACCGACCTACCATTCGAAGCATGGGCTTCCAAGCGGCTGGCAGCGTGCTGCTGCTGGTCGCCGTCGTCGTGGCGACCGCCCTCGGCCGGGAGCGGCTGGGGCGGCTCTGGCGCGCGAGCGGCCGGGGGGCCGACCGGGTGCGGAGGCTCCGGACCCCTCCCCCGACGACGGTGGCGCGCCCGATCGAGGCGATCGCGCAGGACGTGCAGCGGCTCGGGATGCGGTTCCGCGCCGCACCGGGTGCGTCCTTCGCGAAGTTCGAGGGCCGTCGGCAGGCCTACGAGGTGGTGCTGGTGGAGGCCTGCCGGGCCCTGGAGGTCGAGCACCTCCTCGAGGTGCTCCCGCCCGGCGCCGAGCTCGACGCCGAGAGGCAGCGGGTCGAGTCGATGCTGGCCTGGGCCGGCCTGCGCCTCGACGACGCCGCCTGACCGCTCACCCCCACGACTCCTCCGTACGACGGGCGAGGTCCTCGACCACGGCCGGCAGCGACCCGGTCGACTCGAAGACCCGGCGCTGGCGCGTCGCGCCGTTGCCGCGGGCCACCATCCGCTCGAAGCGCCCTCGGTCACCAGCTCGAGGTCACCGTGCTCGTCCAGGGCGTCGCGGCAGAACTCGACGACGGACCCGACGACCGCGCGGGCGACGCAGGTGGAGCCGTCGACCGGGTGCACGAGGTCGCCGGCGATCCCGTGCCGTGCGGCCCGCCAGCCGGCGACCCGCAGCAGGTCGGCGCGCCAGGCCGGCGGCTCCGGCCCGGCGGCGACCGTCGCGACCAGGGATCGGGCGAGCAGTGCGACGAGCGGCCGCGTCCTCGACGTCCGTGCAGACGTCGGCGACCCGGATCTCGACGGTCGGGTAGGCCTCGCGAGAGCCGGACGTCGAAGTAGAGCATCCCGGCGTCCAGCCCGGCGCCCCACCCGAGCATCTGCTCGGACACCGCGCGGTAGGTCGCGAGGTCGCCGAACGGCTGCGCGGCACCGGCGGTGGGCCAGCGGCTCCACACCTGGGAGCGCCAGCTCGCGTGCCCGGTGTCGCGGCCCTGCCAGTAGGGCGAGTTCGCGCGCCAGCGCGACGAGCAGGGGCAGCCACGGCCGGATGCCGTCGACCACGCGGACGGCCTCCTCGTCGGAGGCGACGTCGACGTGCATGTGCATCGCGCAGACCAGCGCCTGACGGGCCATCTCGCCGTACTCCGCCTGGATGTGCCGGTAGCGCGACTTGGGCGTGAAGTCCTCGGTGTCCTCGTGCAGCACCGGGGTCGGCCATCGCCACCGCCCGGGCCCCGGCGGCAGCCGCCGCCTCGCCGACGGCGCGGCGACCGGCCCGCAGCCCCACCAGCAGGTCGTCGGCCCGCTCGCAGGGCGGCGTCGAGGTCTCGATCTGCTGGAGGAACAGCTCCTGCTCGACCTCCTCGTCGGTCTCGTTGGCGAGCACGGTCGACTGGGACACGGCGGTCAGCCGACCGGACGTCGGGTCGACGAGCATCAGCTCTTCCTCGACGCCGATCTTGCGCAATGACATGGGGCCACGGTCCCCATCCCCCGGCGCGCCATGCACCCTGCCACCCGTCAGCGGTGTCACATGCGGTAGGAAGCACCTGGCGGCCGTGGGGCCGGCCAGCCAGCGAGGAGGACGCTCCCATGTGGGACAAGCGCGAGGACATGACCGTCTACGAGCAGGATCCGTACAACGCCGAGCCGTCTCGGCGCGCGCTCGCCGACCGGCCGCTCACGCCGCTCGACACGTTCTACTCGCGCAACCACGGGACGGTGCCGCAGATCGACGCCGACGACTGGCGGCTCGTCGTCGACGGTCTCGTCGGCACGTGAGCTCTCGCTGAGCCTGGCCGACCTGCAGACCCGCTTCGAGCGTCGTACGACGGTGGCGACGCTGCAGTGCGCGGGCAACCGCCGGACCGGGCTGCTCGCGGTGCGCGACATCCCCGGGGAGGCGCCGTGGGGTGCATGTGCGACGGCGACCGCTGCCTGGACCGGGGTCGCCCTGGCCGACGTGCTCGCCGAGGCAGGGCTCGACGCACGAGGCGGCGCACATCGCGTTCGTGGCCCCGGACCTGGCCCTCGACGCGAAGCCGCAGCAGCCGTTCGGCGGCTCGATCCCGATCGCCAAGGCGCGAGCCGGCGAGGTGCTGCTGGCCTGGGAGATGAACGGAGCGCCCTTGCCGCCCGTGCACGGCGGACCGGTGCGCGTCGTGGTGCCCGGCTACATCGGCGCCCGGAGCGTGAAGTGGGTGGAGCGGGTCACCGCGCAGCGCGACGAGTCCGACAACTACTTCCAGGCCACGGTCTACCGGTTGCTGCCGGTCGATGACTCGCCTGCTCCCGGCGCGGGTGTCTCGCTCGGCCCGGTGGCCCTCAACTGCGAGGTGCTGCGCCCCGGTCACGGCGAGCGCGTGCCGGCCGGAGCGACCGTGGTGACCGGCTACGCGTACGCCGGCGACGACCGTGGCGTCGTCCGCGTCGACGTGTCCACCGACGGCGGCGCGACCTGGGTGCAGGCCGATCTCGACGACCAGCAGAGCCCGTGGAGCTGGCGGCTCTGGCGCACCACCCTGGACCTCCCCGCCGGCGACACCCGCATCGTGGCCCGGGCGTGGGACACCACGGGCGCCACGCAGCCGGCCACCCCGGCCGAGGTGTGGAACCCGAAGGGCTACGTCAACAACTCCTGGGCCGACGTCACGGTCGTCGCCGACTAGGGATCCGCCCGTGGCGCCCGCGATGCCCTGACCGGGCTCACCCTGCCGGGGTCGCCGCCTGCGCCGCGTCGCCGAGCACGACCACGCTGTCGACGAGGTCGAGGCCGACCCGACCATGGGTGATCCAGAGAACCGTGCGCGCGCTGTCCGGCCCGAGCACCTCGGCGGCGACGGCGCGTGCCGTCGCGGTGTCGAGGTGAGCGGTCGGCTCGTCGAGCACCACCACGTCGTGGTCGCCCAGCAGCGCCCGGGCGATGGCGAGCCGGGCGCGCTCGCCGCCGGACACGTCGGCGTGGCCTTCTCCGACGAACGTGTTCGTCCCCTCCGGGAGCGAGGCGACCCAGGCGCCGAGACCCGCGTCGGTCAGCGCGCGCCGTACGTCGTGGTCGGAGGCGTCCGGGCGGGCGAGGCGCACGTTCTCCAGGACGGTGGAGGCGAAGACGTGCGGGTCGTCATCGACCAGGGTCACCACGCCGCGCAGGTCATCGAGGGCGAGCTCACGGATGTCACGCGACCCGAGAGTGACCGTGCCCGCGGTCGGGTCGAGGAAGCGGACGAGCAGCGCCGCAACCGTCGACTTCCCGGACCCGGACGGCCCCACCAGGCCGATGCGGGAGCCCGGCCGCAGGTGGAGGTCGAGGCCGCGCAGCACCGGGACCGCGTCCCACGAGGCGTCCACCGACCGGGCGGCCAGCGCTGCAGGCAGCCCCGGCAGGGGTGCGGGATCGGCAGCGTCGGTCACGGACGGCTCGGCGGCGAGGAGCTCGTCCACCCGCTCCCGCGCCGCTCGGGTGCGGACCGAGGTGGCACCGGCGTCGGGCAGTGGGATCAGGGTGTCCGACAGGGCCAGGGGCAGGAGCAGGAGCAGGGCCAGGAGCGGAGGGGAGACGCTGCCGGGCGGCACCGCTGCCGCGACCGCGACCACACCCAGCCCGCAACCGAGCCGGACCAGCAGCCGTCCGCCGGCCACGGCTCGCAGCGAGCGGGCGCTCGCTGCCGTGAGACGACGGCCGGTCGTGTCGACCACGGCGAGCGCGTGGGGGACGCGCTGCCACAGCGCCAGCGAGCGCACGCTCGCGGTGAACGCCTCGACCTCGGCCGCCAGCTCCGCCCGGGCGGCCACGAAGGCCGGTGCGGCGGCACGCACGCCGTGGCGCGCGAGCTGCCCTCCGGCCGCGCCCACCAGGGTGGTGGTGAGCACGACGACGCCCGCGGCGGGCGAGAGGAGCCCGGCCAGCAGCACTGCCGCGCTGCCGACCAGCACCGCGGTCCAGGCGGGCTGCCGCACCCGCAGCTGTGCGTCGACCAGCGCATCCACGTCGTCCACGACGGACGCGAGCACGTCCCCACGGCGCCGACCGAGCCGCCCTGGCACCAGCGGCACCAGGGCGTCGTACACGGCGGCCCGGCGCACTGCCAGGAGCCGGAGCGCGGCGTCGTGCGACACCAGCCGCTCGGCGTACCGGAGGGTCGGTCGGGCCAGCCCGAACAGGCGGACACCGACGATCGCGACCATCAGGTAGAGCACCGGCGGGTGCTCGGACGCCCGCGTGATGAGCCACGCTGCGGTCGCGGTCAACGCCACCCCGGCGGCGGACGCGAGCGCTCCGAGAAGGAGCCCCGTCCGCAGGCCCCAGCGCGGCGTCGGTTCCGCGACCTCCGGGGCCGGCTCGTCGGTGGGCGTCCGGTCGGGGGTCGGGACCTCCGTGTGCCCAGGAGCGGCGGCCGCGGCGGGTGCGGGGAGCCGGACCTCGTGGTCCGCAGCGGCGACCACTGCCTCGCGGTGTGCGACCACGATGACGGTGGCTCGCCGGGCCAGCCGCCGCAGCGTCTCCAGCAGCACCGCCTCGGTCTCCGCGTCGAGGTGCGCCGTGGGCTCGTCGAGCAGCACGAACGGCCGGTCCGCCAGCAGCACCCGCGCCAGCACCAGCCGCGCCCGCTGCCCGGCCGACCAACCGGCCCCGTCCTCGCCGACCACGGTGTCGATCCCGTCGGGCGAGGCTGCCACCAGCTCGCCCATCCCCACCTGCTCGAGCGCCGACCACACGTCGGCATCGGCCGCGTCCGGCCGGCCGACCCGGACGTTGTCCGCGAGGCTGCCGGCGACCAGCCATGGCCGCTGCGGCAGCCAGGCGACCTGTCGCTGCCACGACGCAGGGTCGGCGGTGAGGAGGTCGTCGTCGCCGACCCGGATGGTGCCGCCGCGCACGGCACCGTTGCCGCGACCGAGCTCCCCCAGCAGGGTCGCCAGAAGGGTGGACTTGCCACAGCCGGACGGGCCCGTGACCGCGGTCAGCCCGGGTGCCGGGAAGTCGGCGTCGATCCGTTCGAGGGCGGGCGCCGTGCGATCCGGCCAGGACACGGTCAGGCCGCGCACCGTGACCGGTCGCGGGCCGGTCGCGGGCAGCACCGGGCGGTCGGGTGCGGCCGGGGTGTCGAGCAGCGTCGTTGCCGACTCGAACGCGGCGGTGCCCTCGGCGGCGGCGTGGAACTCCACCCCGAGGCGGCGCAGCGGCCAGAACGCCTCGGGGGCGAGCAGGAGCACGATCATCGCGGTCCGGAAGTCGAGCGTGCCGGATGCCAGCCTCAGGCCCACGCAGACCGCGACCAGGGCCACCGACAGCGTGGCCACCAGCTCGAGCGCGGCCGACGACGCGAAAGCGAGCCGCAGCGTGTCCAGCGTGGCCCGGCGGTAGCTTCCGGTCACCCGACGGATGCTGGCCGACTGCGCGGTGGCCCGGCGGTGCACGACCAGCGTGGGCAGGCCACGGACCACGTCGACGAAGTGCCCCGCGAGGGCGGACAGGCGCCGCCACTGCCGCTCCGCCCGGTCACGCGTCCCCATCCCGACCAGCACCGCGAAGACCGGCACCAGCGGCAGCGTGAGGGCGACGACGAGCCCGCTCAGGGGGTCGAGCCAGACGATCGCGAGCAGGGCGGCCGCCGGCAGCACCGTCGCCAGGACCAGGGACGGCAGGTAGCGGGTGAGGTACGGCTCGATCGCGGCCAGCCCCCGGGTGGCCAGCAGGGTGAGCTCGCCGGTCCGCCGGCGTGACAGGGCCAGTGGGTCGGCCGCGGCCGTCGCCGACAGCAACCGGTGCCGCAGGTCGGTGGAGACCCGGCCGGAGGCGCGCTCGGTGGCCAGGTCCACGACGTACGACGCGACCGCGCCGGCCAGGACGACGCCGGCCAGCCACGCTGCCGGCGCGTGCCACCCGTCGCTCGCCGGGGCGGTGGTCACGTCGACGACCAGCGTGCCCAGCGCGAACGCCTGCGCGACGGTGAGCAGGCCCGACACCGCCCCGGCGACCAGCGCCACGGCGAGCGGGGTGCGGGCCGGGCGGAGGTGCGGGAACAGGCGTGGGTCGAGCGGCCTCATCGGCCGGCGAGCTCGGCGGTCGGGATGTGGTGGGTCCCGATCCGCCGACGGAACACCCAGTAGCTCCAGGCCTGGTAGCCCAGGACGATCGGGGTGAAGATCACCGCGACCCAGGTCATCACCTTCAGCGTGTACGTCGTGGCGGCGGCGTTGGTGGTCGTCAGCGAGACCCCGTCGGAGAGCGTGGTCGGCATCACGTCGGGGAACAGGGCCACGAACAACCCGGCCACGGCCAGCGCGATCGTCGCGAAGGTGCCGACGAAGGCCCAGCCCTCCCGTCCGAGGTGAGCCAGGTAGGTGCCCGCGACCAGCGCCACCGCGGCCAGCACGAACAGCAGTGCGGAGCCCAGGCTGCCGGTGTCGATCTGCGCCCACACCAGGAACACCACCGCGACCACCGCGGCGACCACGCCGAGCCGGACCGACAGCGCGCGGGCCCGCAGCCGGATCTCGCCGTCGGTCTTGAGCGCCACGAACATCGCGCCGTGGGTGAGGAACAGGGTCAGGGTGACCAGGCCCCCGAGCAGCCCGAACGGGTTGAGCAGGGTGAGCAGGCTGCCGGTGAACTCCAGGTCGGCGTCGATGGGGACTCCGTGAACGATGTTCGCGAACGCCACGCCCCACAGCACCGACGGCACGAACGAGCCGACGATCAGGGCCAGGTCCCAGCGGGCCTTCCAGCTCGCCTCGTCGCGCTTGTGCCGGTACTCGAACGCCAGCCCGCGGACGATGAGCGCGACCAGGATCAGGAGCAGCGCCAGGTAGAACCCGCTGAACAGCGTGGCGTACCACTCCGGGAACGCCGCGAAGGTCGCGCCGCCGGCGACCAGCACCCACACCTCGTTGCCGTCCCACAGCGGACCGATCGTGTTGATCATGACCCGGCGCTCGGTGTCGTCCCGGGCCAGCACCGGCAGCAGCATGCCGACCCCGAAGTCGAATCCCTCGAGGGTGAAGTAGCCGATCCAGAGGACCGCGATGAGGATGAACCAGACGGTGGTGAGCTCCATGGCGTCTCCTCAGTAGGCGAAGGTCAGGGGCTGGTCGTCGTCCTGCGGTCCCCGGATGCTGGGGTCCGGCGGTTCGACGAACGGGTCCGCGCCCTTGCGGATGTATTTCGCCAACAGGCCGACCTCGATGACCGCCAGCACGGCGTACAGCACCGTGAGCACGATGACGGAGGTGGCGGCCTCGAAGGTGCTGACGCTGGGTGAGACGCCGTTCGCGGTGGTCATCAGGCCGAAGACTGCCCAGGGCTGGCGGCCCATCTCGGTGAAGATCCAGCCGAACGAGCTGCCGGAGACGGCCAGGACCGGGACACCCAGCGCCATCACCCCGAACCAGCGGCCGGTCGGCGTGCGTCCCCTGCGGGTCAGCCAGAGGATCAGCGCGGCGCCGGCGGCGGCCAGGAGGCCGACACCGATCATGAAGCGGAACGTCCAGTAGGTCACCGGGATGTTCGGCACGTAGTCGCCGGCGGTGTAGTACGCCGCGCCCGGGTCCTGTCCGAACTCCTTCCGGTACGTCTTCCGCAGGTCGTTGATGCCCTCGACCTGGCCGTTCCACGTGCCGGTGGCGAGGAACGACAGGAGGTTCGGGATCTTGATCGCGAACTTCTCGCTGGTGCCGTCCGGGGTGCCGACGGTGAGGATGGAGAAGGACGCGGGCTTCTCGCTCTCGTAGAGCGCTTCTGCGGCCGCCATCTTCATCGGCTGCACCTCGGTCATGACCTTGCCCTGCGCGTCACCCGTGATCGCGACGCCGAGGCCCGCAACCAGCGTGACGGTCGCGCCGAGGCGGATCGCCTTGCGGTAGAGGGGCTGGTCGTGGACGTGCTCCTTGCGCGCGTAGAGCCAGGCGGCGACACCGACCATGAACGCGCCCGCGGTCATGTAGGCCGCAAGCACCACGTGCGGGAAGGTCACGAGCTGCACCTTGTTGAACATCACCGCCCAGAAGTCGTTCAGCTCGGCCCGGCCGCTGTCGGGGTTGAACCGGTAGCCGACCGGGTGTTGCATCCAGGAGTTCGCCGCGAGGATGAACCACGCCGAGAACAGCGTGCCGAGGTGCACGAGCCACATGGTGGTGGCGTGCAGACCGCGTGGCAGCTTGTCCCAGCCGAAGATCCAGAGCCCGAGGAACGTCGACTCCAGGAAGAACGCCAGCAACCCTTCGACGGCGAGCGGGGCACCGAAGATGTCGCCGACGAACCGCGAGTAGTCCGACCAGTTCATGCCGAACTGGAACTCCTGCACGATGCCGGTCACGACACCGATCGCGAAGTTGATCAGGAACAGCCTCCCGAAGAACTTCGTCAGGCGGAGGTACTCCTGGTTCCCGGTGCGCACCCAGGCGGTCTCCATGCCGGCGATGACCGCGGACAGCCCGATCGTGATCGGGACGAAAAGGAAGTGGTAGACGGTGATGATCCCGAACTGCCAGCGTGCGATGTCGAGAACGTCCACCGGGGCTCCAGCGCGGTCGAGGGCGGTCCATCGGTCACCGACAACGACAGGCCGTCACCGGCGGGTCAACGCTGGGCAGCAGCCTACGCCGCCGGGAGTTTCGCTGGCGCCCTCTCACTCACACCTCGACGGCCGACAAACCCGCAGCTCAGAGCTCCGACTGGATCCCGGAGAGGAGCTGCCGTGCCATCACGATCCGCTGCACCTGGTTGGTGCCCTCGTAGATCTGGGTGATCTTGGCGTCGCGCATCATCCGCTCGACCGGGTAGTCCTTCGTGAAGCCGTAGCCGCCGAGCACCTGGACGGCGTCCACGGTGACCTGCATGGCCGTGTCGGAGGCGAAGCACTTCGCGGCGGCCCCGAAGAACGTGAGGTCCTTGTCGTTGCGCTCGGAGCGGCCGGCGGCGGCGTACGTCAGCTGGCGCGCGGCCTCCACCTTCATGCCCATGTCGGCGAGCATGAACTGCAGGCCCTGGAAGTCGGCGATCGGCCTGCCGAACTGCTGCCGCTCCTTGGCGTAGCCGAGGGCGTAGTCCAGGGCACCCTGGGCGATGCCGACGGCCTGCGCCGCGATCGTCACGCGGGTGTGGTCGAGCGTGCGCATCGCGGTCAGGAAGCCGGTGCCCTCCTCGCCGATCATCCGGTCCGCGGGGATCCGCACCTTGTCGAGGTAGACCTCACGGGTCGGCGAGCCCTTGATGCCGAGCTTCTTCTCCGGCGCACCGAAGGACAGGCCGGCATCGCTCTTCTCCACGACGAACGCGGAGATGCCGGCGGCCTTCTTCGAGGGGTCGGTGACGGCGAAGACGGTGTAGTAGTCCGAGACGCCGGCGTTGGTGATCCAGCGCTTCACACCGTCGAGGACGTAGTCGCCGCCGTCGCGCACCGCGCGGGTCTTCATCGCCACCGCGTCCGAGCCGGCGTCCGGCTCGGAGAGGCAGTAGGAGAACATCCCGGTGCCGGCCGCGACCGGCGTGAGGTACTTCTTCTTCAGGTCCTCCGAGCCCGCCAGGATCAGCGGCATCGTGCCGAGCTTGTTGACGCTGGGGATGAGCGAGGACGACGCGCAGGCACGGGCGACCTCCTCGATGACGATGCAGGTGGCCAGGGCGTCGGCGCCGGCGCCGCCGTACTCCTCGCTGATGTGCGGTGCCGCGAAGTCCGCTGCTGCCAGTGCGTCGTACGACGCCTGCGGGAACGCGCTCTCCTCGTCGACCTCGGCC
This sequence comes from uncultured Actinomycetota bacterium, assembly GCA_963706355.1. Lineage (GTDB taxonomy): Bacteria > Actinomycetota > Actinomycetes > Propionibacteriales > Nocardioidaceae > Nocardioides_B. The sequence continues at coordinate 89,185 of CAVPLS010000002.1, forward strand.
GCGTGCGGGGCGACCTTGGCGTCGCACACGGCGCGGACGGCCTCGCGGATCGCCTGGTGCTCCTCGGAGAGGGCGTAGAGGGGGTACTCGCTCATGCCCGGATCCTACTTCCGGGTAGCCCTCCGCCGACCGGCTCGCCGGTGTCAGATGCGACACCTGCGCGGGCCGTCCCACGGGCTCAGTAGGCTCGGAGAATGGCACCCACACCCTGGCTGGACCGGGACACGATCCGCTTCCTGCTCGAGGACACCGAGACCTGGGCCGTCGTCGGCCTGTCCGGCAAACCGGACCGCACGGCGTACCGCATCGCGCGGTTCCTGCAGGAGCACGGCAAGCGGATCGTGCCGATCCACCCCGACGCCCCCACCGTGCTCGGCGAGCAGGGCTACGCCACCCTTGCCGACGTGCCGTTCGCCGTCGACGTGGTCGACGTGTTCCGCCGCTCGGCCTCCGCCGGCCAGTTCGCCGACGAGGCGGTCGCGATCGGCGCCAAGGGCGTGTGGTTCCAGCTCGGCGTCGTCGACCACGACGCGTTCGCGCGCGCCAGGGCGGCAGACCTGCCGATGGTGATGGACACCTGCCCCGCCATCGAGTGGCCCCGGCTGGCGGCCAGCGCCTGATGGACTACCCGCAGACCCGCCGCGACGGCACCGTCGAGAACCTGCACGGGCACGAGGTCGCCGACCCCTACCGCTGGCTCGAGGACCCCGACGCCGCCGAGACCCGAGGCTGGGTCGCCGAGCAGAACCGGCTCAGCCGGGCCCACCTGGACGCCCTCGCGTCCCGCCCGTGGTTCCACCGCACGATGACCGGCATCGTCGGCCGGCCGCGCGCCGGCACGCCGGACAAGGTCGGCGGACGCTACGTCGTGAGCCGCAACGACGGCTCGCAGCAGCAGGACCAGTGGTTCGTCGCGGACACGCTCGACGAGCTCCAGCGCGGTGGGCGGCTGCTCCTGGACCCGAACACGTTCTCCGAGGACGGCACGTCGTCGCTGTTCACCTACAACGACAGCCGCGACGGCCGCTGGCTGGCCTACCTCGTCAGCGACGGCGGCAGCGACTGGAGCACGATCCGGCTGCTCGACCTCGCCGGCGGCCACGAGGTCGACGACGTCGTGACCAAGGTGAAGTTCAGCGAGGCGACCTGGTTGCCCGACCACTCGTCCTACCTCTACCTGCACTTCCCGACCGAGGGCACCGGAGTCGGCACCGAGGCGGCCGCGCTGCCGGGCGGGCGGCTGCGCCGGCACTACGTGGGGCAGCCGCAGGACGGCGACGAGCTGGTCCTGGAGTTCCCCGAGAACCCGCGACTGAGCGTGTCCCCGGAGCTGTCGCACGACGGCCGGTGGCTGGTCGTCGGCATCCACGAGGGCACGTCGGAGAAGAACCGGCTCTGGGTGTTCCCGGTCGAGACCGTCGACGGCGCGAGCACGATCGGTGAGCCGCTGAAGGTCGTCGACGACGTGGTCGCGGGCTTCGAGTTCGTGCGCAGCGACGGTGACGTGCTCTACCTCGTGACCGACCTCGACGCACCCCTGGGCCGGCTGGTCCGGGTCGACCTCACCGCGTTCCCCGACACCGGCCGCGCCGAGCTCGTCGACGTCGTCCCGGAGGGCGACTGGGCGCTGCGCACGGCGAAGGCCGTCGGCGACGAGCTGCTCGCCGTGCACCTGGTCGACGTACAGCCCCGGGTGACGCGCTACGCCCTCGACGGGACCGAGCTGGGCGCCGTGGACGTGACCGGCGGCTCGGTGGTCGCGATCAACGGGGAGGTCGGCGACGACGAGGTGTTCCTCGGCCTGACCTCGGTCACCAGCCCCGTCACGGCGTACCGCCTCGACCTGACGACCGGCAAGGCGGAGGTCGTCACCGGCCTCGAGCCGGCCGGCGAGATCGAGTGGACGGCTCCGGAGGTGACGACCGAACGGCGTCGCGCCACCAGCCCGGACGGCACCGAGGTGCCCTACTTCCTGATCCGGCGCGACGACGTGCCGCTGGACGGTCCGCGCCCGACGCTGCTCTGGGGCTACGGCGGGTTCAACATCCCCGAGCTCGCGGGCTACCGTCCGTCGTTCGCCGGATGGCTGGCTGCCGGCGGTGTCCTCGCGATCGCGAACCTGCGCGGTGGCGGCGAGTTCGGCAGCGCCTGGCACGACGCCGGCCGGCTCGAAGGTGAAGCAGAACGTCTTCGACGACTTCCTCGCGGTGGCCGACCACCTCGTCGCGGAAGGGGTCACGACGCACGGACAGCTCGCGGTGTACGGCGGCAGCAACGGCGGCCTGCTCGTGGGCGCGGCGATCACCCAGCGGCCGGACGTCGCCGCGGTGGCGCTGCCGGCCGTCGGCGTGATGGACATGCTGCGCTTCCACCTGTTCACCATCGGGTCGGCGTGGATCTCGGACTACGGGTCCCCCGACGACCCGGAGCTGTTCGAGACGCTGCTGGCCTACTCGCCGCTGCACAACATCCGTGAGGGCACGGCCTACCCCGCCACCCTGGTGATGACGGGCGACCACGACGACCGGGTGGTGCCCGCGCACAGCTTCAAGTTCACCGCGGCGCTGCAGCGCGCCCAGGCGGGCGGGGCGCCGGTGCTGGCACGCATCGAGACGTCGGCCGGGCACGGTCTCGGCAAGCCGCATCTCGGTGATCGCCAACGAGACCGCGGACCTGCTGGCGTTCGCCGCCGAGCACACCGGGCTGGAGCCCACCGACGGCTAGAAGCCGATGGAGTGGTCGGCCTGGCCGCGGACGGCCTTGCCCTTCTCCCGGGCGCTGTCGCGCAGCGACGTCTGGAAGTCCACCATCCTGGCCCGCAGCGCCTCGTCGCTCGCGGCCAGGATGCGCACGGCGAGCAGCCCGGCGTTGCGCGCGTTGCCGACGGCGACCGTCGCGACGGGCACACCGGCCGGCATCTGCACGATGGACAGCAGCGAGTCCATCCCGTCGAGGTACTTCAGCGCCACCGGCACCCCGATCACCGGCAGCGGCGTCACGGCCGCGAGCATGCCCGGCAGGTGGGCCGCTCCCCCGGCGCCGGCGATGATCACCTGCAGGCCACGCGCCCGCCGCGTCCCTGCCGTAGGCCAGCATCTCCTCGGGCATCCGGTGCGCGGAGACGACGTCGGCCTCGAAGCCGACACCGAACTCCTCGAGCGCCTCGGCGGCCGCCTTCATCGTCGGCCAGTCGGAGTCCGACCCCATCACGATCCCGACCTGAGTCGTCATTCGGGGTCCCTGCGGCAAGCGGAGCGTAGCGAGCATTGTCGTGGGGTGATCATTCGCTCTCCATTCCGAGGTCTCCGCGGAACCAGGCGGCTGCGTGCCGGGCCCGCTCGCGTACGTCGTCGAGGTCGTCGCCGTAGGCCGTGACGTGCCCGACCTTGCGACCCGGCTTCACGTCCTTGCCGTACAGGTGCACCTTCAGCCTCGGGTCCCGCGCGAACACGTGCGGGAAGCCGCCGTACAGGTTCTCCGAGACCGCGCCGTGCGAGCCGCCGAGGATGTTGACCATCACCGTCCAGCGCGCCCGAGCGGCCGGCGACCCCAGGGGCAGGTCGAGGACCGCACGGAGGTGGTTCTCGAACTGGCTGGTGACGGCGCCGTCCATGCTCCAGTGGCCCGTGTTGTGCGGACGCATCGCGAGCTCGTTGACCAGCACCCGGCCGTCGTCTGTCTCGAACAGCTCGACCGCGAGGATGCCGGTGACGTCGAGCTCGGCGGCGACCCGCATCGCGATGCGCTGCGCCTCGACGGCGAGCGACTCGTCGAGGTCGGGCGCCGGGGCGGTGACCTCCCAGCAGACGCCGTCGCGCTGCACGGACTCCACGACCGGGTAGGCAGCGACCTGGCCCGAGGGTGAGCGGGCCACGAGCGCGGACAGCTCCCGCCGGAAGTCGACCTTCTCCTCGGCGAGGATCTGCACACCGGTGGACCCGGCGATCGCGAACGCGTCGGCGCACTCGCCGGCGGAGCCGACCACCCACACGCCCTTGCCGTCGTAGCCGCCACGGGTGGTCTTGAGCACCACCGGGAAGCCGCCGACCGACTCGGCGAACGCGACCGCCTCGTCGACCCCGTCGACCAGGCGGTGCCGCGGGCTCGGCACGCCGAGCGCGTCGAGCCGCGCCCGCATGACGCCCTTGTCCTGGGCGTGCACGAGGGCGTCGGGTCCCGGGCGGCAGGCGTGCCCCTCGGCGGTCAGCGTGTGCAGGTGCTCGGTCGGCACGTGCTCGTGGTCGAAGGTGACGACCGCGCAGCCGTCGGCCACCGAGCGCAGCGTCTCGAGGTCGCGGTAGTCACCCACCTGCGGATCGCGCACGACCTGGGCCGCGGACACGTCCGGTCCTTCGGCGAGCAGCCGCAGCGGGACACCGAGGGACACCGCGGCCTGGGCCATCATCCGGGCCAGCTGACCGCCCCCGATCACGGCGAGGGCAGGGGTCGCGGGAGCGGGCAGGGTCACGCGACGAGCGTAACGATGCCGGGTCGCGGCTGGGTCAGGAGGCCGACTCGACCACGGGGGCGACCGGCGCGGGCACCGCGGCGTAGACCGGAGGGACGATCTCGAAGCGCAGACCGCGTCCGCGGATCGTGGTGATCAGCGAGGGGTGCCGGGTGTCGTCGCCGAGCTTCTTGCGCACCCAGCCGAGGTGCACGTCGATGGTCTTGGCCGACGTCCAGAAGTTGGTCTGCCAGACGTCGCGCATCAGCTCCTCGCGGGTGACGATCTCCCCCGGACGGCTGATCAGGGCGTGCAACAGGTCGAACTCCTTGTTGGACATCCGGATCTCGACGCCATCGCGCCAGACGCGACGCGACGCCGCGTCGAGGTCCACACCCTGCACACTCATCATGCTGATGAGCGTAAAGAGACAAAAAGGACACCGTTCTGCGAACTCGGAGATTGACCGAAAATGACTAGAACGCGGTCTAGTCATTCGTGGTCATGACCCCCCGAACGGGGGACACATGGCATTCAGTGCCGGCGTACGGCGACCGGCTCGATGATTCCGAAGCCGCGCAGCGGCCTGGCCGGCAGCACCCGGGTGTCGAACTGGCCGGGCGGGAGCAGCTCGGCGGTCGACCGGTCGGTGATGACCCGGTTGCGCCGCGCGACCCCGGTGAGCCGGGCGGCCATGTTGACCGGCGGCCCGAACACGTCGCCGAGCTGCATGATCACCGAGCCCGTCGACAGCCCGATGCGGACGTCGGGCAGCCGGCCGTCGTGGCCGATCACGTCGATGATGCCGAGGCCGATGTTCATCGTCTGCACGGGATCCTCGGCGATGAAGAGGACCGAGTCGCCCAGGGTCTTGATCACCCGGCCGCCGTGCGCCGCGACGACGTCGGCGCAGCGGGACTCGAAGATCTCGACCAGGTCGCCGATCCTGTCCTCGTCGAGCTCGTTGGACAGCGCGGTGAAGCGCACCAGGTCGGCGAAGCCGACGGTCACCTGCGTGGTGTGCAGGTCGGCGTCGTTGGCGCCGAGCGCCTCGACCCGCGCGACCGCCGCCGCGAGGTGCCGGCGCCACGCGTAGACCAGCAGCTGCTCGAACGGGACGCCCACCTGGTCGATGAGCCGCAGTGCGCTGCCCACCCGGCTGCCCGTGGCCTCGTCACCGGCCTCGAGCTGCTCGACGCGGGCGGACAGCGTTGCCACCTGCCAGTCGGCGAGCCGGGCCATCGTCTGGCCGACGGCGCGGGTCAGCCGCACGGCGGTGTCGAAGTCGATGGCACCGTCGCCGACCGCGCCGAGCATCGTGCTCAGCGCCACCCGGTCGGCGTCGGTGAACGCCGCCTCGTCACCGGCGTTCGGGAACCCCAGCGCCCGCCAGAGCCTGCGTGCCTCCTCGACGCTGACCCCGGCGGCCTCGGCGACCGCCTCGCTGGTCAGGGTGGGGTGCTCCCCGAGGATCGCGTTCTCGAGCTGCTGGCGGGTGAACCCGTGCTCAGGTTCCGTCATCGATGCGGCGTTCCCAACGGTCCCGGTCGTGGTCACGGGAGCCGCCGTCCGTGTGTGAGGTGATGAGGTCGCTGATCGCGAGGTGCACCCGCTCGACGTGCGGGATGTCGGGCAGCCGGACCCGGCCCTGCTCGCTGGCGTCGGAGATGACGAGCGTCCCGCAGCCGAGGAGCCGGTCGATGATGCCGTGCTCGTAGGCCACGTCGCTGATCCGCGGCACCGGGATGTCGTGGCCCCGGCGGCGGAGGATGCCGGTGCGGGTGATGAGGCGACGGCTGGTGAGGGTGTAGGTCGTGGTCAGCCAGTGCAGGAACGGCTTGACGACGAGCCAGAGCGCGACCGCGAGGGCGATCAGCCACACGACGGCGATCAGCAGCGGCTTCGCCGAGCTGCTGCCGGTCAGCGTGGAGGCGTAGCCAGCCAGGGCGGCCAGCAGGATCAGCCAGATCGCGGGCAGCAGCAGCGCCTTCACGTGGGTGCGCGTGGTGAGGACGACGTCCTCGCCCTCGTTGAGAAGCCTCCGGGAGATCGCCACGCGGGAATCATGTCATGCAGGGGTGGCACCGGCGGGACGCACGTGGACCACGTCGCCGGCACCCAGCGCGTGCACCCGGCTGCCGTCGTCGACCAGCAGCCGTCCCTCGTCGTCGACGTCGACCGCCCGCCCTGACAGGGGCTGTGCGGTGGGCAGCTCCACGCGGACGTCGCGGCCGACCGTCGCGCACATCGAGACGTACGACGGGCGCAGGCCCTGTCCCTCGGCGCCGACCCAGGCGTCGTACCAGTGGGTGAAGCGGGCCAGCACCGCCAGCAGCAGGGCGGACCGGTCGACGGGCCCGGCGCCGGCCAGCTCGAGGGACGTCGCCGTCTCCACCGGCAGCTCGTCCCGGGTCGACGAGACGTTCAGCCCGACGCCCACGACCGCCGCCGCGCCGGACGCGCGCTCGACCCGCTCGAGCAGGATGCCGGCGACCTTGTGGTGCGCGACCAGCACGTCGTTGGGCCACTTGAGGCCGGCCGGGATCCCGGTCACCTCGGTGACCGCGTCGGCGACCGCCATACCGGTCAGCAGCGGCAGCCACGGCCAGCGGCCCACCGGGACCCGATCGGGAGCGACCAGCAGCGAGAACGTCAGCGCCGCCCGGGGCGGCGTCACCCACACCCGGTCGAGCCGGCCCCGTCCCGCGGTCTGGTGCTCGGTCACGACGACGAGACCCGCCGGCTCGCCGGTCCGGGCCCGCGCCGCGACGTCGGCGTTGGTGGAGGGCGACTCCTCGACGACCTCGACGCGCCACGGCGACCGGGCCAGGACGTCACGGTCGAGCGGTGGGCGGCCGGGCTGCTCAGGAGTCACAGGCACTACATTGACCGACGAGAACCCCCCGTTGGAAGTGGAGGCGAACCAGCCAGTGAGCGAAGCAGCCGCGCAGCCGTCCGACCAGAAGCCCGGTCAGGGCACCGAGGTCCCGGACGACATCGACATCCACACCACCGCCGGCAAGGTCGCCGACCTCGACCGCCGGCTCGAGGCCGCCGTGCACGCGGGCTCCGAGCGGGCCATCGAGAAGCAGCACGCCAAGGGGAAGAAGACCGCCCGCGAGCGGGTCCTGGAGCTGCTCGACGAGGACTCCTTCGTCGAGCTCGACGAGCTGGCCCGGCACCGGTCGACGGCGTTCGGCCTCGAGAAGAACCGGCCCTACGGCGACGGCGTGGTCACCGGCTACGGCACGATCGACGGCCGCCAGGTCTGCGTGTTCGCCCAGGACTTCACGGTCTTCGGCGGCTCGCTCGGCCAGGTGTTCGGCGAGAAGATCGTCAAGGTCATGGACCTCGCCATGAAGACCGGCTGCCCGATCATCGGGATCAACGACTCGGGCGGTGCCCGGATCCAGGAAGGCGTGGTCTCCCTCGGCCTGTACGGCGAGATCTTCCGCCGCAACGTGCACGCGTCCGGTGTGATCCCGCAGATCTCGCTGATCATGGGACCGTGCGCCGGGGGCGCGGTGTACTCCCCCGCCGTCACCGACTTCACCGTGATGGTCGACCAGACCTCGCACATGTTCATCACCGGCCCCGACGTGATCAAGACCGTCACCGGCGAGGACGTGTCGATGGAGGACCTCGGCGGTGCGCGCTCGCACAACACCAAGTCGGGCAACGCGCACTACATGGGCTCCGACGAGTCCGACGCGATCGACTACGTCAAGGCGCTGATCTCCTACCTCCCGCAGAACAACCTCGACGAGCCGTTCGCTTACGACGAGGTGGCCGACCTCGAGCTGAGCGACGAGGACCGCGCGCTCGACACGTTGATCCCGGACTCGCCCAACCAGCCCTACGACATGCACACCGTCATCGAGTCGGTCGTCGACGACGGCGAGTTCCTCGAGGTGCAGCCGCTGTTCGCCCCGAACCTCCTGATCGGCTTCGGCCGGGTCGAGGGCCGGCCGGTCGGGGTCGTCGCGAACCAGCCGATGCAGTTCGCCGGCACCCTCGACATCGACGCCTCCGAGAAGGCCGCCCGCTTCGTGCGCACCTGCGACGCGTTCAACGTGCCGGTGCTGACCTTCGTCGACGTACCCGGCTTCCTCCCGGGGACCGACCAGGAGTGGAACGGCATCATCCGGCGCGGCGCCAAGCTGATCTACGCCTACGCCGAGGCGACCGTCCCGCTGATCACGGTGATCACCCGGAAGGCCTACGGCGGCGCGTACGACGTGATGGGGTCCAAGCACCTCGGCGCCGACATGAACGTCGCGTGGCCGACCGCGCAGATCGCCGTGATGGGGGCGCAGGGCGCGGTCAACATCCTCTACCGCTCCGAGCTCGGCGAGGCCGACGACCCGGACGCCCGCCGCGCCGAGCTCGTGCAGGAGTACGAGGACCACCTCGCGAACCCGTACCTCGCCGCCGAGCGGGGCTACATCGACGCGGTCATCCAGCCGCACGAGACGCGCAGCGAGGTCGTGCGGGCGCTGCGCCTGCTGCGCTCGAAGCGCGAGACCCTCCCCCCGAAGAAGCACGGGAACATCCCCCTGTGAGCGACGAGACGGCGGAGGCTCCCCGCCTGCGCATCGTGAAGGGCGACCCGACCCCCGAGGAGGTCGCCGCCCTGGTGGCCGTGGTCACCGCCATCGGCGCCGCCTCCTCGACGAGGGCGTCGGGCAGACCACCGTCGGCCTGGTCCTCCCACCACCGCAAGCTCCGCGCCCCGCTGTCCCCCGGCTGGCGTTCCAGCGCCCTCCCCCGCTAGCCCGGGGGCCCGCAGATTCCCTGGGGCCCCAGGGAATTGTTCACACCCCCGCCGTTGCAACGGCAGGGGTGTGACAGTTTTTCTGGGGGCCCAGGGAATCTGCAGCCAGTTCAGAGCACCGCGGAGGCCTCGACGGGCTCGGCCGCCGCGGGGTGCTCGACCGTCAGGTGCTTCCGTCCGGGGGCGAAGAACGCCGCGACCACGGCGACCAGGACGGCGGCCGCGCCGACGAGCAGGGCGGGACCGATCGCGCCGGTGTAGCCGGTGGGGGTGAGCTCGCCGCCGTTGCCGAGGAACACGGCGGTGAGGCCGGCGACGCCCAGCGCCACGCCGAACTCGCGGATCGTGGAGTTCGCCGAGCTGGCGGTGCCGAAGTCGTCGTCGGCCATCCCGTCGAGCACCGCGGTGGCGCTCGGCGCGAAGGTGAGGCCCATGCCGACACCGGCCATCACGAGGCCCGGCACCAGCGCGGGGTACGACGACCCCGCCTCGGTCACGACCGCGAGCCAGACCAGCGCACCGGCCTGCAGCAGCAGCCCCGGCACGAGCAGGGCCCGGAGCCCGGTGCGCGACGCGAGCGCACCGGCGATCGGAGCCACGACCATCGGCGCCGCGGTCCAGGGCAGGGTGCGCAGCCCCGCCTCGAGCGGGCTGTAGCCCATCACGATCTGCAGGTTCTGCGCGAGGAGGAACACCGCGCCGAACATCCCGAACGTGAAGGTCAGGCCGATGACGTTCGCCACCGTGAAGCCGCGGGAGGCGAACAGCCGCAGCGGCAGCACCGCGAAGTCCCGTCGGCCGGCCGACCGCGCGTGCAGGACGTACGCCGGGAGGAGAAGCGCAGCGACCAGGAGGGGCAGGAGCACCTGGGGCGAGGACCAGCCGTCGTCGTTGCCGTGCACGATCCCCCAGATGCCGAGGAAGACCGCCCCGCCGATCATCAGGGTCCCGCGCAGGTCGAGGCGCTGCCGGCGACCGAACGACTCGGACACCGCGAACCACAGGAGCGGACCGGCGACCACGGCCACCGGCACGTTCAGCCAGAAGATCGCCTGCCAGCTCACACCCTCGACGACGGCGCCGCCGATCACCGGCCCGAGTGCGACCCCGAGGCCGGACACCCCGCCCCAGATGCCGATGGCCATGGGGCGCATGGCGAGCGGGACGGATGCGGCCAGCAGGGTGAGCGACAACGGCATCACGGCCGCCGCACCCAGGCCCTGGACCGTCCGGGCCAGGATCAGCGCTCCCGACGAGGTACTCAGGGCCGAGGCGATCGAGGCGACGGTGAACAGGGTCAGTCCGGCGAGCATCACCCGGCGCCGGCCCCAGCGGTCGCCCAGCGTGGCGGCCGGGAGCATGAACGTGGCGAACGCCAGCGTGTACGCGTTGACGAACCAGGCGAGGTCGTCGACCGACGCGGCGAGGTCCGTGTGGATCACCGGGAGCGCCGAGGTCATCACCAGGTTGTCGAGCGTGGCCATGAACATCGGCAGCGAGGTGGCGAGGACCGCCAGCCACACCGGCACGACCCGGCCGGGCCGGCGACCGGGCTCCGGGTCGACGGCCAGGGGCGCCGGGGTGGTGAGAGAGACCATGACAACTCCAAGAAGGCATCGAATGATTACTTAGATCCTGACTCTAAGTAATCAACTGATAACATGTCAACCATGGCCGCCAAGAAATCCGCTCCGATCCCCCGGATGAACGCCGACGACCGTCGCGAGCAGGTGCTCGCCGCCGCCACCCGCGCCTTCGCGCGCACCGGGTACGCCGGGACCAGCACCGACGTCGTGGCCCGCGAGGCCGGCGTCTCGCAGCCCTACGTCGTCCGGATGTTCGGCACCAAGCGGGCGCTGTTCCTCGACGTGTTCGGGCGGTCCACCGAGCGGATCCGTGACGCGTTCTCCGGCGTGCTCGACGACTACTCGACCGAGCACCCCTTCGACCCCGACGGCGAGGACGACTGGGCCCGCCTGGGGGCGGCGTACACCGAGCTCCTCGCCGACCGCGACTTCCTGCTCGTGATGATGCACGGCTTCGCCGCCGGCGACGACGACGCCATCGGTGCTCGGGCGCGGCAGTGCATGGGCGAGATCTACGACGTGATCATGCGGACCGGCTGCACCGCCGAGAAGGCCACCGGGTTCGTCGCGCACGGGATGCTGCTCAACGTGATGCTCGCGATGCGGGCGCCCGAGCACGTCGCGGAGTCCGGCGCGCTGGCCGGCCTGACCGCCTGCGCGTTCGGGGACGAGGGGCTCAGCGCGGTCGCCGCGGCGAGCGCCTGACCCCCGGCAAATCCCCGCGCCTCCGGGGGCCGGTGGGGTCTAGGGTTCTGGAGTGCCTTCCGACAACCAGCCCACCTCCCGCCCGGTCGACGCCGTCGCAGAGCGTTTCGTCGACGACCACGCCGCCGTCGACCCGATCTCCGCCACCTATCTCGGTCTCCCCGGCTACGACGACGTGCTCACCGACCTCTCCCCCGACGGGTACGCCGCCCGCGCGGACCTCACCCGGCGCGCGCTCGCCGACGCCACCGCCGCGACCCCCGTCGACGAGCGGGAGCAGGTGGCCAAGGACGCCTTCCTCGAGCGGCTCGGCCTCGAGGTCGAGCTGGACGAGGCCCGCGTGCCGCAGTCCCAGGTGTCGGTGATCTCCAGCGGGTTGCACGAGGTCCGCTCGGTCTTCGACCTGATGCCGACCGAGGGCGAGGAGGCGTGGTCCAACATCGGCGCCCGGCTCGCGGCCGTCCCGGCCACGCTGGACGGCTACCGCGCGACCCTCAGCCAGGCCGCGGCCGACGGCCACGTCGCAGCCAAGCGCCAGCTCACGTCCGTCGCGGAGCAGGTGCGCAGCTGGACCGGGCAGGGGGGCGGCGAGAACTTCTTCCTCGGCCTGGTCGCCCAGACCGACGTCGACGGGCTGCGCGGCGACCTCGAGCGCCAGGCGCGGGTGGCCAGCGACGCCTTCGCGGAGTTCGGCCGCTGGCTCGACTCCGACCTGGCCCCGCGCGGTCGGGACAAGGACGCCGTCGGCCGCGAGCGCTACTCCCTCGGCTCCCGCTACTTCCTCGGTGCCGCCGTCGACCTCGAGGAGACCTACGCCTGGGGCTTCGAGGAGCTCAAGCGCATCGAGGACGAGATGGCCCGGGTGGCCGACAAGATCGTCCCCGGCGGGTCGGTGGACGCCGCCGTGGCGGCGCTCGAGGCCGACCCGGCCCGGCGCATCGAGGGCAAGGAGAACTTCCGCGAGTGGATGCAGGACCTCGCCACCCGCACCCTCGACGACATGGCCGGCACGCACTTCGACATCCCCGAGCCGATCCGGCGGATCGAGTGCTGCATCGCGCCGACCACCGACGGCGGCATCTACTACACCGGCCCCAGCGAGGACTTCACCCGTCCGGGCCGCATGTGGTGGGCCGTCCCCGACGGCATCGACAGCTTCGCCACCTGGCGCGAGGTCACGACGGTGTTCCACGAGGGCGTTCCGGGCCACCACCTGCAGGTCGCCCAGACGGCCTACCGCAAGGAGGTGCTCAACCGCTGGCAGCGGCTGATGTGCTGGGTGTCCGGGCACGGGGAGGGCTGGGCGCTGTACGCCGAGAGGCTGATGGACGACCTCGGCTACCTCGACGACCCGGGCGACAAGCTCGGCATGCTCGACGGGCAGGGCTTCCGGGCCGCCCGCGTGATCGTGGACATCGGGATGCACCTCGAGAAGGAGATCCCCCGCGACAACCCCCTCGGGTTCCGCCCGGGTGAGACCTGGACCCCGGACCTCGGTCTGGAGTTCATGCGCGAGCACTGCCGCATGGAGGACGCCTTCATCCGCTTCGAGGTGAACCGCTACCTCGGGTGGCCGGGCCAGGCTCCGTCGTACAAGGTCGGCGAGCGGATCTGGCTGCAGGCCCGCGAGGACGCCCGCAACCGCCTCGGCAGCGACTTCGACCTCAAGTCCTTCCACCGCTCCGCCCTCGACCTCGGGTCGATCGGTCTCGACCCGCTGCAGGCGGCGCTGGCCCGCATCTCGTGACCCGGCTGGTCCTGGCCAGTGCGTCGCCCGCGCGCCTGGCGACGCTGCGCGCCGCCGGGATCGAGCCGGAGGTGCTGGTGTCCGGGGTGGACGAGTCCGCCGTGACGACCACCGACGCGGCAGCGTTGGCCTCCGAGCTCGCGACGCTGAAGGCGCGCGCGGTCGCGGCGCGGGTCCCCGACGCGCTGGTCGTCGGCTGCGACTCCGTGCTGGAGCTCGACGGCGAGGTGCACGGCAAGCCGGTCGACGCGGACGACGCGCGGGCCCGGTGGCGGTCGATGCGCGGCCGCTCCGGGGTGCTGCACACCGGGCACTGCGTGATCTCCCCGGACGGCCGGGAGGTGGTCCGCGGCGCCGCGACGACCGTGCACTTCGCCGACCTCGACGACGAGGAGATCGATGCGTACGTCGCGACCGGCGAGCCGTTGCAGGTCGCCGGGGCGTTCACCGTCGACGGGCTCGGCGGCGCGTTCGTGCGCGGCATCGAGGGCGACCACCACAACGTGGTCGGGATCAGCCTCCCCGTCCTGCGCGAGATGCTCGGCGAGGTCGACGTGCGCTGGCCGTCGCTGTGGGCGCGGCCGCTAAAGCCGAGCAGCGAGCTCGGGGCTCTCGCCGCAGCGCCGGGCTCACGAAGATGAAGCGCCGGATCGCCCAGAAGCGGGCCAGCGTGCCCAGGCCGAGGCCCACGAAGTTCGCCGCCACGTTGTCGGCGACCGGGTCGCTGAGCCCCAGCACGTAGCGCGAGAACGACAGGCAGCCGAGCGGGATCACCATGGAGATCACGTTGATCGCGATGAAGGCCAGGCGGCCACCGGCCGGGCCCACCGCCTCGCGGTGCGGAACGCCCACGAACGGCTGCCGCGGTAGCTGACGACCATGCCGAAGGTGTTCGCGATGACGAACGCGACCAGCGGGTCGTCGTGCATCGGGCCGGGCCCGCCGAAGTAGCCGTGCACGAGACCGTTGAAGATCACGAACGACACGAACGTGGCCACGCCGCCCACGGTCAGGAACTTGGCGCCCTCGGAGAGGAAGCGCTGCCAGCGATGACCCACGGAGGGCAAGCGTAGTCGCGACCTCAGTTATTCCACGGGCAGGCGTCCCGCCAGTCGTTACGATGCCAGCGATGCCCCCTCACCCGTCCGACACCCGCCGCATTCTGGCGGTGCTGCCTGCCTGGAACGAGGAGCAGGCGGTGGCGTCCACGGTCAAGGAGCTGCAGGCGGCCTGCCCCGAGGTCGACATCCTGGTGGTCGACGACGGATCCGCGGACCGCACCGCGGACGAGGCCGCCGCCGCGGGCGCGCTCGTGTGCACGCTGCCCTTCAACCTGGGGGTGGGCGGGGCGATGCGGGCCGGGTTCCGCTACGCCCTGAAGCACGACTACGACGTCGTGGTGCAGGTCGACGCCGACGGGCAGCACGACCCGTCGTACGTCCAGGTCCTGGTCGCGGGGCTGGCCGACGCGGACGTCGTCGTCGGGGCGCGGTTCGCCGGGGAGGGCAGCTACGCCGCCCGCGGACCGCGGCGCTGGGCGATGGTGGTGCTGGCCCGGGTGCTGTCCCGTCTCGCGCACACCCGTCTGACCGACGTGACCAGCGGCTTCCGGGCCTCGAACCGTCGCGCGATCCGGATCTTCGCCACCCACTACCCCGCCGAGTACCTCGGTGACACCGTCGAGTCGCTGGTCATCGCGCTGCGGGTGGGCCTGACCGTCACCCAGGTCCCGGTGTCCATGCGGGTCCGGGCCGGCGGCGCGGCGAGCCAGTCGACACTGCGGGCGTCGGCCTACCTCGCCCGCGCGATGGTCGCCCTCGGTCTGGCCCTGGTCCGCAGGTGGCCGACGGCGCTGGAGACCCCACCGAAGGACGCACCATGAAGGCAACTCTGATCCTCGGGCTGATCGGCTCGTTCACGACGCTCGTGCTGCTGTTCGAGATGATGCGTCGCCACCACCTGCGCGAGAAGTACGCCGTCTTCTGGGGGTTCATCGCCATCGCGACCTTGCTGGTCGCGGTCTTCCCGGCGCTGCTCAGCAAGGCGGCGGAGCTGGTCGGGGTCGAGGTGCCCTCGAACCTGCTCTTCTTCGTGGCCAGCATGCTGCTGCTGGTGATCAGCGTGCAGCACAGCCACGAGCTCGGTCGTCTGGAGGAGCGGAGCCGGACGCTGGCCGAGGAGGTCGCGCTGCTTCGTCTGGATCTGGACTCGCGCTCGGACCACGACCAAGACCGCTGACGTGGCATCGGCTCCCACGGTCACCGCGGTGCTCCTGGCCTACGGCGACGAGCCGGTCCTGGTCGAGGCGGTCGAGGCGGTCCTCACGTCGCGCGGGGTCCTCGCCGACGTCGTCCTCGTCGACAACGGCTGCACCACCGACGCCGTCGAGATCCTGTCGTCCCGCGAAGGGGTGACGGTCCTCCGCCCCGCGACCAACACGGGCTTCGCGTCGGGCTGCAACCTCGGCGCCGCACAGGCGCGAGGCGAGTTCGTGGCGTTCGTCAACGGCGACGCGGTGGTGACGCCAGATGCCCTCGGCCACCTGGTCGCCGTGGCCGCCGACCCCAGTGTGGCCCTCGCCAGCGCCAGCCTGCGGCTGCTACGACCGTCCCGAGGTGATGAACTCGGCAGGGAACCCCGTGCACTACGCCGGCCTGTCGTGGGCGGGTGGGCTCGGAGAGCCCGCCGCCCAGCACGCCGAGCCGCGAGACATCGCCAGCGTGACCGGGGCCGCCGTCGCCGTACGACGCGAGCTGTTCGAGGCGATGGGCGGCTTCTGCGAGCTGATGTTCGCCTACTGCGAGGACGCGGAGCTGAGTCTTCGCTGCTGGCAGCGCGGGCTGCGCTGCCGCTACGTCCCCGACGCGGTCGTGCTGCACCGCTACGAGTTCGGCCGGAACCCGTCGAAGATGTACCTCCTGGAGCGGAACCGGCTGCTCCTGCTGCTCACGCTCTACGAGCGCCGCACGCTGCTGTTGCTCACGCCGGCCCTGCTGGGCCTCGAGCTCGCCATGGTCGCCGTCGCACTGCGCCAGGGATGGGCGCGCCAGAAGGCGGCCGGATGGTGGTGGCTGCTCCGGCACGCGGCCGAGGTCCGGCAACGTCGCAGAGTCGTGCAGGCCGCTCGGACCCGCGGCGACGCGCAGGTCGTTGATCTCCTCACCGGTGACTTCGCGCCCGGCGACGAGACGGGGCTCGCGGCTCCGTCCGTCGTGCGCTGGGGCTCGCGCGCCTACTGGTGGACGGTGCGCCGGGTGCTACGCGCCGTCGGGTGACGGCCCGCTCTCAACGTGCGTCGGGCTTGCGAGCCAGGAGGCAGAACTCGTTGTAGAGGAAGAACGTGCCGACGCGACGAGGCAAGGGGAAGCTGAACCAGTCGTCCGGCTCCAGGCCGGCGTCGAGGGCGAGGGCCTTGAGCTCGTCCCCGTCGGTGAAGCGGACGTGCGTCGGGTCGCTGGCGTAGCCCCGCTCCTGGGGGCACACGAAGAAGACCTTGCCGCCAGGACGGAGATAGGGCAGGTAGCTGTCGATCAACGCCAGGGCCGAGTCGCGGTCCATGTGCTCGATCACGTGGGCCAGCAGCATCCCGTCGAACGACTCCGGGACGCGACGGTCGCTGGCGTTCCACTCGTCGCTGTCCAAGGCATCCAGACCGCGCTGGCGGGCCCTCACCACGGAGGCGTGGTTGTGGTCGACGCCGAGCGAGCCTGGCGCGAGCGTCTCGAGGTTGCGGCCGATGCCGCAGCCGACGTCGAGCGTGCGTCCCAGCTGCTGCCGACGTAGGTTCCACCGGTACGGCGCCTGGACGTTGAGCAGTCGCTTCCACCAGACCAGCTCCTTCGAGCTGAGGCGGCGGGCGTAGTCGTCACCCTTCGTGTCCTGCATGCCCGCCACCCTAGGACAGCGCTGCTACTCGACGGGCAGGCCGCGGCCGCGCGCGATCAGCATCCGCTGCACCTCGGAGGTGCCCTCGCCGATCTCGAGGACCTTGGCGTCGCGGTAGAACCGGGTGACCGGGTACTCCTCCATGAAGCCGTAGCCGCCGAAGACCTGGGTGGCGATCCGGGTCGCGGTCACGGCGGACTCGGTGGCGTACAGCTTGGCGATCGCGGCGGCCTGCTTGAACTCCTTCATCGGCCGGCCGGAGTCCTTCATCGCGGCGGCCCGGTAGGTCAGCATCCGGGAGGCCTCGAGCATCACCTCGAGGTCGGCGATCTGGAACGCGACGCCCTGCTTCGTGCCGATGGGTACGCCGAAGGTGGTCCGCTCACCGGCGTACGCGACCGACATGTCGAGGCAGGCCTGGATGCAGCCGACCGCGAGGGCCGCGATGGCGACCCGGCCGTCGTCGAGGGTGGCGAGGAACTGTGCGAAGCCACGGCCCCGCTCACCGAGGAGGTTGGCCTCGGGGACGCGGACGTCCTGGAAGGTCAGCGGGTGCGTGTCCGAGGCGTGCCAGCCGAGCTTGTCGTAGGCCGGCTCGGCGGTGAAGCCGGGCGTGCCGGACGGCAGGATGATCGTGCTGACCTCGGCCTTCTCCCGGGTGGTCGACCCCGTCGAGACCTCGCGGGTCCCGGTGCGTGCGGTCACCGTCACCACGGAGGTGATCTCGGAGCCGGAGTTGGTGATGAACTGCTTGGCGCCGTTGACCACCCACTCGCCGTCCACGAGCTCGGCCTTGGTCCTCGTCGCGCCGGCGTCCGAGCCGGCACCGGGCTCGGTGAGGCCGAAGCCGGCCAGCGTGCGGCCGGCCACCAGGTCCGGGAGCCACTGCTGCTTCTGCTCGTCGGTGCCGAAGGTCAGGATCGGGTTGATGCCGAGCCCGACGGCGGCCTCGAGGGTGATGCCCATCGACTGGTCGACGCGGCCGATCTCCTCGATCGCGACGCACAGCGAGGTGAAGTCGCCGTCCTCCCCCATCCCGCCGAACTCCTCGGGGGCGGTGAGGCCCATCAGCCCGAGCTCGCCCATCTTGTGCACCACGTCGGTCGGGAAGTGGTGGTCCTTGTCCCACTGCGCGGCGTGCGGGGCGATCTCGGCGAGGGCGAACTCGCGGACGCTCTTGCGGAAGGTCTCGTGCTCGGAGGACAGCTCGAACGGCGACACAACAGGCTCCTCGGGATTACGCTTACGTGAACGTAAGCAGGGTAGGTCGCTTCCGTAACGGAAGGGCAAGAGGAGCCGTCGTGACCGAGGAGAGCTGGTCGATCACCGCGCTGGCGGACGAGTTCGGCGTCACGCTGCGCACCATCCGGCACTACGAGGACGTCGGGCTGATCGCGCCCGAGCGGCGCGGCACGACGCGGGTCTTCCACGCCCGCGACCGGATCCGGCTGCAGCTGATCCTGCGCGGCAAGCGGCTCGGGTTCTCCCTCCCCCAGATCCGCACCATCGTGAACATGTACGACGAGCAGCCCGGCGAGGCGGGTCAGCTGCAGTACCTCCTCGACCAGATCGACGTACGGCGGGCCGAGCTCGACCAGATGCGGCGCGACATCGACGAGACCATGGGCGAGCTGGCGCACGTCGAACAGCGCTGCCGCGAGGACCTCGCGGCGCTGACCACGGTTGAGACCACCGCCTGACGGATACGGTCCCCGGCATGACCTACCCCGACGAGCAGGGCACCCTCCCCGTCCCGGGCGGCCGGGTGTGGTGGCGACGGATCGGCGACGGCCCGGGCATCCCGCTGCTGCTGCTGCACGGCGGACCCGGGGCGAGCTCGACGGGTCTCGCCGACTGGCTCGGAGACCTGCCGGCCACGCGCCCGGTCGTGGTCTACGACCAGCTCGGCAGCGGTCGCTCGGACCGGCCGGACGACGCGTCGCTGTGGACGGTCGACCGGTTCGTCGAGGAGCTCGGCGTGGTCAGGACGGGGCTCGGCCTCGAGACGGTCAACCTCCTCGGCCACTCGTGGGGCACGATGCTGGCGGCGTCCTACCTCGCGACCGAGGTCCAGGGCGTCCGGTCGGTGGTGTTCTCCAGCCCCTGCCTCGACGCCCGGCAATGGGCGACCGACCAGCAGGCACACCTCGCCAAGCTGCCGGCCGACGTGCGCGAGGTCATCGAGCGGTGCGAACGCGAGGGCACCACGGCCTCGGAGGACTACACGATGGCGATGGCGGCCTACTACCGGCGGCACCTGGTGCGCCTCGACCCCTGGCCCGACGATGTCGCCGAGATGCTGCAGGACATCAACCTCGACGTCTACGGCCGCATGTGGGGCTCGTCCGAGTGGAACGCGACCGGGACTCTGGGAGACTTCGACGCGCGCGGCATCCTCCCCACGATCGACGTGCCCACCCTGTTCCTGGCCGGCGAGCACGACGAAGCACTGCCGGAGACCGTCCGCGCGCACGCAGGGCTCGTCCCCGACTCGACCGTGCACGTGTTCGGCGGGGCGTCCCACCTGAGCTACATCGAGGTCCCGGAGGACTACCGCCGCGTCGTCGGCGGGTTCCTGGACGAGCGCGGCCTCTGAGGACAGTCGCGGTCTCGGAGTCGCGACGAAGGCAGCGTCGGGCCGTCTGACACACTCCCGGCATGCGCTACGCCATCACCGGTGCGACCGGCTTCGTCGGGGGCGCGCTCGCCCGCCAGCTCCGTGAGGCCGGGCACGAGGTGCGGGCCCTGGTGCGCGACCCGGGCAAGGCCTCGGGGCTCACGGCCCTGGGCGTCGATCTGGTCCCCGGCGACCTCGACGACACCGCGGCGCTCGACCGGCTGTGCGCCGGTGTCGACGGGCTGTTCCACGTCGCGGGTTGGTACAAGCTCGGCCAGCGCGACCCGTCGGTCGGCGACCGCGTCAACGTCGTCGGCACCCGCAACGTGCTCGACGCCGCGCGACGAGCAGGGGTCCCGAAGGTCGTGTACACCAGCACGCTCGCCGTGAACTCCGACACGCACGGCCAGGTGTACGACGAGACGCACCGGCACACCGGGGACTTCGTCAGCGACTACGACCGGACCAAGGCCCAGGCGCACGGCATCGCCGAGCGGTTCGCCACCGACGGCCTGCCGGTCGTCGTGGTGCAGCCCGGACTGGTCTACGGTCCCGGCGACACCGCGCAGACCGGCGCCCTGCTGGAGCAGGTGGTGCGCGGCAAGCGGCCACAGGTGCCCAACGGTGGCGGGGCGTGCTGGGCGCACGTCGACGACGTCGCTGCCGGTCACGCGCTGGCGATGGAGAAGGGCGTGCCAGGGGAGTCCTACATGCTGGCCGGGCCGCGGTCGACGCTGGCCGACGCTCTCCGCCGGCTGGCCGCGATCGCCGGCACGAAGGGGCCGATGGTGCTGCCCGACGGCGTGGTCCGCGCGACCGCGGCCGTGCTGGCTGCGGTCGGCCACGTTCGTCCCCCTGCCCCCGGACTTCGCGGCCGAGACGCTGCGGGCCTCGCTGGCGACCTACTACGGGTCGCCCGCCAAGGCCGAGCGGGACCTCGGGTGGCGCGCCCGTGACCTGGACACGGGCCTGCGGGAGACGGTCGCCGCCCTGCGCTGAGACATGGGACGCGTCCCGATAGGTTCGCTGTCATGAGCGACCGACTGCAGGACCTGGTGCGTGAGCTGCTCGACATCCGCACGTGGACGGCCTTCGACATCGACGGGGACGGACGCGTGCTGGCCGGCACCGACGACCTCGGCAGCCTCCAGCTCGTCGAGATCGGGCCCGACGGCACGCGGACACCGCTGACCGACCTGCCCTCGAAGTGCAGCGGCCGCTACCTGCCCGGTGCCCGCACGGTCGTCGTGCAGCACGACCAGGGCGGCGACGAGCACATCCAGCTCTCGCTGCTCGACCTGTCGTCGCCGCTCGGACGGCCGGCGACGCTCGAGGACCTGCAGCCGCTGGTCGCCGACCCGGAGCACATGCACAACCTCGAGGACGTGACCGCGACGTCGCTGGTCTACTCGACCAACCGCCGCAACGACGTCGACATGGACGTCGTCGTCCGGGACCTGGCCACCGGTGAGGAGCGGGTCGTCTTCGACGAGGGTGGCTACGTCGCCGAGACCGTGGTCTCGCACGACGGCCGCTCGACCGTGGTCAACCGGCTCGGCCTGCTGCCCAACTCGATGGTGGTCTCCGTCGCGGGCGACGACGCGCGGCCCGTCACCGATCCCGAGGACGGCGCCTACCACGCGGACGTCGCCTGGAGCACTGACGACGACGCGGTCGTGATGGCCTCGAACCGCGGCCGCGAGTTCACCGCGGTCGTGTCCGTCGACCGCG
The DNA here is from genome assembly GCA_963706355.1 of uncultured Actinomycetota bacterium. Lineage (GTDB taxonomy): Bacteria > Actinomycetota > Actinomycetes > Propionibacteriales > Nocardioidaceae > Nocardioides_B. The sequence goes on from CAVPLS010000002.1 coordinate 110,677, forward strand.
ACGGGACGTGGCAGACCCTGGTCGCCGACGACTCGCACGACCTGACGTGCTGGGTCTCGCCCGACGGGAGCGCGATGGTCGTCGGCACCCTGGTCGACGGCACGGTCGGTCTCGCCGTCCACGAGGCGAACGGCGAGAAGCGCTGCGACGTCGACCTGACCGGTGGCGTCCCGACGTGCGTGGTGTGGTCTGCGGACGGGTCCAGGCTGCTGGTGTCCCGGGTGACCCCGACGGATCCCGGGTCGCTGCACCGGGTCGACGCGACCACCGGCGCTGCCGAGGTGCTGGTCGACGGCCGCGACGGCGTACCCGCCCACCTGCGGGACCGCCTCACCACCCCGAGCGTGCACCGGGTCCCGACCCCCGACGGTGAGCAGGTCCCCTGCTTCGTCTACGCCGCCTCGCCCGACGGCCGCGCCGACCTGGTCGGCGCCTCGGTGCTCAACGTGCACGGCGGACCCGAGGCGGCCGCGGAGCAGGTGTTCAACCCGGTCGTGCAGGCGCTCACCCAGCTCGGGGTGACGGTCCTGGTGCCCAACGTCCGCGGCTCCACCGGCTACGGCAAGCGGTGGTACTCCCTCGACGACGTCGACCTGCGGCTCGACTCGGTCGCCGACCTGGCCGCGCTCAACGCCTGGCTGCCGACGCTCGGGCTCGACCGCGGACGCAGCGCGCTGTGGGGCGGCTCCTACGGCGGCTACATGGTGCTCGCCGGCGTCACGATGCAGCCGACCCTGTGGGCCGCGGGCGTGGACATCGTGGGCATGTCGTCGCTGGTCACGTTCCTGGAGAACACCTCGGCCTACCGCCGGGCGTTCCGCGAGCGGGAGTACGGCTCGCTCGAGCACGACCGCGACCTGCTGGTCCGGGCGTCGCCGATCACCTACCTCGACGACCTGGTCGCTCCCCTGTTCGTGATCCACGGGGCCAACGACCCCCGCGTGCCGCTGTCCGAGGCCGAGCAGATCCACGCCGCCCTGACCGGCAAGGGGATCGAGTGCGAGCTCCGGGTGTACGACGACGAGGGGCACGGGCTCGCCAAGCGCGTCAACCGGCTCGACGCCTACCCCGCCGCCATGGACTTCCTCAGCCGGGTGCTCGCCCGGACGTGACGCCCGCGACCGCAGAGTCGACCGACACGACCTAGACTCCGCGAGAGGTACGAGGTCAGCCAGCAGCAAGGAGAGTCACGTGGCCGAGGTCAAACCGCTCCAGAAGGTGCTCATCGCCAACCGTGGTGAGATCGCGGTCCGGGTGATCCGCGCCTGCAAGGACGCCGGCATCGGCAGTGTCGCGGTGTACGCCGACCCCGACCGTGACGCGCTGTTCGTGCGGCTGGCCGACGAGGCGCACAGCCTCGGCGGCGCGACACCCGCGGAGTCCTACCTCGACATCGGCAAGATCGTGAAGGTCGCCCAGGACACCGGCGCCGACTCGGTGCACCCCGGCTACGGCTTCCTCGCCGAGAACCGCGACTTCGCCCAGGCCGTGATCGACGCCGGCCTGGTCTGGATCGGTCCCCCGCCGCTGGCCATCGAGAACCTCGGCGACAAGGTCAAGGCCCGGCACATCGCCGAGAAGGTCGGCGCCCCGCTCGTCGCCGGCACCAAGGACCCCGTCGAGAACGCCGAGGAGGTCGTCGCCTTCGCCCAGGAGAACGGCCTGCCGATCGCGATCAAGGCGGCCTTCGGTGGCGGCGGACGCGGCCTCAAGGTGGCCCGCAAGGAGGACGAGGTCGCCGAGATGTTCGAGTCGGCGGTCCGCGAGGCGGTCAGCGCCTTCGGCCGCGGCGAGTGCTTCGTGGAGAAGTACCTCGACAAGCCACGCCACGTCGAGACCCAGTGCCTGGCCGACCAGCACGGCAACGTGGTCGTCGTCTCGACCCGCGACTGCTCGCTGCAGCGGCGGCACCAGAAGCTCGTCGAGGAGGCACCCGCGCCGTTCCTCTCCGAGGAGCAGATGCAGATCCTCTACGACTCGTCCAAGGCGATCCTGCGCGAGGCGTCCTACGTCGGCGCCGGCACCTGCGAGTTCCTGGTCGGCCAGGACGGCACGATCTCGTTCCTCGAGGTGAACACCCGCCTCCAGGTCGAGCACCCGGTCTCCGAGGAGGTCACCGGTCTCGACCTGGTCCGGGAGATGTTCCGGATCGCGGCCGGCGAGGAGCTCGGGTACGACGACCCGACCGTGGTCGGCCACTCGATCGAGTACCGCATCAACGCCGAGGACCCGGGCTCGAACTTCATGCCCGCGCCCGGCACGCTCACCCGCTGGCACGCGCCGGCCGGCCCCGGGGTGCGGCTCGACGGCGGCTACGACCAGGGCGAGACCGTCCCGGGGTCGTTCGACTCGCTGGTGGCCAAGCTGATCGTCACCGGCCGCGACCGCACGCAGGCCCTGGAGCGGTCCCGCCGCGCGCTCGCGGAGTTCGTCGTCGACGGCATGCCGACGGTGATCCCGTTCCACCAGGCCGTGGTCGACGACCCCGCGTTCATCGGCGACGGCGACGCGTTCAGCGTCTACACCAGCTGGATCGAGACCGAGTTCGACAACCAGATCCCGCCGTACGCAGGCGAGTCCGAGGCGCTCGAGGCCGCCGAGCGGCAGGCCGTCACCGTCGAGGTCGGCGGTCGCCGGCTCGAGGTCGTGCTGCCGGCCGGGTTCGCCGCGGGTGCGGCCGCCGGGCCGCAGAAGAAGCCGAAGCGCGAGAAGAAGAAGGCCGGCTCCGCCGCCAGCGGCGACTCCGTCACGTCGCCGATGCAGGGCACGATCGTCAAGGTCGCCGTCGAGGAGGGCCAGGAGGTCGCCGAGGGCGACGTCATCGTGGTCCTCGAGGCGATGAAGATGGAGCAGCCCCTCAAGGCCCACAAGGCCGGCACCGTGACCGGCCTGACCGCCTCCGTCGGCGACAGCGTCACCAGCGGCGCCGTGGTCTGCGAGCTCAAGGACTAGGTCTCGACAAGCTCGACCACCCGGGATCGACCGAGGCTCGACCACCCGGGGACGGCTCGACCACCCGGAGACGGCTCGACCACCCGGGACGGCTCGACCGGACGGGAGGTGAACGGTCGGCGAACTCCCGTGCCGGAGCAGTGCCGGGCGGCCTGAGCGGGCCCACGATGGGCGGGTGAGCACACCGATCACCTTCCTGATGTTCGACGCCTTCGGCCGCGGCGGCGTCGCACGCACCGTCCTGAACCTCGCGGGCCACCTCGCCGAGCACCGCGACGTCAGGGTGGTCAGCCTGTTCCGGCACGCCGACCGGCCGGCGTACGCGATCGACCCGCGGATCCGGCTCGACGTGCTGCTCGACCTGCGACACCGGGGCGGCCCCCTCGCCAGGCTCAACGCGCGGCGTCCGAGCACCCTGCGGCCGGTGCCGGCCGAGCAGGAGCTGTCCCGGAGCACCGACCGGGCCCTCCGGCGGTTCCTCGGGTCCCTCGGGCCCGGCGTCCTGGTGACGACCCGCCCGTCGCTGCACCTCGCCGCGGTGCGCTGGGCGGCGCCCGCCGTACGGCTCGTCGGTCAGGACCACAAGAACTTCCCCACCCGGTTCGCCAACCGGCGTCAGGCCGCGCTCCTGCGGGAGACGGTTCCCGCGCTCGACGCGTACGTCGTGCTCACCCACGCCGATGCCGACGACTACCGGCGCGAGCTGCCGGGGATGCGGACCCCCGTCGAGGTGATCCGCAACGCGCTCCCCTGGTCGCCGGCGCAGACCCCGGCAGCGCTCGACTCCCGGGTCGTCGTCGCAGCGGGCCGGCTGGTGCGCGAGAAGGGTTTCGGCCGGCTGGTCGACGCGTTCGCACCGGTCGCCCGCGACCATCCCGACTGGGAGCTGCACGTGCACGGTGAAGGACCGGCGCGTGCCGCGCTCACCGAGCGGGTCCGGCACCTCGGGCTCGAGGAGCAGGTCCGGCTGCCCGGCTACACCGACGACGTCCGCAGCGTGCTGGCCGGCGCGTCGGCCTACGCGCTGACGTCACGCGCCGAGGGCTTCCCGATGGTGCTGATCGAGGCGATGGCCGCGGGCCTCCCGCTGGTCGCGATGGACTGCCCGCGCGGGCCGGCCGAGATCGTGGACGACGGCAAGAACGGCATCCTCGTGGACGACGGGGACGTGCCCGCGTTCACCGACGCGCTGCGGACCCTGGTCGAGGACGACGAGCTGCGCCGCTGGTGCGGTCGCCAGGCACACCAGGACTCCCACCGGTACGCCGTCGACGTCGTCGTCGCGGACTGGCTGGCACTGCTGGACCGGTTCGACGGCTGATCCACACGTCGGCGCCACCGCATCGCCACGCGCCGTTCACCGGCCCCGGCGACCGTCGTGGCCATGGACCAGCGCGTGTACCTCCACGTCGGAGTTCCGAAGAGCGGGACGACCTTCCTGCAGGCGTCGCTCACGGACAACCGCAAGGCCCTGCGCGAGGCGGGCATCCTCTACCCCGGTGGGCACGAACGGATGTTCCTCGCGGCCGTCGACGTCCGCGACACGCACAAGGCCTGGGGCCGCAGCCGGGCCGAGGTCGACGGCGCCTGGGACAGCCTGTGCCGCAAGGCCCGCGACCACGACGGGGTCACGGTGATCAGCCACGAGCTGCTCGGGGCCGCCTCCACCCGCCAGGTGGTCAAGGCGCTCAGCATGCTCAAGGGCGTCGAGGTGCACGTCGTGGCCACCGCCCGCGACCCGGCGCGACAGGCCGTCGCCGAGTGGCAGGAGGGGATCAAGCACGGACGCCGGCTGACGTTCGAGGAGTTCCGCGCGAAGGTCCTGGACGGTGCCTCCGAGACGGACTACGCACGTCGCTTCCGGGCGTCCCAGGACCTGCCGGCCGTGCTGGCCCGCTGGGGCGCAGGCCTGCCCGCCTCCCGGGTGCACGTGGTCTGCTGCCCTCCCCCCGACGGCGACCCGGGAGTGCTCTGGCGACGGTTCGCCGGGGTGGTCGGGTTCGACGCCGACCGGTTCCCCGCGGCGGGACCGGAGAGCACCAACGCCTCGCTCGGCGTCGCCGAGATCGACCTGCTGCGACGGGTGAACCTCGCCCTCGACAAGCGGCTCGTGCAGCCGGCCTACGGCCAGGTGGTCAAGCAGCTCTACGCGCACGAGCTGCTCGCCGGACGCACGTCGCCGCGACCCGTCGTACCCCGCGAGATGTACGACGACCTGGTGGTCGTCGGCGAGCGCTGGGTCAAGGAGCTCGACAAGGCGGGGTACGACGTGCGAGGCGACCCGGCCGAGCTGGTCCCCGTCCCGCCGCCCGGAGGGGGACCGCACCCTGATGAGGTCGACCTGCGAGTGCAGGTGGACACGGCCGCCACCTCGACGGCCGGGCTGCTCCTGGAGGTCGACCGGGCCCGCGGCGAGGTCGCCCGCCTCGAGGCCGAGAACGGCAAGCTCCGCAAGAAGCGCAAACGCCTGAAGCGCCGGCTCAGGGACGCCACCGACGCGTGAGCGTGAGACGCGACATCGGCCCGTGACGGGGGGCCACTAGCCTGCAGGGCATGTTCTCCAAGGTCTTGGTCGCCAACCGTGGCGAGATCGCCATCCGGGCGTTCCGCGCCGCCTACGAGCTGGGTGCGCAGACGGTCGCGGTGTTCCCGCACGAGGACCGGGGCTCCGAGCACCGGCTGAAGGCCGACGAGGCCTACGAGATCGGCGACCGTGGCCACCCGGTGCGCGCCTACCTCGACCCGGAGGTGATCGTGTCCGCCGCGGTCCGCGCCGGCGCCGACGCGGTCTACCCCGGCTACGGCTTCCTCTCGGAGAACCCGCAGCTCGCCGAGGCCTGTGCCAACGCGGGCATCACGTTCATCGGCCCGACGGCCGAGGTGCTGACGCTGACCGGCAACAAGGCGCGGGCGATCGCCGCGGCCAAGGCAGCCGGCGTCCCCACCCTCGCGTCCGTCGAGCCGTCGACCGACGGTGAGGCGCTGGCCGAGTCCGCCAAGGACATGCCGTTCCCCCTGTTCGTCAAGGCGGTCGCCGGCGGCGGCGGGCGGGGCATGCGCAGGGTCGACGAGGCCAAGGACCTCCGCGAAGCGATCGAGACCTGCATGCGCGAGGCCGAGGGCGCCTTCGGCGACCCGACCGTGTTCATCGAGCAGGCGGTGGTCGAGCCGCGGCACATCGAGGTGCAGATCCTCGCCGACGCCGAGGGCACCGTGATCCACCTCTTCGAGCGCGACTGCTCGGTGCAGCGGCGGCACCAGAAGGTCGTCGAGATCGCCCCGGCGCCCAACCTCGACCCGGCCATCCGCGAGCGGATGTGCGCCGACGCCGTGCGGTTCGCCACCGAGATCGGCTACCGCAACGCCGGCACCGTGGAGTTCCTCCTCGACAAGGAGGGCAACTACGTCTTCATCGAGATGAACCCGCGGATCCAGGTCGAGCACACGGTCACCGAGGAGGTCACCGACGTCGACCTGGTGCAGGCCCAGATGCGGATCGCCTCCGGTGAGACCCTCGACGACCTCGGCCTCTCGCAGGACCGGATCACCCTGCGCGGCGCCGCGCTGCAGTGCCGCATCACCACCGAGGACCCGGCCAACGGCTTCCGTCCGGACACCGGCCGGATCACGACGTACCGCTCCCCCGGCGGCGCCGGCGTGCGGCTCGACGGCGGGACGACGTACACCGGCGCCGAGGTCAGCGCGCACTTCGACTCGATGCTCGCCAAGCTCACCTGCCGCGGCCGGGACTTCCCGTCGGCGGTCGACCGGGCCCGCCGGGCGGTCGCGGAGTTCCGGATCCGCGGGGTCGCCACGAACATCCCGTTCCTGCAGGCGGTCCTGGACGACGAGGACTTCCGCTCGGGACACATCACGACGGCGTTCATCGAGGACCACCCGCAGCTGCTCACCGCGCGCTCGTCGGCCGACCGCGGCACCAAGCTGCTGACCTACCTCGCCGACGTGACCGTGAACCAGCCGTACGGCGAGGCGCCGGTCTCCGTCGACCCGGCGAGCAAGCTGCCCGCCCTGGACCTCGGCGTCCCGGCCCCCGACGGCACCCGGCAGCTGCTCCTCGCGCAGGGTCCCGAGGGCTTCGCGCGGTCGCTGCGCGAGCAGAAGGCGGTCGCCGTCACGGACACGACGTTCCGCGACGCGCACCAGTCGCTGCTCGCGACCCGCGTGCGCACCCGCGACCTGGCGGCGGTCGCCGGCCACGTCTCCCGGATGACGCCGCAGCTGTGGAGCCTCGAGGCGTGGGGCGGTGCGACGTACGACGTGGCGCTGCGGTTCCTCTCCGAGGACCCCTGGGACCGGCTCGCCACGCTGCGCCAGGCGGTCCCGAACATCTGCCTGCAGATGCTGCTGCGCGGCCGCAACACGGTCGGCTACACGCCGTACCCGACCGAGGTCACCGAGGCGTTCGTGCAGGAGGCCGCCGACACCGGCATCGACGTGTTCCGGATCTTCGACGCCCTCAACGACGTCGAGCAGATGCGCCCGGCGATCGAGGCGGTGCGTGCCACCGGGACGACGGTCGCGGAGGTCGCGCTCTGCTACACCGGCGACCTGTCGAGCCCCGACGAGCGGCTCTACACCCTCGACTACTACCTGCGGCTCGCGGAGCGCATCGTCGACGCCGGCGCGCACGTGCTCGCGATCAAGGACATGGCCGGGCTGCTGCGGGCGCCGGCCGCGCGCACGCTGGTCCGTGCCCTGCGCGAGCGCTTCGACCTGCCTGTCCATCTGCACACGCACGACACACCCGGCGGCCAGCTCGCGACGCTGCTCGCGGCGATCGACTCGGGGGTCGACGCGGTCGACGCGGCGTGCGCGGCGATGGCCGGCACCACCAGCCAGCCGGCCCTGTCGGCACTGGTCGCGACGACCGACCACACGGCCCGCGCCACCGGCCTCGACCTCGACGCGGTGTGCGACCTCGAGCCCTACTGGGAGGCGACCCGGCGGGTCTACGCGCCGTTCGAGTCCGGCCTCGCGTCGCCCACCGGGCGGGTCTACACCCACGAGATCCCGGGCGGCCAGCTGTCGAACCTGCGCCAGCAGGCGGTCTCCCTCGGGCTCGGCGAGAAGTTCGAGCAGATCGAGGACATGTACGCCGCGGCCAACGACATCCTCGGCAACATCGTCAAGGTGACGCCGAGCTCCAAGGTCGTCGGCGACCTGGCCCTGCACCTCGTCGCGGTCGGCGCCGACCCGGCGGAGTTCGAGGCCGAGCCGGGGAAGTTCGACGTGCCCGACTCGGTCATCGGCTTCCTCTCCGGCGACCTCGGCGACCCGCCCGGCGGCTGGCCCGAGCCGTTCCGCACCAAGGCGCTGGCCGGGCGCACGGCGAAGCCGGTCGTCGCCGAGCTGGACGCCGAGCAGCGCGACGGGCTGCGGCAGGACCGCCGGGGCACGCTCAACCGGCTGCTGTTCCCCGGGCCGACCAAGGAGTTCGCGGAGTCGCGGCAGAAGTACGGCGACGTCTCGGTGCTGCCGACCGCGCACTACCTCTACGGCCTGACCACCGGCGAGGAGCACCAGGTCGAGCTCGAGGAGGGCAAGCGGCTGATCTTCGGGCTGCAGGCGATCAGCGGTGCCGACGAGCGCGGCATCCGCACGGTGATGTGCACGATCAACGGCCAGCTCCGTCCGGTCAACGTGCGCGACCGATCGGTGTCCGCCGACGCACCCACCGTCGAGAAGGCGGACACCTCGAAGCCCGGGCACGTGGCGGCACCCTTCGACGGGGTGGTCACGATCGTGGTCTCCGACGGCGACACGGTCGAGGCCGGCTCGACGGTCGCGACCATCGAGGCGATGAAGATGGAGGCGTCGATCACCGCGCCGGTGGGCGGCACGGTCGAGCGGCTGTCGTTCACCGGCACGCAGCAGGTCGAGGGCGGCGACCTGGTGCTGGTGCTCGGCTGACCGTCGACGTCGGCGCGCGGGACTAGGCTCCATCCGGACGTTCTGCTGCCGGATGGACGGAGACGCTGTGACACCCGACGCGAGCCCCACGGCCCGGGCCCTGCTGGCCCTCGAGCTGGTGCAGAGCAGCCCCGGCATCACCGCGGACCAGCTGGCCGACAAGCTCGGCGTCTCGGAGCGGGCCGCCCGCCGCTACGTCGCGATCCTGCGCGAGGCGGGCATCCCGCTGGAGTCGGTGCGCGGCCGCTACGGCGGCTACCGCGTCGGCCGCGGCCTGCGGCTGCCGCCGTTGATGTTCTCCGCGACGGAGGCCCTCGGGCTGGTGATGGCCGTCCTCGACGGCCACCACGCGGCCAGCGACCCCACCGATCCGGTCGGCAGTGCGCTGGGCAAGATCGTCCGGGCGCTGCCCGAGCCGGTGGCCGCGCAGGCCGAGGCGGTCCGCCGGACCACGGCACCCGCCCCGGACCGCTCCGCCGCACGGCCCCGCCCTGAGACGACCGCCGCGCTGGTCCAGGCGTGCTCCGACCACCGCCGGGTCCGCCTCGACTACCGCTCGGAGGCCGGGTCGGAGTGGCTCGTCGACGTCGACCCGTGGGCGGTCGTCGTACGCCACGGGCGGTGGTACCTCCTCTGCCGATCGCTGCGGTCGGACGCCCTGCGCGCCTACCGGATCGACCGGGTCCGGGACGTGGAGCTGCTCGTCGAGACGTTCGTCCCGCCCGCCGACCTCGACCCGGTCGCGCTGCTCGAGCAGCACCTCGCCGTGGGCTGGGAGTTCGACGTCGAGGTGGTCATCGACGCGCCCGCCGACGTCGTGGCCCGACGGCTGCCGCGCGCCCTCGGGAGGCTCGAGCCGGTCGACGCCGGGACCTGCCGGCTGCTCGGCAGCACGAGCAACCCCGGGTGGTACGCCGAGCAGCTGGCCGCGATCCCCGCGCCGTACCGGATCGTCGAGTGCGCGGAGCTCCGCGACGCCGCACGCCTGGTCGGTCAGCGCCTCCTGGCAGCCGTCGGGGAGTAGCCGCGCATTCCGGCGGCGGACCGTCCGCAATGCGTCCTAGGGTCCGAGCATGACGACCACCGACACACCGTGGGAACCACCCGTCGCCGGCACCGAGACCGAGCACCTCGTGGCCGCGCTCGACCGGCTGCGCGCCACCTTCCGCTGGAAGGCCGACGGCCTGGACGCCACCGGGCTGCAGACCCGCATCGGCGCCTCGACGCTGACCCTCGGCGGACTGCTGAAGCACCTCGCGGTCTGCGAGGACTACATGTCCACCACCAAGCTGCGGGGCGGACCGATCGGCCCACCCTGGGACACCACCGACCTGGACGGCAGCAACGACTGGGAGTTCAGCTCCGCGGCCGACGACACCCCCGAGGAGCTCTACGCGCTCTACGACGGCGCGGTCGAGCGGGCCCGCGCGCGACTCGACGCCGCACTGGCCGACGGCGGTCTCGACCAGCCCGTGCACGTGTCCCTGCCGGACGGGCGGCACTTCAGCCTGCGGCGACTGGTCTGCGACCTGATCGAGGAGTACGGCCGGCACACCGGGCACGCCGACCTGCTCCGCGAGGCCGTCGACGGCATGGTCGGGGAGGATCCCCCGCCCGGGTGGCGCCCGAGCTCCGGGAGCTAGCTGGACCCCGGTGCTCTCGAGCGCAGCGACCGGTCCCGGATGGAATCATGGCCGGATGGCCCCGCGCTCCCCGGACACCTACCGCGCCGTCGCCGAGGCGGCGTGGCGGTGGGTCCTGGACCAGGTGCGTTGGGACGACGGCCCGTGGATGCCCGTGTCGGTGACGACACCCGAGGTCACCGAGCCCTCCTGGGACCGGGACGGCCTGCACAGCGGGGTGGGCGGGCTGGCCCACGTGCTGGCCGAGATCCGGTCGGTCCGCCCGTTGACCGCCGAGGAGCAGCGGCTGGGCGACGGGATCGCGGAGCGGTTGCGGGGCGCCATTCCTGCCCAGACCGACTGCACCTACTTCGACGGGCTGGTCAGCTCCCTCGGCGCCCTCATCGCCCTGCAGGCGCCGGGCGCGGACGAAGCGGTGGGCCGGCTGGCCACGCTCGCAGCGCCGGGTGGATGGCCGCAAAGCGTCGTCGGGGCGCCGCGCTACCTGCCGGACGCCCACGTCCAGGACCTCGTGCTCGGCACGGCGGGCGTCCTGCTCGGAGCGCTCTGGGCCCGGCGGCACGGGATCGCCGCAGCCGGGGACCTGGCCGGGTCCGCCGCCGACGTACTCCTCAGCGAGGCCGAGCCGGTGCCGACCGGGTTGGACTGGCAGATGGTGCCGCGGCGCTACCTCGCCGGCCCGGCCGGCGGCGCGCAGATGCCGAACTTCTCCCACGGGGTCGCGGGCATCGCAGCAGCGCTCGCCGTCGCCGGTCTCGAGCTCGACCGTCCGGACCTGACCGACGCGGCCCGCGCCGGGGCCGAGCACCTCGTCTCCCTCGGGGACGTGAGCGAGCACGGGTTCGACGTGCCCCGCTACCTCCCGCGGGACTTCAACGACCAGGACGAGATCACCTACACGTGGTGCCACGGCACCACCGGCACCTCGCTGCTCTTCCTCGCACTGGACCGGGCCGGTGTCGCGGAGGTCGCGGGGCGGGCACCGCTCGACTGGCACCGGCGGTGCCTGCACAGCGTCCGCACCTCGGGCCTGCCCGCACGCCTGCACCCGGGCTTCTGGGACAACGACGGACGGTGCTGCGGTACGGCGGGGGTCGGCGACGTCTTCCTCGACAGCTGGCACCGGTCAGGCGAGGAGGACGACCTCGAGTTCGCGCTGCACCTCGCGGACACCCTGGTCGAGCGGGCGGTGCGCACGGGTCCGCACGCCTACTGGCGGTTCATCGAGCACCACAACGACGATCCCCTGCTGCCACCGGGCACCGGCTGGATGCAGGGCGCGGCGGGGATCGCCGCCTTCCTCTTCCGCGCCGGTCGCGTCGTGCAGGACGGTGCGGCGGCCGAGGCGGTCGCCCGCATGGACACCTGGTGGGCGCACCGGAATGGTGCGAAGCCCGCCCATCGGGGTCACCGGTAGGCTCGAGCACGATGGACGAGAACAAGGCGCGCCGCGTCGTCGACGCCCTGCGCGATCGCGGCACCGACGCCGAGCTGGCGCGGGTCGGGGTCTACCAGTTCGGGATCAGCATCAGGCTTCCCGACGGTCGCGAGGCGACGTGGGACTCCGACGGCACCGCCGCGCTCGAGGCGCAGGTGATGCGCAACGGCATGCTGGTCGGGTTCGTCCCGGCGATCGAGGGCTCCGACAGCTTCACCGAGGAGCAGATCCTCGACGCGATCGTGCGGACCGACTACGACGCACCGATCGCGACCCGCCGGCCGACGGCTCCTCCGCCGGCGCCGGCCCTTCCCCGCAAGGGCGGGTTGTTCCGCCGGTTCCGGGACGGCTTCCGCTACCACTGAGCCGGACGCGCCAGGACCAGGACGGAAAGGCACTCGTGATCGCAGGCAGGTACACGCTCGACCGTGAGATCGGGCGTGGTGGCATGGGTGCTGTCTGGCTGGGGCTCGACGAGGTGCTCGGGCGCGAGGTGGCGCTCAAGCGGATCGGCCTGATGCCGGGAGCCGACAGCACCGACCTGGCCCGGGCCGAGCGGGAGGCCCGTCTGACCGCCCGGCTCAGTCACCCGCACGTGGTCTCCGTGTTCAACCTCGTCGTCGACGCGGACAGCAACGCCTGCTGGCTGGTGATGGAGTACGTCGAGGGCACCACGCTGGCCCAGCTGGTGCGGGACGAGGGCAGGCTCTCGCCCGACGACGCCGCGCCGCTGCTGTGGCAGGCCGCCGACGCGCTGGTCGCCGCGCACGCGGCGGGGATCGTGCACCGGGACGTCAAGCCGTCGAACATCCTGGTCGACCTGGACCGACGGGTGAAGCTGACCGACTTCGGCATCGCCCGCATCGCCGCCGACCCCTCGCTGACGCAGACCGGCTTCGTCACCGGGTCGCCGGCCTACCTGTCCCCCGAGGTCGCCGCCGGTCACCGCGGTGACGAGGCCGTCGACGTGTGGTCGTTGGGCGCCACGATCTTCTACGTGCTCTCCGGGCGGGCGCCGTACCAGTTCGGGGACAACGTGCTCGGCGGGCTCTACCGCATCGTCAACGAGGACCCTCCGCGGCTGGCCGAGGCCGGCTGGTTGAGCCCGCTGCTCGAGGCGACGATGGAGAAGGACCCGTCCCGGCGCTGGTCGATGGTGCAGGTCCGCGACTTCCTCGCCGGTCCGGCCGGGCGAGTGCGTGCCGACGACCGTGGTCCGCCACGACGAGGACCCGGCCGAGGACACCCAACCCACCCCGGTGCCGGTCGTGACAGAGGACGCGGTCGATCCCGCGCCGCCTCCGGACGCCGGGCGGGACTCGCCCCGCCCGCCGCGGGCCGTGGTGCTCGCCGGAGCCGCCGTCGTGGTGGTGATCGCGATGGTGCTGTTCGCGGTCCTCCGTGACCCCGGCCCGGCGGACGACAAGGTCTCGGCGGACCCCACCGCGACACCGACCGACACCGAGTCCAGCGCCCGGGCGAGCCAGGCCGCCGACAAACCCACTGCGCGCGGGATGGAGACCTTCATCCGCGACTACGTGAATGCGGTGGCGGCCGACCCCGACACCGCCTGGAAGATGCTGACGCCGAAGTTCCAGCGGGAGAGCGGCGGGCTGGCGGCGTACCGGAAGTTCTGGGACGGCGTCGGCAACGCCCGGATCCTCGCGTTGTCGGCGAACCCCGACGACCTCGTGGTCAGCTACCGCGTCCGCTTCGACAACTTCGGGACCGGACGCCGGCCCACGGTCCTCGACCTGAAGTACGACGGCGGCCGCTACCGCATCGACGGCGAACGCACGCAGGGCTTCGTCCCGAACGGATAGTCCGTGACGTTCTTGCTGTCGGAAGGGGTCCGGGACAGCAGATACGTCACGGACTATCCGTGGTGGCGCGGCGGGGGTCAGCTCCGGGTGGCGGTGACCGTGTTGGTGCTGCGGTCCCAGGTGAGGGTCCCGTGCTCGAACGTCACGCGCTGCCCGCCACTGACCGCGGTGACGCCGCTGGTCGGGAACCCGAGGGACGACTCCACACCACCGCGGGCGCGGTACTCGGTGTAGATCGCGCCGTACACCTCGCGCGCACCGATCGTCCGGTTCCACCAGACCCGGCCGTCGTCGAACTGCTGGACCGAGCCACCGGGTACGCCGTACTCGCGGCTGGCCACGGAGCCGAGGGGTGAGGACGCACCACCGACGCTGGTCCACCGGTTGATGATCGGGGTCGGGTCGACCGAGAACCAGGAGGAGCGGAGCCCGAACTTCGCCCGGAAGCTGTCACCCGAGACGGAGGCGTCGCCCTTGGTTCCGTCGAGCACCAGCGTCCAGACCCGGCCCCGCCAGTCACCGTTGCCGTCGCGCCGCACGACCTGGATGCGGCGGAGCGTGCCGATGGACGGGTACGCCTTCTCGATCCGGGACGCGTCGACGCTGACCGTCCAGTCGTGCACCGGGTTGCCGTCGTGGTCGTCGTACGGGTCGGCCTTCGCGGTCAGGTAGGGCACGCTGCCGGCGGAGGTCCAGCCGCCGCTGCTCGACGAGAACTGGGTGAACGCCGGCTTGCCGCCGTAGGTCAGGATCTGCCGGGCGGTGGCGGTGACGGCCGCGTTGCTCTGCGACTCCTCGGCGCCGTAGCCGCCGTACACCTGGCAGGACGTGGTGTCGCAGATCTGGTAGTAGCGGGAGGGGTACTGGCTGCGCGACCAGGTGGCGTAGGTGCGGGCCGCGACCGCCTGGGCCTTCACGGCCTCCGGGTGCCACGACGCCGGCATCTCGTCGGGGATGACGCCGCGCAGGTAGTCGTCCATCGAGAGCACGTTGACGGTGTCGCGGACCTTGGACGTCGACGACGGCTTGGCCGAGCGCAGGGCGCCACGGTAGGAGCGGGCGCCGTACGGCGTGTAGAGCGTCAGCGGGGTGGGGGCCTGGAACTGGCCGTCGCCCTTGAGCGCCGCCCGGCCGCCGGGCTTCCAGCGGTGCCAGCCGCCGGTGAGGTAGTCCACGACGCTGGTGTTCTTGGCGCCGACGGTGATCCGCCAGCGCTTGACGCCCCGGGGCGCGGGCAGCGTGTAGGTCCGGCCGCTGCCGAGGTCGGTCAGCGTCATCCTCGCCACCCGGCCGACGACGACGTCGGAGGTGGTGTCGGAGGTGATCAGCACCCGCACCTGACCGGTCACCGTCGACCACGTGGTCCGCGGGTAGTAGAAGTTCACGATCTGCTTGTAGCCGAGACCCTGCTTGGCGGCGCCCTGCGCGCCGTACTGCGACATCCCGTGGCCGTGCCCGAAGCCGTGCCCGCGCAGCACGACGGTCCGTCCGACCGGGACCCAGTAGGACTGGTCGGTGCTGACGGCGGAGGCCGGCGCGGCGGTCAGCGGCAGCGTCACCAGCGAGGCGGTCACGGCGCCGACGGCCGCGAGCGCGAGCGATCGGACGCGCGCCGTCGACGGACGTGTGCTCATCCGGGGCTCCCCCTCTTGTGGCCTGGTGGCCGACCGTGACGCAGGTGATGCACGGGTACGTATGTGACAGCAGAGTATGCCCGTGAAACGAGTGCTTGGAACCCAATCGTCGGATCGCCGGCCGCTCTTGAGTAACTACAACGGTGTAGTTCGAAGCCCTTGCCAGACAGGGGATTCGGCCCAGCCGAGTAGCCTCGGCGTATGACGTTCCTGGTGATCCTGCTCCTCGTCGGCGCCGCCGTGCTCGTGGCCCGGTCGGTGACCCAGAAGCGTGAGCGGGAAGCCCTCGAGGTGAAGCGCGCGGCCGACCTCGACGCCGTACGCAAGGTCGCCGACGAGGACGTCACCCGCTTCGGCGAGGAGCTCCAGCGGCTCGACGCCGACATGCTCGTCACGCCGCTCGACGAGCCGACCCGTCAGGACTACCAACGGGCTCTCGACTCCTACGAGTCCGCGAAGGAGTCGCTCGACGGGGTCACCGTCTCCGACGACATCCGGCACGTGACTGAAGCGCTCGAGGACGGAAGGTACGCCGTGGCGTGCGTGCACGCGCGCACCTCCGGTCAGCCGCTCCCGGTGCGCCGGCCGCCGTGCTTCTTCAACCCCGCGCACGGACCGTCGACCACCGACATCGAGTGGGCACCGGCAGGCGGCCAGCAGCGCCAGATCCCGGTCTGCGCCGCCGACGCCGACCGGGTCGCCCAGGGCGCCGAGCCGGACGTCCGCACCGTGCAGCAGGGCGTCGGCCGGGTGCCCTACTGGCAGGGTGGTCCCGCCTACTCACCGTGGGCGTCGGGCTACTTCGGCGGCTACGCCACCTCCGGCCTGCTGCCCGGCTTCCTCCTCGCGACGATGCTCACGCCCTCGTGGGACGGCAGCGGCGGCGACGGCTTCGACAGTGACGGCGGCGGCGACTCCGGCGACGGAGGCGGAGGCGACGGCGGTGGGGACGGCGGGGGCGGCGACGGCGGCGGCGACGGCGGAGGCGACTTCGGCGGGGACGGTGGCGGCTTCGACTTCGGTGGAGACGGTGGCGGCTTCGACTTCGGCGGCGGCGGCTTCGACTTCTGAGGCGACCCACGGCGGGAGGTGCCCGAGCCGCTAGGCGAGGGCCTCGAAACCTGGTCACGTTCGCGCCAGCGGCGCTGACCTCCGGCCGGTCGAGCCGCGTCGCGACCAGCTCGCACGCTGATCTCGACCAGCTCGATCACCCGGGGTGGGCCTCGATCACCGGCGTCGGCCTCGACACCCGGGGTGGGCCTCGATCACCCGAGGCTGGTTCTCGATCAGCGCCGGTGGGCTAGGGGCGGACGTGCAGGCGGCGGGCGGCCTCGGCGACGGAGCCGCTCATCGAGGGGTAGACGGTGAACGCGTGCGCGAGCTCGTCGGCGGTGAGGTTCTGCGCGACGGCGATCGCGACCGGGTGGATCAGCTCGGAGGCGCGCGGGCCGACCACGACTCCTCCGACGACGATGCCGGTCCCGGGGCGTGCGAAGAGCTTCACGAAGCCGTCGTGGACGCCCTGCATCTTGGCCCGGGCGTTGCCGGACAGCGGCAGGATCACGCGCTCCGCCTCGATCTCTCCGGCGTCCACTGCGTTCTGGGTCCAACCGACGGTCGCGATCTCCGGCGCCGTGAACACGTTGGAGGAGACGGTCTTCAGGTCGAGCGGCGAGACGGCGTCGCCGAGGAAGTGCCACATCGCGATCCGGCCCTGCATGGCGGCGACGGACGCGAGCATGAGTACGCCGGTGCAGTCGCCCGCGGCGTACACGCTGCGCACCGACGTGCGCGAGACGCGGTCGACCGTCACGAAGCCGCCGTCGTCGAGCTCCACCCCCGCTTCCTCGAGACCCATGTCCGCGGTGTTCGGGACGGAGCCCACGGCGAGCAGGCAGTGGGATCCCTCGACGGTGCGACCGTCGGTCAGCGTCACGGTCACCGCGTCGCCGTGCCGCTCGACCGACTTCATCCGTGACTTCGACAGCACGGTCATGCCGCGGCGCTTGAAGACCTCCTCGAGCACCTCGGCGGCGTCGGCGTCCTCGCCGGGCAGCACCCGGTCGCGACTGGAGACCAGCGTGACGTCGACACCGAGCGCGTTGTAGGCGCTGGCGAACTCAGCACCCGTGACACCCGATCCGACCACGATGAGCTCGGTCGGTGCCTCGTCGAGCTCGTAGACCTGCTCCCAGGTGAGGATCCGCTCCCCGTCCGGCTGGGCGGTGGCCAGCGTGCGCGGGGCGGCACCGGTGGCGAGCAGCACGGCGTCGGCCTCGAGCGTCTCGTCCTCGCCACCGTCGACCGGGCTGGCGACGACGCGCTGCGGGCCGTCGAGCCGGCCCCGGGCGCGCAGCACCCGGACGCCCTCGCGGACCAGCCGGCGCTCGATGTCGGAGGACTGCGCCTGGGCGAGCCGCTTGACGCGGTCGTTCACCCGGCCGAGCTCCGCGACCAGCGAGCCGTCGAACCGGATGCCGAGCTCGTGGGCCTCGTTCATGTCGGACATCAGCTCGGCGGTGGCGATCAGGGTCTTGCTGGGCACGCAGTCGGTGAGCACCGCCGACCCGCCGAGTCCGTCCGAGTCGACGACGGTGACGTCGGCCCCGAGCTGGGCGGCGACCAGGGCCGCTTCGTACCCGCCGGGACCACCACCGACCACCACCACACGATTCACGGGGCCATCCTCGCAAAACCGAGACGGTTACGGCGATTCGGCCCTGGATCGGTAGTCTGCGTCCGTGCCTCTGTACGCCGCCTTCGGGTCGAACCTGGACCCGCGTCGGATGAGCGAGCGGTGTCCGCACTCCCCCCTGCGCAGCACCGGTTGGCTGATCGGCTGGCGGCTCACGTTCGGTGGCGAGGAGCACGGCTGGGACGGCGCCCTGGCGACGATCGTCGAGGACCCCATCGACCAGGTCTTCGTGGCGATCTACGACGTCTCGACCGACGACGAGCAGCACCTCGATGCGCTGGAGAGCGCCGACACCGGGCTCTACCACAAGATGAAGGTGCGGGTCTCGACGCTGCTCGGTGAGCAGCTGGCCTGGACCTACGTCCTCGACGCCTACGAGGGCGGGCTGCCCTCCGCCAGCTACCTCGGCATCCTGGCCGAGGCGGCGCAGGCCGCCGACGCCCCCGAGGACTACGTCGCCGGGTTGCGGGCGCGGCCCTGCCGCTCGATCGGTCACTAGACACGGCCTGGGTCGGTCGGACCCGAGTCGTACTAGGGTGCCGCCGTGAGCACCGAGACCTCCCCCAGCCAGCTCGCCGCCGACGCGGCCGCCGTACTCCGTGAGCGGACCGGGGTCGAGACCCACGACGTCGTCCTCGTCATGGGCTCGGGATGGCTGCCCGCGGTCGACGCGCTCGGCGAAGCCACCGCCGAGCTGAGCACGACGGACCTGCCCGGGTTCGCGCCGCCCGCCGTGGCGGGTCACGCAGGGAAGATCCGGTCGGTGCGTTCCGGGGACCGGAACCTCCTGGTGTTCCTCGGCCGCACGCACTTCTACGAGGGGCTCGGCGTCCGCTCGGTCGTGCACGGCGTGCGCACCGCGGCCGCGGCCGGCTGCCGGGTCGCAGTGCTGACCAACGGATGCGGCGGGCTGAAGGAGACCTGGCAGCCCGGCACCCCCGTGCTGATCAGCGACCACATCAACCTGACCGCGACCTCGCCGATCGAGGGCGCCAACTTCGTCGACCTGACCGACCTCTACAGCAGCCGGCTGCGCGACCTGTGCCGCGAGGTGGACGACTCGCTCGACGAGGGGGTCTACGTGCAGTTCCCCGGGCCGCACTACGAGACCCCTGCCGAGATCCGGATGGTGCGCGCCATCGGCGGCGACCTGGTCGGGATGTCGACGGTGCTCGAGGCGATCGCCGCCCGCGAGGCCGGCCTGGAGGTGCTCGGCATCTCGCTGGTCACCAACCTGGCGGCCGGCATCACCGGTGAGCCGCTCAACCACGCCGAGGTCCTCGAGGCGGGCCGGTCGGCCGCGACCCGCATGGGCGAGCTGCTCGGCGCGATCGTCCCGAGGGTCTGAGGCCGCCGTGCGCGTGCTCGTCACCGGCGCCGCCGGCACCATCGGGTCCGTCCTCTGCGGCGGTCTCGTCGACCGCAGCCACACGGTCGCCGGGCTCGACCTGACACCGGAGCCCGAGGGCTTCACCGGCGACTGGTTCACGGTCGACAGCACCGACCCCGACGCCGTCGACGCGGTGTTCGCCGCGCTGTCCCGCAGCGGGGGCGTGGACGCGGTCGTGCACCTCGCCGGGATGCCCAGCGAGGGGTCCCTGCCCGACGAGCTCGAGTCGCACGTGGTGACGCTCGCGGCCGTGCTCGACGCGATGGTGAAGTACGACGTCAACCGGATCGTCTACGCCGGCAGCAACCACGCCGTGGGTCGGACCCCGCACGGCGACACGCTCCTGGACACCGCCGCCAGGCCGCGTCCGGACACGTTCTACGGCGTCGCCAAGGTCGCTGCGGAGGCCCTGCTCAGCCTGTACGTCGACCGCTACGGTCTCGACGCCGTGTCCACCCGCATCGGCAGCTTCCAGGTGGAGCCGGAGTCGCGGCGGCAGCTGTCCACCTGGCTGTCCCACGACGACGCGGTGCGGATGTTCGAGGCCGCGCTGACCGCACCCGACCCGGGCTACGCCGTGATCTACGGCGTCTCGGCGAACACCCGCGGCTGGTGGGACCTCGAGCCGGGCCGAGCCCTCGGCTACCACCCGCGCGACGACGCCGAGCACTTCGCCGACCGGGTCCCCGCCGATCCGGAGCGGGACGCAGCGGAGGACGCCTACGTCGGCGGACCGTTCGCGGGCGAGCAGTTCCACCGCCCGGCGCTCGACAGCCCCCTGGCGTCACCCGCCGAGGACTGAGCGCGGCTAGGGTTCGCGGCATGAGCGACCTCTCCGACCTCCTCGACCGTGCGCGCGCCTGGGCAGCCGAGGACCCCGACGAGCAGACCCGCGACGAGCTCCTCGCGCTCGTCGAGGCGGTCGCCGCCGACCCGCAGGGTCCGGAGGCGGCCGACCTTGCCGACCGGTTCGACGGGCGGCTGGAGTTCGGCACCGCCGGCCTGCGCGGTGCCCTCGCCGCCGGCTCGAACCGGATGAACCGGGTCGTGGTGATCCGCGCGGCGGCCGGCCTCGCGGCGTACCTCCTCGAGAAGGGCGCCACCAGCGAGGACACCGTCGTCATCGGCTACGACGCCCGGCACAACAGCGACGTGTTCGCCGAGGACACCGCCGCCGTGATGGTCGGCGCCGGGATGCAGGCCGTCCTCCTCCCTCGGCCGCTGCCCACACCCCTGCTGGCCTACGCGATCCGGTCCCTCGGCTGCGTCGCCGGCGTGATGGTGACCGCCTCGCACAACCCGCCGCAGGACAACGGCTACAAGGTCTACCTCGGCGACGGCAGCCAGATCGTGCCGCCCGCGGACGCCGAGATCTCCGCGCACATCGACGCGGTCGGTCCCCTCTCCGCCGTACGACGGGCCGAGGGCTGGACCCGGCTCGACGACACCGTCGTGGAGTCCTACCTCGACGACGTCGTCGGCCTCGTGGACCCGGACGGACCGCGGGACCTCACGACCGTCTACACGCCGCTGCACGGTGTCGGGGGCGAGACCGTCGGCGTCGCGATGCAGCGCGCCGGCTTCGCGGCGCCGCACGTCGCGGCGCTGCAGGCCGAGCCCGACCCGGACTTCCCCACCGTCGCGTTCCCGAACCCCGAGGAGCCCGGCGCGATGGACCTCGCGATGGCGCTGGCGGCCGAGGTGGGCGCCGACGTCGTGGTCGCCAACGACCCGGACGCCGACCGGTGCGCGGTCGCCGTCCCGGACGCCCACGGGTGGCGGATGCTGCGCGGTGACGAGGTGGGCGCCCTGCTCGGCGACTTCCTGCTCCGCTCGGGCACCCAGGGTGTCTACGCCAACTCGATCGTGTCGTCGTCCCTGCTCGGCAAGCTCGCTGCCGCACACGGGCAGCCGCACTGTGAGTGCCTCACCGGCTTCAAGTGGATCGGTCGCGTCGAGGGTCTCGCGTTCGGCTACGAGGAGGCGCTCGGCTACTGCGTGGCACCCGGGCTGGTCCGCGACAAGGACGGCGTCTCCGCGCTGCTCCTGGTCGTCGAGCTCGCGGCCCGGCTCAAGAGCGAGGGGCGCACGCTGACCGACCGGCTCGACGACATCGCCCGCGAGCACGGCCTGCACGCGACCGACCAGCTCTCCGTCCGGGTGACCGACCTGAGCCTGATCGCCGCCGCGATGGAGCGGCTGCGCTCGGCACCGCCCGCGACCCTCGGCGGCCTGACCGTGGAGCGGCTCGACGACCTGGCCGACGGCAGCGCCGACCTGCCACCCACCGACGGGCTGCGGTTCGTCCTGGCCGACGACGCCCGCGTGATCGTCCGCCCGTCGGGGACCGAGCCGAAGCTCAAGGCCTACCTGGAGGTCGTGGTGCCGGTCGACGACGACGAGGACGGCGTGGACGCGGCCCGGATCTCCGCGGCCGGCCGGCTGGACGCGATCCGGGGCGACCTGGCCGTGGCCGCGGGGCTGTGACCTACAGGAACAGCGAGCCCACGAACGCCAGCGCGCTCACCACGAGCACGACGACCTCCGGCACGGCCCACGGCCGAGTCACCTGCTGACCGTCGGTGGTGCCACCCCGGGACTTCTGGTCACGCTTCGCCTTGTCGACGATCTCCACGATGCGGGTCACCACGAACGTCGTGTAGCTCATCGCGGTCTGGTCCGGTGCGGCCATGTCGGCCTTCTCGGAGAACTCGTGGGTCCGGCTGGTGCCCAGCGCCGACGTCTGCTTCTGCTTCTTGGCCCGCTGACGGACGTCGGCGCCGAACGACTGGCCGATGCCGATGCAGACGTAGCGCTTCTCCCCCACCCAGACGTTCAGCGTCTGGCTCACCGTGACCTCGTCGATCAACGTGTAGGGGATGTGGACGTCGCGGATGGACCCCTTCAGGTGCAGGCTCTCGACGTACGCCGTGACGCGGGGACGCAGCTGCGTCACCCAGACGATCACCGCCGCGAGGACCGCCGCGATGGACAGCCGCAGCCCGACCACGGAGTGCACGAAGAACGCGGAGTAGCCGAGCGTGAAGGCGGCGATCGCGAGCCCGGCGTACCCGGTGAAGCTGCCCGTCGTCGGCTTGAACCGCTCGAGCACCCGGTCGTCGGAGTCGTCGCGTCGCAGGCCCATGGGGGAGATTCTGCACCGCGGTAGCCGATTCCCTCCAACCACCCGGCCACACCTATGCTGAGGACCGTGACACAGACTTTGAGCGGAGCGGCGAGCTTCTCGGAGGCGACCGCCTCGAACGCGTCCCTCCACCGCTTCCTGCACGGACTCCCCGGTGTCGACCAGGTGGGCGCGGAGGCCCGGGCCGCTTCGCTCGGCACCCGGTCGATCAAGACGACGGCCAAGGCCTTCGCCCTCGACCTCGCCATCCGGATGGTCGACCTCACCACGCTCGAGGGATCCGACACCCCCGGCAAGGTGCGGGCGCTCTGCTCCAAGGCGATGCGCCCCGACCCGGCCGACCAGACCTGCCCGGCAGCCGCCGCGGTCTGCGTCTACCCGGACATGGTGGCCACCGCCAAGGAGACGCTCGGCGCCAGCGGCGTGCACATCGCGTCGGTGGCCACGGCCTTCCCGTCCGGCCGCGCCGCGCTCGACATCAAGCTCGCCGACACCCGGGACGCGGTCGAGGCCGGCGCCGACGAGATCGACATGGTGATCGACCGGGGGGCGTTCCTGGCCGGCCGCTACCTCGACGTCTACGAGGAGATCGTCGCGATCCGGGAGGCCTGCGACAGGCCGGACGGGTCAGCGGCCCACCTGAAGGTGATCTTCGAGACCGGCGAGCTGCAGACCTACGACAACGTGCGCCGGGTCTCCTGGCTCGCGATGATGGCCGGCGCGCACTTCATCAAGACCTCGACCGGCAAGATCCAGCCCGCCGCCACCCTGCCGGTGACGCTGGTGATGCTGGAGGCCGTCCGCGACTGGCGCGCGGCCACGGGCCAGATGGTCGGCGTGAAGCCGGCCGGCGGGATCCGCACCGCCAAGGACGCCATCAAGTACCTCGTGATGGTCAACGAGGTCGCGGGCGGTGACTGGCTCGACCCGGACTGGTTCCGGTTCGGTGCCTCCACGCTGCTCAACGACCTCCTCATGCAGCGCACCAAGCTGACCACCGGCCGCTACTCCGGCCCCGACTACTTCACGCTGGACTGATACCTGTGACTGACAAGCTGGTCTCGACAAGCCCGACCACCCGGGGGGTGTTCGAGTACGCCCCCGCACCGGAGTCCCGGTCGATCGTCGACATCAAGTCGTCGTACGGGCTCTTCATCAACGGTGAGTTCGTCGACCCCGCCGGCGGTACGTCGTTCAAGACGATCAGCCCGGCCACCGAGGAGGTGCTGGCCGAGGTCAGCGAGGCCAACGCCGAGGACGTCGACCTCGCCGTCAAGGCCGCGCGCCGGGCACACTCGCGGGTCTGGTCGCGGATGTCGGGGCGCGAGCGCTCGAAGTACCTCTTCCGGATCGCCCGCCTGCTGCAGGAGCGCAGCCGCGAGTTCGCGGTGCTGGAGTCGCTCGACAACGGCAAGCCGATCAAGGAGTCCCGCGACGTCGACGTGCCCCAGGCCGCCGCGTGGTTCTTCTACTACGCCGGCTGGGCCGACAAGCTCGGGCACGCCGGCTTCGGGGAGAACCCGCAGCCCCTCGGTGTCGCCGGCCAGATCATCCCGTGGAACTTCCCGCTGCTGATGCTGTCGTGGAAGATCGCCCCGGCGCTGGCCTGCGGCAACACCGTGGTGCTCAAGCCCGCGGAGACCACTCCGCTGACCGCGCTGCTGTTCGCGGAGATCTGCCAGCAGGCGGACCTGCCGCCGGGCGTCGTCAACATCCTCACCGGCGCCGGTGAGACCGGCCGTGCTCTGGTGGCCCACGACGACGTCGACAAGATCGCGTTCACCGGGTCCACCGAGGTGGGTCGCCTGATCGCCAAGACGGTTGCCGGCACCGACAAGCGGGTCACGCTCGAGCTCGGCGGCAAGGCCGCGAACATCGTCTTCGACGACGCCCCGCTCGACCAGGCCGTCGAGGGCATCGTCAACGGCATCTTCTTCAACCAGGGCCACGTGTGCTGCGCCGGCTCCCGGCTGCTCGTGCAGGAGTCCGTCGCCGACGAGGTGATGGAGCGGCTCAAGCGCCGGATGGCCACGTTGCGCGTCGGCGACCCGCTCGACAAGAACACCGACGTCGGCGCGATCAACTCCGCCGAGCAGCTCGCGAAGATCAAGGAGCTCTCCGACATCGGCGAGGCCGAGGGTGCGGGCCGCTGGTCCCCCGCCTGCGACCTGCCGACGACCGGCTTCTGGTTCCCGCCGACGGTGTTCACCGGGGTGTCCCAGGCGCACCGCATCGCCCGCGAGGAGATCTTCGGCCCGGTGCTCTCGGTGCTGACCTTCCGCACCCCCGCAGAGGCTGTCGAGAAGGCCAACAACACGCCGTTCGGCCTGTCCGCGGGCATCTGGACCGACAAGGGCTCGCGCATCCTCTGGATGGCCGACCAGCTCCGGGCCGGTGTCGTGTGGGCCAACACGTTCAACAAGTTCGACCCGACCAGCCCGTTCGGCGGGTACAAGGAGTCCGGGTACGGCCGCGAGGGTGGCCGCCACGGTCTGGAGGCCTACCTTGCCAAGTGAGACGCGCATCGACGTGAAGAAGACCTACAAGCTGTACGTCGGTGGGGCGTTCCCCCGCTCCGAGTCGGGGCGGACCTACCTCGTCCACGACAGCAAGGGCG
This sequence comes from uncultured Actinomycetota bacterium, assembly GCA_963706355.1. Taxonomy (GTDB): domain Bacteria; phylum Actinomycetota; class Actinomycetes; order Propionibacteriales; family Nocardioidaceae; genus Nocardioides_B. The sequence goes on from CAVPLS010000002.1 coordinate 135,945, forward strand.
CCTTCCTCGCGAACGCCGCGGCCGCGTCCCGCAAGGACGCCCGCGACGCCGTGCAGGCCGCCCGCAAGGCCTTCGGTGGCTGGGCCGGCCGGACGCCGTACAACCGGGGACAGGTCGTCTACCGGATCGCGGAGGTCCTCGAGGGCCGTCGCGTCCAGTTCGTCGACGAGGTGCAGCGCTCCGAGGGGATCACCAAGCGGCAGGCCGAGGCCGCCGTGGACGCGTCGGTCGACCGGCTCGTCTGGTACGCCGGGTGGGCCGACAAGATCGCGCAGGTCGTCGGCGGCACCAACCCGGTCGCCGCGCCGTACTTCAACTTCTCGCTGCCGGAGCCGACCGGCGTCGTCGCGGTGCTGGCGCCGCAGGCGTCCTCGCTGCTCGGGCTGGTCAGCGTCGTGGCACCGGTCATCGTCACCGGCAACACCTGCGTGGTGGCCACCTCCGAGGACCGTCCCCTGCCCGCGATCACGCTCAGCGAGGTGCTCGCCACCTCGGACGTGCCCGGCGGGGTCGTCAACGTGCTGACCGGACGGCTCGCGGACACCGCGCCGACCTTGGCGTCGCACATGGACGTCAACGCCATCGACCTGACCGGCCACGCCGGACGTCTCGACACGGCGCGTGAGCTCGAGGTGAGCGCGGCGGAGAACCTCAAGCGGGTCGTGCGCGCACCCGCAGCCGAGCCGGACTGGGCCCTCGAGCCCGGGCTGGAGCGGATGACGACGTTCCTGGAGACCAAGACGGTCTGGCACCCGATCGGCATCTGAGGCCGGACCGGTGCACGCCCAGGTGATCGTCGTCGCCGGCCCGTCCGGGTCGGGCAAGTCCCGGCTCTGCCGGCGGCTGCACGACGCGCTCGGCGTCCCCACGGTCAACCTCGACGACTTCTACAAGAACGGCGACGACCCGACGCTTCCCCGTCTCGAGATCGCCCCCGGTCACGAGATGGTCGACTGGGACGACCCGGCCTCCTGGTCCTGCGACGACGCGCTGGACGCGCTCGAGCGCCTCTGTCACGAGGGTGCGGCCGACCTTCCTGTCTACGACATCTCCCGCGACGGCCGCGTCGGCAGCACGCGTATGACGCTGGGCGGGTCGACGTACGTCGTGGCAGAGGGGCTGTTCGCGCAGGAGGTGGTCGCCGGCGCCCGGGAGCGCGGGCTGCTCGCCGACGCTGTCTGCGTGCGCAACCACCGGCTCGTCACGTTCTGGCGGCGGCTGACCCGTGACCTGCGCGAGCACCGCAAGCCGCCGATGGTGCTGCTGCGCCGCGGCTGGATGCTGATGCGCGCCGAGCCCGACGTGGTGGCGCACGCGGTGGCGTGCGGAGCGAGACCGATGACGCCCGACGAGGCGTTCGACCGGCTCACCGCGCTGGTGCGGGAGACGCCCGCGGGTCAGCGCAGGGAGTAGGCGGCGATCGACACGCCGGTGTAGTGGGCCGCGAAGGCCACCACCGTGAGCGTGTGGAACACCTCGTGGAAGCCGAACCACTGCGGGATCGGGTTCGGCCGACGCAGCCCGTAGACGACGCCGCCGACCGTGTACAGGAAGCCGCCCAGGGCGAGCAGCACGACGACCGGGGTGTCCGGGTAGCGGGCGAAGTCGCCGGCGAAGAAGATCGCCGCCCAGCCGAGCGCGATGTAGATCGGCGTGTAGACCCAGCGCGGGGCGCCCGGGCGGAACAGCCGGAACGCGATGCCGAGCGCGGCGCCGCTCCAGGCCACGGTGAGCAGGACGACGCGGTCCTGCCCCTCGAGCAGCAGCAGGCTGAACGGCGTGTAGCTGCCGGCGATGAGCAGGAAGATGCTGGCGTGGTCCATCCGGGTCAGCACGAGCTCCATGCGCGGCGACCAGCCACCGCGGTGCATCGTCGCGGAGACCGAGAACAGCACCAGGGCGCAGGCGGCGAAGATCGCCGACCCGGTCCGCGGGGTGCCGGCCGGCGAGAGGAGCACGAGCAGGATGCCGCCGACCAGCGCGAGCGGGGCGGTCGCGGCGTGCAGCCAGCCGCGCATCCGCGGCTTCAGCTCGGCGACGACCTCGGCGACGTGCGCGCTGACGGTGGGCGCAGCGGCGTCGGTCGGTTTGGTCACGTTGTGATGGTTACCCATCTCGGGCTGCCGCGAAGCACGAATGTCCCAACGGTCCAGACCCCTCAGCCGAAAGATGAGCAGGAACCCGGATGTCCCACGGATCCGGCTCAGCCATGCTGGGGCTCCGATACCGGGACCGAGGGGACGTGATGGCAGGCATCGTCGTGAGGGCGGTCGTGGGCGCGGGTCCTGGGCCTGCGCCGGTCGAGGAATCCGCGCGGGATCGTCGGATCCGGACGTGGATCGTCCGGCATCGTGGGTAGCGTGCCGGGCATGGCCATCGCATCGTTCCCCAGCATCGTCATCGACTGTCCCGACCCCGAGATCCTGGCGAGGTTCTACGGCGCCCTCCTGGACTGGAAGGTCGAGGCCTCGCCCACGTGGGGCGAGGTCCGCGCGGACTACGGTCAGTGCATCTGCTTCCAGCCGGTGCAGGACTACACGCCGCCGGTCTGGCCGGGCCAGCAGGTGCCCCAGCAGATGCACATCGACGTGATGGTGGAGGACCTCGACGTCGGCGAGGCGGCGGTGCTCGAGCTCGGTGCCACCAAGCCCGACCACCAGCCCGGCACGACCTTCCGGGTGTTCCTCGACCCGGCGGGGCACCCCTTCTGCCTCTGCGTCGAGTAACCCGCGCCGCCGCTACGTCAGGGCAGCGCGGAGGGACAGCGCGACGTCGTCGCGCTCGTTCTCGGGAGGCCACTCGGCCTGGTCCTCGGCCAGGTAGCCGAACACCCGTGGCCCGCGGCGGTCCTCGGGCTGGTCCGCCAGCCGCGGGACCAGGTGCAGGTGCAGGTGGGAGAACCCCTCCGCCTCGGAGAACTGCATGAGGTAGGTCTTCACGCAGCCGGTGACCGCCTCCAGGGCGACACCCAGACGGCGCACCAGCCCACCGAGCTCGTCGGCCGCCTCCGGCGTCAGCTCCGTGAACGAGGCGATGTGCCTGGTCGGCAGCAGCACGAGCCACCCGGGAAGCGTGCTGTTGAACGCATGGACGACGCGCCAGTGGTCGGTCTGCACGACGTCGTCGCGCGGTGGCAGGGACGCGGCGGCCTGCTGGTCGCAGGGGTAGCAGCCGGGCAGGAGTCCGTCGGAAATCATCCTCGGCACTGTAGCGGCGCACCGAACCGGCGCGTCACGTGGTCGGCGCCCCCAGAGGTCGCGACACCTCGGCTCTCGGCGCACCGGTGGACTCGCGGATGACCAGCTGGGTGGGCAGCAGCTGAGTGGTGGAGTGCGGTGGCACGGCTGTTCACCTGGAGCGCCAGCGCCTCGACCGCCCGGGTCCCGGCTTCCTCCGTGCGCTCGACGAGCGTGGTCAGCGGCGGCGTGCAGAAGTCCGCTCCGAAGATGTTGTCGAAGCCGACCACGCTGAGGTCGCGGGGCACCACGGCACCGCGGCGCGTGAGCCGCCCCATCAGCCCGATCGCCAGCATGTCGTTGTGGCAGACCACCGCCGTGGTGCCCGACGCCAGCACCGCGTCGGCAGCGGCCGGGCCTCCGCTCATCGTCGGGCTGTAGGGACCGAAGCGCTGCGGCTCCAGGCCGGCTGCCTCCGCCGCAGCCTGCAGCCCGAGCCACCGCCGGTGTCCCGACCACGACTCGGCCGGTCCTCCGGCGAAGACGAACGACGCGTGCCCGAGCGACGCGAGGTGGTCGACGATCTGGCGGGTCCCCGAGTCGTAGTCGGCGACGACGCACGGGAGCCCCGGCGCGGCCCGGTTCACCAGCACGACCGGCCCGGCCTCCGCGGCCCGGCGCAGGTCGTCGTCGGGGAGCCGCGACGCACTCAGCACGAACCCGTCGACCGAGCGCCCGAGGCGGCGCACCAGCTGCTCCTCCGCGGCCGCGCTCTCCTGGGTGTCGCCGAGCACCAGCGTCAGGCCGGCTGCCGCCGCCGCGCGCTCGGCCCCCTTGATCACCCCGGCGAAGTAGGGGTTGGTGATGTCCGGGACCAGCAGCGCGATGGTCCTGGTCCGCCCGGACTCCAACGCCTGGGCAGCCGGGTTGGGCAGGTAGCCGAGCTCCTCGGCCACCGCGAGGACGTGCTCACGGGTGTGCACGTTGACGCGTTCGGGACGCGACAGCGCCCGGGACACCGTCGAGGTGGCGACCCCGGCCCGCGCGGCCACGTCGGTGATCGTCGGTCGGCGGTGCGGGCGCTTGACGGCCATGGCGACATCATGGCAAGAAATGGCAAACGATTGCCATGTGACGGGCGCCACTCCTACCGTCGAAGGACCAGGAACCGCGCGACCGGTCAGGACGGTCGCCAGGGAAGAGGACCCTCATGTCATCGACAGCTGCACCCCTCCGGACCCCGAAGAAGGCCGCCCTCGCGGCCTTTACGGGCAGCGCTCTGGAGTACTACGACTTCGCCATCTACGGCACCGCCGCAGCGCTGGTGTTCCCGAAGATCTTCTTCCCCGAGGGCAACGAGACGGCCGCGACCGTGGCCGCCCTGGCGACGTTCGGTGTCGGGTACGTCGCCCGGCCGATCGGCTCGTTCCTGATGGGCCACATCGGCGACCGTCTCGGCCGCAAGAAGGTGCTCATCGGGACGCTGCTGCTGATGGGCGTCTCGACCTTCCTGGTCGGCTGCCTGCCGACGTACGCGCAGGTCGGCGTCATCGCGCCGATCCTCCTCGTCGTCCTCCGCCTGCTCCAGGGCCTCTCGGCCTCCGGTGAGCAGGCGGGCGCCAACTCGATGTCCTTCGAGCACGCGCCCGACGACCGGCGCGGGTTCTTCACCAGCTTCACCCTCAGCGGCACCCAGGGCGGGCAGGTGCTCGCTCCGGCGGTGTTCCTGCCGCTCGCCGCGATCCTGCCGGAGGACCAGCTCCTGTCGTGGGGCTGGCGCGTCCCGTTCCTGCTCAGCGCCGTCGTGGTCGTGCTCGGCTACCTGATCCGGCGCCGGCTCGACGAGACACCGGCGTTCCAGGAGGAGTCGGACCGGGGCGAGGTCTCCCGCGCGCCGCTCGCCGTGCTGTTCAGCGAGCACTGGCGAGGCGTTCTGCGGGTGTTCCTGGCCGCGTTCATCGCGATGGTGAACACCATGTTCGCGGTCTTCGCGCTGAACTTCGCGACCTCCGACGACTACGACATCGGGATCAGCTCGACGACGATGCTCTGGCTGGCGATCGTGGCCAACGTGGTGGCCATCTGCTGCATCCCGCTGTGGGCCAGCCTCTCCGACCGGGTCGGACGCAAGCCGGTGTTCGTCGGCGGCGTCCTGGGCAGCGCGGTGCTCGTGACCGCGTTCCTGGGAGCCATCGCCCACGGCCAGGTCGTGCTGATGTTCGTCCTCGGCGTGGCCCTGGCCGGTGTGGTCTACAGCCTGCCGAACGCGGTCTGGCCCGCGACGTACGCGGAGTACTTCCCGACCAGCGTGCGCCTGTCGGGCATGGCGATCGGCACCCAGTTCGGCTTCGCGCTGGCCGGGTTCACGCCCACCATCGCCGGGGTGCTGATGGACGGGGAGTCCGGCAACTGGTGGAAGGTCGCGGCCTTCTGCGTCGTCGCCTGCCTCATCTCGGCCGCCGCCGTGCTGACCGGGCCGAGCGGCACGCACCGGGTGCCGACCCCCGAGGTGGGCCGGAGCCGCACGCCGCGGCGGGCCACCGCGGTGCCCGTCGCATGAGCGCTTCCTTCGTGCTGGGTCTGGTGGGCGCGGGGATCGCGAGGTCCCTGACACCTGCCATGCAGGAGCGGGAGGCCCGGGAGAACGGTCTCGCCCTCGGCTACCGGCTCATCGACACCGACGCGCTCGGGCTCGGCCCGGACGACCTGCCGGCTCTCCTGGACTGGGCCGAGCGGCTCGGCTTCGACGGCCTCAACGTCACGCATCCGTTCAAACGGGCGGTCATCCCGCTGCTCGACGAGCTCTCCGAGGACGCCGCCGACCTCGGCGCGGTCAACACCGTCGTCCTGCGGCAGGGCCGTCGGGTCGGCCACAACACCGACTGGACCGGCTACAGCAGCGCGTTCCGTGCGGCGATGCCGGAGGCGGTCACCGACCGGGCCGTGCTCGTGGGCGCCGGCGGGGCCGGGATCGCGGTCGGCTACGGCCTGCTGGAGCAGGGGGCGGAGCACGTCACGGTCTTCGACGAGGACCGTGAGCGCGCCGAGGCCTGCGCCGTACGGCTCGCCAAGAGGTACGGCGACGACCGGATCGCCACGACGGGCGACCTGGAGTCGGCCCTCGCGGACGCCGGCGGGGTCGTCAACGCGACACCGGTCGGGATGCACGGCCACCCCGGCACGTCCGTCCCCGCCGACCTGCTGCGCGCCGACCTCTGGGTCAGTGACGTCGTCTACTTCCCGCTGGAGACCGAGCTGGTCGCACTGGCCCGTGCCCGGGGCTGCCGCGTGCTTCCCGGGCGGCGGCATGGCGGTGCACCAGGCGGTCGGTGCGTTCGAGCTGTTCACCGGACGCACCCCGGACGCCGCACGGATGGGTCGGCACTTCGAGGAGCTGGCCGGCTGATGCACAAGGGCATCGCCACGGTGTCGATCAGCGGTGTGCTCTCCGACAAGCTCGAGGCGATCGCGGCTGCGGGGTTCGACGGGATCGAGCTGTTCGACAACGACCTGATCTCCTCGCCGCTGTCCCCGACCGAGATCCGCACCCGGTGCGCCGACCTGGGCCTGAGCATCGACCTGTTCCAGCCGGTGCGCGACGTCGAGGGAGTGCCTCCCGACCGGTTCGACGCCGTGCTGCACCGTCTGCGCACCAAGCTGGGGGTGATGGCGGAGCTGGGCACGCAGACCCTGCTGGCCTGCTCGACCGTCGCCGAGGACGCCGTCGACGACCCGGCGCTGCGGGCCGAGCAGCTGCACCGCGTGGGCCGGCTCGCCGCTGACCACGGGGTGACGGTGGCCTACGAGGCGTTGGCGTGGGGACGTCACGTCAACCGGGTCGGCCAGGCCTGGCAGGCGGTCGTGGACGCCGACCACCCGGCGGTGACCCTCGCCGTCGACACCTTCCACCTCCTCTCCCGCGGTGACGACGGGTCGGCGCTGGCGGCCGTGCCCGGTGACCGGATCGGCTTCCTGCAGGTCGCGGACGCACCCCTGCTGGACATGAACGTGCTGGAGTGGAGCCGGCACTTCCGGTGCTTCCCCGGCCAGGGCACGCTCGACGTCACCGGTGTCGTGGCAGCCACCCTGGAGGCCGGCTACCGCGGACCGCTCTCGCTGGAGGTGTTCAGCGACGTCGTGCGCGAGGCCGACGCCGCGGTCACCGCCCGCGACGCGATGCGCTCACTGGTCTTCCTCGAGGACCAGCTGGCGCAGGTCGTGACCGAGCAGGTCGCCTCGCTCGTCGTCGCAGCGCCGCCCCCGGCGCGCCGTACCGACGTCGCGTTCCTCGAGCTCGCCGCACCTCCCGGCGACCCGGCAGCCACCGACCTGCTCTGCGGACTGGGCTTCGCGCTGCACGGGCGGCACCGCGCCAAGCCGGTCACCTGGTGGCGCAACGGCGACGCGCACGTGGTCCTCAACGAGCGCCCGGGACCCGGCGGGGTGCACGGGACGGCACTCGGCGTCGTCGCGCCACCGGTCCACGCGGTGGCCGCCCGAGCGGAGGCACTGCTGTGGCCGGCCGTCGCCACCACCCGCGGCGACCACGATTCGGCGCTGCCCGGCATCTCCTCCCCCTCGGGCTGGCACGTCTTCGTCAGCGACGGTCCGGACGGGGACGACCACTGGCAGGACGACTTCGAGGTCGTCGGGGACCAGCTCCCGGGCGGGCTGCTGGGCCTGGACCACGTCGGCGTGTCCGTGCCGGCCGACCGGCTCAACGAGGAGGTCGGCTTCCTGCGGACGCTGTTCGACCTCAGGCCCGGCCCGGTCGAGGAGTTCATCGAGCCGCACGGTCGCCTGCGCAGCCGGGCGCTGCGGCCGCGGTCGGGCGACCTGCGGTTCGTGCTCAACGTCGAGGACGGCCAGGGGGCGACGCCCCGCACCGGACTCAACCAGGTGGCCCTGCGGTGCACCGACGTCGTCGCCGCGGTCGACGGGCTTCGCGCAGCGGGCATCCCGCTGATGTGCGTCCCGGACAACTACTACGTCGACCTCGACGCCCGGTTCGACCTGGACCCCGCCCTGCTGGAGCTGCTCCGCGGCCACGGCCTGCTCTACGACCGGCTCGGCGAGGGCGAGCTGCTGCACGCCTACACACCGGTGCTCGACACCGGCTTCTACGTCGAGCTCCTCGAGCGCCGCGGCGGGTACGACGGCTACGGCAGCGCCGGGACCCACGTCCGGCTCGCGGTCCAGAACGCGCCCTAACGGCGGCGGGCCCGCAGCACCGAGTCCCGCAGGGTGTGCGGCTCCCCGTCGTGGCCGGCGGCCGTGCGCAGCCGGACGTCGGCCACCTGGATCTCCCAGTCGTCGGGGTCGAGCGCGGGCAGCAGGTCCTCGGGCGTGAACATGAAGCTCCGCCGGCCGTGCCGCTGCCCGGTGGGAAGGTCGTCGGGGTGGTGACCCACGACCAGCAGGGTGCCGCCGGGAGCGACCACGGAGCCGAGTCGGCGGGTCAGGTCGACCATGGCGCCGTCCGGCAGGTGCATGAACTGCGACGTCACGAGGTCCCAGCGCTCCTCGGTGCCGTCCTGGCCGAAGGTGCGCACGTCGACGTGCCGCCACTCGGTGCGCTCCCCCACGCCGGCCGCGGCGGCGTGCGTGGCGGCCCGCTCGAGCGCGACCGTGCTGAAGTCGATGCCGGTGACCGACCAACCGCGGCCGGCCAGCCAGATCGAGTCGGCGCCCTCACCGCTGCCGACGTCGAGGGCGCGGCCCGGCTCGAGGTCGCCGGCCTCGGCCGCGAGCTGCGGGTTGACCCGGCCGCTCCAGATCGCGTCGCCGGCGGCGTACCGGTCCTCCCAGCTGGGCTGCTCGAACAGCTCGGCCAGCTGGTCCTGGTAGGCCGCGACGGCGGTCTGCGTCTCCTCCGCGACCAGGTCGGCGTTGACCATCGCGCCGACCCGCAGTCCGACGCCGGCCGAGGAGACCACCTGGGCCATCGCGTCGCTCACGTTGCCGGCCACCCAGAGTCCCGGCACCGTGGTGGCCCCGGTCGGCTCGGCCGGGAGCAGCTCGCCGAACACCTCGCCGTCGACCTCGAACGGCTCGGGCCGCAGGCCGAGCGGCGCCAGGAAGTCGGCGCGTGCCCGGAACCGCGGCGAGACCACCACGGCGTCGCACGCGAGCACCGCACCGGAGGCCAGCCGCAGCCCCCTGACCGCGTCCTCCTCGACCAGGACCTCCGCCGGCGGGTCGGCGACGACCCGGATGTCGCGGGCCGCCAGCCGCTCCCTGTCGTCATCGGCCAGCGGCGCCGCGGCCTCGCCGAGCACCACCACGACGTTGTCGGTGAGCTGGCGGAACAGCAGCGCCTGGTGCACCGCCATGCCGTTGGTGGCCAGCACGACGATCGCCCGGTCCCGGACCTCCCAGCCGTGGCAGTAGGGGCAGTGCAGCACGTCGCGACCCCACCGCCCGGCCAGCCCTGGTACGGCGGGCAGGCCGTCGGCCACGCCCGAGGCGACGAGCACGCGGCGCGCCCGGACCTCGCGGCCGGCGTCGGTGGTGACGACGAACCCGGTCCCGGGCAGGTCCCACCGGCGCACCGCCTCGACGCGGCCGACGGTGACCTGGACGCCGTACTGCTCGACCTCGCGGCGGCCGATCTCCAGCAGCTCGAGCGGGGGCGTGCCCTCCCGGCCCAGGTAGTTGTGCACGTGGCCCGCGGGGGCGTTGCGCGGGCTCCGGTCGTCGACGACGAGCACCGAGCGCCGTGACCGGCCCAGCGCCATCGCCCCGCTCAGCCCGGCCGCACCTCCCCCGACGACCACCACGTCGACGTCCTGCTCGTGCCCCTGCGCCACCTGCGTCTCGTCCATGTCCAGCAGTGTGCGCACCGCCGGGCAGTCTTGACAAACATCCTTGCCATACCAGCAAATGGACCCATGACCGACGACGCCGCCCTGGCCGCTGCCCTCGAACGCGTCGGTCCCCGGCTCCGGCAGCTGCGACTGGAGCGCGACGCCACCCTGGCCGACCTGTCCGCCGAGACCGGGATCTCGGTGAGCACGCTGTCCCGACTCGAGTCGGGAGGCCGCAAGCCGACGCTGGAGCTGCTGCTCGCCCTGGCGAAGGCCCATCGCGTCGCGCTCGACGAGCTCGTCGACGCCCCCGAGACCGGCGACCCCCGGGTGCGCACCCGCCCCGTGGTCCGGCACGGCGTGACGTTCCTCCCGCTGACCCGTCGGCCCGGCGGTCTGCAGGCCTTCAAGCAGGTGCTGCCGCCGCGGCCCGACGCCCGACCGACCCCGCAGACCCACGAGGGCTACGAGTGGCTCTACGTGCTCTCCGGGCGGCTCCGGCTCGTGCTGGGCGGCCGCGACCTGCTGCTGTCGCCGGGCGAGGTGGTGGAGTTCGACACCCGCACGCCGCACTGGATCGGCAACCCCGGGCCCGACCCGACCGAGGCGCTGGCGATCTACGGTCCCCAGGGCGAGCGGATGCACGTCCGCGCCTGACCGGCACTCCGGGTGGTCGAGCCTGTCGAGACCCAGGTTTATCGTAGTAATCTGATAGACATAGGCAACTGAGAGTCAGGAGAGCCCATGTCGCACGTCCTCGCCCCCTCCACCACGTCCCTGCTCACGCTGGACCGGCTGGGCCCGTCGTTCGGCGCCGAGGTGATCGGCCTCGACGTGCGCAGCGCTTCCGACAGCCAGGTCGCCGCGATCCGCGAGGCCCTGGTCACCCACAAGGTGCTCTTCTTCCGCGGCCAGGACCTGACCGACGACGACCAGGTCGAGCTCGGCCGCCGGCTCGGCGACCTCACCGCTGCGCACCCCGTGGTCGGCGGCATCGACGCCGCGCACCCGGAGATCTACGACATCGACAGCGCCGACCCGGAGTTCTCCTTCTCCGACGTCTGGCACACCGACGTGACGTTCATGGAGCGTCCGCCGCTCGGGTCGATCCTGCGGGCCGTCGAGCTCCCGTCGTACGGCGGCGACACGAGCTGGGTCGACAGCCAGCTGGCCTACGAGTCCCTCTCGGCGCCCGTCCGGCAGCTCGTCGACCAGCTCACGGCCGTGCACGACGGCAGCCGCGAGTGGGGGCACTTCCTCAAGCGTCGCGGCGGGCTCGGCAACGAGTGGGACGGCGAGCAGGTCACCGAGCTGGTGCCCGTCGAGCACCCGGTCGTGCGCGTGCACCCGGAGACCGGCCGGAAGGGGCTGTTCGTGAACCCCGGGTTCACCTCGCACGTCGTCGGCGTCTCGGACGCGGAGAGCCGCGCCATCCTGGACCTGCTCTTCGCGCACCTGACCAAGCCGGAGCACACGATCCGGCACCGGTGGCAGGCCGGCGACCTCGGCATGTGGGACAACCGCAGCACGTCGCACTACGCCAACCGCGACTACACCGAGAAGCGCGTCATGCGCCGGATCACGCTGACCGGTGACCGGCCGGTGGGTCCGGTCAGCTCACCGCGCTGAGGACGGCGTACGACGGCTTGATCTGCTCGTTGATGATGTCGAGCCGCTGGTCGAAGGGGATGAAGGCGGACTTCATCGCGTTGATCGTGAACCACCGCAGGTCGTGCATGTCGTAGCCGAACGCGTCGACCAGCTTGGTCATCTCCTGGGTCATCGACGTGCCGCTCATCAGCCGGTTGTCGGTGTTCACGGTCACCCGGAAGCCGAGCTTGGTCAGCGTGCCGATCGGGTGCTCGGCGATCGACGTGGCAGCACCGGTCTGGATGTTCGAGGAGGGGCACATCTCCAGCGGGATGCGCTTGTCCCGCACGTAGGACGCCAGCCGGCCCAGCGACGGCGTGCCGTCACCGCCGATCTGCACGTCGTCGATGATCCGCACCCCGTGACCGAGGCGGTCCGCGCCGCACCACTGGATCGCCTGCCAGATCGAGGGCAACCCGAACGCCTCACCGGCGTGGATCGTGAAGTGCGCGTTCTCGCGCTGGAGGTACTCGAACGCGTCGAGGTGCCGGGTGGGCGGGTAGCCCGCCTCGGCGCCGGCGATGTCGAAGCCCACGACCCCCTGGTCGCGGTAGGCGACGGTGAGCTCGGCGATCTCCCGGCTGCGGGCCTGGTGCCGCATCGCCGTGAGCAGCTGACGTACGACGATCGGCCGGCCGTCGCGACGGGCCTCCTCCTGGCCCTCCACGAAACCGTCCCGCACGGCCTCGACGACGTGCGGCAGGTCCAGACCGCCCTGGAGGTGCTGCTCGGGGGCGTAGCGGACCTCCGCGTAGACGACGCCGTCCTCGGCCAGGTCGAGCACGCACTCCCGCGCGACCCTGCGGAGGTTCTCGGCGGTCTGCATCACCGCCACCGTGTGGTCGAAGGTCTCGAGGTAGCGCTCCAGCGAACCGGAGTCGGCCGACTCCTCGAACCACCGCTGCAGCGCGACCGGGTCCTCCGCGGGCAGCCGGTGGCCGGCGCCGGCGGCGAGCTCGACGATCGTGCTCGGCCGGAGGCCGCCGTCGAGGTGGTCGTGCAGCAGGACCTTGGGGGCCCGGGCGAGCAGCTCGTGCGAGACGGTACGTTCGTTGCTGTCGGGCATGGCCTCATCCAACCAGGCTCGACGACCATCACCGAGAAGGGGCAGACATGCGGGTCTTCACGACGTTCGACGAGCTCACGGACGCCGTGGGCGAGGAGCTGGGCAGCACCGACTGGCTGGAGATCACCCAGGAGCGCGTCGACGCCTTCGCGGACGCGACCGGTGACCACCAGTGGATCCACGTCGACGTCGAGAAGGCCAAGGACGGACCGTTCGGCGGGACCATCGCGCACGGCTACCTCACGCTGTCGCTGATCCCGCAGTTCACCCCCGAGCTGTTCCGCCTCGACACACCCGGCGCCAAGCTCAACTACGGCGTCAACAAGGTGCGGTTCCCCAACCCCGTCAAGGTCGGCTCGAAGATCCGCGCGACCGCCCAGATCGCCGACGTGAGCGACGTTCCCGCCGGCAAGCAGATGGTCACCCGCTACACCGTCGAGATCGACGGCGAGAGCAAGCCGGCCTGCGTGGCCGAGACCGTCGTGCTGCTGCTCACGTAGCGGCCGACGGTGGGCCTGATGCGTCACGAAGCAGGCGGTGCAGGCCGATAGCGGTCCGCGACAGGCCGGCGATCTCGGTGACCGCCGCGCCCACCGGGTCCGGGAACCCGTCCCACCGGTGGACGTCCGACACCGAGGCGTCCCGCGCCGACAGGCAGGGCGACACCGTCACCCCTGCCCGCTCAAGACGCCGCACCCGGCGCCGCACCAGAGCGTGCAGTCCGTCGACGGCCGTCGCAGCAGCCTCGAGGAGCTCATCCGCCCCGGGTGGCGGGCATGCTTCTCCGGGGAGCATCGAACCACGACGAACCGGGAGGTCCTCAAGCGTGCCCGAGACTGGCAGGCCGCGCCTCTCGACCGCTCGTCGCACGCGAAGGTTCCACGCGAGACCGCGCTCGCGTGTGGCGGTGGCGCTCGTCGGCCTGCTCTCGACGCCGCGGCGCTGTGCCAGAACGCGCAGCCCGAGCTGCTCCTTGACGGTCGGGAGGTAGTCGCTTCTGGGCAGTCCGCCGAGCTCCTCGTTGAGGAGCCGCATGAGCTCGGTGGAGGCGTAGCCCAGCGACTCGTTCGCCTGTTGAGGCGGTCGCAAGCAGGAGTTCGGTGGCAGCCCGACCACTCGTTCGAACCGCTCCCAGAGCAGGCGAGGAGAGGTACCCGCCGGCGGCACCGTGATGATGTGCAGCCGTTCGCCCCCCACGGCGGCACCCCAGACCCGCAGCATGCGCGGAACGTCCTGTGCACCCCGCACCTGCTGCACGGACTGGGCGCGTGAGAGCCGGCCAGTGATGCTCGCGGCGGCGCAGGCGTCCCGCTGGAACTGCTCCCAGGTGGTGGTCGCCCCGTTCTCGACGGCGGTCTGCCACAGGGACGGGATGGAGCGGACAGCATCCCGGACGGTCAGAACGGCGTGCACCTCCGCCCCGGGCAAGGACCGCACCACCCTGCGGGCCCCACGACCGTCGGCGAAGCTGAGGAACTCCATCGAGACGATCGAGACGGCGTCCGGTCGCGACAGGATCTCGGCGGCGAGTGCTGCCCACGCTCCCGAGGACTCCGCCGTGAGGATCGGGTCCTCCCGTCCGAGCCGGAGGATGTCGCGCACGGCCCGGACCTGTGCGCCCCACGTCCCGCCGGGGAACAGGAAGCCTGCTGCCGCCAGCTCGCCTGCATTCGCTGTGAGGACGTGCTGGAGGTACGTGGTGCCGGTCTTCATGGCCCCCACGTGCAAGAAGACGACCGGTCCGCGCTCGGCCATGCCACCCGCCAGCTCGACACAACCCCCGCCCACGGTAACCCGAGAGGCGCCGGGCTACGGGCCGAGAACGTCGTGCTGTTGGTCTCCTGAGAAAGACGCATGCTCTCTGAGAGGGACGCTCAGAATCGCGGACTACGCTTGGCTCCGACAAGTAGAGCAGCACTGAAGGAGCGTCAGATGGTTCACGAGATCAGCCTTGAGGAGATCCGGGCCACCGCTGACCTCATCGACCGCACGGTGGCGCAGCTCCGGGATGCGCAGACCAGTGGCGGGACCTCCGGCCAGGACCTGATGACCGGGGACTGGCAGACGCCGGGCGCCTCGACCACGTTCCAGAACAAGTGGACCGAGTGGACCAACTCGATCGGCAAGCTGCTCCTGGTCGGCCCGGAGTTCTCCCTGTGGCTGCGCAACTACGCCCGCGACGCCCAGGGCCTCGACGGCGGCTACCGGAACTGAGCGGACCTAGCCGGCCACCCGGTCGATCACCAGCGGGACCGGGTCGTAGGCCGTGCCGGGTGGCGACACCTCGACGCCGTCGGCGAGGGCGGCCAGGGCTCGCTCGAAGCGCTCCGGCTCGTCGGTGTGCAGGCGCAGCAGCTCCTGCCCCTCGGTGACCGTGTCACCCGGCTTGGCGAGCAGCTCGACCCCGGCGGCGGCCTGGACCGGGTCCTCCTTGCGGGCCCGGCCGGCGCCGAGCCGCCACGCGGCGAGCCCGACCGCCATCGCGTCGAGCGAGGTGAGCACGCCGCTGCGCGGGGCGGTCACGACGTGCGTCTCCCTGGCCACCGGCAGGGCTGCGTCGGGGTCCCCGCCCTGGGCCGCGATCATCCGCCGCCAGGCGTCCATCGCCGACCCGTCCGCGAGCCGGTCGGCCGGGTCGACGTCGTCGACGCCGGCTGCCTGCAGCATCTCCCGGGCCAGCGCGACGGTCAGCTCCACGACGTCGGCGGGTCCGCCTCCGGCGAGCACCTCGACCGACTCGGCGACCTCGAGGCCGTTGCCCGCCGTACGCCCGAGCGGGGTGGACATGTCCGTCAGCAGCGCGACCGTGGTGACACCGGCGTCCGTGCCCAGCGCGACCATCGTCTCGGCCAGCTCGCGGGCCTGGTCGACGTCCTTCATGAAGGCGCCGCTGCCGACCTTGACGTCGAGCACCAGCGCGCCGGTGCCCTCCGCGATCTTCTTGCTCATGATCGACGACGCGATCAACGGGATCGCCTCGACGGTGCCGGTGACGTCGCGCAGCGCGTAGAGCTTCTTGTCCGCAGGCGCCAGGCCGGTGCCGGCCGCACAGATCACCGCCCCGACGTCCTCGAGCTGGCGCATCATCGCGTCGTTCGAGAGGTCCGCACGCCAGCCGGGGATCGCCTCGAGCTTGTCGAGGGTGCCGCCGGTGTGCCCGAGGCCGCGCCCCGACAGCTGGGGTACGGCGACCCCGCACGCCGCGACGAGGGGTGCCAGCGGCAGCGTGATCTTGTCGCCGACACCGCCGGTCGAGTGCTTGTCGGCGGTGGGTCGTGACAGCCGGGAGAAGTCCATCCGCTCCCCGGACGCGATCATCGCGTTCGTCCAGCGCGAGATCTCCCGGCGCGTCATCCCGTTGAGGAGGATCGCCATCGCGAGCGCCGACATCTGCTCGTCCGCGACCGCGCCGCGCGTGTAGGCGTCGACGACCCAGTCGATCTGCGAGTCGCTGAGCTCACCCCGGTCGCGCTTGGCGGTGATCACCTCGACGGCGTCGTGCGCCTCGTGCTGGCTGGCCATGTCTCTCCTCTGATCGTGGTGGTGTCAGGACCCTACGGTGACCGATGTGTAGCCGCGCAGCACGAACGTGCCTCGTGGCTCCGGCTCGCCCACCAGTCGCAGGCCGGGGTGCTCCCGCAGCAGGAGGGCCAGCGACTCCACCAGCTCCATCCGGGCCAGCGGTGCCCCGACGCAGAAGTGCACGCCGGCACCGAACGCGAGGTGCGGGTTGGGGTCGCGTCCGGGGTCGAAGGTGTCGGCGTCCGCGAACACCGCCGGGTCGCGGTTGGCCGCGCCGAGCAGGGCCGCGATGCGCTGGCCGGGCTCGACGGTCACGTCCCCGATGGTGACGGGGGCGGTGGCGGTGCGCTCGAAGAGCTGCAGCGCCGAGTCGAAGCGCAGCATCTCCTCCACGCAGGTCGGCACCTGGTCGGGTCGCGGCCGGACCCCGGCCCGCAGCATCGCGACCAGGCCGTTGCCGAACACGTTGACGGATGCCTCGTGGCCGGCGTTGAGCAGGAGCACCGCGGAGGCGACGACCTCGTCCTCGGTGAGCCGCGCATCGCCGTCCTGCGCCGCGACCAGGTCCGAGACCAGGTCGCCGCGGGGGTCCGCGGCGCGCTCCCGGGCCAGCTGGCGGATGACGTCGGCGAACTCGGCGGCGGCCAGCACCGCGGCGTCCTCGACGGCGGCGGTGGGCGCGACCTCGTACATCCGCACGATCGCCTGCGACCAGGCCCGCAGCTGCGGTGCGAGCTCGGCGGGCACACCGAGCAGCTCGGCGATCACCAGGACGGGCAGCGGCTCGGCGTACTCCCCCACCACGTCGAAGCCGGACCGGTCGACGTCGGCGAGCAGCTGCGCGGCGAGCTCACGCACGCGCGGGCGCAGCCGCTCGACGTGGCCGCGGTTGAACGCGCCGACGACCAGGCGGCGCAGCCGGGTGTGCACCGGCGGCTCGTTCTCCATCATCTGGTTGCGGTGCAGCAGGTTGAAAGGCTCGAACCGGTCCGCCGGCTGACGGTCCGACCAGATCCGCCCGAGCCGTCGGTCGCGGAGCACGGCGTTCGCGCAGGCGTGGTCGAAGGTCAGGTAGGAGCCGGACTGCTCGTGCCACGCGACCGGGCCGAGCCGGCGTTCCTCGGCGAACAACGGGTAGGGGTCGGCCACCACCCCGGGGGCGGTCAGGTCACACGCGGTCGAGCGCATCGGGACCGAACGCGTCGGGAAGCACCTCGCTCATCGACCGCACCCCCGAGACCGTCAGCACCTGCAGGTCCCGGCCGCCGGCCTCGAAGAGGATCTGCCGGCAGCGGCCGCACGGCATGATCACCTCGCCGTCCTTGTTGACGCAGACGAAGTGCGTGAGCAGCCCGCCGCCCGACGCGTGCAGCGCCGAGATCATGCCGCACTCGGCACAGAGACCGACGCCGTACGCCGCGTTCTCGACGTTGCAGCCCACGACGACCCGCCCGTCCTGCACGAGTCCGGCCGCGCCGACCTGGTAGTGGGAGTAGGGCGCGTACGCACGGCGCATCACCGCGGTGGCCTGCTCGACCAGATGCGGCCACGGGTGCTCCTCGGGGACCATCCCCACGTCAGCCCGCCTCTCCGCGCCGGTATCTGAGTCCGTCGGCGGCGGGCATCCGCAGCCGCTGGGCCGAGAACGCGAGCACGAAGAGGGTCGCGACGTACGGCGTCATGCGGGTGAAGTCGCCGGGCACCTCGTCGGTCGTGAAGAACCAGATGGCGGCCAGCACCGCGGCCACCACGGTCACGATCCCGGCGACCCGGGCACCGCGGCGCAGCTGGTAGATCCCGTAGACGAGCAGCACGATCGCGACGACGATCAGCAGCGCGTGAACCGCGCCACCGCCGGCCCGCAGCTGCAGCGCGTCGGTGTAGCCGAACAGCACCGACCCGAGCAGCAACCCTCCGGGACGCCAGTTGCCGAAGATCATCGCGGCGAGGCCGATGAAGCCGCGGCCGTTGGTGATGCCGTTCTGGTAGAGGCCGGCACCGACGAGCACGATGAACCCGCCCGCGAGGCCGGCGAGCGATCCGGAGATCAGCACCGCGATGATCTTGTAGCGGTAGACGTTGACGCCCAGCGTCTCGGCCGCGCCGGGGCTCTCACCGCACGAGCGCAGCCGCAGTCCGAACCCCGTGCGCCAGAGCACGAAGTACGTCGCGATGAACAGCAGCACGACGAGGACGGTCAGCGAGGACAGGTTCCGGGTCAGCGCCCCGAGCACCGAGGCCAGGTCGGAGACCAGGAACCAGTGCCGGTCCTCGACGGTCTTGGCCCAGTCGGCGACGCCGGGCAGGTCGAGCGCGGCCGGCCCGTCGACCGGCGGTGACTGGGTGGGCCCACCGCCCTGCAGGCCGGAGAACCACAGGTCGGCGAGGAACGCCGCCACGCCCACGGCCATGAGGTTGATCGCGACACCGGAGACGATGTGGTCGACGCCGAAGATCACGGTGGCCAGCGCGTGCAGGGCACCGCCGATCGCACCGAAGACCATCGCGGCCACGACGCCCTGCCAGGGCCCGTAGAACGTGCCGAAGTAGCCCGCACCGATGGTGCCGAGGATCATCATGCCCTCGAGGCCGATGTTGACCACGCCGGCGCGTTCGGACCAGAGACCCGCGAGTCCGGCGAGCGCGATCGGGATGGTCGCCGTGACCGCTTCGCGCAGGGTGCCGGCGGAGTCGAGCTCGTTGCTGCCCGTGAACACCCGGGCGAACGAGATGAGCATGAACGCGACCAGCAGCCAGGCCCAGACCGGGATCCGGCGCGGCCGGTCGGCTGTCGGCTTGGCGAGGTCGGGCGCGAAGGTGTCGTTGGCGATCGTCATGCCGAGACCCCCTCGGTAGCGCCGCTGGGAGCCAGCTGCTCGGCCACGGAGCGTTGCTCCTGGGCCTTCACGTAGCGGCGCACCACCTCGTAGGCGATCACGACGCTGAGCACCAGGACACCCTGGGTGATCGACACGATGTCGTTGGAGACACCGGCGTTGATCTCCAGCAGGCTGCTCTGCTCGGTGAGGAACGCGAACAGCAGCGCACCGAACGCGATGCCGACCGGGTTGTTGCGACCGAGCAGCGCGACCGCGATGCCGGAGAAGCCGAGCCCGGACTGGAACGTGGTGCCGTAGGAGTGCGTGTCACCGAACAGCAGCGGCAGCCCGACGAGCGCCGCGATGCCTCCGGAGATGACCATCGAGATCACCACCATCCGGCGGACGTCGATCCCGCTGGCGACCGCTGCGGTGGCCGACGCGCCGGTCGCACGCAGCTCGAAGCCGAAGCGCGAGCGGTTCAGCAGCACGGCGTACCCGATGCCGGCCAGCACCGCCACGAGAGCCAGGCCGAGCACCTCGTTGGGGGCGCCGGGGATCAGGTCGATGCCGGGGACCCAGGAGTCCTTCGGGACCCGCTTGGTCTGGATGCTGTTGCCGACGGTCACACCCCACTGCCGCAGGAAGTAGGCGGTCAGCGACACCGCGATGGCGTTCAGCATGATCGTCGAGATCACCTCGGACACGCCCCGGGTGACCTTGAGGATGCCGGCGATCGCGGCCCAGGCGGCGCCGCAGACGATCGCGACGACGAAGGCGACCACGATGTTGAGCGGGCCGGGCAGCCAGTTCTGTCCGGCGAAGGCGGCGGCCGCGAACACCGCGACGCGGTACTGCCCCTCGACGCCGATGTTGAACAGGTTCATCCGGAACCCGATCGCGGCGGCGAGCGCCGAGAGGTAGAGCACCGAGGAGTTGTTGAGGATGTTGACGACGTTGCGCGGGGCGGGCATGGAGAAGATCGTGGTCATGAACCCGGACACCGAGTTCCCGGCGATCAGCAGGATGCCGATGGTGATCAGCATCGCGATCACGATGGCGAGCACCGGGGCGGCCAGCCCGACGGCGATGCGCTTGAGCATCAGTGGTCCTCCCTCGGGTCGGTCGCGGGCGCTTCCTCGGCCCCGGTCATCGCGGAGCCGAGCTCCTGCGGGGTGACGTGCTGCGGGTCGAAGTCGCCGACGAAGCGGCCGCGCAGGATCACCTTGATGGAGTCGGACAGGCCGATCAGCTCGTCGAGGTCGGCGGAGATC
The DNA here is from genome assembly GCA_963706355.1 of uncultured Actinomycetota bacterium. Classification (GTDB taxonomy): domain Bacteria; phylum Actinomycetota; class Actinomycetes; order Propionibacteriales; family Nocardioidaceae; genus Nocardioides_B. The sequence goes on from CAVPLS010000002.1 coordinate 156,258, forward strand.
AGCAGCACCGCCAACCCCTGGCGACGGGCCTCGCGGATGTGGCCCCAGATCGCGGCCTGGGCGCCGACGTCGACGCCTCGGGTCGGGTGCGACGCGACCAGGAGCACCGGGTCGCCGCTCATCTCGCGTCCGACGATGAACTTCTGCTGGTTGCCGCCCGACAGCGCGTGGGCGGTGGTCTCGATCGACGGGGTGCGGACGTCGTACGCGTCGATGATCCGCTGGGTGTCCTTGCGGGCACCGGAGCGGTCGATCCACTGGCCCTTCACGGACGGCTCACGGGTCTGGTGGCCGAGGATGCGGTTCTCCCAGAGCGGGGAGTCGAGGAGCAGCCCGTGCCGGTGCCGGTCCTCGGGGATGTAGCCGATGGACTCGCGGCGCTGCTTGGTCGACCACTCCGAGATGTCGGAGTCGGCGAGCTCGACCCGGCCGCTCGTCGGCTTGCGCATCCCGATCACGACCTCGGTGAGCTCCGTCTGGCCGTTGCCCTCGACACCGGCCACCCCGAGCACCTCGCCGCGGTGGATCTTCAGCGAGACGCCGTCGAGGAGCTTGCGGACGCCCCCGGTCACGGTGAGGGTGACGTCGACGAGCTCGAGCATCTCCTCGTCGGTGACCGTGGACTCCTCGGTGTTCGGCGAGGGCAGCTCGGACCCGACCATGAGCTCGGCGAGCTGGTGGCTGTTCACCTCTCCCGGGCGTACGGCGGCCACGGTGGTGCCGCGGCGGATGACGGTGATGTCGTCGGCGACGGCGAGCACCTCGTCGAGCTTGTGCGAGATGAAGATGAGGGTGTGTCCCTCCTTCTTGAGCTCGCGGAGGTTCGAGAAGAGCGCGTCGACCTCCTGCGGCACGAGGACGGCGGTCGGCTCGTCGAGGATGATCACCTTGGCGCCGCGGTAGAGCACCTTGAGGATCTCCACGCGCTGCCGCTCACCGACCCCGAGGCCCTCGACGAGCTCGTCGGGATCGAGGCCGAAGCCGTAGGTGCGTCGAGATCTCCTCGACGCGGGCACGCGCCTTGTCGCCGATGCCGTGCAGCTTCTCCGCGCCGAGCACGACGTTCTCGAGGACGCTGAGGTTGTCGGCCAGCATGAAGTGCTGGAACACCATGCCGATGCCGAGCTTGATGGCCTCGGCGGGCGAGCTCATCGTCGCCGGCACGCCGTCGACCTCGATCGTGCCGTCGTCGGGCTTCTGCACGCCGTACAGGATCTTCATCAGCGTGGACTTGCCGGCGCCGTTCTCGCCCACGATCGCGTGCACGGTGGCGGCTCGGACGTCGATGTCGATGTCGTGGTTGGCGACGACACCCGGGAATCTCTTCCCGATGCCGCGCAGCCGCACGGCGACCTGGTCGCTGCTCGCTGGGTTCTCGGTCGTGGAGACGGAACCACTGCCTGGCGAAGTGATGACACACGCTCCCGGAGGGTGATGACGGCTGGACGCGCCACGGGCTCGGACGGAACGCTACCGCGTCACGTCCGAGCCCGTGGCCCCTGTGGTCGTCCCGGCGGCCGTCCGCGACCTGCGCGGACGGCCGAGGGCGGTCAGAGGGTGTTCGGGACCTTGATCTCGCCGGAGATGATCTTCTCCTTGTAGGAGTCGATCTGGTCCTTGATGTCGTCGATCTGGCCGCCGCTGGTGGCGTAGCCGACACCGTCGCGCTTCAGGTCGTAGACGTCGAAGCCGGCCTTGGTGCTGCCGTCGTCGTAGGCCTTGGCGAAGTCGAACACCGCGACGTCGACGCGCTTGAGCGCCGAGGTCAGGATGTGCGCCTGCTGGTCCTTCGGGGCCGACAGGTACTGGTCGGAGTCGACACCGATGGCGAGCTTGTCAGCGGCCGTGGCCGCCTCGAACACACCGTTGCCGGACAGGCCGGAGGCGTGGAACACGATGTCCGCGCCGTTGTCGTAGAGCGCCGTCGCGGCGGTCTTGCCGCCCGGCGGGTTGGCGAAGGCCTTCTGGTCGGCCTGGTCGGACAGCCACTTCATCTCGACCTTGGCCTTGGGGTTGGCCTCCTTGACGCCCGCCTGGTAGCCGGCGGCGAACGGGTCGATGATCGGGCCCTTGACGCCGCCCACGAAGCCGACCTTGTTGGTCTTCGTCTTCAGCCCGGCGGCGATGCCGACCAGGAACGAGCCCTGCTCGGGGGAGAAGGCGAGGTTGGTGACGTTGTCACCCTCGGCGGCACCGTCGACGACCGCGAACTTGAGCTTCGGGTACTCCGCGGCGACCTTGGTCACCATCGGGGTGTAGACGAAGCCGACCGCGACGATCGGGTCGTAGCCCGCGTCGGCGAGCGTGCGGAGACGCTCCTCCTTGGCGGAGTCGGGCTCGTCGGGAGCAGCCTCGGACTCCTTGCAGGTCGCGTCGAGCTCCTCGCTCGCCTTCTTGGTGCCGGCTGCGGCCAGGTCGTTGAACGACTTGTCGCCGCGCCCGCCGATGTCGTAGGCGAGGCCGATCTTCGGGCCCTTGCCTCCGCTGGCGCAGAGGCCACCCTTGTCGCCGCTGCTGGCCGAGTTGGTCTCAGTGTCTTTCTTGGCACAACCGGTCACCGCGAGCGCCATAACTGCGGTGACGGCTGCAATCTTGGTCAGCCGACGCAAGATGCCTCCTTGTTTTGTGCGCCACCTGTCCAGGCGCAAACCAGGGCACACCCTAATACCAGGACCGGCGCTCGGGACCCCGTCTGCTCCGACCGTCCTAAGTTGTTACCTGTTCGGTAGGAAACGGAGGTTTCGGACGCTGGCGAACCGGGTCGCTCAGGCGCCGAGCGTGGTGAGCACGGCGGCGGCGAGCACCTTGGCGCCGACCGCGACGGCCCGCTCGTCGATGTACAGGTCGCCCTGGTGCAGGTCGTAGGTCCGACCGCCCGGCGTGCGGGTGCCCAGGCGGCCCATCGCGCCCGGGATGTCCTCGAGGTACCACGCGAAGTCCTCGCCGCCGAGGCTCTGCGGGGTCGAGACGGCCCCCTGCTCCCCCAGGACCGACCGGACCGCCCCCGAGAGCAGCGCGGTCGACGCGGCCTCGTTGACCACCGGCGGGACGCCCCGGACGTAGGTGACCTCGGCCCCCACGCCGTACGGCGCGAGGATCTGGACGATCAGCTCACGGACGAGGTCCTCGGCGTCCGCCCAGGCGACGGCGTCCAGCATCCGCAGGGTGCCGGCGACCTCACCGGCCGCCGGGATGACGTTCTTGGCCGAGCCGGCCCGCACGACGCCCCAGACCAGGCTGGCGCCCGCTCGCGGGTCCAGGCGGCGGGACAGGGCTCCCGGGAGCTCGGTGACCAGCTTGCCGAGGGCGTAGGTGAGGTCCTCGGTGAGGTGCGGGCGCGACGTGTGCCCGCCGCGGCCGGTCAGCCGCACGGTCAGCGCGTCCGCCGCGCCGGTGAGGGGGCCGACCCGCAGGCCGATCTCGCCCACGTCGATCGTCGGGTCGCAGTGCAGACCGAAGACGTGCCCGACTCCGTCGAGGGCGCCCGCGGCGATCACCTCGAGGGCACCGCCGGGCATCACCTCCTCGGCCGGCTGGAACAGCAGCCGCACCCGCCCGGGCAGCGCGCCCTGCGCGTGCGCGTCCGCGAGCGCGATGCCGGCGCCGACCAGGGCGGAGGTGTGCACGTCGTGGCCGCAGGCGTGCGCGACCCCCTCGACCGTGCTGGCCCAGGGCTCCTCGCCCAGGTCGTCGACCGGGAGACCGTCGAGGTCCGCGCGGAGCGCCACCAGCGGCCCGTCGTCGGACCCGAGCTCGGCGAGCAGCCCGGACTTCGGCAGCAGCTTGACGTGGACGCCGGCCTTCTCGAGCCGCTCGGCGACGAGCGCGGTGGTGCGCTCCTCCTGCCAGGCCAGCTCGGGGTGCGCGTGCAGGTCGCGCCGCATCTCCACCAGCTCGGTCTCGAGCGCGTCGACACTCTCGACGACACGACGGAGCGGCGGAGTGAGCATGTGACAAGAGGTTACCGGAGCCGGAGCCCGCCGACGGTGTGGGTCAGGGGTCGGTCAGGAGCCGGTCAGAAGGCGTCCGGCGGGACGTAGACGCCCCAGACCGCCCGCAGCGCGTTGCAGACCTCGCCCACGGTGGCCTTGGCGCGCAGGGCCTCCTTCATCGGGTACAGCACGTTGTCGTCGCCCTCCGCGGCGGCGGTGAGCGCCTTCAGCTGCTTGTCGACCTCGCCCTGGTCGCGCTCGGCCCGGAGCTTCGCGAGCCGCTCGGCCTGCTGCTCCTCGATCGCCGGGTCGACGCGCAGCCCCTCGAAGGGGTCCTCCTTCTCGGAGGCGAATCGGTTGACGCCGACGACGATCCGCTCGCCGGAGTCGATGTCCCGGGAGATCTGGTAGGCCGCCTTCTCGATCTCGTTCTTCTGGAAGCCCTGCTCGATCGCGGCGACGGCGCCGCCCATCTCCTCGACCTGCTCCATCAGCTTGCGGGCCTCGGCCTCGACGTCGTCGGTGAGCGCCTCGACGGCGTAGGACCCCGCGAACGGGTCGACGGTCTTGGTCACGTCGGTCTCGTAGGCGATCACCTGCTGGGTGCGCAGCGCGAGCCGCGCCGACTTCTCGCTGGGCAGTGCGAGCGCCTCGTCGAAGGAGTTGGTGTGCAGCGACTGGGTGCCGCCGAGGATCGCGGCGAGGCCCTGGATCGCGACGCGGACGAGGTTCACCTCGGGCTGCTGGGCGGTCAGCTGCACGCCGGCGGTCTGGGTGTGGAACCGCAGCATCTGCGACTTGGGGTTCTTGGCCCCGAACTCGTCGCGCATCACCTCGGCCCAGATCCGGCGGGCCGCCCGGAACTTCGCGACCTCCTCGAGGATCGTCGTACGCGAGACGAAGAAGAAGGACAGCCGGGCGGCGAAGTCGTCGACGTCGAGGCCGGCCTTGACGGCGGCCCGGACGTACTCGATGCCGTCGGCGAGCGTGAACGCGATCTCCTGCGCGGGCGTCGCCCCCGCCTCGGCCATGTGGTAGCCGGAGATGGAGATGGTGTTCCACTTCGGCACCTCCGCCTTGCAGTAGGCGAAGATGTCGGTGATCAGCCGCAGCGACTGCTGCGGCGGGTAGATGTAGGTGCCGCGGGCGATGTACTCCTTGAGCACGTCGTTCTGGATCGTGCCGGTGATCTTGTCGCCGGGGACGCCGTTCTCCTCCGCGACGAGCTGGTACATCAGCAGGAGCAGCGCCGCCGGGGCGTTGATCGTCATCGAGGTGGAGACCTCGTCGAGCGGCAGCCCGTCGAACAGCAGCCGCATGTCCTCGATCGAGTCGATGGCGACCCCGACCTTGCCGACCTCGCCGTGCGCGATCTCGGAGTCGGAGTCGTGGCCCATCTGGGTCGGCAGGTCGAACGCGACGGACAGACCGCCGGTGCCGTTGGCGACGAGCTGCTTGTAGCGCTCGTTGGACTCCTTGGCCGTGCCGAAGCCGGCGTACTGCCGCATCGTCCAGGGCCGGCCGGTGTACATCGACGGGTACACGCCCCGGGTGAACGGGTACTCCCCCGGCTCGCCCAGCTGGGTCTCCGGGTCGAAGTCCGGCCGCGACTGCGGCCCGTAGAGCGACTCGAACGGGAGCCCGGACTCCGTGCGGTTCTCGTCGCCCGCCCCGGGCGTGCCAGCGGTGGGAGCTTCGCCTGCAGTCATGCCCGAACAGTACGACCGCTCCCGCCCGCCGTGCACCGTGAGACTTCCCACTCACCCCACCCCCACCTCACCCAACGCTGGTTGAGGTGCCCGAGCCCCCAGGGGCGAGGGCCTCGAAACCACCGCCACCTGCGCGCAGCGACTCGACCAACCGCTCCCTCACCCGGCGGGGCCCTCGGCCCGCCGCCGACTCGCCAGGCCCGGGAGATCCTCGAACCGTCCCTCGATCAAGGCCCGGCGTTTGGCACGGCTCCATCCTTGGAGCCGCTTCTCCACGGTGTACGCCTCGGCGATGCTGTCGTAGTGCGCGTGCCACACGAGCCGGACAGGTCGACGGCGCCGGGTGTACGCAGCACCGAGCCCTTCGTTGTGCTCAGAGACGCGACGGTCCATGTCCCAGGTGCTGCCGACGTAGAACGACCCGTCTCGGCACTCGAGGATGTAGGCGAACGGCATGCCGTCCAGGTTCGATCGGAGACGGTCCTCCGGCAATGCCCAGATCGATGCCTGTGGACGACTCCGCCCACTGGTTGGTTGAGGTGCCCGAGCCCCCAGGGCGAGGGCCTCGAAACCACCCGCACCTGCACGCACACGGGACCAGGTTTCGAGGCGGCTCCGCTAGCGCTCCGCCACACCTCAACCAACGTCCGGAGCAGCCCACGCCCGCTGGTTGAGGTGCCCGAGCCCCCCAGGGCGAGGGCCTCGAAACCACCCGCACCTGCGCGCACAGGTGACCAGGTTTCGAGGCGGCTCCGCTAACGCTCCGCCGCACCTCAACCAACGTCCGGAACCGCACAGGTGACCAGGTTTCGAGGCGGCTCCGCTAGCGCTCCGCCGCACCTCAACCAGCGTGGGGTGGGGGTGGTGCGAGGATCGGCGGCGTGACGGAGCAGAGCTCGCAGGAGCAGGTGGAGCAGGCGCAGGACCGGATGGACCGGGTGGAGGGGCTGATCGCGGCGGTGTGCACCCGCAACGTCGCGGCGCTCGACCAGGCACGGGAGCGGGACGCCGAGGCGCGCGAGGGGCGCGGCCGCGGGCCGCTGCACGGGCGGCCGGTGCTGGTGAAGGACAACATCGACACCGCGGACCTGCCCACGACGGCCGGGTCCCTGGCACTCGCGGAGCAGCCGAACCCGGCCAAGGACGCCGCGCTCGTCGGGCGGCTGCGCGACGCGGGCATGGTGGTGCTCGGCAAGGCGAACCTCAGCGAGTGGGCGAACATCCGGGACGGCAACTCCGCCTCCGGGTGGAGCGCGTACGGCGGCCTGACCCGCAACCCCTACGCCCTGAACCGGTCCGCCGGCGGGTCGAGCTCGGGCAGCGGCGCCGCCGTCGCGGCACGCATCACGCCGTTCGCGGTCGGCACGGAGACCGACGGCTCGATCTCCTGCCCGGCGGCGTTCAACGGCTGCGTCGGGTTCAAGCCGACGGTCGGGCTCGTCCCCACCGACGGCGTGGTTCCCGTGTCGAGCTCGCAGGACTCCCCCGGCCCGATGGCGATGACGGTCCGCGACGCGGCGGCGCTGCTGGGCGTGCTGGCCGGGAACGGCACCGACTACGCGTCGTACGCCGTCGACGGTCGGCTCGCGGGGAAGCGGATCGGGGTGCCCCGGAAGGAGTTCTGGGGCTACAGCAGCCATGTCGACGAGCACGCCGAGCGCGCCGTGCAGCTGCTCGCCGCGGAGGGCGCGACGATCGTCGACAACACCGACCTCGAGTCGATGGTCGGCTTCGGCTGGGAGGACGAGCTGCTGGTGATGCTCGCCGAGCTGCGCAGCGGCCTCGAGGTGTACCTCGCCACCCGTCCCGGCGACGGGCCACGGACGCTGGCCGACGTCGTCGCGTTCAACCGCGAGCACGCCGACGTGGAGCTGAGGCACTTCGGGCAGTCGCTGTTCGAGCAGTCGCTCGAGGGCCCCGGCGTCGACAGCCGGGAGTACGCCGAGGCGCGGGCCCGGTGCCTGAAGCACGGCCGCGACGACGGCATCGACGCCGTCCTGCGCGAGCACGAGCTCGACGCGCTCGTCACGCCGTCCTACGGCCCGCCGGTGCCGATCGACCTGGTCAACCCCGAGGCGCACACGGGTTCGTGCACGACGCCGACCGCGATCGCCGGCTACCCCCTGCTCACCGTGCCGGCCGGGCTCGCCGCGGGGCTGCCGGTCGCCGTCTCGTTCTGGGGTACGGCGGGCAGCGAGACGTCCCTGGTCGAGATCGGCCACGGCTACGAGACCGCCCGTGACCGGGACACGGGGCCGCTGCCCGAGCCGACGTTCGAGCAGTTCGTCTAGCGGAGGCCGTTGCTCACTGGAGCAGGGACTCGCCGGCGGCGAGGAGCGCGGTGAGCTGCGGGGTCACCGGGAGGGGCTTGCCCTTCGGGGCGCGCGGAGGGAAGGTGCCGTTCACGGCGACGACCTGGCCGTCGTCGGCGACGATGTAGCCCGCGCCGGGCACCGTGAACGCGTCCCCAGGCAGGCCCGGCACCGGTGCCGACGGCTGGAAGGTCTTCTGGTCGGCGATGAACGGCCCCGCGTGCTGGTTGGTGTAGATGCTGACCGAGACCGTCTTCGGGTCGTCCACCCCGGTCGCCCACGAGCAGACCACCGACTGGTCCTTGTAGAGCAGCGTCCGCGCGACGGCCGCGGGCGCACCCAGGACCCCGTCCACCGCCGCCTGGGGGATGTCGGCGCACCGGCCACTCGTCTGGGCGTCGGACTCGGGCGGCTCGGCCGGCACCGCACGGGCGATCTGCGCCGCCGCCGCGGTGACCGCCGTCAGCCGCGAGGCCTCCGGGCTCGGCTTCACGGCCCTCACCTGCACCAGCGTCCGGCCCTTGACGAAGGACACCGTCGAGAACTGCGTCTCGTCCTTGGCCCGGGCGGCGTCGCCGACCCCGTCCACGGGCTTTCCGCCCAGCTTCGCGAGGTCCGTACGGCGCGCCGGGGCGAGGCCGACGCTGACGACGAACGTGTAGGAGTCGAACGACACCCCGAAGCCGCACTGGTCCACCAGACCGTCGTACCCGTCGATCCGGGTCAACGCCCGGTTCGTCGGCTCGCCCACCTGGTCGACGACGCTGCGCACCAGGCCCGGGGAGGCCAGCGAGCAGACGTCGAGGCCGCTCAGCAGCGGGGCGCTGGACACGGTCGGCGTGCCCGTGCTGGACCCGGAGGCGTCCGGGTCATGGACGCGCGCGCCTTCCGACCCGCCGCTGCAGCCGGTGACGAGGAGCGCGGACGCGGCGAGCGCGCAGAGCAGCCGGAGTCGTCGAGCCACCTGTCTCCCTTCGCCACCTGTCGGAAGCACACGGTAGCCCGCGCCCGGCTACGTTTTGCTCAGGGCTCCGTGCGGTAATGGATCTCACAACCTCCGCGTGATGCCGCACCCCGCACCGTGGATAGAGTGCTGAGGTTGCCCTGTTCGCCAGCCATGCACGTCGAGTTCGGAGGAATCGGAGTGGCTACCTCTCCGGCAGGAACGCTTTATCGGGGTCGTGAAGGCATGTGGTCGTGGGTCCTGCACCGGATCACCGGTGTCTCGATCTTCTTCTTCCTCTTCGCCCACGTCGTCGACACCGCGATGGTCCGGGTCTCCCCGGAGGTCTACAACACGGCGGTGGAGACCTACAAGAACCCGGTCGTCGGGGTGATGGAGGTCGGTCTCGTCGGCGCGGTGCTGTTCCACGGCCTCAACGGCGTGCGGATCATCCTCGTGGACTTCTGGGAGAAGGGCCCGCGCTACCAGCGGCAGCTCACCTACGGCGTCGTCGGTGTCTTCGTCGTCCTCTTCGTGCCGTTCGTGATCCGGCACCTGACCCACGTGTTCGGAGGCTGACCGCGATGGCCACCCCGACCGCTCCCCGGATCGCGGCACCGCGCTCCCGGGCCGCCCGCAGCAGCAACTTCGAGCTGAACAGCTGGCTGTTCATGCGCGGATCGGGCGCCCTGCTGCTGGTGCTCGTCTTCGGGCACCTGTTCGTGAACCTGATGCTGGGCGAGGGCATCAAGCAGATCGACTTCGCGTTCGTCGCCGGCAAGTGGGCGAACCCGTTCTGGCAGGTCTGGGACCTCGCGATGCTCTGGCTCGCGATGCTGCACGGCTGCAACGGCCTGCGCACGATCATCAACGACTACGCGGTGCGGGCGAACTCCCGGTTCACGCTCAAGACACTGCTCTACTTCGGCACCGCCGTGGTCATCGTCCTCGGCACGCTGGTGATCTTCACCTTCGACCCGTGCATCGACCCGAAGTCCACGCTCGACGTCTGCCGGATTAAGTGAGGCACTGACACCATGGTCCAGCACCACAAGTACGACGTCGTCATCGTCGGAGCCGGCGGAGCCGGCATGCGCGCCGCGCTCGAGTCCGGCCAGCGGACCCGCACGGCGGTCCTCACGAAGCTCTACCCGACCCGGTCCCACACCGGCGCGGCCCAGGGCGGCATGTGCGCCGCGCTGGCCAACGTCGAGGAGGACAACTGGGAGTGGCACACGTTCGACACCGTCAAGGGCGGCGACTACCTCGTCGACCAGGACGCCGCCGAGGTGATGGCCAGGGAGGCCATCGACGCGGTCCTCGACCTGGAGAAGATGGGCCTCCCCTTCAACCGGACCGAGGACGGCCGGATCGACCAGCGTCGGTTCGGCGGGCACACCCGCAACCACGGCGAGGCCGCCGTACGCCGCTCCTGCTTCGCCGCGGACCGCACCGGCCACATGATCCTGCAGACGCTCTACCAGCAGTGCATCAAGCACGAGGTGGAGTTCTACAACGAGTTCTACGTGCTCGACATGTGCATGACCGACGGCCGGGTCAGCGGCGTCGTCGCCTACGAGCTGGCCACCGGCGAGATCCACGTCTTCAACGCCAAGTCGGTCATCTTCGCGACCGGCGGGTTCGGCAAGGTCTTCCGCACCACCTCCAACGCGCACACGCTCACCGGTGACGGCATGGGCATCGTGTGGCGCAAGGGGCTCCCGCTCGAGGACATGGAGTTCTTCCAGTTCCACCCGACCGGTCTGGCGGGGCTCGGCGTGCTGCTGTCCGAGGCGGCCCGTGGCGAGGGCGGCATCCTCCGCAACAGCGAGAACGAGCGCTTCATGGAGCGCTACGCCCCCACGATCAAGGACCTCGCGCCCCGCGACATGGTCGCCCGCGCGATGGCCAACGAGGTGCGTGAGGGCCGCGGGTCGGGCCCGGACAAGGCCTACGTCTACCTCGACCTGACGCACCTGCCGCGCGAGCAGATCGACGCCAAGCTGCCGGACATCACGGAGTTCGCGCGGACCTACCTGGGCGTCGAGCCCTACACCGAGATGATCCCGGTCTTCCCGACCGCGCACTACGCGATGGGTGGGATGCCCACGAACATCAAGGGCGAGGCGCTCGCGGACAACCACACCGTGATCCCCGGGCCTGTACGCCGCCGGCGAGGTCGCCTGCGTCTCGGTGCACGGCGCGAACCGGCTCGGCACCAACTCGCTGCTCGACATCAACGTCTTCGGCCGCCGCGCGGGCCTCTACGCCGCGGAGTACGCCATGGGCACCGACTACGACGAGCTGCCCGAGGACCCCGAGCGCATGGTCATCGACATGATCGAGCAGATGCGCGACGCCGGCGGCTCGGAGCGGGTGTCGGTGATCCGGCAGGAGCTGCAGGCCACGATGGACATCAACGCGCAGGTCTACCGCACCGAGGGATCCCTCAAGCAGGCGCTGGCCGACATCGAGGGGCTCAAGGCCCGCTACGTCAACGTGTCCGTGCAGGACAAGGGCAAGCGGTTCAACACCGACCTGCTCGAGGCGCTGGAGCTGGGCTTCCTGCTCGACCTCTCCGAGGTGCTGGTCACCTCGGCACTGGCCCGCAACGAGTCCCGCGGCGGGCACTTCCGCGAGGACTACCCGACGCGCGACGACGTGAACTTCATGCGCCACACGATGGCCTACCGCAACGAGGACGGCAGCATCCGGCTGGACTACAAGCCGGTCATCGAGACGCGCTACAAGCCGATGGAGCGGAAGTACTGATGACGACCGACACCCAGGCCCTGCCCGACTCCGGCGGCGGCGCCGCCCCGGACATCAGCTCGACGACCATGACCGTCACGGTCAAGATCCTCCGCTACAACCCGGAGGTCGCGGAGGAGTCGCACTGGGAGAGCTACCAGGTCTCGGCGGAGCCGACCGACCGGGTGCTCGACGCCCTGCACAAGGTCAAGTGGGACCTCGACGGGTCGCTCACCTTCCGGCGGTCCTGCGCGCACGGGGTCTGCGGCTCGGACGCGATGCGGATCAACGGCAAGAACCGGCTCGCCTGCAAGACGCTGCTCAAGGACGTCAACCCGTCGTCGCCGATCACCGTCGAGCCGATCAAGGGCCTGCCGGTGCTCAAGGACCTCGTGGTCGACATGGAGCCGTTCTTCGCGGCCTACCGCTCGGTGATGCCGTTCCTGGTGACCACCGGCAACGAGCCGACCCGCGAGCGGGTCCAGTCCCAGGCCGACCGCGAGCGTTTCGACGACACCACCAAGTGCATCCTGTGCGCCGCGTGCACCACGTCGTGCCCGGTCTACTGGAGCGACGGGCAGTACTTCGGCCCGCAGGCCATCGTCGGCGCGCACCGGTTCATCTTCGACAGCCGTGACGAGGGCAGCGACCAGCGCCTGGAGATCCTCAACGACAAGGAAGGCGTGTGGCGCTGCCGCACCACCTTCAACTGCACCGAGGCCTGCCCCCGTGGCATCGAGGTCACGAAGGCGATCCAGGAAGTGAAGCGAGCGCTGATCTTCCGGCGCTGACCTCCGGCTGCTGGTGGCCGGTCCCGCACCGGCGCACCGCGTGTCGCCGCAGCAATCGGCCACTTCCGGCCCGAGGCGGCCGGGTTCGATGTGACAATTCGGGCATGGACGAGTTCGAGGTCGAGGACCAGCAGCGGGAAGCGGCGTTGGCGTACCTGCGCGACGAGCACGCCCGCGGCGCCTTCGACGTCGCCGAGCTGGAGCGCCGTACGTCGGACGCACAGCAGGCCCGCACCGTGGCCGAGCTGCTCGCAGCGACGGCCACTGTCCCCCCGATCGGCACCGGCCCGTCGCCGACGGCGGTGGCGAAGCCGAACAGCCTGGCCCTCATCGCCGGGATCGGCGTCGCGATCCTGCTGCTCCTCGTGCTCGTCACCCGGCTGGCCTGACCCAGCGCTGACGCGCTACGGCGCGTCGATGCTCTCCCTGGTCCGCGCGCCGGTCGCCCGCCAGGCCCGCAGGCCGAGTCGCGCCAGCACGGCGGCGATCACCAGGTTGACCACGATCAGCACGACGTGGGCGACCCAGTAGCCGGTCGGCCGGTCCTCCCCGCGGGCGTGCGCGGCGGCGAGGTTCTTGGCGAACGTCGCGTAGCTGAAGACGTTCCAGGCCGCGACGGCGAGGAGCAGGACGGCGTGCCGGCGTCGAAACTTCACGGGCCCATCTTCCCGGACGCACCCAAGCCGTCGACTCCCCTGCCCCCAGCGCCGTCTCCCGCGCCGTGCCCGGCACCGTGCGCCGCACCGGGTGCCCGCATCGCCTCCGCCGTACGGCGGTCGAGGGCGACCGTGGCCGTGTAGGCCCAGGCAGCGGAGTACATCACCAGCCGGGAGAAGTAGTTGATCCAGATCAGCAGGATCAGCGACACCCCGAAGGCCTGGAAGGCGGGTTTGCCTCGAGTCTGCGCGAGGAGCAGGTTCGCACCCAGCTTGAGGATCTCGAACCCGATCGCACCGAGCACGGCGCCGCTGACCAGTGCCCGGCGCGGCACGTGGGTCTCGACCAGGAGGAGCTTGAACATCGTCAGCAGCAGCACCGTCGACGCGGCGATGGCCAGCACGTGGCCGATCAGGTTGAGCAGCACCGTGGGGGCAGTGGCTGACGGGTCGATGCCGACCCAGTCGAGGATCTGGCCGGAGAAGCCGGTGACGGCACCCGAGAGGCTGACCGAGACCATCAGGGTCAGCCCGATGACCGCCAGTGCGCCGAGGTCGCGCAGCTTGCCCATCAGCCACTTCGGGTGCTCCCGCCGCGGGACCGCGAACATCACCTCGAGCGCGTGTCGCGTGGCCGACAGCCAGCCCAGCCCGGCGTAGAGCAGGATCACGAGGCCGACCAGCCCGACGGTGCCGGAGTAGTGCTCGATGGTCTCGATCCGGATCTGGCCGTCGCCGTTGCCGACCACGCCGGGGAGGAGGTTGTTGATCTCCGCGATCATCTGGTCCCGGATGTCGGGGTAGAGCTGTGCCACCAGGCCGACCACGAAGAACCCGATCGCGAGGATCGGGAAGAAGGACAGGAACCCGAAGTACGTCACGGCGCCGGCCTGACCGTTGCCGTTCACGGCGCTGTAGTGCACGAACATCCGCAGGGTGTGGTCGAGCCAGGCGTACTTCGCACGCAGCCGGTCGACGGCGGCGGTGACGTGTCCCTGCAGGGAGGTCATGGAGGAGGTCTACCCACCGGCGGGAGGCGTCAACGGGAAGTCGCGGGTCGGCACCCAGCCGGCCTCGTCGTCGTGGACGTAGAGCGAGAAGTGGTCGACCACGAAGTGGCACTCGAACGACGCCAGGTCGTCGAAGGCCCGGTCGAGGCTCGCGTCGGCCAGGTGGTGGGCGACCGTGACGTGCGGGTGGTAGGGGAACTGCAGGTCGGTCGCCAGCGGGCCGCGTCTCACCGAGATACGCCAGCTGCTCGCACCCCGAGATGCCCTCGGCGAGCATCACGAACACGACCGGGGAGACCGGCCGGAAGGTGCCGGTGCCGCGCAGCCGGATGCGGAAGCCGGTGTTCTCGGCCGACGCCTGCTCGAGGTGCCGCTCGATCGCGGGTACGGCGGCCTCGTCGACCTCGAACGGCGGCATCAGCGTGACGTGCGTGGGGATGCCCTGGGCCGTCGTGTCGCCCAGCTCGGCGCGATAGCTCTGCAGCTGCTCGCCCCACGGCTCCGGGACGGCGATGGCCACACCGATGGTCGTCGTCACGCGGAGAACCTGCTCACCGGCGCGATGAAGCCGACCCGGTCGTAGACGTCGGCCAGCGTGCGCTCCGCGACGGCGCCGGCCTTCTCGGCGCCGTCCTGCAGGACCGCGTCGAGCTGGGCCTTGTCGTCGAGCAGCTCCATCGTGCGGTTGCGGAAGGGCGTGACGAAGTCCACGACGGCGTCGGCGAGGTCCGCCTTGAGGTCGCCGTAGCCCCGTCCGTCGTACGCCTTCTCGAGGTCGGGGATCGCCCGCCCGGTCAGTGCCGAGAAGATCGTCAGCAGGTTGGAGACGCCCGGCTTCTCGGCCTCGTCGAAGCGCACCTCGGAGCCCGAGTCCGTGACCGCGGAGCGGATCTTCTTCGCCGACGCCTTGGGGTCGTCGAGCATCTCCACGATCCCGGCCGGGGACGACGCGGACTTCGACATCTTCGCGGTCGGGTCCTGGAGGTCGGTGATCTTGGCGGTCTCGCGCAGGATGTAGGGCTCCGGGAGCCGGAAGGTCTTCTTGTAGCGGTGGTTGAACCGCTGGGCGAGGTCTCGGGTGAGCTCGAGGTGCTGACGCTGGTCCTCGCCGACCGGGACGTACTGCGGCCGGTAGAGCAGGATGTCGGCGGCCTGCAGGATCGGGTAGGTGAACAGGCCCACCGATGCGGCGCCCTCGCCGCCCTTCGCGGACTTGTCCTTGAACTGCGTCATCCGGCGCGCCTCACCGAAGCCGGTCAGGCACTGCAGCACCCAGCCGAGCTGCGCGTGGGCCGGGACCTGGGACTGCACGAAGATCGCCGAGCGGGACGGGTCGATGCCCATCGCGATCAGCTGGGCAGCGGCCCGGCGGACCCGCTCGCGCAGCACCTTCGGGTCCTGCTCGACGGTGATCGCGTGCAGGTCGGCGATGAAGAAGAACGGCTCGTAGTCCTCCTGGAGCGCGACCCACTGCCGCAGCGCCCCGAGGTAGTTGCCGAAGTGGAACGAGTCGGCGGTCGGCTGGATCCCGGACAGGACCCGGGGCCGGGAGGGCGGGACGAGAGACGGCTCGGGATCGGGCATGCCGGACATTGTTCCAGTGAACTGCGTCAGTCCGTGCTGGTGGGGCCCAACCCTCGCTCGACACCTCTCTTGGCAAGCAGCTCGTCGCGCTTCCAGGCGTAGCCGACCATCCAGCTCGGCAGGTAGCGGTAGAGCCGGATCTCGTCGCCCCAGTCCAGCGGCGAGCTGCCGTAGTGCCGGGTCCAGTGCCCCAACGTCTCCTCCCACTCGGCGTCGTCGGGAGCGAGCTCCTCGACCCGGCCGTGGCTGAAGACCCCCAGCTCCTCGTTGTCGATGTGCGCGACGCTGACCTGCGGGCGGTCCCGCATGTGCCGTGCCTTGGCGGCGGTGCCGGACGTGCTGAACGACCAGGTGCCGTGCAGGAAGTGACCGTCCATCGCGCTGATCCGGGGCTCCCCGGTCGCGGTCACGGTCGCCACGCTGAGCACCTTCATCCCGGTGAGCAGCGCCACCAGGTCCCGCGCGGAGAGCACCCGGTCACCGTGGATGATCGCGCGCAGGTGGTCGGTGGCCCGTGCGTGCGACGCGTCCAGGAGCGCCTGCAGCGCCTCGATCTCCGCCGGTGTCTCGTGCACGTCGACCACGCTAGACCAGGCCATCGACACCGACATCGCGGTCTTGACCGGCGGTGCGGATCAGCTGGGCTCGACCATGTCCTTGTCCGCGCGGGCGTGCTCGTCGTCGGACGCGTCGTTCAGGGTGTCCGGGTCGATGATGATCGGGTGGTCGGGGTTGACCACGAGCTGCGGTACGGCGGTCACCAGCACCCGGCCGACGCGACGGCCCTCGACCTCGCGCACGGTGATCCGGCGATCGGCGTAGTCGACGTAGTCGTCGACCTTCGGGAGCCGCCCGAGCTGCTGCATGAGGAAGCCGGAGACGGTCTCGTAGGGCCCCTCGGGAAGCTCGACGCCGGTCTCGTCCTCGAAGTCGTCGAGGTTGAGCAGGCCGTCGACCTCGATGTCGCCGCCGCGGTGCACGGTGGTCTCGGCCTCGTCGACGTCGTACTCGTCCTTGATGTCACCGATGAGCTCCTCGACGAGGTCCTCCATGGTGACGATGCCTGCGGTGCCGCCGTACTCGTCGGCGACGATCGCGACGTGCATCCCCTCGCGGCGCATGTCGGCCAGCGCGGCCAGGATCGGCCGGGTCCAGGGCAGCACGAGGATCTGCCGGGCCAGCTCGCCGACCCGCAGCGAGCGGTTGGCCATCTCCGGGTCGAGCAGGTCGCGGACGTGCACGAAGCCGATCACGTCGTCCGCGGAGCCGCGGATCACCGGGTAGCGCGAGTGCGGCTGGTGCAGCGCCTCCTTGGCGGCCTTGAACACCGGTGTCGAGGAGTCCAGGAAGTCGACCTCGGTGCGCGGGATCATCACCTCACGGATCTGCCGGTCGCCGGCCTCGAAGACGTCCTCGACGATGCGGCGCTCCTCCTCGCCCAGCGTCTCGTGGGCGTTCACGAGGTCGCGGAGCTCCTCGTCGGACATCTGCTCGCTCTTGGCGTTCGGGTCGCCGCCGACGAGCCGCACGACGACGTTGGTGGACGCCGACAGCAACCAGATGATCGGCCTGGAGACCTTGGCGATCCGGTCGACGGTGGGGCCGAGCGCCAGCGCGAAGCCCTCCGCGCGCTGCAGGGCGAGCCGCTTGGGGGCCAGCTCCCCCAGCACCAGGGAGACGTAGGAGATGGCGACCGTCACGAGCACGAGCGCGACGATGTCGGCGGCACCCGCGGGCATGCCCAGGTCGACCAGCTTCGGGGACAGGTCGCCGGCCAGGGTCGCCCCACCGAACGATGCCGACAGGAAGCCCGCCAGCGTCACCCCGACCTGCACGGCGGCGAGGAAGCGGTTGGGGTCGGCGGAGAGCCTGGCGACGGCCTCGCCCCGTCGGCCGCGGTGCGCCATCGCGCGGACCTGGCCGTCCCGGAGCGAGACGAGAGCGATCTCGGCCGCAGCGAACATGCTGCCGATCAGGACGAAGACGACGACAAGCCCGATGTTCGCGAGCGTGCCGTTCATGGTCTGTGACTATCGTCCATGCCGACAACGATAAGGGTTTGCAGGCGCATCTGTGACTCGGCAGGGTTGCCCCCATGATCGACCCCGTGATCAGCCCCGCGATCTTCCCCGACGACGTCCCCGTGCTCACCGACGGCGTCGTCACGCTGCGGGCGCACACGCCTGCCGACGCCGCGGAGGTGCTCGAGCAGTGCCTCGACCCCGTGAGCCGGCAGTGGACCACCGTTCCGCTGGACTACACCCGCGAGGACGCCGAGAGCTTCGTCGGCGAGCGGGTGCCGGCGGGGTGGGCATCGGGGAGATGGGTGTTCGCCGTCGAGGCGACCGACACCGAGGGGACGCCACGGTTCTGCGGCACGGTCGAGCTGCGGGACGAGGGCGGCAGGCGCGCCGAGATCGCCTACGGCTCGCACCCGTGGGCCCGCGGCCGGGGCCTCATGCACCGTGCGCTGGAGCTGCTGCTCGCCTGGGGCTTCGAGGAGCGTGGGCTCCGGTCGGTGATCTGGTGGGCGAACCGCGGCAACTGGGCGTCCCGGCGTACGGCGTGGCGGCTCGGCTTCAGCCTGGACGGGACCGTCGAGGGGTGGCTGCCGCAGCGCGGCGAGCTGCTCGACGCCTGGGTCGGCGTGCTGCACGCGGACGACGAGCGGGCCCCCCGGACACCCTGGCTCGATCCACCGCCGCGCCGGGAGGGTGAGCGGGTGGCGCTGCGCCCGTGGCGGGACGGCGACGCCCCGAGGATCGTCGAGGCGTGCAACGACGAGCGCACGCGACACTGGCTGTGGCGGATGCCGAGCCCGTACACGACCAAGGACGCCGAGGACTACCTCGCGTCGCGGGTGGAGCAGCGGGCCAGCGGGTCCGGCGTGGGCTGGGCGGTCGCCGACGTCGAGACCGACGAGCTGCTCGGAAGCATCGCGCTCTTCGACCTGAAGCCGGGCCGGGACGCCGAGATCGGCTACTGGACCCACCCCGACGCACGGGGCCGAGGGGTGATGTCGGAGGCCTGCGGTCTCGCGGTGCGGCACGCGTTCGCGGCCGAGGCCGACGGCGGGCTGGGGCTGGTGCGCGTCCAGATCAGCGCCGCCGACGGCAACGACGCGTCGCACCGGGTGATCCTGGCCAACGGCTTCGTGCCCACGGGACGGGAGCGACGGTCGCTGCGGCTCGGCGACGGCAGCCTGGTCGACTGCCTCTGCTACGACCTGCTGGTCGAGGAGTACGCCGGGACGGCCTCGCCGCGCTGAGCGGTGATCCCGTCGAGCTCGTCGTCGGTCAGGGCGTCCGCCACCTCGTACGAGGTCGCGAGCCGCGTCACGGCGGCGACCCGACGGCGCTCGACGACCATGCCGACACCGAAGACGAGCAGACCGAGCAGCGCGAGGCCCGCGCCGAGCAGGCTGGGCGCGCGGTAGCCGTAGCCCTCGGCGATCACCACGGCGCCGAGCCAGGCGCCGAGGCCGTTGGCCGTGTTCAAGCGCCGAGTGGTTCAGGGCGGCGCCGAGCATCTGGGCGTCGCCCGCGGCGTGCATCAACCGCATCTGCAGGTTGATCGCCAGCACCGAGCCGAGCACGCCGACCAGGAAGACCAGGAGCACCGTCGGGACGGCGTACGGCGAGAGGAAGTGGAACAGCACCAGGGTGGCGATGCTGGCCAGGAAGGCGGCGACCACGGAGCGGTTCACGTTCCAGTCCGCGAGCCGGCCGGCGACCCAGGTGCCGATCACCGAGCCGACGCCGAAGGCGAGCAGGAAGCCGGGGATGCTGCCGCGCGACAGACCGGTGACGTCGGTGACGACGGGTGCGACGTAGCTGTACATCGCGAAGACCCCGCCGAACCCGACCATGCCGGCCGCGGCCGCGAACAGCACCTGCGGCTTCTTCAGCGCGGAGAGCTCACCGCGGACGGAGGCGGAGCGGTCGCCGCCCGATGCGGGCACGAACGCGAGGATCAGCAGCGAGGTGAGCACGGTCACGCCGAGCACCGCCCAGTAGGCGCTGCGCCACCCGAGGCTCTGGCCGAGCCAGGTGCTGGCCGGCACGCCGGCCACCGTGGCGACCGAGAGGCCGAGCATCACCGACGAGACGGCGCGACCGCGGTGGTGCGGCGCGACCAGGGACGCGGCGATCAGTGACGCGACGCCGAAGTAGGCGCCGTGCGGGAGTCCCGCGACGAAGCGGGCGGCCATCACCGGCCAGTAGCCGCTGGCCGTGGCGGTGATCGCGTTGCCGACGCCGAGGGCCAGCACGAGCCCGATCGCCAGGCCGCGCTTCGGGAGCCTGGCGGCCAGGGAGACGATGACCGGCGCACCCACGACCACGCCGAGGGCGTAGGCGGTGATGATGTGGCCGGTGGTGGGGATCGACTCGTGGATGCCGTCGGCGATGTCCGGGAGCAGACCCATCGTCACGAACTCGGTGGTCCCGATCGCGAAGCCACCGGTCGCCAGGGCGATCAGCGCAAGCGTGACGTGCGGGGTGCGGGTGGTGGAGGGCACTGCGGTTCCTTGGGGTGCTGGGCGGCTCGATGGATCTGCGGTGGGACAGGGCCCATAAGGTGCAAGTCGTCCACCCGGGTGCGCTATTCCCTTGAGCGCTACAGAAACTCCCTCCCCGGCTGGTTGAGGTGGCGAGGCGCTAGCCGAGGCCCTCGAAACCTCTGTGCCTTCATGCGGGAGGTTTCGAGGGCCTCGGCTAGCGCTCGGCACCTCAACCAGCCGGAGAGGGGATCTTGACAGTGTCACTGTCACGGTCGAGACTCCGAGACATGCTCGCCCGCAGCCACTGGCAGAGGCAGATCGCCCGGCTCGACCCGGAGCGCGACTACGAGCAGGTCTACCGGATCATGACCACGCTCGAGTTCCCGTGGGACATGAACCAGGCGCTGTCGTTCGCCCTGTTCCGCACCTATGCGGTGCCCTCGATCGGACGGCTGCTCGACGAGACCGGCGAGTTCGCGCGCGACGCCCAGAAGAGGTACGACGACACGGGGCTGCTGCTGGACGAGCCGAGCCGGCACGGCCTGCACAGCGAGCGGGGCCGGCGGGCGATCCGGCGGATCAACCAGATGCACGGGAGGTACGACATCGCGCCCGACGACCTGCGCTACGTGCTCAGCACGTTCGTGGTCACGCCGAAGCGCTGGATGGACGACTACGGCTGGCGGCCGTTCTCCCCCGGCGAGGTGCGCGCGAGCGTCCGCTACTACGCCGAGCTGGGCCGGCTGATGGGCATCAAGGACGTGCCGCAGACCTACGACGACTTCGAGTCGCTGCACGACGCCCACGAGCGGGCGCACTTCGGCTTCGACGAGGGCGGTCGACGGGTCGCGGACGCGACCATGGCGCTGACCCTGACGTTCTACCCGGCAGTCGCAGCGCGGCCGATGGAGGTGTTCAGCCGCGCCCTGATGGACCAGCCGCTGCTGGACGCGTTCGGCTACCGGCGACCGCCCGGCCCGGTGGTGCGCGCGGCCCGCGCCGGGCTGCGAGCGCGCGCCCGGGTGGAGGCCCTGCTTCCCGCCCGCTCGACGCCGATCAGCTTCCGCGACTCCCGGCGGGTGCGGTCCTACCCCGACGGCTACGACCTCGACGCCCTCGGCACCTTCCCGCAGGGCTGTCCTGTCCGGCACTGACCGGGCAGACTGTCCTCTCGCCGGAGAGGAGCATCCATGGCCAAGATCACCCGCGGCTTCATCGGACGACGACGTCCCGAGCGTCCCGACCGGCTGCCCCCCGGCCAGTACGACGTCGGGCGCGACTGGCCGGTGCTCACCGCCGAGGTCACCCCGCACCTGGACACCTCACGCTGGACGATGAGCGTCGACGGCCTCGTCGAGGAGCCACGGACGTGGACCTGGGACGAGGCGCACGCACTCCCCCAGTCGGAGTACGCCGGCGACATCCACTGCGTGACGACGTGGTCGAAGTTCGACACCCGGTTCGGCGGGGTCTCGGTCGACGTACTCCTGGACGCGGCGCGGCCGCGGCCGGACGCGGCCTTCGTGCTCGCCACCTGCACCACGGGCTACACCACGAACCTGCCGCTCGAGGACGTGACGGGCGGCAAGGCCTGGGTGGTGTGGAGCTTCGGTGGGCAGCCGCTGCCGCGCGACCACGGGGGGCCGGTCCGGCTGCTGGTGCCGCACCTGTACTTCTGGAAGAGCGCGAAGTGGGTCACCCGGCTGACCCTGCTCGACCACGACCAGCAGGGCTTCTGGGAACGCAACGGCTACCACGACCGGGGCGACCCCTGGCTCGAGCAGCGCTACCAGGGCGACTGAGGGAGCCGGCGATGGAGGGTTGCGAAGGTGCGCCGAAGGGCGCGTGGTGCACGGGCGTCGTGCGCGAGGTCCGGCACCCGACCCCGGACGCCGTGCTGCTGCGCCTCGAGGTAGCCGGCCGCACCGACCACCTGCCCGGCCAGCACTACGTGTTCCGGCTGACCGCCGAGGACGGCTACACCGCGTCCCGGTCCTACTCGGTGGCGTCGGCGCCCGGCGACCCGCTGCTCGAGTTCTACGTCGAGCGGCTCGACGACGGCGAGGTGTCGACCTACCTCGCCGACGTCGTCGAGCCCGGCGACGAGCTCGAGCTGCGCGGTCCGATCGGCGGCTGGTTCGTCTGGGAGGGCGACGCGCCCGCGGTCGGCGTCGCCGGCGGCACCGGTGTGGTCCCGCTGGTGGCGATGCTGCGGCACGCCCGCGACATCGGTCGGGAGGACCTGGTGCGCGTGCTGGTCTCGGCGCGCAGCCGCGCCGAGCTGCCCTACGCCGAGGAGCTGACCGGGCAGGCGCTGGTCCTCACCCGCGAGGCGTACGACGGCCGGCCGGCCGCTCGCGTCACCGCCCAGGACCTCGCGCCGCTCGTCGAGGCGGCACCGGGCGCCGACGTCTACGTGTGCGGGTCGGCCGGGTTCGCCGAGGCCGCGAGCGGTCTGCTCCTCGACCTCGGCGTGCCCGCGTCCGCCGTACGCGTCGAGCGGTTCGGCCCGACGGGCTAGCCGGGAAGGTTCCTGGTCAGCACCGAGAGCGTCTCGTTGAGCGTGGCCGACGGCCGCATCACGGCGTCCGCCTTGGCACCGTCGGGACGGTAGTAGCCACCGATGTCCGCCGGGGAGCCCTGCACCTCGAGCAGCTCGGCGTTGATCGCGTCCTCGTTGCTGCGCAGGGACTTCGCCAGCTCGCCGAACGCCGCCGCGAGCTCCGCGTCGTCGGTCTGGCTGCTCAGCTCCTCGGCCCAGAACAGCGCGAGGTAGAAGTGGCTGCCTCGGTTGTCGATCTCGCCGGCCTTGCGGCTCGGGGACTTGTTCTCGTTGAGGAACGTCCCGGTGGCCCGGTCCAGCGTCGCGGACAGGATGCGGGCCCGGGCGTTGTCGGTGCTCTCGCCGAGGTGGCCGAAGCTCTCGGCCAGCGCGAGGAACTCGCCCAGGCTGTCCCACCGGAGGTGGTTCTCCTTGACCAGCTGCTGCACGTGCTTGGGAGCCGACCCGCCGGCCCCGGTCTCGAACAGGCCGCCGCCGTTGATCAGCGGGACCACCGAGAGCATCTTGGCGCTGGTGCCGAGCTCCAGGATCGGGAACAGGTCGGTGAGGTAGTCGCGCAGCACGTTGCCGGTGACCGAGATGGTGTTCTCGCCCTTGCGGATCCGCTCGAGGGAGAACGCGATCGCGTCGACCGGGCTCATCACCTCGATCTGCAGCCCGTCGGTGTCGTGCTCGGGGAGGTAGGCCTCGACCTTGGCGATCAGGTTCCGGTCGTGGGCACGGGTCTCGTCGAGCCAGAAGACCGCCGGCTCGCCGCTGGCGCGGGCCCGGGTGACGGCCAGCTTGACCCAGTCACGGACCGGCACGTCCTTGGTCTGGCACATCCGCCAGATGTCCCCGGCGCTCACGACCTGCTCGAGCAGCACGTCGCCCGACTCGTCGACCACGCGGACGGTGCCGGTCGAGGGGATCTCGAAGGTCTTGTCGTGGCTGCCGTACTCCTCGGCCGCCTGCGCCATCAGGCCGACGTTCGCGACGGAGCCCATCGTGGCCGGGTCGTAGGCGCCGTTCGCGCGGCAGTCGTCGATGACGACCTGGTAGATCCCGGCGTAGCTGCTGTCGGGGATCACCGCCAGGGTGTCGGCCTCGCCGCCGTCGGGGCCCCACATGTGGCCGCTGGTGCGGATCATGGCGGGCATCGAGGCGTCCACGATCACGTCGCTCGGCACGTGCAGGTTGGTGATGCCCTTGTCCGAGTCGACCATCGCGAGCGCCGGGCCGTCGGCGATGCCCTTGTCGATCGCGGCCTTGATGTCGTCGCCCTGCGGCAGCGACTCGATGCCCTTGAGGATGCTGCCGAGCCCGTCGTTGGGGCTGAGGCCGGCCTCGGCGAGCGTGTCGCCGTACGTCGCGAACACCTCCGGCAGGAACGCGCGGACGACGTGGCCGAAGATGATCGGGTCGGAGACCTTCATCATCGTGGCCTTGAGGTGCACCGAGAAGAGCACGTCGTCGGCCTTGGCGCGGGCGATCTGCGCGGTCAGGAACTCGCGCAGCGCGGCCACCCGCATGGCGGTCGCGTCGACGATCTCCCCGGCCAGCACCGGCACCGACTCGCGCAGCACGGTCGTGGTGCCGTCGTCCCCGACCAGCTCGATCCGGAGGCTGCCGTCGGCCTCGACCACCGCGGACTTCTCGTTCGAGCGGAAGTCGTCGCCGTCCATGTGCGCGACGTTGGTCCGGGACTCGGACGACCACTCGCCCATCGAGTGCGGGTGCTGGCGGGCGTACTGCTTCACGGACTCGGGGGCGCGCCGGTCGGAGTTGCCCTCGCGGAGCACGGGGTTGACCGCGCTGCCCTTCACCTTGTCGTAGCGGGCGCGGGCGTCCGTCTCGTCGTCGGTGGTCGGGTTGTCGGGGAAGTCCGGCAGGTCGAAGCCCTGCGACTGCAGCTCCGCGATGACCGCCTTGAGCTGCGAGGTCGACGCGCTGATGTTGGGCAGCTTGATGATGTTCGCGTCGGGCTGCTTGACGAGCTCACCGAGCTCCGCGAGGGCGTCGTCGATGCGCTGCTCCGGCTCGAGCCGGTCGGAGAACTGCGCGATCACGCGACCCGCGAGCGAGATGTCGCGGGTCTCCAGGCCGACCCCCGCCGTCGCGGCGTAGGTCTGCACGATCGGGAGGAAGGAGTACGTCGCCAGCAGGGGCGCTTCGTCCGTGTGCGTGTAGATGATCTTCGAGTCCGTCACCGGGGCTCCGTTCGCATAGCCAGAAGATTTCTTGACGTCAAGATAACTCACGCCGTTCGAGGGCGTCCACCTCGCGGTCCGCACCTGCGTGCGGCATGCTCCGGAGGGGTAGGTGGGGCGTACCCACCCGAGAGGAGCACCATGTCATCGCCAGTCCCGGTCGCCTGGACCACGCGCCTCGAGAACGCTCGCGCCCTCGACCCCCTCGTCCGTCTCGTCCGCCCGCTCTCCGACGCCCTGGTCGCCGACCCGGCCCGTCGTGACCTGCTCCGCGGTGCCTGGCTCGGCCACGCGCTGCACCCGGTGCTCACCGACCTCCCGATCGGCTTCTGGATGTCCGCGTCGGTCCTCGACGTCGTCGGCGGCCCCGAGGCGCGGCCCGCCGCCCGGAAGCTGGTCGGGCTCGGCGTGCTGGCCGCCGGGCCCGCGGCGCTCACCGGCTGGGCGGAGTGGAACGGCATCGGCCCCCGCGAGCAGCGGGTCGGGGTCGTGCACGCCGCGAGCAACGTCGTGACGGTCGGCTTCTTCCTCTCCTCGTGGCGGGCCCGCCGCCGGGGGCAGCACCTGCGCGGCGCCGCACTCAGCGCGGCCGGGACGGCGGCGCTGGGCGTCACCGGCTACCTCGGCGGCCACCTGGTCTCGGCCCGCAAGGTGTCCAGCCGGGACCCGGTGTTCGAGGACTAGACCTCGGAGGTCGACACCCGGCCGTCGTCGGCGACGGTGACGCTCAGCTCCCGCTCCCCGACGCGTACGCCGTGCAGGGTGAACGCCCCGAGCCGTGCGCTGGTCGTCGCGGGGTGGCCGACACGGTCGGCGGGCGCGTCGACGTCGAGGCCGGTCACCGCTGCCAGGCAGGCCAGGGGTGCTGCCGCGGCCCAGGCCTGCGGCCGGCACGACGCCGGGTAGTCGACGGGGAACGCCACGTCCGACGACTGGTCGCCGCCGTACAGCTCGGGCAGCCGGTAGGCCACCCCTTCGGCCGCCCGCAGCAGGCCGGCGGTGAGCAGCGCGGCCTCCTCGAGGCGTCCCTCCCTGGCCAGCCCGCGGACGGCGACCGCGGTGTCGTGCGGCCACACCGACCCGCCGTGGTAGCTCAGCCGGGAGAACCGCGGTGACCGGCTGGACAGGGTGCGCAGCCCGAACCCGGAGGCCATGTCGGGGGCGGTGAGCACCTCGACGACACGCGCCACCTGCTCCTCGGCCAGGATGCCGGTGCCGAGCAGGTGGCCCATGTTGGAGGTCACCGAGTCGACGGGCACGTCGCTGCCGTCCAGCGCGATCGCGACGTGGCCACCCTCGGGGGTGTCCACCCAGAAGTCCCGGGCGAACCGCTCCTTGAGGGACGCCGCCCACTCCGCGAGCCCGTCGACCGGTGCCTCGCCGAACGCCTCCAGCAGCGCGGCGCCCCGCACCGCTGCCTCGTGGGCGTAGCCCTGCACCTCGCTCAGTGCGATCGGCGGATCGGCCAGCCGCCCGTCGGCGAACTGCACGGAGTCCACGCTGTCCTTCCAGCCCTGGTTGGCCAGGCCGCGCCCGGACAGGTCGACGTAGCGCAGCCACCCGGACTCCCGCGACTGCTCCATCACCCACTCCAGGCAGCGGCGTACGGCGGGCAGCAGCGCCGCCACCTGCTCCCGGTCGGCGCCCCACTGCCAGGCGTCGGCCAGCGTGCAGACGAACAGCGGGGTCGCGTCGACGGTGCCGTAGTAGACCGGGGGCAGGCTCATCCCGCCGAGCTCGAGGGTGGTGTTGCGCACCTCGTGGAGGATCTTGCCCGGCTGCTCCTCGGAGTCCGCGTCGGTCGTGGTGCCCTGCCGGCGGGCCAGGGTGCGCAGCGTGGACAGGGCCAGGTCGGTCCCGTAGGGCATGAGCAGTCGTGCCACCCACAGCGAGTCGCGGCCGAAGAGAGTCAGGAACCAGGGGGCACCGGCCGCGACGAACACGTCGTCCCCGTCGCGCATCAGCAGGCCGGCGAGGTCGGCGAGGCTCTGGTCGACCAGGCGGGAGAGCCGGATGTCCGGCGCGTCGACGGAGGCGTCGGCGCTCCACGGCGGTGTGCCACCCGGGCCGAACTGCGGCTCGCCGTCGGCGTCGAAGGTCAGGCGGACCGCGAAGCTCCCGCCGGGCTCGACGGTGGTCGACCACGTGACCCGGCCGGCGTCGACGGTCTCCGGCGCCGGGTCGAGGTGCAGCGCGAAGCCGCGGCCGTCGTGCTGCCAGGCGAGACCGTCCTCGGTCCGGGTGGGTGCGACCGGCTGCGTCGACTCCCCCTGGCGTACGGCGGCCATCGGCGCGAGGTCGCCGACCAGGTCGACGTACACGGTGAGGTCGACGGGCTGCTGTGCACGGGAGACCACCTCGATCTCCTCGACGAGCCGGGCGGCGGTCAGCGTGCGCCGCCGGTCGAGCGTGACCTGAGGGTCGTGCAGCCAGCCGCCGAGCCGTCGGGCGACGTAGGTGTACGACTGCCGGTCCGCCCCGCTCAGGTCCGAGCCGACGAGCTCCAGGTCGCTGCCGGCCACCGACACCACGAGCTCGTCGAGCAGCCGGACGTCGTCGACGAACCAGCCGCGGACCCCGCCACCGCGCACCTGGCCGTCGGGATCGGAGAGCAGGATGCCGGGCGCGGCGACGCTGACGGCGAGGTCGTTGAGGAGAGGGGTCAGCTGGGTCACGCCAGCACCCTACGAGCCTGGCTGCCCACGGACGCAGTCCCCTTGCTAGCGTCGGCCCAGCAGCCGCACACCGGACCCAGATCCCACAGGAGCCTCTCGTGAGCACTTCCCCCGTCAAGGTCGCCGTCACCGGAGCCGCCGGCCAGATCGGCTACAGCCTGCTCTTCCGGATCGCGAGCGGGGACCTGCTCGGCAAGGACACCCCGGTGCAGCTGCAGCTGCTCGAGATCACCCCGGCGCTCAAGGCGCTCGAGGGGGTCGTGATGGAGCTCGACGACTGCGCGTTCCCGACGCTGGCCGGCGTGGAGATCGGCGACGACGCGAACACCGTCTTCGACGGCGCCAACCTCGCCCTGCTGGTCGGGGCACGCCCGCGCACCAAGGGCATGGAGCGCGGCGACCTGCTGGAGGCGAACGGCGCGATCTTCACCGCCCAGGGCAAGGCGCTGAACGAGGTGGCCGCCGACGACATCCGGGTCGGGGTGACCGGCAACCCGGCCAACACCAACGCGCTGATCGCGATGACCAACGCGCCCGACATCCCCCGCGAGCGGTTCACGGCCCTGACCCGCCTCGACCACAACCGCGCGCTGTCGCAGCTGGCCACCAAGACCGGCTCGCGGGTCGCCGACATCAAGAAGCTGACCATCTGGGGCAACCACTCCGCGACCCAGTACCCCGACATCTTCCACGCCGAGGTCGGTGGCCGGAACGCCGCCGAGGTCGTCGACGACCAGGCCTGGATCGAGAACGACTTCATCCCGACGGTCGCCAAGCGTGGCGCCGCGATCATCGAGGCGCGCGGCTCCTCGTCGGCCGCCTCCGCCGCGTCGGCCACCATCGACGCCGCCCGCGACTGGCTGCGGGGCACCCCGGAGGGCGACTGGGCCTCGATGGCGGTCGTGTCCGACGGGTCCTACGGCATCCCGGAGGGACTGATCTACTCGTACCCGGTGACCACCAAGGACGGGAAGTGGGAGATCGTCCAGGGTCTCGAGATCGACGACTTCTCGCGCGGCAAGATGGACGCCACCGCCGCGGAGCTCGTCGAGGAGCGCGACGCGGTGCAGGGCCTCGGCCTGATCTGAGCCGCCTACGTCGGCGGCTGGTGGGGCACCACGATCGTCAGCAGGATGAGACCGACCCCCGCGACGAGCAGCATCAGCACGTCCGACCACTTCCTGCGCACCCGGAGCATCCCGGCGCGCCGCTCGGAGAGCAGCAGCCGGGTGAACCCGCCGAGCAGCAGCCCGGCACCGATCCAGGCGAGGCCGGTCCGCCAGGCGCCCGCGACCACGATGCCCAGACCGACCAGGGCCGCAGACACCACGACGAGGTAGACCAGCCCCCCGAGGGTCTGCGGGCGCTTGAGTGGCCCGTCCGGCGTGCTCACCCCGACGCTCAGACCCGGTCCAGCGACCGGTCGAGGGTCTGCTCGGCGACCGTGACGATGTTGGAGAGCAGCATCGCCCGGGTCATCGGTCCGACGCCGCCGGGGTTCGGTGAGACCCAGCCGGCCACCTCGGCCACCTCCGGCGAGACGTCCCCGGCGATCTTGCCGTCGACGCGCGAGACGCCGACGTCGAGCACGGCCGCGCCCGGCTTGACCATGTCGCGGGAGATGATCCCGGGCACCCCCGCCGCGGCGACCACGATGTCGGCGGTGCGCACGTGGGCGGCGAGGTCACGGGTGCCGGTGTGGCACAGCGTCACGGTGGCGTTCTCGCTGCGTCGGGTGAGCAGCAGCCCGAGCGGGCGGCCGACGGTGATCCCGCGCCCGACCACGACCACCTCCGCGCCGGCGATGGGCACGTCGTGGCGGCGCAGCAGCTCGACGATGCCGTACGGCGTGCAGGGCAGCGGGGCCGCCTTGCCGAGGACCAGCCAGCCGAGGTTCGTCGGGTGCAGGCCGTCGACGTCCTTGGCGGGGTCCATCCGGCCGAGCACGTCGTGCTCGTTCATGTGCCCCGGCAGCGGCAGCTGCACGATGTAGCCGGTGCACGCCGGGTCGGCGTTCAGCCGGTCGACGGCCTCCTCGACCTCGGCCTGGGTCGCGGTCGCGGGAAGGTCCACGCGGATCGAGGTGATGCCCACCTCGGCGCAGTCCTTGTGCTTGCCGTTGACGTACCACCGCGACCCCGGGTCGTCGCCGACGAGCACGGTGCCGAGCCCGGGGACGACCCCCCGCTCACGCAGGGCCGCGACGCGGGTCGCGAGCTCGCCCTTGATGGCGGTGGCGGTCCGGGTGCCGTCGAGAGTCTGTGCGGTCACGCTGGTCATCCCACATTGCGGTGGTCGCCGGGCCTTCCGCGGTGATCGCCGCGGCGACCACAGCGTGATGACGTCCGATCGACGGTCAGTGGAAGAAGTGCCGGGTGCCGGTGAGGTACATCGTCACGCCGGCGCCCTTCAGCGCCTCGACGACCTCGTCGTCGCGCTTGGACCCACCGGGCTGGACGATCGCCCGGACCCCGGCGTCGACGAGGACCTGCGCCCCGTCGGCGAACGGGAAGAACGCGTCGGACGCGGCCACCGAGCCGGCGGCCCGTTCGCCGGCCCGCTCGACGGCGAGCCGGCACGAGTCGACACGGTTCACCTGGCCCATCCCGACGCCGACGGACGCGCCGTCGGACGCGAGCAGGATCGCGTTGGACTTCACCGCACGGCAGGCCCGCCAGGCGAACGCGAGGTCGGCGAGCTCCTGCTCGGAGGCCGGCTCACCGGTGACCAGCGTCCAGGTCGACGGGTCGTCTCCCCCGCCGTCGGCCGACTCGGACACGGCGTCGATGGCGTCGCGGGCCTGGAGCAGCATGCCGCCCGAGATCGCGCGGGTCTCGATGCCGCCGCGCGACAGGGGGCCGCACTCGAGGACGCGGACGTTCTTCTTGCGGGTGAGCACCTCGACGGCGCCCTCGTCGTAGCCCGGCGCGACGACGACCTCGGTGAAGATCTCCGCCACCTGCTCGGCCATCGCGACGGACACCGGCACGTTCGTGGCGATCACGCCGCCGTAGGCCGAGACCGGGTCGCAGGCGTGCGCCTTGCGGTGCGCCTCGGCGACGTCGACGCCGACAGCGATGCCGCAGGGGTTCGCGTGCTTGATGATCGCGACGGCCGGGCCGTCGAAGTCGTAGGCCGCGCGGCGGGCCGCGTCCGCGTCGACGTAGTTGTTGTAGGACATCTCCTTGCCGTGCAGCTGGGTCGCCTGCGCCAGACCGCCCTCGGGCGCGAAGCCGCTGGTGTAGAGCGCCGCCCGCTGGTGCGGGTTCTCGCCGTAGCGGAGCACCGTGCCCTTCTGCCAGGTGGCGCCGATCCAGGCCGGGAAGCCGGTGCCCTCGGAGGTGTCGGTGACGACGCTGCCCATCCACGACGCGACGTTCACGTCGTACGTCGCGGTGTGCACGAACGCCTCGGCCGCGAGCCGGCGTCGCAGCGCCAACGTCGTGCCGCCGTCGCGCAGTGCGTCGAGCACCTCGGCGTACTGGTCGGGTGAGGTCACGATCGCGACCGACGGGTGGTTCTTGGCGGCGGCCCGGACCATCGAGGGGCCGCCGATGTCGATCTGCTCGATGCACTCGTCGGGCGTCGCGCCGCTCATCACGGTGTCGGTGAAGGGGTAGAGGTTCGACACGACCAGGTCGAACGGCTCGACACCGAGCTCCTCGAGCTGGGTGCGGTGCGACTCGAGGCGGAGGTCGGCGAGGATGCCGGCGTGCACCTTCGGGTGCAGGGTCTTCACGCGGCCGTCGAGGCACTCGGGGAAACCGGTGAGCTCCTCGACCCGGGTGACCGGGACCCCTGCGTCAGCGATCCGGCCGGCGGTCGAGCCGGTGGAGACGAGGGAGACGCCCGCCTCGTGGAGCGCCTGCGCGAGCTGCTCGAGGCCGGTCTTGTCGTAGACGGAGACCAGTGCGCGCCGGATCGGGCGGCGGTCGTCGGGCTGGGCGGGCTCTGGGCCGGTCATGGGTGCTCCTCATCGCTGCGAACCGATGAGGCACCCAGGCGTTCGATGCTCTCGACTTCACTCCCTGGTGGTTCCCCACCTGCGCCAGTCGTGTGGTGCCAGCCTAGCCGCGGGGTGCCCCGAAGCGCACCTTGCGGTCCTCGACAGCGAAGCCCTCGCGACCCATGCGTCCGACGGTCTCGACGAGCATCGCGCGCTCGGCGACCTTGATCCGCTCGTGCAGGGCGTCGACGTCGTCGTCGTCGTGCACCGGGACCGCGGTCTGGGCGACGATCGGCCCGCTGTCGACGCCGGCGTCCACGACGAAGAGGGTCGCGCCGGTCACCTTGACGCCGTACGCCAGGGCCTCGGCCGGTCCGTGCATGCCCGGGAACGACGGGGACAGCGCCGGGTGGGTGTTCACGGTGCGGCCGCCGAACGCCGCCAGGAAGGTCGCCCCGGTCAGCTTCATGAAGCCGGCCAGCACCACCAGGTCGGGACGGTGCTCCGCGACGGACGCGGTCAGCGCGGCGTCCCAGTCCTCGCGGGTGGCGTGGTCCTTGAGGCGGTGCACGAACGTGGGTACGCCGGCCGCTTCGGCACGCGCCAGCCCCTCGATCCCGTCGCGGTCCGCGCCGACGGCGACCACCTCGGCGCCGTACGACGGGTCGCCGCAGGCGTCGAGCAGGGCCTGCAGGTTCGTCCCCGCGCCGGAGACGAGCACGACGAGGCGCGCGGGAGAAGAGGGGGGCTCGGTCACGTCCGACAGGCTAGCGACCGGCGGGGTGCCGACGGACCCACCAGGTGGTGGCGACCCCGCCGACGAGACCGCCGACGCCCATCGCCACCGTGGCCGCCACGAGGGTGGGCAGCAGGTCGGCGCCGATGTCGGACATCCGTCCCGGCCCGACGGCGCCGCCGGAGATGGCGACGAGGACCGTGACCATGACACCGCCGAGGGCGCCGGAGCCGAGACCGCGCAGGGCGCCGGTCTCGAACCCGTAGGCCGGGAACCTCCGGACGACCAGCACCGCTGCCACCATGCCGGCGACCACCGGGGCGGCGACCAGGGCGCTGGCCCACGCGGGCGGCGATCCCTCGGCGGGTAGCGCGGCCAGCAGCGGGAAGGCCGGCACCGGGCCGAGCACCACCGCCGAGGGCGACACGAGCGTGCCGGTGCCGATCGCGAAGCCCGGTCCGAGCAGGTAGGCGCCGGAGAGCAGGACCGCGTTGGGGGCGACCGCGGCGACCAGGGCGGTGTAGAGCAGACCCCCGGAGGCGTCGGCGTGCAGGCGGGACAGCACGTTGGCGGCCGAGCCGAGGTCGAGCAGCAGCGCGACGGCGAGCAGCACGGCGGAGAACGCGACGAGCAGCAGCGTGGCGGCCATCGCACCCTTGAGGACGGCGCGGGCGGTCTCGGGGACCCGAGAGCGCCAGTCGAGCACGTCGCTGCTGCCGGCCAGGATGCCGCTGCCCCCGCCGACCAGAGCGACCAGGAAGCCACCCACGAACGCACGCAACAGGCTCGACTCGGCGGTCTCGGTCGCGGCGAGCACCGCGGTGACGAGGGCCACGACGCCGTAGAGCCCGGACATCACGACGACCCCGCGCAGCAGGTCGCCGGTGTCCTCGACGGCGGAGGTCCGGGCCGCCCAGAGCCCGAGCCGGTGTGCGACGTACAGGCAGAGCAGGGTCAGGCCGAGCGGGACCGCGGTGATGGTCACCGAGACCGACCCGGTGGCCAGGTGCAGCTGGGCGCCGTGCGCGACGAGCCAGCCGTCCGCACCGACCCGGATCGCGTCGCGGGTGTCACCGTGCGCACCCGCGTCGGAGGCGAACCAGCCGACCAGCCCGAGTGCCATGCAGCCGACGAGGACCGCTCCGGAGGCGACCACACCGGCCAGGGCAGCACCGAGGGCCAGTGGTCGCAGGGGCGGGTCTCCCGACAGCGTCCTGGAGGGCAGCCGGACGTCACGGGGGTCGAGAAGGTCGGTCATCGCGTCCATCCTGACCCAGCGTGATCTCCATCTCGGGCTCCCACGCCGGTTAGCGATCCGGGCGTGATCCCCGTAGCCTGGAGGGCTTCACGCGGACCGTCCGGGGTGCCCCCTGCCCCGACGACGAGGACCCGGAACAAGCCGAAGGACAGGAGAAACGCATGGTGCGGGAGGAGACGTTCGACTCCTTCTACCGAGCGACCCGTCGCCAGGTCCTGCACCAGGCGTTCGCCCTCACCGGTGACCTGCCGGCCGCTCAGTCCGCCGTCCGCGACGCCTACGTCGGGGCCTGGCAGCACTGGCGCAAGGTCTCCCGGCTCGACGACCCGCTGGACTGGGTGCGCCCCCGCGCCTGGCAGCTCGCCCAGCGCCGGCACACCGCCCGCATCTGGCACCGCAACAAGGGGATGTCCGACGCGCACAAGTCCGTCCTCGACGCGCTGTCCCGGCGTCCCGTGGCACAGCGCCGCGTGCTGCTCCTCGCGGAGCTCGCCGGGCTCGACCTCGCCCACACGGGGCGTGAGCTGGGCATCACCCGCGACGTCGCGGAGCACAACCTGCGGATCGCCCGCGAAGGTCTCGCGGAGTCGCTCGGCACCGACGCCGCCGACGTGCACGACCGGTTGGCCGGGCTGGACGTGCTGCTGGACAGCGCCTCCCTCCCCCGCGGCCCGATCGTGCGGCGGGCCGGGCGCAAGCGCCGGCAGGGGCACGCAGTGGTCGGGATCGTCGCTGCCTCCGTCGTCGCCCTGGCGTCCGGGGCCTTCGCCTACCAGCCCGACGCCAGCACCGCCGACTCCGACCTCAAGCTGGTCACCCCGGAGGCGCCGGCCACCACGGCGGACCCGGCCGAGGACGCGGCGACCGCGAAGAACCTGCTCGACCAGGACCAGATCCGCCGGCTCGGTCTCGGCCAGCGCTGGCGGGTGGGCACCACCAGCAACAACACGTCCGGCGACGGCATCAACACGGTGTGCCAGCAGAACCGGTTCGCGGACCCGGAGGGGAAGGCCGCCCTCGTGCGCACCTTCGCGGCCGGCGGCAAGCCTGGGCGCTCCGCGGTCCAGACCGTCGAGGTCTCCAAGTCCGCGGCGAAGGCCGCTGCCGCGTTCCGGACCACCGTCGGCTGGTACGCCGGGTGCCGGGTCGGCCGCCTGCAGGTGCTGAACGCCTACCGCGTCGACAACATCGGCGACGAGGCGCAGGTCCTGATGGTCCGGGTCTGGAAGAAGCCCGTCACCACGATGTCGGTGGCCGTCGCCCGCACCGGCCTGGTGACCACGTCCACGGTCGGCACGACCGTCGGGGCGTCCCCGCCGCCGGCCTCGGAGATCACCCAGTCCCTCGCGGACGCGGTGGCGATGCTCTGTGGGCGCAGCGGCTCCGACGGCTGTGCCAAGCGGCCGACCTACCGCGTCGTGCCTCCGCCGCCGTCCGGCGAGGAGCGCGGCATCCTGGCCGTCGCCGACCTGCCGCCGGTGGGCCGGATCGCGCAGCCCTGGGTCGGCACCAAGCCGGTCGGCGCCCGTGTGAACCCGTCCGCGACGACCTGTGACCGGGCCGACTTCGCCAAGGGCGGCGCGTCCACCACGCGCACCCGCACCTACCTCATCCCGGGGGCGCCGCTGCCCGCCCGGTTCGGCCTGTCCGAGACCTACGGCGTGTTCCCCTCGTCGAAGGCGGCGAGCCGCTTCCTGTCCGACGTACGCCGCAAGGTCGGGCGGTGCGAGGACCGCGACCTGGCGACCAAGGTCGGCCGCGAGCACCGGCAGTCCACCAAGTCCCCGGCGCTCGACCTGTCGAGCTGGGACCTCCAGACCGAGATCAACGACAAGCAGAAGGTGCGCTTCCGGCTCGGCTTCGTCCGGGTCGGGCGGTCCGTCGCGCAGCTGACGTTCGCGCCGTCCGAGCGCGACGACATGACGGAGACCAGCTTCCACTCCCTGCTGGTGCGCACCGGGGACCGGCTGCGCGAGCTCGGCTGAAGCTCCCCCTAGCATGCGGGGGTGACCCAGCACCCGACCCGCGCCGACGCCGTCGCGCTCGACGAGGCCAGCCCGCTCCGTGACCGTCGCGCCCTCTTCGCGATCCCCGAGGGCATGGTCTACCTCGACGGCAACTCGCTGGGTGCGCTCCCCCGGTCGGTGGCCGGCCGCATGCAGCAGGTGGTCGCGGACGAGTGGGGCGCCGGCCTGATCTCCTCGTGGAACACCGCCGACTGGGTCGGGCTCGCCCGCCGGGTCGGCGCGCGGATCGCGCCCCTGATCGGCGTCGACGGTGCCGACGTGCACGTCGGGGACTCGACCAGCGTGACGTTGTTCAAGACCTTCGTCGCGGCGAGCCGGCTGCGGCCCGGCCGACGCGTGGTGGTGCTGGAGCCGACGACGTTCCCCACCGACGGGTACGTCGCCGCGGGTGTCGCCCGGATGCTCGACCTCGAGATCCGGTGGTGCGACCCGGCCGACCCGGCCGCCTCGCTCGACGACGACGTCGCGCTGCTGGCCCTGACCCACGTGGACTTCCGGTCCGGGGCGATGTTCGACCTCCCGGCCCTGACCAGGGCGGCGCACGACGCCGGAGCGCTGGTCCAGTGGGACCTCTGCCACTCGACCGGCGCGGTCCCGGTCGCACTGCTCGACGCGGACGCCGACATCGCCGTGGGCTGCACCTACAAGTACCTCAACGGTGGTCCGGGTTCGCCCGCCTTCGCCTGGGTGCACCCCCGCCACCAGGCCGCCTGGGACCAGCCGATCACCGGCTGGTTCGGGCACGCCCACCCCTTCGACATGGAGCGCGACTTCGTCCCGGCCGACGGGATCACCCGG
Organism: uncultured Actinomycetota bacterium; assembly: GCA_963706355.1. Lineage (GTDB taxonomy): Bacteria > Actinomycetota > Actinomycetes > Propionibacteriales > Nocardioidaceae > Nocardioides_B. Next base: position 192,639 of record CAVPLS010000002.1, read on the forward strand.
ATGGCCTCCGGGACGCCCTCAGGTCCTCGCGCTGTCCGCCCTCGACGCGGCTCTCGACGTGTTCGACGGGGTGTCGCTCGACGGCCTCCGCGCGGCGTCCCTGTCCCTCACGGACCTGTTCATCGAGCTCGTCGACGCCCGGCTCGGGTCGGTGTTCGAGGTGATCACGCCACGGTCGCACGCGGACCGCGGCAGCCAGGTGTCGCTGCGCCACGACGAGGCGTACGGCGTCGTGCAGGCGCTGATCGCGCGCGGCGTGGTCGGCGACTTCCGCACCCCCGACGTGGCCCGGTTCGGCTTCGCGCCGCTCTACGTCACGCACGCCGACGTCTACGACGCCGTCGATCGCCTCGTCGCGGTGATCGAGCACGACGAGCACCTGCGGGCCGAGTACGCCGTCCGGAACGTCGTCACGTGAGCACCCCGCACTGGGCGGTGGGGACGCCCGTCGTACGACTGGAGGTGCTGCACGGCCATCCCTGGTGTGCGTTCAACACCCGGGTCGTGCAGGACACCGACGACCTGCTCGCCGTGTTCCTCTCGCCCGGATCGCGGCTCGCGTTCCCGGCGTGGCCGTTCGACCGGTGGGAGCACCCGTGGCTCACCGCCGGCCACACCGCCTGGCACGGCCACGGCAAGCTGATGCTGCAACGCCCCGGCGACGCCTACTCGGTGGACCTGTTCTGGCGCGGACCGGACCGGACCTTCTCCGGCTGGTACCTCAACCTCCAGGACCCGTTCCGGCGCTTCGACGACCGCTTCGAGACGCTGGACCACGAGCTCGACTACTGGATCCCGGCCGGCGGCCCGTGGCAGGTCAAGGACGCCGAGCTCTTCGAGGAGCGGATCCGCGAGGGTCGCTACTCACCCGAGCAGGCCGAGGAGATCCGCGGTGTCGGCGCCGCCATCGAGGAGATGCTCACCGCCGGCACGCACTGGTGGGATCAGTCCTGGGCGGACTGGCATCCCCCCGACGACTGGGGCCCTCTCGACCTCCCGCCCGCCTGGTCCGACCTCCCCGGTTGAGCCCCCCGCTGGTTGAGGTGCCCGAGCCCCTGGGGCGAGGGCCTCGAAACCTCCCAGCGGTAGGCACCGAGGGCGGGCACTCGGCAGTGGGCGAGATCACACTCCACGCGACGTCAGGAAACATCCAGCGGCTCGTCCCTTTGAGGACCCCCTGTAGAGGCTGCCTCGGACAGCCACTGACATCACCTTGGAGCCTTCGTGACCGTCCGCAAGACCCTGTTGACCATCGGAGCCGCAGTCATCGCCTCGAGCACCCTCGGCATGGCCGTGCCCGCACACGCCGCTAGCACCTGGACCAACTGCACCGCGGTGCACAAGAAGTACCCGCACGGCGTCGGGATGAGGTCGGCTCACGACAAGACGACCAGCAAGCCGGTCACCAACTTCAAGCGCAGCGACAGCCTCTACAAGACCGCCATGAGCCACAACAAGGGTCTCGACCGCGACAAGGACAAGATCGCCTGCGAGGCGGCCTGACGGCCTGCACAACGGCGTCGACCCGCTCGGCCGGACTACGAGTTCGAGCGGCCGGCGCGCGAAGCGTGGGAAGTCTGTTGACCCCCATCCTCGCCATCCTCACCACCGACCTAGGGAACACATGAAACGTCTGGCCGCCGTCATGGTTGGTCTCGTCCTCGCCACCGGCCTGGTCACCGTCGGAGCCACCGAAACCGCACAGGCATCTACCACCGTGACCACGAGGCTGCGGGCGGCCGTCAAGCAGCTGCCCGTGGCCGCGGAGACCCCCACCGGGTACTCACGCAGCAACTACCGGCTGTGGGTGGACGGCAACGGGGACTGCCAGGACACCCGTGCCGAGGTGCTGGTCGCGGAGACCAGGTCGAGGACGACCGGCGGGTGCACGATCAAGACCGGCCGCTGGTTCTCCTACTACGACAAGCACACCTGGACGCATGCCTCCGACGTCGACATCGACCACCTGGTGCCGTTGAAGGAGAGCTGGGACTCGGGCGCCAAGCAGTGGAACGGCGACACCCGCACCCGCTACGCCAACGACCTGGGCGACGCCCGGACCCTGGTGGCGGTCACCGACAACGTGAACCAGTCCAAGTCCGACCGAGACCCGGCCGAGTGGATGCCGACGTACGGCAAGTGCCTGTACGTCAAGCAGTGGACGGCGGTGAAGATCCGTTGGGGTCTCAAGGTCGACAGGGCGGAGAAGGCCAAGCTCAGCAAGGTCGCCGCCAGCTGCCCGAACGACATCCTGAAGGTCACCAAAGCAAGGATCGTCAAGTCCAGCGGCGCCGCATCCGGCGGTGCCGGCGGAGCCGGCAGCGGTGGGAGGCTGGACCCTCGGTTCAGCTACTGCTACCGGGCCAACGACGCCGGCTACGGGCCCTACTACAAGGGCACGGACGCCGAGTACGCCTGGTACACCGACAGACGACCACGACGGGATCGTCTGCGAGTAGATCCCCTCGCCCGTCGAGACCCGGCCCCGACCGGGTGGTCGAGCCTGTCGAGACCGTTGGTTGAGGTGCCAGGGAGCGTTGAGCGACGTGCCTCGAAACCTCCCAGCGCCAGGCACCGTGGTTTCGAGGCTCGCAGGCTCGCACCTCAACCAACCGTGGTCGCCACCGGGTGGTCGAGCCTGTCGAGACCCGTTGGTTGAGGTGCCGAGCCTCGGGCGAGGGCCTCGAACCTCACCGGGTGGTCGAGCCGTGTCGAGACCCCGGTCCCCACCGGGTGGTCGAGCTTGTCGAGACCCGTCAGGTGGTGACGGTGTGCCGGCGTCCGGTGGGGCTGACCCACACGTAGGCGCCGTCGGGGGTGCGGTGGTAGGTCCAGGCGGTGAAGGTCTTGAGCCGGTGGTGCCGCCGACACAGGGCGGCGAGGTTCGACGGACGGGTCTGGCCGGGTGGTCCGCCGTCGTCGGGTGAGACGTAGGCCTCGATGTGGTCGAGGTCGCAGACTCTCGCGTCGATGCCGCAGCCGGGGAACACGCAGTGCCGGTCGCGGAGGATCACGCTCTCCCGCATCCACGGTGGCGGGTCGTGGACGTCGACGCCGTCGTCGCGGTCCAGGTCGAGGACCGGTCGGATCGAGACGTTGCGGGTCCGCTGGAGCCAGTCGCGCAGCAGGTCCAGGGTGGCGGTGCCGAGCCGCTCCACGCTCCCGCCGCCGGTGTCTGCCGCGAGGTCGTCGGCGGTGATGTGCAGGTAGAGGGTCGCCGAGGACCGGTTGAAGGCCTCCGGGCGGCTCGGGCGAGGCGGTCGACTCACCGGCGACGAGGTCCAGGGCGCGTTGCGGGTGCGCGAGCATCCCGAGCGCGGTGGCGCGGCGGACCTCGAGAGGACGGTCGTCGCCGAGCCGGCCCATGGTGACCGCCAGCTCCGCGATGGAGTCGTCCAGGTCCAGCGCGTCGGGGGTGTCCAGGGTCGCGGTGACCCGGGTGGTGGCGGTGGAGTGCCGGTGGTCCAACCAGACCCCGCGGGCATCCAGGGCGGCCTGCTCGACACCGGCGGCCTGGTCGGGGTCGCACTGACACAACGCCTCGTGCACCAGCGGCCGGATCGGCGGGATCCGGTTCCGGACCCCGGTCAGGGCGGCGTGCCGGTCCACGAAGTCGACCGCCGCCCTCGACAGGCCGGTGGTCTCCGCGGCCACCTGCCGGGCCTTCCAGGCCTGCAGCCGACCGTCCTGGACCAGTGCCCACAGCCGCGGCAGCCGGAAGCACAGCTCGACCGCCTCGACCACCAGCCGGAGGCCCGCGTGGTAGCCGACCCCGAGCGCCGCGGCCAGCTCCTCGACCGCGAACTCCGCGACCCCCGGCGTCCCCACCCCACCCAACGGACACTCACCGACCATCAGGTCCTGGTCGGTGACCGGGTGCAGGTCGACCCAGTGCACCGCCAACGCCAGCAACCGAGCCTCCTCCCGGTCCGCCGCCCGCCGGGCAGCGGTCACCGCGTCGAGCACCGCCGTGGCGGTGTGCTCACGAAGATCGCGTGACCGTGCCGACGGTGTCGAGGGTGGCGATGGGGGTGCTGGACATGCGAACCAACCTAGACCCGACCACCGACAGTCCCGACGTGCGAACGAGAGCGAGATTCGCGTTATCCACAAGGGGAATCTCGATGGGTCTCGACAAGCTCGACCACCCGAGTGGCGGGTTGGGCTGCATCGGTGCGGATGGTTTCGAGGCTCGCAAGCTCGCACCTCAACCAGCCGGAGGTGGCTGCACTCGACAGCGACCTCAACCAGCCGGGGTCGGAGTCTCGACAGGCTCGACCAGCCGGGTCCGGTGAACGCACGAAGGCCGCCGCACCCACTGGGTGCGACGGCCTTCGGGTGGACCGGGCTCAGAGGTCCTTGAGAATGTCGCGCATCAGCTGCGCGGTCGCGGACGGGGTCTTCCCGACCTTGACCCCGACGGCCTCGAGGGCTTCCTGCTTGGCGGCCGCGGTGCCGGACGAGCCGGACACGATCGCGCCGGCGTGGCCCATCGTCTTGCCCTCGGGGGCGGTGAAGCCCGCGACGTAGCCGACGACCGGCTTCGTCACGTTGTCCTTGATGTACGCCGCGGCACGCTCCTCGGCGTCGCCACCGATCTCACCGATCATCACGATCGCGTCGGTGTCCGGGTCGTCCTCGAACGCCTGCAGGGCGTCGATGTGCGTCGTACCGATGATCGGGTCACCACCGATGCCGATCGCGGAGCTGAAGCCGAAGTCCCGCAGCTCGTACATCATCTGGTAGGTCAGCGTGCCGGACTTCGACACCAGACCGACCCGGCCGGCCTTGGTGATGTCCGCGGGGATGATGCCGGCGTTGGACTTGCCGGGGCTGATCAGACCGGGACAGTTGGGACCGATGATCCGGGTCGTTCCCTTGGCCTGCGCGTAGGAGAAGAAGTCCGCGGTGTCGTGCACCGGGACCCCCTCGGTGATCACGATGACCAGCGGCATCGTGGCGTCGACCGCCTCGATGACGGCGCTCTTGGTGCCGGCCGGCGGCACGAACACGACCGACACGTCAGCACCGGTCTCGTCCATCGCCTCCTTGACGGACCCGAACACCGGGACGGACGTGCCGTCGAAGTCGATGCTCTGGCCGGCCTTCTTCGGGTTCACGCCACCGACGATGTTGGTGCCGGAGGCGATCATCCGGCGGGTGTGCTTCTGGCCCTCGGAGCCGGTCATGCCCTGCACGACGACCTTGGAGCTCTCGTTCAGAAAGATAGACATCTACTCAGCCCTCACTTGCTCGCCAGCTCGGCGGCGCGGTCCGCAGCGCCGTCCATGGTGTCCGCCAGCGTCACCAGCGGGTGGTTCGCGTCGTTGAGGATCCGGCGACCCTCCTCGACGTTGTTGCCGTCGAGGCGTACGACGAGCGGCTTGTTGGCCTCGTCGCCGAGGAGCTCGAGGGCGTGCACGATGCCGTTGGCGACCGCGTCGCACGACGTGATCCCGCCGAACACGTTGACGAACACGCTCTTGACCTGCGGGTCGCCCAGGATGATGTGCAGGCCGTTCGCCATCACCTCGGCCGAGGCGCCGCCACCGATGTCGAGGAAGTTCGCGGGCTTGACCCCGCTGTGCTTCTCGCCGGCGTAGGCGACCACGTCGAGCGTCGACATCACGAGGCCCGCGCCGTTGCCGATGATGCCGACCTCGCCGTCGAGCTTGACGTAGTTGAGGCCCTTCTCCTTGGCGGCGGCCTCGAGCGGGTCGGCCGCGTGCTTGTCCTCGAACGCCGCGTGGTCCTCGTGGCGGAACTCGGCGTTCTCGTCGAGGGTGACCTTGCCGTCGAGCGCCTCGAGGGTGCCGTCACCGAGCAGGCACAGCGGGTTCACCTCGACCAGGGTGGCGTCCTCCTTGATGAAGACGTCCCACAGCTTCTTGATGACGTTCTTCGCCTGGTCGGCGACCTCGTCCGGGAAGCGGGTCGCCGCGACGATCTCGGCGGCCTTCGCGTCGTCGACGCCGACCTGCGGGTCGATGGAGACCTTGGCGAGCGCGTCCGGGTTCTCGTGCGCCACGACCTCGATCTCGACGCCGCCCTCGACGCTGGCGATGCACAGGTAGTCGCGGTTCGCGCGGTCGACCAGGAACGAGAAGTAGTACTCGTCCTTGATGTCCGCAGCCGGCGCGATCAGCACCCGGTGCACGGTGAGGCCCTTGATGTCCATGCCGAGGATGTCCTCGGCCTTGGCCACGGCCTCGTCGGGGTTCTCGGCGAGCTTGACGCCACCGGCCTTGCCGCGGCCACCGGCCTGCACCTGGGCCTTGACGACGACACGGCCGCCCTGCGCCTCGGCTGCCGCCGCGGCGTCCGCGGCGTTCTCGATGACGGTGCCGACGGTCACTGGCACGTCGTGCTTGGCGAAGAGCTCCTTCGCTTGGTACTCCATCAGGTCCACGGTTATGACCGTCCTCTTCCGGGTTCACTGCTTCTGCGCTGTCTCCGGGGCACACCGATCGAACCCCGGGCGGGTCACGGCTGACATTAGCCCCGTGACCTGGGCCACGACCATCGAGGGCTCCGTAGGCTTCGTCACATGGCTGCCGCCCCGACCTCGCTGCGCGTCCGCTCCGGCGACGTCACGCTCTCCGTCCACGAGCACAGCCCGGCGGGCCCGGGACGGCCCACGGTGGTGCTGGTCCACGGCTACCCGGACCAGCAGGACGTGTGGCGCTCCCTGGTGTCCCGGCTGCCCCTCGACGCCTGGCACGTCGTGACGTACGACGTGCGTGGTGCCGGGTCCTCCGACGCGCCACCGGACCAGGACGGCTACCGCACCGAGCGTCTCGTCGACGACCTCGTGGCGGTGCTCGACGACCTCCTCCCCGACGGCGAGAAGGTCCACCTGGTCGGGCACGACTGGGGCTCCGCGCAGCTGTGGGACGCGGTTGCCGTGGAGGCGAGCGATCCCAGGTTGAGCGGCCGCATCGCGTCGTACACGTCGATCAGCGCGCCCTCCCTGGACCACGCCGGCTGGCTGATGCGCAACCGTCGCGGACGCGGTCGTGCGCTCGCCCGGCAGGGCCTGGCGTCGTGGTACATCGGGTTCTTCAAGCTCCCGGTCCTCCCGGTGCTGGCCTGGCGGCACGGCCATGAGCTGGTGGCCCGGGCCGGCACCCGCCGCGAGGGGCTCCCCGACGGGCACTGGGGTCCCGAGCTGCGTCGCAACGCGGTCAACGGGCTCGGCCTCTACCGCGCCAACGTCATGCAGCGCAGCCGACGTCCGGGGCGGCTGCGCACCGACGTGCCGGTGCTCGTGGTGCATCCCGAGCACGACCACTACGTCACGGACGTGTTCCTCCAGGACCTCGACCAGTCGTGCGGCGACCTGCGGATCGAGCGCATCGACGCCGGCCACTGGGCGATCGTCACGCACGCCGACGAGGTGGCCGAGCTGCTCGTCCGGCACGTCGACGCCCACTGACCGTGGAGCAGCGCGTTTGCTCCACGGCAGGGCCGGGCACGTGTGACGGGGACCACACGTCGTAGCGGATCGGGCCGATCGTCGTTGTTCCATCAACACCACGCCGACGATCGGACCACCATGGCTCGCCGCAGCATCGCCGCACTCACCGCCTGCACGCTCACCGCCGCCGGCCTCACCGTCGTCGGGATCGCGACCGGCGGCGCCCAGGCCGCGGCCGACAGCACGCCCGGCTACTCCCTCCAGCACGTGACCGTGAACGTGAAGGTCGGCCCGAACAACGACAAGTCGTGCGTCGTCGACGCCGACATCTACAAGCCCGATCGCGCCTCACGGACCCACAAGAAGCCGGCGATCCTCACCACCAACGGCTTCGGCGGCAGCAAGGACGACAGCAACGAGTCGGCCATCGGCCGCGGCTTCGTCAAGCAGGGCTACGTCGTGCTGGCCTACACCGGGCTCGGCTTCCCGAACTCCGGCTGCAAGATCTACCTCGACGACCCTGCCTACGACGGCAAGGCCGGCAAGCAGATGGTCAGCGTGCTGGCCGGCACCAAGTCGTACGTCGACGCCAACGGCAAGGCGCACCGGATGCGCTACGTCGCCAAGGAGCGCAAGGGCGACCCCCGTGTCGGCATGATCGGCGGTTCCTACGGCGGCCAGATCCAGTACGCCGTGGCGATGCAGGACAAGCGGGTCGACGCACTGATCCCGATCATCACCTGGAACGACCTGTCCTACTCGCTCGCGCCGAACAACACGAGCCTCGCCCGCGGCGTCACCTACAACACGCCCGGCGTGGGCAAGAAGGAGTGGGTCGACCTGTTCTTCTCGGTCGGCATCACCGACGGCGTCCAGGGCGGTTCCGTCGACCCCTCCCGCAACTTCCCGCCGTGCCCGAACTTCGCCGACGACGCCTGCCCGGCCGCGGTCCGGCTGAACACGCTCGGCTACCCGGACGCCGGCACCCTCAAGCTCGCGCGTCACGCGTCCGTGTCGACGTACCTGAAGCGGGTGAAGGCGCCGACGCTGGTCGTGCAGGGCCAGAAGGACACCCTGTTCAACATCCAGGAGGCCGTCGCGACGTTCCGCGGCCTCCGCGCCCAGGGCACGCCCGCCCGGATGATCTGGCAGTCGTGGGGCCACTCGGACAGCAGCCCCGCCCCCGGCGAGCTCGACTTCAACGCGAAGTCGCTGCGGTCGTCCTACCTCGGCAACCGCTTCCTGAACTGGATGAACCACTACGTGAAGGGCAACACGAAGGCGCCGGTCGGCGCGCGCTTCTCCTACTTCCGTGACTGGGTCAAGTACGACACCCGGGCCGGCAAGGCAGGCACCGCCATCCGCAAGGCGTACGCCGTCCGGTCCACGTTCTCCGAGGCACCGACGGCCACGCTCTACTTCACCGGCACCGACGGCCTGACCCGGACGAGGTCACAGGTGGCCACCGGCAGCGCGTCCTACGGCAACGCCGGCCCCGCGCCGACGTCGTACTCCGAGACCTCGGGACTCGAGGGCGACACGGTCAACCAGGAGCCCAGCGACGCGCCCGGCACGTTCGCGTCCTGGACGACCAGCCCGCTGGCGGCAGGCGCCAACCTGGTCGGCTCCTCGAAGCTGCTGCTGCATCTCGACGCCCCGGCCGCCGCGGCGACCCAGGGGGCCGACCCGGGCGGCAAGCTCGTGCTGTTCGCCAAGATCTACGACGTCGCACCCGACGGCACCCAGAAGCTCCAGAACCGGCTGATCTCGCCGGTGCGGGTCAGCGACGTCACGAAGCCGGTCTCGATCACGCTGCCGGGCGTCGTCCAGCGCTTCCCGGCCGGGCACCGGATCCGGGTGACGGTCGCGGCGAGCGACTTCGCCTACGCCGGCAACCACGCTCCGCAACCGGTGACCGTGAAGACGAGCGCAGCGGCACCCAGCCTGATCCGGCTGCCGCTGCGCACGCCCCTGCGTCTGCGCTGAGGCTCAGTCGGCCTTCGCCATGGAGCGGAGGCCGACGCGGAGCCCGAGAGCACACACGAGCAGCGCCGCCACCGTGCCCTGCAGCAGCAGCGTGGGGTCGAACGACCCCGCGAACAGCGACCGCTCGGCGTCGACGATGTAGGTGAGCGGGTTGGCCTTCGACAACGCCCGCAGCCACTCCGGTCCGGCCTCGACGGGCAGCAGCATGCCGGCGAGCAGCAGCACCGGGAACAGGAAGGTCTGCTGCACGGTCCAGAAGATCCAGTCCTGGCCGCGCGTGGCCAGCGCCAACGCGTAGGACAGCGACCCCAGGCCGACGCAGAACAGCGACAGCATCAGCAGGCCGACCACGATGCCGACCGGGTGCACCTCGAAGCTGAACGGCGCCACGACCGCGACCACGATGATGGCCTGCACGACCACCGGCAGGATCTCCTTGAGCGCCCTGCCCAGCAGCAGCGCCGAGCGGGACAGTGGCGTGACCAGGGTGCGCTCGTGCGAACCGGTCTGCATCTCGAGCAGCAGGTTCGATCCGGTCATCGAGGCGCCGAACAGGCAGGACATCACCACGATGCCCGGCACGAACCACTGCAGCGAGCTGCCCGCGCCCAGCCCGGTGACGCTGGTCAGCAGCGGTGCGAACAGGGCCAGGAAGAACAGCGGCTGGATCATCGAGAACACGACCGAGAACGGGTCGCGCAGCAACGGCTTGATCTCCCGGGACAGCACGATGCCGGTGTCCTGGACCAGGTTGCGGCGGGGCACGGCGGTGGTGGGGATCGTCGTGGTGCTCATGCGTAGACCTCCTGCTTGTCGCTGGGCGAGTCGGACGGTCCGGGCTGGCCGGACGGGACGGTCGAGTGCCCCTCACGGAGGCTCCGGCCGGTGAGGTTGAGGAACACGTCGTCGAGGGTCGGGCGGGACACCTCGACGGAACGGACGGGTACGCCGTGCACGGCGAGGTCCGCGAGCAGGGCCTGCACCGCCAGCGTCGCGCCCGGCATGTCGACGGTGACCCGGTCCCCGGAGACGGCGACGACTGCGTCGACGTGGGCGGCGGCGACCCGGGCCGCGGCGGCCGACGCGTCCTCGGCGGACGTGAGCTCGAGCCGCATCCGGTCGGCCGCGTAGGTCGCCTTGAGCCGGTCCGGGGTGTCGTCGGCGACCACCCGGCCGTGGTCGATCACCACGACGCGCTCCGCGAGGGAGTCGGCCTCGTCGAGGTAGTGGGTGGTGAGGACGACCGTCGTACCGAAGCGTTCGCGGAGTGCCACGACGTGCTCCTGGAGGTTCGCGCGGTTCTGCGGGTCGAGGCCGGTCGACGGCTCGTCGAGGAACAGCAGGTCCGGGCCGTGGATCAGCCCCATCGCGATGTCGAGGCGCCGTCGCTGGCCGCCGGACAGGGTGGAGACCTTGCGGTCGGCGACGGCTGCGAGGTCCAGCGACTCGACCAGCTCCGCGGCCCGGGCCCGGGCGGCGGCCCGGTCGAGGCCGTAGGCCCGGCCCTGGCTGACCAGCTCGTCGCGGCCGCGCTGCTGGTGGCCGGCGCCGTTGCCCTGGCCGATGTAGCCGATCCGGCTGCGCACCGCGCGCGGCTCGCTCGTCACGTCGTACCCGGCCACCCGGGCGGTCCCGGAGGTGGGCGCGATCAGCGTGGTCAGCATCCGCAGCGTGGTGGACTTGCCGGCTCCGTTGGGACCGAGCAGGGCGACCAGCTCGCCCCGCTCGACCGTGAGGTCGAGGTCGCGGACGGCCTCGACTGTCTGCTTGCCGACCGTGAAGTGCCTGGTCAGCGCCTGTGTCTGGATCATCGGTTCGCTCATGGGGACCACGATTCCGGCTCTTTAGGTCAGTTTCCGTCCGCAATCGGATCTAGTCTCGGTTCCATGAGCTCCGCCTCCCGCATGCTCCAGCTGCTCTCCCTGCTGCAGACCCACCGCTACTGGCCCGGCAGTGAGCTCGCAGGTCGGCTCGAGGTCAGCGACCGCACGCTGCGCCGCGACGTCGACCGGCTCCGCGAGCTCGGCTACCCGGTGCACGCGGTGCGCGGCGCCGCCGGCGGCTACCAGCTGCAGGCCGGAGCGGCGATGCCGCCGCTGCTGCTCGACGACGAGGAGGCCGTCGCGATCGTGGTCGGGCTGCGCGCGGCCGCGAGCGGGATGGTCGAGGGGATCGAGGACACCTCCGTGCGCGCCCTCGGCAAGGTGGTGCAGGTGATGCCGCCGCGGCTGCGACGCCGGGTGGACGCGCTGCAGGCCTACACCGTGCCGGCCGCGTTCGGGTCGATGTCCGGCGGCCCGACGATCGACCCCGACGTGCTGACCACGCTGGCGCAGGCCTGCCGCGACGACGAGCGGCTGCGGTTCGGCTACCGCACCCGCGAGGGGGACGCGATGGAGCGGTCCGTCGAGCCGCACCGGCTGGTCTCGGTCGGCCGGCGGTGGTACCTCGTCGCCTGGGACCTGACCCGCCACGACTGGCGCAGCTTCCGGGTGGACCGGATGAGCGACGCCGCCGCGACGGGCGTGCGGTTCCGGCAGCGCGAGCTGCCCGCGGCGGACGCGGCGGAGTTCGTGCAGAGCGGTCTGCGGAGCATCCCGCAGCGCCATCACGTCTCGGTGCTCGTGCACACCTCCGCGGACGCCGTACGGCGGGTGGTCGGCCGGTGGGGCTCGGTCGAGGAGCTCACGGGCGGACGGTGCCGGCTCACGATGGACGTCGACGACCTGGCCTGGCCGATGTTCGTGCTGGCCGGGACCGACGCGGACTTCGAGATCGAGGGTCCCGACGAGCTGCGCGAGCGGACGGCGGAGGTCGGCGCGCGGTTCAGCCGGGCCGGCGGGTGATGCAACCCGCGCGCTGACCCGTCAGTTCTGCGACGACACGCCGCGAAAACTGCTGCTTGAGTGACGGGTCGGCGTCAGGCGCCGACGGCGGAGTCGTCGCCGACGACGTTGGCCTTGACCCACTCGACGATCTTGGTGGTCGGGGCGCCGGGGGTGAACACCTCGGCGACGCCGAGCTCCTTGAGCAGGGGGATGTCGCCCTCGGGGATGATCCCGCCGCCGATGACCACGATGTCGCTGGCGTCGCGCTCGGCGAGCAGGCCGATCAGCTTCTTGAACAGCGTCATGTGCGCCCCGGAGAGGACGGAGAGGCCGATCACGTCGGCGTCCTCCTGGATGGCGGTCTCGACGATCTGCTCGGGCGTCTGGTGCAGCCCGGTGTAGATGACCTCGTGACCGGCGTCGCGCAGCGCGCGGGCGATCACCTTGGCGCCGCGGTCGTGACCGTCGAGGCCCGGCTTTGCCACCACGATCCTGATCGGAGCCACCATGACACTCACACCTTCGTTCGGGACTGGCGGGGACGCTCGCGCGGAGGTCCCGATGCCCGGCACCTTAGCCGACCCGGGACGGACACCGACCAGACCACCGACCCGATGTGGGTGAGGTGGCCCACATGGGGAACACTATGGGCGCCCCGCGTGCGGCGTGGGTCGTCCGAAGCCCGGTGACCCACCGCACACAGGGTTCTTTACCTCGGCGGACAGGAGCGTGACTGTTCCGTTATTGTTTGCCGTTGCGTGCCCCCCGACGCCCCCGACGTTAAGGAACAGCCCCTCTCGTGTCGAACCACCGTGCAGAAAAGCGTGCCGTCTCGCGGCGCAGTTCTGTCGACGTTCGGGGGACCTCCGACTCGGTCGTGGAGCGATCGGGTCCGTCGGCCGGCAAGAGACGCGCCGTCAAGCCCGGCCGCGCCGGTCGTGAGCAGGCCGTCGTCGCGACGCCTCGGGTGCGGAGTACCCATGGCGGTCTCCGCAAAACCCTGCTGCCCGGAATTCCTTCCGCACCCACCCTCATCGGCGCCGCGGCGCTGCTGCTCGCCGCGGCCGGCGCGGTCACCGTGAGCAGCCCGGACGACTCCCCGCTGGCCACCGGCAACGTGCAGAAGCTCTCCGCCCAGGCCAGCGCGCTGAGCGGTGCGAGCAGCATCGGCTCGAGCAGCGCGGTCAGCGGCCGGGCCCGTGCGGTCAGCCGCGACTCGCAGCGCGACGCCCTCAAGGACGCCGCCGACCAGGACCTCCAGGACGCCGCCGAGGCCCAGGCCAAGGAGCGCAACGCCGCCCTGGCCGCCCTGGCCGCCAGCGCCGAGAAGCAGGCCTCCCTGATCGCCAAGAACGCCTGGCAGCTGCCCGTCACCGCGGGCGTCTACCACCTCACGTCCCGCTTCGGCGAGTGCTCCGGCCTCTGGTCGCACTGCCACACGGGCCTGGACTTCGCCGCTCCGAGCGGCACCCCCGTGCACGCGGTCGCCAACGGCACGGTGTCCGAGGTCGGTTATTCCGGCGCCTACGGCAACCGGACGATCGTCACCCTCGAGGACGGCACCGAGCTGTGGTACTGCCACCAGACCTCGTACGCCGTCACGACCGGTCAGGCCATCAGGGCCGGCGAGGTCATCGGCTCGGTGGGCTCCACCGGCAACGTGACCGGCCCGCACCTGCACCTCGAGGTGCGCCCGGGCGCCGGCGACCCGGTCGACCCGTACGCCGCGCTGCTCGCGCACGGCATCACGCCGTAGGTCCCGCTCAGAGCTTCTCGACGGGGGCGTAGCGAAGCAGCAGCCGCTTCACGCCCTGGGAGCCGAAGTCGATCGACGCGACGGCCTTGTCGCCGACCCCGTCGAGCGCGACGACGCTGCCCATCCCGAACGTGTCGTGCACGACGCGGTCGCCGGGATCGAGGTTCGGGACCTCGCGCTTCTTGCCCCGGGCGTCGGCGTCCGCGCGGATCGCCGCCGTCCCGAACCTCCGGGTGGGTGCGCCGGCGTTGCGCGCGGGCAGGGACGGCAGCACCGGGCGGTTCCACGAGGTCTGGGCGGCCTGGGTGCGCCGCCAGTCGACCAGGTCGATCGGCAGCTCGTCGAGGAAGCGTGACGCGGGGTTGTGCGAGGGGGCACCCCAGGCCGAGCGGACCACGGCACGTGAGACGTAGAGCCGCTGCTGGGCACGGGTGACCCCGACGTACGCCAGCCGGCGCTCCTCCTCCAGCTCGGGCTGGTCGCCGAGCGAGCGCATGTGCGGGAAGACGCCGTCCTCGAGCCCGGTCAGGAACACGACGGGGAACTCCAGGCCCTTGGCGGTGTGCAGGGTCATCAGCGTGACGACGCCGAGGTCCTCGGCGTCCTGGTCGGGGATCTGGTCGGAGTCGGCGACCAGCGCGACCCGCTCCAGGAAGTCGGGCAGACCAGGTGCTGCGGGCTCGGGGTCGGCCGGATCGGCGGAGGGACCCGCGACGGGTTCGTCCGCGAACTCCCGGGCGACGGCGACCAGCTCGGCGAGGTTCTCCACCCGGGTCTCGTCCTGCGGGTCGTCGGACTCCTCGAGCTCCTTGAGGTAGCCGCTGGCGGCGAGCACCTGCTCGAGCACCACGTCGGCCCGCTCGCCGGCGTCGACCATCGACTGGAGCAGCTCGACCATGTCCACGAACCCCCGGACCGCGGTCAGGGAGCGGGTGGCGATGCCGGGGGCGTCCTCGGCCCGCCGCAGGGCCTCGAAGAACGTGATGCCGTCGCGGCGCGCGAGCGCGTCGACGCAGGCCTCGGCACGGTCGCCGATGCCGCGCTTGGGGACGTTGAGGATCCGGCGCAGCGAGATCTCGTCGTCCGGGTTGACCAGGATCCGGAGGTAGGCGAGGGCGTCCTTGACCTCACGCCGCTCGTAGAAGCGCACGCCGCCGACGACCTTGTAGGGCATGCCGACGCGGATGAACACCTCCTCGAACACACGGGACTGGGCGTTGGTGCGGTAGAACACCGCGACGTCGCCGGGCCGCGCGTCCTTGGCGTCGGTCAGCCGGTCGATCTCCTCGGAGACGAAGCGGGCCTCGTCGTGCTCGTCGTCGGCGACGTAGCCGACGATCTGCTCACCGTCACCGGCGTCCGACCAGAGGTTCTTGGCCTTGCGGCCCTTGTTGCGGCTGATCACCGAGTTGGCGGCCGTGAGGATCGTCTGCGTGGAGCGGTAGTTCTGCTCCAGCATGATCGTGCTCGCGTCGGGGAAGTCCTCCTCGAAGGCCATGATGTTGCGGATGTTGGCCCCGCGGAACGCGTAGATCGACTGGTCGGCGTCACCGACCACCATCAGCTCCGACGGCTCGATGCCGTCGCCGTCGGGGGCGTCCGGGTCGGCCTCGCCCGCGGATGGCCGGGCGGCCGACGTCGTGCGCGCACAGCTCGCGGACCAGGGCGTACTGCGCGTGGTTGGTGTCCTGGTACTCGTCGACGAGCACGTGCCGGAACCGCCGGCGGTAGGTCTCGCGCACCTCCGGGAACGCCTGGAGCAGGTGCACGGTCGTCATGATCAGGTCGTCGAAGTCGAGGGCGTTGGCCGCGCGCAGCTTCTGCTGGTAGAGCGCGTAGGCCTCGGCGTACGTCTCCTCGAGGTGGTTCTGGGTGTTCTTGGCAGCGTCCTCGTGGTCGACCAGCTCGTTCTTCTGGTTGGAGATCCAGTTGAGCACCGCACGGGGCTGGTAGCGCTTGGGGTCGAGGTCGAGCTCCTTGCACACCAGGGTCATCAGCCGCTTGGAGTCGGCGGAGTCGTAGATCGAGAACGACGACTTGTAGCCGAAGCGGTCGATCTCCTTGCGCAGGATCCGCACGCACGCCGAGTGGAAGGTGGAGACCCACATGATCCGGGCCCGCCGGCCGACCAGCTCCTCGACGCGCTCGCGCATCTCCGCGGCCGCCTTGTTGGTGAACGTGATCGCCAGGATCGAGCCGGGGTGGGCCTTGCGCTCGGAGATCAGCCAGGCGATCCGCCGGGTCAGCACCCGGGTCTTGCCGGAGCCGGCTCCGGCGACCACGAGCAGCGGCGCTCCTGCGTGCACGACGGCCGCGCGCTGCGGCTCGTTGAGCCCGTCGAGCAGCTCGTCGGCGGTCGGTCCGCGGCGCCGGCCGCCCCCCGGGGTCGCGACGTCGAGCTCCAGCTCGGACTGGGTCGAGGTGGGGGCCTGCGGGATCGGGAACGACGCACTCATATGAGCTCCAGCCTACGTCCCGGAAGCGACAGTCCGACCGCGTGGCGTCGTGCTCGAGCGACCTCTGTCGCGGATCGTCCGGCGGGCGTAACGTGCCCGGCAGCACCCTGACGGAGGAGATCTCGCATGCCCAGCTCGATGAAGACCTGGTGGCGCCCCGTCGCCGCCCTCGCCCTCACCCTCGGGTTCGTCGCCGCCCCCGTGACCGGCAGCGCGGCGCCCGCGACCGACGAGCCGGCGTGCTCGTACGGCGACGTGCCCAAGGCGCCCGCCGGCCACATCTCCCGCGACGACGCCATCCAGCCGAGGCACGACCCGCTCGCCGCGTGGCGCAAGACCCACACCACCCGGGCGAACAAGGCAAGCAAGGCGACCCAGGCTGCGACGGTGACGGTCCCGGTCGCGTTCCACGTGCTGCGCAAGGACACCTCGGTCAGCGGCGGGAACATTCCCGCAGGCCTGGATCGACGACCAGATCGACGTGCTCAACGCGGCGTACGCCTCGAGCGGCTTCCGGTTCGAGCTCGAGTCGACCACCCGGACCACGGCGTCGCAGTGGTTCAAGATGGCGCCGACCTCCGGCAACAGCGACGTGCGCTTCGTCCGCGGCGGCGGCAAGGAGATCAACATGAAGCAGGCGCTGCACGAGGGCGGCGCCGACACGTTGAACCTCTACTCCGGCGACCTCGGCAAGGTGCTGCTCGGCTGGGCCTACCTGCCGTGGGACTTCGACGCGGCGAACGGGGGTCTCCCCCGGTTCTACGACGGCGTGGTCCTCGACTACCGCAGCCTCCCGGGCGGTCCGCTCGCGCCGTACAACGAGGGCGACACCGGGACCCACGAGGTCGGCCACTGGCTGGGTCTGCTGCACACGTTCGACGGCGGCTGCACGGCACCCGGCGACTTCGTCGACGACACGGCCTACGAGGCCTCGCCGGCGTTCGGCTGCCCGACCGGCCGGGACACCTGCCTGTCGCAGCCCGGGGCGGACCCGATCCACAACTTCATGGACTACACCGAGGACGCCTGCATGTTCGAGTTCACGCCCGGACAGGCGGTGCGCATGCAGGAGTCGTGGACGGCCTACCGGACCTAACGACCGTCGGCGGAGAAGTGCATCGGGTCGGACACCGAGTCGAAGTCTCCGCCCCAGGTCCAGCCGACTGCCGCGAACGCACGGGTCACGACGCCTCCCCGGAGCACCATCCCGGGGCGGTGCCAGGACCGGTCGAGGTAGGCGCTCGCGAGCTCGGGCAGCACCAGGTCGCCCTTGCGGTAGGGGTTCACGAACGGGTTCACGTCGACGGCCAGCCCGTAGGCGTGCGAGGAGAGCGTGGTGGTGCCGCGGGTGGTCCGGCAGACGTACGCCGCGGTGTTGCTGCCGTCACCGGTGGGAGGAGCGTCGAGGTCGGCGGTCGTGACCAGCCGCATCTCCTCGATCGGGAAGCGCGCCGACCAGAGCCGCCGGAAGACGCCGACGACGTCCCGGGCGACGGTGGCGTTCACGACCAGCTCGCCGGTGTGCGGCTCGCCGTCGTACCCGTGGAAGCCGACCGTGACGTAGCGCAGCCCGGACAGCGGCACCGGGCAGGACGGCGACCAGGTCTCCCCCATCCGGCGCCGGACCTGCGGGGTGACCGGCCCGATCCGCGCGTGGAAGCGGCCGTCGCGCGGCGGCGGCAGCAGGTCGGTGGTCGGCAGCCGGCGCACCCGCAGCTCGCGGGGCGTGCGCAGCACCTGCCCGAAGCCGTCGGGCCGCAGCGGGAGCGGGCTCGCGCCGACGGTCCAGTCGTCGAGCGTCGCGGCGGGCCGGCCGGTCGGTGACGGGGCGGTGCTGCGGGTCGGGCTCGGGGACTCCGTGGTCGTGGGCCGCGGGCTGTCGGTGGCCGGGGCCGGCGGTTGCGCGGCGGGACCGGCCGTCGGCGTGCACCCGGCCAGGAGCAGCCCCGCGGTGAGTCCCGCGACGACGAGGACGCGGGATCGGGTCAGAGCAGCCGCCGGTCGTTGGCCCAGCGGGTCAGCTCGTGGCGCGAGGACAGCTGCAGCTTGCGCAGCACGCTGGACACGTGGGTCTCGACGGTCTTGATCGAGATGAACAGCTCGCTGGCCACCTCCTTGTAGGCGTAGCCGCGGGCGATCAGCCGCATCACCTCACGCTCCCGCTCGGTGAGCCGGTCGAGGTCCTCGTCGACCTGGGCGACCTCGATCGAGCCGGCGAAGGCGTCCAGCACGAAGCCGGCGAGCCGGGGCGAGAACACCGCGTCGCCGGTCGGCGATCCGGTCGACAGCGTTGACGAGCTCCGGACCGGTGATCGTCTTGGTGACGTAGCCGCGCGCGCCGGCCCGGATCGTGCCGATCACGTCCTCGGCGGCGTCGGAGACCGACAGGGCGAGGAACCGCGTGTCCGGCAGTCGCGCGCCGACCCTCCTCATCACCTCGGCGCCACCACCACCGGGCAGGTGTACGTCGAGCAGCACCACCTCGGGACGGAGCCGGAGCACCGCCTCGACGGCCTGGTCGACGTCGGCGGCCTCGCCGATGACCTCGATCTCGTCGGGGTGTGCGGCGAGCTCGGCCTTCACACCGGTGCGGAACATCGCGTGGTCGTCCACGACGACGACGCTGCGCCTCTGGGTCGGCGGGGTCATCCGGGCTCCTCCTGGGTGCTGCTGCTGGTCGTCGGGTGGGTGCTCATGGACAGCCGCACCTCGGTGCCCTCGCCGGGACCGGTGCGGATCACCGCGGTGCCGTCGTGGCGGCGCATCCGGTCCACGATGCTGTTGCGGACGCCGAGCCGGTCCTCGGGAACGGCGCCCTGGTCGAAGCCGTGGCCGCGGTCGCGGACGAAGACGTCGGTGTGCTCGTCGCTGCACTCGGCGAACACGTCGACCTTGTCGGCGCCCGAGTGCTTGGCCGCGTTGACCATCGCCTCACGCGCGGCGAGGACCACCGGTCGCAGCCGCTCGGAGACGGCGGTGTCCCCCACCGTCACGACCTCGACGGGCACGCCGTGCTGGTCCTCGACCTCGGCCGCCGCCGCCTTCAGGGCGCTCGCCATCGACGTGTCCGGCGGTGGCAGCTCGCCGTACAGCCAGGACCGGAGGTCCCGCTCCTGGGCGCGGGCCAGGGTGGCCACGGTCTTGCCGTCGGACGCATGCTTCTGGATGAGCGCGAGGGTCTGCAGCACCGAGTCGTGCAGGTGCGCAGCCATGTCGGCGCGCTCCTGCGAGCGCACCCGCGCCGCGCGCTCCTCGGACAGGTCACCGGTCAGCCGGAACAACCACGGGCCGACCATCAGCGCGAGACCGGCCACACCGAGCACGCCGGCGACCACCACGTCGCGGGCCACCCCGATCCCGCCGCTCTGACCGGTCTGCAGCGCGAACAGCACCAGCGCCGACAGCAGCAGGCCGACGCCGGCCGCGAGCCGGGTCCACGACGCCGCGCCGCCGTTGCCGACCACGGCCCGGAAGAAGTCGATGCGCCCCGAGCTGTCGACCCAGCGCTCGCGCTGCGCCTCGTCGGCCTGCCGCCAGAGCACCGCCAGCCCGACCACGCCGAGCAGCACCGGCCAGAACAGCACCGAGCCCCCGAGCACCACCTGGGCGAGCACCACGATGCCGATGCCGACGGCGCCCAGGGCGACCAGCGGTCCGACGTCCTCGAGACGCCGCCGGCTGCGGCGCGGACGCTTGCCCTGACGGGTGGCGGCGGCGAGGCCGGGTGAGGTCTCCTCGAGGTGGGTGTCGGTCGGCAGGATCAGCCAGAGGCCGGCGTACGCCGCGACGCCGAACCCGCCGAGCGCCGACGTGATGAGGAACGCCGCCCGGACGTACATCACGTCGATGCCGAGGTGCAGGGCGAGCCCGGAGCACACTCCACCGAGGAACCGGTCGTCGGTGGACCGGAAGGCCTTGGGGGGGCCGGTCGTGGGTGCGGGCGCTTCGGTGCTCATCGTCCCTCAATCGTCACACAGGCCACGGGTGCGGACCATGAGTGGCGACCCTGACCCCACCCTGGTCCCCGGGGCGCCGACCCCGGTGCCAACCAGGGGTCTCCCTGATGGTGCGCAGGCCCGCGGTGGCCCAGGATCGATGACATGAACCAGACACAGGGGCCGTCCGAGACGGACGAGCAGAACACCCGGCCCGAGACGCCCGGTGTGGACCGACCGAACCTCCGCAACTACGAGGAGCTGCGCCGCAGCGTGACGGACCGCAAGGTCGCCGGTGTCGCCGGCGGGCTCGGCCGGCACCTCAACATCGACCCGACCATCCTGCGCGTGCTGTTCGTGGTGCTCGTCTTCTTCGGCGGCGCCGGCTTCGTGCTGTACGGCGCCGCGTGGCTGCTCGTCCCCGAGGACGGCCAGCCCGAGGGCAAGATCGCGATGAGCCCGAGCACCCGCAACGTCGTGCTGATCGGTGCCGGCGTGCTCGCCGCGCTGCTCCTGGTCGGCGACAGCTGGGGCGGCATCGGCTTCCCGTGGCCGCTGTTCCTCGTCGGCATCGGCGTGCTGATCTACCTCGCGGTCCGCGGCAACGGGCCCCGGCAGTCGACACCCGTCGCGCCGTACGGACCCGGCTACGCGTCGACCACGGGCCAGGGCACCGACTACACCGCCTACACCGCCGCCCCCGGCACGACCGACGACGGTGGGACACCACCTCCCCCGCCGTGGCTGCCCGCCGCCCAGCCGGCACCCGCCTACCAGCCCCCGCGCCGCCCCAAGCGCGGCCCCAAGCTGTTCGGCTTCACGCTCGCGATGATCGCGGTCGCGCTCGGCTCCCTCGGGCTGTACGACGCGTCCGGCGGAGCGGTGGTCGACGCCGCCTACCCGGCGCTGGCGCTCACGGTCATCGGCGTGATGCTGCTGGTCGGCGCCTTCGTGGGCCGGGCCGGCGGCCTGATCTTCCTGGGCATCGTCGCCTCGATCGCCCTCGCCGTCACCTCGGCGGTCGGCTCGTTCGACGGCTTCAAGGACGGTGAGCAGGTCAGCGTCTCCCCCAACTCGGCGAGCGCGGTGCACAGCTCCTACGAGATCACCTCGGGACGGGTGTTCCTCGACCTGAGTGACGTGGCCGACCCCCAGTCCCTCGACGGCCGTGTGATCGACGTGAACGCCCGGGCCGGCGAGATCGTCGTGGTGCTCCCCGACGGCATCCGCAGCGACGTGGACGCCGGGATCGACGGTCCCGGGCAGATCGACCTGCCGGGCCGCGGGTCCGGCGGGATCAACACCGACCTCGACGGCACCTTCGGCGCCGGTGACGGCACCGTCAGCATCAACGCCCACCTGTCCGCCGGACACATCGACGTGAGGAACCCGTGATGAACGACAACCCGTACACCCACCCGCTCAACGTGAGCTACCTCGTGGTCGGCCTGATCTTCCTCGGCATCGCCGGGTCCTGGGCGCTGCACTCCAGCGGCGTCGTGGACACGGAGGGAGTCGAGTGGCTGATCCCCGCTGTCCTCGTCGCGGCCGGCGCGATCGGCCTGGTCGCCTTCGCCGCCAAGGGCATCAGCCGGAGCCGGCGCACCGACGAGATCGACCCGGCGTACGACGCGGACTACGACCCGTACCCGACCTACGACACGACGACCGACACCACCCACCAGATCGACACCCACCTCGAAGGAGACAACCGATGACCGAGCAGCAGCGTCCCCCGCAGGCGGCCCAGCCGCCCTACCAGCCCTACGCGCCCGCCAAGCGCCTCGTGCGCAGCCGCGACGACCGTTGGGTCTCCGGGGTCTGCGGAGGAGTCGCGGAGTACCTCGGCATCGACGCCAACCTGGTCCGGCTGGTCGTCGTGCTCGGCACGATCTTCGGTCTCGGCTCGCTGTTCGTGGCCTACGTCGTGGCCTGGATCCTGATGCCGGAGGCGTGAGCGGGACTCGACCTACTCGGCCGTGATGTTCGGGCGGCGCCAGGACCGCTCGAACGGCAGCCGCCAGGCGTGCGGGGCGACGAGCTGGTGGATGGCGTTGGGACCCCAGCTGCCGGGTGCGTAGCCCCGCACCGGCGGCGGGTCCGAGAGCAGCTGATGGGACACGTCCCACAGCTGCTCGATGCCGTCGGCGGTAGTGAACAGCGTGTGGTCGCCGCGCATCGCGTCGTGGATCAGCCGCTCGTAGGCCTCCAGCACCGCCTTGGAGCTGCCGGTCTCGTGGGTGGCGAACTGCATCGAGAGCTTCTCCAGCTTCATCCCCGGGCCCGGGCGCTTGCCGTAGAACGACAGCGACATCCGGGACTGGTCGGCCAGGTCGAACGTCAGGTGGTCCGGGCCCGCAGCCCCGACACCGGAGCCCTGCGGGAACATCGTCCGGGGCGGCTCCTGGAACGCGATCGAGATGATCCGGGCGCCCTCGGCCATCTTCTTCCCGGTCCGCAGGAAGAACGGCACCCCGGCCCACCGCCAGTTGTCGATCTCGACCTTCAGCGCCACGAACGTCTCCGTGTCGGAGTCGTCCGCGACCTCGTCGAGGTCGCGGTAGCCGTGGTACTGGCCGCGCACCACGTTGTGCGGCTCGAGCGGCCGCATGGAGCGGAACACCTTGAGCTTCTCGTCACTGATCGGTCCGGGAGCCAGCGAGGTCGGCGGCTCCATCGCCATGAACGCGAGCACCTGCATCAGGTGGGTGACCACCATGTCGCGGTACGCGCCGGTCCCCTCGTAGAACGACGCCCGCATCTCCAGGCCGAGCGTCTCCGGGACGTCGATCTGGATGTGGTCGATGAAGTTGCGGTTCCAGATCGGCTCGAACAGACCGTTCGCGAAGCGGAACGCGAGGATGTTCTGCGCGGCCTCCTTGCCGAGGAAGTGGTCGATGCGGAAGATCTGCTCCTCCGCGAACACCTCGTGCAGCCGGGAGTTCAGCTTCTTGGCCGACTCGAGGTCGGTGCCGAAGGGCTTCTCCATGATGATGCGGGAGCGTTCGACCAGGCCGGCCTCGGCGAGCTGGCGGACGACGGGGAGCGCGGCCTTCGGCGGCACGCTCAGGTAGTGCAGCCGGTTGATGTCGCCGTCGCACTCCTCGCCGAGGACCTTCTCCGCCTCGGCGACCGCGTCGGCGAGGGCCTGCGGGCCGGCCTTCTGGGAGACGTAGGTGAGCCGCCCGGCGAAGTCGTCCCAGCAGGCCTCGTCGAACGGCCGGCTGAACTCGTCGATGCCCGCCCGGGCGAGCTTCACGAACTCGTCGGTGCTCACCTCGTCGAGCGACGTGCCGACGATCCGGCAGTCCCGCAGGAGCCCCGCCTCGAACAGGTGCAGCAGCCCCGGGAGGAGCTTGCGACGAGCCAGGTCACCGGTGGCTCCGAACAGCACGACCACGTGAGGTTGTTCCATGCGCACGATCCTAGGCCGGTCCGGTGGCGGCGTCGTTACGTCGAGGCAGCCGATCTTCAGCCGGTCCGGGCCGGCGTCCGCTCGTCGAGCCAGTCGTCCCGGGCCTCGACCGCGAGGTCGGAGTTGTCGCTGAAGACGCCGTCCACCCCGGCGTCCAGGAACGCCTCGGTCTCCGCCGCCAGGTCGCCCGGTGCGTTGGGGTCCGTGCCGATCCGGAAGTTGCGCGCCATGAACTGGTTCTCCCTGCGCAGGGTCCACACGTGCACGACCAGCCGCTGCCGGTGGGCGTCGCGGACGACTGCGCTCGGTGCGCCCGTGGCGCCGCTCGCGTCGCGGGGCAGCACCAGCTCCTTGTTGGCGCCGATCCCGTCGGCGTACGTCGCGATGTCGCGCAGCCCGGCCGGCGTCACCAGGTCGCGGTAGGTGCGGGGGTCCCCCTTCGCGACCAGGTCGTACGGCGCACCGCTCGCGTCGACCAGCTGGACGAGCGGAACCTTGACCTGACGGGACAGCGCCCGCAGGTTCGACGTCTCGAAGGACTGCACGAAGATCGGCGCGTTGGGACGGTCGAGGTGGTGCCGCCGGAGCGCGGCGACCAGCGGCGGCTCCAATGACAGTCCGATCGACCTGAAGTAGGTGGGGTGCTTGGTCTCGGGGTAGACGCCGATCGTCACCCCGCGGCGCCTGCTCTCGCGCGCGGCCAGGTCCAGCACCTCGTCGAGGGTGGGGACCTGGAACCTCCCGTCGTACCTCGTGTTGGCGGGACGCACCTCGGGCAGCCGCTCCTTGGCGCGCAGCGTCCGCAGCTCGGCCAGGGTGAAGTCCTCGGTGAACCAGCCGACCACCGCGCGGCCGTCGATGGTCTTCGTGGTCCGTCGGGCGGCGAACTCGGGGTGGTCGGCGACGTCGGTCGTGCCGCCGATCTCGTTCTCGTGGCGGGCGACGAGGACGCCGTCCTTGGTGGAGACGAGGTCCGGCTCGATGTAGTCGGCGCCCATCCGGATCGCCAGCTCGTAGGACGCGAGCGTGTGCTCGGGCCGGTAGCCGGAGGCACCGCGGTGCGCGATGACGAGCGGCTCGTCGACCTGGTGGTGTCCGATCGACGGTGCGGCGGTGGCGGGTTGGACGAGGACGGTGGAGGTGACGGCGGCAGTGGCCATGACGATGACTCCCTGTCGGAGCTTCCCGAGAGCTGACATGCCAATCAGGCTGCTGGCCGGCGGTGGCCCGGCTGCCATCTGCGGGTGAACCGGAGATGAAGCGTCGCCGACGGTCGCGCGCCGTGACAGCGGCCGGAAAACGGTTGGCGGTGAGGTGGTCCCGGTCCGTAGCGTGGAGCGGTGCGCCACCTCCCTCTCGCCGATCCCGGCACCGCCGACGCCCGCTCGCCGTGGCGCTACCTCGGCTTTCTCATGAAGGGCCAGTGGCACACGCTGGTCGCGGGGATGGCGTTCGGCATCGTCTGGATGGTTGCGCAGGCGGTGATGCCGGCGGTGATCGGGCACGCGATCGACGACGGGATCGCGGCAAAGGACGTCGACGGCCTGCTGAAGTGGACCGCGGTGATGCTCGGCATCGGCCTGGTGCAGGCGTTCGCCGGCATCATGCGGCACCGGTTCGCGGTGACCAACTGGCTGACCGCCGCCTACCGGACGGTGCAGCTGGTGGCCCGGCACGCCACGTACCTCGGCGCGACGCTGCCGAAGCGGGTCGCGACCGGCGAGGTCGTCGCGATCGGCACCAACGACCTCGCGCACCTCGGCAACGCGATGGACGTCCTGGCGCGGGCCGCCG
The DNA here is from genome assembly GCA_963706355.1 of uncultured Actinomycetota bacterium. Classification (GTDB taxonomy): domain Bacteria; phylum Actinomycetota; class Actinomycetes; order Propionibacteriales; family Nocardioidaceae; genus Nocardioides_B. Next base: position 218,226 of record CAVPLS010000002.1, read on the forward strand.
GTGCGGTCGTGTCCTTCCTCGTGGTCGCCGTGATCCTGCTGAACACGTCGGTGACGCTCGGCCTGCTGGTGCTGGTCGGCGTGCCGATGCTGCTCCTGCTGATCGGCCCGCTGCTCAAGCCGCTGCAGCGCCGCAACTTCACCCAGCGCGAGATGATGGGCGACCTGTCGAACCTCGCGACCGACATCGTCAGCGGGCTGCGGATCCTGCGCGGCATCGGCGGCGAGCGGGTGTTCCACGACCGCTACGTGCGGGACTCGCAGGAGGTCCGCAAGGCGGGCGTGCGGGTCGGCCGCCTGCAGTCCGTGCTGGACGCGCTGCAGATCCTGCTGCCCGGCATCTTCGTCGTGGTCGTCGTCTGGCTGGGTGCGCGGTTCGCCGTGCAGGGACGGATCAGCGCCGGCGAGCTGGTCGCGTTCTACGGCTACGCCGCGTTCCTGATGATCCCGCTGCGCACCGCGACCGAGTTCGCCAACAAGTGGATCCGGGCGTTCGTCGCGGCGAAGCGTGTCGTCCGGGTGCTCGCGCTGCGCCCCGAGGTCACCGACCCCGACCAGGCCTATGACGAGCCGGCGTCCGACGCCGAGCTGGTCGACGTGACCAGCGGGCTGCGGGTGCCGCACGGGAAGGTCACGGCTCTCGTGTCCGACCGCCCCGAGGAGACCGCGTTGATCGCGGACCGGCTCGGCCGGTACGCCGACGGCGAGGTGCGCTGGGGCGACGTGCCGCTGTCCGGCCTGCCGCGCTCCGTCGTACGGCGCCGGATCGTCGTCTCGGACGCGGAGACCGCATTGTTCTCGGGCGTGCTGCGCCGGCAGATCGACATCCGCGGCCGCGGTGCGGAGTCGGTGGCCGCCGCGCTGTGGACCGCGTCGGCCGACGACGTGCTCGAGGCGCTGCCCGGCGGCCTCGACGCCCTGGTCGCCGAGCGCGGCCGGTCGTTCTCCGGAGGCCAGCGGCAGCGGCTCGTGCTGGCCCGCGCCCTCGCCGCCGACCCCGAGGTGCTGGTGCTCGTGGAGCCCACGTCCGCGGTCGACGCGCACACCGAGGCCCGGATCGCCGACCGGCTGGTGCAGCACCGAGCCGGCCGGACCACGGTGGTCACCACCACCAGCCCGCTGCTGCTCGACCGGGTCGACCGGGTGGCGTTCCTGAGCGAGGGCCGCGTGGTCGCGTTCGGGACGCACCGCGACCTGCTGCACGAGGTGCCGGAGTACCGCGCCGTGGTGACCCGCGAGATGACCGAGGAGGTGACGGCATGACCGGTCTCGACAAGCTCGACCACCCGGAAGACAAGCTCGAACCGCCACTGGGCAGCCTGCCGGTCGCGGACACGCGGCAGGTGCGCGCCTACGTCGCGTCGCTGTTCCGCCGGCACCCGCGACGGATCTCGGCGACCTTCGGGCTGCACGCGGCGGCCGCGCTGGCGGCGCTGGCCGGCCCGCGGCTGCTCGGCGACCTGGTCCAGGCGGTGCAGTCCGGGACCACCGTCGGGCACGTCGACCGGATCGTCGCCCTGCTGGCGGTCTTCCTGCTCGTGCAGACCGTGCTGACCCGCTACGCGCGCTACCTCTCCTTCACCCTCGGCGAGCAGGTGCTCGCCGAGGTGCGCGAGGACTTCGTCGAGAACGCCCTGGCCCTCCCGGTCGGCACGGTGGAGTCCGCCGGTGCCGGCGACCTGCTGACCCGCACGTCGCGCGACGTCGAGCAGCTCGGTTGGTCGGTGCGCTGGGCCTTGCCCGAGTGGTCCATCGCGGTGATCACGGCGGCGTTCACCTTCACCGCTGCGCTGTTCGTCGGCTGGTGGGTCGCGTTGCCCTGCCTGCTCGGCGTGCCGCCGCTGGTGATCGGGTTGCGGTGGTACCTCCGCCGGGCCAAGGACGGCTACCTGCGCGAGAACGCGTCGTACTCCGCGATCAGCGCCTCGTTGACCGAGACCGTCGAGGGTGCCCGCACCGTCGAGGCGCTCGGCCTGGGCCGCGAGCGGGTGGAGCAGGTCGACAAGGACATCGCGGGCTCGTACGCCGCCGAGAGGTACACCCTGTACCTGCGCACGGTGTTCTTCCCGTCCGTCGAGGTCGCCTACCTGATCCCGACGGTCGCCACGCTGCTGTTCGGCGGCTGGCTGTACACCCAGGGCTCGGTCTCCCTCGGTGACGTCACCGCGGCGACGCTCTACGTGCAGATGCTGATCGACCCGGTCGACCGGATCGTGTCGATCCTCGACGAGCTGCAGGTCGGTGCCGCGTCGATGGCCCGGCTGCTCGGGGTCGCCCACGTCCCCGACGACCGCACGGTCTCCGGCCGCGTCCCCGACGGTGACCGGATCGAGGCGCAGGACGTGCGGTTCGCGTACGTCGAGGGCCGCGACGTGCTGCACGGCGTCGACCTGGACGTCGGGGTCGGGGAGCGGATCGCGATGGTCGGCCCCTCGGGCGCCGGCAAGTCCACGCTCGGCCGGCTGCTCGCGGGCATCCACCCGCCACGCACCGGGTCGGTGACGGTCGGCGGAGTGGGTCTGACCGAGCTGCCGCTGACCGAGCTGCGCGGGCAGGTCGCGCTGGTCACCCAGGAGCACCACGTCTTCGTCGGGACGATCCGCGACAACCTCGCGCTGGCGGTCGACGACGAGGCCACCGACGAGCAGCTGCTCGCCGCCCTCGACGCGGTCGACGCGCTGGCCTGGGTCCAGGCGCTGCCCGACGGGCTCGACACGGTCGTCGGCTCCGGCGGCCGGACGCTGACGCCACCGCAGGCCCAGCAGGTCGCCCTCGCCCGGCTGGTGCTCGCCGACCCCCACACCCTGGTGCTCGACGAGGCGACCTCGCTGATCGACCCGCGCGCTGCCCGGCACCTCGAGCGCTCGCTGGCCGCGGTGCTCGAGGGCCGCACCGTCATCGCGATCGCGCACCGGCTGTTCTCCGCGCACGACGCCGACCGGGTCGCGGTCGTCGAGGACGGCCGGATCAGCGAGTTCGGGTCGCACGACGACCTCGTCGCCCAGGACGGCTCCTACGCCGCCCTCTGGAAGTCCTGGCAGTCCTGACGCCGACCCGTCACTCACGCAGCAGTTTTCGCGGCGTGTCGTTGCAGCAGTGACGGGTCGCCGCGGACCTGTGCAGAACCTTCACATGTTCTTGGCACCACCTGACGGGCACTGCTCCTACTCTCGAGAGCATGGAGAACGGGGTGCGTCAGCGTGTGCTGGTCGTCGAGGACGAGCCCACGATCAACCAGGCGGTCAGCGACCGGCTGGTGGCCGAGGGCTTCGACGTCCGGCAGGCGTACGACGGACCGGGGGCCGTCGCGGCCGCGCAGGAGTGGACGCCGCACCTGCTGGTGCTCGACGTGATGCTCCCCGGCTTCGACGGTCACGAGGTGTGCCGCCGGGTCCAGGCCGACCGTCCCGTGCCGGTGCTGATGCTCACCGCCCGCGACGACGAGACCGACCTGCTCGTCGGGCTGGGCGTCGGCGCCGACGACTACCTCACCAAGCCGTTCAGCATGCGCGAGCTGGTCGCCCGGGTGCGGGTGCTGCTGCGCCGCGTGGACCGGGCCGCCGAGCTCGCGGCCCGCGGCCCCGCGACGCTGACCGTCGGCACCGTGCACGTCGACCGGTCCGCGCGGCGGGTGGCGGTCGACGGGATCGACGTACACCTGACGCCGACGGAGTTCGACCTGCTGGTCTGCCTCGCCGAGTCGCCGGGCACCGTGCACACCCGCGAGCAGCTGCTCGCCGAGGTGTGGGACTGGCCCGACGCCGCGGGCACCCGCACCGTCGACAGCCACGTGAAGTCGCTGCGCGGCAAGCTCGGCGCCGGACGCGTGCGCACCGTGCACGGCGTCGGCTACGCCCTGGAGGCGACGCCGTGAACGCGTTCCGCCCTCTCGACCGGATCCGGTCGATCAAGCTCAAGCTCGGCGTCCTGGTGGCTGCCAGCGTCGGCGTCGCGTCCCTGCTGACCGTGCTCGGGCTGTCCGTCGGCCTGCTCCCCCGCTTCACGATCCCGGCGTCCGTGGTGCTCGCGCTCCTCGTCACCCAGCTGCTGGCCCGCGGGATGACCTCGCCGTTGCGCGAGATGACGTCGGCGGCGCAGCAGATGGCCACCGGCGACTACTCGCGCCGGGTGACCGCCACCTCGACCGACGAGGTGGGCGAGCTGGCCCGAGCCTTCAACACGATGGCCGCCGACCTGGAGGCCGTGGACCGGCAGCGTCGCGAGCTGGTCGCCAACGTCTCCCACGAGCTGCGGACGCCCGTCTCCGCGTTGCGGGCGGTGCTGGAGAACCTCGTCGACGGGGTCGCCCGTCCCGACGAGGCGACGCTGCGGGCGGCTCTCGACCAGACCGAGCGGCTCAGCCGGCTGGTGACGGACCTGCTCGACCTGTCCCGCGTCGACGCCGGCATCGTCCCGCTGCAACGGGAGGCCGTGGCCCTGCGGGCGTTCCTCGACGAGGCTGTCGCGGAGGCCCGGCTCACCGACCGGCCGGTCACCTACGACGTCCGCGTCGAGCCCGCCGACCTCGTCGTGCACGGCGACCGCTCACGGCTGCACCAGCTGGTCGCCAACCTGCTCGACAACGCCAGCCGGCACAGCCCCTCGGGCGGCACCGTCACGGTGGTCGCGCGGCGGGCCGGCGACCGGACCGTCCTCGAGGTGACCGACCAGGGGCCGGGGATCGCCCCCGCCGACCGCGCGCAGGTCTTCGAGCGCTTCACCTCCGGCGGCGCCGACACGACCGGCGGCACCGGTCTCGGCCTCGCCATCGCCCGCTGGGTCACCCAGCTGCACGGCGGCCTCATCGAGGTCGCCGAGCCCGACCGCCCGGGCCCGGGCTGCCGCATCCGAGCCACACTCCCCGAGAGGACCTCAGCATGACCAGCCCCGCCGTGCCCGCCGTCCCCCAGCGACAGGCGACCGCCGAGCTCTTCGGAGACTTCTGGCCCGAGCGCGACCTCGCAGCCCGCCCTCGACTCGTCCTCGCGTCCCTGGCCGCGGGACTGCTCGCCGCCGTCGTCCTGCCGTTCCGCGACCTGGGCGTCGGGACCTTCGTCGTGCTGATGGCGGTGGCCGGCGTGGTCGTCGCGGCGGACGCCCGGCGCCGCACCGTCGAGCACCTCGGCGCGGCGACGCTCTGCGTCCTGCTGGTCTCGACGGTCTTCCTGCGCGACGCCGAGTGGATCGTCGTGCTCTGCCTGCTCGCCTCCTTCGTCGTCGCCGTGGCCACGCTGACCGAGGCACGCAGCTTCTTCGGACTGGTCGCGGCGGGGTTCTCGGTGCCGCTCGCCGCGTTGCGCGGCCTCCCCTGGCTCGCCCGGTCCTCGCGGACCCCGCGCCGGGTCAGCTCGTGGGTCCCCGCGGTGCGCACGGTCGGCGTCTCCCTGGTGCTGGTGCTGGTCTTCGGGCTGCTGTTCGCGTCCGCCGACGCGCTGTTCGCCAGCTGGGCGGTCGCCGTCCTCCCCGACATCACCGCTCCGACGATGGCCCTGCGGACGTTCGTCACCCTCGCCGTCGCGGGGACCACTCTGATCGGCGTGTACGTCGCCGTGAACCCGCCGCGCGTGGAGCGGGCCGCGATGCCGACCGGGAAGCCCGTCAGCCGCGCGTTCGAGTGGCTGGTCCCCGTCGGCGCCGTCACCGCGCTGTTCGCGGTCTTCGTCGTCGCACAGCTGGCGGTGATGTTCGGCGGCCACGACTACCTCCGCCGTACGACCGGGCTGACGTATGCCGAGTACGTCCACCAAGGGTTCGGCCAGCTCACGTTCGCGACCCTGCTCACGCTCGGGGTCGTCGGCGTGGCCGCCCGCAAGGCACCGCGGTCGACGGCGTCCGAGCGGCTGCTGCTGCGCGCCGTGCTCGGTGTGCTGTGCCTGCTGACGCTCGTGGTCGTCGCGTCCGCGCTGTACCGCATGCACGTCTACGAGGAGGCCTACGGCTTCACCCGGCTCCGGCTGCTGGTCGCGGCGTTCGAGGGCTGGCTCGGCCTGGTGGTGGTGCTGGTGCTCGGCGCCGGGCTGCGACTGCGCGGAGGTTGGGTGCCGCGCGCGGCGGTGCTGACCGGGGCGGCCTCGCTCCTGGCGCTGGCCGCGCTGAACCCGGACGCCTACATCGCCACGCACAACCTCGACCGCTACGCCGAGACCGGCAAGGTGGACACCGCCTACCTCTCCGGCCTGTCCGCGGACGCCGTCCCCGCCCTGGCCGGGTCGACGGTGCCGCCGTCCTGTCTCGACAACCTCACGTCCAGCTCCGACGACGACTGGCTGGAGTGGAACCTCGGCCGGCAGCGCGCGGCGGGCTCCCTCGCCGGGAGCTCGGCGGCCACCGGCGACTGCCCCGCGGTCCCCTAGCCCGCGGGCAGGACCGCGACGGCCTCGACCTCGACGAGCTGGTCGGGGTAGCCCAGCATCGCCACCCCGAGCAGCGTGCTCGGTGCGTCGTGCTGCCCGAACGCCGCCCGTACGACGTCCCAGGCGGCCACCAGGTCGTCCCGGTCGGACGACGCGACGTACACCGTGGACTTGGCGACGTCGGCCAGCCCGGCGCCGGACGCGGACAAGGCGACGACGAGGTTCTCCATCACCCGCTGCGCCTGGGCGGCGACGTCGCCCGGCGCGACGACCGCACCCTCGTCGTCGAGAGGACAGGCGCCGGCCGTGTAGACGGTGCGGCCGGCGGGGACGACCGCGGCGTAGGCGTACGGCGCGGCGTCGGTCAGCGAGGGGCTGCGGATCAGCTCGACGGAGGTCATGAGCCCCATCCCACCAGGCGAGGCGCGCTCCCCGCACCCCGTTTACCCGCCCCGGGACCGGGCACGGTCTTGGGCGTACACCCGACCCTGAGGAGAACACCATGAACAAGATCACGCTGCTGGTCGGCGGAGCCGTCGGGTACGTTCTCGGCGCCCGCGCAGGCCGCGAGCGCTACGAGCAGATCAAGAACCAGGCCCAGTCCCTGTGGACCAACCCGAAGGTCCAGCAGAAGGCGACCCAGGCGCAGGAGTTCGCCAAGGAGAAGGCGCCGATCGTCGCCGACAAGGCCGCCGGCGCCGCCGCGAGCGCCACCACCGCCGCCAAGCAGAAGGTCGGTGGCTCGAAGGACGACACCGCCGCCTACCCGACCTCGGCGACCACCGGCACCGTCTGAGCACGATCGGCCCCACGGCTGGTTGAGGTGCGGGAGCGTAGCGACGCCTCGAAACCTCTGTGCCTGGCGCGCGGAGGTTTCGAGGCGGGTCGCTAGCGCTCCCCGCACCTCAACCAGCGTGAGGGCACCTCAACCAACCGGTCGTGAGGGTCAGAGGCCGCTGATCCGCGTCCCGGAGCGGGTCTTGTAGCGCTTGTTGATGCTGATGAGTACGGCGGTCCAGGGCTCGAGCTGCCGGGCGATCCGCAGCCGTCCCGCGTCGACGCCGTCGCGCGAGGTGACGGCACGGGCGAGCTCGATCGCCACGGCCTTGGCGTCGGTGTCGTCCCCGCAGACCAGGACGTCCTCGTGGTCGAGGTACTCCTGCTCGCCCCACAGCGTCACCGCCGAGACGTGGTGGAAGGCGCCGACCACCCGGGCGTCGGGCACGAGCGCGGCCGCGCTCTCCGCGGCACTGCCGCCGGACAGGTCGAGGCCGTAGGGGCCCTGCTTGTCGAAGCCGAGCGGGTTCACGCAGGAGATCACGATCTTTCCGGCGAGCTGGTCCGCGAGCGCCGTGACCAGCTCGTCGTGCCCGTCGTACGGCACCGCCAGCACGACGACGTCGGCGCCCGCCGCGGCCTCGGCGTTCGTCGCGCTCGACACGGCCGCCTCCGGGATCCGTGCGGTGATCTCGGCCGCAGCCTCCTCCGCGCGCTCGACCGAGCGGGAGCCGAGCACCACGCGGTGCCCGTGCCTGGCCCAGCGGTAGGCCAGCCCCTTGCCTTGGGGGCCGGTCCCGCCGATGACGGCGATGTCGTAGACGGCACGTGGGTTCCGTTGTTGTCGAGGGGTGTTGAAATCCTGACAGCGATACTGTCACGGTAGTACCCGACCGCCGAGGCCCGGACCACGAGCACCCGAGGACGCGATGAAGCTCTCCACCCAGCTGATGTACGCCGGCAACCCGCGCGAGGCGGCCGACCAGGTCGCCGCTCTGGAGAAGTCCGGCCTGGACACCGTCTGGGTGGCGGAGGCCTACGGGTTCGACTCCCCCACGCTGATGGGCTACCTCGCGGCGAAGACCGAGACGGTCGAGATCGGGTCGGCGATCCTCAACGTCTACTCGCGCACGCCCGGCGCCCTCGCGCAGACCGCGGCCGGTCTCGACAACGTCAGCGGCGGCCGCGCGATCCTCGGGCTCGGCGCCTCCGGGCCCCAGGTCATCGAGGGCTGGCACGGCATGCCCTACGACAAGCCGCTCGGCCGGACCCGCGAGGTCGTCGAGATCGTCCGCGCGGCTCTGCGCCGCGAGCGCCTGGAGTACGACGGCAAGATCTTCCACCTGCCGCTGCCGGAGGGGCAGGGCACGGGTCTCGGCAAGCCGCTGAAGATGCTCACCAGGCCCGAGCGCTCGAGCATCCCGATCTGGGTCGCGGCGCTCGGCCAGAAGAACGTCGAGGGCACCGCGGAGTACGCCGACGGGTGGCTGCCGTTCCTCTACGCGCCGGAGAAGGCCCGCGACGTCTGGGGCGACGCCCTGGCGGCCGGCACGGCGAAACGCCAGGACGGTCTGGGCCCGCTCGAGATCTCCGCGGGCGGCATGGTCTGCGTCGGCGACGACGTGAAGGGGATGCTGGACTTCGCCCGCCCGATGTTCGCGCTCTACATCGGCGGCATGGGCGCCAAGGGCAAGAACTTCTACAACACCCTCGCCTGCCAGTACGGCTTCGAGGAGGAGGCCGCCAAGATCCAGGAGATGTACCTCGGCGGCAACAAGCGCGACGCCGAGGCGATCGTGCCGCTCGAGCTCCTCGAGATGTGCAACCTGGTCGGCCCCGAGTCCTACGTCAAGGAGCGCATCGCGGCCTTCGCGGACTCCGGCGTCACCAGCCTGCAGATCCTGCCGGTGCCGGCCGACGGCGGCGATCCGGCCGCCCTCGTCTCCCAGGTCAAGGAATGGATCGCCTGATGGCCGAGCGCGAGATCCTGACGGACGAGCACGAGGCGTTCCGCCGTACGGTCCGCTCCTTCATCGAGAAGGAGGTCACCCCGCACCACGCGCAGTGGGAGGCCGACGGCCAGGTCAGCCGCGAGGTGTGGACCCGCGCCGGGGCACAAGGCCTGCTCTGCTTCGACGTCGCCGAGGAGTACGGCGGTCCGGGTGTCCGGGACTTCCGCTACAACATGGTGCTCGCCGAGGAGATGACCCGGGCCGGCGCGCACGGCCCCGGGTTCCCGGTGCACACCGACATCATCGTGCCGTACCTCAGCAGCCTCGGGACCGACGAGCAGAAGCAGCGCTGGCTGCCGGGCTGCGTGAGCGGCGAGACGATCACCGCGATCGCGATGACCGAGCCCGGCGCGGGCAGCGACCTGCAGGGCATCCGCACCAACGCCGTCGACAAGGGCGACCACTACGTCCTCAACGGCAGCAAGACCTTCATCAGCAACGGCACGATGGCCGACCTGGTCATCGTCGTGGCGCGCACCGACACCGGCTCCGACGGAGGCCTCGGGCACAAGGGCATCAGCCTCCTCGTCGTCGAGAAGGGGATGGCCGGCTTCGACCGCGGCCGCAACCTCGACAAGGTCGGCATGCACGCGCAGGACACCTCGGAGCTGTTCTTCGACGACGTCGTGGTGCCCAAGGAGAACCTGCTCGGCGAGGAGGGCAGCGGCTTCGTCTCGCTGATGACGAACCTCCCCCAGGAGCGGCTGTCGATCGCGATGATGGCCGCCGCCGCGTGCGAGGCGGTGCTCGACCTGTGCCTGGCCTACGTCAAGGAGCGCGAGGCGTTCGGGCGGCCGATCGGGAAGTTCCAGAACACCCGCTTCGTGATCGCGGAGATGGCCACCGAGGCGCACATCGCCCGGGTCTTCGTCGACGACTGCGTACGGCGGCACAACGCCGGCGAGCTCGACGCCAAGCTCGCGTCGATGGCGAAGTGGTGGACGACCGAGCTGCAGAAGAAGATCGTCGACCAGGGTGTGCAGCTGTTCGGGGGCTACGGCTACATGACGGAGTACCCGATCGCCAAGGCGTTCATGGACAGCCGGGTGCAGACGATCTACGGCGGCACCACCGAGATCCAGAAGGAGATCATCGGCCGGTCGCTCGGCCTCTAGCCGGCGACCGTCACGGACGGACCACCTAGACTTCCCGGATGCAGCGAGCCGCGCACCACGCCGTCCGGGGCGCCGTCGTCGCGGCGCTCTCGGCGTTGCTGCTGGTGCTGTCCGGCTCGATGGCGGGGGCGGCACAGGTCCCCTCCGGGACGGTCGCCGCCCATCGGGCGGCGAGCGCCCACCACCGCTCCGCGAGCACCGAGCCCGGCCCCGCCGCGGTCGCGCCGGTCTCCCGTGCCCAGCAGCCGCACCGCCTCGACGGCACGGGCCCGGGCCTGGCCGGCGAGCTCGTGGCGGCACCCCGCCCGTCGTGCGCCACGACGCGCGACGCGGCACCGACCGACCGGCCCCACGCCACCACCCGCGTCACCCGAGACGGACGCGCGCCTCCTGCCTGACGGACCCGTCCGTCCGCCCGGCCCTCCCCGAGGGCCACCCTTCCGTGGAGTCCGCATGCCCGCATCACCGTCCCCTGCCCGCTCCCGCGCCCCGCTCTGGCGCGCCATCGCGTCCTTCGTCGTCATCGGGCTGGCCCTGCTCGCCGCACTGTCCCTGTCGCCCCGGCTCGGCCTCGACCTCGAGGGCGGCACCCAGATCGTCCTGGAGACCCAGGACAGCGCCCGGGTCCAGGCCGACCGCGAGTCCACCGACCGCGCGCTCGAGGTGCTCCGCGGCCGCGTCGACGCCCTGGGCGTCGCCGAGCCCACGCTGGCCCGCGCCGGCGAGCGTCGGATCATCGTCGAGCTGCCCGGCGTGCAGGACCCCCGGGAGGCGGCCAGGGTGATCGGCCGGACCGCCCAGCTCGGGTTCCACGTGGTCCGCGGGCCGTCGCAGCCCGGCACCCCCGCGCCCGCCGGCACCACGGCGGTGAAGGACGAGGACGGGCAGCCGATCCTGGTGGGCCCGCTGGTCCTGGACGGCAACGGGGTGAAGGACGCCACGCGCCGAGCTGCCCCAGGACGGCGTCGGGACGTGGGTGGTCTCGGTCGCCTTCAACGGCCAGGGCGGCCCGGAGTGGCGCGAGCTGGTGCGCCGGGCCTGCGGGAACGCGGCCGGTGGGCAACGGATCGCGATCCTGCTCGACAAGGAGGTGATCTCCTCCCCCGCGGTCCAGCCGGAGCTCTGCTCCGGTGCCGGGTCGGCCACCCAGATCACCGGGCAGTTCACCCAGCAGAGCGCCGAGGACCTGGCGATCCTGATCAAGGGCGGCGCCCTCCCGGTGCCGGTCGAGGTGATCGAGCAGCGCACCGTCGGCGCCACGCTCGGCGACGCCGCGATCGACGCGTCCGTCGAGGCCGCGATCATCGGCATCGCGCTGACCGGGCTGTTCATCGTCGTGGTCTACCGGCTGATGGGCCTGATGGCGACGCTGGCGCTGGCGGCGTACGCGCTGATCTCCTACGGCATCCTGGTCTGGCTCGGCGCGACCCTGACGCTGCCCGGGCTGGCCGGGTTCGTCCTCGCCATCGGGCTCGCGATCGACGCCAACGTGCTGGTGTTCGAACGCGCACGGGAGGAGTACGCCGCGCGCCGGGGCGAAGGTCTCGCCCCGGCGCTCGACACCGGCTACCGCAAGGCCTGGTCGGCGATCCTGGACTCGAACATCACGACGCTCCTCGCGGCAGGGCTGCTGTTCTTCTTCGCCTCCGGGCCGGTCAAGGGCTTCGGCGTGACCCTGTCGATCGGCGTGGTCGCCTCGATGGTCTCGGCCCTCGTGGTCGCCCGGGTGCTGACCGACTGGGCGGTGCGCCGGCGGTTCACCACGCCGCGGGTGTCCGGGCTCGGCGGCGCGGGACGGCTGCGCACCTGGCTGGTCGAGAGCGGCCCGTTCCTGATGCGCCGCGCGGGCACGTGGATCGTCGTCGCGGTGGTCGTCGGGGTGGTCGCGGTCGGCGGCATCGTGACGCGGGGGCTGAACCTCGGTGTCGAGTTCACCGGCGGCCGGCTGCTGGAGTTCTCGACCAGCCAGGACGTCGGGGTCGAGCAGGCGCGCGCGGCGGTCGCGGAGGCCGGATTCCCCGGGGCGGTCGTGCAGACGTCGTCCGGTGACGGTGGCAGGGACGGGGACAGCGACAACATCACGGTCCGCACCGGGCAGATCGACAACGACCAGGCGGCCGGCATCGAGGAGTTCACTGGTGCGCAGCGCCGGCGAGGTGACCAAGGAGCGCGACGAGCTGATCGGCCCGACGTTGGGGAAGGAGCTGCGCACCAAGGCGCTGGTCGCCTTCGTGATCGCGATCGCGGCGCAGATGGTCTATCTCGCGTTCCGCTTCCGGTGGACGTACGCCGCTGCGGCCGTGCTGTCGATGTCCCACGTCGTGCTCACCGTCGTCGGCGTGTTCGCGTGGCTCGCGAAGCCCGTCGACGGCGTGTTCCTGGCGGCCGTGCTCTCGATCATCGGTCTCGCGGTCAACGACACGATCGTGGTGTTCGACCGGATCCGGGAGCGCACCCGCGGCACCGACGGGCAGCTGCGGGAGACGGTGAACGCCGCGATCCTGCAGACCGTGCCGCGGACCGTGAACACCGGGCTCGGCGCGATGCTGATCCTGGCCACGCTCGCGATCCTCGGCGGCGACTCGCTGACGGACTTCGCGGTGGCACTGCTGCTGGGGCTCTCGGTGGGGATCTACTCGACGATCTTCACCGCGGCGCCGCTGGCGATCCTGGCGGAGGAGCGCTGGCCGCTCGCCCCGCGCTCGGCGCATTCCGAGGACCGCGGACCCCTACGCCGACGTGCCGGTCGCCGGGAAGGAGAGCGGACCGGCCTAACTGGGTGTCCCATTTCCCGGGTCCGCACGAGCACGCACTCTCACGCCGAGATGAGTGCGTCGGGTCACGGTCTTGGTCTTGCTCGCCGGCTGTCCTGACAGGATGCGTCCACGATACGGAGGTGGGGCCTTGGAGCAGGACCTGCTGGGGTTCGTCGCGGGTTTCGTCATTGCGACCATCACGAGCCCAGTCGGCGTGTCCGGCGCGGTGTTCTTGCTGCCGGTTCAGCTGTCGGTGTTCGGTGTGCCCAACCCACAGGTCACCCCGACCAACCTCCTCTACAACGCGCTGTCCGGCCCGGGGGCGCTGCTCCGGTACGCCCGGCAGGGTCAGTTACGCGGAGGGCTCGCCCGCAGCCTGGTGTCGGGCTCGGCCCCGGGCGTCATCATCGGCGCAGTGTTGCGGGTCTACGTCGCCGACGACCCGACAGTGTTCAAACTCCTTGCCGCAGCGGTGCTCGCACCCACGGGCCTGTTCATCCTGCTCTCGACCCGCCGCAGCGGAACCCGCCTGGCGAAGGCGCGCCTGAGCCTAAGGTCGATCACTCTGGCCGCGTTCGTCGTGGGGATCGTGGGAGGCATCTACGGAATAGGGGGCGGGTCGATCCTCGGACCGATCCTCGTCGGCTCCGGCATGGCCGTCAGCCGCGTGGCCCCAGCCGCGCTCGCGAGCACCTTCGTCACATCCATCGTCGGGGTCACCGCCTTCGCGGTCCTGCAGCTGAACGCTTCCGGATCGATCGCCCCGGACTGGTCGCTCGGCGTTGCGTGCGGGCTCGGTGGGTTGTGTGGTGGCTACCTCGGAGCTTCCCTGCAACCCCGGATGCCCGAGAAGCTACTCCGCACACTCCTCGGACTCCTTGCCATCAGCCTGGCAGCGCTGTACGCGGTTCAGGCCGCAATCTGAACAGACTCATCTTGCAACGACACGACGGCGAGTGGACTTGCTGACGTCAGGGCCAGATGGCAGCACGCTTCAGCGATGAGCCAACAGCCCGTTCTCGGCACCTCGTCGACTCGTCAACGGGTCTGACCTGCGTAGAGACGTCAGCAAGTGGCCTTGTTGACGTGAGTGGCAGACCCCCGGCCGAAATTGTGCAAACAGCTGCTGCACAAATCGGGGTCCGCTGGCCCTGGGGGCCCGCCTTGAGTGCTAGGTGTTGTATCTCCTGAGGTTGTTGACCCGCAAGCCCATTCAGGCGCGCCTGCGCCAGGTCGCTCCGGGCTCACCAGTCCAGTAGCACAGGCAGTTCAATTGGTCGGGCCCGACATGACGGTCAGAACATGCCGTTGTCGTTGGCCGACGTCTCGGGAATCACTTGGAGCACATCCCAGTGCTCAACCACCTTGCCATCGGGGTCGAGTCGGAAGATGTCGATGCCCGCGTAGTCTTCTGAGCCCGGCAACGTCTGGTGGCAGTGCAAGATGACGTAGTCGCCCTCAGCGAACGCTCGAACGAACTCGACATGCTTGCCTGGATAGTCCTTGGCCATCCGCTCGAAGTAGGCGACGAAGGCATCCTTGCCGTTCGCGACGTGCGGATTGTGCTGCCGGTACTCCGCCCCTGCGTATTGCTCGATGGCCTCGCGCGGGCGGCACTGATTGAACATCAGGTCGCAGAACGACTTCACGTTCTCCTTGTTGCGCTCCAAGTCAGCACTCATGTGTCCCAACTCCTCAGGGTTGCGGTGCCGCCTGCAACCCGTGCTGGCGTCTCCGCATTCCGAACCGCACGCTCATGCCGGGATCCGCGCGGACATGCCGATGTGAGAGCGTCAGAGCCTGCGGACAAGGGCCCGGGCAGCACCAGTCCGCTTATCCCGCCTCCTCCCCGTTCGTGCCCCAGGACCTCGTCCGCATCCAACGTCGTGAAGTGTCGTAGTGCTCCCCAACGCCCACCGACGTCTTGGCCTCGACGCCCAGTGCCTGTCCGACCTCTGCCCAGCTGTGTCCAGCGGCGAGTGCCTCGCGAATCACCTCGCCCATGGCCTTCTCCACAGCAACCGATGCCCGACAGCACTCGCGCACATTGGCGAGCGGGTCCGGAGACTTTCCAACACGTAGCCGCAGGTATTCACCAGAGCCTTTGAGCCGCAGGGTGGTAGCAGCGGGCCATGACAACGAGTCGCTGTCCGTCCACCTCTAGGACCCACCAGCGGCCCTTGTACGACTGGGTGGTAGCCATGCCGTCTCGACCGGACTCGTACTCCGAGACGGCTCCGTCGACGCAGCGGGCCGGGTTGACCGACGCCGGGAGCTCGATCTCGAAGTAGAGCCCCTTGTTGCCGTCGAGGGTGACGGGTCGCGGCGCGCTCACCTCCCACACGGGCTGCTCCTGCATCGCGCGCGTGAAGTCGCGCACGGTCGGCCCGACGAGCCGGAGGCTGTGGTCCCGGCAGGGGTGGACGGCGAGCTCGGTCCGGTGTTTCGGCAGCGAGGCGACGAAGAAGATTCCGTGGCCGTCCGTGGGCGCGTTGAGGTAGGTCCCGGCCAGGACCCGCCACCCGTCAGGCACGTCGACCTCGTAGCGGACCGGGCTGCCGATGCGCCACGCCTCGTAGCGACCCGCGCTCATGGTCCCGAAGTCGCTGTCCTTCGGCAGCAGGAACACTCCTCCCCGGGCCCTGACGTGTACGTGTACGTCGGCTCGCTCGTCGGCGTCGTGGTGGTGCTGCTCGTCTGCTCGGCAACGCCGCGACCGTCGGCATCCCTGGACGCGTCAGCGGTGCAGGCGCTCAGCAGGACGGTGGTCATGAGGGTGCAGCAGGTCACGGCCTGGCGGATCGGGATCATGTCAGCCCTCCGCGCCGACGCCGCCGAAGGGTCCGGGAAGCAGCCAGTCCTGCGGGCCGGAGGCGACGGTGCGGCACCGGCCGGCGGAGATGCGGCACACGAGCAGGTCGCCGGTCGGCACCCTTCCGATGCCGGCGGTCCCGTGAACCAACAGCGCGAACCGGTCGTCATCCAGCCACTGCCCCACGCCAAGCGACTCGCCGTCGTACCTGTCGGGGACGATGACGCGCAGACGCTTGCCCGTCGCTGCGACGAAGACCGGCGGCGGCGCGCCCTGCGCGTCGGTGTCGACCTCGAGTCCTGAGCCGACGGCGTTGAAGTCCTCGGCAGAGTCCGTCGAGTCGGCCGAGCCCACGACGAGGCGGGGTGGGCCCGCCGCCCGAGCCTCGGCGGCGCGTTCGTCCGCCCGCGACGCTCGAGTTCGGGTTCCGGCCGACACGTCGTAGCGAACCGATCGGCCATCGCTGATGGACTCGGCAGAGTCGTCGTACTCCCTCCAGTGCACCGTGTCCTCGAGGGGGATGATCGGATTGCCGAGACGCTGACCGTTCAGCGGCACGCGGGCGACCACGTCTCGCGCGTGGGTGTCGTAGATGACGACGTCGTCTCCGTCCAGCCAGACCAGGAGCGAGCCGACCTCGCCGGGTGTGACCCGGTCGATCCCGCGAGCGATCTCGACCGGCTCGGAGTTCCCGTCGGTGTAGTACAGGTGGGTCGTACTCGTGCCTTCATTTTCACCGGTGAAGAACCACAGGCCGTCGTCGAATACGTACAGGCCGTCGGGATCCTCCGCGGCTTCGATGACCCGGTCGCCGTAGTGGATGGTCGCGCCCACGCCGTAGGTGAGTGGCCGCGAGTCATCGGTGGCGTCGGGTGTGATGTCGACGTTGCTGGGCGGGTTGGTCGGAGGACCCACCGGCGGCGACGCGTGGTCACCCGTCTGGGAGAGCGCGAAGCTCGCGCCCACCGTCAGCGCCACGGCAGCCGCGGCGCCGCCGAGGGCCACGCGACGACGCCTCGTGATGCGCCGCTCGCCTTGGGCGATCAGGTCGTGGAGGTCGAGGGCGGGGCTGCCGGCGGCGTCGGCGCGCTCGGTGAGCAGGTCGCGGAGCATCCCGTTCATGGTGTCGTCCTCTCGTCAGTCGTGGTGAAGAGAGCGACCTCCGGGCCCATCCGGTCGCGGAGCCGGCTCAGGCCGGCCGACGTCTGGCTCTTGACCGCCCCGACCGAGCACCCCATGGCCTCGGCTGTCTGGGCCTCGGACAGGTCGAGGTAGTAGCGCAGCACGATGGCCGCACGCTGTCGGGGCGCCAGCAGGTGCAGCTGGGCCCACAAGGCCTCGCGAGTGGCGAGTTCCTCGACGCGATCAGGCACGCCCACATCGGGCAGTACATCGACCGGGCGCTCGAGGAAGGAGCGACGGCGCCGCCAAGAGATCGCGGTGGTAACGATCGTCCGACGCGCATACGCTTCGGCCTTGGTCACGTCACGGAGCCTGGGCCACGCGACGTACGTCTTGACCAATGACTCCTGTAGCAGATCCTGGGCCAGTTGGTGGTCGCCGACCACCAGGTAGGCGGTGCGGAACAAGGACGGTGACCGTGCCGTCACGAGGTCGGCGTACGCGGCGACATCCTTTCGACGTCCCTGTGCCATAGCTCCCCCTCGATCGGGTGACGAGCGGCTCGGTGCCGGCCCCTACCACTACAGGTGGCCCAGGTGGCATGGCGACGGCTACTGCGTCTCGGCCAGCGCGTCCGTCAGGAGGGCGACGAGCGCCTCGACCTGCACGTCGGCCGACGACGAGATCTCCTCGTCCGAGCCGTCGAGCGCCCGGGCGGCGAGCCCCGCCTTGCTGTCGATCAGGCCCGCGATCCGGGTGTCGATGGTCTGCGCGGCGATGATCCGCCACGCCGTCACGGGCTCCCCCTGACCGATGCGGTGCACCCGGTCGATGGCCTGGGTCTGCTCCGCGTCGGTCCACGAGAGCTCGGCGAGCACGACGTTGGAGGCGACCTGGAGGTTCAGGCCCACACCGGCCGCGGTCAGCGAGCAGACCACGATGTGCACGTCGGGGTCGTTGACGAACGCGTCGATGTTCTTCTGCCGGGCCGAAGGAGTCTGGTCTCCACGGATCGAGGAGTAGCCGATGCCACGCTTGGCGAAGGTCTCCTCGGCGAGGTCCATCACGTCGACGTGCTTGGCGAAGAAGACCACCTTGCCGACGTTGCGCGCGAGCTGCGCGGCGTAGTCGGCGGCGAGACCGGCCTTGGCCTGGCCGATGCGCCGCACCATCGTGAAGACGTTCTCACCGGTCTTCGTCGTGGTCGTGTCGTCGCGCTCCCACGTCGCCACCCGCCGTACGAGCTCGTGGTCGATGCCGTCGACGACGGTCCCGGACTTCCGGGTCGCCAGCGCGCTCTCGTAGCGCGCCACCAGACGGCGCGCCAGGTCGCGCTCGGCGGCCCGGATCGAGCGCCCGGCCTCGTCGTCGAGCTCGACCGGCAGGTCCGCGATCCGGCGCGCCGGGATGTCGGCGGCCACGTCGACCTTGCGCCGGCGGACGATCCCGAGGTCCACCACCGAGGTGCGGGCGGCGCGGTAGAAGCCCGGGTCGACCGGCGTCAGCCCGGTCTCCTCGAGGGAGTTCATCAGCTCGCCGAGCGGCTTCTTGTCGTCGATCCAGCCGAGGAACTGCCAGATGGTGCGGAAGTCCTCGATGTCGTTGATCAGCGGGGTGCCGGTCAGCGCCATGAGCAGCGGGCGCGGGACGCGCGAGCGGATCCGCTCGGAGAGCTGCAGCACGTGCTGCGAGCGCTGCGACGACTTGTTCTTGATGAAGTGCGCCTCGTCGACGACCATCCCGCGGAAGCCGAGGTCCCCGAGCCAGCCGACGTGCCGGTCGAGCACCTCGTAGTTCACGATCACGATGTCCGCGAAGCCGTCGATCGTGTCGCCGTTGCCGTGGATCACGGTGGCCGGACGGTTCGGGGTCCAGAGGCCGGCCTCGCGGGCCCAGTTGGTCTTGACGACGTTCGGGACGACCACGAGCAGCGGGAACGCCTTCGCGGCCTGGGCGGCGAGCAGCGCCTGCGCGGTCTTGCCCAGGCCCGGCTCGTCGGCCAGCAGGAACGTCCGGTGCCCCTCGGCCGCCGCGGAGACCACCTGCGCCTGGTGCGGCATCAGCTCGAGCCCGCCCGACATCCGCATCGCGGACGGCTCGGGCAGGGCCATGCACGCCGAGGCCCCGCCGCCGGCCCGCTCGAAGGAGTTGAACAACGGCCCGAGCAGCTCCCAGCCGGCCAGCCGCACGGGACGCGCCTTGGTCTGCTCGGCGGCAGCGAAGTCCGGCACGAGGAAGGGGTTGGCGAGCTGGCGGGAGACGACGGACTGCGGGACGACGCGGCGCTCGGGTGCAGGAGCGGGAGCGGCGTCGAGCTCGGCGGCCGGCTCCTCCTCGGGCTCGGCCTCGACCCCGGCGGCCTCGAGCATCTCGCGCCTGAGCGCCTTGGCCGAGTCGGAGACGACCGCGTCCTCGGCGAGCAGCATCAGCAGAGAGGTGTCGCGAGCGGCGGTCTCCGCCAGGATCGTCGCGACACCATCGAGACGCTTGAGCTGTGCGGAGCGCTGGGCCTCGGTGCTGGTCGTGTCCGCCTTGACGCGGGCCCGCTCCTCGCGGACCAGCAGGGCGACCACCTGGAACCGGGTCCGCACCGACGGCAGCACCGGTCCTCGTTGGACGGCGCCCTCGACTGCTCGGACGGCGCGGGCGAGCACCGGGATGATTCCCTCGTTGTCCCGGTCCCGCACGCGCCTCTGGGTGCGCTGAGCGGGACGGCGAGCACCGGACTGGCGCTGGCCTCGTCGAGCCACAGACTCCTCCTCTGGAGTACCCGGCCACGGCCTGCGACGGGCGACACCCGTGCGCAGTCCCGTCGCCGGGGCGATAGGACGTCGAGTGAAGCGGTTGGAGGCCGCTCCGCGACGTGACTCGGTCTCACAGGTCTGCCAGAGACCCCCGTGTCCGGTGCCGATGGCCCGCCCACGGTGTGGGACCTACGACCACCAGTCGGTGGCCGCTCACCGACCGCCGAGCCGACGACGTCGAGGTGCGAGCGGCGTCGACCGGTGGGCCGGTGCCTCCATAGTAGCGCCCGCCCGCCCGCGAGGAGACCCTGGTCCGGAGGTCATCGGGCCAGGACAGCCTCGACCACCGGAGCCGCTCGCCGGACGTGGTGCACCAGGCTGCCGGGGCAGCCGGTCCCGCAGCCGCTCGATCAGGTCAAGGGTCGCGGCGTCGCCCTCCGGTTCGGCACCCTCCCAGGCCAACCGGTCGCCGAACGCCCACGGGTCGTCGCGGGAGGCCACGAAGCCGGGGCGGGGCAGGTCCCGCACGGCGCGGTGGAACGCGTCGCTGGCCTCCTTGACCACCGGCAGCTCCCGTTCGAGGTCGAGGTCGCGGCCCACCAGGAACACGTGCGCACCCCAGCCGTCGTACGCCCAGACCCCCCGCCCGGTCAGCGGGAGATGTCGTTGCGCTGGGAGAGCCAGCGCAGCAGCACCGCGAGCACCAGCGCGACCGGGACGCACATCAGCACGGCGGCGGCCATCTGCCCGCCCAGGAACCCGATGGTCGGCAGCTTCGCGAGCAGCACCGGGAGCGTCTCGCTGCGGGTGCTCCGGTTCAGCACGCTGCTGAACAGGAAGTCGTTCCAGGACGCCACGAAGACCAGGGCGGTCGTGCCCGCGACGCCGGGCCGTGCGATCGGCAGCAGCACCCGCAGGACCAGCTGGGTCCGGCTCGCACCGTCCATCAGCGCGGCCTCCTCCACCTCCAGGGGGACCTGACGGAAGGCGTAGGTCAGGAACCAGACGGCGAGCGGCACCGTGAAGCTCAGCTGGGCGATGCCGATGCCCACGAGCCGGTCGAGCAGGCCGACGGCCGAGAAGGTCACGCTGAGCGGCACCAGCAGCACGATCCCCGGGAAGAACGCGAACGCCAGCATGGCCGCCAGGATGCGGGCGGTGCCGGGCACGTGCAGCCGGGCGAGGGCGTACGCCGTGGGCGTCGCCACCAGCAGGCTGACCGCTGTCGTGGCGGTGGTGAGGACCACGCTGCGCAGCAGGGCCGGGTAGAACGCGAAGACCGGCGCGGACAGGAACCGGTAGTTGCCGAACGAGAAGCGCTGCGGCCACAGGCCGGCGCCGCCGCCACCCGGGTCGGGGTCGAAGCTCATCACGAGCATGTACCACAGGGGCAGCGCGGCGAAGAGCACGACGAGGGCTCCCCCGACCCACCCCAGGGCGGGCACGACCCGCCGCGTGAGTGCCATCCCGAGAGGTGTGCCGGCTAGCGCAGCGCGGGCGCGGGCTCGAGGCGGACCGGGAGCGAGTCGACGCCGTAGACGATCGACATCTGGCGGTAGTCCACCTGCGCCGCGGCCAGCGACAGGTCCGGGAACCGCCGGGACAGCGCCGGGAACGCCGTACGCAGCTCCATGCGGGCCAGCTCGGCGCCGACACAGCGGTGGAAGCCGTAGCCGAACGCCAGGTGGCTGGTCACCGGCCGGGTCAGGTCGAACGCGTCCATCTTGGCGCCGAAGCGCTCGTCGCGGTTGGCACCGGCGAGGTGACAGATCACCACGTCGCCGGGCGCGATGCGTTGCCCACCGACCTCGACCTCGGCCTTGGGGAACCGCGGGAACGCCACCTGCACGACGGTGAGGTAGCGCAGCAGCTCCTCGACGGTCCGGTCCACGACGGTCGGGTCGGTGCCTACGCGGCGGTAGTCGTCGGCGTGGTCCATCAGCACGGCGGTGCCCAGCGCGAGCATGCTCGCCGAGGTCTCCAGGCCGCCGGTGAAGACGCCGTCGGCCAGGCCGGCGAGGTCGAAGTCGTTGATCTCGTCGCCGTGCTCGCGGATGATCTGGCCGATCAGGCCCTCGCCGGGCTCGTCGCGCTGCTTGCGCGTGGCCTCCATCAGGAACTTCCGGGAGCCGGACACGGCACCGAAGACGCCCTGGCCGCCGTAGGACACGTCGAAGCGTGCGGAGCCGAGCTGCCGGAAGGTGTCCCGGTCCTCGTCGGGCAGCCCGAGGAGCTCGCAGATCACCAGGAACGGCACCGGGAAGGCGAAGGTCGGGACCAGGTCGACGACCCCGTCGCCGGCCGCCGCCTGCGCCTCGACCTCGTCGAGCTGCTTCTCCACGATGGCGGCGATGCGCGGACGCAGCCGTTCGAGGCGACGCATCGTGAACTCGGGCGTCAGGAGCTTGCGCAGCTTGGTGTGCTCGGGCGGGTCGGTGAAGCCGAGGCCGCCGATGTCGCCGTCGGTGGTCGACCCCCGCTTGCCCATGAACGGGCGGATGTCGGTGCTGTAGCTGGTCGTGTCGGCGAGCACCTGCCGTGCTTCCGCCTCACCGGTGACCAGCCACACGTTGATGCCGAGGAACGACGTCAGCTTGGCGACCGGGTCCTGCGCCCGCAGCTCGCCGAGCCTGGCGACCGGGTCGGGACCGTCGCGGTGCAGTGGCCAGGCCAGGCTGTCCGGGACCTTGTCGAGCTGCGAGAGGTCGATGCCCTGACCGCCCACGCGCGCGAGCACCAGGCGGCGGACCCGGCTCTTGAGGTACGTCGCGACGCGTGACACTGCTGGCTCCTGCGGATCGGGTGGATGCTGCGGATGACAAGGGTATGACGAACACCGCCGGGGCAGCGGCACGGCACGGCAGGTCCAGGGAGATGTCGGGGTCGCGGTCAGGGACGTCCCGGGCGAAACCGGTCAGAGCGGGTTGTCGTGCAGGATCCGCTGGTAGAGCTTGTGGTCCTGCCACGCACCGTCGATGAACAGGAACTTCGGGGCCAGGCCGTAGTACTCGAAGCCGCACCGCTCCAGCACCGCCTGGGAGGGTTTGTTGTGCACGAGCGTGCCTGCCTCCACGCGGTGCAGGCCGCGACCCTGCGCCTGCGCGCACACGAAGTCGACGGCGCCCGAGGCGAGGCCGCGTCGCAGGTGGCCGGCGTCCACCCAGTAGCCGACGCTCGCGCTGCGCAGCACCCCCATCACGATGTTGTTCAGGTTCACCCGGCCGACCACGAGGTCGTCGTGGGTCAGCACCCACGCGGCGAGCAGCCCGCTGCCGGCCGCGGCCAGCTGCCCGGCGACGGCCGCGGCCTGGCCGTCCTCGGTGTAGAAGTGCTCGTCGCGGCGCGGGTCCCAGCGCTCGAGGTGCTCGCGGTTGCGGACGTACGCCGCGGCGAGCGCGGGTGCGTCGTCGGCCGTGAGGTCACGGATCTGGTAGCCCTCGGGGATCACGGGAGCCCGCTCAGAACGGTACGACGGACAGCGCCAGGGCGAAGGCCAGCAGGACCACCACCACGATGACCGTCCACCGGACCCACCTCGGCTGCTGCACGGCCGGCTACTCCCACTCGATGGTGCCGGGTGGCTTGCTGGTCACGTCGATCGCGACCCGGTTGATCTCGCGGACCTCGTTGGTGATCCGCGTCGAGATCGTCTCGATCACGTCGTAGGGCAACCGGGCCCAGTCGGCGGTCATCGCGTCCTCGGACGTCACCGGGCGCAGGACCACGGGGTGGCCGTAGGTGCGGCCGTCGCCCTGGACGCCGACCGAGCGGACGTCGGCGAGGAGCACGACGGGGAACTGCCAGATGTCGCGGTCGAGGCCGGCCTTGGTGACCTCCTCGCGGGCGATCGCGTCCGCCTCGCGCAGGATCTCCAGGCGCTCGTGGGTGACCTCGCCGATGATCCGGATCGCCAGCCCCGGACCGGGGAACGGGTGCCGCCACACGAGGTCGGCGGGAAGGCCGAGCTGCTCCCCGACCAGCCGGACCTCGTCCTTGAACAAGGTGCGCAGCGGCTCGACGAGCTCGAACTCGATGTCGTCCGGCAGGCCGCCGACGTTGTGGTGGGACTTGATGTTGGAGGTGCCGGAGCCGCCGCCGGACTCCACGACGTCGGGGTAGAGCGTCCCCTGGACCAGGAAGTCGACGCGGTCGCCGTGCGCGGCGGCGTCCCCCATGATCTCGACCTCGGCGGCCTCGAAGACGCGGATGAACTCGCGGCCGATGATCTTGCGCTTCTGCTCCGGGTCGGTGACCCCGGCCAGGGCGTCGAGGAACCGCTTCTCGGCGTCCACGACGTGCAGCGAGACACCGGTGGCGGCGACGAAGTCCCGCTCGACCTGCTCCGCCTCGCCCTTGCGGAGCAGTCCCTGGTCGACGAAGACGCAGGTCAGCTGGTCGCCGATGGCACGCTGCACCAGGGCCGCCGCGACAGCGGAGTCGACACCGCCGGACAGCCCGCAGATCGCGCGGCGGTCACCGATCTGGGTGCGGATCTTCTCGACCTGCTCCTCGACGATGTTGACCATCGTCCAGGTCGGCCGGCAGCCGGCGATCTCGAGGAGGAAGTGGCTGAGCACCTGCTGGCCGTGCTCGGTGTGCATCACCTCGGGGTGCCACTGGACACCGGCGAGCCGGCGGTCCAGGTCCTCGAACGCGGCGACCGGCGAGCCGGCGGTGGACGCGAGCACGTCGAAGCCGGCCGGGGCCGCGACGACCGAGTCGCCGTGGCTCATCCAGACCCGGTGCTGGCGCGGGAGGTCGGCGAGCAGCGTGCCGGAGTCCGTGACCTCGACGGGCGTGCGGCCGTACTCCGAGCGGCCGGTGCGTCGTACCTCGCCGCCGAGGTTGAGCGCCATCGCCTGGAAGCCGTAGCACATGCCGAACACCGGGACGCCGGCCGTGAACACGTCGGCGTCCACGTTGGGAGCCCCGGCCTCGTAGACCGAGGAGGGGCCGCCGGACAGGATGATCGCCTTGGGCTCACGGGCGAGCATCTCGGCGACCGGCATCGTGTGCGGCACGATCTCGGAGTAGACCCGGGCCTCGCGGACCCGGCGGGCGATGAGCTGGGCGTACTGGGCTCCGAAGTCGACGACGAGGACGAGGTCGTGGTCGGTCACTGTTGGGGTCACGGGACCTTTCGCTGTCTGGACGAGGTGCGTGGACCGGTGAAGGCCGCAGTCTAACCGCCCGGACCCTTGGCAAAATCCGCGGAACCACCCCCACGACGCGGCCGGTCGTCCTAGTCTCAGGCTGACGCCCAGACACCCGTGGAGACGGCGCATGACGACCACCGGCGAGGCATCCTTCAGGACGCCCCGGCAGCTCGGTCAGCGTGGCGTGCCCGCGGGGGTGGCGCAGTGACCGTCGCCCGCGACCGCCAGGCGACCACCCGGCCCCGCTTCGGGCTGCTCGGCCCGCTCTCGGCGACCCTCGGCGACCAGGACCTGGCGCTCGGCGGGCGTCGGCAACGCGCCGTCGTCGCGGTGCTGCTGGTGGCCCGCGGCCGGCAGGTCGGCACCGAGCAGCTGCTGGACGCGCTCTGGGACGGCTCGCCGCCGCCGAGCGGCGCGGCCAGCCTGCAGTCCTACGTGTCCCACCTGCGTCGTGCCCTCGAGCCGGACCGGCCGGCGCGCACCCCCAGCCAGGTGCTGGTCAGCGGCGGCTCGGGCTACCTGATGCCGGTGCCCGACGACGACGTCGACGCGTGGCGTTTCGAGAACCTGGTGGAGCAGGCGGAGCTGGCGGGCGACCCGCCGACCCGGCTGCGGCTGCTGCGGGACGCCCTCGCCCTGTGGCGCGGTCCGGCGCTCGCGGAGTACGCCGGCCAGGACTGGGCCGACTTCGAGGCGCGCCGGCTCGGCGAGATCCGCGAGGTCGCACGGGAACGCCTGGTCGCGGCCCGCCTGGACAGCGGCGAGAGCGCGATCGTCGTACCGGATGTCGAGGCGCTGCTCGCCGAGGAGCCGCTGCGCGAGGAGCGCTGGCGGCTGCTGGCCCTGGCGCTGTACCGCTCGCACCGGCAGGCCGACGCCCTCGACGCGCTCCGCCGGGCCCGCACGATGCTCGCCGACGAGCTCGGTGTCGACCCCGGGCCGGCGCTGCGCGCCCTCGAGGCCGAGGTGCTCGCGCAGTCGCCGACCCTGGACGCGCCGGCCCGGCCGGCCCCTCCCCCGTCTCGTCCCCGGCCGGGCAGCCGGTCCGGCTCCCCGGCCAGCGGGTCGCCTCGGCCCGCCCCGAGCTCGTCGACCGGGACGCGGAGCTCGGGCAGCTGCGGACCTGCCTCGGCCTCGCCCTCGAGGGCGTCCCACGGCTCGCGGTCATCGAAGGACCGGCCGGGATCGGCAAGACCTCGCTGCTGCAGCAGATCCGCGACGACGCCCGGACCGCGGGTGCCACGGTGCTCAACGCGCGGGGCAGCCAGCTCGAGAAGGAGTTCGGGTTCGGTGCCGTCCGGCAGCTGTTCGACCCTGTGCTCGCCGACGGCGACACGCACGCCGGGCTGCTCTCCGGCGCCGCCGCCGGGGCCGCACAGGTCTTCGACTCGACCTACTCCCCTGTCGACGCACCGCCGGAGAGCCTGTTCACCATCCTGCACGGGCTCTACTGGCTGACCAGCAACCTCTCCGCGCGGGCACCGGTCGTGATCGCGGTCGACGACGTGCAGTGGTGCGACACCAGCTCGCTGCGCTTCCTCGGCTACCTCGCGCGCCGGCTGGAGGGTCTGCCGGTGCTGGTGGTGGCGACCTGGCGGACCGGC
This sequence comes from uncultured Actinomycetota bacterium, assembly GCA_963706355.1. GTDB lineage: Bacteria > Actinomycetota > Actinomycetes > Propionibacteriales > Nocardioidaceae > Nocardioides_B. Next base: position 244,676 of record CAVPLS010000002.1, read on the forward strand.
GAGCAGTACGTCGACGACGAGCTGCTGCACGAGCTGACCCTCGGCGACGCGGTGTCCGTGCAGCCGGCGCCGCTCAGCGCGGAGGGCACCGCCGCGGTGGTCCGCGACCGGCTCGCGGGGGCGGACGAGGCCTTCGCCTCGGCGTGCTTCCGGACGACGTCGGGCAACCCGCTGCTGCTGCGCCAGCTGCTCCGGGCGCTGGAGGCCGAGGGCGTCCGCCCCGACGCGTCGCACGCCGACACCGTCCGCGCGATCGGGTCACGGGCGGTCTCGAGCATGGTGCTGATGCGGTTCCGTCGGATGCCGGGCGGCTGCCGCGAGGTGGCCCGTGCGATCGCCGTGCTCGGCGACGGGGCGTCACTGCCGCTGGTCGCCGCGATGACCGGGCTGAGCGAGGACCTCACCGCCTCCGCCATCGCCTCGCTGGCGCGCTCCGAGGTGCTGCGCCCGGACTACCCGCTCGGGTTCGTGCACCCGCTGGTGGAGTCCGCGGTCTACGACGACCTGCCCCTCGGCGAGCGGGAGATGGCGCACGGCCGGGCCGCGCACGTGCTCGCCGCCGGCGGGGCGAGCCCGGAGCACGTCGCCGCCCACCTGCTCGCCGTACCTCCCCGCGGGGACGGCGGTGTCGTCGAGGCGCTGCGCGAGGCCGCCCAGCGAGCCGCCGCCCGCGGCTCGACCGAGTCCGCGACCGCCTACCTGCGCCGGGCGCTGCGCGAGCCTCCGCGTCCCGACCTGCACGCCACGCTGCTGATGGAGCTGGGCCGTCTCGAGGCGGTGGTCGACGGGGTGGCGGCCATCGAGCACCTCACGGCCGCCTACCGGATGCTCGAGGAGCCACGCGAGCGGGCCGAGGCCGCGATCATGCTGGCCCGGACCGCAGTGTTCGCGAGCGACCGCGGTGAGGCCACCCGGATCGCCCGGCTCGCCCAGCAGGACCTCACCCCCGAGCTCGCCGACGAGCGCCAGGCCCTGGCCGGGCTCGAACGGATCTCGGCCTACATGCACGGCCTGCCCGGCTACGACCCCGGCCCGGCGCCGGACGTGGTGGGGACCGGTCCGGGCGCCCGTGCACTGGCCGCCGCGCTGGCCTGGGAGCAGCTGTGCCGGGGCGACGGCCGGGAGCGTGCGGTCGAGCTGGCGCACTTCGCGCTCGAGGACCGGATCCTGCAGGGCACCGACCCCGGCCTGCTCTGGGTGGTCGCCGCGATGGTCCTCGGCATGAGCGGCGAGGACACCACGGCCTTCTGGGACGACGAGCTGCAGCGGGCCTACCAGAGCGGCGGGCTGTTCGCGGCGCTGGCGGTGCACCTGTGGCTCGGCTACGTCCAGTGGCAGTACGGCGACCTGCCGGACGCCCTGCAGTCGATGGCGCAGTGCACCGAGCAGAACGAGCTGTGGGGGTCCAACTACGCGATCGGGCAGACCTACGCCGACGCGTTCATGGTGTGCATGCTGCTCGACCGAGGATCCGTCGAGGAGGCGCAGCACGTCTTCGAGCTCGCGCACGACGGGCCCGCGTTCGGGGACAGCGCGCGGCTCCTCGCCGAGGCGCAGGCCAAGGTGGAGTTCACCCGCGGCGACCACCAGCAGGCCCTGGCGACCCTCGACTCGATCCGCGACGAGATGGCCGTGATGGTGAACCCGGTGTGGCGGCCGTGGCGGTCGATGCGGGCGCGGGTGCTCGCCGCCCTCGGCCGCCACGACGAGGCGGTCGCCCTGGTCGAGGAAGAGCTGGAGCTGGCCCGCAGCTGGGGGACGCCGGCGCTGGTCGGCAAGACGACCCACGTGCTGGCCGACCTGCTCGCCCGGGTCGACGACGAGCGGGCCCTGCCGCTCGCCGAGGAGGCCGTCGCGCTGCTCGAGACCACCCGCAACCGGCTCGACCTCGCCCGTGCGCTGGCCCTGCTCGGTGCACGCTGGGCCGCCGTGGGCGACGAACGGGCCGAGGGGGTGTTCGGCCGGGCGTTGGCGCTGGCGGACAGCTGCGCGGCCGAGATGCTGCGTGCGGCGGTCGCATCGACGATGACCGGCCTCGGGATCGCCGTCCCCACGGAGGCGCGGGACCGACTCGTCCTGACCGTCTCCGAGCGCCGGATCGCGGAGCTGGCCGCCGACGGAGTGGCCTTCCCCGACATCGCGCAGTCGTTGTTCGTCACCACCCGGACCGTCAGCACGATCGTGCGATCGGTCTCCGAGCGGCTCGGCGCCGCCACCACGGAGGAGCTCCGCGCGGGGCTGGCCCGCCTCGGCTCAAGTGAACGCCAAGTCCGCCCCAAGTAGCTCCGCCGAGAGTGGTGTCACACCCCGCACGGGGCGTGAACCCACGAGGAGAAGACCATGACGATCGAGTCCACCGCGCCGACCGGCTCGCCCGACGCCGTACCCAGCGGCAGGGCCCACCTGCTGCGCGGTCTGTGCGCCGGCGCCGTCCACCTGCCCGGCGACCCCGGGTACGACGAGGCACGGATGCCGTGGAACGTCGCCGTCGACCAGCGACCCGCCGCCGTGGCCTACCCCGCCACCGCCGACGAGGTCAGCGAGATCGTCCGCGCCGCCACCGGCAGCGGGCTCCGGGTCGCCCCGCAGGGCACCGGGCACAACGCCGGGCCGCTCGGCTCGCTCGAGGACGTCGTCCTGCTGCGCACCTCGGCGATGACCGGTGTGCAGATCGACACCGAGCGCAAGGTCGCCCGCGTCGAGGCCGGGGTGCTGTGGCTCGACGTCGTCGAGGCCGCGGCCGAGCACGGGCTCGCCGCCCTGCACGGCTCCTCCCCCGACGTCGGGGTCGTCGGCTACGCGCTCGGTGGCGGCATCGGGTGGTACGCCCGGCAGCTCGGCATGGCCACGAACAGCGTGACCGCCGTCGAGCTGGTGCTCGGCGACGGCACCCAGGTCCGCGCCGACGAGCACACCAACCCCGACCTGTTCTGGGCGGTTCGCGGGGGTGGTGGCAACTTCGGCGTGGTCACCGCGATGGAGCTCCGGCTCTTCGACATCGAGACCGCCTACGCCGGCATGATGCTGTGGGACCAGGAGCACGCCGAGAAGGTGCTGCGGACCTGGGCCGCCTGGACCGAGACCGCGCCGGACTCTGTCACCACGTCCTTCCGGATGCTGAACCTGCCTCCGATGCCGGAGCTCCCCCCGTTCCTGCGCGGCCGCCAGCTCGTCGTGATCGACGGCGCGGTGCTGGCCGAGGACGAGCGGGCCGAGCAGATCATCGCTGCGCTGCGTGACCTCCGGCCGGAGATGGACACCTTCGCCCGGGTCCCCGCCGCCGGCCTGGTCCGCCTGCACATGGACCCCGAGGGTCCGACGCCGGCGGTCTCGGCCTCGACGATCCTCGCCGACCTCCCCGACGCGGCGATCGAGACCTTCCTCGCGCTGACCGACCGCGACTCGGGCTCCACGCTGCTCGCCGCGGAGCTGCGCCAGCTCGGTGGGGCGCTGGCCCGTCCCGCCGAGGGCGCCGGTGCGCTGCCGATGCTCGACGGCAAGTTCGTGCTGTTCGGCGTCGCCATCGCGGCGACCCCGGAGATGGGTGCCCAGGGCCACGCCGACGGCACCGCACTGGTCGACGCCATGACGGTCTACGCGTCGGGAGCCGACTACCTCAACTTCGCGGAGTCCGCCGTCGACGTGCGGAAGTCGTTCCCGGAGCAGACCTGGAACCGGCTCAAGGGCATCCGTTCGGCGGTCGACCCCGGCGGCCTGCTGGTGGCCAACCACCCGGTGCCCCGGCTCTACGAGAACGGTCTCCCGACCAAGTAGAGAAATCCCGGTCGAGGGCATAACCCGGTCCACTGCACGTCGTTGAGCAGTCGGATCCGGTGGCCAACGCGCTCCCTCCCAGGAACCGGATCCCCGTGTCCGTGCAGCTGCGTGGACCGTTCAGGGCCCGACCACCCTCCCTCCCGGTCGGGCCCTGAGCCGTTAACGGCAGAGGACCGCCGGCCCCCCAGGAGGCCGGCGGTTCTCTTGCGTGTCCCGCCTCAGTTGGGCGCGCACACCGCGTAGGCCCGCAGGTTCGCGTTCCGGCCGGACAGCCCCGTCGCCGCGTGCGCGGTGTTGGTGGCCTCGACCAGCCAGCCAGCGGCCTGGCTCCCGTTGATCCCGGTGGGCTCCCCGGCGGGTGTGATCGGCGTGCTGTGCACCAGGAAGGTGAAGAACTCACCGTTCCGGTCGTCGGTGAGCGCGGTCACGTGCCCGCCCCCGCCGACGGCGTGCTCACCCGGGTTGCAGAAGGCCCGGGCCTGCCGGTTGATCGGCCCCTCGCTCGGCGTGAAGGTCGGCGCGGACTCGCGGACGACCGCCCCCTTGCGCTGGAACGCGCTGGAGTCGAGGCCGTCGAGGCGGTCGGCGTTGAGCAGGTCCACCTTCACGCTGGAGTTCACCCGCAGGGGCGCCCGCCCGGCCGGGGCCCGCAGCGAGAGCGGCGTGCCGGCGGTGCCGGTGAGGACGGAGACCTGGTTGGCGCTGTTGGCGTGGCCGAGGACGAAGTGCCCGCCGGTGGCGGCGTAGCCCACGCCGCCGACCCCGATGGTCAGTCCGACCGCGGCGATCACAGTGCCGGTGGCGAGACCCGTGTTGATGCGTAGCTTCATGACTGCTCCCCTAAGACGTTGCCCCCTGGTGGGTGGCGATGTCATCGAGGAGGGCGGCCGCGGCCCGGCGATACCGCGCGGTCACCGAGTGTGGCGGGCGCCACACGGAGCGTCTGGACCGGCGGCCGGTGCCGGTATCAGACCCCCGGCCGCGGCCTCCGCGCGCGCCAGGTCGCTCAGGTCACGGAGACGATCGGCAGCCGGAGGGCTCCGGGGGCGGACTCCGGGACCGCCGGACGGGCAGGCGGGACGGGCGCGAGCCGTGCGTACGTCGAGCCGAGGGCCGGTCGCGCGTCGGCCTCGCCCTTGTTCGGCCAGAACGCCATCGCCCGCTCCGCCTGGGCGGTGATCGTCAGCGACGGGTTGACCCCGAGGTTCGCGGTGATCGCCGACCCGTCCACGACGTGCAGGCCGGGATGGCCGAACATCCGCTGGTAGGGGTCGATCACACCGGTCGACTCGTCCTCGCCGATCGTGCAGCCGCCGATGAAGTGCGCCGTGAGCGGCCGGTTGAACGGCTCGCCGATCGAGCCGCCGGGCTTGCCGCCGATGATCTCGGCCATCTTGCGGACCGCCGTGTTGGCGACCGGGATCCAGGTGGGGTTCGGGATGCCGTGGCCCTGCCGTGAGGAGAGGTGCCAGCGCCCGGTGACCCGGCTGCGCTTGGAGAACACCGTGATCGAGTTGTCGATCGTCTGCATGACCAGCGCGATGACCGTGCGCTCGGACCAGTGCCTGACGTCGTACAGGTCGAGGACGCTGCGGCGCTCCTTCCACATCTCCTTGACCCACGTCTGCCAGCGCGGAGCGGGGCCGTCGCCGTCGGTGAGGACGGTCTGCATCAGCGACATCGCGTTGCTGCCCTTGCCGTAGCGGACCGGCTCGATGTGGGTGTGCTCGTCGGGGTGGAAGCTCGACGTGATCGCGATGCCCTGGCTGTAGTCCACCTTCGTGTCCGGCGCGATCGCCCCGAGGATCGACTCGGAGTTGGTCCGCGAGAGGTAGCCGAGCCGCTGCGAGATCCGCGGCAGGTGCCCCTCGTCGCGCATCCGGTGCAGGAGTCGCTGGGTGCCGAGCGACGAGGCCGAGAAGACCACCTGCTCGGCGGTCAGCGTGCGGGCGGCCGACCGACGGTTGCTCCTGGACTTCGTGAACTTCACGCGTACGTCGTACCCGCCACCCTCGCGGGGGGAGACCCGGGTGACCGTCGTGAGCGGAAGCACCTTCGCGCCGTTCTCCTCGGCGAGGAACAGGTAGTTCTTGACCAGGGTGTTCTTGGCGTTGTGCCGGCACCCGGACATGCACTCGCCGCAGCCGATGCAGGTGTTGCGGTCCGGCCCCGCGCCACCGAAGTAGGGGTCCGCGACCCGCTCGCCCTGCGCCTGGCCGGGGCCGCCGAAGAACACGCCGACCGGGGTCGGGTGGAACGTGTCGCCGACTCCCATGTCGGTGGCGACCTTCTCCATCACCTCGTCGGCCGGGGTGCGGAGCGGGTTCTCGACCACGCCGAGCATCCGCTTGGCCTGGTCGTAGAAGGGGGCGAGCTCGCTCTTCCAGTCGGTGATGTGCCGCCACTGGGGGTCGTCGAAGAACGGCTGCAGCGGCTCGTAGAGCGTGTTCGCGTAGACCAGCGAGCCACCTCCGACACCCGCGCCGGAGACGATCATGCAGTCCCTGAGGGCGTCCACGCGCTGGATGCCGTAGCAGCCGACCTCGGGCCGGAAGAGGTACTTCTTCAGGTCCCAGGAGGTGGCCGGGAGGTCCGCGTCCTCGAAGCGGGCGCCGGCCTCGAGCACGCCGACCTTGTAGCCCTTCTCGGTCAGGCGCAGCGCGGTCACCGACCCTCCGAAGCCGGACCCGATGACCAGGACGTCGAAGTCGAACGGCACGCCTGCTACTTCCTTCCGAGCTTCTTGAGGACGCGCAGCTGCGCGGACAGCACCTTCGCGTAGCGCTCGTCGGACAGCCCGAACATCGGGCCGAAGCGGAGCAGCCGCTGCGTCGCGACGGACTGGGTCTCGGTGTAGCGCAGCACGCCCTCGGCACCCTGGCGGCGGCCGAGCCCGGACTCGCGCATCCCGCCCATCGGGGCCTCGATGCTCGCGAACGTCGCGGCGAAGGCCTCGTTGATGTTCACCGTGCCGCACTTGATCTGCCGGGCGACGGCGCGGGCGCGGGGACCGTCCTGGCTGTAGATCGAGGCGTTGAGGCCGTAGTGCCCGTCGTTGGCCCGGGCGATCGCGTCGGCCTCGTCGGAGAACCGGTAGACCGAGACGACCGGGCCGAAGGTCTCGTCGCCGAAGCAGGCCATGTCGGGCGTGACGCCCTCGAGCACCGTGGGCTCGTAGTAGTAGGGCCCCAGGTCCGGCCGGGGCCGGCCGCCGGCGAGGATCCGCACCCCCTTGGCGCGGGCGTCGTCGACGTGCGCGGTGGTGGCGTCGAGCTGCTGCTGGGAGATCAGCGTGCCCATGTCGCTGCCCCAGGCCAGGCCGGGCTTGAGCCGCATCGCCTTCACCCGCGCGACGAAGCGGGCCATGAACCGGTCGTAGACCTGGTCGGCGACGAACATCCGCTCGGTCGACACGCACAGCTGGCCGGCGTTCGAGAAGCACGCGCGTACGGCGCCCTCCGCCGCCTTGTCGATGTCGGCGTCCCGCAGCACCAGGATCGGGTTCTTGCCGCCGAGCTCGAGCGAGCAGCCGATCAGCCGGTCCGCGCACTGCTTCGCGATCGCCTTGCCGGTGGCCGTCGAGCCGGTGAAGCAGACGTAGTCGGAGCGGCCGATGATCTCCGGGCCGAGCTCGCGGCCCGGACCGGCCACGACCTGCCAGAGGTCCTTGGGGAAGCCGGCCTCCTCGAGGAGCTGTACACCCATCAGCGCGGTCAGCATGGTCTGGGCGTCGGGCTTGTGCACCACGGCGTTGCCCGCGAGCAGAGCCGGGAGGCCGTCGCACAGCGCCAACGTGAACGGGTAGTTCCAGGGCGAGATGATCCCGACGACGCCCTTGGGGATCCGGTTGAGCTCGACCCTGGTCAGGCCCGGCACGACGCCGGCGACCCGCTTGGTGTCGAGGTGCTGGTGGCCGGTGCGCCCGTAGTAGCGCGCCGTCAGCGCGACGTGCATCGGCTCGTCGTACGCGTCCTTGCGGGCCTTGCCGGACTCCCAGCAGATCAGGTCGCTGATCTCGGACTGCTTCTGGAACAGGATGTCGTGCAGCCGCAGCAGCATGGCCTGCCGCTCGTCGATGGACGTGCGGGCCCACTGCTCCTGCGCGCGGCGGGCGCGGCGGAACGCCTCGGCGACGTCGTCGGCCGACGACTGCGGGATGGTGCCGATCGGCTGCCCGTTGAACGGGCAGTAGGTCGGCACGCTCTGTCCGCTGGTGGACAGCACCCGGTCGGTGAGGCCGCGCACGAACGCCGGCTCGAGGGCGTAGGAGGCGGTGGGGTCGGTGCTCGGGTCGCGCAGGGCAGGGTCCGGCTGAACGCTCATATACCGAGAGTATGTGACCGCGGTCTCAGTTACTACCCCTGGGTAACCCGAAGTCCGACGATCCCGCTCCCCAGGAGACCCAGATCACCTGGATGTAGGGACCATTTGCCTTGGGTGCTGTTTACAGTCGAGGTAACATTTAGTCAGTCGGGAGGTCCCTCCCGACGCACTCGTCGCACGGAAGTAGTTGACCAGAAATGTCTACGGGGATGTCTCCCATGCTCATGCTCGACCTGGCCTCCAGCAGGATCGCCGACCGCCAGCGCGGCGCCCGCGACCGCGACCAGCAGGCCATCGCCCGGCGCGGCCGGCGGTCCCCCTTCACCCGCACCCGCTGACCCGCAGCAACCCAACGTCTGGTTGAGGTGCGAGCTTGCGAGCCTTCCGAAACCTCCCAGCACCAGGCACAGAGGTTTCGAGGCCCTCGCCCGACGAGGGCTCGGGCACCTCAACCAGCGTTGAACGCACAGGCGCCGACGGACACGAAGTCCGTCGGCGCCTGTTGCCGTCCCGGGAGGGTCAGCCGGTGGTGAGCGAGGTGTCGTCGACCAGGAAGCTGGTCGCCGCCGAGGAGTCCTCGACGCCGAGGAACTTCACGGTCACCGTCTTGCCGGTGTAGGCCGACAGGTTCACCGAGCGGGCGACGTAGCCGCTGCCCTTGTTGAGGTTGGAGTACGTCGCCAGCGTCGACGTCACGCCGCCGCTGGTCACCTGCACCTTGAGGGTGTCGTACGCCGTGGACGTGGTCGTCTCGTCACTGGTGACGGACAGGTAGAAACCGAGGGTCGCCGAGGCGGCCGTCGGGATCGTGACCGACTGCGAGATCGAGTCGGTGTGCGTCGTGCCGTAGCCGTCGAGCCACGCGAAGTACGAGCCGGCGTGCGGGCTCGCTCCGCTGTTCGAGATCACGCCCGAGGTCTGCGTCCACGCGGTGGCTCCGGACTCGAAGCCGGGGTTGACCAGCAGGTTGCCACCGGTCGGCGGCGGCGTGGTGCCGCAGGTCTCGGTCGGCGTGACCGCCACGCCCTTCCAGGCGTTCAGGGTCGCGGTGCACTGCGACGACGTGGCGCCGTACAGGTCCTTGGCGGACTTGATCTGGGCGTTCGCGGCCTGCGGGTAGGTCGTGGTCGACGTCCAGTAGGTCGTCATCGCGCGGTACCAGATCGCGGCGGCCTGGTCGCGACCGATGCCGCTGAGGCTGGTGCCGTTGCAGGCGGTCGCGCTGTGCGACCGGCCGCCGATGGTCTTCGTGCCGGTGCCCTCGGCGAGCAGGTAGAACAGGTGGTTGCCGACGCCCGAGGAGTAGTGCGGGTCGAGGTTGCCGACCGTCGAGGTCCAGCAGTTCTTCGAGCCGCCGTCCAGCGACGGGTTGTCCATGCGGCGCAGGTAGGTGCCGTTCTTGGAGATCTTCTCGCCGATGTAGTAGTCACCGGGGTCGCTGGCGTTGGCCGCCTCGAACTCCACCATCGTGCCGAACACGTCGGAGGTGGACTCGTTGAGACCACCGGCGTCGCCGCTGTAGTTCAGTCCCGAGGTCGCCGCCGTCACGCCGTGCGACATCTCGTGGCCGGCCACGTCGAGCGAGGTGAGCGGGCTGAAGGTCGTGCCACCGTCGCCGTAGGTCATGCAGAAGCACGAGTCGTCCCAGAAGGCGTTCTCGTAGCTGTTGCCGAAGTGCACGCGGGAGAACGCCGCGACACCGTCGTTGCGGATGCCGGTGCGGTTGAAGTGGGCCTTGTACATGTCCCACGTCTCGGCCGCGCCGTACGCCGCGTCGACGGCCGCGGACTGCTTGCTCGACGTGGTGCCGGTGCCCCACGCGTTGTCGGCGTCGGTGAACAGGGTGCCGGTGCGGTAGTCGGACTCGCTGGTGATCCCGGTCGCGTCGTAGGTCTTGTGGCCGCCGCGGGTGCCGTCGGTGAGCTGGTACGTCGACCCGCTCAGCGTGGTCTGCAGGGAGACCGTGCCGCTGTACAGCGACTGGCCGGAGCCGGTGGCGTTCACGACCTGCGGAACCCGACCGAGCTGAGCGCCGGACTTCGCGTCGGTGTAGACGAGGTCGCGGATCGGGGTGCCGTCCTTCTCGGTGCCGGTCACCGTGGTCTGCCAGGCGAGCACGGGCTTGTGCTGCGCGGCGTACACGACCTTGACGGCGTCGGCGCCGCCGGCCTTGAGGTCGGCGCGCTTCGCGGCGTCGGACTTCGCGGTCGAACCGGACACGGAGGCGTCGGTCGACGGGACGGTGATCTTCGCGGTGTTGGCGCGGGTCACGGCGATCTTGCCGTTGTCCTGCTCGGCGACCACGAGGTCGCCGCCGACGACGGGCAGACCGGCGTAGGTCCGGTTGTAGCGGGTGTGCTCGGTGCCGTCGGTGTCGCGCAGGACGTCCTTGACGACGAGCTGCTCCTTGTCACCGAGACGGAGCTTGTCGGCGGTGGCGGCCCGGTCCTGCTTGGCCTCGGCGATCGCGCCTTGCGGCGTCGGCGGGGGTGTAGGACGGGTCCGGACGACCGCCGTGCGGGGCCGCGGCGGGGCGGCGGCTGGGCCGCGCTCTGGCCGTGCTCGCCGGGTGGCCTGGGCTGGGAGGGTGAGGGCCAACGGGCTGATGGCCAGGGCGGCGATGCCGACCAGACCGATCGCCCGGGCGCTGGTGCGATCCCGAGAGGTGCTCGCCACACGTACGTGCCTTTCTCTACCTCGGACGACCGGGATCTCCGGCCGCCGATCGGATGCGGTCCAGGGCAGTGAGGCACCGGACCGAAGGCCGAGCCTGCACCCGTGCGTGCTCCGCGGATAGCCGTCATTTTGCGCATCTGCACGAACCTGCAACTTCCCGCGCGCACCGATGGCACCGGGCGGGCACGCCTTCGAGCCACGTGGCGGCACCAGCCCTAGTCAGGTTGCACCGTCCAGGCACCACCTACCCTCGTCAACTTCTCCGATGGCCCCGACGGGCCATGTTGCCTGGCGTCCACGGCTCATAGCGTGAAGTCGACTCAAGGGGAGGCAGGCAATGGAAGAGACCAGGTGCGTCGTCATCGGCGCCGGCCCGCACGGGCTGTCCGCGACAGCCCACCTGCGCAGGGCCGGGGTGGAGCCACACGTGTTCGGGAAGCCCATGTCGTTCTGGCACACCATGCCGCACGGCATGCTGCTCCGCTCGAACTGGACGGCCACCAGCATCGCCGAGCACGACGGGCCGTTGTCGATGACCGAGTACTGCCGGGCCACCGGCGAGAACCTGTCGCTGCCGCTGCCGCTCGAAGACTTTCACCGCTACAGCGCCTGGGTACACCGCCAGGTGGTCCCCGACGTCGACACACGCAGCGTCGTCCACCTCCGGCAGGAACGGGGCCGCCTGGTCCTGACCCTCGAGGACGGGGAGCAGATCGCCGCCCGGAACGTCGTCAGCGCCACCGGGATCGCCGACTACGTACACCTGCCCGACGTCGCACACCGGCTGCCGCGCGAGGTCGCCTCGCACACCTCGCAGCACAGGTCGTTCGACCAGTTCCGCGGCCGCAGGGTCCTGGTGGTCGGAGGTGGCCAGAGCGCGCTCGAGTGCGCGGCCCTCGCTCACGAGGCCGGCGCGGAGGTCTCGGTCGTCGCGCGCATCCCTCGCCTGAACTGGCTCCACGGCGGGCGCTACCACCGGATGCTGGGGCGCTACTCCCGCCTCGTCTATGCGCCGACCGACGTCGGACCGATGGGGATCTCCCGCGTCGTTGCCGAGCCCGGCCTGTTCGGCCGGGTCCCCCGCCGGCTCGCTGAGCCGATGGCCGCCCGCTCCATCCGGCCGGCCGGCGCGGCCTGGTTGCGGGACCGGCTCACCGACGTGCCCGTGCAGACGGGCACTCAGGTGGTGGAGGTGGAGGCGAACGGGTCGGGCGTGCGGGTGCGGCTCGATTCCGGCGAGCGACGGACGGCAGACCACCTGCTGTTCGGCACCGGCTACCGCGTCGACGTGGCGCGCTCGCCCTTCCTCGACGAGCGCCTGCTCGCAGAGCTCGTGCGTCGCGACGGGTACCCCGTGCTCGATCGCAGCATGCGATCCTCGGTCGAGGGGCTGTCCTTCCTCGGAGCGCCGGCGGCGCGTTCGGTCGGGCCGACCATGCGGTTCATCTCCGGCGGCTGGTACGCCGGCCGCGCGGTTGCCTCTGCGATCGCCCCACCGCCCGCCGGCGCACGAGCCCGTCGGAGCGGCCCCGTGCCGAGCGCGGTCTGAGCACGTCATGGACCTCGCGTCCGCTCGACGCGCGCGTTCGCTCTCGGTCGGCCGGGCCCGCCAACCACCCCCCAGTGGCGGGCCCGGCGCAACACCGGGCGCCGTGGTGGTCGGGGGCGACTACCAGGGGCTCGGCATCGCGCGCAGCCTGGGACGCCACGGCGTCCCGGTGCTCGTCCTCGACGACGAGCGCTCCATCGCCCGCTGGTCGCGCTACGTGGGACAGCACCGGGCCGTCCCGGACCTTCGCGACCCTGCCGCGGCGCTCGAGGCGCTGCGGTCCGTGGGACGGTCGCTGCAGCCCGCCCGCTGGGTCCTGTTCCCGACCCGTGAGGAGACCGTCTCGGTGGTTGCCGAGAACCGGGAGGAGCTCGACCAGCTCTTCCGGGTGACCACCCCCTCGTCGCACGCCGTTCGCGCCGCGTGGGACAAGCGGGAGACCTACCGGGTCGCTCGTCAGCACGACGTGTCGACGCCGCGCTCCTGGGTTCCCGGGGATCGGGACGGGCTCTCGGCGGTGGACCTGTCCGGGCCGGTCGTGGTGAAGCCGGCCATCAAGGAGCACTTCTTCTACGCCACCGGCGCCAAGGCGTGGCGTGCGGACGACCGGGCCGGGCTCGAGGACGCGTGGGAGCGCGCGGCCGCGATCGTCGACCCAGCGGAGATCATCGTCCAGGAGATGGTGCCCGGTGACGGACATCGGCAGCTCTCCTACTGCGCGCTCGTGCGCGACGGCCGACCTGTCGTCACGATGACTGCGCGGCGGTTGCGGCAGCACCCCTCCGACTTCGGCCGGGCCAGCACATACGTCCGCACCGAGCGGTTGCCGGAGATCGACGAACCGTCGGCCCGCTGGCTCGAGGCCGTCGGGTACGACGGCCTCGTGGAGCTGGAGTACAAGCTCGACGAGCGCGACGAGGTACCGAAGCTGCTCGACGTCAACGCGCGCACCTGGGGCTACCACACCCTCGGGGCGGCCGCCGGCGTCGACTTCGCCTACCTGATGTACCTCGACCGCACCGGCCGACCGGCCGCGCCCGCGACGGCACGGGAGGACGTGAGCTGGCTGCGATGGGTGACCGACCTGCCCAACGCGGTCAAGGACCTGCGCTTGGGACGGCTCGACGTCCGCGACTACCTACGCAGCCTCGGTCACGTGGACGCCGAGGCGGTGGTCTCGCTGCGCGACCCGATGCCGGCCCTCGCCGAGGTGCTGATGCTGCCCTACCTGGCCGTCAGGCGTGGGCTGTGAGCGGCCCTGCCCCGCCCGAGCGCGTCGAGCTGACGCACCCCTCGACCCTGCTCGACCACTACCGCGTCCCTTACGTGGTCCGGACGGGCTCCGACGCTCCTCGGGCGGTGCGGATCGCCCGGCTGGAGGGGGGTGCGCCGGACGGGCGCCGGGTGGTGTGGGTGGACGCGGCCCAGCTGCCGTCGTCGCGCCGCTACTCCGGTCCGTTCGCCACCGTCCGGCCACTCGGTCGCGGGCCACGTCGCTCGGAGCGCCCCCGCCGACCTCGGCCTCGGTGGGGACTGGTCCGCGACGGCCGCTGTCACGGACGCAGACGGCCGAGTGGTCGCGCACATGTGGGAGTCAGCCTCGGGCGACGTGTTCGTCCCGTTCGACCTGGACCGGGTGCTGGAGGGCCTGTGGTCGGAGGCCTACCTGACGCTGACCGGGTCCCGTCGCCTCCGGTCGACCCTCCGGCGGTTCGCTGTCAACACGTACTACCTGCTCCGACCGGCACTCCCCCGCGCCGTACAGATCCGCCTGCGCCGGGGGCTGGCTCGCCGGCAGGAGGCGCCGGCGTTCCCGGCCTGGCCGGTCGAGACGGGGATGCACGACCTGTGCGAGTGGTTCCTGAGGACCCTGGCCGAGACGTTGGGCGTCTCGGTGCCCGTACATCGCGTCCTGGCCGGCGGGCAGCACCTGGGCGCTGGTGCTGACCCACGACGTCGAGACCGCCGCCGGGTGTCGCGACATGGAGCTGCTGCGGGCGGGAGAGCGGGAGGCCGGTCTCCGGTCCTCGTGGAACTTCGTCCCGGAGCGCTACGACGTCACCACCGACCTCCTCGATCGGGTGCGGGCGGACGGCTGCGAGGTCGGCGTGCACGGCCTGCGCCACGACGGACGGGACCTCGCCTCCCGTCGGCAGGTGCGGCTGCGGTCACCCCGGATGCGGGACTTCGCCCGCCGGTGGCAGGCGGTGGGCTTCCGGTCGCCGGCGACCCAGCGCGGGTGGGACCTGATGCCCCTGCTCGGGTTCGAGTACGACTCGTCGTACTCCGACACCGATCCCTACGAGCCGCAGCCCGGCGGGTCCTGCACCTACCTGCCGTTCTTCAACGGGGACCTCGTCGAGCTGCCGATCACCCTGCCCCAGGACCACACGCTCTTCGAGATCCTCGGGCACCGGGACGGGTCGCTGTGGCTGGGCAAGGCCGACCAGCTGCGTCGACGGGGCGGGATGGTGCTCGTGCTGACCCACCCCGACTACGCGCACGGACCGGCCCTGAGCGCCTGGCAGGACCTGCTCGACCTGGCGGCGGCGGACGACCAGGCCTGGAACCCCCTGCCGCGCGAGGTCGCGACCTGGTGGCGAGACCGGCGTCGGACCGAGATCGTCGCAGGGGCGCACGGTTGGGAGCTGCGGGGCCCGGCCGCCGCGCGGGCCCGCATCGACACCGTGGCACCGCAGAAGGAGACCGCCGCATGAGCGACCGGTCCCGTGCCGGCGCCCCAGGCGTCGCGCGCTTCTCCGGGGTCCCGGGACGCTCAGGTGGAGCCGCGCGGGCAGCCGTAGGTCTCGCTGCAGCCCGGATGGTCCCGCGGCCATCCCGGCTTCAGCCAGGTGCGGGCGAGCATCTCCCTGGCGGACCAGGGAGCTGTAGTGGTTGGCCGCGGGCGTGCGCCACTCGCCGGCGTACCAGGCGCCCACGCAGCCCCACAGCTTTCCGGGTGCGTAGGTCCGCGTCCCGGTGGTGTCCAGCCAGAGCTGCCAGCCCTCGTAGCAGCCGCGCAGCTGGGAGGCGAGGTAGTCCACCGCGAACGCCGTGGACTTCCGGTTGAAGGGGAACGTGCCGTTCTGGTTGTGCGGCATCTTCCCCCAGCTGGGTGCCTGCCAGGACATCACACCGGTGATTCCGAACGTCTTCGGACACCGACCCGGTCCGTAGTCGGCCTGGTAGTCGCGCCCCCGCGAGTCGACGAAGTCGCAGTAGACCTGGGTGTCGGCGTCCGGCTCGTCGACGAAGTCGCCGCAGCCGAAGAAGGACACGCAGCGGCCGGACGGGTAGACCTCGTACTGGTACCAGGTCGACTCCCGCACCGCGACGGCCCGCAGCACGTTGTCGGAGATGCCCCACTTGCAGGCGGCCCACTGGAAGATCTCGTCGGTTCGCCCGGTGAAGCGGCCGGAGACCCGCTGGAGCAGCCAGCTGTCCCAGCGCTTCGTGTAGGCGCCAGCGATCGCCACCGGGCGGAGGCGGAACGCTTCGTGCACCCTGGCCGGCCACGGCATCGTGTGGTTCGGGACGTAGTTGTCCGGGCGTGGTTCCCAGGTCGACTTCCGGATCCGGCCCGCGCAGGTGTGGCCGGAGGGCAGCGAGCGCCAGGCGCCGACCTTGCGGGTGACGAAGTACCCCTCGCTGCGTGGAGGCTTCGACGTGACGCCCGCGGCCGACTCGTTGGCTGCCGGACCGATCAGCACCGTCACCAGCGGGACCAGGAGACTCATCAGTGCGAGCGCGAGGATCGGGGTACGGCGTCGGGCGGGCGACGCCGAAAGGGTGGTCGGACGTGTTGAAGGCATGGGGATCCGCCTCTGTCGGGCTGAGGCCACCGGCCCCTCCGGGCGGCCAGGACGTAGCCACACCGTACGCCGAGAAGCGATCGGATGCAGGAGTCTCGTTGCGACTTCTGCGCAGATCGTTCCGTGCGGCTCGCCCCCGCCGGCTCCCCGGCAAGGACTGGCACGTAGCCATCGTGGTCGAGAACGTCCCGCTGGGCACAGATCCCCGGCTCCGCAAGCAGGTCGACCAGCTGTTGGCGGCCGGTCACCGTGTCAGCGTGGTCACGATGCGGGACTCCAGCAACCGCGTCTACCGCGATCGTCGCGGTATGCGGCTGCTCGAGTATCCGTCACGACGCGAGGCCGACGGTCCCCTGGGCCACGTGGGCGAGTACGCCTCAGCCTTCGCCTGGGCCACCCTGCGGCTCGGGGCGCTCCGGGCACGCGGCCGGATCGACGTCCTCCAGGTCTGCCAACCGCCGGACATCTACTTCCCGCTGGCCCGGCTGCTGCGCTGGACGGGCACGCGCGTGGTGGTCGACCAGCGGGACCTGATGCCCGAGCTGGTTCCGGTCGCGCTACCCCGGCGGGTCGCGGGCCGTGGAGCGGGTGCTGCACCTCTTCGAGCGGCGGACCCAGAAGGTCGCACACGCCAGCATCACGGTGAACCACTACCTCGCGGAGCGGCTCCGGGCGGCGGGCGCCGGGAGGAGCGAGGTCTCGGTCGTCTGGAACGGGCCCGTCCTGGCTCGGGCGCGGGAGGCGGTGCCCGACCCACGACTGACCCCGGCTGGCACCCGACTGGTCGTCTGGGTGGGCAAGATGGGCCGCCAGGACAGGGTCGACCTCCTGCTCGACGTGGCCGATGACGTCGTCCGCCGGCACGGTCGCACGGACGTCCGCTTCGTGCTCCTCGGCGACGGCGAGTGCCTCAAGGAGCCTGCGCAACGACGCCGCCGCGCGGGTGCTCGACCCCTGGGTCACCTTCTCGGGCTGGGTCACGGAGCCGGAGGTGTTCGCTCACCTGGCTTCGGCGGACGCGGGCATGGACACCTCGTTGCAGCAGGAGGTGTCACCGGTCAAGGCAATGGAGTACATGGCGCAGGGCCTGCCCTTCGTCTGTTTCGACCTGCGCGAGACCCGTGCCCTGTGTGACGGGTCCGCCGTCCTCGTGCCTCCGGGCGACGTCGGTGCTGCCGCCGACGCCCTGCTCGACCTCCTCGACGACGTCGGCCGGCGTACCCGGCTCGGGGAGAACGGACGCCGGCGCATCCGGGACGAGCTGGCGTGGGAGCACCAGGCCGAGGTCTACCTGCGAGTGGTGGGGCCAGGCCCGCCTACCTGAGGTCGGCCTCAGGGCATGCCTCGAGGACAGCCGTGATCCGTGCACGGTGGTCGCTCGGCGGCCCAGTCGTGGTCGAGCCAGGGTCGGGCGTCCATCGCCGTCCGCACCAGGTCGATGTACTGGCGCGCCTCGGGGGTCCGCCAGGCGCCGGCGTACCACGCCCCGACGCAGCCCCACAGCCGCTCGGTCGACCCAGTGTTGCCCCGGCTCGCTGGTGGCACGAGCCACCGCGCCCATCCTTCGTCACACCCCCTCAGGAACGCGCCCAGGTAGTCGAGGGCGAACGCCGTGGAGTCCCGGTTGAAGGGGAACGTGCCGTTCTGGTTGCCCGGCATGGGACCCCAGTCCGGGGCCTGCCACGACATCACCCCCACCAGCGAGAAGGTCCTCGGGCATCGCCCGACTCCGTACCAGCGTTGGTAGTCGACTCCGTGCTGCGCCAGGCCGGCACAGAACTGTCGAGTGGCGAGGGTCGACTCGGTGAGCACGTCGCCGCAGCCGTTCTGCTCCACGCAACGCCCTGACGAGTAGACCTCCCCCTGCCACCAGTTCGACTCGCGGAACGCGATCGCCCGCAGCAGGTTGTCCGACAGACCCCACTTGCACGCCGCCCACTGGATGTTCTCGTCGGTCGTCCCGACGTGCTGACCCGAGACGCGTGGTAGCAGCCAGGAGTCCCAACGTGGGTCGACGGCCCCCTCGCTCGAGCGAGGACGGGCCGCGAACGCAGCCCGCACGCTTGCCGGGTCCGGGACGTGGTGGTTCGGCGACCGGTTTCCCGGCCGCGGCTCCCACTGGGAGCGGTGGGTCCTGCCGGCGCACGCCCGGTCATCGGGGAGGGACGACCAGGCTCCCGCGGGGAGGGTGCGGAACCATCCCTCCGCGGGCGGCGGCACCGACGAGCCGCTCCCGTGGGCGTCGGCTCCCCGCCGCAGGGTCAGCACGGCCGCTGGCAGCACCCCCGCGAGCAGCGCGACGACGACCCACCACACCCAGGGACGCCCGCGCGCTGACACGAGGACTCACCCGCGGTCGACCGCGTGCTGCGACACCGCGCCGCCCGCGTCGGGCCCAGAGTCGGGCCCAGAGTCGGGCCCAGAGTCGGGCGCAGGGTCGAGGCCGGCGGCAGGCCCAGCGTGGGGCGCCGGGTCGAGCGCGGGACGCGCGCCGGTCCGCCGCCGACGACGGGGCACGATGCGCCGCCAGTGCGGGCCGGCCGGTCGGTTCACTACCCAGCCGCTCAGTCGCTCGGCGGCATCGCCCAGCAGCTGCACGGCCGCCCGTGCGTCCGAGCGGGTGCCCTTCGACTCGTCGGCCACGAGCAGCACGGCGTCCGCGCGATCGGCGAGGACGACGGCGGCGGCGTCCTCGAGAAGGGGTGGGCCGTCGACGACGACGATCGCCCGCATGGCAAGCCTGGTGACCGCCCCACTCAACGCGTCGACGTCCATGTGGCCATCGGCGATGACGCTCCCGGGAGGGACCAGCGTGAGCCGCTGCACCGGGGTCGACACAACGACCTCGTCGACGTGCGCACCGCTGACGAGCACGTCGCTCAGCCCCGGGCCGTCAGCGCGGTCGAGCAGGTCGCCGAGTCCGCCCGGTCCTGGCCGCGCATCCATCACGACCACCGTGCGTCCCATGCCCGCCAGCGAGGTGGCCAGCTCGAAGGCGACGGTGGTCGTGCCGGCCGCCGGGCGGGGCGACGCGACCAGGACCATGACGCCACGGCGCGGGTTGCCGAGGCCGGTCAGCAAGCGGACGGCCACATGCGAGAACGCGCGGCGGGTCTTGGGCCCCGACCACGGGATGTCCAGGTCGTCGCCCAGGCGAGGCACGCGCCCCAGGACCGGGGCACCGCTGTGCCGTTCCAGGTCGGCGAGGGTGCGGAACCGGTCGCGCAGCCGGTCCCAGGCCCACGCCAGGCAGACCCCCAGCGCGGCGCCGGCCAGGAGACCGACGGCAACGAGGAGGCCGAGCCCTCTGCCCGAGCCCTCGGTGTTCTCGCTCGGCGCCGACACGAGCCGGGCGACCTGCGGGATCTTCTGGGAGTTGCGGTAGTCCATGTAGGCGTCGCTGAAGGCGACGGCACGGGCGTAGGCAACCCCGGGGTCGGTGGAGGTGTAGCCGATCCGCAGCACGGTCGTGTCGACGGGAACGGTCACGGCCAGACCCCCGCTCAGCCCTTCCCGGGCACTGCCGTGCAGACCGAGTCGCTCCGCCGCGATCTCGGCGACCCTGCCCGACTCCGCGACCTGCTTCTCGTTGCCCATCATCGGCTCGCCCACCCCCGCGTTGGTGGACGTGGACTCGATGAGGACCTCGGCCGTCGAGGTGTACGCCGTCGGCGCGCGACCCGCGACCACCACGGTGACCAGCACGGTGAGAAGGGACGTCAGCCCGACCGCGACGGCGTACGTCCGCAGCATCCCGCGGCCCGTAGGGCCCGGCTCGGCGAGCGTATGGTCCGTCGCGCTGGGCGCGTGGTGGTCGGCCGGGTGCTTCCGGCGCGGGTTGGTTGTCATGAGCGGACTCCTGACGGGGGCGGGCGGACACGTGCCAGGGCGAGCAGGGCGAAGAGGCAGTCGCCCGCACCGCGATACGTGAGATGGGGGTCGAAGACCATCAGCACGACGATCACGACGATGCCGACGGCAGCGGCCAGCGCAGCCACGTCGGCGTACGACGCCAGCCGGCGTGCCTGCGGGACGAAGCGGCGCAGCGAGGTCGCCACGAAGTAGAGGAAAGCGAGCAGCAGCGGAACCCCGCCGCCCCAGAGGAGCCACAGGTAGCCGCTCTCGATCCACACGAAGCCGGTGCCCTCGTGGGCCGCCGCGACCCGCGCCGACGGTCGCACGCCCAGCAACGTGTTCCAGCCGGAGGTCAGCTCGGGCACGAAGTAGGTCGCGAGGTTCGTGTAGCGCGTGGTCCAGCTCACGGGGAGCCCGGACGCCATCCCGAACCCCTCGAGCCGGTGCTGCACGATCGGCCATGCCGCCACGAGTGCTCCCGCCAGCGCGATCGGCGCCCACTTGAGCAGGTCCAGGCGGCCCAGCAGCCAGGCCAGGGTGCCCACCGCGACCAGCAGCCCGAGGAAGCTGGAGAACTCGGCGGCGGAGAGGACTCCGAGCACGCAGATGAGAACGACCGGGAGGAGGAAGGCGCGGACTGCGGGCCATCGCCGCCACATTCCCGCGGCGACCGCGAGGTTGAGGAGCATCAGGTCGGCGGTCGCTGCCGGCAGCCCTAGTGTCGCGCCGGCCCGGGGCAGCGCCAGCTCCGCGGTGTACCCGAACGGCGCGTACCACGGGATCAGCATCTGCCGCACACCGAGCAGGTCCCGGGCCTGGAGGAAGCCGATGAGCCCCACCACCGCGGCGGTGGCCACCGAGACGCACAAGCACCAGCGCACCGCGCGATCGCTGCGCACCGTGTACCGCACGAGGGCGTAGACGCCGAGGTACTTCCACAGGACGAGGGCATAGCTGACGTCGTCAGCATCCACGCTGCGACCACGCGCCAGCATGAAGACGATCGGAAGGACCGAGTTGGCGGTGGCCATCAGGACGAGCGCGATCTCGAGCCGGTCCAGCTTGGGCCACCGACCAGCCCCCAGGGGGATGCGCACGACGGCGCGGAGGGCGAGCACGGCGCACAGCCCGACCCACAGCGCCTCGTTGGGCCGCAGCATGGGGACCAGCCGGCCGCGGTCGATGCCGACGACGAGCGGGGTCACCCCGATCACCAGGAGGGCCGCCACCTCCGGCCGGCGCCACACCAGGACCCCGATCGCGCCCATCACGACCAACGCGGCGACGACGACGGGCCGGACGGCCACGGCCGTCCCGACCAACACGGTCGAGGTCGCGGCGGCCACCATGAGCGCCACTGGCGCCAGCGAGCGCGACGGGCGACGGGTCACGGGCATGAGGGTCACGGGCTCGACACCTCCCTGACGGACGTCTCGTCAGCGCCCAGCCGGAGCAGCTGCAGGTCGGGTGAGCGCAGAGCGCGCTGCGCGCCGGCGTACACCACGATGCCCAGCAGGGAGACGAAGAGCACCACCACTGCGGCGCCGGCGCGGCCGACGACCCGATCCTGGGCGGCGAGGACGACGGGTGCCACGACGAGGGCCATGACCGCCGATGCGACGACGGTTCGCACCAAGGTGGCGCCGACCTCACCTCCGCGGGATTCGGCCCTGCGGAGGACCACCAGGGACAGCAGCACCCCTCCGACCAGCGAAGCCACCGCGTAGGCGAATGCGACCGCCTGGACCAGGTCCGGGCCGTGCACGAACCGGGCGCCGGCCACGCCCAACGTCGTGCAGACCAGGGTCTGAAGGGCCATCCAGCGCAGCGGGGTGCGCGTGTCGGAGCGCGCGTAGCAGGCCTGGCTGGCCACGAAGAAGAGCGCCTGTCCGGTCAGTCCGACCGCCAGCGCCGCCAGGGCCGCCGAGGTCATCGCGCTCCCGCCGCCCACCATGGCGCCCACCGTGACAACCCGGACGACCTGGTCCGCGACGAGGATCGTGCCCACTGCTGCTGGGACGACCACGAGCAGGGTGAGCCGAAGGGAGCGGGCGGTCGCGACCGCGAGCTCGTCGGCCCGGCCTCGGTGGTGCAGGGCCGCCAGCCGCGGCAGGACGGCGAGACCGATGGGCTGGGCCACGAGCGCTACAGGCAGGTGGTAGAAGTTGAGCGCGATGGCCAGCGCGACCGCCCCTCCTGCGACGTGGCTGCTGATCAGCAGCATCACCAGCAGCGACAGGGCGAACAGACCCGCTTGTCCCAGGCCGTTGAGGGCGCCCCGCACGAGCCGCCGCACCTCGGGGTCGTGCCGCCAGGACCGTGGCCACAACCGGACGCCACAGCGCGCTGCGCCCCACCACTGGACCGACGCGTGCGCGGCGACCGCGAGCGTCGAGCCGCAGCCGAGCAGGGCCAGGTCCGCGACCGTGTAGCTCGACGGGTCGGGGCGGACCCACGCGAAGAGCGCGAGCACGCCGATCACACCCACGTTCTCGACCGCCGGGGCGAGTGCTGGGAGAACGAATCGGCGGTGCGCGTACATCACCGCGGTGGACGATCCCACGACGCCGTACAGCAGGACCTGGGGTCCGGTGAACAGGACCAGCACCCGGGCCAGGTCCGCCTGGTGCCGCGTAGCTGCATCGTCGGAAGAACCCAGGCCGAGCAGAAGCGGTAGGACCAGGACCGCTACCGGCAGGATGCAGAGTGCGGCCGCCGTGGAGAGGCCGAGCACCGCGCGGGACACCTCCGACACGCGGTCCGTCCTGCCGCCCTGGAGGTGCCGCACCAGCGCGGGCACGACGATGGCGCTGGTCAACGAGCCGGCCAGGAAGCCGTAGTAGACGAGGTTGGGCAGGGTGTTGCTGACCTCGAAGGCGTTGCCGAGGTACGTCGGTCCGAGCACGGCCCCGACCATCACCACCCGCAGCACGCCCGTGAGACGGCTGACGGCAGTGCCCGCCGACAGGAGCGCCGTGTCACGCGTGGTGCCGTCCGGACGTCCCCGCTCCTCGGTGGCGGCGCTCGTCGGACCCCACCCCCGCGTGCGCATCAACGACCGGCGCGACTGAGGAGGACCGGGAGGGTCCTGAGGAGGATCAGCAGATCGAGGCGCAGTCCACGGCGCTCGACGTACTCGACGTCAAGCTCGAGCCCGGCCAGCATGGTGAGGCGGTTCCGACCGCTGACCTGCCAGAGCCCGGTGATCCCGGGTCGGACGGTCTGTCTCGACCTGGCCCAGGGCGGGAACATCTGCACCTCCCACGGCAGCGATGGCCGGGGCCCCACCAGCGACATGTCCCCCCTGAGGACGTTCAGCAGCTGGGGCAGCTCGTCGAGGCTGAATCGGCGGAGAGTCCGCCCGAGGGGGGTGATCCGCGGGTCGGCGGCGAGCTTGAACAGGCCCTGCGTGGCGATCTCCTGTCCCCGCAGCAGGCGCGTGACGTACTCCCGGTGCAGGGAGTCGTCGGCCCCGACGTACATAGAGCGGAACTTGAGCAGCTCGAAGGTGCGGCCGTGGAGGCCGACCCGGGTCTGCCGGAACAGGACCGGGCCCGAGCTCGTGAGGCGCACGAGGAGGGCGAGGGTGAGCAGCAGTGGGAGCGTCAGGAGCAGCAACACGCTGGCCGCCGCGAGGTCGAACCAGCGCTTCACCAGCTCGCCGAAGGAACGGACCTGCGGAAGGACCGCTGCCGACGGCAGCCGTTCAGGACTCCCCGTGGCGGTCATGTCCGCGGTCCACCTGCCCCGTCGGCCAGTCGGAAGCGGGACACCGCGAGGTCCTCGGCGACGAGTCGGGTGTCGATGCGCTGCAGGTCGGAGACAGGCCCCCTCGCCCGGGCCGGGTTGCCGAACGCCACCGTCCGAGCCGGGAGGTCCCGCGTGACCACCGAGCCGGAGCCGACCAGGCAGCCCTCACCGACCCGGACGTAGGGCAGGAGCGTGACGTTGACACCGATCTGCGCGCCTGCGCCGATGTGGGGTCCGCCCATGAACCGCGCCGACGCCTCCATGCCGGGGTAGAGGTCGTTCGCGATGGTGACGCCGGGCGCCAGGAAGGCATCGTCCTCGATCTCGGTGAACTGCGCGACGTAGCAGTTGCTGTGGATCTTGACCCCGTTGCCGATCCGGCAGCCGTAGTCGACGACCGTGTTCGACCAGATCGACACGTCGTCGCCGATCTCGCACTGCTCACGGACGACGACGTGGTGACCGGTCTGGAAGTGGTCGCCGATGGTGCTGCCGGCGTACAGGACGGTGCCGCTGCGCAGCCTCGGCGACCGCCCGATCACCAGCTCGGTGTCATCGATGCGGTCCGCCGGGTAGCCGACGACGACGTCGGGGTCGATCTCGGCCATCCGGGCGCGCGAGGCCGGCGAGGGGACACTCATACCGGCGCCCCCGTGATCTCGCACAGGCGGTCCGCGACGTAGCGCACCTCGTCGATCTCCAGGTGCGGGTGCATCGGCAAGGACAACAGCCGCCCGGCAGCCGCCTCGACAACGGGCAACGGGCCGTCGGCGTAGCGACGGTACGGCGCCATGAGGTGGCACGGCGTCGGGTAGTGGATACCCGTTGCGACCCCCACCCCGGCGAGCCGCTCGCGGACACGGTCGCGGTCGTCGACCTGGAGCACCGCGAGGTGGTACACGCCGCGGCTGCCAGGGAGCTCGGGGACGAGGGTTCCGGCCTGTTCGGGGATCGCGGTGCAGTACTCCGCCACCAGCCGGCGTCGCATCGCGTTCCACCGGTCCAACCGGTCGAGCTTGGCGGTGAGCACCACCGCCTGGAACGCGTCGAGACGGCTGTTGGTGCCCAGCAGGTCGTGGTCGTAGTGGCTGCCAGCGACGCGGCCGTGATCGCGCATCGACCGGATCCGCGCCGCCAGCCCGGCGTCGGAGGTGGTGACCGCCCCGGCGTCGCCGAACGCGCCCAGGTTCTTGCCGGGGTAGAAGCTGAAGCACCCGGCCACGCCGAAGGAGCCGGCCGGCCGGCCGTGCCAGGTGGCCCCGTGCGCCTGCGCCGCGTCCTCGATCAGTGCGAGCCCGTGCTCGGCCGCGACCACGGACGAGGGCGTCCATGTCGGGCATCTGCCCGTAGAGGTGGACGACGACGACCGCGCGTGTGCGCGGCGTGCACGCACGCTGCCACGTGCTCGGCGGTGATCAGCAGCGTGTCCGGGTCGACGTCGACGAACACCGGCCGGCGCACCGGTGAGCACGACCGCCTCGACCGTCGCCACGAAGGTGTTCGGCGGGGACGACGACGTCGTCGCCCGGGCCGATCCCGAGCGCCCGCAGCGCCAGCTGGAGCGCATCCGTGCCGTTGCCGACGCCGATCGCCTCACTGGTCCCGCAGAGGACGCGAAGCGGCCTTCGAAGTCCTCGACGGCGGGGCCGCCGACGAAGGCCGTCCGCTCCAGCATGTCCTTCCAGAGCGCGAGCACACGGTCGCGTACCTCGAGGGTCACCGGGGCCAGGTCCAGGAACGGGACGAGACGCAGCTGCGACGTCCTGGTCATCGCGTCTCCCGCAGGTCGAGCACGGCGCGCTGGCGCGGGATCGCGGTCGCCGCCTCGGGTGAGCCTGAGGGGCGAGCTGCCGCGACGGTCTCGCGGACCTCGTCGATCCGGACGATCCGGTGCTCGACCTTGGAGAGCTCCGCCGCCTCGAGCACCTCGACGACCGCCACGCCGTTGTCGGCGTCGGTCAGCGGGGTCATCCCGGTGAGCACGCAGTCCACGAAGTGCTCGTCCTCGACGACGAGTGGCTCGTTCACCGTGAGGTAGGGCGCCACCACTTCGCCGTACCGGTAGGACATGGGCGGCTTGGTCAGGTCCGACTCCTCGGGAACCACCACGCCCTTGTCGTGCACCCTGATGCGTTCCTCGGTGGCGAGGTCGTCGAAGACGACCATCTTCGAGCTCCCGACGAGCGTGATTCTCCGGACCTTGCACGGGTCGAGCCAGCTGACGTGGATGTTGGCCTGGATCGCGGGCGACTCGTAGTAGCAGCCGCAGGTAGGCGATGTCCTCGAGCTCGCGGTGCGCGTGCCGCGACGCCCCAGCACTCGACCGCCACCGGCTGCGAGCGCGAGGACGTAGTTGAGGATGGAGATGTCGTGCGGCGCGAGGTCGAGCATCACGTCCACGTCCTGCTGGTAGAGCCCGAGGTTGAGACGCGCGGTGTCGACGTAGTAGAGGTCCCCGAGCTCGCCTCGGTCGACCATCTCGCGCAGCTTCCAGACGGCGGCGTGGTACTCGAACGTGTGCCCGACCATGAGCACCAGGCCGCGGTCGGCAGCGAGGTTCCGCATCGCGACGGCGTCGGCGAGCCGGGTCGCGAGCGGCTTCTCGACCATCACGTGCTTTCCGGCCTCCAGCGCCTGCAGCGCCAGCGGCGCGTGCGTCGACGGCGGCGTCGCGAAGACGAGGGCGTCGACGAGGTCGAGCGCGTCCTCCAGGTCATGCGTCACGGTCAGCGCCGGGAAACTGCGCACCAGGTCCCTGACCCGCGCCTCGCGCGGCTCGACCAGCACCACCGAGCCGACCGAGTCGAGCCCCGAGATGGTCCGCACGTGCTTGGAACCCCAGTAGCCGCCGCCCACCACGCCAACGCGCAAAGATTGGTCTTGCAACATGTTTTTGCCTCCGGATCGATGGATGTAATTGATCCGGGCAAACGCCCCACCGTTAGACCCGTGAATGAGCCTAGGTGCGCCAGGCGCAGAAGACGATGGTGATTATTCGAAATGGGTAGGCTGCACTAGAAGACGGTGCAATCTAGCACTTTTGCGCGGAGCGCATTAGCCATTTCAGGTCATGCCAGTGGCACGCATTTCCACGCCGCAGACGGAGATCGAATCGATTAACCCGGATATTCTTGATCGAAGGTTTTTTCCGATTCTTCTCATCGTGGCCATCCACGTTCAGGCGAAGGACGCGCAGGGGCCCGGCCTCGTGAGGCCGGGCCCCTCCGCGCCGTGCGTGACCAAGGTTCAGGTGACGACACCGAGGAGGTTCGTGGCGGTGCTGACGCCCTTCGTGGTGTTGCTCGAGACGGTGAGGGAGCGCCCGCCCAACGCCGCCGAGCCGGCGACCTTCACCGTGACCCGGAGGGTGGTGGCGTTGACGTAGGTCAGCGCACTGAGCGACACGCCGGAGCCGCTCACCGTCAGTCTCACCGACGAGTCGAAGGAGGTCCCGCTCAGCGTCACGGTCACCGTCGCGCCACGTCGGACCGACGCCGGCGTCGCGGAGGTGATCTGCGGGGCACTCACGACGGAGAAGCAGCCGGTGCACGTGGACGTGCTCCCGCTGGCATCGGTGACCGTCACGTCACGGGCGCCTGTCGCCGCGTCCCCCGCCACGGTCACGCGCAGCGAGAGGGACGTCCCGCTCCGGGAGGCGATCGTGGCGGTGACCCCGGCGCCTCCCACCGAGACCTGGGTCGAGGCGTTGAAGCCCGTCCCGGTCAGCGTGACCGTGGCCGCGGTCGCGCCCTGCCCGAGCTGGTTCGGGCTCACCGCTGTCACCCGCGGCACCACGGTGACGGTGAGGCACCCCGAGCACACGGCGTTCGGCTGCCCCGTCACGCTGAGCACGACGTTGCGCTTGCCGAGAGCGGCCGCCGCGGTGGCGGACAAGGTCAGGTCCATTCGCGTCGACGACACGACCTCCCGGGCGGTCACGGTCACACCGCTCCCCGAGACCGCTGCGGTCGCGTTGGCAGGGATACGGACGCCCGTGACCGTCACGACCCGTCCGGACGTTCCCTGCGCAGATCGTCGACGGCGACACGGACGTCACGCCGCCCATCGGGCCCACCTCAACGTGGACGGCGGTGCTGGTCCCGACGTTGCCGGCGGCGTCGACCTGTCGCGCGACGAGCGTGTAGCTCCCCGTCGTCAGCCCGGTGACCGGCGCGGACCACACACCGCCCGACGTGACCGTTCCGGTCGCACTTGCCGCCGTGGCACCGGTCGTAGCGCTCCCGGCGTACGCCGACAGGGTCACCGTGGCTGCGTCGCCCGCGCCCACGCCGCCCGGTGCCCGCAGCCGTCACAGCCGTGGCAGCACCCGCTGAACCGTCTGCAGGTGAGGTGATCGCGACCGAGGGCGCCGTCGTGTCCAGCACGAAGCTGCGCGGGGTGGCCTGGCCGATGTTGCCCGCCCGGTCAGACTGAGTGGCGGTGAGGACGTACCCGCTTTCGCCCAGGCCGCTGAAGCTACCGCTCCAGGTGCCGTTCGCGGCCACCGTCAATGTCTGCGCGGCCACGGCGGGACCGGTGAGATCGGCCGCTGTGTGCAGCTCGACCGTGACCTGCGGCAGGTCGTCCACCAGCGTGCCCGCCGTGCCCGTGACGCTCACGGAGGACGCAGCGATCCATGCGTTGGCCGCAGGCCCCGTGATCGTGACGACGGGCGCGCTGGTGTCCGAGCTGATCACGAAGGTGACTGGCGGCGAGGTGCCGACCACACCGGCCCGCTCCTGGGCGGCCTGCACGGTGTAGGTCCCGAACGGCAGGTCGGTCGGCGCCGAGACGTTCCAAGCGCCTGCCGACGGTGTCGCGGTCAGCGTGGCGAGCGGGGTGCCGATCGCGTACCTGCCGTCGAAGATCGAGACCGTCACGTCGCCGCCCGTCTCACTTGCCCGGCCGTTGATGCTCGGCGTCGTGTCGGTGATGGTGCCGCCGGCCACCGGGCTGGTGACGACCACGCCCGGCGGGGTCGCACCGTTGCTCATCACGTCGGTCATCGTGCGGGTGCTGACGCCCGCGGACTGCCGGTCGTCGAGCCAGGTCAGGAAGTCGTCCAGCACGGCGCTGCTCACCCGGCGGTATCCACCCATGCAGGTGGCGAAATCGGGGCGCGTGGGGTAGCAGATCTCGTGGAACAGCAACGGCACCCAGCCGCCGCCATGACTGCTCGCCGCGGCGACGGCGTCCTGCAGGACCGACAACGTGATCGGGCCGTCATCGGTCGTGCCGAGCGCCGAGATGGCGAACGGGTCGCCAGGCGGCACCATCCCCGCGTAGTGGGGGCCGGAGGGACCGATGGAGCCCCCGGTCCGTGCGGACTGGTAGCCGCACCCGTGCACGATGGTCTCGGCCGTCGGGTTGAACGCGGCGAACGGGTAGGCGAACGCCGACGGGTTGAAGCCCTGCTCGACGAGGCGCGCCCGGTCGTCGCAGGCCTGGTGCCACTTCTGGTCGAACGTGGTGTCCGATGCCGTGAGGTCGACGTGGTCCCGGGTGTGCCCTCCGATGTCGTGTCCGTCGGACTCCAGGGCGTGGATCTGCGCCCACGTCATGGTTCCGGGCTCACCGGCGTCCACCGGACCCGCGTTGATGTAGAACGTGGCCTTGTCCTGGTGCGCGGTCAGCATCGACCGCAGCCCGAACTGCGTCTGGAGCCCGTCGTCGAACGTGAGCGAGACCGCGGTGGGGCGCGGCGGAAGTGGTGGAGGCGTGGGGGCCTCCATCACCTCCCGCACCGTGCGCACCGTGGTCCCAGCGGGCGCGCCCGCCTGGATCCAGTCGAGGAAGTCCGACAGGACCAGGGCGTCGATGGGCCTGAAGCCGGCCATGCACGTCGCGTAGTCCGGCGCGGTGGCGCTGCACACGTCGTCGAAGACGAAGGGCAGCCACCCACCGCCGTCGGTCGACGCGGTGTCGACGGCAGCCTGCAGGGTGGACAAGGTGATCGGCCCCGAGGGGGCGTTCACGCCGCGGAGGGCGAAGGCATCGACCGGCGGGATGGGCTCGGCCGAGGCGTCCCCGGCGCTCGCGAGCCCTCCGGACAACCGCCCGGACGTGTAGCCGCACCCGGACACGATGGACCGGGCGGTGGCGTCCACGGCACCCCCGGGGTAGGTGAAGCTGTAGGGGTCGTAGCCGAGGCCGGTGAGCGCGGTGCGGTCGCCGCAGACCTGGTCCGTCTTGTGGGCCAGGTCGGTGGCCGGGTCGGAGGAGTACGTCGCGGTCGAGCTCCTCGTGGTCCTTGCCCATCCCACCGATCTCGTCCCCCTCGCGGTACAGGGAGTCGAGATCGTAGAAGCGCATGTACTTGGAGTCGTCGCTGAGCACGAAGCGACTCGCGACGTAGAACGTGCCGTTGACCCCGTGGGACCGCAGCACGGGCCGCGCATTGCGGAACTGGCTCGACAGCCCGTCGTTGAAGGTGAGCGAGACGGTCACCGGACCAGCAGCCACCGCCGGCTCGACCGAAGAGCCAACGGTGACCAGGAGCGCCGCGACAAGAACACCGGAACCGAGAATTCGGGTGAAATGGAAAAAGGCCGAAATTGAGCGCATCGATTTCCCTCTAGCACAGGGATGGCACGGCTCCTGTGATGGCGGCCGCACATTCAGGGAATCACCGAAGTCGGTGGCGCTGAATGACTCGAAGTGGCCATTCGAGGCAATTACCGGTTCACCGGTTTATCCGGGAATTACGGGACCGCTACCTTTACCTTCCGTCCGTCCGGACCATGCCGGCGCTCGACGCCCGGGACGGGTGCGGCTCGCGGGGCTCCGGGGGGCTACTACGTGCCGCCGCCCGGACGGGTCAGACGATGTCGCGGGCCTGGACCCGGGCCTCGTCCGCCTCCTGGTCGGTGAGCGCGCTCTGGCTCCGCCGCTCGGCCTCCACGCGGCGCAGGTAGTGGTCCACCTCGGCGTCACGGCGCGCGCCGTCCCAGCCGAGCTCGGCCGCCATCAGGTCGGCCGCCGGCCCCGCGGCGGCGATGCCGCGGTCGACGGTCTCGATCGAGATCCGGGTGCGACGGGTCAGGACGTCGTCGAGGTGCCGGGCACCCTCGTGGGTGACGGCGTAGACGACCTCGGCCCGCAGGTAGTCCTCCCCGCCGTCCAGCGGCGCGGCGAGGCCCGGGCGCTCAGCGACGAGGGCGAGAAGCTCGTCGACCAGTCCGCCGTACCTTCCGAGGAGGTGGTCGATCCGGGCGACGCCCAGACCGGACGTGTCGCGCGAGGCCGTCGCGCTGGTTGGTGCGGGCCTCGAAGGCGTCGGCGCCGACCAGTCGGACGCGGTCGGTGACGCTCGCCGGGACGGTGCGCCCCCATGAGTGCACGGCCGCGTCGACGGCGTCGCGGGCCATCACGCGGTAGGTGGTGTACTTCCCGCCCGCGATCATCACGAGCCCCGGCAACGGCGTGACCACGGTGTGCTCGCGCGAGATGCGGCTGGTCGGTTCGGACTCGCCCGACGCGAGCGGGCGCAGCCCGGCGTAGACGCCCTCGACGTCCTCGTGCGTGAGCGGCTCGCGCAGCAAGGAGTTGACGTTCCCGAGGAGGTAGTCGATGTCGACGCGCGATGCGGCGGGGTGGGCCTTGTCGAGGTCCCAGGGGGTGTCGGTCGTGCCGATGATCCAGTGCCGTCCCCACGGGATCACGAACAGCACGGAGACGGCGGTGCGGATGATCAGGCCGGTCTCGGAGCGGATCCGGTCCCGGGGCACGACGAGGTGGATCCCCTTGCTCGCTCGCACGTTGAGCGTCCCCCGTGCGCCGACGAGCTGCTGGATGTCGTTGGTCCACACGCCTGCAGCGTTCACGACGACGCGCGCACGGACCGTGAGCTCGCGGCCGGTCTCGATGTCGACCGCACGCACACCGGTGACTCGCTCGCCCTCACGGAGGAAGCCGACGACCTGGGTGCGGTTGACGACCCGGGCGCCGTGGGTGGCCGCGGTGCGCGCGACAGTCACCGTGTGGCGGGCGTCGTCGACCTGCGCGTCGTAGTAGCGGATCGCTCCGGTCAGGGCGTCCGGTCTCAGGTCGGGAGCGAGCCGCAGCGCGCCGCGTCGGGTCAGGTGGCGGTGCCGCGGGACACCCATGTCGTACTTCCCCGCCATCGCCATCGCGTCGTACAGCGCCAGCCCCGCGCCGACGTACGGCCGCTCCCAGACGTGGTGGGTCAACGGGTAGAGGAACGGCACCGGGCGGACCAGGTGCGGCGCGAGTCGGGTGAGCAGGAGACCTCGTTCCTCCAAGGCCTCGCGGACGAGCCCGAAGTCGAGCATCTCGAGGTAGCGCAGGCCACCGTGGATCAGCTTCGACGAGCGCGAGGACGTCCCCGAGGCGAAGTCTCGCTGCTCCAGCAGACCCGTCGACAGGCCGCGGGTCACCGCGTCCAGCGCGGTGCCGCACCCCACGACTCCCCCGCCGACGACGAGCAGGTCCAGCTCCTCCTCCTGGAGGGAGCCCAGCGCGTCCGTGCGAGCCGCGGGCCCCAGTGCCGGTGTCGTCACCACCCCAGCCTAGGAGCCACGGCCCAGGTCCCGGTCAGCCGCTGCCTTTGCGCGGGGAAGGCACCCTCGCCACCTGCCGCCGCAACGCCAGCACCTCGGTCTCGAGGTAACGCCGGTGCCCCCCGAGGGTCCAGGTGACGGTCAGCTTCCCGGAGTCCGCCCAGTTCGACACCGTCTTCGGGTCCACGTCGAACAACGCGGCCACCTGGGACGGCCTGAGCAGGACTTCTTCCACGTCTGGTGTGTTGCCCATTGGCGCTCCTCGAGCCATTCCGCCCCGAGGGAAGCCCCACCCACCCCAGGGGAACCGCCGCGAACCTCCCCAGGTCAGACGCGGCCCCGTATGTCTCCATGATTTTACTGATACTTCGGACGTGCAATGGGCAGATCGGGCCACGGGCGTCCGGTCATCCGGCTGTGAGGCCACGCACAGACCCCCCGGACGTCGGAGTCCGTGTGCTCCAGATGGGTGGTCAGCCCAGCTCGACGCGCTGTCGCGGCCCGAGGTCGTCGAGACGGTCGCGCGCCATCGGGTGGTTCTGCTGGGTCTGCCGCACGAGGTCGAGGTCGAGGTCCGCGACGGCGACACCGGTCCCGGTGCCGAGCCGTTGCACGGGCCGGCCCTCGGGGTCGTAGACCGCGCTGCCACCGCTGAACTCCCCGGCACCGCACGTCCCGGTGAGGCCCGCGAGGACGACGTAGATCCCATTGTCGAGGGCGCGGGCGGCGTAGTAGACGTCGCGGCGGTGCTCGGCGCCGACGTAGTAGGCGGCCGGGACGAGGTAGGCCGAGGCGCCGCCGGCGGTGGCCGACATCGCGTGCTCGGGGAAGCAGCCGTCGTAGCAGACACCGAGCGCCAGGTCCCAGCCGTCGACCACGATCGTGGCGCCGTGGTCGCCGGGTGCGAAGAAGTCCCGCTCCGCCCCGGAGAGGTGCTGCTTGTCGTACGGCGCGGACACTGCGCCGCCGCTGTCGACGACCAGCACCGACAGGGTCGTCGCGTCGACGGCCCGTCGTACGGCGGCACCGACGACGACCACCACGGAGCGGGAGGCGGCGACCTCGCACAGCGGCGACAACAGCTCGCGGCTCCCTGAGCCGGTCGGAGGGTCGAGGGACAGGCCGGCCTCGTGGGTCCAGACGGACTCGTCGTAGCCGGTGAGGAACAGCTCGGGGAGCACCACGACCCGCGCGCCCTGGTCGGCGGCCGCCGTCACCAGCGACACCGCCGTCGCCACGTTGGCGGCGACGTCGCCCGGGACCGACTCGGCCTGGGCGGCGGCCACCGTCAGGGGACGCGCGGCGGGGCTCATTGGACGACGACCTCGACCCGCTGGAACTCCTTGAGCTCGGTGTAGCCGGTGGTGGCCATCGCCCGGCGCAGCGCCCCGACCAGGTTCATCGTGCCGTCGGCCGTGCGCGAGGGACCGAAGAGGATCTCCTCGAGGGTGCCGACCGTGCCGATCTCGATGCGCTGGCCGCGCGGCAGGTGCGGGTGCCACGCCTCGGAGCCCCAGTGGAAGCCCTGGCCGGGCGCCTCCTTGGCGCGCGCCAGCGGGGAGCCGACCATCACCGCGTCGGCGCCGCAGGCGACCGCCTTGGCGAGGTCGCCGGAGCGACCGATGGACCCGTCGGCGATGACGTGCACGTAGCGGCCGCCGGACTCGTCGAGGTAGTCACGCCGGGCGGCGGCGACGTCGGCGACCGCGGAGGCCATCGGCACCGAGATGCCCAGCACGGTGCGGGTCGTGTGCGCGGCCCCGCCGCCGAAGCCCACGAGCACGCCGGCGGCGCCGGTGCGCATCAGGTGCAGCGCGGCCTGGTAGGTCGCGCAGCCTCCGACGATGACGGGCACGTCGAGCTCGTAGATGAACTCCTTGAGGTTCAGCGGCTCCGACTGGCCGGAGACGTGCTCGGCGGAGACCGTGGTGCCGCGGATCACGAACATGTCGCACCCGGCGTCCACGACGGTCTTCGCGAACTCCTTCGTGCGCTGGGGCGACAGCGAGCCGGCCACGGTGACCCCCGAGTCGCGCATCTCGCGCAGCCGGGCGGTGATCAGCTCGGGCTTGATCGGCTCGGCGTAGATCTCCTGCAGCCGGGCCGTCGCCCGTGGGCCGCCGAGCTCCGCGACCTCGGCGAGCAGGGCGCTCGGGTCGTCGTAGCGGGTCCAGAGTCCTTCGAGGTCGAGGACCCCGAGCCCGCCGTGCTTGCCGAACGCGACCGCGGTCTGCGGCGACATGACCGAGTCCATCGGCGCCGCGAGGATCGGCAGCTCGAAGCGGTAGGCGTCGATCTGCCAGGCGACCGAGACCTCCTCGGGGTCGCGCGTGCGGCGCGAGGGGACGATCGCGAGGTCGTCGAACGAGTAGGCGCGGCGTCCGCGCTTGGCGCGACCGATCTCGATTTCCATGCCCGGAGCCTATCGGTGGGGCCCGGACCCCGACGCCGCGGTCAGGCGGCGACCGGGGCGTAGCGCGACCAGCAGCACCCCGCTCTTCAGGGGCCGACTCTCGGTCAGCTGCATCGGGACGGTCCCGGTGCCCTCGAAGAGCCGCTGCCCGGTGGCGACCGCGATGGGGTGCACCAGCAGCGCGAGCTCGTCGAGCAGTCCCTGGGCGATCAGCCAGCGCACGGTGGTCGCACTGCCCGACATGGTGATCTCGCCGTCGGTCGTCCGCTCCTTGAGCGCCCGCACCTGCTCGGCGACGGAGGCGTCGTCCTTGCCGGAGATCACGGTCGTGTTGTTCCACTCCGCGTCGAACGGCTCGTGGGCCAGGACGTACTTCGGCATCGGGTTGATCACGGCACCGAAGTCCTCGTCGCCCTGAGCGGGCCAGTACTGCGACCACTCGCCGTACAGCGTCCGGCCCATCAGGATGCCCTTGGTGTTCGCCATCCCCGACCCGACGACCTCCCCCATCTCCTCGTCGAAGTAGGGGAAGTGCCACAGGTCGGGCCGCTCCACGACGCCGTCCATCGAGATGAAGAAGTTCGAGACGATCCTGCCCATGGCCTGCTCCCTGTCGGTCGGAGATGTCGCCAACCTAGACCTCGGTGCCGACGGGAACTCATCGGCGGGACGTGTGCCCCTGCGGGCCGGCCCGGGTCAGGCCCGCAGGACCATCGTCGACGCGGCCCGGTCGTGCCAGCCCTGACGGAGCGGGTGGCTGCCCAGCGTCGCGGCGCAGATGATCGCGGGGATCCCGCAGGGGATCAGCAGCAGGAAGAGGATGCCGTAGCGACCCAGCGCCTGGCCGGAGCTCGGCATCCGACCGTCGGCCTGGTTGACGACCCGCAGGCCGACGATGCGCTTGCCGAGCGTGCGACCCCACAGGGCCGTCGACCCGGCGAAGTAGCCGAAGAAGATCACGATGCCGACCAGCTGGCTGATCCGGCTGGTCGCCTCGCCGGCCGCCTCCGCCGACCCGCCGCCGGACAGGCCGATGACCAGGCCGATCGGCACCGAGACGAGCACGCTGAGCAGCACGGTGAACAACCAGTCCAGCA
Organism: uncultured Actinomycetota bacterium; assembly: GCA_963706355.1. Lineage (GTDB taxonomy): Bacteria > Actinomycetota > Actinomycetes > Propionibacteriales > Nocardioidaceae > Nocardioides_B. The sequence goes on from CAVPLS010000002.1 coordinate 280,447, forward strand.
GGTAGGCGCCGATCCGTGCGCCGGTCGACGCCGGGGGCGGACCGGACCACTGCTGCGGCTGGCCGTAGGTGCGGCGGGTAGGTCGGCTGGCCGTACTGCGGTGGGTAGCCGGGCTGGCCGTACGGCGGCTGCTGCCCGGAGGACGGCGCGGCGTAGGGATCGCCCGGGGGGGCGGGGGCTGCTGCCCGTAGGTCGGGTAGCCCGGCGTGCTGCCCGTGTTGGCGGCGCCGCAGCTCGGACACACGGTCTCGTCGCCGAGCGGAGCACCGCACTGTCCACAGCTCGCCGGACCCCGGCCCGCTCCCCCGCTGGTCGTCACGCGATCAGCGACCCGAGTAGTTCGGGGCCTCGACCGTCATCTGGATGTCGTGCGGGTGGCTCTCCTTGAGCCCGGCCGGGGTGATCCGGACGAACTGGCCCCGCTCCTGCAGCTCGGGGACGGTGCGGGCGCCGACGTAGAACATCGACTGGTGCAGCCCGCCGACGAGCTGGTGGGCGACCGCGGACAGCGGGCCGCGGTAGGCGACCTGCCCCTCGATGCCCTCGGGCACGATCTTGTCGTCGCTGGTGACGTCGGCCTGGAAGTAGCGGTCCTTGGAGAACGACTTCTTGCCGCGCGAGGCCATCGCACCGATCGAGCCCATCCCGCGGTAGGCCTTGAACTGCTTGCCGTTGACGAAGATCAGCTCGCCCGGGCTCTCCTCGCAGCCGGCCAGCAGCGACCCGACCATCACGGTGTCCGCGCCCGCGACGAGGGCCTTGGCGATGTCGCCGGAGTGCTGCAGGCCGCCGTCGCCGACGACCGGGACGCCGGCCGGCCGGCAGGCGAGGGACGCCTCGTAGATCGCGGTGACCTGGGGTACGCCGACCCCCGCCACCACGCGCGTGGTGCAGATCGACCCGGGGCCCACGCCGACCTTGACCGCGTCCACGCCCGCGTCGACGAGCGCCTGGGCACCGGCGCGGGTCGCGACGTTGCCGCCGATGACCTGCACGTGCCGGGTGGCCGGGTCGCTCTTGAGCCGTCGGATCATCTCGAGCATCAGCCGGGCGTGGCCGTTGGCGACGTCGGGGACGAGCACGTCGACCCCGGCCTCGACCAGCGTCGTGGCCCGCTCCCACGCGTCGCCGAAGTAGCCGATCGCGGCACCGACGAGCAGCCGCCCGTCGGCGTCGTTGGAGGCGTGGGGGAACTGCTCGGACTTCACGAAGTCCTTGACGGTGATCAGCCCGGTGAGCTTGCCGTCGTCGTCGACGATCGGCAGCCGCTCGCGCTTGTGCTGGCGCAGCAGCCGGGTCGCCTCGTCGCGCTCGATGCCCTCGTGGCCGGTGATCAGCGGCATCGGGGTCATCACGTCGCCGACCAGCCGGGCACCCCACTCCGCGACCGGGACGAAGCGCAGGTCGCGGTTGGTGATGATGCCGAGCAGGACGTGGTCCTCGTCGACGACCGGCAGCCCGGAGACGCGGTACTGCCCGCAGATCTCGTCGAGCTCCTCGAGCGTCGCCTTGGGGTGGATCGTCACGGGGTTGGAGATCATGCCGGTCTGGGTCCGCTTCACGAGGTCGACCTGGTAGGCCTGGTCCTCGATCGACAGGTTGCGGTGCAGCACGCCGATGCCGCCCTGGCGGGCCATCGCGATCGCCATCCGCGACTCGGTCACGGTGTCCATCGCGCTGGAGACGAGCGGGATCCGCAGGTCGATCTCGCGGGTCAGCCGGCTGGTGGTGTCGACCTCGCTCGGGACGACGTCGGTCTCCCCGGGGAGCAGCAGCACGTCGTCGTAGGTGAGGCCGATCGCGGCGAACTTGTCAGGGATGCCAAGGGTGGACGACTCGGTCATGGGGCCCTTCTGAAAGCTGGCGGACCTTCAGTCTATGCGGGGATCAGCGGCTTCAGGCCCTCCACCCCGACGGTGACCACGACCGTGTCCCCCTCGAGCTTGATCCGGGCCCGCAGTCCGGAGGCGAACGCCAGCGACATCAGCGCCGGGTTGTGGGTGCGGCTGCGCATCACGACCTCGTCGGCGCCGCTCCCGCGGGCCACCCGGGCCGCCGCGGACAGCAGCCGGGCGCCCAGTCCCCGGCGTTGCCAGCCGTCCTCGACGAGGATCGACACCTCGGCGACGCCCGCCTCGCAGACCGAGATCGACGCGACCCCGACCACCTCGTCGCCCACGGCCGCGACCAGTGCGCCACCGCCGGCGAGCAGCAGCCGCCGGGCGAACCGTTCGTCGATGCGGGCCAGCGGTGTCGCGTAGCGCCGGTAGATCGAGTCGGTCGAGCAGCGCGCGTGCATCCGCATCAGGGCGCCGGTGTCGTCGAACGACGCGAGCCGGACCAGGGGCACCAGCGACGTCGACGGCGACGGCGCGACGGCTGCCTCCTCGCCGTACGCCGGCTGCTCGGGGGTGATCAGCTCGGCCGCCACCTCGGCGAACGCGACGGCGCGGGCGTGCTCGGTGGCCGTGAACGGTGTCGTACGGCGCAGCACCACCTGCTGCGGCCCGACGGCCACGATCAGCGTGTCCTGCACGGCGCTCAGGTCGACGTCGCGCGGGGTGGCCGGCGCGGCGTCGAGCAGCCCGGCCAGCACCTCGGGCAGCAGGGCCGGGTCGTTGGCCAGCCGTCGCAGCGCGTGCAGGTGCTGGATCGGCCCGTCGACCAGGGCGTGCTCGGTGCACACGCCGACCGTGACCGCGCCGCCACCGGCTCCCTCGACCAGCTCGGCGACGTCACCGAGCCCCCACGTGTCGGGCGCCCGCAGCACGAGCTCGTCGGTGACCCCGTCGACCCCGGGGAAGATCTGCAGGCCGAGGATGTTGACGCCCTGCTCCCCGCAGCGCCGGGCCAGGGTCGCCAGCGACCCGGGACGGTCGGACATCGTCGTACGCGCTCTCCACAGCATGGCGGTCTCCTCGGGGTGAGCCCTCAGGATGACTCGCGGAGGTTCCGCCGGTGCTGCGGTGGTGTTGCGGTCGTGAAAACAGCTACTGGACCGCGGCCGGGTCCATCCACATGACCTCCCAGGCGTGCCCGTCGAGGTCGTAGAAGCTGCGGCCGTACATGAAGCCCTCGTCCTGCGGCTCCTTGGTGGGCTGTGCGCCGAGCTCCAGCGCGGTGTCGACGAGCGTGTCGACCTCCTCGCGACTGTCCGCTGACACCGCCAGGATCGCCTCGGTGGTGGTCGCCGAGTCCGCGACCGCCTTGGTGGTGAAGGTCGAGAAGAACGGCCGCGACAGCAGCATCACGCAGGCCTGCTCGCTGACCACCATGCAGGTCGACGTCTCGTCGGTGAACTGCTGGTTGAAGTCGAAGCCGAGCTTGCTGAAGAAGCCGACCGACGTGCTCAGGTCGTGCACGGGCAGGTTGACGAAGATCATGCGCGACATGGGTGCTCCTCGTGGTGGTCGCTCTCGGGTCTCGCGAGGTTGGACCGCTCCACCGCTGCGGAATCATCGGTGCCCCACACGCACGAACGCCGCCCGGTGGTCCGGGCGGCGTTCGTGAGGTGATCTCGACAGGCTCGATCAGCCGGTGTGCGGCTGGTCAGCCGGTGTGCGGCTGGTCAGCCGGGTGCGGCTGGATCAGTGGCCGTGCCCGTGACCGTGGCCGGCGCCCGCGGGGGCGTCGTCGTCGTCCTCGGGCTTGTCGACGACCAGCGTCTCGGTCGTCAGCAGCATGCCGGCGATCGAGGACGCGTTGACCAGCGCGGAGCGGGTCACCTTGACCGGGTCGAGGACACCCTGGGCGACCAGGTCGCCGTACTCGCCGGTGGCGGCGTTGTAGCCCTCACCGACCTTGCCCTCGCGGACCTTGGCGACCACGACGAAGCCGTTGACCCCGCCGTTCTCGGCGATCCAGCGCAGCGGCTGGTCGGCGGACTTGGCGACGATGCGGACACCGGTCGCCTCGTCCCCGGTGAGGCCGAGGTTGTCGGCGAGCACCGAGACGGCGTGCACCAGCGCGGAGCCGCCGCCGGCGATGATGCCCTCCTCGATCGCGGCGCGCGTCGCGGAGACGGCGTCCTCGATGCGGTGCTTCTTCTCCTTGAGCTCGACCTCGGTGGCCGCGCCGACCTTGACGACGCAGACGCCGCCGGCCAGCTTGGCGAGGCGCTCCTGGAGCTTCTCGCGGTCCCAGTCGGAGTCGGTGTTGTCGATCTCCGCCTTGATCTGGTTGACGCGGCCCTCGACCTCGGCCTTGTCACCGGCACCCTCGACGATCGTGGTGTTGTCCTTGGTGATCGTCACGCGCCGGGCCTGGCCGAGCACCTCGAGGCCGACCTGGTCGAGCTTGAGCCCGACCTCGGAGGAGATGACCTGGCCACCGGTGAGGGTGGCGATGTCCTGCAGCATCGCCTTGCGACGGTCGCCGAAGGCCGGGGCCTTGACGGCGGCCGCGTTGAAGGTGCCGCGGATCTTGTTCACGACGAGCGTGGACAGCGCCTCGCCCTCGACGTCCTCGGCCAGGATGAACAGCGGCTTGCCGGCCGCGATGACCTTCTCCAGGAGCGGGAGCAGGTCGGAGATCGCGCTGATCTTGCCCTGGTGGATGAGGATGTAGGGGTCGTCGAGGACGGCCTCCATGCGCTCGGCGTCGGACACGAAGTAGGGCGAGATGTAGCCCTTGTCGAACTGCATGCCCTCGGTGAACTCGAGCTCGGTGCCCATGGTGTTGGACTCCTCGACGGTGATCACACCGTCCTTGCCCACCTTGTCGAACGCCTCGGCGAGCAGCTCGCCGATCACGGCGTCGCGCGAGGAGACGGTGGCGACGGCGGCCATGTCGGCCTTGTCGTCCACGTCGCGGGCGGCGTCGCGCAGGGCGTTGCCCACGGCCTCGACGGCGAGGTCCATGCCGCGCTTGAGGCTCATCGGGTTCGCTCCGGCGGCGACGGCGCGCAGGCCCTCGTGCACCATCGCCTGCGCGAGCACGGTCGCGGTCGTCGTACCGTCACCGGCGACGTCGTTGGTCTTGGTGGCGACTTCCTTGGACAGCTGCACACCGAGGTTCTCGAACGGGTCGTCGACCTCGATCTCGCGGGCCACGGTCACGCCGTCGTTGGTGATCGTCGGCGCACCCCACTTCTTGTCCAGGACGACGTAGCGGCCCTTGGGGCCGAGCGTCACCTTGACGGCGTTGGCGAGTGCGTCCACGCCACGCTCGAGGGAACGGCGGGCGTTCTCGTCGAACTCCAGAATCTTCGGCATCTGTAGATGCACCTTCCTGATGGTCTTGGTTGCTGCTTTAAGACACGCACCCCAGGGGCCCGAACGGAATCAGGCCGCCCGGGGCGGTGTCGATGAGGCGGTTGGGCTCAGCCGATGACGGCGAGCACGTCGCGCGCCGAGAGGATGAGGTACTCGTCGCCGCCGTACTTGATCTCGGTGCCGCCGTACTTGCTGTAGATGACCTTGTCGCCGACCTTGACGTCGAGCGGGACTCGGTTGCCGTTGTCGTCGATGCGACCCGGGCCAACGCTGAGGACCTCGCCCTCCTGGGGCTTCTCCTTGGCGGTGTCCGGGATGACCAGACCGGAAGCCGTGGTCTGCTCGGCCTCGAGGGCCTTGACGACGATCCGGTCCTCGAGGGGCTTGATGTTGACCGACACTGTGTCGACCTCCACTTTCGAAGTTGTCGAGAGGGATGTTGCTACGGAAGCTTGTGCTTGCTTCGAGTGCGCCGTCGCGGGGGTCACACGGTCCACAAGCGCTGGCACCCTCAGGGTGAGAGTGCTAACGAAAACCTAGCACTCGATCCCCACGAGTGCCAGGCCGGGGCATCGTCCTGGCCGGGGGACGCGGCGGGCCTGACAGGATGGCGCGCGTGGACCTCGAGGCCTTCCGCTGGCTGCTCACCGACCCCGGCCAGGATCTCCTGGACCGGGCCGCCGAGCTGTACGACGTCCACGCCGGCGACCCGGTCCGCACGGCCGCTGCCCTGCGCCGGCCCGACGTCACCCCGGAGCACGCCGCCGCTGCGCTGACCCAGGTCGACCTGCGGGCGCGGGCCGTGACGAAGCTCGGGGCGGACGCCGCACGGATGTACTTCACGCCCGAGGGCCTCGAGCAGGCCACCCGTGCTCGCGTCGCGCAGCACCGTGCGGCCCGGGTCGCGTTCGCCTCCCCCGCCTCGGTGCTCGACGTCGGCTGCGGGATCGGCGGCGACCTCGTCGCGCTGGCGCGGGCCGGGCTGACGGTGGCGGGCATCGACCGCGACGAGCTGCGGGTCGAGGTGGCCCGCGCGAACCTCGCGGCGCTCGGGCTCGGTGGGGCGGTGCAGGTCGCGGCGGCCGAGGACGTCGACGCCTCCGGCTTCGGCGTGGTGTTCGCCGACCCCGCCCGTCGTACGGCTCGGGGGCGGGTGTTCGACGTGGACGGCTGGTCGCCGCCGTGGGACTACGTCACCGCGCTGCTGCAGCGGCCGTCGGTCGTCAAGGTCGCCCCGGGCATCCCGCACCACCTGCTGCCCGAGGGTGTCGAGGCCGAGTGGGTCTCCGACGAGGGCGACGTGAAGGAGGCCGCGCTGTGGTCCCCGCAGCTCGCGTCCGCGCGGCGCCGCGCGACGGTGATCCGCGGCAGCGGGCTGGCGTCGCTGACCGACGAGGACGACCCCGGCTCCCCCGGTGTCCGGGAGGTCGGGCGCTGTCTCTACGAGCCCGACGGCGCGGTGATCCGGGCCGGGCTCGTCACCGCCGTCGCGGCCGGCGTCGACGGCGGGCTGATCGACGAGCACATCGCCTACGTGACCAGCGACGAGGCGTTCACGACGCCGTTCGCCCGGTCCTACGAGGTGCTCGCCGAGCTGCCCTACAAGGAGAAGGCGCTGCGTGCGGCGCTGCGCGAGCGCGGCATCGGCAAGCTGACGATCAAGAAGCGCGGCGTCGACGTGGTCCCCGACGAGCTGCGCAAGCGGTTGTCGCTGCACGGCGAGCAGGACGCGACCATCGTGATGACCCGCGTCGCCGGCAAGGGCACCGTGCTCCTCGTCCGCCCCTTCTGACGCCGACCCGTCACTCGACGCAGCAGTTACGTCCGCGGTGTGTCGCAGGCAGTCGTGACGGGTGCGAATTCGGCTGACGTCCGCCACCCGCCGACGGGGAGACTGGTCGACGATGGTCTCCCTGGAACAGCTGCTGGCGTTCGGGGTCGCGGCCCTCGTCCTGATCGCGATCCCCGGGCCGAGCGTGGTCTTCGTGATCGGTCGCGCCCTGGCCTACGGCCGCGGCGTCGCGCTCTCGACCGTGCTCGGCAACAGCCTCGGGCTGCTGGTGATCCTCCTGCTCGTCGCGTTCGGCCTCGGGGTCGTCGTACAGGAGTCGATCACCGTGTTCACGGTGCTCAAGCTCGCGGGTGCGGCGTACCTCGTCTACCTCGGTGTCCAGGCGGTCCGCCACCGGCACGGCTTCACGGTCACCGACGCCGGCCCGACCGCTCCGCTCTCGCGCCGGCGGGCGGTGCGGCAGGGTTTCGTGGTCGGCGTCTCGAACCCCAAGGCGTTCATGATCTTCGCGGCCGTGCTGCCGCAGTTCATCGACCGCGGACAGGGTCACGTGCAGACGCAGATGATCCTGCTCGGGCTGCTCGCGTTCGTGATCGGCCTCGGCTCGGACAGCGTGTGGGCACTGCTCGCGAGCCGGCTGCGCACCTGGTTCAACGCGTCACCGCGGCGGGGCGAGGCGATGGGCGCGGTCGGCGGGGTCTCGATGATCGGGCTCGGTGTCGGCATCGCGCTGACGGGCCGGCCGGAGTAGTCCGCCGACCCGTCACAACTGCTGCGACACACCGCGAAAACTGCTGCTTGAGTGACGGGTCGGCGTCAGGCGTGGCGCTGGTAGGTGGCGGGTGGGGTGCCGACCACGGAGGTGAAGGCGCGGGTGAGGTGGGCCTGGTCGGTGAAGCCGAGGTCGGTGGCCAGCGCGGACCAGTCGACGGGCTCGCCGCTGTGCGCGGCGGCCGCGGCGTCGAGGATCCGGAACCGCGAGATCACCCACTTGGGCCCGATCCCGACGTAGTCGGTGAACAGCCGCTGCAGCGACCGCAGGCTGGTCGCGGCGCGGTCGGCGAGCTGCTCGGCCCGGGTGATGCCCCGGTCGTGCTCGGCGGCGTCGACCAGCGCCCGCACCTCCGCCACGACCGGGTCGGGCCGCGGGTCCAGCGAGAGGAGGTACTCCTCGAGCGCTGACACCATCTCCGGGACGGTCACGTCGCCGAGGACGTACGTCGCGACCGGCCGGTCGTCCACACCGAGCAGGTCGCCGGCCGGCACCACGGAGCCGGAGATGCCGCCGACCCCGCGACCGAGGAACGGCCGGAACCCGCCGGGATGGAACGCCGCCCCGATCGTGTGGCCGGTGCCGGTGAGCGTGCGGAAGAACGGCTCGCGGCTGATGCCGTGCACCAGCAGCCGGCCGTCCTCCGCGGCGAGGTGGATCCGGGGCTGCGGGACGACCTGCTGCCGGTGCGGCTCGGGCGCCCGCCAGCCGACGTACCAGTGGTAGTCGACGAGGTCCGCGAGCGGCGCCGACGCCGGCACCCGGTCGACGGTGAGCGTCTGCTCGGCCTCGCTGGGCCGCAGGATCGCCTCGGGGTGACCGCGGGGCTCGTCCATGGGGTGAGGCTAGTCGCGTTTGTGCAAGACCCCGGCGACCGCCCGGCCTAGCGTCGGGGGCATGACCTACACCCACACAGCCACCTGCCGGTTCGACGTCGCGTCCTGGAAGGAGGAGGCCTACGTCGACATCGACGGAGAAGGTACGACGGCCGGGGAGATGTACTACCCGAAGCGCGGGCTGACGCACGCGCAGGTCGGCTACACCTACACCGGCGACGTCGAGGGCAGCTCGACGCTGGCCTACCTGATCGCCTACAAGCCCGACGGCGCACCGGTGCTCGGCCTGGAGCAGTTCACCGGGTCGGTCGACGGGCACGAGGGCTCGTGCGTGTTCGTGCACATCGGCGGCCAGGACGCCGGCTCGGTGTCCGCGCACGTCGAGGTGGTCCCGGGCATGGGCACCGGAGGGCTGGAGGGCCTGCGCGGCGAGGCCGAGCTGAAGATCGCCGGGCACAGCGACGACGGCTACGAGCTGGTGCTGTCCTACGACCTGGACTGAGCACTCTCCCGGGGCCCGGTGACCCGTCAGTTCTGCAACGACACGCCGCGAAAACTGCTGCGCGAGTGACGGGTCGGCGTCAGGCGCGCCGGCCGAGCGAGGCCAGCAGCCGGACCTGCGCGGAGGCGTCCGGCGGGGGCTCGACGGGATCGGCGATCACGCCGTTGCTGCGCATCACGTCGCCCATCGCGTCGACGGACGCCTGGACGGCCTCGACGTCGCGCGGGTCGATGGTCTCGTCCTGACCGGTGGCGCGGGCCAGGTCCCAGCCGTGCACGACGAGGTCGAAGCCGATGAACCCGTCGACGCTCCTGCCGAACGTGCTGCGGCCGAGGCGGCCTTCGTACTCCTCGTCCACCCTGGCCGGGTCCTCGAGGTCGGCCTGCATCTGGTCGCGGACGGCGACCCAGGCACCGAGCGGGTCCTCGTCGACCGACGGGTGCGGGACCAGCTCACGGCCGACCAGCGCCTGGAACCGCCCGTGCACGTCGACGAGGTGGGCGACCAGCTCCCGGGCCGTCCACTCCTCGCACGGGGTGGCGTTGGTCCAGGCGTCGTCCGGAACGCTCCCGACGCGGTCGGTCATGGTGGCGGCGAGACGGCGGTAGCGGTCAGCAACGGGTTCCATGCCCTCGACCCTGCCAGACGGATCCGTCCGCGTCAGCACCCGTGCCGGGAGACGCCCGGCACCTCGACCGGGAGCTGTCCCGGCGCCTGCGACCGGCCGAGCAGGACCGCGACGAGGACGTTCATGGCACCGGCCGAGTCGCCGTACGTCGCGATCTTGGCCCGCCGGGCCGTGCTGCGGCCGAGCACGTAGGGGGTGTCGAGGGCGACGACGACGTCACCGCGCACGGGTCCGCTGCCGTGACCGACGAGCCGCACGGTCGTGGCCGGCACCTTCTTCCTGCCCTTCGCCTTCTTCTGCTTCCTCGCCACCACCTTCAGGCCGGCAGAAGCCGAGGCTGCGCGGAACCGCGCGACCGCCGAGGCCGGGCCGGTGACCCGCACCCGCCGGCCGACGAGCCGACCGCTGCAGGCGCCGGCGACCGAGGTGATCGCGGCGGCCGAGAGCCGCTGCGAGACCGCACCGCTCGACCCGGCCGGACGCGGCCGGTGGGTGCCGGCGCGTTGGTGCAGCAGCAGCGCCACCATCCGGGTGGCGGCCTGGTCGAGGCGGGCCTGCGACAGCCGGCCCTCGCGTACGGCGGCCACGAGCCCGTCGCGCGCGGCGCGTGGGTCGGGCGGCATCAGCACCACGTCCTCGCCGGCGCGGACCGCCCGGACGGCCGCACCGGCACTGCCGAAGCGGCCGGCGACCGCACCCATCTCCAGGGAGTCGCTGAACGCCACCCCGCGGAACCCGAGCTTCTCGCGCAGCAGACCGGTGACCACGGCGTGGGACAGCGAGGAGGGCAGCTTCGGGTCGACCGCGCGCACGTCGAGGTGGCCGACCATCACCGAGGAGACGTCGTCGGCGACGGCCGCACGGAACGGCACCAGGTCGCTGTCCTCCAGCTCGGCCATCGAGCGGCTCTGCACGGGCAGCCCGACGTGGCTGTCGGTGGTCACCGAGCCGTGCCCGGGGAAGTGCTTGACCACCGGCACGATGCCCGAGGACGCGTAGCCCTCGAGGGCGGCGCCGACGTGCTTCGCGACCAGGCGCGGCGACGACCCGACGCTGCGTGCCCCGATCGCGGGGTCCGAGGGGCCGGCCGTGACGTCGGCGTCGGGGGCGAAGTCGACGTTGAACCCGAGCCCGGTCAGCTCCCCGCCGCTGGCAGCCGACGCGGCGCGGGTCAGCGCCGGGTCGTCCGCGGCACCGGCGGACATGAGGGTCGGGAACGCCGTCGCGCCGGAGGTCACCCGCGCGACGAGGCCGCCCTCCTGGTCGACGCCGATCAGCACCGGCCAGCGACGGCCGGCCCGCGCGGCGGACCGCTGCACGGCCCGGTTGCTGCGGCCGATCTGGGCGGCGCTCGTGACGTTCTCGCTGAACGCGACGACGCCGCCGAGGTGCAGCCTGTTGACGAGGTCGGTCGGCGCGCCGGTGCCGTCGTAGGCGGCCACGATCACCTGGCCGGCCCGCTCGCGCAGCGTCAGTCCGCCGACCAGGGCGCGGGCGCGGTCGATCTCCGCGCGGGTCGGTCCCCAGCCGGCAGGGACCGGGAGCGGCCGGAACGCACCGACGGCACCGCTGCCGCCGTGCTGCCAGCCGCCGCCGGACGCCGAGACCGGACGCAGCTCGTCGGGTCCGGTGGACGGATCACCGGTGCACCCGGACAGGGCGAGGACGGCTGCCGTCGTGGCAGCCGCCCAGGCCCTGCGAGCGCTCATCCCGCCAGTGTGCCAAGGCGCTGGGCGCCGTCGGTCAGGGCAGGTAGTACATCGGGTTCGGCAGCTTGAACGTCCGGTCCGCGTAGCCGCCCTTCAGGTCGCTGAACTGGTCGCCGAAGTTCGCGGCGATGTCGTAGCCCAGGTCGCGCTCGATGTGCCGGCGGGTCTGCGACTTGCGCTCGACGGTGCTGCAGGCCGGCGGCTTGGTCCGGTCGTCGGCGGTGTCGTACTGCGTGTAGGCGGTGTCGCAGGTGATCCAGGCCTGGCCGGCGTCGTTCTTGAGGAAGACCCGGTCGGTGCGCGCCGGGAAGCCCTTCTCGGTGAGGTTGCGCTCGGTGCCGGGGCGCTGCGCCTCGGGACGGCCGGTCAGGAAGAACACCGTGTAGCCGGCCTTCTGGGCCTTCGTCGCCAGGTCGGCCATGCTCGGCACGGCGGGGAACGCGGCCGCGTCGACGAAGGTGCCGTTGCTGGTCGGGTCGTAGACGAAGTTGCTGTAGATCTCGTAGTTGTAGGTGTTCAGCGACGTGTCGTCGACGTCGAGCAGGATCGCCTTGGCACCGGGCGCGGCGTGCGTGCCCTTCCCGTGCCGCGGGTGCGCGAGGTAGGCGGACGCCTTCTTCGCGAGGCCGGCCATCTCGTGGGCGTAGGCGCCGTCGGCCGACGGGACGTGGTTGGGGGTGCCGAAGGGCGTGGTCCCGTCGACGGTGTCGCCGTAGTACGCCTTGATCGCGGTCTTGACCTGGTCGATGTTCTGGATCTGGTCGGCCCGGGTGGGCTGCGTCGGCGGTGCGGGCACGGCCGGGGCGTCCTTGGACGCGACCGCCGTCTGCAGGCCGAGCGCGGCGATCACCGCGAGGAACGCCACGACGACGAACGCGCTCAGCGAGCGTCGAGCGCGTGGGTGCAGGGAGCTGGGACTCATGGGTCACCTTCCGAGAGGGAGCTGCAGGTTGGTCACTGCAACCAGTCACGGTGCCATGTGAGCCGCGGTTCCGCCAGACCCCCGCTCAGGCCAGGACCACCGCACTGCGCGGGGGTACGTCGACCCGCCCGGCGTCGACGGTGACGCCGTCGGACCAGCTCAGCAGCACCTCGTCGGGGACCCCGTCGCAGGTCCACGGGTCGTCGGAGAGGTTCACCAGGACGACGTGGCCGCCGCGGTGGGCCCGCAGCCGCCGGTCCTGCCAGGTGACGTCGACGACGTCGAGCCGCGGGTCGTGCAGCTCGGGGTGGGCCCGGCGCAGCCGGATCAGGTCGCGGTACCACCGCAGCAGCCGGTCGTGCGGCTCCCGGTCGGGCTCGGTCCAGTCCAGCTTCGAGCGCCGGAACGAGTCCGGGTCCTGAGGGTCAGGGACGTCGTCTTCCGACCAGCCGTGCGAGCCGAACTCCGCCTTGCGCCCGCTGGCGGTGGCCGCCGCGATGTCCGGGTCGGTGTGGTCGGTGAAGAACTGCCACGGGGTTCGCGCCCCCCACTCCTCGCCCATGAACAGCATCGGCGTCCACGGCGAGGTGAGCAGGATCGCGGCGCCGCAGGCGAGCAGCCCCGGGTCGAGGTCGAGCCGCTCGCCGGAGAGCCGGTCGCCCTGGGCCCGGTTGCCGACCTGGTCGTGGGTCTGCAGGGAGGCCACGAAGCGCCAGCCCGGGAGCGTGCCTGCGTCGACCTGGCGACCGTGGCCGCGCCCGCGGAACGTCGAGAAGGTGCCGTCGTGGAAGAACGGGGTGCGCAGCACCTTGGCGAGCGCCTCGGGGTCCGCGAAGTCGGCGTAGTAGCCCTGGGTCTCGCCGGTCAGCGCAACGTGCAGCGCGTGGTGCACGTCGTCGGCCCACTGGCCGTGCACGCCCAGACCGCCGACGGCGTGACCGGCCCCGCGGGGCGTCACCGTGCCGGGGTCGTTGCGGTCGGACTCGGCCACCAGCCACTTCGTCCGCCCGGTCTCCGCCGCCAGCGCGTCGACCTCGCGCGACATCTCCTCCAGCAGGCGCAGGGCGGAGTCGTCGTGCAGCTCGTGCACCGCGTCGAGGCGCAGCCCGTCGACGTGGAAGTCACGCAGCCACTGCTGGACGTTGTCGAGCACCCAGCGGCGCACCTCGGCACTGTCCGGGCCGTCGAGGTTGACCGCCTGGCCCCAGGGCGTGACGTAGGCGCCGCTGAAGTAGGGCCCGATCTCGCCGAGGTAGTTCCCGTCGGGTCCGAGGTGGTTGTAGACCACGTCGAGGCACACCGCGAGACCGTGCGCGTGCGCCGCGTCGACGAACCGGTGCAGCGCCGCCGGGCCGCCGTACACCTCGTGGACGGAGTAGGGCGCGACCCCGTCGTACCCCCAGTTGTGCTGACCGGGGAAGGTCGACAGCGGCAGCAGCTCGACGACGTCGACCCCGAGGTCGGCGAGGTAGGGCAGTCGTCCGATGGCGGCGTCGAGGGTGCCCTCGGGGGTGAAGGTGCCGACGTGGGTCTCGTAGATCACCGAGCCGGCGAGCTCGACCCCCCGCCACGACGCGTCCGTCCACTCCAGCGACGACGGGTCGAACCACGCGGACGGGCCGTGCGGACCGTCGGGCAGCCGGAGCCCGCGCGGGTCGGGGCGCGGGTCTCCCCCGTCGAGCGAGAAGGCGTAGCGATCCCCGTCGGACAGCTGCGCGTCGCTGCGCCACCAGCCGCCGAGGTCCCGACGCATCGCGGTGCGCGTCCCGCCCGTCACGAGGTCGACGGTGCCGGCGTACGGCGCCCAGATGGCCGGCGTCACGCCTGCACCCGACGCAGCAGCGCCACCGGGTACGTCGCCAGCACGTCGGCGCACCGGTTGTCGGCGCCACCGTGCATGTCGCCGGTCAGCTCGTCGCGCCAGAGGCCGTCGGGGAGCGCGAAGGTCGCGTCGCCCCAGCCGCCGACGACGTCGAGGCGCCGGGCCGCACGGGTGGCGAGCACCGCCACCTGGCCGCCACGGACGAAGCCGACCAGGTGTCGCGACGTGCCCACCAGCGGCTGGTAGTCACCGGAGTCCGCGAAGGCGTCGCGGAGCTCGCGACGCAGGGTCAGCGCCGTGTGCGTCACCAGCAGCTTCTCGTCGTCGAGGTCGAGCGGCACCCGGTCCTGCAGGCCGGCGAGCCGCGCACGGCGGAGGTCGTAGTCCACCGGCCGGCGGTTGTCGGGGTCGACCAGGGAGAGGTCCACGAGCTCGCAGCCCTGGTAGGTGTCCGGCACGCCGGGCAGGGTCAGCTGCAACAGCTTCTGGCCGAGCACCATCGCCCGGACCGCGTCGGCGTTGTGGTCGACGGCCGTGCGGACCAGCGCGCCGAGCTCTCCCGGGCCGTTCGCATCGGCGGCGAGCCCGAGCACCCGCGCTTCGTACTCCGGGTCCGGGTCGAGCCACGAGGTCCGCTGCTTGGACTCGCGCATCGCCTTGACGAGGTAACCCTTGAGCCGGTCCTCGGAGATCTCGCCGACCCCGACCAGGGTCTGCCAGACCAGGTGCGCGGTGGGCGGGTCGACGTCGCGCTCGCGCGCGGCCGCCCCGAAGGCCTCCGCGCAGCGCTGCCAGGACTCGGCGTCGCCGGCGACGGCCGCCAGCCGGGCCCGCACGTCCTCGCTGCGCTTGGTGTCGTGGGTGGAGAGCGTGGTCATCCCCAGCGGCCAGTGCAGCTGTTGGTGCACGGCCCACTGGTGCATCAGGTCGACCGACGCGACGTCGAGCAGGTCCGGGTCGCCACCGACCTCGTTGAGCCCGATCTGGCGGTGCCAGCGGTAGAACGCGGTGTCCTCGATGCCCTTGGCCATCACCGGTCCCCAGGTCTGCTGGAGGCGGACCGCGAAGTCGCGGGCCGGCTCGTCGTCCCGGACGCCCGTGGCCAGCTCGACGAGCTGCTCGATCTCGGCCTTCAGGTCGGGGCGGGCCGTGCCCGCGACGTGGCCGGCGTCCTCGAGGCGCCGCCGGGCGACGTCGTCGGGCTCGGAGCCGGGCCGGACGTACGCGCGATAGACCTCGCAGGCGACGAGCAGCTCGACGACCGCCTCCTCGAGACGCGCGGGGTCCGCGGCGGGGAGCGCCTCCCGAGCGCGGCGGACCAGCCGCAGGCGCTCGGGGACCAGCACGTCGCCGACGACCTGACGCTTGGACGTCTCGACCGCGTGCTCGAGGGACGGGTCGCCTCCCGTGTCCTCCCAGCTGTCCTGCAGTGCCGGCGCCACGGCCGGGTCGACCAGCGCGTAGCCGACGACCTTGGCGGCGTCGTAGCCGGTGGTGCCGTCGCAGGCCCAGTCCGGGAGGGTCTCGTCACCCTCGAGGATCTTCTCGACCCAGATCGCGGTGCCCGGGCGCAGTGCGGCGCGCAGCCGGTCGACGTACCCGGCGGGGTCGGCGAGCCCGTCGGGGTGGTCGATGCGGTAGCCCTCGACGATGCCGCGGTGGTTGAGGTCGACGAGCACCTGGTGGGTGGCGTCGAAGACGTCGGGCAGCTCGACCCGGACCGCGATCAGGCCGTCGACGTCGAAGAAGCGGCGGTAGTTGAGCACCTCGTCGCGCTCGCGCCAGCCGGCGAGGACGTAGTGCTGCCGCGAGAGCACGGCCGCCACGTCGGCGCCCGGGTCGCCGTCCCACGTCCCGTCGGCGACCGGGAACACGTGGTCGTGGTAGCGCAGCACCCGGCCGTCGTTCTCCTCACCCAGCCGGAGGTCGCCCTTGGCGAGCACCTCGTCGAGCGGCTCCCAGAGCACCGGGAGCCCGATCCGTCCGTCGAGGGCGTCCCAGTCGACGTCGAACCAGTGCGCGTGCTCCGCCTCGCGGCCGTGCGCCAGGACGTCCCAGAGCGGGGCGTTGCTGTTCTCGGGGGCGACCAGCGCCATGTGGTTGGGCACCACGTCCACCACGAGGCCGAGGCCGCTCAGCCGCGCGGTCTCCGCCAGCCGGACCAGGCCGTCCTCACCGCCGAGCTCCTCGCTGACCCGGGTGTGGTCGAGCACGTCGTAGCCGTGTGCCGAGCCGGGGACGGCCTGCAGCACGGGCGAGAGGTAGAGGTGTCCGATCCCGAGGTCCGCGAGGTAGGGCACCACGGCCTCGGCGTCGGCGAACGTGAAGCCGGCGTGCAGCTGGAGGCGGTAGGTGGAAGTCACGTCTGCCATCTACCCGCAAGCCGGGGTGATGACACGGATGCGGGGCATCAACCGGGTGTGACGTTGGCCCGCTCGGCGCCGATCGTGGTGTCGTCGCCGTGCCCGGTGTGCACGACGGTCTCGTCGGGCAGGGTGAGCAGCTTGTCGCTGATCGACCCGACCAGCACGTCGCGGTCGCTGTGCGAGCGGCCGGTGGCGCCGGGCCCCCCGTTGAACAGCGTGTCGCCGGTGAACACCACGCCCAGGTCGGGGGCGTGGAAGCAGACACCACCCGGCGCGTGCCCGGGCGTGTGCAGCACCCGCAGCGTGACGCCGGCCACCTGGATCTCCTGGCCGTCGGAGAGGTCGACGTCCCAGAGCTCGTCGGCGTGGGTCAGCTCCCAGAGCACCCGGTCGTCGGGGTGCAGCAGGATCGGCGCCGTCACCCGCTCGCGCAGTGCCGGCGCGACGCGCACGTGGTCGTCGTGGGCGTGGGTGCACAGGATCGCCCGGACGGAGCGGTCCCCGACCACGGCGAGGATCCCGTCGACGTCGTGCGGGGCGTCGATGACCACGCACTCGCTGTCGTCGCCGACCACCCAGACGTTGTTGTCGACGTCGAAGGTCTCCCCGTCCAGGGAGAACGTGCCCTGGAGGACGCCCTTGTCGATGCGTGCCGTCATCAGTTCGGGGTCCCCGCGGGAGCGTGAGCGGAGCGAGCGGTTTCGTGGGGTGGTTCTAGGACCACCACCGAGCGGAGCACGTCGCCGGCGTGCATCTTGTCGAAGGCCGCCTCGACGTCGTCGAGCCCGATCTCCTCGGACACGAACGCGTCGAGGTCGAGCCGGCCCTGCTGGTAGAGGTCGACGAGCATCGGGAAGTCCCTCGACGGGAGGCAGTCGCCGTACCAGCTGGACTTGAGGGCACCACCGCGACCGAACACGTCGATGAGCGGGAGGTCGGGGACCTTCATCTCCGGCGTGGGCACCCCGACGAGGACGACGGTGCCGGCGAGGTCGCGCGCGTAGAACGCCTGCTTCCACGTCTCGGGGCGACCGACCGCGTCGATCACCACGTCGGCACCGAAGCCACCGGTGAGCGCCTGGATCGCCTCGACGGCGTCCTGCTCCGAGCTGTTCACGGTGTGGGTGGCACCCAGGTTCGTGGCCCACTCGAGCTTCTTCGGGTCGATGTCGACGGCGATGATCGTGCCGGCGCCGGCGAGCCGCGACCCGGCCACCGCCGCAGCGCCGACACCCCCGCAGCCGATCACCGCCACGCTCGAGCCGCGACCGACGTTGCCGGTGTTGATCGCGGCGCCGAGGCCGGCCATCACCCCGCAGCCGAGGAGGCCGACGGCCGCGGGCCGCGCCGTCGGGTCGACCTTGGTGCACTGACGGGCGTGCACCAGGGTCTTGTCGGCGAACGCACCGATGCCCAGCGCCGGGGACAGCTCCGTGCCGTCCTCCAGGGTCATCTTCTGGGTGGCGTTGAACGTGGAGAAGCAGTACCACGGCTCGCCGCGGTCGCACGCCCGGCAGTCGCCGCAGACGGCGCGCCAGTTGAGCACCACGAAGTCACCTGGCGCCACCTCGGTCACGCCCTCGCCGACCGACTCCACCACGCCGGCGGCCTCGTGGCCGAGCAGGAACGGGAAGTCGTCGTTGATCCCGCCCTCGCGGTAGTGCAGGTCGGTGTGGCACACCCCGCACGCCTGGATCGCCACGACCGCCTCGCCGGGACCGGGGTCGGGCACGTTGACGGTCTCGATCGAGACCGGCTCGCCCTTGGCCCTCGCGACCACGCCGCGCACCTGCTGCATCTGTCGTCCTCCTGTGGTGGGTGTCTCTCGAACCTCACTCGCAACCTAGCGGGCGAGCAGAAAGCCGACCGTCCCGACGTAGCCCACCACGAGCAGCGCGCCCACGACCCGCGGCAGGACACCGGACCGGAGGCCGAGGAGCAGCACCAGTGGGAGGACGGCGGTCACCGCGGCCACCGAGATCACCACGTTGTGCCGTCCCAGCGCGAGCGGGCTGACCAGACCGGCCAGCCCGAGCGACACCGTCGCGTTGTAGGCGACCGCCCCCACCGTTCCGGCGACCACCACCTCGGTCAGTCCGCGCCGTCGCGCCGCCCACACCAGGGCGACCATCTCGGCGCTGGTCGCGAGGGCAAGGACGGTCAGCCCGATCACCGACTCCGCGACTCCGAGCGTGTCGACCAGACCCTCCGCGCCGCGGACCGCGAGGAACCCGCCGGCGATCATGCCGAGCAGCCCCAGGAGCACGAGCAGCAGCGCCCGGCCGGTGGCCTCGTCGGAGCCGTCGACGGGCTGCTCCTTTCCCTCGAGCTCGGCCAGCTCCCCGATCAGGGGCGGGGTCCGCTCCCGGCGCCAGACCCAGACCACCCCGCCGACGTACAGCAGCACCAGCAGGAGCCCCTCGAGCCGGTCGAGCACGCCGTTGAGCATCAGCAGGTAGGCGACCGCGCCGAGCACGGCCGACGCGACGGCGTACTCCGCGGCCCGGCGGCTCACCGGCAGCCGGGTGACGAGGGCCGCGAGGCCGAGGGCCAGCGTGAGGATCACCAGGTTGGCGCCGATCGCGTCCCCGGCGGCGAGCGCGGGATGGCCCTGGCCGGCCGCCAGCATCGCCGTCACGGCCTCCTCCGGCTCGGCGCCGGCGAGCAGCAGCGCGAGCGCGAGGACGCTGACGCCGAGCCGGGACGAGGCGGCCGTGACGTTCTCGGCGAAGGCCTCCGCGCCGGCGGTGAGCAGCGCCGCGCCCGCGACCAGCAGCACCAGGGAGATCACGAGGCTCATCACGGCTCATTGTCGCCGCAGATTCTTTGCGCCCGGATGCAACCCGCCGGGGCGGTTCCGCGTCTTGGTGGCAGACATGCGGAGAGGATGGTGAGACGGGTGCAGCTCGCACTGGATACGGGGGGCGGTGTGACCACTGAGCGCGAGGCGGTTGCCGACCGGGACGCGGACTTCGCGGCGTACATGACCGCGCGTCAGCCCAGCCTGCTGCGGACTGCCTACCTCCTCACCGGCGACCGGCACACGGCCGAGGACCTGGTGCAGACCGCGTTCGCCAAGCTGTACCTCTCGTGGGACCGGGTGCAGCGGCGTGAGCTCGTCGACGGCTACGTGCGCCGGATCCTCGTCAACGAGCACAACTCCCTGTGGCGGCGCCCGTTCAAGCGCCGGGAGGTGATCTCCCGCGACCTGCCGGACACGCACGCACCCGACCGCCACGACGACGGCGAGAGCGCCGCGCTGTGGCAGTTCGTGCAGACCCTTCCCCGCAAGCAGCGGGCGGTGATCGTGCTGCGCTACTACGAGGACCTGAGCGAGGCCGAGACCGCCGCCGTGCTCGGCATCTCGGTCGGCACCGTCAAGTCACAGGCCAGCCGGGCGCTCGCCGCGATGCGGTCCCGCGTCCACGACCACCCCGAACTCTCCCCACGGGAGGAGGAGCGATGAGCAACCACGACGAGGACCGGCTGTCCCGGGGCCTGCACGAGCGGGCCGACAGCCTGCACGGCGCTCCGCTCGAGCTCGACGACGTCAAGCGCAGCGCCCGTGGGATCCGGCGCCGCCGGCAGGTGCTGGCCGGCCTCGCGGTGGCCGCCGTGGTCGCGGTCGCGGTCCCGGTCGGCATCAGCGCCACCGGCAGCACCCGCGCCGACCGGCCGGTCGCCCCGGCGTCCGACGCACCCTCGACGAGCCCCTCGCCGTCCGACCCCGCGTCCGTCGACCCGACCGAGGTCGCCCTGACGACGCACGGCGCCGCGGCCGGCGCCGCCCCGTCGATCGCCTACCTGCGCGGTCGGACGGTCGTGACCCCCGAGGGCGGGCAGCAGGACCTCCCCGCGGACTACGACAGCATCGCGAGCTACCGCGGCGGCTGGCTGGCGGTCGAGCGACGCGACGGCACGCCGTACGTCGTCCAGCTCGACCCGTCGGGCTCGGTGGTCACGGCAGAACCCGGAGGGGACTCCATCGCGGTCAGCGCGGACGGCCTCGAGGTCTCGTGGGTCGAGGGCCGGACCCTGTTCCTGGACACCACCAACGGTCACAGCGAGACCCCGACGTCGGTCGGCCTGCCGTCCGGCTCGGCCAGCCCGGTCGGCTTCCTGGCCCCCGGGACGGTGGTGTTCCGGATCGACGGCACGAAGCCACGCTTCGGGATCACGAGCTTCTCGTCGCCACCGCAGATGATGCGCGGCCTGATCGGGCTGCGGGCGGTCAACCAGGAGCGCGCGCTGCTCGGCGCCCAGACGTCGGCGGACGATGGCGACGGCAGGTCCTGCTGGGCGGTCAGCACCAACCAGGCTGGCGACAAGGAGCCGACGACCTGCGAGTGGACGATCGAGTCGTTCAACGCCGACGGGTCGCACTTCGCGGGCTACCCGTCGGACACCGACGGCATCGGGTCGTCGGCCGTCGCCCTGGTGGACGCGCGCACCGCCGAGGTGGTGGCGCGGTTCGAGCGACCGGGGAACAGCGACGCCTTCGTCGGCGACGTCGCCTGGGAGGACGACTCGCACGTCCTGGCGACCCTGTTCGAGGACGGGTCCTGGCACCTGGTCCGGCTCGGTCTCGACGGCAGCGTCGAGACCGTCGACCGGGTCGACGGGTCACCCGAGGACAGCCCGCTCCACTTCGCGGCCCGCCCCTGACGGGCGTCGACCGTTCAGGCCAGGACCGAGGTCACCGGGAGCGAGGAGTCGGCGGGCAGGTCCAGGGCGGAGGGTCGACGGCCGCGGGCGACCATCTCGGCGCCGAGGGCCGCGACCATCGCGCCGTTGTCGGTGCACAGCCCGGGCCGCGGGACCCGCACCCGGATGCCCTTCGCGGCGGCCCGCTCCTCGGCCAGCACCCGCAACCGGGAGTTCGCGGCCACGCCGCCGCCGATCAGGATGTCCTCGATCCCCTCGGCGGCGGCGGCGTCCACCGCCTTGCGGGTGAGCACGTCGACCACCGCCTCCTGGAACGACGCGGCCACGTCGGCGACCGGCACCGGCTCACCGGCACGCTCGCGCGCCTCGACCCACCGCGCGACGGCGGTCTTGAGCCCGGAGAACGAGAAGTCGAAGCGGTGCCGCTCGAGGTCGCGCCGCGACGTCAGGCCGCGCGGGAAGTCGACGTACACCGACGACCCGGACCGGGCCTCCCGGTCGATGTGCGGACCCCCCGGGAACGGCAGCCCGAGCAGCCGCGCGACCTTGTCGAAGGCCTCGCCGGCGGCGTCGTCGATCGTCGCCCCGAGAGGCAGCACCCCGTCGTCCGAGCCGGTCACGTCGCTGACCCGCAGCAGCGAGGAGTGCCCGCCGCTGACCAGCAGCGCCACGCAGGGCTGCGGCAGCGGACCGTGCTCGAGCTGGTCGACGGCGACGTGGGCGGCGAGGTGGTTCACGCCGAAGAGCGGCTTGCCGAGCCCGATCGCGAGCGCCTTCGCGGCGGCGACGCCGACCAGCAGAGCCCCGGCGAGACCCGGCCCGCTGGTCACCGCGATCGCGTCGACGTCGTGCAGGGCGATCCCCGACTCGTCACACGCACGCTGGATCGTCGGCACCATCGCCTCGAGGTGCGCACGCGACGCCACCTCGGGGACGACCCCGCCGAACCGCGCGTGCTCGTCGACGCTCGAGGCGACGGCATCGGCGAGCAGGGTGTGCCCCCGCACGATCCCGACGCCGGTCTCGTCGCACGAGGTCTCGATGCCGAGCACCAGGGGCTGGTCCGTCATGTCGACCATTCTCTCTCCATGACCACGGCGTCAGATCCGTCGCGGTAGTAGCCGCGCCGCCGGGCGATCTCGGTGAACCCCTCGGCGGCGTAGAACGCGAGGGCAGGGGTGTTGCCGGCGCCCACCTCGAGCAGCATCCGGCCGTCCGGGGCGACCGTCTCCAGCAGCCGTCGCGCGAGGCCCTGCCGCCGATGGGTGGCGGCCACGGCGATGCGCTGCAGGTCCACGACGTCGCCGGCCGTCATCGTCACGGCGTACCCGACGACCTCCGGGTCGCACGCCACCACGGCGGTCCGCCGCGCCCCGGTGAGCTCGTCGTGCACCGAGTCGGTCGACCAGGCGTCGGCGCCGAACAGCTCCGCCTCCAGCGCCGTCACGGCCGGCACGTCCTCGACGGTCGCGGGACGCAGGATCACGAGACCGGCTTGGGCCTGCTCGGTGCCGCGACGTCCGGCCGGCGCAGGTACATCGGCTCGGGGTCGACGAGCTCGGCCCGCTCGTCCGTGACCACCCGGGCGAGCGCACCGGCGTCCGGGTGCTCGGGCCCGACGGCGCGCGGGAAGCACTCCGGGTAGAGCACGGCGCCGGCCCCGACGACCGGGCCGTCGGTGGCGACGTCGGCCGGCTTCGAGACGTGCGGCCCGTCGAGTCGCCGGCCCTCCTCGTCGTACGACGCCCAGTAGACCTCCTTGCGACGGGCGTCCGTCGCGACCAGGAACGGTCCGTCCACGGCACCCTCGTCGACGGCCTGCGCGGCGAGCACGTCGAGCGTGCACACGCCGTACACCGGGACGTCGAGGGCCAGCGCCAGGGTGCGTGCGGTGACCAGCCCGACCCGCAGTCCGGTGTAGGGACCGGGCCCGACGCCGACCGCGACCGCGGTGACGTCCTGCCGGGGCACCCACGCCTCGTCGAGGACCGCGGTGATGCCGGGCGCCAGCAGCTCGCCGTGCCGGCGGGCGTCGACCACCGTGTGCGAGGCGACGACGCGCTCGCCGTCGTGGAGGGCCACGGTGACGGCGGGGGTGGCGGTGTCGAAGGCGAGCAGCACGCGGTCGAGGTTACGCGGTGAGGAGACCGTCGAGCTCGACGCCGGACCACCGCGGACCGACCGGGGTCAGCCGCACGGTGCGCGACTCGCCGACGTCGTCGCCGTGGGCGCGCAGGATCTCGATCTCGAGACGGTTCTCGGTCAGGTCCTCGGCCAACCCGCTGCCCCACTCGACGACGGTGACCGCGTCGTCCAGGGACGTGTCCAGGTCGAGGTCGTCGACGTCGGCCAGCCCGGCGAGCCGGTAGGCGTCGACGTGCACCAGCGCCGGCCCGCCGACCAGCGAGGGGTGCACCCTGGCGATCACGAACGTCGGCGACGTCACGTCACCGCGCACCTGCAGGCCGGTGCCGAGCCCACGGGTGAGCGTGGTCTTGCCGGCGCCGAGGTCGCCGCTGAGGATCAGCAGGTCGCCGGCCCGGAGCAGGGCGGCCAGCCGCTCACCGAGCGCGCCGGTCTCCTCGGCCGTGCCCGTGACGAAGGTGCGGGTCACGACACCTGGCTCGCCCGGCCGCGTGCCGCTTCGGCGAGCAGCTCGTCGAGGGTCGAGTTGACCCTGTCCTTCTGCTCGAGGATCACCATGTGCCCGGCGCCGGGGCACTCGACCAGGGTGGCGCCGGGGATCCGGGACGCCATCTTGCGGCTGTGACCGACGGAGGTGAGCACGTCCTCGGTCCCGCTGATGATGTACGTCGGGACGTGGGCGAACTCCTCCAGGGCCGCGAACTTGTCGAGCGTGTCGAAGTTCGGGTAGAACTCCGCGAGCACCTCGAAGGACGTCGAGGCCAGCATGTTGTTGACGAACTCGACGTAGGACGCCGGCACGTCCTCGCCGAACGCGAACTGGTCGGCGACCAGGAAGCCGATGTTCGTGCCGCGGCGGCGGACCCGGTCGACGAGCTCGGGGGCCAGGGCCAGGCCGGCCATCAGCCGCGCACCGAGCTGCCCGCCGATCGAGTCCGGGATCAGCCTGCTGACGATGTGGTGGGTCTTGAGGCCGCCCGCCGTCGTGGACACGAGCGCCGTCCCCGCCACCCGCTCGGCGAACACCTCGGGGTGCCGCTCGGCGAACGCCATGATCGCCATCCCGCCCATCGAGTGCCCGACCAGCACGACCGGCCCCGTGGGCACCAGCTCCTCGATCACCCGCAGCAGGTCGTCGCCGAGCTGGTCCACGGTGGCGTGCTGCTTGTCGGACCGTCCGGACTCGCCGTGCGAGCGCTGGTCGAAGAACACCATCCGGTGCTTGCCACGGAAGTACGCACGCTGGAAGTGCCAGCAGTCCATGCTCAGGGCGTAGCCGTGCACGAACACGATCGTCGCGTCGGGCGCGTCGGACCGGCGCAGCCGCCGGATCCCCTTGGGCGGCTGGGTCTTCGCGGCGTCCCCGGCGTACGGCGTCACCTCGTCGACCTCCGCGTGCAGCCGGACCCCGTCGTCGGTGAGGACGGTGAGGGGCTCGCCGTGCAGACCGCCGAGCTCGTCGGCGCCGGTGGACCCCGACTTCCTCGACCGCACGACCCGGCGCTCGGCCACGACCCCTGCCGTCGCCGCCGCGACCACCGCACCGGCTCCTGCCGCGGCGAGGCCGAGCCACCGACGCTTGCTCATCGCTCCATCAGTCCCTTCGACGACACGTGCCGGCGGACGAACCGGCCTCCGATCCTGGTGACGATCTCATAGGAGATGGTCCCGCAGGCCTCGGCCCAGTCCTGCGCCGTCGGCGCGCCGTCCTCGCCGGTGCCGAACAGCACCACCTCGTCGCCCGCCGCCACGGAGTCGTCGCCGAGGTCGATCACGAGCTGGTCCATGCACACCCGCCCCGCGACGAGCCGCTGCCTGCCGGCCGCGAGGACGTGCGCGGCCGACGACGCGTGCCGCGGCACCCCGTCGCCGTACCCGACCGGCACCAGGCCGACCGTGGTGTCCCGCTCGGTGGTCCACGTGTGCCCGTAGGACACGCTCGCCCCGGCCGGCAGGCGCTTGACCATCGCCAGGCGGGCCCGTGCCGTCATCGCCGGCACCAGGCCGAGCTCGGCGGAGGTGACCACGTCGGGCGCCGGGGACAGCCCGTAGGACGCGATGCCGCACCGGACCAGGTCGTAGGCCGACCACGGCCGCAGCAGGGCACCGGCGGAGTTCGAGAGGTGCCGCACCTCCGGCTCGATGCCGACCGCGTCGACGACCTGCAGGGCGTGCACGAACGCCTTCTCCTGGGCGTCGTTGGAGGGGTGGTCCGGCTCGTCGCTGCACGCGAAGTGCGACCAGATGCCGGTCACCCGCAGGGCACCGACCTGCTCGGCGTCGGCCGCCGCCTTCACGAGCGCGGGCCACTGGTCCGGGGTGGCACCGCCACGGCTGAGCCCGGTGTCGACCTTGAGCTGGACACGGGCCCGCACGCCCAGCGACCGGGCGGCCGCGGCGATGGCGTCGACCTCGGCCACCGTGTAGGCGGTCACGTCGACGTCGGCCTCGATCGACCTCGTGTAGTCCTCGCCGGGGACCGTGAGCCAGGTCAGGATGCGCCCGGTGTCGCCGGCCGCCCGCAGCGCGAGCGCCTCCTCTGCGACCGCGGTGCCCAGCCAGTCCGCACCACCGGCCCGGGCCGCGCGAGCGGACTCGACGATCCCGTGGCCGTAGGCGTCGGCCTTCACGATCGTCATCATCAAGGCGTCCCCGACGCGCTCCTTGAGCGTCGCCACGTTGGCGCGGATCGCGTCGAGGTCGACGACGACCTCGGCGCGGGCGTCCGCTGCGGGCAGGCTCATGGCGCGCTCATCCTGCCCCGGCCTCGGTCGAGCAGCAGACGGCAGACCACGGGCAGCGCCCGCGCGACCTCCGGCGCCGTGACGGGACCGTCGTGGCCCGCGACGAGCGCCGCGGCGCCGTGCAGCCACGAGCCCACCGAGCCCGCGTCGAACGGGTCGAGACCCGCGGCGACCAGCGACCCGCACAGACCGGCGAGCACGTCTCCCGCGCCGGCGGTGGCGAGCCAGGCCGGGCCGACGGTGGTGACCCGCACCTGGCCGCCCGGCGAGGCGACGAGGGTGTGCCGGCCCTTGAGCAGCACCACCGCGTCGTACTTCTCGGCGGCCTCGCGGGCGAAGCGCAGCTGCTCGGCCTCGACCTGCTCGCGGTCGACGCCGAGCATCCGGGCGAGCTCGCCGGCGTGCGGCGTGAGCAGGGCGGGTACGTCGAGCGGGCCGGTGACGTGGGTGAGTCCGTCGGCGTCCACGACGACCGGGACACCGTCGGCGAGCGAGTCGGTGAGCGCCTGCTCGGCGTCGGCCCCTCCCCCGGACCCGATCACCCAGGCCTGCACCCGGCCCGCACCGACGACCACGTCCGGGTGCTGCGCGCGCACCAGGTCGGCCGCCCCGCCGACGTAGCGGGTCATCCCGACGAGACCCGCGCTCGCACCGGAGACACAGAGCACGCCGGCGCCCGGGTACTGCTCGGAGCCGGCGCGGATGCCGACCACGCCCCGCGTGTACTTGTGCGCGTCGGGCGCGGGCCGCGGCAGCAGGTCGCGGACGTCGGCCTCCTGCAGCGCCGCCACCGCCGGCGCGGGCAGGTCGAGACCGAGGTCGACGAGGTGGACGACCCCCGCGGCCTGCGCGGCGGGGTCGACCAGGTGCGCGACCTTGTGGGTGCCGAAGGTGACGGTCAGTGCGGCCGTGACGTGCGGCCCGTCGAGCTCGCCGGTGTCGACGTCGACGCCCGAGGGGACGTCCACCGCGACGACCGGCACGTCACCCAGCGCCGCCACGGCCTCCGCGGCGCCCTCGCGCAGGCCCCCGCGCCCACCGATGCCGACGATCCCGTCGACAGCCACGTCGGGACGCGTCGCGTCGGACACCGACCCGACGACGCGACCTCCGGCCTCGCGCAGTGCGGCCAGCCCCGCGGCGTGCACCTTGTCGGGGCTCAGCAGGACCGCCTGCACCTGCACACCGCGCCGGGCGAGCAGCACCCCGGCGTACAACGCGTCGCCCCCGTTGTCGCCCGAACCGACCAGCAGCAGCACCCGCGCGCCGTACGCCCGGCCCAGCAGGTCGAGCACGGCGTAGGCCAGCCCCGCGGCGGCCCGCTGCATCAGCGCACCGTCGGGAAGCTGCGCCAACAGGGACCGCTCGGCCTCGCGGACCTGCTCGACGGTGTGTGCGCTGCGCATCCGGCCAACCTACCCAGCCCGACGCCTGCGCACTCCCACCCACGGCCAGGTGATCAGTGCCCAGCCGGCGAGCAGGATGGCGAGCCCCGCCAGGACGTACGCCGGCCAGGGACCGAGCAGGTCGAGCAGCGACGCCGACCCGGGCTTGTCGTTGAGGTAGCCGTAGTTGACGTCGAGGACGGAGTTGATCGCGAACACCAGCACCGCCCAGACCAGCGTGACCGCGACCGTGATGCGGTACTCCCGCCAGCGAGGCCCGAGCCCGAGCCCGAGGGTGAGGTAGAGCGCCGCCCAGACGACCAGGAAGTGCATGGCCCAGAACGCGAGGTAGCGCGGGTGCGGGAACGCCTGGCCGAGGGAGGGCGTGATGATCCCCTGCACGGTCAGCGTCAGGCCCCAGAAGTAGGTCAGCGCCACCGGCACCCGGTCGTGCGTCCACAGCGCCCACACCGCCGCCACCCACGCCAGGTCGCACAGCTGGAGCGGGAGCGAGGAGCCGAGGTCGAAGTCTCCGGGGGTGAGCTGGAAGACCTGGCTCGGCACCGTGACGCAGGCCAGCACCACGGCGTACACCCGGCTGAACCGCCGGGCGGCCGGTGTCCCCCGCTGCCGCCGCCCGACCAGCACGACCGCGACGGCACCCACGACGAACAGCCCGAGCAGCAGCAGGTGCTCCCCGCTGAAGGTCGCGAACCGGTCGGCAGCGAGCAGCACGGGCCTGCTCAGGACTCCAGGACGACGACCGCGGACGCGATCCCGGCGTCGTGGGACATGGACACGTGCACGCTCGCCACCCCGAGCTCGTCGGCCCGGGCCTGCACCGAGCCGCGGATGTCGAAGCGCGGGTCACCGGTCGCCTCGTTGACGATCTCGGCGTCCAGCCACCCCATCCCCTTCGGGGCACCGAGCGCCTTGGCGAGCGCCTCCTTGGCGGCGAACCGGGCGGCCAGCGACGCGAGGGAGCGCTGACGTTCGGCGACCGTGAACAGCCGCTCGCGCATCGCCGGCGTCCGCTCCAGGGTCTCGCCGAAGCGGGCGATGTCGACGACGTCGATGCCCACGCCCAGGATCATTCTGGGGGATCATTCGACCGTGACCGACTTGGCCAGGTTGCGCGGCTGGTCGACGTCGTTGCCCATCTGCGTCGCCAGCTCGCAGGCGAACAGCTGCAGGGGTACGACGGCCACCATCGGCTGCAGCAGCGTCGGCACCCGGGGCAGCCGGATCAGCACGTCGGCGTACGGCGTCACCTCGTCGTCGCCCTCCTCGGCCAGCACGATGGTGCGCGCGCCCCGGGCCCGGACCTCCTGGATGCCGCTGACCATCTTGTCGTGCAGGAAGTCGCGGCCCTGCGGAGGCACGACGCAGAACACCGGCAGCCCCTCCTCGACCAGCGCGATCGGCCCGTGCTTGAGCTCGCCGGCAGCGAAGCCCTCAGCGTGGATGTAGGCGAGCTCCTTGAGCTTCAGCGCACCCTCGAGGGCGATCGGGAAGCCGGTGTGCCGCCCCAGGAACAGCACCGACCTCGCCGTCGCGAGCTCCTCGGCGAGGGCGTGGATCGTGTCGGACTGGTCGAGCAGCGACTGCACGTGGCCGGGCATCTGCTCGAGCGCGCGCACCACGGCGGCGATCTCGTCGCCGTACTTCGTGCCGCGGACCTGCGCGAGGTAGAGCCCGAGCAGGTAGCACGCGACCAGCTGGGTCATGAAGCCCTTGGTCGACGCCACGCCGATCTCCGGTCCGGCGTGGGTGTAGATCACCGCGTCGGACTCGCGCGGGATGGTCGAGCCGTTGGTGTTGCAGATCGCGAGCACCTTGGAGCGCTGCTCGCGGGCGTGCCGGATCGCCATCAGCGTGTCGGCGGTCTCGCCGGACTGGCTGATCGCGACCACCAGCGTGTCGCGGGTCAGGATCGGGTCGCGGTAGCGGAACTCGTGGGCGAGCTCGACCTCGCAGGGGATCCGGGTCCAGTGCTCGATGGCGTACTTCGCGACCATGCCGGCGTAGAACGCGGTGCCGCAGCCGATCAGGATGATCTTGTCGACGCCGCGCAGCTCGTCCTCGCTGATCCGCAGCTCGTCGAGCTGCAGGGCGCCGTGCTCGTCGTGGCGACCGAGCATCGAGTCGGTGATGGCCGCGGGCTGCTCGTGGATCTCCTTGCGCATGAACCAGTCGTAGCCGCCCTTCTCGGCGGCCGAGAGGTCCCAGTCGACGTGGTAGGGCTTGGCCTCGGCGGGGTTGCCGTCGAAGTCGGTGACCTCGATCGCGTCACGGGAGATCGTGACGACCTGGTCCTGACCGAGCTCGAGGGCGTCCCGGGTGTGCTCGATGAACGCGGCCACGTCGGAGGCCAGGAAGTTCTCGCCGTCGCCGACCCCGACCACCAGGGGGCTGTTGCGGCGCGCTGCGACCACGCGGTCCGGGTCCTGCGCGTCGACAGCGACCAGCGTGAAGGCGCCGTGCAGCCGGCCGCTCACGTGCTGCATCGCCTCGGTGAGCGTGCCGCCCTTCGCGAGGGCGCTCTCGACCAGGTGGGCGGCGATCTCGGTGTCGGTCTCGGAGAGCAGGTCGTCGCCGGCCCGCTCGACCTCGGCGCGCAGGGCCGCGAAGTTCTCGATGATCCCGTTGTGCACCAGGGCCACCCGACCCGAGTTGCCGAGGTGCGGGTGCGCGTTGCGGTCGTTGGGGGCGCCGTGGGTGGCCCACCGGGTGTGCCCGATGCCGGTGCAGGACTCCGGGAGCGGGTGGTCGGCGAGCGCCTTGTCGAGGTTGGCCAGCTTGCCGGCCCGCTTCTCCGAGGCGATCTTGCCGTCGTGCACGAGGGCGATGCCGGCGGAGTCGTAGCCGCGGTACTCCAGTCGCCGGAGGCCCTCGATCACCACGCCCTCGGCCTGCTGGGGTCCGACGTACCCGACGATTCCACACATGCGCGTCACTCTACCGGCGGCCTCGGGCGCGGCCGTCGGGCCCACGCCTGCCAGGATGGCGCGCATGGCATCGGGCAACGGCGACGGCACGGCGGCGGCAGCGCCCCCTCGCGGGGACCGCGAGTCCGGCCCCTACGTCGAGCTGGACCGCGACGCCTGGGCGGCGCTCGGCGCGGCCACCGAGCAGCCGTTGAGCGCCGACGAGATCGACAAGGTCCGGGGACTCGGTGACGAGCTCGACCTCGACGAGGTCCAGCAGGTCTACCTCCCGTTGTCGCGCCTGCTGAGCATGTACGCCGAGAGCGCCGGCGCGCTGCATCGTGCGCAGGAGGAGTTCCTGAACAAGCCGCAGCCGCCGCGCACGCCGTTCGTGATCGGGCTGGCCGGCTCGGTCGCGGTCGGCAAGTCGACGACCGCCCGGGTGCTGCAGCAGATGCTCGCGCACTGGCCCGAGCACCCGAGCGTCGCGCTGGTCACCACCGACGGGTTCCTCTACCCCAACGCCGAGCTCGAACGGCGTGGGCTGCTGACCCGCAAGGGCTTCCCGGAGTCCTACGACCGCAAGGCCCTGCTGCGCTTCGTGATGGACATCAAGTCCGGCAAGGACGAGGTCGAGGCGCCGACGTACTCCCACCTCGTCTACGACGTGGTCCCCGACGAGAAGGTCGTCGTCGCGGACCCGGACATCGTGATCATCGAGGGCCTCAACGTCCTGCAGCCCGCCCGGGTCCGCGACGACGGCCGCACCGGCCTCGCGATCAGTGACTTCTTCGACTTCTCGGTCTACGTCGACGCGGCGACCGCGGACATCCGCCGGTGGTACGTCGACCGCTTCCTGCGCCTGCGGGAGACCGCGTTCCGCAACCCGGCGTCGTACTTCACGCGCTACGGCAGCCTCACCGAGGAGCAGGCCGTCGCCGAGGCGAACCGCATCTGGGACGAGGTCAACGGACCGAACCTGAAGCAGAACGTGCAACCCACCCGCAGCCGCGCCACCCTGGTGCTCCGCAAGGCCGCCGACCACTCCGTCCGCTTCGTCCGGCTCCGCAAGCTCTGAGCTCCCCCGGCTGATCGAGCCTGTCGAGATCCCCGGCTGATCGAGCCTGTCGAGATCTCGGCCCGCAGGTCTCGACAGCTCGACCACCCGTGTGGCCAACGCCAGATCGGCTTGTCGAAATCGTCAGAGCCGCCGGACGAACTCGGGGACCAGCGCGACGGGCTCGAAGCCCAGCCGGGCGTTGATGCCGATCATCTGCTCGTTGACCTCGGCGTTCTGGGTCACCACCTCGGTGATGTCGGGGCGGTCGCGCTGCAGCCGGCGCAGGTTGGCCACCTTGACCGCGGCGCCGAGCCGGTGCCCCCGGTGCTCGCGGTGGACCAGGGTGGCCCACTGCACGCCCCGGTTCCCGGTCGGACGGAGCAGCAGGTCGGTGTGCGCGACGGCCTGGCCGTCGAGGGTGGCCAGGCTGCGCAGCACCGTGCGACCGACCTTGCGGTCGCGGGCCACGTCGTGCCGGAACGCCTCGGGGGTGTACGTCTCCTCCTCGAACTCCAGGTCGCCGGTCGGGGCGTCGACCGCGAGCTGGTTCACCAGGAAGCAGTAGGACTCCAGCAGCTCGTCGGGCAGGTCGTTGACGAAGGTGTGCACCTCGTAGCCACCGATGTGCTCGGCCACCTCGGCCTCGATCTCGTCGAGCAGCGCGTCGGCGACGGGCAGCGCGAGGACGCGGATCACCTCGACGTTCGCGGGGGTGAAGCCGTGGGCCGTCACGAAACGGAGCATCGGCGACGACTCCCGCTCCTCGAAGCGGTAGGACGTGCCGGTCATCAGCTCCGTGCGTCCCAGCTCGCGCGCGTGCTCGACCAGGCGCTCCATCACCTCTCCGCCGATGCCTCGCTGTCGCAGCTCGGGCTCGACGGCCGGGAAGACGAACGCCTTGTCGACGTTGTCGTCGAGCGACAGCCACATGATCCCGCCGCCCACCATCCGGTCCCCGTCGAAGGTCGCCAGCGCCACGTTCTGCTGGCCGGGCGACGGCTCACGGATCGCGACTGCCCACTCGTCGAAGGTCGGGAAGGTGTTCCACGGGCGGCCGTCCTCCATCTCGGCACGCCAGCCGATCTCGTGGAAGCGACGCATCTCTGCGTCGTCGCGTACGTCGATCGGCCGTGTCTGCATGGGCAGGAACCTAGGGGGCGGAGCCGCCTTCCGTCACCTGCTTTACTGCCTGGGTGCTGCACGTCCAGCTGCGGGTGCCCCCGTCGCTCACCGCCGAGGTCGTGGGGCTGCTCTGTGACGACGACACCGTGACCAACGTCGCGGTGGTCGAGGGCGGCTACACGAAGCCGCCCGGCGACCTGGTGACCGCCGACGTGGCGCGGGAGGGCGCGAACCCCGTGGTCGCCGCGCTGCGGGCTCTCGACCTGCACCACAGCGGATCGATCATGATGACGGAGACGGGCACGCTGTTGTCCGACGCCGCCCGGGCCGCCGAGGAGGCGGCCCCGGGGATCCCCGACGACGGGGTGGTGTGGGACGTCGTCGAGAGCAAGGTCCGGACCGAAAGCATCCTGTCGTGGTCGTTCATCACGTTCCTCACCCTCGCCACGCTGATCGCCGGCGCCGGCCGCCTCCTGGACCAGCCGATCCTGATCATCGGTGCGATGGTGGTGGGCCCGGAGTTCTCGCCGGTCGCGGCCATCTGCCTGGCCCTGGCCCGGCCTCGCCCGTCGATCCTTCCTCGCGCACTCACCACGCTCTTCGGGGGCTTCCTGATCGCCATCGCCGTGGCCGTCCCGTTCTGGGTCGCCGCGCACGCCTTCGGGCTCGCGACGCGTGCGGAGGCGGCCCACGGTCCTCAGACCGACTTCATCGTCCAGCCGGACATCTGGTCGTTCATCATCGCGATGCTCGCCGGAACCGCCGGCGTGCTGGCCCTCACGACGGCGAAGTCGGGACCCCTGGTCGGTGTCTTCATCTCCGTCACCACGATCCCCGCCGTCGGCACCCTTGCCCTCTGCATCGGGGTGGGTGTCTGGTCCGAGATCCCCAGCGCCCTGCTGCAGCTGGGCATCAACCTGGCCGGGATGGTGCTCGCGGGGACCGTGACCCTGCTGCTCCAGAGAGTGGTCTGGTCACGCATCTACGGCCCGTCACGGCGCGCGCGGCTGAACGGCCCGTCGGGGTGAGCAGGTGACCACTGTCCGGGTCGTGCCGGTCACGACCGAGATGGACGGCGACGAGCTCGACGCCCAGGACGCCTGGCACCTGAGCCGAAGGATCGGGCTGCGGCGGCTGCTGGTGGACTCGTTCGTGCGGTTCCGCTACGCCGACGGCTTCAGCCACAGCCGCGCCCTCGCCCTGCAGGTCGCCCTGTCCGTCGTACCCTTCCTGCTCGCGCTGTCGGGGCTGGCCGCGGACATCGACCACGAACGCCCGGCCCGGGTGCTCGCGAAGACCATCGAGCGGCTGTCACCCGGTGGCGGATCCCGGGACGCGCTGGCCTCGGCGGTGGCCAGCGGCCAGACGGGTGAGCGGGCCGGTGAGATCGCACTGGCGGTCGGGTTGTTCTTCTCGCTGCTGTCGATGACGGCCGCCATGGGCCAGGTCGAGCGCGGGACCAACCGGATCTACGGGATCGAGCGGGACCGCCCGGCGCTGTGGAAGTACGGCCGGGCGCTGGTGCTCACCGCGGTGCTCGCCGCCCCGGTCGGCGTCGCCTTCCTGCTGCTGGTCGCGGGCGGGTCGTTCGCGGAGGCGATGCACACGACCTACGGCTGGTCGGACCGCGCCACCGACGTCTGGAACTGGGCCCGCTGGCCGGTCGGCGTGGCCCTTCTGGTGTTCACGATCGCGGTGCTCCTCGACCACGCGCCCCGCCGCCGTCAGCCGGCGCTGTCGTGGCTGGCGCTCGGAGCCGGGATCTCGGTCGTCCTCGCGATGGCGGCGACCGGGCTGCTCGCGGCCTACGTGCAGCTGAGCGGGTCGTTCGGCGCGATCTACGGTCCCCTCGGCGGGGTCTTCGCGCTGCTCCTGTGGTCGCTGCTCGGCTCGATCGCGCTGTTCGCGGGGGCGGCGGTCTGCGCCCAGCTGGAGTTCCTGCGCGCCGGCCAGCAGCACCCGGTCCACGACGACCCCGGCCGACCGCCGAGCCACGTGGTGCAGGATTGAGCCGGTGACCACGCTCGAGCTGCTGCACTGGAACGACGTCCACGGCCACTTCGACGGCCTGGCCCGGCTGAGCGCCCGGGCCCGCGAGATCCGTGCCACCGCGCCGCACCCCGTCCTGCTCCTGGACGGTGGCGACGTCGAGGACACCAGCGTCCGGCTCTCGGCGTTGACGTTCGGGGTGGCCGGCTGGCGCGCGCTCGGGGCGGCCGGTGTGGACGCGGCCGTGGTCGGCAACGGCGGCCTGCTGCGCTACGGCCCCGACCAGCTGCCGGCCTACGCCAAGGCGCTCGGCTCCGCTCCCCTGGTCTGCGACCTCGAGATCGACGGCGCCACCCCCGACGGCGCGGCCCCGTCGACGATCCTCGACGCCGGCGACCTGCGGGTCGGCATCGTCGGCATCACCGACTACTACGCGCAGTACGACAGCTTCGGGATCCGGGAGCGTGGCCGGGTGACCGCCGTGCACAACGAGGCGCAGGCGTTGCGCGCCGCCGGTGTCGACGTCGTGCTGGTGCTCAGCCACGCCGGGATCAACCACGACCGCGGCCTGAGCTGGTCCGTGCGCGGGCTGGTGGACCTGATCGTCGGCGGGCACACCCACGACCTGCTGACCGAGGGCGACCTCGGCCAGGGCACCCCGATCGCGCAGGCCGGGTGGAACGCCGAGCACCTCGGCCGGATCACCCTCGAGGTGGACGAGGACGGCGTGCGCGTCGTCGACCTGAGGGTGGAGGCCGTGCCCGAGTCCGCGCCCGCCGACCCGGTGGTCCTCGCCGAGCTCGAGGCCTGCGACCGCGACCTGGACGCCTGGCTGGACGAGCCGGTCGCGTGGCTGCCCGACCCGGTGCCGCACAGCGACACCGTCGACAGCGCGGTGGCGGGGCTGACCGCCGAGGCGCTGCTGGCCCGGCGTCCCGGCGACATCGGGGTGCTGATGGCCGCGCACTGCCGGGCCGGCCTGCCCGCCGGGACCGTCACCCGCCGCGACGTCTGGGCGGCGACCAGCTCACCGGGCAACCTCGCGACCGCGACGCTGACCGGTGCGCAGGTCCGGGCCATGGTGCGCCGCGGGCTGTCCGAGGAGTTCGCGACGACCCGGGCCCGCACCTTCCGGGGACTGCCCTACGGGCGGCTCCGGGTGGTCGGCGTCGAGGTCGACGGCGACCGGGTCCTGGTCGGCGACGAGCTCCTCGACGATGCGCGCGCCTACGCCGTCACCGGCTCGGACCTGGAGCTGTCGCCGTACGGCACGCTGGTCGAGCAGCGGCCCGACGACCTCGTCGTGCACGCCCCCGCGATCCTCCCCGAGATCCTCGAGGCCTACCTCCGCGACCACTTCCCCGTGCCCGACCTCGGATGATCGAGCTCGACTCGAGATCCACGTGGTGTGGTCTCGACAGGCTCGACCACCCGCGCGGTGGCTCGGCTCAGAGCTTCTTCTGGAACTCGCCGAGGCGTTGGACGGGACGGAAGCCCATCGCGTCGTTGACGCCGATCATGTGGGAGTTCACCTCGGCGTTGTAGGTGAACAGCACGGTGCGACCGGTCACCTGCTCCTGGAGGCGGCGCAGGTTGTGCACCTTCGTGGCCATCCCGAGACGGTGCCCGCGGTGCTGGGGGCGGACGAGCGTGCCCCACTGGTACACGCGACCGGGGTCGTACGTCGGGACCACGAGCTCGGAGTAGGCCACCACCTCGCCGTCCGGGGCGATCGCCACCGTCGTGACCTTCGACCGGCCGGACGCCTCGAACACCTTCTCGTCCGCACGGATCCGGGTCGCGTCGAACACCTCGGGCTCGAAGTCGAGGTCACCCATCGGCGCCTCGCTGATCAGTGAGCCGACCAGGTCTCCGAACGTGTCGATGATGTCCTCGGGCACCGGCCCGGCGAAGTCGCGGATCACGTAGCCGGCGTGGTGCGGTGCGGCCTCGCGGGCCAGCCGGTCGAGCAGGGCGTCGTCGACGGGGAGGTCGAGGGCACGCTTCACGTCGCCGAGCGAGAACACGAAGCCGTGCCGGGTCAGGAAGTCCGCGTTGGTGGTGCCGGCACCGTCGGCGGGCTCGTCGTAGCCCCAGACGGCGTCGGCGTTCAGCGTCGTCCGTCCGTGCGCGCGGGCGACCGAGGTGAGGTGCTCGAGCATCACCGAGCCGTGGCCGCGCCGACGGAGGTCGGGGTGCGTCGCGACGTCGACCAGGGCGATGTGACGGTTGTCCATCTGCGGCAGCTCGATCGTCCCGGTGACCACGCAGCGCCCGTCGACGTACCCGCCGTACGGCTCGATCCGCTCCCCCGCCCGCTCGCCGAGGAACTCGGCGCGCATCTCCTCCAGCATCCACGGGGACGGGTGGTCCAGCCCGAAGACGTGGGCCGCGTGGTACGTCGCGTGCCAGGCGGCCATGGCGCCCGCATCGGTGGCGTCGAGGGGGTGGATCTGCATCAGCTCAGATGTCCTTCTGCATCTCCACGCAGCGCTCGACCTCGCGGTAGCCGAGGGCGTCGTTGACCGCGTTCATCGGGGCGTTGACGTCGGCGTTGCCGGTCAGCAGGGTGCGCAGCTCGGGCCAGGCCTCACGGACCTGGCGGTGGTTGGCGAGCTTGATCGCCAGCCCCAGGTGGTGGCCGCGGTGGTCGCGCGAGACCAGGGTCCCGCTCTGGAAGGCGCGCCAGGGCGCCCGCTCGTTGACCATCACCTCGGTCAGCGCCACCAGGTGACCATCGGGGGACACCGCCCCGGCCGACACGTCGTGCCGCCCCGAGCGGGCGTTGCGGCTCTCCCGGTCGTCGACGCGCTTCTTGTCCCACTTCTCCGGCTCGATCTCCATGTCCCCCGTCGGCGCCTCGTCGAAGAACGCCTCGTTGAGCGCGCAGTAGTCGTCGACGTACTCGGCCGGGACGTTGTCGAGCCAGGTGATGATGCGGTAGTCACCGCGACGCTCCTCGACCTTCGCCTCGAGGTCGGCCCAGGTGGGCTCGGTCTCGAACAGGTCGACGACCTTCATGCCGTCCTCGAGGCCGACGGTGTAGCCCATCGCGCGGGCGAAGAGCAGCCCGCCCGACTCCGCGTCCGGCGGCGCGTAGGCCTCCGTCATCAGGAGCCGGCGACCGCGCTCGCGTGCGATCTCGACGCAGGCCGCGTCGAGCGCCCGCCCCACGCCACGTCGCTGGTGCGGCGGGTCCACGAAGACGGACGACATCGCCGAGTGCAGGTTGTCCAGGAGGTTGACGTCGACGCGTCCGGCGCCGACCATCCGGTCGCCGTCGAACGCGCCGAGCAGGATGAACTCCAGGTCCGAGCGGCCGCCCTGGTAGGTCAGCCAGGCGGTCTCCCAGGGCGGGTAGAAGTCGTAGGGGCGGTGGGCCGCCTCGGCGTCCCGGCCGATCTCCCAGTGTCGGTGGACCAGGTTCTCGTCGCTCTGGTCGATCTGCCGAATCTCCACGCGTGTGAGCCTAGGGACGCATGGGGCGTCGCGCACCCGAATTGGACCATTGGTCCGG
This sequence comes from uncultured Actinomycetota bacterium, assembly GCA_963706355.1. Classification (GTDB taxonomy): domain Bacteria; phylum Actinomycetota; class Actinomycetes; order Propionibacteriales; family Nocardioidaceae; genus Nocardioides_B. The sequence goes on from CAVPLS010000002.1 coordinate 318,563, forward strand.
TCCAGTTGCCGACCGGTCGTGACGGCGACGGGCACCGATGGGCGGCGTCGGTCAGGACAGCGACAGCTGCCGGCGTACGACGTCCGCGAGCCGCTCCGCGACCTCGCGGGCACGCTCGGAGGTGCCGGCCTCGACCATCACGCGCACCAACGGCTCGGTGCCCGACGGGCGCAGCAGCACGCGGCCGCCGTCGCCGAGCTCGTACTCCGCCTCGGCCACCGCAGCGGCGAGCACGGCGTCCTCGTCGGCGCGGGACTTGTCGACGTCGGGGACGTTCACCAGGACCTGCGGCAGCTGCACCACGACACCGGCCAGGTCGGCCAGCGAACGCTTCTGCTCCGCCATCCGGGCCAGCACGTGCAGCGCGGTGAGGATGCCGTCGCCGGTGGTGGCGTGGTCGCTCATGATCACGTGGCCGGACTGCTCGCCGCCGAGCGTGTAGCCGGACGCCTTCATGGCCTCCAGGACGTAGCGGTCGCCGACCTTGGTCTGCCGGACGCCCACGCCCTCGGCGCGCATCGCCTGCACGAAGCCGAGGTTGCTCATCACGGTGGCCACCACCGTGTCCGCCTTGAGGGTGCCGGCGTCGCGCATCGCGAGGGCCAGCACCGCGAGCAGCTGGTCGCCGTCGACGACGGCGCCCTCGTGGTCCACGGCCAGCACCCGGTCGGCGTCGCCGTCGAGGGCGAAGCCGACGTCCGCGCCGTGCTCGACGACGGCCGCCTGCAGCACCTCGAGGTGCGTCGATCCGCACCCGTCGTTGATGTTGAGCCCGTCGGGCTCGGCGCAGATCGCCACCACCTCGGCGCCGGCGTCCCGCAGCGCGAGCGGGCCCGCGACCGAGGCCGCACCGTGGGCGCAGTCGAGGACGACCTTGATCCCGTCTGCCCGGGTGACGACCGTCGAGACGAGGTGCGCGGCGTAGTCAGCGACCGCCGCGTCGTACGACGACACCCGGCCCACCGCACCGCCGGTCGGGCGGTCCCACGGCTCGCGCAGCCGTCGCTCGATGGCCGCCTCGACGGTGTCGTCGAGCTTCACGCCGCCGCGGGCCAGGAACTTGATGCCGTTGTCGGGCATCGGGTTGTGGCTGGCGGAGAGCACCACGCCGAGGTCAGCCTTGAGCGACTCGGTGAGGAACGCGACGCCCGGTGTCGGCAGCACGCCGAGCAGCAGCACGTCGACGCCTGCGGACGCGAGGCCGGCCACCACCGCGGCCTCGAGGAACTGCCCGGAGATCCGGGTGTCCCGCCCGACCACGGCAAGAGGCCGGTGTCCTGTGAAGACACCGGCCTCGCCGAGGACGTGCGCGGCAGCGACGGACAGGTCGAGCGCGAGCTCGGCGGTGACCACCGTGTTCGCGAGGCCACGGACCCCGTCCGTGCCGAAGAGCCGACCCATGCCGTTGCGCGGGTCCGCGATCAGCGCTTGCTGTACTGCGGAGCCTTGCGGGCCTTCTTCAGACCGGCCTTCTTGCGCTCGATGACGCGGGCGTCGCGCGTGAGCAGCCCGGCCTTCTTGAGCGACGGGCGGTTGGCCTCGACGTCGATGGCGTTCAGGCAGCGGGCCACGCCGAGGCGCAGGGCGCCGGCCTGGCCGGTGATGCCGCCGCCGTGGATGCGGGCGATCACGTCGAAGCGGTCCACCAGGTCGGTGTTCGTGAACGGCTCGTTCACGACCTGCTGGTGCAGCTTGTTCGGGAAGTAGGAGTCGAGGGTGCGGCCGTTGACCGTCCACTTGCCGGTGCCGGGGACGATGCGGACGCGGGCCACGGCCTCCTTGCGACGGCCGGTGGCCGCTGCGGGAGCGATGGTCGCCGGGCGGGCCGGAGCGTCGTCGGACGGCGCGCTCTCGGAGCTGTAGGCGACGCCCTGCTCGTTGGGCTCGAAGGTCTCCTCGACCTCGGTGCCCTCGGTGGTGTCAGTCACGGGTTTCCTCGCTGGGTTCGGTTCTCGTCTGGGTGCCGGTGCGGCGGAGTTACTGGGAGATCTGCTTGATCTCGAACGGCTGGGCCTTCTGCGCGGCGTGCGGGTGGTCCGGGCCGGCGTACACCTTCAGCTTGTTGAGCATCTGGCGGCTGAGCCGGTTCTTGGGGAGCATGCCCCACACGGCCCGCTCGATGGCCTGACGGGGGTCCTTCTCCAGCAGCTCGCCGAACGGCGTGGAGGACAGGCCGCCCGGGTAGCCGGAGTGGCGGTAGGCCATCTTCTTGGTCGCCTTGTCACCGGACAGCGAGACCTTGCCGGCGTTCACGACGATGACGAAGTCACCGCCGTCCATGTGCGGGGCGAAGGTCGGCTTGTGCTTGCCTCGGAGGAGGGTCGCGACCTGGACGGCGAGACGGCCGAGCACCACGTCGGTGGCGTCGATGACGTGCCACTCGCGGTGGAGGTCAGCGGGCTTCGGGCTGTACGTACGCACGTTGCTTTACTCTCTCGATCGAGACCGGGTTTGCTGGGTGGCTCACCTTGGGCGGGCCGGACGCCGCGAGGCAGATCCGAGACGGGAACCCGGCCAGGCAGGCCGGAACAGACTCGAGACAGCACAGAGGCAGCCGCGACCGATAAGAATACCGGCGGCGCGGCGCCTGGGTCAAAACGAGGCCGGTTTCCGCGCCCCAGGGTTACGGGCATAGGTTGACGGGGTATCTCCCGAGCACCGAAGACTCATAATTGACGAACTCCCCGGCGCCCGCCCACCGACCCACAGGTGGCCACCGGAACCGGGAACCCACGAGCGAGGAGCCGACGTGACCGAGAACACGGCCACTGCTTCCAGCAGCACGGACGACGCCGGCACCGGCGAGACCCTCACCGTGCGGGACAACCGCACCGGGCAGAGCTACGACGTCCCGATCCTGGACGGCACGATCAAGGCCGCCGACATCGGCAAGATCCGGACCAAGGACGACGAGCCCGGCCTGGCCGTCTACGACCCCGGCTTCGTGAACACCGCGTCGTGCCGCAGCTCGGTCACCTACATCGACGGTGACAAGGGCATCCTGGAGTACCGCGGCTACCCGATCGAGCAGCTGGCGGAGAAGTCCAACTTCCTCGAGGTGTCCTACCTCCTGATCCACGGCGAGCTGCCCACCAAGGAGCAGTACGACTCGTGGGTGCACGAGATCACCTACCACACGTTCGTGCACGAGAACGTCCGCGACTTCATGGAGGGCTTCCGCTACGACGCCCACCCGATGGGCATGCTGCTGGCCTCGGTGGGCGCGCTCTCGACGTTCTACCCGGAGTCGCGCAACATCTCCGACGCCGACAACCGGCACATGCAGATCGTCCGGCTGATCGCCAAGATGCCGACGCTGGGCGCCTGGTCCTTCCGGCACGCGCAGGGCAAGCCCTACGTCTACCCGGACAACGACCTCAGCTACACCGCGAACTTCCTCGCGATGCTGTTCAAGATGAGCGAGCGCAAGTTCGAGGCCGACGAGCGGCTGGTGAAGGCCCTCGACGTGCTGTTCATCCTGCACGCCGACCACGAGCAGAACTGCTCCACGAACGCCGTACGCTCCGTCGGCTCGAGCCAGGTGGACCCCTACTCCGCGACCGCGGCCGGCATCGCCGCGCTCTACGGCCCGCTGCACGGCGGCGCCAACGAGGCGGTCCTGCGGATGCTGCGCCGGATCGGCTCGGTGGACAAGATCCCCGAGTTCATCGAGGGCGTGAAGAACGGCAAGGAGCGCCTGATGGGCTTCGGGCACCGGGTCTACAAGAACTTCGACCCGCGCGCGCAGATCATCAAGAAGGCCTGCGACGACGTCTTCGAGGTCACCGGGGTCAACCCGCTCCTGCAGATCGCCAAGGAGCTGGAGAAGATCGCGCTCGAGGACGAGTACTTCGTGCAGCGCAAGCTCTACCCGAACGTCGACTTCTACAGCGGCCTGATCTACGAGGCCCTGCAGTTCCCTCCGGAGATGTTCACCGTCCTGTTCGCCATCGGCCGCACCCCGGGCTGGCTGGCCCAGTGGCTGGAGCTCGTCCAGGACAAGGAGCAGAAGATCGCCCGCCCCAAGCAGATCTACACCGGCGACCGGGGCCTGGACTTCGTGTCGGCGTCCGAGCGCTGGAAGTGACCCGCAGATTCCCAGGGCCCCCTGGGAATCTGGCAGACCCCTGCCGTTGCAACGGCGGGGGTGTGCCAGTTTTGTCAGGGGTGTCGGCGTGAGCACCCGTACGACGGACCGGGCGGTCGTGTTCGACCTCGGCAACGTGCTGATCCGGTGGGACGCCCACCCGGCCGTGGCGGCAGGCGTCGGCGCCGAGGAGGCGACGAGGTTCCTGGGCGCCGAGGACTTCGACTTCCTGGCCTGGAACAGCACGCTCGACTCGGGGACCCGGCTGGTCGACGCCCGGGCCGTCGTGAGCCGTGACCACCCGCACTGGGCCGAGCACGTGTCGGCGTACACCGACAACTTCGTGCTCAGCATCGCCGAGACGATCGACGCGAACGTCGCGGTGCTGCGCGACCTGCACGCGGCCGGCGTACCCCTCTTCGCGCTGACCAACTGGTCCGACGAGCTGTTCCCCCACGCCGTGGAGCGCTACGAGTTCCTCGGCCTGTTCGACGACATCGTCGTCTCCGGCGCCGAGCGGCTCGCCAAGCCCGACCCGGCGATCTTCGACCGGCTCCGGGACCGGGTCGGCCGCCCCCTGGTGGAGTGCGTGTTCGTCGACGACTCGGAGGCGAACGTCGCCGCGGCGGCGGCCGCCGGGCTCGACGCGGTCCGGTTCACCGACGACGTCGACCTGCGGGCCGAGCTGCGGACGCGAGGACTGCCGGTCTGACCCGGTGTATCAGGGCGGCGCGTGCCGGCTCCTGACCTGCATGACTCCTCACCCGCTCGCCACCTGGGTCCAGATGTCCGTCTCCCCGCAGCGCGAGGCGAACCGCAAGCGTCGTCGTCGCCGCGCCGTGCGGCACCTGGCCCGCACCCGTGCGGTCCGGACGGCTACGCCGGCTCCCGACGCCGCTGCCCCGAGCACTCCCCGCATCCCGGCACAGCGGAGGCCGGCCGCCGAGCCGGCCACCCACCGGTGACGCGTCAACCCGCCGGCTGAGCCGCGACGTCGCCCGGGCGTCCGGGCTTCCCTCAGCGCACCCGCTGGACGCGGCCCTCGTCCCACACGGGGCCGTCTGACTCGTAGACCGACCCGTCCGCGCCGTACACCAGGTAGCGGTCGAAGCCGCGGGCGAACCAGCGGTCGTGGGTCACCGCCACGACGGTCCCCTCGAACTGCTCCAGGCCGTCCTCGAGCGCCTCCGCCGACTCCACGTCGAGGTTGTCGGTGGGCTCGTCGAGCAGGAGCAGGGTGGCACCGGACAGCTCGAGCAGCAGGATCTGGAAGCGGGCCTGCTGGCCGCCGGACAGCGACTCGAACTTCTGCTCCGCGGCGTGCGCGAGCTCGTAGCGGTCCAGCGCCCGGGCGGCCGGCTCCCGCGGCATCCCGTCGCGGTGGTCGTCGCCCCGGTGCAGGATCGCCAGCAGGGTGCGCCCGGTCAGCTCCGGGTGCTCGTGGGTCTGCACGAACCAGCCCGGCCGCACCCGCGCGCCGAGCCGCGCCTTGCCGGTGTGGTCGACCGGCTTGACCGGGACCTCGGAGACCGGGCGGTGCTCGACGTCCGGGTCGCTGCCGCCGGCCGCCAGCAGCCGGAGGAAGTGCGACTTGCCCGAGCCGTTGGAGCCGAGCACGGCCACCCGCTCGCCGTACCAGACCTCGAGGTCGAACGGCTTCATCAGGCCGGTCAGCTCGAGGCCCTCGCAGACGACGGCGCGCTTGCCCGTGCGGCCGCCCTTGAGGCGCATCTTGACCGACTGCTCGCGCGGCTGGGCCGTGGGCGGGCCGGCCTCCTCGAACTTCCGCAGCCTGGTCTGGGCCGCCTTGTACTGCGAGGCCAGCCCGTCGTTGTACTCCGCCTTGATCTTGTACCGCAGCACCAGCGCCTTGAGCTTCGCGTGCTCCTCGTCCCAGCGCTTCCGCATCTCCTCGAAACGGGCAAAGCGGTCCCGACGGGCGTCGTGGTACGTCGCGAAGCCACCCGGATGCGTCCACACGGTGTTGCCGGCCACGCCGAGCTCGACCGTCACCACCCGGGTCGCGGTGTTGTTCAGCAGCTCGCGGTCGTGGCTGATGAAGAGGATGGTCTTCTGCGAGTCGTTGATGCGGCCCTCGAGCCAGGTCTTGCCGGGCACGTCGAGGAAGTTGTCCGGCTCGTCGAGGAGCAGCACCTCGTCCGGCCCGCGGAGCAGGAACTCCAGCACCAGGCGCTTCTGCTCACCGCCCGACAAGGTGGTCAGCTCGCGGTACTTCGCCCGCTCGTAGGGCACGCCGAGCCCGGCCGTCGTGCACACGTCCCAGACCACTTCGATGTCGTAGCCGCCGGCGTCGGCCCACTCGGCGAGCGCACCGGCGTAGCGCATCTGGGTCTTCTCGTCGTCGGTGTCCATCAGCGCCAGCTCGCACGCCTCGACGTGAGCGGCCGCCGCGCGCACCCGCGGCGGGGACACCGACAGCAGCAGGTCGTGGACGGTCTTGCCCTCGTTGCCGTGGGTGACCATCTGCCGCATCACGCCGAGCCCGCCGGTCCGGGTCACGGCGCCCGCGTGCGGTGCGAGGTCGCCGGTGATGATCCGCAGCAGGGTGGTCTTGCCGGCGCCGTTCGCGCCGACCAGCGCGACCTTCGCCCCCTCGCCGACCCGGAACGAGACGTCGTCGAGCAGCACCCGCCCGTCCGGCAGCTCGTAGCGCACTCCAGCGACGTCGACGTGTCCCACGCGCGCCAGTGTCCCCGACGCGTACGTCGGAAGCGAGCCGTTTACGAGGGGAAGCGCGCGGGGAGCGTGAGGGCACATGACGTCTCGGGACCCTGGAGGTCAGCCATGTCCACGGACACGCAGCGCTACGACACGGAGCAGGCACCCCGCTGGAAGCTCATCGGACCAGGACTGGTGGTCGCGGCCACCGGCGTGGGCGCGGCCGACCTGGTCGCCACGCTGATCGCGGGCAGCAAGTACGGCTACGCCCTGCTGTGGTGCGCGGTCCTCGGGTGCCTGATGAAGATCGTCCTCGTCGAGGGGGCCGGCCGGTTCAGCCTGGCCACGGGAAGGACGATCTACGAGGGCTGGAGCAGCCTCGGCCGGTGGACGCACTGGTACTTCGGCCCCTACATCGTGGTCTGGGGCTTCGTGTACGGCGCCGCGGCGATGGCCGGCACCGGCCTCGCCCTCGCCTCGCTGTTCCCGGTGCTCGGCGTCAAGGCGTGGGGCATCCTCTCCGGCGTGATCGGGCTCGCCCTGGTGTGGTCGGGACGCTACGGCGTCTTCGAGAAGGTCCTCAGCTTCATGGTGCTGCTGATGTTCGTCTCGATGGTCGGTGCCGCCGCTGTCACGCTGCCGAACCTGCCGGAGCTGCTGCAGGGCCTCGTGCCGACGATCCCCGACGGCGCGATCCTCAACGTGCTCAGCGTCGCCGGCGGCGTCGGCGGGACGATCACCCTCGCGGCGTACGGCTACTGGCTGCGCGAGAAGGGCTGGGTCACCCCGCGGCACATGCGGGTGATGCGCATCGACAACAGCGTGGCCTACATCGTCACCGGCCTGTTCGTCGTGGCCACCCTGATCGTCGGCGCCGAGCTGCTGTACTCCGCGAAGATCGCGGTCTCCACCGGTGACGAGGGGATGCTCGACCTGTCCAACGTCCTCGAGGACCGCTACGGGTCCGCCGCCGGCACCGTGTTCCTGATCGGGTTCTGGGCCGCGGCGATGTCGTCGCTGGTCGGCGTCTGGAACGGCGTCAGCCTGATGTTCGCCGACTTCGTCGGGCACGTCCGCGGCCACGACAGCGACCACCCGGACTCCCGCGCCGGTGGGAAGTACTACAAGGCCTACGTGCTCTGGCTGACCGTCCCGCCGATCGCGCTGATCTTCCTCGGCGAGCCGGTCTACCTGATCCTGGCGTACGGCGTCCTCGGCGCGTTCTTCATGCCGTTCCTCGCGGTCACCCTGCTCTGGATGCTCAACACCGACCGGGTCCCGCAGGAGTGGCGCAACAAGCTCCCGTCGAACATCGCGCTGGTGCTGTGCACGCTGGCGTTCGGCGCGCTCGCGGTCAACGAGATCGTCAAGGCCGTCACGTCGGTCTGACCGGAAGCCTGATCTGCGCACCTACCGACCCGTAGAGTCGGTGCATGGACAGCCGCGAAGGCCGTGCTCGGACGACGTACCTGCTGGTCGACGGCGAGAACATCGACGCGACCCTCGGCACGTCCATCCTCGGCCGCCGCCCGAAGTCCGAGGAGCGTCCTCGCTGGGACCGGCTGCTCCAGTTCGCGCGTGACCGCTTCGCGCAGGATGCGGCCGGGTTGTTCTTCCTCGCCGCCAACACCGACCTGCCGATGTCCTTCGTCCAGGCGCTGCTGTCGATGGGCTACCGCCCGGTGCCGCTGTCCGGCGCGAGCCACGAGAAGGTCGTGGACATCGCCATCCAGCGGACCTTGGCCGCTCTCGTCGATCGTGACGACGACGTCCTCCTGGTCAGCAACGACGGAGACTTCGTCGACGGGATCGAGAAGCTGCTCGACGGTCGGCGCCGGGTCGGCGTCGTCGGCTTCACGGAGTTCCGGAACAACGAGTTCACGCGGCTCGTCGGTCGCGGCCTGCAGCACATCGACCTCGAGTACGACGTCGAGGCGTTCACGACGCGCCTCCCCCGGGTGCGGATCATCCCGATCGAGGAGTTCGACCCGCTCGAGTTCCTCTGACGGGACGTCCCGCGGACGTCATACGAGGTGGTCGTCGTAGGTGCTACTCCGGATGACGTACGACGGCCGACCGGCCGGCCTCGAGCCGGGCCACCGGGACCCGGAACGGTGAGCAGGAGACGTAGTCGAGGCCCACCTCGTCGAAGAAGTGGATCGACGCCGGGTCGCCGCCGTGCTCGCCGCAGATGCCGAGGTGCAGGTCCGGACGCGTCGCACGGCCGCGCTCGACCGCGGTGCGCACCAGCGCCCCCACGCCCTCGAGGTCGAGCGACTCGAACGGGGAGACCGGGAAGACGCCGTGCTCCAGGTAGGTCGAGAAGAACGACGCCTCGACGTCGTCGCGGGAGAACCCCCACGTCATCTGGGTCAGGTCGTTGGTGCCGAAGGAGAAGAACTCCGCCGACCCGGCGATGGCGTCGGCGGTGAGCGCGGCGCGCGGCAGCTCGATCATGGTGCCGACCAGGTGCGGGATCTCGAGGTCGTGCTCGCGCTGCACCTCCGCGATGACCCGCTCGACCGTGAGCCTGACCAGGTCGAGCTCGCGCACGCTCGCGACCAGCGGGATCATGATCTCGGGCCGGATGTCACCGCCGACCTTGAGCCGCGCGGCGGCCGCCTCCATGATCGCCCGGGTCTGCATCGCGAACAGTCCCGGGATCACGATGCCGAGGCGCACTCCACGCAGGCCGAGCATGGGGTTCTCCTCGTGCAGCCGGCGCACGGCGTCGAGCAGCTTGCGTTCCCGCTTCTTGCGGTGGCCACGGGTGTCGGCGAGCGCCATCGCCACCGACAGCTCGGTGAGGTCGGGGAGGAACTCGTGCAGCGGCGGGTCGATCAGCCGCACCGTGACCGGCAGGCCGTCCATGGCCTCGAAGATCTCGGTGAAGTCCTGCCGCTGCAGGGGCAGGAGCTCGGCCAGGGCGTCCTCCTGGCCGGCCTCGTCCTCGGCGACGATGAGGTTCTCCACGAGCTGGCGGCGCTCGCCGAGGAACATGTGCTCGGTGCGGCACAGCCCGATCCCCTGCGCGCCGAACCGCCGGGCCCGGGCCGCGTCCTCGGCCGTGTCGGCGTTCGTGCGGACCGCCAGGCGACGTCGCTCGTCCGCGTGGCCGACGAGCCGGGCCACCGCGTCGACCACCACGTCGTCGACCTCGTCGCCCTCGAACCAGCGGACCACCGCCGAGTCGGTCACCGGCACGGCGCCGAGGAACACCTCCCCGGTGGTGCCGTCGATCGAGATCACGTCGCCCTCGCGCACGGTGGGTCCGCCCCGGACGGTGAACTCCCCCTCGCGGGTGTCCACGTCCAGCGACTCCGCGCCGCACACGCAGGTGCGGCCCATGCCCCGGGCCACCACGGCGGCGTGCGAGGTCTTGCCGCCCCGGCTGGTCAGGATGCCGCGGGCCACCATCATCCCGTGCAGGTCGTCGGGACTGGTCTCCTTGCGGACCAGGATCACGTCCTCGCCCCGGTCCGCCCACTCGACCGCGGTCGCCCAGTCGAAGACCGCCTTGCCGACGGCGGCACCGGGCGAGGCGTTCATGCCCTTCGCGATCAGCTCGCGGTCGGCGTCCGCGTCGAAGCGCGGGAACATCAGCTGGGCGAGCTGCTCGCCGGTGACGCGTCGCAACGCCTCGTCGAGGTCGATCAGGCCCTCGTCGGCCATGTGCACCGCGATCCGGAAGGCCGCCTCCGGCGTCCGCTTCCCGACCCGCGTCTGCAGCATCCAGAGCTTGCCGTGCTCGATGGTGAACTCGATGTCGCACATGTCCTGGTAGTGGTGCTCGAGCGTGGCCATGATGGCGAGCAGCTCGTCGTGGGCGGACTTGTCGATCGTCTCCAGGTCGGCGAGGGAGACCGTGTTGCGGATGCCCGCGACCACGTCCTCGCCCTGTGCGTTCGGCAGGTAGTCGCCGTACTCCCCCTGGTTGCCGGACGCCGGGTCACGGGTGAAGGCCACGCCCGACCCGGAGTCGTCACCGCCGTTGCCGAAGACCATCGACTGGATGTTGACCGCGGTGCCGAGGTCCTCGGGGATCCGCTCCTGCCGGCGGTAGAGCACCGCGCGCTCGGTGTTCCAGGAGTCGAAGACGGCGCGCACGGCGAGGTCCATCTGCTCGCGCGGGTCCTGCGGGAAGTCCCGGCCGGTGCGGTCCGCGATCAGCTTCTTGTACGTCGCGACGAGGGCCCGGAGGTCGTCGACGTCGAGGTCGAGGTCGTCCCTGGTCCCGCGGTCGTCCTTGAGCCGGTCGAGCTCCTCGGCGAAGGCGTCGGCCTCGATGTCGAGCACGGTGCTGCCGAACATCTGCAGCAGCCGCCGGTAGGAGTCGTAGGCGAACCGCTCGTCACCGCCGGTCATCGCCGCGAGGCCCTGCACCGACTCGTCGTTGAGGCCGACGTTGAGGACGGTCTCCATCATCCCGGGCATCGAGAACTTCGCGCCGGACCGCACGGACACGAGCAGCGGGCCGTCGGGCTGCCCGAGCCGGCGGCCCATGGTCTCCTCGAGCGCCTCGAGGTGGCGGGTGACCTCCTCGGCCAGGCCGTCCGGCTCGTGGCCGACCTCGAGGTAGGCCCGGCACGCATCGGTGCTGATGGTGAACCCCGGTGGCACCGGCAGACCCAGGTTCGCCATCTCGGCGAGGTTGGCCCCCTTGCCGCCGAGCAGGTCCTTCTGGTCCTTGTCGCCCTCGGAGAAGTCGAACACGAGCTTCGTCATGGGCCGATCATGCCCCGCGGTTACTCCTCAGTCACCCCTGCCCAGAGGTTGACGCCCGCCTCGACGGCGTCCTCGTCGATCGCGGCGAGCTCCTCGTCCGTGAGCGGCGGCCCGTCGAGCGCGTCGAGGTTGGTGTCGAGCTGCTGCACCGAGGACGCGCCGATCACCGCGGAGGTGACCCGCCGGTCGCGCAGCGCCCACTGCAGCGCCAGCTGGGCGAGCTTCTGACCGCGGCCCTCGGCGATCTCGTTGAGCCGGCGCACGTGCTGGAGCGTGGCCTCGTCGAGGTGCCCCTCCCCGATCGTGCTGCCCTCACGCGCGGCGCGCGAGTCGGACGGCACGCCGTCGAGGTAGCGGTCGGTCAGCAGTCCCTGCGCCAGCGCCGTGAACACGATGCAGCCCATGCCCTGCTCCTCGAGCTCGTCGAGCAGGCCCTTCTCGATCCAGCGGTTGAGCATGGAGTACGACGGCTGGTGGATCAGCAGCGGCGTGCCCAGCTCGCGCGCGATCGTCGCCGCCTCCTTGGTCTTCGCCGCGGAGTACGACGAGATGCCGGCGTACAACGCGCGGCCGGACCGGACCGCCGTGTCGAGGGCCTGCATGGTCTCCTCGACAGGCGTCTCGGCGTCGAAGCGGTGGCTGTAGAAGATGTCGACGTAGTCCAGGCCGAGCCGCGACAGGGACTGGTCGAGCGAGGACAGGACGTACTTCCGCGACCCGCCGCCCTGGCCGTAGGGGCCGGGCCACATGTCGTAGCCGGCCTTGGTCGAGATCACCAGCTCGTCGCGCAGGCCCTTGAAGTCCTCGGCGAGGTAGCGCCCGAAGTTCTCCTCGGCGCGGCCGTAGGGCGGTCCGTAGTTGTTCGCGAGGTCGAAGTGCGTGACGCCGCGGTCGAACGCGCGACGCAGGATGGCCCGCTGGGTCTCCTCGGGACGGTCGGTGCCGAAGTTCTGCCACAGCCCCAGCGAGAGGGCCGGCAGCTTCAGCCCGCTGCGCCCCGTGTAGCGGTAGTCCATCGTGTCGTAGCGGTTCTCGGCCGGCTGGTAGTCGCTCATCGCACTATCGAACCACCCGGCCCCAACGGCCCGTCAGCGGCTCAGCCGGTCTGCTCCCCGGCCCGGCGGACGGCGTCCGCCACGGCCGCGCGCAGGGCGTCGCGCTCGATCCCGAAGGCGCCCAGGGTGTCGAGCACCGCCCGGTCACCGCCGCGCACCAGCCCGAGCAGCAGGTGCTCCGTGCCGATGTAGTTGTGCCCGAGCGCGATCGCCTCGCGCAGGGACAGCTCCAGTGCCTTCTTCGACCCGCGCGCGAACCTCGGGAACCGCTTCGACGGCAGCGGGCCGCCGAGGTTGCGGTCGATCCGTCGCACCACCTCGTCGAGGTCGATCCCGATCGCCCGCAGGGCGGCCGCGTCGTCGGAGTCGAGCCCGTCGACGTACTGCAGCCGCAGCCGGTCGAGCTCGGCCCGGAGGTCGGCCGGCGGCGCTCCCATCCCGGCCAGCACCCGTGTCGCCAGGCAGCTGTCGTCGGCCAGCAGGGCCGCGAGCAGGTGCCCGGGACGGGTCTCGGCGGCCTGCGTCTCGCGGGCGAGCACGGACGCCTGCTCCACCACCGCGCGGGCGGGCTTGGTGAACCTCTCGAACATGTCCGTCCCCTTCCTCAGCGGCGGCCGTGCTTCTTGTGCACGGCCTGCCTGCTCACGCCCAGCACGTCGGCGATCTCCTGCCAGGACCAGCCCAGTGCGCGGGCCCGCCGCACCTGGGTCTCCTCCAGGTGCTCGAGCAGCCGCCCGAGCGCACGGACCGCGCGCAGTCCGGTGCGGGGGTCGGCGCCGGCGGCCTCGGTCGCGAGATCGGTCGTGCTCTCCATGCCTGTCAACCTACGTTGACACACCCAGGTTTGTCAACCTTGGTTGACAGAGGACAGACTGAGCCGATGCGATGGATCGTGTACGGCGCCGGGGCCGTCGGCGGAGTTCTGGGCGGCCTGCTCCACGAGGCGGGCGAGGACGTCGTGCTGGTGGCGCGTGGCCCGCACCTCGCCGCCCTGCGGCGCGACGGGCTGACCCTCGCCTCGCCCGCGGGCACCCGCACGATCGACGTACCCGCCGCCGCGGACGCCCGTGCGGCGACGGGTGGAGGTCCGGTGACCGTGCTGCTCGCCGTGAAGAGCCACCAGACCCACGCGGCGCTCGAGGACCTCACCGGCGTGCTCGGTCCCGAGACCCCGGTCGTCTCGGTGCAGAACGGCGTGGCCAACGAGCCGACGCTGCTGCGCTTCTTCGACGACGTGCAGGGTGTCTGCGTGATGATGCCGACGGCCCACCTCGAGCCCGGTGTGGTCGAGCAGCACTGCAGCCCGGTCCCCGGGATCCTCGACGTCGGGGCGTTCCCGGGAGGGGCCGACGACACCTCGGCAGCCGTCGCCGCGGCGTTCCGCTCGGCCGGGTTCGTCTCCGAGCCGCGAGCCGACGTGATGGCCTGGAAGCACCGCAAGCTGATGATGAACCTCGGCAACGCCGCCCAGGCCTGCTGCGGCTCCGGCCCCGGCACCCGGGAGCTGGCCGACCGGGCCGTCCTCGAGGGCGAGGCGGCGCTGGCCGCGGCGGGCATCGCCGTCGTCAGCCGCGAGGAGGACAGGGAGCGCCGCGGCGACATCCTCCGGGTCGGGACGATCGCCGGGCGCGAGCGCGGCGGTGGCTCGTCGTGGCAGAGCCTGCGACGGGCCACGGGAAGCATCGAGACCGACTACCTGAACGGCGAGGTCGTGCGGCTCGGCCGGCTGCACGGCGTACCCACCCCGACCAACGAGCTGCTGCAGCGCACCGCGCGCCGGCTCGCGCAGACCGGTGCTCAGCCGGGCTCGGTGGACCCGGCCTCGCTGCTCGCCGCACTCGGCTGACCCGGTCCGGGCCGCGCCTCCAGCACGCGGAAGCCCTTGGCGCTGGCCAGCCGCTTCGTCGGGTAGCCCTGCTCGCCGAGCCAGCGCTGCAGCGAGTCCGCGCCGAGGTTCTTGCCGACGACCAGCACCGCACGCCCGCCCGGCGCCAGCCGCGGGAGCCAGGTCAGCAGCAGCGTGTGCAGCGCCTCCTTGCCGATCCGGATCGGCGGGTTGGACCAGATCTCGTCGTAGGTCTCCCCCGCCGGCACGTCGCCCGGGGTCGTCGCGGCGAACCGCTCGCCCACGCCGAGGGCGGCGGCGTTCTCACCGGCCAGCAGCACCGCCCGCTCGTTGACGTCGACGGCCCGTACGACGGACCCGGGCACCGCCGTCGCCAGGGCCAGCCCGATCACGCCGTAGCCGCACCCGAGGTCGAGGTAGCGCCGGGCGGCCGGCGGATCGGTCTCCCGGAACAGCACGGCCGTGCCGACGTCGAGGCGCCCGACCGCGAACACGCCCGAGCCGGAGGTGAGGGACAGGTCCTGGCCCCACACCTCGGCGCGCACCGGCACGCGCTTGAACGGCACCGCCGGGTCGGCCGAGAAGTAGTGGTCATCCACAGCAGGGCTCCTGGTCGTCCGAGGTCCTCATGCGGCGTGACTCGCGGGCCCGCTCGGCGAGCCCGGCGTCGTCGGGGTAGGCGACCTGCTCCAGGGTCAGCCCACGGGCACGGGCGACGGTCACCCCGGGGTCGCGCACCCCGGCGGCGAGCACGTCGGCCGACCAGGAGACCGGCTGGCGTCCCTCGCCGACGGGCAGCAGGCAGCCCACGAGCGACCGGACCATGTTGTGGCAGAACGCGTCCGCCCGGACCGTCGCGACCGCGAGACCCGCGTCGTCGCGCCCCCAGGACAGCTCGAGGAGCGTGCGCACCGTGGTGGCGCCCTCGCGGCGGCGGCAGAACGCCGCGAAGTCGTGCTCACCGGTCAGCGCGGCCGCGGCCTCGTTCATCGCGTCGAGGTCCAGGGGTCGCGACCAGCTCAGCACCGCGTTCCGCACCAGCGGGTCGACCAGCCGGGCGTCGTCGGCGATCCGGTAGGCGTAGCGCCGCCAGAGCGCCGAGAAGCGTGCGTCGAAGCCGTCCGGCGCCTCCGCCGCGCCCCGGACCCGCACGTCGTCGTCCAGCACGCCGTTGAGCCGCCGGACCAGCGCCTCGGCCGGCGTCGAGGAGCCCCGGCCGGCGGACGCGGCGAACACGTCGGGGTCGAGGTCGAGGTGCACCACCTGGCCGCGCGCGTGCACACCGGTGTCGGTGCGACCGGCGCAGGTGACGGACACGGCGTCGAGACGCAGCACCTGCGCGAGTGCCTTCTCCAGCAGCCCCTGGACGGTCCGCAGCCCCGGCTGGGTGGCCCAGCCGTGGAAGTCGGTGCCGTCGTAGGCCAGGTCGAGTCGGAGCCGCACCCGGACATCCTGCCAACCGGCCGATACCGGTGCACCATCGGCATCACGCCGACCGCGCCCGCGGCCTTCCGCTGGCCCTATCGTCGGCCCATGAGCATCGAGATCGACGCCGCGTCGAGCACTCCGCCGTACGAACAGCTGCGCAGCCAGGTCGCCGCCCAGGTCGCCGACGGCCGGCTGCCCGCGGGCACCCGGCTGCCGACGGTGCGACAGCTCGCCGCGGACCTCGGGATCGCCGCGAACACCGTGGCCCGCGCCTACCGCGAGCTCGAGGCCGACGGGGTGGTCGCCACCCGTGGCCGCAACGGGACGATCGTCAGCTCCGCGGCGCTCGCCCCCGGTGGTCCGCACGACGAGCTGGCCGCGGCGTACGTCGCTGCGGCCCGGCGCGCGGGACTCACGCTCCCGGAGGCCACCCGGCTCGTCGAGCAGACCTGGAGCCGCTGACGTCATCCGTGGTGGCACCTATGGCGACCACGTCGTATGACGTCCGAGGGCGGTGGGACGCAGAAAGGCCCGCCGCCCCCGGAGGGACGACGGGCCTTGCCTGGTGCTCAGCTCACTCGGACTTGGTGTCCCCAGTGGACTCGGTGGACTCCGCGGAGTCCGTGGACTCGGCCTCGGCGGTGTCGGTCGCCTCGGTCTCCGTCTCCGCAGCCTCGGTCTCCGCAGCCTCGGTCTCCTCGACCTCGACGGCGTCGTCCTCGACGACCGGGGTCTCCTCGACGGGAGCGGCGGCCGGGGCCGTCTTCGTGCTCGTCCGGGCCTTCGGGGTGTAGTCCTCGGTCACCAGCTCGATGACCGCCATCGGGGCGTTGTCGCCCTTGCGCGGACCGATCTTGGTGATCCGGGTGTAACCACCGGGACGCTCGGCGTAGCGGGGGCCGATCTCCTCGAACAGGGCGTGCACGACGCCCTTGTCGCGGATCGTGGCGAGGACCTGGCGACGGTTGTGCAGGTCGCCCTTCTTCGCCTTGGTGATCAGCTTCTCCGCCACCGGACGCAGCACCCGCGCCTTGGCCTCGGTCGTGGTGATCCGGCCGTGCTCGAAGAGGCTGGTCGCCAGGTTGGCGATGATCAGCTTCTGGTGCGCGGCGCTGCCGCCGAGGCGGGCGCCCTTCTTGGGGGTAGGCATTGCGTTTCTCGATTCTCCTCGGCCGTACCAGGTACCGAGGTAGTTGCTGCGTGGCTACAGGGTGGAGCTCAGTACTGCTCGTCCTCCACGAAGGAGTCGTCGTCGTCGTCGTACGCCGCGAGGGCAGCCTGCGGGTCGAAGCCCGGGGCGCTGTCCTTGAGCGAGAGACCCATCTCGTGCAGCTTCGCCTTGACCTCGTCGATGGACTTGGCGCCGAAGTTGCGGATGTCGAGCAGGTCCTGCTCCGAGCGCGAGATGAGCTCACCCACGGTGTGGATGCCCTCGCGCTTGAGGCAGTTGTAGGACCGGACGGTCAGCTGCAGGTCCTCGACCGGCAGGGCCAGGTCCGCGGCGAGCTGCTCGTCGACCGGCGACGGGCCGATGTCGATGCCCTCGGCCTCGACGTTGAGCTCACGGGCCAGGCCGAACAGCTCGACCAGGGTCTTGCCGGCCGAGGCGATCGCGTCGCGGGGACGGATCGACGGCTTGGTCTCGACGTCCAGCACGAGCTTGTCGAAGTCGGTGCGCTGCTCGACACGGGTGGCCTCGACCTTGTAGGTCACCTTGAGGACCGGCGAGTAGATCGAGTCGACCGGCATCCGGCCGATCTCGTTGTCGCCGCCCTTGTTCTGCACGGACGAGACGTAGCCGCGGCCGCGCTCGACGACGAGCTCCATCTCGAGCTTGCCCTTGTCGTTCAGGGTGGCGATGACGACGTCCGGGTTGTGCACCTCGACACCGGCCGGGGGCGCGATGTCGGCGGCGGTCACGACGCCCGGGCCCTGCTTGCGCAGGTACATCGTGACGGGCTCGTCGTGCTCCGAGGAGACGACGAGGTCCTTGAGGTTGAGGATGACCTCGGTGAGGTCCTCCTTGACGCCTTCGATGGTGGAGAACTCGTGGAGCACACCGTCGACCTTGATGCTCGTGACCGAGGCACCGGGGATGGACGACAGCAGGGTACGGCGGAGCGAGTTGCCGAGCGTGTAGCCGAAGCCGGGCTCGAGAGGCTCGATCACGAACCGCGACCGGAACTCGTCGACGGACTCTTCCGAAAGGGTCGGGCGCTGAGCGATAAGCACTTCTTGTTTCCTTTCCGAGCCCACCCGCTATTTGACGGACTCGAACGCAGTGAGGAAGGGAGACGATGTCGGGGGACGGGCAGCCCCCCGACATCCGGGGTGTTGCTTACTTCTTCGAGTAGTACTCGACGATGAGCTGCTCCTGGACCGGGATGTCGATCTGCTGACGCACCGGGAGCGAGTGGATCAGCACGCGCATCCGGCCGGGCAGGGCCTCCATCCAGGCCGGGACGATCCGCTCGCCGTGGGTCTCGCGAGCCACGATGAACGGAGTGGTCTCGAGGGACTTCTCCTTGACGTCGATGACGTCGTGCTGGCTGACCTGGTACGACGGGATGTCGACCTTCTTGCCGTTCACCTTGAAGTGACCGTGCACGACGAGCTGGCGCGCGTGGCGACGCGTGCGGGCGAACCCGGCGCGGTAGACCACGTTGTCGAGACGGCACTCGAGCAGCTGCAGCAGGTTGTCACCGGTCTTGCCGGCGCGGCGGCTGGCCTCGGTGTAGTAGTTGTGGAACTGCTTCTCGAGAACGCCGTAGGTGAAGCGGGCCTTCTGCTTCTCCTGCAGCTGAGTGCGGTACTCGCTCTCCTTGATGCGCGCGCGGCCGTGCTGGCCGGGCGGGTAGGGACGACGCTCGAACGCTGCGTCGCCGCCGACCAGGTCGACACCGAGACGGCGCGACTTCTTGGTCATGGGGCCGGTGTAACGGGCCATTTCTCAAGCCTCCTGAATCTCGCTGGTCGGGGTCAGACGCGGCGGCGCTTGGGCGGCCGGCATCCGTTGTGGGGCGTGGGCGTGACGTCCTGGATGGTGCCGACCTCGAGGCCGATGGCACCCAGGGAGCGGATCGCCGTCTCGCGGCCCGAGCCCGGGCCCTTCACGAAGACGTCGATCTTCTTCATGCCGTGCTCCATCGCCCGACGACCAGCGGCCTCGGCGGCCATCTGCGCGGCGAACGGGGTGGACTTGCGCGAGCCCTTGAAGCCGACCGTGCCGGCGGAGGCCCACGCGATCACCGCACCCGTGGGGTCGGTGATCGTCACGATGGTGTTGTTGAAGGTGCTCTTGATGTGGGCTTCGCCCTGAGCGATGTTCTTCTTCTCCTTGCGGCGCACCTTCTTGGCGCCGGAAGCCTGACGGCCCTTGGGAGGCATATGTGTTCTCCTGAAAAGTCTGGTGAGAGCGAGCTGCGGAAGTCAGCCGGACGGCCGGTCGAGCGTGTCGAGACCCAGAGGCCTCAACGAGCAGGACCGTTCGTCACTTGGCCTTCTTCTTGCCGGCGACGGTGCGCTTCGGGCCCTTGCGGGTGCGAGCGTTGGTCTTGGTGCGCTGGCCACGGACGGGGAGGCCCTGACGGTGCCGCCGACCCTGGTAGCTGCCGATCTCGATCTTGCGACGAATGTCGGCCTGGACCTCACGACGGAGGTCACCTTCGATCTTGTACTCGGCTTCGATGGCGTCGCGGAGCTTCACCAGCTCCTCGTCGCCGAGGGTGTGGACCCGAGCGTTCGGGTCGACCCCGGTGACGGCCAGGAGCTTCTGGGCGCTGGTACGGCCGATGCCGTAGATGTAGGTGAGTGCGATCTCGATGCGCTTGTCACGCGGGAGATCCACACCAACGAGGCGTGCCATGTGGTGGCGTTTCCCTTCGGTTCTGCTGGAGGTGTCTGTGACGTGTCGCGTCCTGCCCGCCTCGGGTCAGGCCCCGGCCTCCAGACCGGGGGTGGTTCGCTGCGTCGTACGTGCAGCTAAGCGATCACGTGGAGATGTTCAGTTGTGTCTTCAGTTGTGACGACAGGAGCTGGTTCAGCCCTGGCGCTGCTTGTGGCGAGGGTTCTCGCAGATCACCATGACGCGGCCGTGGCGACGGATCACCTTGCACTTGTCACAGATCTTCTTGACGCTCGGATTGACCTTCATGGAGCGGCCTTTCGGTTTCGGCTGGTTACTTGTACCGGTAGACGATCCGACCGCGGGTCAGGTCGTACGGCGAGAGCTCGACCACGACCCGGTCCTCAGGGAGGATCCGGATGTAGTGCTGACGCATCTTGCCGCTGATGTGGGCGAGGACCTTGTGCCCGTTGCTCAGCTCGACCCGGAACATTGCGTTCGGGAGAGCCTCCACAACGGTGCCCTCGATCTCGATCACGCCTTCTTTCTTCGGCATGTCCTCCGCAATCTCATGTCTACGATGTCTGACAGGTCTACCGTTGGCCCGGGAACCGCCCCGTCGCAGCACGCCAGGCGCACAGCGAACGGGTGGACCTCGTGGGAAGCGCCGGGAACCCCATCCCGGGCACACCTCATGAACACCGTTCACTCGGTTTGCCGGGCAGCCGCAGGGCGCCACGAAACGAGCCCACGTTGGGCCGACGCACCAGTCTACGGGAAAGCGTTCACAACCCCTAATCGCCCGAGCAGCCGCAGGAGCGCGTCCGCGACGCCGCCCGGATCGACGAGCTGGTGCAGGTGCAGCCCCGGCAGTGTCTCGACCGGCCACCCCCGTGCCTCGGCCTGGGTGCGCTCGTCGACGTAGGTCTCACCGAAGCCGAGGTACGCCGCCGGCAACCGCTCCCAGCCGGCCGGGGACGGCACCTCGGCGTCGAAGTAGGACAGCGGCAGCCGACGTTGCTCCGCCTCCACCGCGGCACGGGAGCCCTCGTCCGGGAACAGCTCCGACAGGTCCAGGTCGGGCCACCACCGGGTCCACGGCGGCAGCCGTCCCTCGTCGTCGGCCAGCCCGCCGAGCTGGGCGCGGAACCCCGGCGGCGCCGTCGGCGTGGCGGGTGCGGCCGCGGGTAGCCCGGCGTCGACGAACACCACCGCCTGCACGGGCCGAGCGGCGGCCAGCGCCGCGGCGTACAGGCCGGCGTTGCTGTGCGGGACGAGCACCACGGGCTCCCCCGGCGGCATCCCTTCGAGGAATCCGTCGAGCACGTCGTCCGGGGTGTCGACCCGGTCGGGCAGCCGCGGGACCGTGACGGCGAGGCCGCGGGCGCCCAGCTCGTCGGCGACCGGTGCCCAGACCGACGGCCCGAGCAGCGGGCTCGCCAGCAGGACGACCCAGGTCATCGGCCGCCGAAGGGGACGCCGAGCTCGGCCAGCCTGGCCTGCCCGCCGTCGAGCGCGGTGAGTACCCAGGCGCCCTGGGGGGTGAGCGTGAAGGTGTGCTCGAAGTGCGCGGCGAGCGAGCCGTCGTCGGTGCGCACGGTCCAGTCGTCGGCGTCCACGTGGGTCCAGGGCTCCCCCGCCGCCACCATCGGCTCGACGGCGAGCGCCAGGCCCTCGACGAGACGGGGGCCGCGTCGGGGCCGGCCGACGTTGGGCACGTTGGGTGGCTGGTGCATCGCGGAGCCGATGCCGTGCCCGGTGTAGTCCTCGACGATGCCGTAGCCGCCCTCGCCGCGGACGTACTGCTCGACCGCGTGGGAGATGTCGCCGACCTGGCCGCCGAGGGTGGCCGCCGCGATGCCGCGCCACATCGCCTCCTCGGTGACCCGCATCAGCTCGCTGGCCACCGTGCCGACCTCACCCACGGCGACGGTCAGCGCGGCGTCGCCGTGCCAGCCGTCGACGATCGCTCCGCAGTCGATGGAGACGATGTCGCCGTCCTCGACGACCCGTCCACCCGGGATGCCGTGCACGACCTCGTCGTTGACCGAGACGCAGATGGTCGCGGGGAACGGCGGGTGGCCGTAGCCGAGGAACGACGGGACGGCGCCGTGGGAGCGGATGTTCTCCTCGGCGATCCGG
Source organism: uncultured Actinomycetota bacterium (assembly GCA_963706355.1). Classification (GTDB taxonomy): domain Bacteria; phylum Actinomycetota; class Actinomycetes; order Propionibacteriales; family Nocardioidaceae; genus Nocardioides_B. The sequence continues at coordinate 340,369 of CAVPLS010000002.1, forward strand.
TCGAGCTCACCGGTGGTGACGCCGGCGACGGTGGAGCGCCGGAGCAGCTCCAGGGTCTCGCCGACCACCAGGCCGGCAGCCCGCATGGTCTCGATCTGGGCAGGCGTCTTGAGCTCGATGCCGCGGTCCCGGAACACGTGCGTGCCCGTCAGGACGTAGCGGCGCCGTTGGTCTCCTCCAGCGCCGCGAAGACCCGTGCGGTGACGTCCTCGACCGCGCCCATGCCGTCGACCTCGACGAGCAGACCGCGCTCGGCGTACACCTCGATGAGCGGGGCGGTCTGCTCGGCGTAGACGTCCTGGCGGTGCCGCATGACCTCTTCGTCGTCGTCCGAGCGACCCTCGGCGTGGGCCCGCTTGACGAGCCGCTGCACGACCTCCTCCTTGTCGACGGTCAGCACCACGACCGCGTCGAGGGGGTGGCCGGCGGCGTCGAGCATCGAGTCGAGCTCGGCGACCTGGGAGATCGTGCGGGGGTAGCCGTCGAGCAGGAAGCCGTCCGTGGCGTCCGCCTCGGAGATCCGGTCGCGGACCATGGCGTTGGTGACCTCGTCGGGGACGTAGTCACCGGCGTCCATGTAGCGCTTGGCCTCGAGGCCGAGCTCGGTCTCGTGGGAGACGTTCTGGCGGAAGATGTCGCCGGTGGACACAGCCGGGATGGACAGCCGCTCGGCGATGACCTTCGCCTGCGTGCCCTTGCCCGCCCCCGGGGGGCCCATCAGGATGATTCGCATCAGCGCAGGAATCCTTCGTAGTTGCGCTGCTGGAGCTGGCTCTCGATCTGCTTCACCGTGTCGAGCGCGACACCCACCATGATCAGGATGGACGTGCCGCCGAACGGGAAGTTCTGGTTCGCCCCCACGACGACGATGGCGATGAGGGGGACCAGCGAGATCAGACCGAGGTAGAGCGCTCCGGGCAGCGTGATGCGGGACAGGACGTACTGGAGGTACTCCTCAGTCGGCTTGCCCGCCCGGATCCCGGGGATGAAGCCTCCGTACTTCTTCATGTTGTCCGCCACCTCAGTCGGGTTGAAGGTGATGGCGACGTAGAAGTAGGTGAAGAAGATGATCAGCGCCAGGTAGAGCGCCATGTACAGCGGGTGGTCTCCCTTGACGAGGTACGTCGAGATCCACGCGGCCCACTTGGAGTTGCCGCTGAACTGCGCGGCCATCGCGGGGAGGTAGAGCAGGCTCGAGGCGAAGATGACCGGGATGACGCCGGCCTGGTTCACCTTGAGCGGGATGTAGGTCGACGAGCCGCCGAACATCTTCCGGCCGACCATCCGCCGGGCGTACTGCACGGGGATGCGCCGCTGGCCCTGCTCCATGAAGATCACGGCTGCGATCAGCACCAGGCCGATGGCCAGGATCAGGGTGAAGACCCACCAGCCCTTGGAGACCCGGACGGCCCAGAGGTTGGCGGGGAAGGTCGCGACGACCTGGGTGAAGATCAGGATCGACATGCCGTTGCCGATGCCGCGGTCGGTGATCAGCTCACCGAGCCACATGATGACGGCGGTGCCCGCGGTCATCGTGATGACCATGACGAGCATGGTCATCAGGCCGTTGTCGTAGAGCAGGTCCTTGGTGCAGCCCTGGAGCAGCTGGCCGCTGCGGGCCAGCGCGACGATGCCGGTGGCCTGCAGGATGGCCAGCGCGAGGGTGAGGTAACGGGTGTACTGCGTGATCTTGGTCTGCCCCGCCTGGCCCTCCTTCTTGAGGGTCTCCAGCCGCGGGATCACGACGACCAGCAGCTGCAGGATGATGCTCGCGGTGATGTACGGCATGATGCCGAGCGCGAAGATCGTCAGGCGCAGCAGCGCGCCGCCGGAGAACAGGTTGATCAGCCCGTAGAGACCGTCGTTCTTGGTCGCGTCGAAACAGGCCTGCACGTTGGCGACGTTCACGCCCGGGGCAGGGATCTGCGAGCCGAGCCGGAAGATCACGATGACCAGCAGCACGAACAGCAACTTGCGTCGCAGGTCCGGCGTCCGGAACGCGTTGGCGAATGCCCCTAGCACCTGGTCCTCTTCTCCATCACGTGCGGCGTCCTCCCGAGCTGCGAGGACCCCGGAAGCCTAACAGGGGCTCGAACGCGGAAGGCTGTCGGTCATCGGCAGCCAGGTCTCGTTCGAGCCCCTGACCCGGAGCGTGGCTCCGGAACACAGCTGGGTGGTCAGATCTCGGTCGTGCTGCCACCGGCAGCGGCGATCTTCTCCTTGGCCGAGGCCGAGAACGCGTGCGCGCTCACGTCGACGGCCACCGAGATGTCGCCCGAGCCGAGGACCTTGACCGGCTCGCCGACGCGCACCGCGCCCTTGGCGACCAGGTCGGCGACACCGATGGTGCCACCGTCCGGGAAGAGCGAGCCGATGCGGTCGAGGTTGACGACCTGGAACTCCACCTTGAACGGGTTCTTGAAGCCCTTGAGCTTCGGGAGCCGCATGTGGATCGGCATCTGGCCGCCCTCGAAGGCAGCCGGCACCTGGTAGCGCGCCTTGGTGCCCTTGGTGCCTCGGCCGGCAGTCTTGCCCTTGGAGCCCTCACCGCGACCCACACGGGTCTTCGCGGTCTTGGCGCCCGGGGCCGGACGCAAATGGTGCAGCTTGAGCGTCATGTCAGTCCACCTCTTCGACGACGATCAGGTGCCTGACCGTCTGGAGCATCCCACGGATCTCGGGACGGTCCTCCTTGACGACGACGTCGCCGATGCGCTTGAGACCAAGCGTCCGGAGGGTGTCCCGCTGGTTCTTCTTGCAGCCGATCGTCGACCGCTGCTGCTGGACCTTGAGGCGTGCCATTACTGGGCCACCTCCGCCCGGGCGCGCAGCAGAGCGGCGGGGGCCACGTCCTCGACGGGGAGGCCACGACGGGCCGCGACGGCCTCGGGCTCCTCGAGCGAGCGCAGCGCCTCGACGGTCGCGTGCACGATGTTGATCTGGTTGGACGACCCGAGCGACTTGCTGAGGACGTCGTGGATGCCGGCGCACTCCAGCACGGCGCGCACCGGGCCACCGGCGATCACACCGGTACCGGGAGCGGCCGGGCGCAGCATGACCACGCCCGCGGCCTTCTCGCCCTGCACCGGGTGCGGGATCGTGCCCTGGCTCCGCGGGACCTTGAAGAAGTTCTTCTTGGCCTCCTCGACGCCCTTCGCGATCGCCGCCGGGACTTCCTTGGCCTTGCCGTAGCCGACACCGACCATGCCGTCGCCGTCGCCCACGATCACGAGGGCGGTGAAGCTGAAGCGACGTCCACCCTTCACGACCTTGGCGACACGGTTGATCGCGACGACACGCTCGATGTAGGCGGTCTTGTCCGCACCCTGGCCACCGCGGCGGTCGTCACGGTTGCCGCGACGCTCGCCACCGGCACCGGTACGGCGCTGTGATCCGCTCATGTTCGAACTACCTTCCTAACAGTCTGTGAAAGCTGGTTGTCTTCGCGATCAGAACGCGAGGCCACCCTCGCGGGCAGCGTCGGCGAGCGCTGCGACGCGCCCGTGGTACTTGTTGCCGGCGCGGTCGAAGACCACACCGTCGACACCGGCGGCCTTGGCGCGCTCGGCGACGAGCTCACCGACCTTCCGGGCCTTGGCCGACTTGTCGCCCTCGAAGGAGCGGACATCGGCTTCCATGGTGCTCGCGGACGCCAGCGTCCTGCCGACGAGATCGTCGACGACCTGCACGGTGATGTGCTTGGACGAACGGGTCACGACCAGACGCGGGCGCTCCGCCGTACCCGAGACCTTCTTGCGGCCCCGGACCTGACGACGCAGCCGCGACGCGACGCGGGCGCTCGTGTGCTTGCCGGACTTGAGTGAGATAGCCATCGTCACTTACCAGCCTTTCCGACCTTGCGACGGATCTGCTCGCCGGCGTATCGCACGCCCTTGCCCTTGTAGGGCTCGGGCTTGCGCAGCTTGCGGATGTTGGCGGCAACCTCGCCGACCAGTTGCTTGTCGATCCCCTGGACACCGAGCCTGGTCGGTCCATCGACCGTGAAGGTGATGCCGTCGGGAGCGTTGAACGTGATCGAGTGCGAGTAGCCGAGCTGGAACTCCAGCTGCGTGGGGCCCTTGGACAGGACCCGGTAACCCACACCGACGATCTCGAGCTTCTTCTCGTAACCCTCGGTCACGCCCTGCACCATGTTGGCGATGAGCGTGCGCGAGAGCCCGTGCAGCGACTTGCTCTCACGCTCGTCGTTGGGACGGACCACCTCGATGGCACCGTCCTCGCCACGGGTGACGGTGATCGGGGCGGCGACGTTGTGGCTCAAGGTGCCCTTCGGGCCCTTGACGGTCACCAGGCGGTCATCGAGCGCCACGTCGACACCCGACGGGACCGTGATGGGGAGCTTGCCAATGCGCGACATGTTGTGTCTCCTCTCGGTCTCGTCGTTACCAGACGTAGGCGAGGACTTCCCCACCCACGCCCTTCTTGTTTGCCTGGCGGTCGGTCAGCAGGCCCTGGCTCGTCGAGATGATCGCGACGCCCAGGCCGCCCAGCACCTTCGGCAGGCCGGTGTGCTTGGCGTACACGCGCAGGCCGGGCTTCGAGATGCGCCGGATGCCGGCGATCGAACGCTCGCGGTTCTGGCCGTACTTCAGGGTCAGCTCGAGGGTCTTGCCGACCTCGCCCTCGGCGGGGTCCTCGACCTTCCAGGAGGAGATGTAGCCCTCCTGCTGGAGGATCTCCGCGACGCCCACCTTCAGCTTGCTGTGAGGCATCGACACCTCGTCGTGGTACGCCTGGTTGGCGTTGCGCAGACGCGTGAGCATGTCTGCGATCGGGTCAGTCATCGTCATGGCCGTTGCGGCCCTTTCCCACCGTGGTTTCGCGGCTCCCGGACGGGAGTGCGACCTTCAGCGATCTCGTGTGATCTGTTGCGTGGATTGGTGCTCGGAGTGTGCTTGATGGCTACCAGCTGCTCTTGGTGACGCCGGGCAGCTCGCCGCGGTGCGCCATCTCGCGCAGGCAGATCCGGCACAGGCCGAACTTGCGGTAGACGGCCTTGGGGCGGCCGCAACGCTGGCAGCGGGTGTAGCCGCGCACCTTGAACTTCGGCTTGCGTGCCGCCTTGACCTTGAGGGATGTCTTGGCCATCGGTCACTGCTCCTTGAACGGGAAGCCGAGCTGCTTGAGCAGCGCGCGACCCTCGTCGTCGTTCGTGGCCGTGGTCACGACCGTGATGTCCATGCCCCGCGAGCGGTCGACCTTGTCCTGGTCGATCTCGTGGAACATGACCTGCTCGGTCAGACCGAACGTGTAGTTGCCGCGACCGTCGAACTGACGACCGGACAGGCCGCGGAAGTCGCGGATGCGGGGCAGGGCGATCGACAGCAGCCGGTCGAGGAACTCCCACATGCGGTCACCGCGCAGCGTCACGTGCGCGCCGATCGGCATCCCCTCACGCAGCTTGAACTGCGCGATGGACTTGCGGGCCTTGGTCACCTGCGGCTTCTGGCCGGTGATCGCGGTGAGGTCCTTGACCGCACCCTCGATCAGCTTCGAGTCGCGAGCAGCCTCGCCGACACCCATGTTGACCACGATCTTCGTCAGACCGGGGACCTGCATGATGTTGGGGTACTGGAACTGCTCCTGCAGCGCGGGGATGATCTCCGCGCGGTAGCGGGTCTGGAGGCGGGGACGCTCGGACGGCTGCCCGGACGTCTGCTCCGTCGTGGTGGTGGTCATCAGATCTCCTCACCGGACTTGCGGGCGACGCGCGTGGAGCGCTGCGCCGAGTAGGTCGACCCGTCGGACCGACGCTTGGTGACCTCGTCGCGGCGGTAGCCGATGCGGGTGGTCACCTTGCCCTTGTCCTCGCTGCCCTTCGGCGCGTCGACGAGGAGCATCACGTTGGAGACGTGGATCGCGGCCTCCTGGGTGACGATGCCGCCGGTGGTGCCGGCGCGGCCGCCCTGGTTGACCACCTTGGTGTGCCGCTTGATGCGGTTCACGCCCTCGACGATCACGCGGTCCTGCTCGGAGAGAACCGAGATGACCTTGCCCTCGGCGCCCTTGTCCTTGCCGGCGATGACGCGCACGACATCGCCCTTCTTGATGTTCAAGTTCTTCTTCTTCGCCATGGGTCAGAGCACCTCCGGAGCCAGCGAGATGATCTTCATGAACTTCTTCTCTCGCAGCTCACGGCCCACGGGGCCGAAGATGCGGGTGCCTCGCGGCTCGCCGTCGCTCTTGAGGATCACGGCGGCGTTCTCGTCGAAGCGGATGTAGGAACCGTCGGGACGACGGCGCTCCTTGACGGTCCGGACCACGACGGCCTTGACCACATCACCCTTCTTGACGTTGCCACCGGGGATCGCGTCCTTCACGGTGGCGACGATGACGTCGCCGATTCCGGCGTAGCGCCGACCCGAGCCACCGAGAACACGGATGCAAAGGATCTCCTTGGCACCGGTGTTGTCGGCGACCTTGAGTCGCGACTCCTGCTGGATCATCGATTCTCCTGTTGTCTCGTCGGTTCTCGAACCGGCCCTGATGACTGGCCGAGCCTGACGGAACTCTCTGTCGGACCGGGGGCTTGGGCCTCCGGGGGTTGTCTTACTTGGCCTTCTCGAGGACCTCGACGACGCGCCAGCGCTTCGTGGCGGACAGCGGGCGGGTCTCCTGGATCCGGACCCGGTCGCCGACGCCGCACTGGTTCTGCTCGTCGTGTGCCTTCAGCTTGCTGGTGCGTCGCAGCACCTTGCCGTAGAGCGCGTGCTTGACCCGGTCCTCGACGGAGACGACCACGGTCTTCTCCATCTTGTCGCTGACCACGAGTCCCTCACGGATCTTGCGGTAGGGGCGCGTTGCCTCGGCCTGGTTGCTGCTCACGTTGGTTCCCTCGCTCATGCGGCACCGTCCTGGGCGCCCGAGCCGGCAGGTGTCTGCCGGATCCCGAGCTCGCGCTCACGCACCACGGTGTAGATGCGGGCGATGTCGCGCTTGACCGTCCGGAGACGGCCGTGGCTCTCGAGCTGTCCGGTCGCGGCCTGGAAGCGCAGGTTGAACAGCTCTTCCTTGGCCTCGCGGAGCTTGGACTCGAGGTCGACGTTGGTCATGTCGTTCAGCTCGTGGGCAGTCGTTGCCATCAGAACTCACCACTCTCACGGGTGACGAACTTGCACTTCATCGGCAGCTTGTGGATCGCGCGGCGCATGGCCTCGCGGGCCACGTCCTCGGTCACACCGGACAGCTCGAACATCACGCGTCCGGGCTTGACGTTGGCGACCCACCACTCGGGCGAGCCCTTGCCGGAACCCATGCGGGTCTCGGCCGGCTTCTTGGTCAGCGGACGGTCCGGGTAGATGTTGATCCAGACCTTTCCGCCTCGCTTGATGTGCCGGGTCATCGCGATACGAGCGGACTCGATCTGCCGGTTGGTGACGTAGGCCGGCTCGATGGCCTGGATGCCGAAGTCGCCGAAGGCGAGCTCGGTGCCACCCTTGGCCGCGCCGGAGCGCTTGGGGTGGTGCTGCTTGCGGTGCTTGACCCTGCGGGGCATCAGCATGGTGCTCAGGCCTCCCCACTCGTTGCGGTCGGGGTGGTCGTGTCGGCGGCCGGAGCCGCGGCGGGCTCGGCGGCCGGCGCGGCAGCGGTCTCGGTCGGGGCGTCGCCACGCGCGGAGCGGGTGGGACGGTCGGTGCGGGTGCCCCGGGTGGGACGCTCGCCGCCGCGGCCGGCGGGACGGCCACGGCCGGGCGCACCGGCCCGGGCGGCAGCCTGGGCCTCACGCTCGGCGCGGGTGCCCGCGACCTCGCCCTTGTAGATCCAGACCTTCACACCGATGCGGCCGAAGGTGGTCTTGGCCTCGTAGAAGCCGTAGTCGATGTCGGCGCGGAGCGTGTGCAGGGGCACGCGGCCCTCGCGGTAGAACTCCGAGCGCGACATCTCGGCGCCACCGAGGCGGCCCGAGCACTGGATCCGGACGCCCTTGGCGCCGCTGCGCATCGTGGTCTGCATCGCCTTGCGCATCGCGCGACGGAACGCCACACGACCGGCGAGCTGCTCGGCCACACCCTGCGCGACCAGCTGAGCGTCCATCTCGGGGTTCTTGACCTCGAGGATGTTCAGCTGGACCTGCTTGCCGGTGAGCTTCTCGAGCTCACCGCGGATGCGGTCGGCCTCGGCGCCGCGACGGCCGATCACGATGCCCGGACGTGCCGTGTGGATGTCCACGCGGACGCGGTCCCGGGTGCGCTCGATCTCGACCTTGGAGATGCCGGCCCGCTCCATGCCCTTGGACAGGAGGCGACGGATCGCGACGTCCTCGCCGACGTACGCCTTGTACAGCTTGTCGGCGTACCAGCGGCTCTTGTGGTCGGTGGAGATGCCGAGGCGGAAACCGTTCGGGTTGATCTTCTGACCCATCAGGCGTTCCGTCCCTTCTTGTTCGACGTGGTGGACCCGGCGGTGCCGGAGTCCTGGACGCGGGGCTGCACCACGAGGGTGATGTGGCTGGTCCGCTTGTTGATCCGCGACGCGCGGCCCTGGGCCCGGGGGCGCCAGCGCTTCATCGTCGGGCCCTCGTCGACCATCGCCTTGCTGACGACCAGGGTTCCCCGGTCGAGGCTCTCGGTCCCTGCTGCGTTCGCCACGGCGCTCTCGAGGACCTTGTAGACGGTCTCGCTCGCGGCCTGAGGTGCGAACTGCAGCAGCGCCAGGGCCTCGTCGACGCCCATGCCGCGGACCATGTCCACGACGCGGCGCGCCTTCATCGGGGTGATCCGGACGAAGCGTGCGCTGGCGAAAGCCCCGGGCTCGTCGCCCAGCAGGCTCTCGCGGCGGGCGCTTACACGCCTGCGCTCCATAGTGCTCATCTCTTCGACTCTCTCGACTCGGTCGTCAGTCTCTTCGTGGCCTGGTGTCGCCGCATCAGCGGCGACGGGCCTTCCGGTCGTCCTTGACGTGCCCGCGGTAGGTGCGGGTCGGTGCGAACTCGCCCAGCTTGTGGCCGACCATTGCGTCGGTCACGAACACCGGGACGTGCTTGCGCCCGTCGTGCACGGCGATCGTGTGGCCGATCATGGCCGGCACGATCATCGAGCGACGAGACCACGTCTTGATGACGTTGTGGGTGCCCTTGTCGTTCTGTCCGTCCACCTTCTTGATCAGGTGGTCGTCGACGAAGGGACCCTTCTTCAGGCTGCGAGGCATGTCTTCCTATCCCTTCTAGCGACGCTTGCCGGACTTGCGGCGACGGACGATGAGCGCGTCGGAGGCCTTGCGCTTGCGCGTGCGGCCTTCCTTCTTGCCCCAGGGCGAGACCGGGTGGCGACCACCGGAGGTCTTGCCCTCACCACCGCCGTGCGGGTGGTCGACCGGGTTCATGACGACACCGCGGACGGTCGGGCGGACGCCCTTCCAGCGCATGCGGCCGGCCTTGCCCCAGTTGATGTTGGACTGCTCGGCGTTGCCGACCCCGCCGACGGTGGCGCGGCAGCGCACGTCGACGTAGCGCATCTCGCCGGAGGGCATCCGCAGCTGTGCGCGGCTCCCCTCCTTCGCGACGAGCTGGGCCGAGTTGCCGGCCGAGCGGGCGATCTTCGCGCCGCCGCCCGGGCGGAGCTCGATGCAGTGGATCGTGGTGCCGACGGGGATGTTGCGCAGCGGCAGGTTGTTGCCCGGCTTGATGTCAGCCTTCGGACCGGCCTCGACCATCGCACCCTGGCGCAGGTTCTGCGGCGCGATGATGTAGCGCTTCTCGCCGTCCGCGTAGTGCAGGAGCGCGATGCGCGCCGTGCGGTTGGGGTCGTACTCGATGTGCGCGACCTTGGCCGGCACGCCGTCCTTGTCGTAGCGACGGAAGTCGACGATGCGGTAGGCGCGCTTGTGACCGCCACCCTGGTGACGGGTGGTGATCCGCCCCTGGTTGTTGCGGCCGCCCTTCTTGGGGAGCGGGCGCACCAGCGACTTCTCCGGCGTCGACCGCGTCACCTCGACGAAGTCGGCGACCGACGAGCCGCGACGGCCCGGGGTGGTCGGCTTGTACTTACGGATGCCCATGAATTCTCAGTCCTCGATCTGTATTCGGCTGCCCGGTCAGGAGACCGGACCCCCGAAGATGTCGATGCGCTGGCCCTCGGCGAGGCTGACGATCGCGCGCTTGGTGTTGGCTCGCTTGCCCATGCCGAAGCGGGTGCGACGCGTCTTGCCCTGTCGGTTGAGCGTGTTGACGCTGGTCACCTTGACGTCGAACACCTTCTCGACCGCGATCTTGATCTCGGTCTTGTTGGCGTCGGTGCGCACCAGGAAGGTGTACTTGTTCGCGTCCAGGAGGCCGTAGCTCTTCTCGCTCACCACGGGGGCGATGAGAACGTCGCGGTGGTCCTTGTGGAAGTTGCTCACTGGGACTCCTCCTTGGTGTCGGCCTCGGCCTCTGCCTCGGTGGACGTCGCCACGGCCTTGACGGACTTGCCCGTCTCCGGCCCGGCCACGAACGCGTCGTACGCCGCCTTGGTGAAGACCACGTCGTCGCAGAGCAGCACGTCGTAGGTGTTGAGCTGGTCGACCGCGATCAGGTGGACGGTGTCCACGTTGCGCAGCGAGAGCCAGGTCAGGTTGTCACCGCGCTCGAGCACGACGAGCGTGCGCGGGCGACCGGTCAGGCCGGTCAGCGCGGCGAGCGCCGACTTGGTGCTCGGGACGTCGCCGGAGACGAAGCTCTCGACGACGTGCACGCGGTCGGCACGCGCCCGGTCGGACAGGGCACCGCGCAGGGCGGCGGCCTTCATCTTCTTGGGCGTGCGCTGGTCGTAGCTGCGCGGCGTCGGGCCGTGCACGACGCCACCACCGGCGAACTGGGGAGCGCGGGTCGAGCCCTGACGGGCGCGGCCGGTGCCCTTCTGCTTGTAGGGCTTGCGGCCACCACCGCGGACCTCGCCACGCGACTTGGTCGCGTGGGTGCCCTGACGAGCGGCGGCCTGCTGAGCGACGACGACCTGGTGGATCAACGGGATGTTGACCTGGACGTCGAAGATCTCGGACGGAAGGTCGACCTTCAGTGCCTTGGCAGTCACGCGGTGACCTCCTTGCCCTTCGCAGCGGAACGGATGACCACGACGCTGCCCTTGGGGCCGGGAACGGCACCCTTGAGCAGGATCAGGCCCTTCTCGACGTCAACGGCGTGGATGGAGACGTTCTGGGTGGTGACGGTGTCGCCACCCATCCGGCCGGCCATCTTCATGCCCTTGAACACACGACCGGGCGTGGCGCAGCCACCGATGGAGCCGGGCGAGCGGTGGTTGCGGTGCGCACCGTGGGAGGCGCGCGAACCGTGGAACCCGTGGCGCTTCATGACGCCGGCGTAGCCCTTGCCCTTGCTCGTGCCGGTCACGTCGACCTCTTCACCGGCGGCGAACAGCTCGGGGCTGAGCTCCTGGCCGATGGAGTACGACGATGCGTCCGCGGTGCGGATCTCCAGCAGGTGACGGCGCGGCGTGACGCCGGCCTTCTCGAAGTGCCCGGCCTGCGGCTTGGTCACCTTGCGGCCCTCGATCTCGCCGAAGCCGATCTGCACGGCGTTGTAGCCGTCCGTCTCGGGCTGGCGGATCTGCGTGACCACGTTGGTGCCGGCCGCGACGACCGTCACGGGCACGACGCGGTTGTTCTCGTCCCAGGTCTGGGTCATGCCGAGCTTGGTGCCCAGCAGCCCACGGACGTTTCTCTCAAGAGTGCTCATGGATATCAGGTCCTCGCCGCGACTCAGAGCTTGATCTCGATGTCGACACCGGCAGGCAGGTCGAGCCGCATGAGCGAGTCGACCGTCTTCGGAGTCGGGTCGATGATGTCGATGAGACGCTTGTGGGTGCGCATCTCGAAGTGCTCGCGACTGTCCTTGTACTTGTGGGGCGACCGGATGACGCAGTAGACGTTCTTCTCTGTCGGCAGGGGCACAGGGCCTGCGACCTTCGCGCCCGTACGGGTGACCGTGTCAACGATCTTGCGCGCCGAGGTGTCGATCACCTCGTGGTCATAGGCCTTGAGCCTGATGCGGATCTTTTGTCCCGCCATAGCTCTCAGTTCGTCCTCACTACTCGTACCGCCAGGTCGGACGTGACCCGGCGGGCCACACCCGTTGCTTCTCTCCGTCCGACCCCCGAGGTCGGGCGTGTCGCGTCCTCTTCGACGCAACACAACGACATCTGGATCGTGTTGGAGTGGCACCCGACAACTTCTGGTGGAGCGAGCTGTCGAGCTGGGAAGGGTCTCGCGGTGCGGTGCGGACACAGAACCAGACCACCGCGTGCGGGAGACCCTGTTCAGTAGTCAATGTGTACTACGTGTCTGCACCCCGGCGACCCCGCCGGAGCAACCGGACTATCTTGTCAGAGACCGGGTGACTGAATCAAATCGGGGCCGGACCGATCCCACGGAGCACCGGCGACCGGGCGGCCGAGGTGCGAGGATGTCGGGGCCCGGCTCCACCACACCGGCCTCGGGGGAACCACATCGTGTCACAGCAGCAGCCACCGGGCTGGGTCCCGCCCGGACCTCCGCCCGGCTCCGGACCGACACCGCCCCCGCCCGGTTACGGCCCCGGTGACGGGCCCGTCTACGGCGCACCCCCTCCCCCGGGCCCGGGCTACGGCGGATACGGCTACGGCTACGGCCCGCCGGTGCACAAGCCCGGCGTGGTCGCCCTGCGGCCGCTCGGCGTCGGCGACTTCTTCGACGGGGCGTTCAAGACGATCCGCCGCAACCCGAAGGCGATGGTGGGGCTGGCGGCCCTGGTGTCCGCAGCGTTCCTGGTGGTGCCCGTGCTGATCACGCTCGGCCTGGCCGCGCTCGGCGAGCTGACGCCGATCGACGAGACCGCCGAGCCGTTCGGGACCGGCGGCAGTGGTGCCACCGCGGTCGTGGCCAACCTCGGCTCCTTCTTCGGGTTGTTCGCCACCGTCGTCCTCAACGGCATGCTCGTCCACGTGGTGGCCGAGGCGGTGCTCGGTCGCCGTACGGCGATCAGCGCGGCCTGGAACGCCACCCGGGACCGGATGTGGCGGCTGGTCGCGCTGATGCTGCTCGACCTGGTGATGGTCCTGGTGCTGGTCGGCGTCCCCGTCACCGCGGGTGTGCTCACCGGCCTCGCGGCCGGCGTGGCCGCGGGTTTCCTGGTGGGGGTCCCCCTGCTCCTGCTCGCGATGGTGGTGCTGGTCTTCGTCCAGGTGCGCTACTTCCAGCTCGCGCCCGCGGTGCTGGTCCTCGAGCGCAGCGGCGTGCTCACCGCGTTGCGCCGGGCGCACACGCTCAGCCGGCAACAGTTCTGGCGGCTCTTCGGCGTCCAGCTGCTGACCGCACTGGTGGTCGGCATCGCCGGCCAGGTGCTGTCGCTGCCGCTCGTCTTCCTCGGGGGCATCGGCGGCGCACTGGTGCCCGGCACGGCCGGGATCCTGCTGTTCGTGTTCTCGGGCTACCTCGCCCAGCTGATCGTCGGTGCCGTGACCACGCCGTTCACCTCGGCGGTCACCGCGCTGCAGTACGTCGACCAGCGGATCCGCAAGGAGGGTCTCGACGTCCAGCTGATCGCGGCGTCCCAGCAGGGCCCGTCGGGCGCGCGCTGACCCGATGCGGCTGCCCCTCCTCCCACCCGTCGCGGTCCGCCCCGACCCGGACCAGGCGCGGTCCTGGGTCGAGCGCGAGCTGAGCCGACCGGAGTACCAGCGCAGCCTGCGCGAGCGCTTCCTCGCCTGGCTCGAGGACGTCTGGAACTCGCTGACCCACGCCTCCGTCCAGGCCTCGCCGGTCTCGACCGCGATCGTGGTGGTGCTCGTGGTCGGGCTGCTCGCACTGGTCCTGGTGGTCGCTGTCCGCCTGCGGCGCGAGCCCGGCGGCCGCCGTGCGGCGGACGGGTGCTCGCGGACCGGCAGACCACCCCCGACGAGCGCCGCGCGTCGGCCCTGGCCGCGCTGGAGGCAGGCGACTACGACGCCGCCCTGGTCGACGCGTTCCGGGCGGTCGCGTCCCGTGCGCTGCGGCGTGGGCTGGTCGACGACCGCCCGGGGCTGACCGCCCACGAGCTGGCGGTGGACCTCGGACCGGCGTTCCCGGAGCACGCTGAAGCGCTCGGCCGGGCGGCCATGCTGTTCGACCTCGTGTTCTACGGCGACCAGCCGGCCGCGGCCGCCGACGCCCGGTCGGTCCTCGATCTCGACGACGCCCTCCGGACGGCCCGCCCGGCGCAGCGGCCGCCCTCCGACCGGGAGTCGGCCCCGGCGGTGACCCGGTGAGCCGCGCGACCAGGTGGCTGAGGACGCACCGCCGCAGCACCGTCGTCGTGGCCGTCGTCGTGCTCGCCCTCCTGGCGCTGAGCGTCGCGACCCTGCGGTCGACCCCGTACGGCGGAACGCTCGACCCCGACAACCCGGAGGCCGAGGGCGGCCGCGCCGTGGCCCGGGTGCTCGCCCGGCACGGCGTGCAGGTGACCGTCGTGCGCCGGGCCGCGGCGCTCGCCCGCACGTCGATGGACCGGGACACCACCGTCGTGGTGACCTCGACCGAGCAGCTCGGCCGGTCCACGGCCCGGGCCCTCGCCGAGCACGCCGCCGACGCGGGGTCCATGGTCCTCGCCGAACCCGGACCCGTCGTGGTGCGCGCGCTGCGGCTGCCGGTCGAGAGCGACCAGACCGAGCTCGGCGACCGGACCGAGGCCCGCTGCCGCGACCGGCTGCTCGCCGGGTTGTCGGTCGACGTGACCTTCGCGACCGGCTACCGCGGTCGCGACGGCGCGGCGGTGGTCGGGTGCTTCCGCGGCCAGGGCGTCGACGCCGCCTCCCTGGTGGCTCGCGTCGACGGTCGCGTCCCGACGTACGCCGTGGGCGGCGTCGAGGTGCTCATGAACGACCGTGTCGCGCAGGCGGACAACGCCGCGGTGGCGCTGCGGCTGCTCGGGCAGCACGACCGGCTGGTGTGGTACGTCCCGGACTCCCGCGACGTCCGCGCCGGTGACGGCGGGTCGCTGTCGTCCCAGCTGCCCGGTGGGCTGGTCCCCGCCGCTGTGGCTGGCGGCGGCCGCGGTGCTGGCGCTGATGCTGTGGCGCGGACGACGGCTGGGGCCGCTGGTGGTGGAGCCGCTGCCGGTCGTGGTCAAGGCCGTGGAGTCGACCCAGGGCCGCGGCCGGCTCTACCGCAAGGTCCGCGACCGTGAGCACGCCGCCGACATCCTGCGTGCCGCGACCCGGGGTCGGCTCGCCGCGCGGCTCCGGCTGCCGGCGACCACCGACCCCGGCGTCCTGGTCGGACAGGTGGCGCACGCCACCGGCCGCGACGTCGCCTCCCTGCACGACCTGCTGCTCTCCCGCCCCGTCCCCGACGACACCGTGTTGACCCGGCTGGCCGCCGAGCTGGCCGCTCTCGAGAAAGAGGTACACCGCCCATGACACAGGAGACCGTCGCGCCCGACGCCGCCCGCGAGGCGCTCAACCGCGTCCGGACCGAGGTCGCCAAGGCCGTGGTCGGGCAGGACGCCGCGGTGTCCGGTCTGCTGGTCGCGCTGCTGTCCGGCGGTCACGTGCTGATGGAGGGCGTGCCCGGGGTGGCCAAGACCCTGCTGGTGCGTTCACTGGCCGCCGCCCTGTCGGTGGGGACCAAGCGGGTCCAGTTCACCCCCGACCTGATGCCGGGTGACATCACCGGCTCGCTGATCTACGACAACCGGGCCGGCGAGCTCACCTTCCGCGAGGGCCCGATCTTCACGAACCTGCTGCTCGCCGACGAGATCAACCGCACACCACCCAAGACCCAGTCCGCGCTGCTGGAGGCGATGGAGGAGACGCAGGTCTCGGCCGACGGCACCTCGCGGCCGCTGCCCCGGCCGTTCCTGGTCGCCGCCACCCAGAACCCCGTGGAGTACGAAGGCACCTACCCGCTCCCCGAGGCGCAGCTCGACCGCTTCCTGCTCAAGGTCGTGCTGCCGCTGCCCGGTCGTGACGACGAGCTGGAGATCCTGAGGCGGCACGCCGACGGGTTCGACCCGCACGACATCGCGGCCGCCGGAGTGCGCGCGGTGGCCGGCGCCTCGGACATCGAGGCGGGGGCGGCCGCCGTACGCACGGTGGTGGTGTCCGCGGAGGTGACCGGCTACGTCGTCGACATCGCGCGGGCCACGCGGGTCTCCCCGTCGCTGAACCTCGGTGTCAGCCCGCGCGGGGCGACGGCGCTGCTGCGCACCAGCCGTGCGTGGGCCTGGCTGCAGGGCCGCGCGTTCGTGACGCCCGACGACGTGAAGGCGCTGGCCGGCGCGACCCTGGCCCACCGGCTGGGGCTGCGCCCGGAGGCCGAGCTCGAGGGCGTCTCGGTGGGCCAGGTGCTGCAGAGCGCGGTCGACTCGGTGCCCGTGCCGCGATGAGCATCACCGGCCGGGTCCCGCTGCTGGTGCTGCTGGGCGTGCTCGCGCTCGTGCTCCGGCCCTCCGGGAGCACGGCGGCCTGGTGGGTGCTCGCGGTTCTCGTGCTGGTGGTCGTGGACCTGCTGCTCGCGCCGCACCCGCGACGGCTCGTGCTCACCCGCCGCCCGGTGGGGCAGGTCCGGCAGGGTCAGCCCACCCGTACCCAGCTGCTGGTCGCCAACCCGGGCGACCGCCGTGTGCAGGGGCTGCTGCGCGACGCCTGGCAACCGTCGGCCGGCGCCACCGGCAACCGGCACCGCTTCGACCTGGCGGGCGGCGACCAGGTCCTGGTCAGCACTCCCCTGACCCCCACCCGGCGCGGTGACCGGCGCACCCATCGCGTGACCGTGCGGTGCACGGGACCTCTGGGCCTGGCCGCACGACAGGCGTCCGTGGACGTCCCCGGACGGGTGCGGGTGCTGCCGCCGTTCCACTCGCGCAAGCACCTGCCCAGCCGGCTGGCCAAGCTGCGCGAGCTCGACGGCCGTTCGGCGGTGCGGGTCCGCGGCCAGGGCACGGAGTTCGACTCGCTGCGCGACTACGTCCTCGGCGACGACGTGCGCAGCATCGACTGGCGGGCCAGCGCCCGGTCGCGCAACGTCGTGGTGCGCACGTGGCAGCCCGAGCGGCACCGCAGGGTGCTGCTGGTCCTGGACACGTCCCGCACGTCGGCCGGGCGGATCGACGACGTCCCCCGCCTCGACTCGGCGATGGATGCCGGGCTGCTCCTCGCGGCCCTCGCGTCGCGCGCCGGCGACACCGTCGACTTCCTGGCCGGCGACCGCCAGGTGCGGGCCCGGGTCCGGGGCGGGGCGCGCGGCGACGTCCTGCCCCGGGTGGTGGAGGCGATGGCCGACCTGGAGCCGGCGCTCGTGGAGGCCAACTGGTCCCGGCTGACCTCCGCGGTCGTGTCGCTCGGCCGGCAGCCCGCGCTCGTGGTGCTGCTCTCCGCCCTCGAGCCGGCCGCGGTGGAGCACGGCCTGCTCCCGGCACTGCCCACCCTCGCCCAGCGGCACCGCGTCGTGCTCGCGTCGGTCCGGGACCCCGAGCTCGACCGGATGGCGTCCGGACGCGGCGGCGCCGCCGCGGTGTACGACGCAGCCGCCGCCGAGCAGGTCCTCGCCGACCGGGCCCGGACCGCGGAGATCCTCACCCACCTCGGCGTGGACGTCGTCGACGCCGACGCGGAACGCCTGCCGGTGGCGCTCACCGACCACTACCTGATGCTGAAGAGCCGCGGGCTCCTCTGAGCAGCGGCTACGACGCGGTGGCGACCTGGTCCTCGAGCGCCGCCCGCGACAGGTCCCCGGTGTGCCCGGCCAGGAAGGCGCGGCGTCCGAGCACGAACACGTAGCCGAAGAACGCCGCCTCGGCGGCCACGCCGATCCCGATCCGGGCCCAGGTCGGCAGACCGGAGGGTGTCACGAACGCCTCGATCACGCCGCTGACCAGCAGCACCAGCACGAGACCGAGAGCGACGGCGGCCGCGCTGCGGCCCTCGTGCGCCACCGACTGGAGTCGGGTCCGCGCACCGGGATCGACCCAGGCCCAGAACAGCCGGAGCCCCACCCCCGCGGCGACGAAGACCGCGGTGAGCTCGAGGAGGCCGTGCGGCAGGATCAGCCCGAAGAACAGCGAACCCCGGTCGTGCTGGATCATCAGGGCCCCGATCACCGCGACGTTCACGATGTTGGTCAGCAGCAGGTACACGACCGGCAGCCCGAACACTCCCAGGGCGATGCACAGCGCGGCCACCCAGGCGTTGTTGGTCCACACCTGCGCGGCGAAGTGCGAGGCGGCGTACTCGCTGTAGTACTGCTCGAAGTCGACGTTGACGAGCCGGTCGGCCTCCGCCGGGGACATCAACGACGAACCGATGCCGGGGTGCTGCACCAGCCAGGCCATCATCAGCCCCGCCACCGCGACGTTGACGAGCAGCACGGCCAGCCACCACCGGCGCAGCCGGTAGAGCGCCGCTGGGAAGGTCGCGGTCAGGAACAGGCTCGCGTCGCGCCACGACGTGGTGCGGGTGCCGGTGGTGCGGATCCGGGCCCGGGCCAGCACGCTGGAGAGGTAGGCCACCAGAGCCGGGTCGGGGGCGGAGGAACGTACGACGGACAGGTGGGTCGCGACCTCCTGGTAGCCGTCGACGAGCTCGTCGGCCTCCCGACCGCTCAACGACCGACGCCGGCTGAGCTGCTCGAGCCGCTGCCAGCGGCCGGAGTGCGCGGCCACGAAGGCGTCGATGTCCACGCGATCACTCTAGGCTCGGCGCAGCAGGCCCGCCGTTGGATACCGTGACCTCCTCATGTCGGACGTGCACGGGCTCCTCGGCGACGACGACCTCGTCACCGGCGAGGCCGTCGCGCTCGACCTTCCCCCGGCCACCGTCGCGCTGCGGCTGGTCTCCGGCCTCATCGACATCACCCTCGAGCTGATCCTGCTCATCGCCGTCTTCGTCATCGGCAGCCTCGCCGTCGTCGGCACCGACGACGCCCTCGCCGCGGTCGCCGGCCTGGTCGGCACGGTGCTCGTCCTGGTGGCGCTCCCGACGGCCGTCGAGACCCTGACCCACGGCCGCTCCCTGGGCAAGCTCGCGCTCGGCCTGCGCACGGTGCGCGACGACGCCGGTCCGATCGCGTTCCGGCACGCGTTCATCCGCGCCCTGGTCGGCGTCGTGGAGATCTGGATCTTCAGCGGCGTGCCCGCCCTGATCAGCGCGCTGGTGACGTCCCGCGGGAAACGGCTCGGCGACGTGCTCGCCGGCACCTACGTGGTGCGGGAGCGGTTCCGCTTCCCGGGCGTCCGGCCGGCCCTGATGCCACCGCAGCTCGCCGGCTGGGCCGCGCACGCCGACATCGCTCCCCTGCCGGACGGGCTGGCCCTCGGCGTACGCCAGTTCCTCGACCGCGCGCCGACCCTCAACCCGGCGTCACGCGCGACGCTCGGGACCCAGCTCGGCACGCAGGTGCTCTCCCACGTCGCCCCGGCTCCCCCACCGGGCCACCACCCGGAGACCGTGCTGGCCGCGGTCCTCGCCGAGCGGCGCCGCCGCGACGAGCTCCGGCTGGCGCGCGACGAGGCGCTGCGGGTCCGGCTGCGCGGCACCCGGCACCGTTAGACGTCAGACGCGGCGGTAGGTCAGGTCCGTGATCGACCGGCCCGCCTCCAGGCCCCGCCGCTCGAACCGCGTCAGCGGCCGGTCCTCCCACCGGGGCGCCGGGCCGTCGTGCACGTTCGTGAGCAGCGGCTCCGCGTCGAGCACCTCCGCCATCTGCTCGGCGTAGTCGTCCCAGTCGGTCGCCAGCCGCCACAGCCCGCCCGGCTCCAGCCGGTCGGCCGCCAGGTGCGCGAACTCCGCGTCGACGAGCCGCCGCCGCACGTGCCTCTGCTTGGGCCACGGGTCGGGGAAGAACGTCCACAGCTCGTGGATGCTGCCCGGGCCCAGCACGTGCCGCATCGACCACACCGCGTCGACGCTCATCATCCGCACGTTGTCGATGCCCGCCTGGTCCATCCGGTGGAACGTGTCGGCGACCCCGGGGTGCCACACCTCGAACCCCAGCACGTTGCACGACGGCCGCGTCGCCGCCAGCGCCACCGTCGCCTCCCCCACGCCGCAGCCGATCTCCACGACCAACGGCGCCTCCCGGCCGAACCACCTCGTGAGGTCGAAGTCGTCGGCGTCGACGGCGTCGTCCGGCACCCACCACTCGTGCCGGTGCCGGTCCCACGCCGCCGCCTGTCGCGTCCCCAGCCGGCTCCCCCGCCGGCTGTAGGTCAGCACCTCACGGACCCGCTTCCCGTCCGCTGTCACCCCCGTGTGCGGCCGCGCAGGCCGTGACCTCGTCCCGTCCCGACCCGTGTCCTGCCCGTCCATCAGACCTGCGCCCTCTTCTGTCCGTGAGTGAGTGGTCTCGACAAGCTCGACCAGCCGGGCAAGCCTGACGCGACTCTGGCCGGGCGCCGAGGCCCACGCGGGCGCTAGCCGGGCGGAGCGACGCGGCCCGGCCCGGGCTGAGCGGGCGGCCGCGCCGAGGCCGGGCCGAGGCTGTGGCTCGGGTCTGCCCGGGCGCCGAGGCCACGCGGTCGCTGAGCCGGCGGCAGCGACGAGGCCCGGGCGGGGCTGTGGCTCGGGTATGGCGGGCGAGCGAGGAACGAGCGAGCGGGTGTCCCCGCCCGGGCCGTGGCGCGGAGCCCGGCGGACGGGCCCACAGGGTCTCGACAAGCTCGACCAGCCGGTGGGGTGAAAGTGCAAGAGGCCCGGTCCCACCAGGGGACCGGGCCTCTCGACAGTACTGCGAGTCAGATGCTGCTAGATCACTTGTTGATCTTGGTGACCCGGCCGGCGCCGACGGTGCGGCCACCCTCGCGGATCGCGAACCGGAGACCGTCCTCCATGGCGATCGGCTGGATCAGCTCGACCGACATGTCGGTGTTGTCGCCCGGCATGACCATCTCGGTGCCCTCGGGGAGGGTCACGACGCCGGTCACGTCCGTGGTGCGGAAGTAGAACTGCGGACGGTAGTTGTTGAAGAACGGCGTGTGACGGCCGCCCTCCTCCTTCGACAGGATGTAGACCGACGCGTCGAAGTTGGTGTGCGGGGTCGTGGTGCCCGGCTTGATGACGACCATGCCGCGCTCGACGTCCTCGCGCTTGGTGCCACGAAGCAGCAGCCCGACGTTCTCGCCGGCCTGGCCCTCGTCGAGGAGCTTGCGGAACATCTCGACGCCGGTGACCGTGGTGGTCTGCTTGGCCTCGCGGATGCCGATGATGTCGACGGTCTCGTTGACCTTGACCACACCGCGCTCGATGCGACCGGTGATGACGGTGCCACGACCGGTGATCGTGAAGACGTCCTCGACGGGCATCAGGAACGGCTTGTCGATCTCGCGCTCCGGCTGCGGGATGTGCTCGTCGACGGCGGTCATGAGCTCCATGATCGACTCGCCCCACTTCTCGTCGCCCTGGAGCGCCGGGAAGGCAGCAACGCGGACGACGGGGATCTCGTCGCCGTCGAACTCGTACTCGGTGAGGAGCTCGCGGACCTCCATCTCGACGAGCTCGATGAGCTCCTCGTCGTCGACCATGTCGCACTTGTTCAGCGCGACCACGATCGCCGGCACGCCGACCTGACGGGCGAGCAGCACGTGCTCACGCGTCTGGGGCATCGGGCCGTCGGTGGCGGCGACCACGAGGATCGCGCCGTCCATCTGGGCCGCGCCGGTGATCATGTTCTTGATGTAGTCGGCGTGACCGGGACAGTCGACGTGCGCGTAGTGGCGCTGCTCCGTCTGGTACTCGACGTGCGCGATCGAGATCGTGATGCCGCGCTGACGCTCCTCGGGAGCCTTGTCGATCATGTCGAAGGCCGAGGCCTCGTTCAGGTTCGGGTACTTGTCGTGCAGCACCTTGGTGATCGCTGCGGTCAACGTCGTCTTGCCATGGTCGATGTGACCAATCGTGCCGATGTTGACGTGCGGCTTAGTCCGCTCGAACTTCGCCTTAGCCACGGGGGCTCCTCCTCGTTAGAAACTTGACTCGTCTGCTGGGGTTTTGTGCAAAGGGTCCGACGGACTACTCGCCGCGGACCTTCTTGATGATCTCGTCGGCGACGTTCTGCGGAACCTCGGCGTACGAGTCGAACTCCATCGAGTACGACGCCTGGCCGGAGGTCTTGGACCTCAGGTCGCCAACGTACCCGAACATCTCTGACAGCGGTACCAACGCCTCGACCACCCGGTCACCCGAGCGCTCGAACATCGTCGAGACCTGGCCACGGCGCGAGTTGATGTCGCCGATGACGTCGCCCAGGAACGACTCGGGCGTGGTCACCTCCACGGCGAACATCGGCTCGAGCAGGACCGGCTTGGCCATCCGGGCAGCCTCCTTGAAGGCCTGCCCGCCGGCGAGCTTGAACGCGAGCTCGGAGGAGTCGACGTCGTGGTAGGCGCCGTCCTCGAGCGTGAACTTCACGTCGACCATCGGGTAGCCGGCGAGCACGCCGAACTCCATGGCGCCCTGGCCACCCTGGTCGACCGACGGGATGTACTCGCGGGGGATGCGACCACCCGACACGTTGTTCACGAACTCGTAGCCGGCACCCAGGCCGGTCTCCGGGTCCACGTTGGGGCCGAGGCTGATGACGACCTTCGCGAACTGGCCCGAACCACCGGTCTGCTTCTTGTGCGTGTAGGAGTGGTTCTTGACCTCCTTGCGGATGGTCTCGCGGTACGCCACCTGCGGCTTGCCGACGGTGGCCTCCACGCGGAACTCGCGCTTCATCCGGTCGACGAGGATCTCCAGGTGCAGCTCGCCCATGCCGGCGATGATCGTCTGGCCCGTCTCGATGTCGGACTTCACCGTGAAGGTGGGGTCCTCGTCGGAGAGCCGCTGGATCGCGACGCCGAGCTTCTCCTGGTCACCCTTGGTCTTGGGCTCGATCGCGACCTCGATCACCGGGGCCGGGAACGTCATCGACTCGAGGACGACGGGGTTCTGGGGGTCGGACAGGGTGTGGCCGGTCTTGGTGTCCTTGAGACCCATGACCGCCACGATCTGGCCGGCGCCGACCGACGCGATCTCCTCACGCTTGTTCGCGTGCATCTGGTAGACCTTGCCGATCCGCTCCTTCTTGCCGTTGACCGAGTTGAGCACGGTCGAGCCGGCGACGAGCTTGCCGGAGTACACCCGGACGTAGATCAGCTTGCCGAGGTGCGGGTCGGTGGCGACCTTGTAGGCGAGACCGGAGAACGGCTCCTCGTCGCTGGGCTGCCGGACGATCACCTTCTCCTCGTCCTTGGCGTCGTGGCCCTGGATGCCGTCGATGTCGAGCGGCGAGGGGAGGTACTTCACGACCGCGTCGAGCAGGGGCTGGACGCCCTTGTTCTTGAACGCGGTGCCGCAGAGGACCGGGTTGACCTTGTCGGCCAGCGTGGCGCGCCGGATGGCGGCCTCGAGCTCCTCGACGGAGATGTCCTCGCCCTCGAGGTACTTCTCCATGATCGCGTCGTCGGCCTCGGCCAGGGTCTCGAGGAACTTCTCGCGCCACTCGGCGGCCTGCTCGGCCAGCTCCGCGGGGATGTCCTCGATGTCGTAGTCCTCGCCCATCTTGGTCTCGCCGCGCCACGTGAGCGCGCGCATGCCGACCAGGTCGACGACACCGAGGAAGTCGCTCTCGGCGCCGATCGGGAGCTGCAGGACCAGCGGGGTGGAGTTCAGCCGGTCGATCATCATGTCGACGCAGCGGAAGAAGTCCGCACCGGTGCGGTCGAGCTTGTTGACGAAGCACATCCGCGGGACGGAGTACTTGTTGGCCTGGCGCCAGACGGTCATCGTCTGGGGCTCGACGCCCGCGACGCCGTCGAAGACCGCGACCGCGCCGTCGAGGACGCGCAGCGAGCGCTCGACCTCGGCGGTGAAGTCCACGTGACCGGGGGTGTCGATGATGTTGATCTGGTGGTTCTTCCACCAGCAGGTCGTCGCGGCGGACGTGATCGTGATGCCGCGCTCCTGCTCCTGCTCCATCCAGTCCATGACGGCAGCGCCCTCGTGGACCTCGCCGATCTTGTAGGAGATGCCGGTGTAGAAGAGGATCCGCTCGGTCGTGGTGGTCTTGCCGGCGTCGATGTGCGCCATGATGCCGATGTTGCGGACCTTGGTCAGGTCGGTGGTGATGTCGACGGCCACTTCTTCAGTGATCCCCTCTTTGGCTTGGTGGAGCTAGATGCTGCATGGAAGCCCGCTGGGCGCCCCCTGGACGACCCGGTGCCTGCCGGGTGCGGGCAGTGCGTCGGGCGTCGTACGGGGCGGGTGTCACCAGCGGTAGTGCGCGAAGGCCTTGTTCGACTCGGCCATCTTGTGGACGTCCTCGCGACGCTTGACTGCGGCGCCGAGGCCGTTGGAGGCGTCGAGGATCTCGTTCATCAGACGCTCGGCCATGGTCTTCTCACGACGGGCGGCGGAGTAGCTGACCAGCCAGCGAAGGGCCAGGGTCATGGAACGACCGCCCTTCACCTCGACCGGGACCTGGTAGGTCGCGCCACCCACGCGGCGGCTGCGGACCTCGAGGGCCGGCTTCACGTTGTCCAGCGCACGCTTGAGCGTGACGACCGGGTCGGTGCCGGTCTTCTCGCGGCAGCCCTCGAGGGCGCCGTAGACGATGCGCTGGGCGGTCTGCTTCTTGCCGTCCTTGAGGACCTTGCTGACCAGCTGGGTCACGACCTGGGAGCCGTAGACCGGGTCGACGTCGAGCGGTCGCTTGGGAGCGGGACCCTTGCGAGGCATTAGCTCTTCTCCTTCTTCGCGCCGTAACGGCTGCGAGCCTGCTTGCGGTTCTTGACACCCTGGGTGTCGAGGGAGCCGCGGATGATCTTGTAGCGGACACCGGGAAGGTCCTTCACACGACCGCCACGCACGAGCACGATCGAGTGCTCCTGCAGGTTGTGGCCGACGCCCGGGATGTAGGCCGTGACCTCGATGCCGCTGGACAGCCGCACACGGGCGACCTTCCGCAGCGCGGAGTTCGGCTTCTTCGGGGTGGTCGTGTAGACACGCGTGCACACGCCACGCCTCTGGGGTGAACCCTTCAGAGCGGGCGTCTTGTTCTTCGACACCTTGTCCTGGCGGCCCTTTCGGACCAACTGCTGGATGGTGGGCACCGCGTGCGTCTCTTTCCTGTTCGGTGATGCTGTCTTGGGTGAACTGGTCGTACCGAGCCTGGCTGCTGCTCCCCCGCGGTCGGGCGTGTCGCCCGCCGCAGGCCGCCGCCGTTGTTGCTGGCGGAGGATCCTGCGAGGAAAACGCTGCGAGTGCAGCCTCAATTCCCGCGACGGTCATGGTCACGAGCATGCGCAGGGCCTGGGTGTCCCAGACACGAAGAAAAAGATTACCGGCTCGCCGGAACGCGGTCAAAACGAGCAGACCGCTCGTGCGCTAGGGAAGCAGACCTCGGGCTTCGCGCCTGAGGGCTCCAGTCTAGCCGGGCGGCGCAACCACGACGTCGGCGGTCTCCCGCGCCGGCGCACCGGCGAGCAGCTCGGCCAGGTGCAGCGCACGGACCCCGGCCAGGTCGTCGAGCTGGGTCCGGCAGGAGAACCCGTCCGCCAGCACGACCGCCCGCTCCCCCGCGGCCCGGACGGCCGGGAGCAGATCGTGCTCGGCCACGGCGACCGACACCTCGTAGTGCCCCTGCTCGACCCCGAAGTTGCCGGCCAGTCCGCAGCAGCCGCCGACCCGGGTCACGTCCGCCCCGGTGCGGGCCAGCAACGCGGCGTCCGCGTCCCAGCCCAGCACGCTGGCGTGGTGGCAGTGCGGCTGCACCACGACCGTCGTGCCGGTCAGGTCGGGCGGCGACCAGCCGGGCAGCCCGCCCAGCAGCTCGGCCAGCGTCCGGACACCCGCCGCGACCTCGACGGCCCGCGGGTCGCCGGTGAGCTCGACGGCGTCCGAGCGGAGCGTGGCCAGGCAGGAGGGCTCGAGTCCGACGACCGGCACTCCGCGCGCGACGTAGGGGTGCAGCACGTCCAGCGTGTGCCCGAGGATCCGCCGGGCGGCCGTGAGCTGACCGGTGCTCACCCAGGTGAGCCCGCAGCAGGCGGCCTCGGTGATGACGCCGACCCGCAGCCCGGCCGCCTCGAGGACGGCGACGGCGGCGCGTCCGCTGTCGGAGGCGAACCCGTCGGTGAACGAGTCCGCCCACAGCACGACGTCGTAGCTCGTGACGGCGGCCGACGCGTCGTACGGCGTCCGGCGGGCCCACCGACGCAGCGGCCGGGCTGCGAACTCGGGCACCCGGCGCCGCTGGTCGATCCCGGCGGCGGCCTTGGCCAGCCTCTGCAGGGCACCGACCCGCATCACCCGGTTGGCGACCGGGGCCACCGGCTGGGCGAGCCGTGCCCAGCGGGGCAGCTGGCCGAGCGCGTAGTGGCTGCGCGGCCGCAGTCGGCGGCGGTAGCGCTGGTGCAGCGCCTCGGCCTTGTACGTCGCCATGTCGATGCCCGTGGGGCAGTCGGAGGCGCAGCCCTTGCAGGACAGGCACAGGTCGAGCGCCTCGTGCACCTCGTCGGACTTCCAGCCGTCGGTGACCAGCGTGCCGTTCACCATCTCCTGGAGCACGCGGGAGCGACCACGCGTCGAGTCCTTCTCGTCGCGGGTGGCGAGGTAGGACGGACACATCACACCGCCGCCGCCGGTGTTGTCCGCGACGCACTTGCCGACCCCGGTGCAGCGGTGCACGGCATCGACCACGGAGCCGTCGTCGTGGGCCAGCCGGAGGAAGCGACGAGGCTCGCGCAGCCGGGCGGCCAGCCGGATGTCGGCGTCCACGGGCCGCGGGGCGACCAGCACGCCGGGGTTGAGCAGGTCGCCGGGGTCGAAGAGGTGCTTGACCGCCGCGAACAGCGCGATCACCTCGGCGGAGTACATCCGCGTCAGCAGCTCCGAGCGGGCCCGGCCGTCGCCGTGCTCGCCGGACAGGCTGCCGCCGTGCGCGGCGGTCAGGTCGGCGGCGTCCTCGACGAAGGAGCGGAACGCCTGCCGGCCGCCGGAGCGGTCGAGCGGGAAGTCGATGCGCACGTGCACGCAGCCGTCGCCGAAGTGGCCGTAGGGCACCCCGTCGAGCCCGGCGTCGCGCAGCAGCGCGTCGAACCCTCGCAGGTAGGCGCCGAGCCGGTCCGGCGGGACCGCGGCGTCCTCCCAGCCGGCGTGCGCGGGCCGGTCCAGGCTGCGGGCCGCGAGACCGGCACCGTCCTCCCGGATCCGCCAGAGTGCGGCCATCTCCCCCGGGTCGGTGACCAGTCGCGCGTCGAGCGCGCCGGCGTCCCGGGCGACGGCGTCGGCGGCGGCGCGGGCCTCGTCGGCGGTGGATCCGGTGACCTCGGCGAACAGCCAGCCGGCCCCTCGGGGCAGGTCGGGCACGGCGCCCTTGCGCCGGACCACGTCGACGATCCGGGAGTCCAGGCCCTCGCAGGCCACCAGCGGGTGGTGCAGCAGGCCGGGGACGGCGTCGGCGGCCTCGAACATCGACGGGTAGCCGAGCACGGCGAGCGCGCGGAAGGGCTCGTCCTCGACCAGCCGGACCGTCGCTGCGGCGACCACCCCCAGCGTGCCCTCGCTGCCGACCAGGAACTTCGCCAGGTCGCGGCCGTTCTCGGGGAGCAGGTGCTCGAGGCTGTAGCCCGAGACCTGCCGGGTGAACCGGCCGAACGACGTGCGCACGGTCGCGAGGTGCTCGGCGACCAGCCCGTCGAGCCGGTCGTGGAGCGGGGTCCTGGCGCCGCCGGTCGTCAGCCGCTGCCCGTCGATCGTGAGCACGTCGAGGTCGACGACGTTGTCGACGGTCCGGCCGTAGCCCAGGGCCCGCGACCCGCAGGCGTTGTTGCCGATCATCCCGCCGACGGTGCAGCGGGTGTGGGTCGAGGGATCGGGGCCGAAGCGCAGCCCGTGCGCGGTCGCGGCACGCTGCAGGGTCGCGTGCACCGTCCCCGGCTCGACGCGGGCGGTGCGCGCCTCCGGGTCCAGCTCGAGGACCCGGTTGAGGTGCTTGGTGGTGTCGACGACGATGCCGGTGCCCACCGCGTTGCCGGCGATCGACGTACCGGCACCGCGCATGGTCAGCGGGACCGAGGTGTCCCGGGCGACCGCGACGGTGGCGGCCAGCTCGTCGACCGTGCGCGGCCGCACCACGACCTGCGGGACGACGCGGTAGAGCGAGGCGTCGGTGGAGTACAGCGCACGGGCCAGCGTCGAGTCGTCGACGTCCCCGATGCCTTCCCGGCGGAGTGCGGCGACGAGGTCTCGGCCGTCGTCGCTCACCACAGCTCGATCGAGCGGTGCAGGATCCCGGCCAGGTCGTCGGCCGAGGCCTCGCGGGGCGCGGTGGCCAGCAGCCGCTGCTGCTTGAGGGTGCCCTCGACGAGGCTGTCGACGTCGCCCTCGCCGTACCCCACCGCCCCGATGCCGTTGGGGATGTCGATGTCGCGCATCAGGTCGGCGAGCACCGACGGCAGGAAGCCGCTCAGGTCGTCGGGACGGTCGGCGCCGGGGGCGAGCAGCTCGGCGGCGCGCACGTGCCGCTCGGGGTTCGCCTCGAAGGTGAAGCGGAAGGCCTCGGGAGCCGTCAGCGAGACCGCCATGCCGTGCGGCACCATCGGCTCGTCGCCGGGGTAGCCGTCGGGACGGAAGTCCACGACGCGGCCGGCGATCGGGTAGGCGTTGGCGTGCGGGATGTGCACCCCGGCGTTGCCGAAGCCCATCCCGGCGAACGTCGCGGCGAGGGCCATCTGTCCGCGTGCCTGCTCGTCGTCACCGTGGTGGACCGAGGTCCGGAACGACGTGGCGAGCAGGCTCATCGCCTTCTCCGACCACATGTCGCCGATCGGGTTCGCGCCGCAGTAGGGCACCCGCTGCTCGGGCGACTTGCGGTCGTAGGAGTCGTAGGGCCGCGCGGTCCAGCTCTCGAGGGCGTGGCAGAGGATGTCCATGCCGCACGCGGCGGTGACGCCGGCCGGCTGGGTCATGGTGAGCAGCGGGTCCACGACGGCGAGGGTCGGGCGCAGCCGTGGGTGGCTGATCCCGCTCTTCACCTTCTGGGCCAGCACGTCGAGCACGCACACGGTCGTGCTCTCGCTGCCGGTGCCGGTGGTGGTGGGGACGGCGACCAGCGGCGCGAGCACGTGCTCGGGGTTGCGGCCGCCGCCGACCGGGGCGTTGACGTAGTCGAGCAGCTCGCCGGGGTTGGTGCAGAGCAGGTTGACCGCCTTGGCGGTGTCGATCGCGGAGCCGCCGCCGACCGCGACGAACGCGTCCCACGGACCTCGCTCACGGGCGAACTCCACCGCCTCGACCATGCTCGCGTCCGTGGGCTCGACGCGCGAACGGTCGAACAGCACGGCCTCGATCCCGAAACCGCCGATCTGCTCGACGATCCGCTGCGGGTGGCCGGTCGCGGCGACACCGGCGTCGGTGATCACCAGCACCCGCCGGACGCCGTACGTCGAGAGGTCGTAGCCGATCTCGTCGGACGCCCCGGAGCCGAACTTCAGCTGCGGGGCGCCGTAGGTGAACACGGTCTCGGGGCTGCCGTCCTGGGCCATGCGGCGAGCCTAGCCGGGCTGCTCCACGGCGGTGACGGCGTATCGCGCCGCGCTGAGGAGGTCGAGGTCGAGGGCGGTGGCGAGCGGCACCCAGACCGCCAGGTCGGTCGACCCGTCCTCCTCCACGACGTGCGGCTCGACGTCCTGCGACTGGGGAAGGATGCGCGCCTCGAAGATCAGGTGGATGCCGTGGTAGTCCTCGACCAGCCCGTCGTTGCGGGCGCCCGTGAAGTGCGTGGAGTGCACGTCGAGCACGCTGACCGGCTCGACGTGCAGGCCGGTCTCCTCGTGCACCTCCCGGCGCAGCGCGTCGCGCGGCTCCTCCCCGTGCTCGATCCCACCGCCGGGGAGGGTCCAGCGGCCCGGGATCCGGGTCCGGGTGGACATCCGTGTGAGCAGGATCTCGGCGGCGCTGCCCGAGCCACGCACCAGGACGGCGTACGCCGCGATCCGCTGCCGCTGCGGGGGTGCCGACGGTGAGCTCTGCTCGGACATGGGCGCGAGTCTAAGGTCTCGTCGCGTCCTCTCTGGACCACGGTTTCGGGACGGCCGCACCGGGGGACCATCTCAGTGGCCCACCGCACCCAACCCCTGAGAGTCGATGAGCACGCTCCACGCCGCCGCACCCGCACACCCGCACGCGCACCGCCGCGAGCGGGCGAAGTCGCGCGACCCCTTCTTCGACAACGCCAAGCTGCTGCTCGTCACCCTCGTGGTGGTCGGGCACTCGTGGACGCTGCTGCCGGACGTGTCGACGTCGAGCCCGGTCTACGTCTTCCTCTACACCTTCCACGTGCCGGCCTTCGTGCTGGTCACCGGCTACCTGTCCCGCCGCTTCACGTTCACGCGGGCCAACCTGCGCAAGCTGGTGACCACGATCGTGGTGCCGTACCTCGTCTTCGAGACCCTGCTGGCGCTGTTCCGGACCGTCGTGGGGCACGAGAACTTCGGGGTGCTCTACATCAGCCCGCACTGGCCGATGTGGTACCTCACGGTGCTGTTCCTCTGGCGGCTGGCCACCCCGCTGTTCACCCGGATGCGCCCCGGCACCGCGCTCGCGCTGGCGGTCGCGATCTGCCTGATCGGCGGGCTGAACACCGTCGACGCGCTCGACCTCCCGCGCGCGGCGGGACTCCTGCCGTTCTTCGTCGCCGGCCTCTTCATCAGCCGCGAGCAGCTCGACCTGCTGGCCCGGCCGCGGGTCCGCGTGGTCGCCGCGGCACTCCTGACGTTGACGTTCTTCGTCTCGCTGTTCGTCGCCGGCAGCTTCAGCAAGGAGTGGCTCTACTGGCGCACCGGCTACCCCGACCTGGGTGTCCCGTTCTGGCTCGGCGCCTCGATCCGGCTCGGTGGCCTGGTGGTGGCCGGTCTCCTCACGCTGAGCGCGCTCTCGCTGATACCGCGCTCGCAGCGCTGGTTCACCCCGCTCGGGGCCGCCAGCCTGGTCGTCTACCTGTTCCACGGCTTCTTCGTGAAGGGCGCGGGGTACGCCGGCGTCGGCTCGTGGTCCGAGCGGGACCCGGTCAACGCGTTCCTCGCCGTCACCCTCGCCGCTGTCGGCATCAGCCTGCTGCTGTCGGCGACACCGATCAGCCGCCGCCTGAACGCGCTGGTCGACCCGATCTCGACGCTGAACGCCGAGCCCGGCGGTGTCCTGGAGCCGGGGCACCACCGGACGCAGAACATCGAGCGTGTCGCCCTGGCGCCTCGCGACCACACCCGCCTCTAGCCGACCAGGTCCGCGGCGCCCAGCAGGGCGGTACCGCGCTCGTCGGCACCGACTCCTGCAACCGCGCCACGCCGGGGTGGGGCGCGCTCCCGCCGAGGTGCGCCGGGTGCCACGGCGCGTGCTCCCCGGGCCGCGGTCGGTGCACGGGACGGGCCTGCAGGTCGTCGAGCAGCCCCTGCACGCGCGCGCCGAGCCGTTCGGTCCCCTCGCGCAGGTCGGTCGTCGGGTCGACGTACATCGGCTCACCGACGAGCAGCGACACCGGCCGCCCACGGTGCAGGTCCACCGGGCGGTGCGCGGTCAGGATCCGCTGCGGCCCCCAGATCGCCATCGGGACCAGCGGCGCACCCGTCGCCCGCGCGAGTGCCACCGCCCCCGGCATCAGCGCGCGGACGGTGTACGACGTGCTCGACCCCGGCCTCCGGGAAGATGCCGCACGTCCTCGCGGCTGCCCGCCGACCCGTCACTCATGGTGGGGCTTTTGCGGCGTGTCGTTGCGCGAGTGACGGGTGGGCGGGCTGACGTCATACATCAGCGACTCGATCTCGACGCGACAGCGCCCGCCCAGGCGAGCGTGGGCGGGCGCTGTCTTGCTCGATCTGGTTCCTGCTACCAGAACTTCGCTTCGCTCAGTTCTGGTAGGAACCAAAGTCGAAGTCGTCGAGTGCCACGGCCTGGCCTCCGGTGTTCCCGAAGTCGTAGTCGTAGTCGCCGTACCCGGTGACGGAGTACGCGTTCGCACGCGCCTCCTCGGTCGGCTCCACCCGGATGTTGCGGTAGCGCTCCAGGCCGGTGCCGGCCGGGATGAGCTTCCCGATGATCACGTTCTCCTTCAGGCCGCGCAGCGAGTCGGACTTGCCGTGGATCGCCGCGTCGGTGAGGACACGCGTGGTCTCCTGGAACGACGCCGCCGACAGCCACGACTCGGTGGCCAGCGACGCCTTGGTGATGCCCATCAGCTGCGGACGGCCGGCCGCGGGCTTGCCGCCCTCGGAGACCACCCGACGGTTCTCCTCCTCGAAGGTGATCCGGTCGATGAGGTCCGACGGGAGCAGCTTGGTGTCGCCCTGCTCCAGCACGAGAACGCGGCGCAGCATCTGCCGCACGATGATCTCGATGTGCTTGTCGTGGATCGCCACGCCCTGGCTGCGGTACACAGCCTGGACCTCGTCGACGAGGTGCTCCTGGGCCTTGCGGACACCGAGGATGCGCAGAACCTCCTGCGGGTCCGGCGTGCCCTGGGTGAGCTGCTGGCCGACCTCGACGTGGTCACCCTCGCCGACGGTCAGACGCGACCGCTTGCTGATCGGGTACTCCTGGACCTCGGAACCGTCGTCCGGGGTGACCAGGATCTTCTTGGCCTTGTCGGTCTCGTCGATCGTGATGCGACCGGCAGCCTCGGTGATCGGCGAGCGACCCTTGGGCTGACGGGCCTCGAAGAGCTCGACCACGCGGGGCAGACCCTGCGTGATGTCGTCCGCGGAGGCCACACCACCGGTGTGGAAGGTACGCATCGTCAGCTGCGTGCCGGGCTCAC
>CAVPLS010000003.1:0-82700 GCA_963706355.1 uncultured Actinomycetota bacterium
GTTTGTCCAGACCACCTTTCGGGGCAAGATACAGCCGGGAGGGAATTCTTGGGGGGCACCACTTCGTGATGCCCGGAATTCTCTATATCCGGCCCCTGTGGGGTCCGGGGGGATTGGTAGGTATTTCCATGGTTCGGCCATGCAACGACCGAGCGCGCGCACTCACGACGACGACGTCCGTGATTGCTGCACTGCTCCTGATGATCATCTCGCTGAGCGGCGGCTCCGCTGTCGCTGATCCCGGCAAGAGCAACGGCAACAGCAACGGCAAGCAGACTGCGACCACGCAGGCTGCTCCGAAGTCCCAGAAGTCCACGACATCGCACCGGAACAGCTCGACGAAGCAGTCCGCCTCGTCGAACAAGGCCGGCAGCTCGACGCGGACGTCGACCAGCCACGTCGAGCTCGTCGACTGCGCGCTCACACTCCAGCGCGGGCACGGCGGGCACGTCGGGTGACGTGAGCCAGCCGCAGCCGAACAGCAACGCGGACAACAACAGCGGTGGCGCCAACGGGCAGTGCCCGGCGACCGGCACCAAGGGTCCCTACTGCTCGACCCGGGACGGCTCGCCGTCGATGAACGGCAACGGTGGCGGCAAGGCCACCGGCAAGCCGTGCGCCGGTTGTGTCGGCAAGGCCGACAACAAGAACCCGAAGGGGCAGATGCCGGGCGGCTCTGACCACAACAACGGTTACGAGTGCGACGGCAACAACGGCATCGGCAAGTCGAACCCGGCGCACACCGGCTGCCAGTCGGCCCCGCCGTGCGTGCAGGGTGACGAGGAGTGCCCGAACCCGCCGTGTGTGCAGGGTGACGAGGAGTGCCCGAACCCGCCGTGCGTCCAGGGTGAGGAGGACTGCCCGACTCAGCACTGCGTGCAGGGTGACGAGGAGTGCCCGAACCCGCCGTGTGTGGAGGGTGCCGAGGAGTGCCCGACTCCGCAGTGCGTGGAGGGTGCCGAGGAGTGCCCGACTCCGCAGTGCGTGGAGGGTGCCGAGCAGTGCCCGACTCCGCAGTGCGTGGAGGGTGCCGAGGAGTGCCCGACTCCGCAGTGCGTGGAGGGTGCCGAGGAGTGCCCGACCCCGCAGTGCGTGGAGGGTGACGAGGTGTGCCCCGGCACGCCGGGCACCGACTCTCCGCCCGCGGGCACCGAGCTCAACCGTGCGCCCACGGTGCTCGGAGTCGAAGCGTTCCGTCAGCCCGGCGCGGCTGCGACCGCGGCCGCTCAGCCGGCCGCGGGCTCGCTGCCTGCCACGGGAGCCGGCAGCATGCTGGGCCTGCTGGCGGCGTCGGGTGCAGGACTCCTGCTGGTCGGGGGTCTCACCCTGGCGATGCGTCGCCGGACCGAGCTGGGCTAGCTCGACAGCGAGAACTGAACGGACGGATGGGCAGCCTCTTTCGGGAGGCTGCCCATCCGGGCGTTGGAGGGGATATCCGGGATTGTCCGCTTCTTCCCGGATGTATGGCCCCTTCGCCCCGGGAACTGGTACTACCGGGTCATGTGCGGCACCGGGCGTGGGCCTAGCGTGCGAAGCGGGCAATTGTTGCGAGGGGGGCTCGCACGCCCGCGAGGTAGGTCCGGGGACGGCGACGTCCCTGGGGGATGGTTCGTCATGAGTACATCGACATACAGGTTCGTGCGCCCGGTCTCGATGCTTGCCGCACTGTTGTTGGTCGTGCTGTCGCTGGGAAGCGGCGCCGCGCTGGCCGACCCCGGCAAGGGCAAGGGCAACGGCAACGCGAACGGCAATTCGCAGGTCGCTCCTGCGACGGCGGCGGCCACCACCGGTCAGGCGTCGGCCCCGACCGAGACTGCGGGAAGTGCGAAGAGTCCGCCAGGACAATCCGCCGCGAGCTCGAAGACGCGGCGAAGGCGACAACCGCGAAGGCGACGTCCGCGAAGAAGATCGACGGCCCGAGTGACTGTTGCCCACTCCAGCGGGAAGAGCACCACGAAGGCACGCTCGCACGTGACCGCCGGTACGGCGGGCACGTCGGGTGACGTGAGCCAGCCGCAGCCGAACAGCAACGCGGACAACAACAGCGGTGGCGCCAACGGGCAGTGCCCGGCGACCGGCACCAAGGGTCCCTACTGCTCGACCCGGGACGGCTCGCCGTCGATGAACGGCAACGGTGGCGGCAAGGCCACCGGCAAGCCGTGCGCCGGCTGTGTCGGCAAGGCCGACAACAAGAACCCGAAGGGGCAGATGCCGGGCGGTTCTGACCACAACAACGGTTACGAGTGCGACGGCAACAACGGCATCGGCAAGTCGAACCCGGCGCACACCGGCTGCCAGTCGGCGCCGCCGTGCGTGCAGGGTGACGAGGAGTGCCCGAACCCGCCGTGTGTCCAGGGTGACGAGGAGTGCCCGAACCCGCCCTGTGTCCAGGGTGAGGAGGACTGCCCGACTCAGCACTGCGTCCAGGGTGACGAGGAGTGCCCGAACCCGCAGTGCGTGGAGGGTGACGAGGAGTGCCCGAACCCGCCGTGCGTGCAGGGTGACGAGGAGTGCCCGAACCCGCCGTGCGTGCAGGGTGACGAGGAGTGCCCGAACCCGCCCTGTGTCCAGGGTGACGAGGCGTGCCCAGGGACGAACCGGCCGCCGACCGTGCTCGGCGCCGAGGCGATCCGCACTCCGAACGCCGAGGTGAAGGCCGTTGTCGCTGTGGCTCCTGCCGGCCTGCCGTCCACCGGGGCAGGCGCGTCGCTCGAGCTGCTGGCGGCCGCCGGGATGGGGCTGCTGCTGATCGGTTCACTGATGCTGGCGCTGCGGCGTCGGCAGCAGCTGGGCTGACTCG
Organism: uncultured Actinomycetota bacterium; assembly: GCA_963706355.1. GTDB lineage: Bacteria > Actinomycetota > Actinomycetes > Propionibacteriales > Nocardioidaceae > Nocardioides_B. Next base: position 2,801 of record CAVPLS010000003.1, read on the forward strand.
CCGGCTAGGTCGTGAGACGGCACCCAGTCGCAGGGCTGGGTGCCGTCTCACTGTGCTCGAGTCAGCGAGGCGCCATCCGCAGCGCGCCGTCCATCCGGATGACTTCGCCGTTGAGGTAGTCGTGGTCGACGATCGCCAGCGCCAGGGCGGCGAACTCCTCGGGACGGGCGAGCCGCTGCGGGAACGGGCACACCGGCGGCAAGACCCGCACGGAAGTCGTCGGAGACGGTCGCCAGCATCGGCGTCTCGACGATGCCGGGTGCGATCGTGCAGACCCGGATGCCGTACTGCGCCAGGTCGCGCGCCGCCGGCAGGGTGAGTCCGACGATGCCGCCCTTCGACGACGCGTACGCCGCCTGGCCGACCTGGCCGTCGTACGCCGCGATGGAGGCGGTGTTCACGATGACGCCGCGCTGGCCGTCCTGGTCGGGCTCGGTCTGCGCGATCTGCTCGGACGCGAGGGCCAGCACGGTGAACGACCCGACCAGGTTGACCTTCACGACGGCCGCGTAGAGCTCGAGGTCGTGCACGCCCTTCTTGCCGAGGATGCGGGCTGAGGGACCGATGCCCGCGCAGTTGACGACGGTGCGCAGCGGACCGGCGGCCGCGGCCTGCTCGACCGCGGCGCGGACCTGCTCGGCCTCGGTGACGTCGGTCGCGACGTAGGTGACCCCGTCGACCGGCGTCGGCCTTGTCGATGCCGGCCTGCAGGTCGAGGGCGAAGACCCGGGCACCCTTGCCCGCCAGGGCGCTCGCCGTCGCGGCGCCGAGCCCCGAGGCGCCCCCGGTGACGATCGCCGAGGTGTTGTCGAGCTGCATCAGTTCTCCTTGGTCTGCTGGGTGGTGACCGTGCCGCGGCCCGGCTTGGCGAGCGCGCGGCCGATCACCATCCGCTGGATCTGGTTGGTGCCCTCGAAGATCTGCATCACCTTGGCCTCGCGCATGTAGCGCTCGACCGGGAAGTCGCGGGTGTAGCCGTAGCCGCCGAGCACCTGCACGGCGTCGGTGGTGACCTTCATGGCGTTGTCGGTGGCGACCATCTTGGCAATCGACGCCTGGGTGCTGAACGGCAGGCCCTGGTCGCGGAGCCGGGCGGCCGAGAGGTACGTCGCGCGTGCCGACTCGACCGCGGCGGCCATGTCGGCGAGCACGAACGCGAGGCCCTGGTGGTCGATGATCTTCTTGCCGAACGTCTCCCGCTCCTTGGCGTAGGCGACGGCGTCGTCGAGAGCGCCCTGGGCGAGGCCGGTGGCCACGGCCGCGATGCCGAGCCGGCCGGCGTCGAGACCGGCCAGCGCGATCTTGAGCCCGTCGCCCTCGTCGCCCAGCAGCCGGTCGGCACCGACGCGGACGCCGTCGAAGCGCATCGTCGCGGTGGCGCTGCCGGTCAGGCCCATCTTCTTCTCGGGCGGGTCGGCGCTGAGGCCCTCGGCGTCGGCGGGGACCAGGAAGCAGGAGATCCCGTTGCGGTCGTCGGACGGTGCGGGCCATCACCTTGTAGAAGTCCGCGTGGCCGCCGTGCGTGGTCCAGGCCTTGGCGCCGTTGAGGACGTAGTCGTCACCGTCGCGCCTCGCGCGTGGTGCGCATCGCCGCGGGGTCGGAGCCGGCGTGCGCCTCGGACAGGCAGTAGGCGCCGAGCAGGTCCCCGCCGAGCATGTCCGGCAGGAACGCCTGCTTCTGCTCCTCGGTGCCGCGGGTCACCAGGCCGAAGCAGCTGAGCGCGTGGACCGAGACGCCGACCCCGACGCTGGCCCAGACGCGGGCGATCTCCTCGAGCACCTGCAGGTAGACCTCGTAGGGCTGGGCACCGCCGCCGTACTCCTCGGGGTAGGGGAGCCCCAGCACCCCGGCCTGCCCGAGCAGCGTGAAGACGTCGCGGGGGAAGGTCTCGGTGGCCTCGGCCTCGGCGGCCCGGGGTGCGAGCTCCTTGGTGGCGAGGTCCCGGACCAGGAGGATCAGGTCGGTGGCCTCGGCGGTCGGCATCACTCTGCTGGCTGGCACGGGATGAGGCTACCCGCCGAGTTGTCAGGGGGTTACGTTGCTATGACGACGTCAGACGCTGACAACTCGGGGGAGGGGCCGCCGGATGAGAGTCGCGCTGATGGTGACCTGCATCAACGACGCGATGTTCCCGGACACCGGCAAGGCGGTCGTGCGGCTGCTCCGGCGGCTCGGGGTCGACGTCGAGTTCCCCGAGGCGCAGACGTGCTGCGCGCAGCCGATGGTGAACACCGGCTACCTCGACGAGGCGGTGCCCGTCGTACGCACCTTCACCCAGGCGTTCGCAGGGTACGACGCCGTCGTCACGCCCTCGGGGTCGTGCGCCGGATCGGCCCGGCACCAGCACGCGATCGTCGCGCGGCGCTCGGGTGACCCGGACCTCGAGGAGGCGGTCGCGGAGACGTCCCCGAAGGTCTACGAGCTCTCGGAGTTCCTCGTCGACGTGCTCGGGGTCGAGGACGTGGGCGCCTACTTCCCGCACACGGTGACCTACCACCCGACCTGCCACTCGCTGCGGATGCTGGGCGTCGGCGACCGGCCGACGCGGCTGCTGAAGGCCGTGCGCGGGCTGCGGCTCGTCGACCTGCCGGGGGAGACGGAGTGCTGCGGCTTCGGCGGCACGTTCGCGGTGAAGAACTCCGACACGTCGGTGGCGATGGGCTCGGACAAGGCGCGGCACGTGCGCGAGACCGGCGCCGAGGTACTGGTCGCCGGGGACAACTCCTGCCTGATGCACGTCGGCGGGCTGCTCTCCCGGCAGCGCTCCGGCGTCCGGGTGATGCACCTGGCCGAGATCCTGGCGGCGACATGAGTGGTCTCGACAAGCTCGACCAGCCGAGGGCGACGTTCGTGGGGATGCCGCCGTTCCCGACGGCGGCGCGGGCCGCGCTGGCCGACACCCAGCTGCGCAGCAACCTGGCGCACGCCACCTCGACGATCCGGGCCAAGCGCGCCAAGGTGGTGGCCGAGCTCGACGACTGGGAGCAGCTGCGGCTGGCCGGGGCCGCGATCAAGGACAACACCCTGCTGCACCTCGACGAGCACCTCGTGCGGCTCGAGGAGTCGTTGACCGCCGCGGGCGCGACCGTGCACTGGGCGCGCGACGCCGCCGAGGCGAGCGCGGTGGTGGCCGCGGTCGCCAAGAAGCACGGCGTCGACGAGGTCGTGAAGGTGAAGTCGATGGCCACCGCCGAGATCGACCTCAACGAGCACCTGGCGGCCGAGGGCATCGCCGCGTGGGAGACCGACCTCGCCGAGCTGATCGTGCAGCTCGGCGACGACCTCCCGAGCCACATCCTGGTGCCGGCGATCCACCGCAACCGGGCCGAGATCCGGGAGATCTTCCTCCAGCACATGGCCGCTGCCGGTCGTCCCGCGCCCGCCGACCTCAGCGACGAGCCGGCGAGGCTGGCCGAGGCCGCGCGGCTGCACCTGCGCGAGAAGTTCCTGCGCGCGAAGGTCGGGGTCTCGGGAGCCAACTTCGCGGTGGCCGACTCCGGGACGCTGGTCGTCGTCGAGTCCGAGGGCAACGGCCGGATGTGCCTGACCCTGCCCGAGGTGCTGGTCTCGGTGGTCGGCATCGAGAAGGTGGTCCCGACCTGGTCCGACCTCGACGTGTTCCTGCAGACCCTGCCGCGGTCCTCGACCGGCGAGCGGATGAACCCCTACACCTCGACCTGGTCCGGGGTGACGCCCGGCGACGGGCCTCAGGAGGTGCACGTCGTGCTCCTCGACAACGGCCGCACCCGGGCGCTCGCCGACGAGGTCGGACGCCAGGCGCTGCGGTGCATCCGCTGCTCGGCGTGCCTGAACGTCTGCCCGGTCTACGAGCGCACCGGCGGGCACGCCTACGGCTCGGTCTACCCCGGCCCGATCGGGGCGATCCTCAACCCGTTGCTCAAGGGCGTCGGCGTCGACGACCAGACCGACTCGCTGCCCTACGCCTCGTCGTTGTGCGGTGCCTGCTTCGAGGTGTGCCCGGTGCGCATCGACATCCCCTCGGTGCTCGTGGACCTGCGGGCGCAGGTCGTCGACGCGCACCGCGGTGGCGTCCCGAAGGCGGAGGCCGTGGCGATGAAGGCGGCCGCCCTGGCGTTCGGGTCCGGGTCGCGTCTCGGTGCGGCGGAGCGCGCGTCGGGCCTGGTGGGCCGGGTGCTCGGCCGGGCGGGCCGACGCACGGCACCGGGCGGACGGCGGCTCCTCGGACGCCTCCCCGGCCCCGGCTCGGCCTGGACCGAGGCCCGCGACCTGCCGCTGCCGCCCCGCGAGTCGTTCCGGGCCTGGTGGCGGCGGACGGGAGGCCGGGAGTGAGCGCCCGCGACGACATCCTGGGAGGCGTACGGCGCGCGCTCGCCTCCGCCGACACGTCGCCGGTGCACGTCCCGCGCAGCTACCGCGACACCGGCCGCCCGTCCGTCGAGCTGTTCGTGGAGCGGGTCGAGGACTACCGCGCCGTCGTGGTGCGCTGCACGGCCGACGACGTCGAGGCCCGGATCGCCGACGCCCTGCCGGCCGGCGCCCGGGTCGTCGTACCCGACGAGCTGCCGTGGCAGGTGCCCGGAGGCGTGCCCGACACGAGTCTCTCGTCGGCCGACCTCGACGGCATCGACGCGGTCGTGACCGGTGCGACCGTCGGCGTCGCGAGCACCGGCACCATCGTGCTCTCGCACGGAGCGGGTCAGGGGCGCCGGGCCCTCACCCTCGTCCCCGACCTGCACGTCTGCGTCGTCCGGGCCGACCAGGTGGTCGCCGACGTGCCCGACGCGGTGGCCCTGCTCGACCCGCACCGGCCGACGACGTGGGTGAGCGGCCCGTCCGCGACCAGCGACATCGAGCTGCAGCGGGTCGAGGGTGTGCACGGGCCGCGCACCCTGCACGTCATCGTCGTCGACTAGGCCGCCGGCGGCGCGCCCGGCCCGTCGCCGTCACCGTCGCCGTGGCCCGGACCACCCGGGCCGCCGTGTCCACCGCCGGGCCCGCCGGTCTGGGTGCCGGTGACCGCGAAGTCCTTGCCCACCTGGACGATCACGTGGTCGCCGGCGGAGGTGACGATGTGAGCCTCGTAGACGCCGTCCGAGTCCGTCTCGACGCGTTCGATCGTGGCGTTCGGGTACTTCTTCAGCGCGGCGGCCTTCACCTTGTCCGCCGTGGTGCCGGTGAGCAGCTTCTCGTCGGAGCGCTGGCTCTTGCTCGGGTCCGGCGGCGTGCCCGTCGAGCTCTCGGTGCCCGGGCCGTAGCCCTGCTCGGCGTCGGCACTGGCGGAGCCGGCGGCACCCAACGCCACGCCGGCTCCGAGGCCGGCGAGCAGCAGGGCTCCCGCAGCGACGGCCTTGGTGGTGCGGTTGGTCTTCTTCACGGGGACTCTCCTGGGTCGGCGCTCCCGACGAGCGCGATCTCCTCACCGTCCGTCGCGGGTCTGGCGAACCACTGTCCTCACCCTGTTGGGACGCTGTGATGTGCTGCACGCATGACCGTCACCCAGATCCGCCTCGCCAAGCGACCCGAGGGCGAGCCCGACGACAGCTGCTTCACGGTGGTGACCCACGACGAGCCGCCGGAGCCCGCCGACGGTCAGGTGCTGCTGCGGGTCGTCTACCTGTCCCTGGACCCCTACATGCGTGGCCGGATGAGCGCTGCGAAGTCGTACGCCGACCCGGTCGAGGTCGGCGACGTGCTGGTCGGCGGGACGGTGTGCGAGGTGATCTCCTCGCGGCACCCGGACCACGCCGCCGGTGACTTCGTGCTGTCCTACTCCGGCTGGCAGACCCACGCGCTCGCTGACGGCTCCCGGCTGCGCAAGCTCGACCCGTCCGTCGTACCCCTCTCGACGGCTCTCGGCGTGCTCGGCATGCCCGGCTTCACGGCGTACGCCGGGCTGCTGGAGATCGGGAAGCCGCAGGAGGGGGAGACCGTCGTCGTCGCGGCGGCCACCGGGCCGGTCGGGTCGGCCGTCGGCCAGATCGCGAAGCTCAAGGGCGCCCGGGCCGTGGGCATCGCCGGCGGCCCGGACAAGTGCCGGGCACTGATCGAGGAGTTCGGCTTCGACGCGGCGGTCGACCACCGCTCACCGACCTTCGCCGCGGACCTGAAGGCGGCCGTGCCCGACGGGGTCGACGTCTACTTCGAGAACGTCGGCGGCCACGTCGCGGCCGAGGTGTTCAAGCGGATGAACCTCTACGGACGGGTGCCGGTGTGCGGGCTGGTGGCGAACTACAACGCCACGTCGGCGCCCGAGGGTCCCGACCGGCTGCCCTGGGTTCATGGCCCTGGTGCTGCGGCAGAGCCTGACCGTGCGCGGCTTCATCCAGGGCGAGTTCACCCGGTCGCACGGACGGGACTTCGTGCGCGACATGTCGAGGTGGGTCGCGGACGGCTCGGTGCGCTACCGCGAGGACGTCGTCGACGGGCTGGACAACGCCCCCGAGGCGTTCCGCGGGCTGCTGGCCGGCCGCAACTTCGGCAAGCTCCTCGTGAAGGTCGGCGACGACCCGACCCTGTGACACCCGGGTGACCCAACGTTGGTTGAGGTGCCCGAGCCGCTAGGCGAGGGCCTCGAAACCGGGTGTCGTTTGGCGCTCGGGTGCTGGTGGTTTCGAGGCTCGCAAGCTCGCACCTCAACCAGCCGGGTGGTGCACCTCAACCAGCGAAGCCGAGGGACAGGGTGTTGAGGGGACCGACGAGCTGGGACTCCTCGTAGGCCAGGTGTGCCAGGAGTACGTCGGACAGGGTGCCCACCGCACGGCGGACCTGCTCGACTCCGTCACCCGTCGAGGAGTCGACCATCGCGACCAGCGCCCGGTCGACGTCCTCGAGCACGGCGGCGACGTCGTGGTGCTCGCGCTCGAGCCGCTCGACGACCGGGGCCAGCGACGGGTCCGCGGCGGCCAGCCGCGGGAACAGGTTCACGTCCTCGATGGTGTGGTGCGTCGTGACGACACGGCAGTAGCTCTCGCAGTAGGTCCCGAGCGTCCAGCTGTTCTGCCGCATCGTCATCGTGTTGATCATCGAGCGGGCCTGGCCCACGTCGACGTGGCCGCGGCTCACCTGCGCGACGAGGTCCTGCACCTGCGCGAGCTCCTGGCGGAGGTGGTCGTGGATCGCGACGAGGTGGTCGCCGTCGCCGCTCCCGACGCCGGCCGGCACCGAGACCTCGACCCGGGCCGGTTCACGATCGGGCTCCGGGTCCGCCGCCTGCGCCGATCCCGGCGCCAGCCGCTCGGCCTCGACGAGCTCGCGGACCCCCGGGGCCACCTCCTCCGCGAACCGGTGCAGGTCGCGCCGGTCCTCGACGTCGGCCGCCAGGATGAAGCCGCTGATCCCCTCGTCGAGCGCCAGGCCGGCGAGCTGCTCCACCCAGACCGCCGACGGCCCCTGCAGGAAGCCGCCGTTGCCGGTGAACGAGCCGTTGATGTTGTAGAGCCGTCGCACGTCGGCCGGTGAGCGGCCGGCGTCTGTCGCCGCGCGGTCGATGGTCTCGTTCATCGCGGACAGCTTCTCCGGCGCGGCGTACCCGAGGCTCGGGAGCCAGCCGTCCGCCAGCCGGCCGGTGAGGGCGAGCATCCGCGGCTTGTAGGCGCCGACCCAGATGCCGACCGGGTGCACCGGGAACGGTCCGGGCTTCGCGCCGTGCAGCCGGTAGTGCTCCCCGTCGAGCCGCGGCGTGCGCCCCGGGGACCACAGCGCGCGGATGACGCCGATGGCTTCCTCGAGCGCGTCGACGGCCTCGCGCGGCGTACGGCGTGGGCCGCCGAGCGCCTCGATGGCGTCCCAGAACGCACCGGCGCCCAGCCCCAGCTCGACGCGACCGCCGCTGAGGATGTCGAGGGACGCCACGCTGCGGGCGAGCACGGTCGGCGGGCGCAGAGGCAGGTTCGCGACGTTCGGGAAGACCGTGACCCGCTCGGTGGTGGCCGCGATGTGCGTGAGCAGGGTCCAGCTGTCGAGGTACGCCGGCTGGTAGGGGTGGTCCTGGATGCTCACCGAGTCCAGGCCCAGCACGTCGGCCTCCTGCGCGGCCGTGACGACGAGGTCGGCCTGCTCGGCGACGGGTGGCAGGAAGACGCCGAAGTGCAGCTCGTGGCCGTAGTCCATGCGCCCAGTCTGACGGCGGACTCCCGGGTCCCGGTTTCAGGGGCTGCCTGATGGGCAGGTGTGAGGCACCTAACTCGGTAGGAGTCTCCATGACCAGCGTCACGACCCAGGAACAGACCAAGCACCGGTTGCCCGTCCGCACCCTGATCGCGGCCAGCGTCGGCAACGCCGTCGAGTGGTACGACTGGACGGTCTTCGCGACGTTCTCGATCTACTTCGCGACCCAGATCTTCTCCGACGCGAACGAGTCGGCGGCGTTCCTCGGCACCTTCGCGACGTACGCCGTCGCGTTCTTCTTCAGACCGCTCGGCGGCATGCTGCTCGGGAGGTACGCCGACCTGCGCGGCCGCAAGCAGGCGATGCTGCTGACGATCGGGCTGATGGCCGGTGGATCGTTCGTGATCGCGATCCTGCCGACGTTCAGCCAGGTCGGCTGGCTCGCGCCGATCCTGCTGCTCGTCGCGCGCATCGCGCAGGGCATGTCGCTCGGCGGTGAGGTGTCCAACGCATCGGCCTACCTCGCGGAGATCGCCCCGCCGGAGCGTCGCGGCCGCTACTCGTCGTTCTTCTACATCTCCACGGGCACAGCGGTGCTCCTCGCGTCGCTGCTCGGCGCCCTGCTGGCCAGCAACCTGAGCGACGACCAGCTCGCGAGCTGGGGCTGGCGGGTGCCGTTCTTCATCGGCGGCCTGCTCGGCCTGGTCGGCGTGTGGCTGCGTCGCGACATGGCGGAGACCGAGCAGTTCGAGGAGAACAAGGCCAAGGCGCAGGCGATCAAGAACCCGCTGATGATGACGCTGCGCGAGCACCCGCGCGCGGTGGCGCAGCTGATGGGCTTCACGCTGCTCTCGACGCTCTGCTACTACACGTTCTTCTCGGCACTGACGCCGTTCGCGGTCAAGCAGCAGAAGCTGGACGACGGCATGGTGTTCTGGGCGCTGGCGATCGCGACCGCGCTGTTCGTGGCGTTGCAGTACCCCTTCGGCTGGACCGCCGACCGCTTCGGCCGCAAGCCGCAGATGCTCGTGTGGGCAGGGCTGATCGCGATCGGCATCGTGCCGATGTCGCACCTGATCGAACCCGGTGCCAGCTTCGGCAGCGTGCTGATGGTGTTCTGCTTCGGCCTCGGGCTGTACGCCATCTTCTCCTCGATCGCGCCGGCGATCATGAGCGAGCTGTTCCCGACCGAGCTGCGAGGGCTGGGCATCGGCGCCTGGTACAACCTCACCGTCGCGGTCTTCGGCGGCACCGCCCCGCTGGTCATCCAGTGGCTCGGCGACGCGGGGCACAGCAACTGGTTCTTCTGGTACGTCGCTGCGGGTGCCGTGATCGCGTTCATCGCGATCCTCAGCCTCCCGGAGACCAAGGGGTCGGTGCTGAAGTGAGCGCGGGCTAGGTCGAGGCCGCGACGCTGCGGATCGGTCCGGTCCGCAGCGAGACGAGCACCGCGAGAACGCCCACGACGGTCATCGCGCCCAGCACGCACGAGAACGTCAGGGTGAGGTCACCAGTGGTGCGCAGGGCAGCGAAGATCGTGCCGCCCAGCCCGATGAACAGGCCGGCGCCGAGGGCCTCGCCGAACTGCAGCGACGCCGCGTTGCGCCCCTGCTCGACGGCCGAGGACAGCGTCATCATCGCCACCGAGGTGCTCGAGAAGCCCAGTCCCATGCCGAGCCCGCCGAAGACCCAGCCCACGGCGACGATGCCGACCCAGAGCTCCAGCCAGGCCACCAGTGCCACCACGACGACTCCGACGAGCAGCGACACCGCCCCCAGCGTGATGATCCACTGCCGGGGCAGGCGCACGACCCGACGCGACTGGATCCAGGCGCCGATCGTCCACCCGACGGCGCCGACGGTGAGGGTCGAGCCGGCGACGAGGAGCGAGACGTGGCGCTGCTCCACCAGCATCAGCGGCACGAACGCCTCGGCGCCGAAGAACGCGCCGGCCATGAGCGTGCGGACCAGGATCACCGGGGCCAGCCCCGGTCGGAACCGGAAGAACCCGCGCGGCATGAGGTTGGGCAGGCTGCAGCCGAGCAGGGCCAGGCCGACGGTCCCGAGCAGCAGGCCGGAGGCATCGAGACGCCGGCCCGCGAGCTGCACCACGGTGGCGCCGAGGGCGGCCAACGCCGCTGCCCAGAGTGCTGCCGGCTTCACCTGCGGCGTCGACGTCGTGGCGACCGGTGCGTCGGCCAGCCGGAACAGCTTCGGCAGCATGGCCGCCGCGCCGATCGCGACCAGCGGCAGCACCGCCCAGAAGACGGCGCGCCAGCCCAGGTGGTGGGTCAGCCACGCGGCGACGGACGGCCCGACGAACGACGGGACCACCCAGGCCGTCGAGATGTAGGAGAACATCGTCGGCCGGTCCTCCTCGTCGAAGGCCCGAGCGATCACGACGTACATCGCGATCGCGGTGACGCCGCCGCCCAGCCCCTGGAGCAGCCGGCCGAGCACGAGCTGCTCCATCGTCGCGGCGGTCGCCGCCACGACGAGACCCACCGAGAACAGGGCGAGCCCGCCGGCCATCGGCCGCGCCGGCCCGAGCCGGTCGCAGAGCCGGCCGCCGGCCACCGTCGCGAAGAGCTGGCCGATCAGGAAGAGCGAGAACGCCCAGGCGTACAAGCCGATCCCGTCGAGGTCCCGGGCCGCCGCCGGCATCGCCGTGGCCACCGAGATGGCCTCGAACGCGACGGCGGTCACCGCGGCGCAGAGCCCGAAGGCCAGCGCGCCGCGAGCCCCGGCAGGACTCCTGGTGCTCGTCCCGTCCGTGGCAGTCATGGGGACAGTCGACCACCTCGAGGCGGGTTGAGGTCAACCCGCCGTCACCGACCGAGCACGTGCAACGGGAATGACGGGACCGACGACCTGGTTGGGGAAGGCAATGTCTTACGCCACCACCACCGCCACTGCCCCCAGCACCGCGCTCACCGCCGCGGACGCCCGTCGTGTCTCCGTCCTCGTCGGTCTGCTGTTCGGTCTCGCCGGGATGGGCAGCTCCTCGGCGGCGATCGCGCTGCCGATCCTCGCCCGCGACCTGGACGTCAGCACCGGGGTCAGCGCGTGGGCGATCAGCCTGTACGCGCTGATGCTCGCGGTGGCGACGGCGGTCTACGGCCGGGTCTCGGACCTGGTGGGCATCCGCACTCCGCTGCTCGTCGGCGTCGGTCTGATGACGACCGGTGCGCTCGTCGGCTCGCTGGCTCCGGACTTCGGTGTGCTGCTGGCCGCCCGGATCTTCCAGGGCGCCGGCGCGGCCGCCGTACCCACGCTGGGGGTGGCGATCATCAGCGTGCAGTTCCACGGGAAGGTCCGGGCCGCGGCGCTCGGCCGGGTCGCCGGCGTCGCCGCGGCCGTGAGCTGTCTCGGGCCGCTGGCGGGCGGCAGTGTCGAGGGTCTGCTGGGCTGGCGTGCGGTGATCGCGCTGCCGATGCTCGGCGTGCTGCTCGTGCCGCTGCTGTGGCGCTCCCTGCCGACCGAAGGCAGCGGTGCCCGGCTCGACCTGCTCGGCGCAGCGCTGGTCGCCGGCACGGCCGCCGGGGTCGTGCTGCTCGTCCAGTCGCCGTCGACCGGTCCGGTCGTCGCCGGTGCCGGCGCCGCGCTGATCGTGCTCGGTGCGCCCGCGGTCGCGTGGTGGGTGCGCCGCCGCCCGCACGGCTTCCTGCCGATGTCGGTGATCCGCAACCCGGCCGTCGTGCGCAGCGCGCTGGCCGCTGCCGCGGTGCCGGCCGCCTGGTTCGCGCTGCTGATCGCGGTGCCCGCGGTCCTCGTCGGGGAGGGCTGGCAGCCGTGGCTGGTCGGCGTCGCCCTGCTGCCGAGCGCCGTCACCGGCCTGCTGGCGCCTCGGGTCGCCGGCCCGCTGCTCACCCGGGTCGGCCCGGGGCCGTCGCTGGCGCTGGCGGCCGTCATCGCGACGGTCGCGCTGGGTGTCGCGGCCCTCGGTGCGTCGCTGACGTCGGCGGTCCTGCTGGTGCTGGCCGTCGTCGCGGTGACGCTGGCCTTCGGGCTCGGTCAGCCGGCCCTGATGGCCGCCGTCGGTGACGCGGTCGAGGACGACGTACGCGGGGTGGCGCTCGGTGTCGCGACCCTGTTCTTCCTGGTCGGCGGCGGGGTCGGCTCCGCCGTCGTCGGCGGTCTCAGCGACGCCCTCTCGATGGCAGGCGCGCTGCTCCTGCTCGCCGCCCTGCCGTTGCTCGGCCTGGCCGTCCTCGCCCGCACGCTCCGTCGCGACCCGGCCGCGGACCTCGCCGACTGACCGTCCCGACGTGCAACCTCCTCTCGTTCAGCCAGGTAGTCGGTCGGAGCGGGAGGGTTGCACGTCGGAGCGGCCTGTGGACCGTCGTTGGTGTCCGCCGCCGCAACGCGGCAGGGTCGATCCATGGAGGTCGTCGAGGCGTTGACCTGGCGGGGTGGGGTGGCCGACGCCGCCCTGCTCGTCCGCCTGACGTCGCGAGGCAAGGTCCGGTCGGCGCTGCGCAACGGCACCATCGAGCGGGCGACGCGCGGCCGCTACGTGCTGCCCGACGCGGACGAGGCCCGTCGGGCCGCGGCTCGTCTGTCGGGCGTGCGCCTCGCACCTCAGTGCCGCTCAGCTCAACGGGTGGGAGCTCAAGCACCGGCCACCCCGTCCGGTCGTGACCGTGCCCCGCAACCGCAAGGTCGAGCCGTCGCGTCGCGACGGCGTGGACCTGAAGTGGCGTGACCTCGGCGACGACGCGTGGCACGACCGGACCCGCGCAGGCAGGACCGTCATGGACTGCGCCAAGGACTACCCGTTCGACGAGGCACTGACGGTGGCCGACTCCGCGTTGCGGCACGGCAACGTCACCCAGGGGGAGCTGCGCCGGCTGGCCGACCTCGTCCCGTCGGTGGGTCGGGCTCGATGCCTCCGCGTCGCCGCCGAGGCGTCCGGCAAGGCGGCCAACCCCTTCGAGTCGGTGCTGCGCGCGATCGCGCTCGACGTCGACGGCCTCGACCTACGCCCGCAGGAGGTGATCTCCGAGGACGGGTTCACGGGCCGGCCCGACCTCGTGGATCGCGAGCGCCGCATCGTGGCGGAGGCCGACTCGTTCGAGTTCCACGGGCGACGTACCGCCTGCATCGTGACTGCGAGCGCTACAACGCGCTGGCGCTGCGCGGGTGGCTGGTGCTGCGGTTCAGCTGGGAGCACGTGATGCACGACCCGACGTACGTCCGGGAGTGCTTCGAGGCGGCAGCGCTGTGGCGACCACGCGACGTGCAACCTCCCGCGCTTCACGCCGGAAGTCGGCCTGAGCGGGGAGGTTGCCCGTCCGAGGGGTCAGCCGCGACGGGCACGCGCGGCGGAGCGGCCGCGCTCGCCGGCGTTCAGCACGACCTTGCGGATCCGCACCATGTGCGGGGTGACCTCGACGCACTCGTCCTCGCGGCAGAACTCCAGGCACTGCTCGAGCGAGAGCTTCTTGGAGGGGACGAGCTTCTCGAAGTTGTCCGAGGAGGAGGCGCGGACGTTGGTCTGCTTCTTCTCCTTGGTGATGTTGACGTCCATGTCGTCGTCGCGGGAGTTCTCGCCGACGATCATGCCTTCGTAGACCTCGGTGGTCGGGTCGACGAACATGATCCCGCGCTCCTGCAGGTTCGTCATGGCGTACGCCGTGGCCGCACCCGCCCGGTCCGCGACGAGCGAGCCGTTGTGGCGGGTGCGCAGCTCGCCGGCCCAGGGCTCGTAGCCCTCGAAGACGTGGTGCGCGATGCCGGTGCCGCGGGTGTCGGTGAGGAACTCGGTCCGGAAGCCGATCAGGCCGCGGGCCGGGACGAGGAACTCCATCCGCACCCAGCCGGTGCCGTGGTTGGTCATCTGCTCCATCCGGCCCTTGCGGACGGCGAGGAGCTGGGTGATCGTGCCGAGGTACTCCTCGGGGGCGTCGATCGTCAGGCGCTCGACCGGCTCGTGCAGCTTGCCGTTGACCTCACGGGTGACGACCTGCGGCTTGCCCACGGTGAGCTCGTAGCCCTCGCGACGCATCTGCTCGACCAGGATCGCGAGCGCCAGCTCGCCTCGGCCCTGGACCTCCCAGGCGTCGGGGCGCTCGGTCGGCAGGATCCTGATCGACACGTTGCCGACGAGCTCCTGGTCGAGGCGGTCCTTGACCAGGCGCGCGGTGACCTTCGAGCCCTTCTCGCGGCCGGCGAGGGGAGAGGTGTTGATGCCGATGGTCATCGAGATGGCCGGCTCGTCGACGGTGATGAGCGGCAGCGCGACGGGGTTCTCCACGTCGGCCAGCGTCTCGCCGATCATGATGTCGGGCATGCCCGCGATCGCGACGATGTCGCCCGGGCCGGCGTCGGTGCCGGGGGTGCGCTCGAGGCCCTTGGTGACCAGGAGCTCGGTGACCTTGACGTTCGAGGTCGTGCCGTCGCGCTTCATCCACGCGACCTGCTGGCCCTTCTTGAGGTTGCCCTCCTTGACCCGCACCAGCGCGAGGCGGCCCAGGAACGGCGAGGCGTCGAGGTTCGTGACGTGCGCCTGCAGCGGCGCGTCCGCGTGGTAGACCGGCGCGGGGATCGTGTCGACGATCGTCTGGAACAGCGGCTCGAGGTTCTCGCTGTCCGGCATCCCGCCGTTCTCCGGCACGTTGATGCTGGCCCGGCCGGCGCGGGCGGAGGCGTACACCACCGGGAAGTCCAGCGCGTCCTGGCTGTGGCTCTCGTCGAGCAGGTCCATGAACAGCTCGTAGGTCTCGTCGACCACCTCGCTGATCCGGGCGTCGGAGCGGTCCACCTTGTTGACCACGAGTACGACGGGCAGGTCGGCGTTGAGCGCCTTGCGGAGCACGAACCGGGTCTGCGGGAGCGGCCCCTCGGAGGCGTCCACGAGCAGCACGATCCCGTCGACCATGGACAGCCCGCGCTCCACCTCGCCACCGAAGTCGGCGTGGCCGGGGGTGTCGATGATGTTGATCGTCATCGCGCCGCCCTCGACGGCCTGCGCGGCGGCGCCGGTGTAGCGGATCGCGGTGTTCTTCGCGAGGATCGTGATGCCCTTCTCGCGCTCCAGGTCACCGGAGTCCATCGCCCGCTCGTCCACGTGCTGGTGCGCACCGAAGGCGCCGCCCTGCCAGAGCATCGCGTCGACGAGCGTGGTCTTGCCGTGGTCGACGTGCGCCACGATCGCGACGTTGCGGAGGTCGGTGCGCTTCAAGGTGTTCTCGGGCATGGCGGGGCAGTCGTCACTTTCAGGTTGGGAGCCGCGGACGTCATACGGGCTGGTCGCTACGGCGACCAAGGTGGATGACGTGCACAGGTAGTGCCCCCAGACTACCGGCAGCAGGCGTCCTGGCCCGAATCGCTACCGTCGCAGGGTGACCCCACTGGCCCAGCTCGTCGCGGACGCGTCGCAGGTCGTCGCCTTCACCGGCGCCGGCATCTCGACCGAGTCCGGCATCCCCGACTTCCGGTCGCCGGGCGGCGTGTGGACGCGCTACGACCCGGCGGACTTCACGTTCGGCAGGTACGTCGAGTCGGCGCAGGTGCGCGCACGCTCCTGGGGGATGCGGCGCGAGTTCCTGGCCGAGGGGCACCTGCCCAACGCCGGGCACGTGGCACTCGCGCGGCTCGAGCGGGCCGGTCGCTCGCCCGGCGTGATCACCCAGAACATCGACGGGCTGCACCAGGACGCCGGCTCGGAGCGGGTGGTGGAGGTGCACGGGACCGCCCGTGAGGTGATGTGCATCGGGCACGACCCGCGGCACGGCACCCCCGACGGCTGCGGCTTCCGGGCGCCCGTGACCTGGGCGCTGGACCTCGTCGACGCCGGCGACCCCGACCCGCTCTGCCCGCTGTGCGGCGGGCTCGTGAAGTCCTCCACGGTCTCCTTCGAGCAGGTGCTGTTCCCGCGGGTGGTCGAGGACGCGATGGAGCTGGTCGGGCAGGCCGACGTGCTGCTGACGGTCGGCTCGTCGCTGGGCGTGTACCCGGCCGCCGACCTGCCGGTCGTGGCGGTGCGCAACGGTGCGCGGCTGGTCATCGTGAACGACGAGCCGACGCCGTACGACGACCTGGCCGACCTCGTGGTCCGCGGCCGGGCAGGCGAGGTGCTCTCCGAGGCGGTCGACGCGGTGCTGGGCCCGGCGGCTACCGGGTGATCGAGCCGGTCGAGGTCACTCCGCCAGCGCCCGGTCCAGCGCGGCCTCGACGTGCAGCGTGGTGCAGGGGAACACCGGCAGCTCCGAGTCGGCCTGCTTGACCAGCAGCTCGAGCTCGGTGCACCCGAGGATCACGCCCTGGGCGCCCTCGTCCCACAGCTCCTCGATGACGCGGACGACGGTGGTGCGCGAGGTGTCGAGCACCTTCCCGTGCACCAGCTCGCCGTAGATGATCTGGTCGATCGCGTCGTGCCGCGACTCGTCGGGTACGACGACCCGGAGGCCGTGCGACGAGAGCCGGTCGACGAAGAACGGCTGCTGCATCGTGAACGACGTGCCGATCAGTCCGACGCTGGTCAGGTTGCGCGCGAGGCAGGCCGCCGCGACCACGTCCGCGAGGTGCAGGAACGGGATGTCGACCGCGGCCTCGACCTGGTCGGCCACCTTGTGGAAGGCCGTCGTGCACATCAGCAGCAGGTCGGCGCCGGCGGCCTCGACGCCTCGCGCGTCGGCTGCGAGCAGGTCGGCGACGTCGTCCCAACGCCCCGCGCGCTGCAGCTCGGTCAGCTCGTGGAACTCCACGCTCGACATCACCGTGCGGGCCGAGTGCAGGCCGCCGAGCCGTTGCTCCACGCCGAGGTTGAGCGCCTTGTAGTACTCCAGGCTGCTCTCCCAGCTCATCCCGCCGACCAGTCCGATGCTCAACACGGGGGGAGTCTTGCACAGCGCGTTTCGCCTTGTCGGCGCTCGGGGATAGACCTGAGGCATGAGTCGCTGCCAGTTCGTCCCGCCCTACCTCCTCGAGAAGATCGCGGCCTCCCATCCCGACGCGAACGTCGGTGACTGCACGCGCAGCACGCTCCAGATCGACGAGCAGCTGCGGTCCCGACGTCGGGAGCCTGCGGCACCCGCGGCTCCCGGCGACGCCCCGTTCGCCGTGCACACCGCCCACAACGGCAGCACCCTCCCCGGCGAGCTGGTCCGCAGCGCGGGAGACGCGGCCACGGGGGACCAGGCCGTCGACGAGGCCTACGTCGGTGTCGAGGCGTCGCTGGCCCTGTTCTCCGAGGTGTTCGGCCGCTCGTCGTACGACGACCGGGGAGCGCCCGTGATCGCCACCGTGCACTACGAGCAGGACTACGACAACGCGTTCTGGGACGGCACCCAGCTGGTCTTCGGTGACGGCGACGGCCAGGTCTTCGACCGGTTCACCAAGCCCGTCGACGTGCTCGGCCACGAGCTCAGCCACGCGGTGACCCAGTTCAGCGCCGACCTGACCTACGAGGGCCAGTCCGGCGCGCTCAACGAGTCGGTCTCCGACGTGTTCGGGTCCTGCCTCAAGCAGCGTCTGCTCGGCGAGAGCGTCGAGCAGGCCGACTGGCTGATCGGGGAGGGGCTCTTCCTCCCGTCGGTGCAGGGCGTCGCGCTGCGGTCGATGGCGGCGCCCGGCACGGCCTACGACGACCCGGTGCTCGGCAAGGACCCGCAGGTCGCGCACATGGACGACTTCGTCGTGACCGACGACGACAACGGCGGCGTGCACACCAACTCCGGCATCCCCAACAAGGCCTTCCACCTCGCTGCGACCGGTCTGGGCGGCACCAGCTGGGACGGCGCCGGGAAGATCTGGTACGCCGCGCTCACCTCCGGGATCGGTGCGGACACCGACTTCGCGGGCTTCGCTGCGGCCACCGTGACGGCGGCCGAGGCGGTCTCACCGGAGACGGCCACGACGGTGCGCGACGCGTGGCAGCAGGTCGGCGTCACCGCCTCGTCCGGCGGGGCCGTCGGCTCCCGCGCCCTCGACCGCGCCCTCGCGGGTCGCCGTGACCCGCACCGGCGGGTTCGCGGGGGTCCGGCAGTCCGGCGAGCTGGTCCTGGGCGAGGACCCGCGCACCCCGGAGGTCGAGTCGCTGCTCGGACGCATCGACGTGCGGTCGCTGGCCCCGCACCGCCCGCAGCCCGACCGGTTCGTCTACGCCTTCGACCTCGCCGGCGACCGGGTCACGGTCGGCGAGCAGGACCTCACCGACGACCTCCGCCAGCTCGTCGCGCTGCTGCTGCCGCGCTGAGCGTCCGGCGTGGGCTCACCGTGGCGGGACGCGGTGCACCTTGTGCTGCGCCGCCTGGGCGCGAGGCCGGATCACCAGCTCGTCGATGTTGACGTGCGAGGGACGGGTGACCATCCAGGTGATCGCCTCGGCGACGTCGTCGGCGGTGAGCGGCTCGGCCACCCCGTCGTACACGGCGGCGGCCTTGGCCTCGTCGCCGTCGAACCGCACCAGCGCGAACTCGTCGGTCCGCACCATGCCCGGCGCGATCTCGCAGACCCGGACCGGCTGGTCCCACAGCTCGAGGCGCAGCGTCTCGGAGACCACCTGCGTCCCGTGCTTGGCCGCGGTGTACCCGCCGCCGCCCTCGTAGGCGATCCGGCCGGCGGTCGAGCCGACGTTGAGGATCACCCCGGCGCCGCTGGCGACCAGCGCCGGGACCAGCGCCTTGGTGACCAGCATGAGCCCGATCACATTGACCTCGAACATGCGTCGCCAGTCGTCGGCGTCGGACTCCGCGACCGGGGAGGACCCGAACGCCCCGCCGGCGTTGTTGACGAGCACGTCGAGTCGCGGGCCGACCCGGTCCGCGAGCGCCGCGACGTCGTCGGCGGAGGTCACGTCGCAGCGGACCGCCGTACCCCCGATCTCCGCGGCCAGCGCGGCGACCCGGTCCTCGCGGCGGGCCGCGCAGTACACGTGGAACCCCTCGGCGGCGAGGTGCCGCGCGGTGGCGGCCCCGATCCCGCTGCTCGCTCCGGTCACGACGGCGCTCTTGGTCGACATGACCCCGATTCTGCCTGGAGGCCGGTGAGCCGCGGCCGCGGCCCAGGTGTACAAGACTCTTTACCAAAGAACGGGGTGGGTCGGACCAGTCGTGCCAAATCGGCTCTAACGCGGCACAATCGGCACCATGAACGTGACGCGAGCGGCGGCCCTCGCCGCAGTGCTGGGCGGTCTCGTGTGGGTTGCGGCGGCCGTGGTCGACTGGGGCGGCGACGTCAACCCCGTGGTCTACGGGGTCGGCGTGGTCTGGGTCCTGCTGGCCCTCGCCGGGGTCGGCTACCACCTCGTCGACACCGCACCGATGTGGCTGCGAGCGGTCGTGTGCCTGGCGACGCCGCTCCTCGGGTTCGGCGTCTGGTTCACGATCACCGAGCTGTTCGCGGCCGACTACCTCGTGGTCCTCGTCGGCGGGCTGGCGCTGCTCGGCGGCGGAGGGGCCGTGCTGGCCCGCACCCGGCCCGAGCCGACGCAGGCGCCCGTGCGCGGGCGACGGGCGGCCCGCTGAGCCAGAGCGTGGCCCGGCGGAATACGTGTGCCGCCCGCCTGGTTGGGGACTTGGAGGTATGCCCCACGTGAGCCCTGAGCGACACCCTGCGACGCCCGCGCGCACCGGCGAGACCCGGCACGGCCGGGTCGCCATGATCAGCGTGCACACGTCGCCGCTGGACCAGCCCGGCACCGGCGACGCGGGCGGCATGAACGTCTACGTCGTCGAGCTCGCCAAGCGGCTGGCCGCGCGCGACGTCGCCGTCGAGATCTACACCCGCGCCACCTCCTCCGCGCTGCCCCCGACGGTCGAGGCCTTCCCCGGCGTCACGGTCCACCACGTGCACGCCGGCCCGTTCGAGGGGCTGACGAAGGCCGAGCTGCCCGGCCAGCTCTGCGTGTTCGCCCGCGAGGTGCTGCGCGCCGAGGCACGCCACGACCAGGGCTGGTACGACGTCGTGCACTCGCACTACTGGCTGTCCGGTCAGGTCGGTGCCCTGGTCCGCGACCGGTGGAGCGTCCCGCTGGTGCACTCGATGCACACGATGGCCAAGGTCAAGAACGCCTCGCTCGCCGTCGGTGACACCCCCGAGCCCGTCGCCCGCGTGATCGGTGAGGAGCAGGTCGTCGAGGCGGCGGACATGCTGATCGCGAACACCGACATCGAGGCCAAGCAGCTCCTCGAGCTGTACGACGCCGACCCGGCCCGCGTCGAGGTCGTGCACCCCGGTGTCGACCTCGACGTCTTCCGGCCGTCGACGTCGGCACGGTCCCGCCTCGGCGTCCCGCAGGACGCGGTGGTGCTGATGTTCGCCGGACGCATCCAGCCCTTGAAGGCGCCGGACATCCTGCTGCACGCCGTACGTTCCCTGCTCGAGCGCGACCCGTCCCTGCGGTCCCGGCTCGTCGTACCCGTCGTCGGCGGACCGTCGGGGACCGGCCTCGAGCACCCCGAGTCCCTGGCCCAGCTCGCCGACTCCCTCGGCGTCGCCGACGTGGTCCGCTTCGTCCCGCCGGTCGCGCAGTCCACGCTCGCCGACTGGTACGCCGCCGCCACCCTGGTCTGCGTCCCGTCCTACAACGAGTCGTTCGGGCTGGTCGCCGTCGAGGCCCAGGCCGCTGGTACGCCGGTCGTGGCCGCCGCCGTCGGCGGGCTCACCACCGTCGTCCGTGACGGTGTCTCCGGGCTGCTCGTGGACAGCCACGACCCGCTCGACTACGCCCGCGCCATGGAGCGCATCATCGGCGCCCCCGACCTGCGCGCGGAGCTGTCCCGGGGTGCCGTGGCGCAGGCGGCGAACTTCGCCTGGGAGCTCACCGCCGACCGCACGCTCGAGGTCTACCGCGCCGCCGCCCGGTCGATGCGCGAGGACCTCTCCGGGGTGCGTGGATGAGGGAGCAGGCGGTCGAGACGCTGCGCGCGACCCTCGAGGAGTCCGACCTGGTCTGGAAGGAGATCTCGCACGGGGTCTTCACCGTCGACCTGCCCGGGGAGAAGAAGCTCTCCACCCCCTGCCGCCTCGACGTCGGGGAGCACGCGTTCGGCGTGCACGCCTTCGTCTGCCGGCAGCCCGACGAGAACCACGAGCGGGTCTACCGCTGGCTGCTCGAGCGCAACCTGAAGATGTTCGGCGTCTCGTTCGCCGTCGACGCCGTCGGCGACATCTACCTCGACGGCCGGCTGCCGCTGGCCGCGGTCACGCCCGAGGAGGTGGACCGGCTGCTCGGCGCCGTACTCACCTACGCCGACGGCTCGTTCAACACGATCCTCGAGCTGGGCTTCGCCTCCTCCATCCGCAAGGAGTGGGAGTGGCGCAAGAGCCGCGGGGAGTCCACCCGCAACCTCGAGGCGTTCCGCGGATGGCTCGAGAAAGAGGAGTAGGACGATGGCTCTCAGCGCACGTGAGCAGGCAGAGGTCGATGCGGCCAACAAGTCCGGCCGCCCGGTCGCGGTGTTCGTGCACGGACTGTGGCTGCTGCCGGGCAGCTGGGACGAGTGGCGCCGACTGTTCGAGGACAGCGGCTACGCCACCGTCGCGCCCGACTGGCCGGGTGACGCCGAGTCCGTGGCCGCAGGCCAAGGCCGCGCCGGACACCTTCGCCAAGCGGAGCCTGACCGCGATCGTCGACCACCAGGCCGAGGTCGTCCGTGCGCTGGACGCGCGCCCCGCGATCCTGGGTCACTCGTTCGGCGGTCTGCTCACCCAGATGCTGGCCGGGACGGGACTGGCCTCCGTGTCCGTGGCCATCGACGCGGCACCGGCCCGCGGCGTCCTGCCGCTGCCGTTCTCGGCGCTCAAGGTCGCCTCGGTGGTGCTCTCGAACCCCGCCAACCGGGGCAGAGCCGTCGGGCTCACCGCGGCCCAGTTCCGCTACGGCTTCGGCAACGCGGTCAGCGCCGAGGAGTCCCAGGCGCTCTACGAGAAGTACTCCGTGCCCGGCTCCGGGATGCCGCTGTTCTCCGCGGCGACCGCGAACTTCAACCCGCGCACGCCGGCGAAGGCCGACGCGAAGAACCCGCAGCGCGGCCCGATGCTGGTGATCTCGGGCGAGAAGGACCACACCGTGCCGCCGGCGATCTCGAGGGCGACCTACAAGCTGCAGCGGAAGAACGAGCACGCGCCGACCGAGCTCGCCCAGATCGCGGGCCGGGGCCACTCGCTGACGATCGACAGCGGTTGGCGTGAGGTGGCCGACGTCGCGCTGGCCTTCGTGAGCGAAGCACTACCCGGCTACGTCGCCGGAGCCAGGTCCACCGGCCTGAGCCCGAGCCGGTCTGCGAGCGCACGCTCGCCGAGCGGCGTCACCACCAGCGCCCGCGTCCGACCGGGCCGGCGCACCCAGTCGCGCTCCACGAACGCCTCGCACAGCGCCGCGCCGAGGCTCCCGGCCAGGTGCGGGGTGCGCTCGGTCAGGTCGAGGCAGTCGCGCACCAGCACCCGTCGCTGCTCCTCGAGGTCGTCCAGGTCGACGCCGAGGTCGGCGAACCACGTCCGGCCGGCGGCCGTCACCCCCAGCCCACCTCGCCGGTGCAGCACCCGGGCGGACAGCAGGGCGTCGTGCACCGCGACGCCGAGCCGGCCGGCCAGGTGGTCGTAGCAGGTGCGCGCGGTCGCCAGCTGTCGCCGCTCACGTACGGCGCGCAGCGACCCGGCCGGGGTGGGGTCGCCGAACCGGCTCAACGACTCGACCAGGTCGGCGACCTGCGGCCCCGCCAGCCGCACGAACTTGTGCCGGCCCTGCGTCTCGGTGACGACCAGGCCGCCCGACGTCAGCCGCGCGACGTGCTCGCTGGCCGCGGCCCGGCCGACGGAGGCCACCTCGGCGAGCTCGGACACCGTCCACGCCGCGCCGTCGAGCATCGCCTGGCACATCGCCGCCCGGCTCTCGTCGCCGAGCAGGGCCGCGACCGCCGCGACGGCTCGTGCGTCACTCACGCCGGCGCTCCCTCGGGCACCCGCGCCCTCGGCTTGCGACGGGCCAGCGCCACGCCCACCAGGGCGAGCGCCCCACCGACGTACGCCATCGCCGGCGGCGCCTCGGACAGGAGGACCCAGCTGAGCGCGACGGTGATCGGCGGCACGAGGTAGGTCGTCACGCTGAGGTTGCCGGCGCTCATGTGCGAGAGCGCGAAGGCGTAGGTCGAGAACGCGATCGCCGTGGGGAACACCCCGAGGAACACCACCCAGCCGAGGTCGGCGGCGCTCGCGGCACCCGTCTGCCGCACCAGGTCGCCCGCGAACGGCAGGCACGCGACCGCGCCGACAGTGCACGCGATCCAGGTGACCTGGATCGCGGGCAGCCGCGCCACGAGCGGCTTCTGCAGGATCAGGCTGACGGCGTACGCCGCGGCCGAGACCAGGCACAGCGCGACGCCGAGCGGATCCCGGTCGCCGTGGCCGGAGGTGGACGTCGCGATCAGCACGACCCCGGCGAACGCGAC
Organism: uncultured Actinomycetota bacterium; assembly: GCA_963706355.1. Lineage (GTDB taxonomy): Bacteria > Actinomycetota > Actinomycetes > Propionibacteriales > Nocardioidaceae > Nocardioides_B. Next base: position 26,282 of record CAVPLS010000003.1, read on the forward strand.
GAGCAGCCCGACCCCGAGCGCCGGCGTCGCGCGCTCCTTGAGGAAGATCGCCGCGAGGACCGCGACCAGCACCGGCGAGAGCTGGATCAGCATCGCGGCGGTGCCGGCGTCCACCCGCAGCTCACCCGCGTTCAGGGCGACGTTGTAGAGCCCGAACCACAGCAGCCCGATCGCGACCAGCCCCGGCCACTCGCGGCGGGTCGGCATCGTCCAGCCTCGGGTCGACAGCACCACGCCGAGCGCCAGCGAACCCGACCAGCAGCCGCCCCAGCGACAGGGCACCCGGCGTGAACGTGTGCCCGAGGTGCCGGATCGCGACGAACGCGGAGGACCAGAACACGAGGGTGACCGCGACGGCGACGAGGGGGAGCACGGTGGAGCGTGGTGCGGGCATGTGTCCACGCTAGGCGAGGCACAGTTCGGTCACCACCGAAGGGTTGCCGACTTACGTCGAGATGCTGACACCCCTGCCAAATTGTTCACACCCCTGACGTTGCAACGGCGGGGGTGTGACAGATTCCCAGGGGACCCTGGGAATCTGCAGCCCGCCTACGTCTCGAGCTTGTAGCCCAGCCCGCGCACCGTCACCAGGAAGCTGCGGGGTCGCCGGGTCGGGCTCGATCTTGGCGCGCAGGCGCTTCACGTGCACGTCGAGGGTCTTGGTGTCCCCGACGTAGTCGGAGCCCCACACCCGGTCGATCAGCTGGCCGCGGGTGAGCACCCGGCCGGGGTTGCGCAGGAACATCTCGAGCAGCTCGAACTCCTTGAGCGGGAGCCGGGTGTCCCCGCCGTTCACCGTCACGATGTGCCGCTCGACGTCCATCCGCACCGGGCCCGCCTCGAGCGTCGGCGGTGCGAGCTCCTCCTCGTGGCCGCGGCGCAGGACGGCGCGGATGCGGGCGACGAGCTCGCGGGGGGAGTACGGCTTGGTGACGTAGTCGTCGGCGCCGAGCTCGAGGCCGACGACCTTGTCGACCTCGGTGTCCTTGGCGCTGACCATGATGATCGGGACGTTGGACGTGGCCCGGATCCGGCGGCACACCTCGGTGCCCGGCAGGCCGGGGAGCATCAGGTCGAGGAGCACGATGTCGGCGCCGGTCCTGTCGAACTCGGTGAGCGCGTCGGGGCCCGTGCTCGCCAGCGAGACCTCGAACCCCTCCTTGCGCAGCATGTAGGACAGGGCGTCGCTGTAGCTCTCCTCGTCCTCGACGACGAGTACTCGGGTCACGGGGTTGCCTCCTGTTGGCTGGGCACGGGGGTCGAGGGGGTGGGTGGGCTGTCGGAGACCCGACGGGGAAGCGAGAGGGTGAAGGTCGAGCCCTGGCCCTCGACGGACCAGACCCGGACCTCGCCGCCGTGCGAGGCGGCGACGTGCTTGACGATCGAGAGGCCGAGGCCGGTGCCGCCGGTGGAGCGGTGCCGCGCGGGGTCGACGCGGTAGAACCGCTCGAAGATCCGGTCGATCTCGCCGGCGGGGATCCCGATGCCCTGGTCGGTCACGGCCAGGTCGATCATCAGCTCGTTGGCCCGGGCCGCGACGACGACCCGGCTGTTCTCGGGCGAGTAGGCCACGGCGTTCGCGACCAGGTTGCCGAGCGCCAGCGCGACCTCGTCCACGTTGCCGAGGATCTGCAGGCCGCGGTCGCCGTCGTGCACCACGGAGATCCGCTTGGCCTGCGCGTCGATCGTGCTCTGGTCGATGGACCGACCGACGACCGCGTCGACGTCGACGGTCCGCGGCTGCTCGAGCGGGTCGTCGCCCTGCAGCCGGGACAGCTCGATGATCTGCTGCACCAGGCGGGTCAGCCGGGCGCTCTCGGTCTGCATCCGGCCGGCGAACCGGACCACCGCCTCGGGGTCGTCGGCAGCCTCCTGCACCGCCTCGGCGAGCAGGTTCAGCGCGCCGACCGGCGTCTTCAGCTCGTGCGACACGTTGGCCACGAAGTCGCGGCGGATCGCCTCGACGCGGCGCTCGCGCGTGCGGTCCTCCACCAGCGCCAGCACCAGCCGGCTGCTCAGCGGTGCCACCCGCGCGGTGACGTGCAGCGGCGCGACGGCCCGGCCCCGAGCCAGGACCAGCTCGGTCTCGCGGATCTGCCCGTCCCGGCGCACCTGCCGGACCAGCTCGGCGAGCTCGTCGACGGCTACCTCGTTGCCGCGGACCAGCCCGAACGCGTACGCCGGAGCGGATGCCTTGAGCACCTCGTCCTTCTCGTCGACGACCAGGGCGCTGGAGCGCAGGACGGAGAGCACGGTCGTGATGCCGGCCGGCACAGCGGGCTCCTCGACCGGCTTCGTCTCGTGCAGCTGGTGCTCGCTGACCCGCCACGCGAGGACGACGCCGGCCCCGAGCACCGCGCCGAGCAGCGCGAAGAGGAGTGCCTGCGTCGTACTGTCCACCCCTCGATCGTACGGCGGCGGCAACCCGTGCTCGTCCGGGAGAGGCTTCCTGACCTGCGCTTTTTCCGACTGTTCACATTGCGTTCACTCCTCGTCGTCAAGGGGTCGCCGGGGCTTCACCTGGGACTTCTACCGTCACCGCCATGCGCAACGCCTACTTCGACCAGCTCGACTCGATCGTCGACGAGCTCGTCGACATGACCCACGTCGTGCGGATCGCCGTCTCCCGGGCGACCCAGGCCCTGCTGACCGCCGACGCCGACATCGCCGAGCAGGTCATCTCCGACGACGCCGCGATCGACGCCGCCCGTGAGCGGGTCGAGGACCGGTCCTTCCAGCTGCTCGCCCTGCAGCAGCCGGTGGCCAGCGACCTGCGGATGCTCGTCGCCGGCCTGCGGATGGTGGCCGACCTCGAACGGATGGGTGACCTCTCGGTGCACGTCGCCAAGGTGGCCCGGCTCCGGGTCCCGCAGGTGGCGGTGCCCGCCGAGATCGTGCCCACCATCCAGCGGATGGCGACCGTCGCGGAGAAGATGGTCGACACGGTCGCCGGGATCATCGCCGAGCGGGACGTCGAGGGCGCCCGCCGGCTCGAGGAGGACGACGAGGAGATGGACCAGCTCCGCCGCTCGTCGTTCCGGCTGATGCTCGACGACTCCTGGCCGCACGGCGTGGAGCCGGCCGTCGACATCGCCCTGCTCGGCAGGTACTACGAGCGGATCGCCGACCACGCCGTCTCCCTGGCCCGTCGGGTCGTCTACCTGGTGACCGGCGAGACGGTCACCACCGTCGACCACCTGTAGTTCCACTCGTCCACCACCGGGTGGTCGAGCTCGTCGAGACCAGGCCACCGGGTGGTCGAGCTTGTCGAGACCACTCGGGTGGTCGACGTCGACCAGGTCTCGACGGCCGAGGCTCGCAGCGTGCGTGACCAGGTCGCGAGGGCGTCGCAGGCTCGCACCGCAACCAGCGCGAAGGGTGCGTTTCGGCCCCGGTGCGATGATGACGGCGTGAACGCGGCTGTCGGGCAGTCGACCACCGTCGACTTCGTCGAGGAGTACGCCGCGGCCGCCGAGCGTCTGGCGGTCGCCGTGGCGTGGTCCGACCTCCGCGCGCCCGTGCCGAGCTGCCCGGGCTGGTCGGCGTACGACCTGGTGGTGCACCTCGGCAACGTGCACGCCTGGGCGGCGACGATCGTGGAGACCGGCCAGGCGGCCGCCGAGCAGAACGACGAGCCCGCGTCGGCCAAGGGTCGTGCGGTGAGCGCGTGGTACGTCGGGAAGGCCGAGGACCTGTTCGCGGTGCTGCGGTCCGCCGACCTCGACGCACCCTGCTGGAACTTCGCGTTCGGCAGCGGCACGGCCCGCTTCTGGCCCCGTCGCCAGCTCCACGAGACGACGATCCACCAGGTCGACCTCGACGCCTCCGCGCGCCGCACGACGGAGCTGGCGCCGGCGGTCTGCCGGGACGGGGTCGACGAGGTGCTCCGCGTGTTCCTGCACCGGATGCACACGCGCGGGTACGCCGCGCGGCTCGAGCGGCCGCTCGCGCTGACCGCCACCGACACCGGTGACACGTGGACGGTCTCGCCACGCCCCCGCCCGGACCCGGCACCGTTGGTCCCCGCGCAGGCCGGCCCCGCCGGCACGGTCCCGCCGCCCACCCCGCTGGTCGAGCACCGCCGGTCCACCGCGCCCGGCCCCGAGCGTCGAGGACCGCGTGGAGGCGCCGGCCGACGTGCTCTACCGCCTGGTGTGGAAGCGGCTCGACGCGGACGCCGAGGGTGTCCGGATCCTCGGCGACGACGCGCGGGTGCGGGCGTTCCTGGGCTCGCGCCTCGTCCCCTGACCGCCGCACGCGGCACCGGGACGAACAACTCGTGAGGGGATAAAGGGCTCGCCACTGTCCGTGCCGGCGGTTACGTTCGGCGCATGCTCGTCGTCGAAGCCACTGACCTCCGCCGCAGCTACCGCACCCGCACCGGCATCGTCCGGCGCGAGAAGAAGATCGTCGAGGCGGTGCGCGGCGTCTCCTTCGGCATCGAGCGCGGCGAGCTGTTCGGACTGCTGGGGCCCAACGGCGCCGGCAAGACCACGACGATCAAGATGCTGATCACGCTGCTGATCCCGACCTCCGGCCAGGCCCGGGTGCTCGGTCACGACGTGGTCGCCGACCCGCGCGCCGTACGCCGTCACATCGGCTACGTCTTCGGTGGCGACCGCGGCCTCTACGAACGCCTCTCCGCGCTCGACAACCTGCGCTACTTCGCCGAGCTGTACGGCGTCCCGCCCCGTGAGCAGCGCCAGCGGATCGGCGCCCTGCTCGAGCTCGTCGGCCTGACCGGTCGCGAGAAGGAGCGGGTCGAGGGGTTCTCGCGAGGCATGCGGCAGCGGCTGCACATCGCGCGCGGGCTGCTCCACGACCCCGAGGTGCTGTTCCTCGACGAGCCGACCATCGGCATCGACCCGGTCGGTGCCCGTGAGCTGCGGGCCACGATCGCGACGCTGCGCGAGCAGGGCAAGACGATCCTGCTCACCACGCACTACATGTTCGAGGCCGACGAGCTCTGCGACCGGATCGCGGTGATCCGCGACGGGGAGATCGTCTCCGAGGGGACGCCGGCCGAGCTCAAGCGACGGGTGAGCGCGGGCACCGTCGTCGAGGTCGAGACGTTCGGCCTGCCGGGCTCCGGGCTGGACGCCGTCCGCGGCGTCGACGGCGTGCGGTCGGTCTCGGTCGAGGACCGGGGGCAGGCGCAGGTGCTGCTGGTGCAGGTGCATCCCGGCGCCGAGGTCACGTCGGGTGTGCTCGCCCACCTCGTCGGCACCCGAGTGGGCCGGGTCAGCTCGCGGGAGCCGACCCTCGAGGACGCCTACGTCGAGCTGGTGAGCGCGTCATGAGGACCCTGCGGATGCTCACGATCTCCTACTGGCTGCACCTCAAGGTGCTCGCCGTCTCCGTGTTCGACGGCGTCTTCCAGGTGGTCTGGCCGCTGTTCTTCGCGACCACGGCGTTCCTGGTCTACCGCCAGAGCGAGGACCCCGGCGCGCTGGTGTACGCCGGCCTCGGGTCGGCGGTGATGGGGATCTGGTCGGTGATCGCCACGACCGCCAGCAGCCTGCTGCAGCGCGAGCGCTGGCACGGCACGCTCGAGCTGCTCGTCGCGTCCCCGACCCGCTTCGCGCTGGTCCTCGTCCCGATCACCACCGCGATGGCCACGCTCGGTCTCTACAGCCTGGTCGCCACGCTCGTGTGGGGGCGGTTGCTGTTCGGCATCGAGGTGCCGGTCGCCGACCCGCTGCTGTTCGTGCTGTCGATCATGGTGTCGATCTTCTCGATCGCGCTGATCGGGTTCCTGCTCTCGGTGGCCGTGGTCCGCTACCGCACCGCCTGGGCGATGGGCAACCTCCTGGAGTACCCCGGCTGGCTGGTCTGCGGGTTCCTGGTGCCGCTCACGGTGTTCCCGGACTGGGTGGGGTGGATCGCCTACGCGCTGCCGCCGACGTGGGGGATGGAGGCGATCCGCTCGTCGGCGGCGGGCGGATCGCCCTGGCTCGACGTGCTGATGTGCCTGGGGCTCGGGCTGCTGTACGGCCTGGCAGGAGCGGTGCTGTCCGAGCGGGTGCTCGACTCCGCCCGCCGCAACGCGACGCTGTCGCTGACGTGAGGGGCCCGAGATGACCTCGCTCCGGGTGTTCTTCGTCGGCGGCCTGATCAGCTTCCGGGCGCTGTTCAACTGGCTCAGCCCGTGGATCTACATCCCGTCGATGCTGGTCGCGCCGATCTTCCAGATCCTGCTGTTCGCCTACATCGGCCGCAACGCCGGCGTGGAGTCCGACGCCTTCTTCGTGATCGGCAACGCGGTGCAGTACTCCGCGATCCCGTGCCTGTTCGCGATGGCCAACACGATCGCCGGCGAGCGGTGGACCCAGACGCTGGGCATCGTGCTGGTCACCCCGGCCCGACGGGTGCCGCTGTTCCTCGGCCGGTCGCTGCCCGTCGTGGTCAACGGGTTCTTCGTGTCGATGTTCAGCCTGGTCGTCGGCTCGCTGCTGCTCGGCGTCACCATCCCGGCGTCGGCCTGGCTCCCGCTCGCGCTCGTGGTCGCGGTGGCCGCGATGTCGTGCACCGGCCTCGGCCTCGTGAACGCCGCCCTGGGCCTGCGCGTCCGGGAGACCGCGGTGCTCTCCAACGTGCTCTTCGGGGTGTTGCTGATCTTCTGCGGCGTCAACGTCGCGCTCGACTCGCTGCCGGACTGGATGGCCGCGGTGGGGTCCTGGCTGCCGCTCACCCATGCGATCGAGGCAGCGCGCGAGCTGGCCGCCGGTGGCACCCTCGGGTCGGTCGCCGGGCTGGTCGGCACCGAGGTCGCGCTGGGCGTGGCGTACGGCGCGATCGGGCTCGCCGCACTCCGGCTGCTCGAGGTCGAGGGCCGCCGGCACGCGACCCTGGAGATCCAGTGACGCTCAGCGGCCCTGGTTCGCCACGGCCTTGATCGCGTCGGCCGCCGCGTCGGGGTCGAGGTACTCCCCGCCCTTCTGCGTCGGCTGCAGGTGCTCGTCGAGCCGGTAGACCAGCGGGATGCCGGTCGGGATGTTCAGCCCCACGACGGCCTCCTCCGAGATCCCGTCGAGGTGCTTCACGAGCGCGCGCAGCGAGTTGCCGTGCGCCGCGACGCAGACCGTCCGGCCGCCACGCAGGTCCGGCACGATCGCGTCGTACCAGTAGGGCAGCATCCGCTCGACGACGTCGGCCAGGCACTCGGTGCGCGGCAGGATCTCGTCGGCCAGGTCGGCGTAGGCCGGGGCCCCGGTCTGGGCCCACTGGTCGTCGTCGGCGATCGGCGGCGGGGGAGTGTCGTAGGACCGGCGCCAGAGCATGAACTGCTCCTCGCCGTACTCCTCGAGCGTGGCCTTCTTGTCCTTGCCCTGCAGGGCGCCGTAGTGCCGCTCGTTGAGCCGCCACGACCGCTGCACCGGGATCCAGTGCCGGTCGCAGACGTCGAGCGTGAGCTGGGCGGTGACGATCGCACGACGCAGCACGGAGGTGTGCAGCACGTCGGGGAGCACGCCCGCCTCGGCGATCAGCGAGCCGGCGCGGGCGGCCTCCTGCCGGCCCTTGTCGGTCAGCGCCACGTCGACCCAGCCGGTGAACAGGTTCTTCGCGTTCCACTCGCTCTCGCCGTGGCGGAGCAGGACCAGGGTGTACGGCGCACTCGTCATGCGGGCAACCCTAGTGCGACCCGCGGAGGTGGCGGAAACCTACGACGGGTGCCGGACCCCGCTCGGTCCGACACCCGTCGTGCTGGTGGGGCACTCACCCCCGACGCGGATGCGTCAGGTGCGCAGTGCCGCCAGGATCTGGTTCAGCAGCGCGGAGATCTGCGAGAGCAGACCCACCCCGTCGAGCAGCCCAGCGACCTGGCAGAGCAGGTTACCCAGCAGGTTGCCGGCCCCGGTCGTCGCGATGATGTCGAGCACGACCCGGTTCAGGTGGATCTCGAGTCCCAGGATGTTGAGGTCCAGGGGACCGAGCACCAGGTTGAGGATGTCGCAGGAGCCGAGCGGCGCGGCGGCCGGCATGCCCTTGCCGCCGGTGGGGAAGTTGTCGACATTGGCCACGCTGGCGCGCTTGACCGGCATCGACACGCCGTACTTCGTGAGCTTGCGGTCCTTGCCCGGCCCGCGGGTGACCACGACGAGCTTGCCGATGGCCCGCATGTGCCCGTTGCGGACGACGAACGTGCGCGGCTTGAACGTGCCGACGACGTGGCGACCCTTGGTCGTGGTGCCGTAGACGTAGGAGGTCAGCCGGCCGTTGTCGTTCTTCAGCACCGTGTGGCTGGGCGTCCGCACGGCGGCCTGTGCGGTCGCCATTCCGATGCCGGGCGACCCGAGTGTCAGGGCCAGGGTGAGAAGCGCTGCTACCAGGGCGAAAGGCCGCCCCAGTCGCTTCCCGAAACGCTGGTTCATGGGTTGTTTCCCTCCGTTCGGACGCCGACCGGTCGTCGGCGACGCTCGTGGAGGGACGTGCCCCGGGTCACACCTTCGGAATCGGGGTGAACCGAGGAAACGTTTCGTAACTTCGGTATGTAGAACCCGTTCTCCCGGTCGGCGCGGGACCGCCGCGCTCGGCTCGACCGGGCCTACGGGGTCGGGATGTCCTCGTAGGTCGGGCTGTCAGCGGAGACCACGGGGACGTCGAGGGTGATCGCCTGGGCCCGCTCGAACGAGAACGTGATGCTGACGAAGTTTCCGGGCTTGACCCGCTCGCCGCGGGCGGAGATCCCGCCGTCGTCGGCCAGGTTCAGCAGCCCGCCCGCCGGGATCGCGGTCTCGCCGCCGACCGTGACGTCGAGACCGTCGTCCTTGCCGGCACCGGCCACCTCGGTGAGGCTGTCGTCGTTCTGGTCGTCGTTGTTGGCCAGCGACGCCACGACCGTGCCGCTGCCGTCGGTGCCGGAGACGATCAGCGCGTTGAGCACGTCCACCGAGCCGCTCTGGTCGTCGACGCCCACGCTCGGGTTGTAGACCTGGTCGGTCTGGGCGCCGAAGCTGACCCCGCAGGACGACAGGACGGGCACCGCCAGGACCACGACAGCGGCGGCGAGGGTACGGCGAACGTTCACGGATCGGATCCTCTCAGGGCGCCGCGCACTCAGGGGCGAACGCGGGGTCTGCACGTCGGGGACACTCTAGTAGTCACTGGCGCAGTCCGACGGTCAGGGCGGCGATGACGATCCCGATCGACACGAGCACGGTGTAGGCCGTCGAGATCCACAGCAGCTTGCTCGCTCCGATGCGCAGGGCGATGCGCAGCGGGAGGTGCCGCACGCCGGTCTCGTTGTCCTCGACCAGGTCGGGCAGCGTGTTCAGGAAGTGCACGCCGATGCCGAGGAGTGCGGCGAGCACCGTCATCGCGATGGTCGGCGGCCCGCCGTGCAGGCCGCCGCCGAGACCGCCGTACGACAAGAACGCGGGGAGCAGGCCGAAGCTGACGGCGTAGGGCAGCCAGGAGAAGACCGTCTTCTTGAAGAAGAAGTTGTACATCCAGGCGCTGAGCACGGCCGCGAGGTGCGCGATGCCGGCCGCGGTGCCGTTGGCCATGGAGAGCGGCACGACCAGGAGGACGGCGCAGGCCACCGCGAAGTTCACGGTCCCGGGATCCACCCAGCCCATCGCGACCGGCTTGTCCTGCCGGCCGACCTTGCGGTCCCGCTCCCGGTCCACCACGTCGTTGATCCAGCCCACCGTGAGCTGTCCGGTGAACACCGTGGCGGCCACCAGCGCGCACTCCCAGCCGCTGCGTCCGGACAGCGCCGCGGCGACGGTCAGGGCGAGGGTCATCGCCAGGGTCGGCAAGGGGTGGCAGGCCAGCGCAAGCGCGAAGGCCGTCCCGCGCTGCTTCCGGAACCTCATGGGCGCAGTATTGACCAGGAAGGAGGGGCGCAGGCGGATTTCGAGCCACGCCGGTCGGCCTCCGCGGTCCCCGAACGGTGCCCGGCCACTTCCGTCCGGGGGTCCGGACGCACATGGATCCGGGATCTGTCAAGCCCCGATTTGGCCTCTGACCTGCACAAACGCGGAATCGGTCGGTCCGCCCACGTGGTATCCTAGTGATCTAGGAAGGGGTACTTGGCACATGACATTTACCGTCGGCGAAACGGTTGTTTACCCAAATCACGGCGCTGCGATCATCGAGGACATCGAGACGCGACAGATCAAGGGTGAGGACAGGGAGTACCTCGTACTCCGCATCGTCGCCCAGCAGGATCTGGTCGTTCGAGTCCCCGCCTGCAACCTGGACCTGGTCGGGGTCCGCGACGTGGTGGACAAGGAGGGTCTGGATCGTGTCTTCGACGTGCTGCGTGCCGCGCACACCGAGGAGCCGACGAACTGGTCCCGCCGCTACAAGGCGAATCTCGAGAAGCTGCACTCCGGTGACGTGATGAAGGTGGCAGAGGTCGTCCGCGACCTGTGGCGCCGCGAGCGTGACCGTGGCCTCTCTGCCGGTGAGAAGCGGATGCTGGCGAAGGCTCGCCAGATCCTGGTCTCCGAGCTGGCGCTCGCCGAGCACACCAACGAGGACAAGGCCGAGGCCCTTCTCGACGACGTGCTCGCGTCCTGACGACCGGACAACTCATGCCGAAGCCCCCAGCACACGTGCTGGGGGCTTCGGCGTTCTCGCCGTCGTGAGGTACGACGACGAGACGCCCACCCCGGTCGGGATCGTGCCGGTCGACGCGCGCGGCTCGATGCCCTTCGCGCTGCTGCACGGCGAGTCCCTCGTCGCCGTCGCCTCCTGGGCGATGGGAGACGCCGGCATCGACCTGCTCGACTTCGACACCTCCTGGGCCGACGTACAGGCCCGCGACGCGGCGCTGGTCGTCCACGACCCGCTCTGTCCCGGCACGCCGGCCTCGTTCATCGCCGAGGCGGTCCGGGTCGCGGCGGAGCGGGACGTCGTGGTGGCCGGGGTGCGTCCGGTCACCGACACGGTCAAGACGACCGACGGTGAGGTGCTCGGCGACAGCGTCGACCGGGCCGGCCTGCTGGCGGTGAGCTCACCGGTGGTGATCCCCGCGTCGGTGGTCGCCACGCTGTCCGGGCTGCCGTCCACGGACGACCTCGCGGACCTGGTCGCCGGCCTGCGCGAGAGTCACGAGGTGTCGTTCGTCGAGGCGCCGCCCGCTGCCCGGCGGGTCAGCGACGAGTCCGACCTCCGTCTCGTGGAGTCCCTCGCGTCTGCCGGTTGAGAAGACGGTCCAGCGCAGGGTGGTTTCGAGGCTCGCAGGCTCGCACCTCAACCAGCGTCGGAGCCGAGCAGGCGTTCGGCGAGGGCGAGGTCCTCGGCGAAGGTGACCTTGAGGTTGGTGGCGGGGGCGGGGACGCCGTGGACCACCAGGTCGGTGTACGTCGCGACGCAGCCGGCCGTGTCGGTGCCGGTGAACCCGTCGGCGTCCGCACGGGTGTAGGCCTCGAGCAAGGGGCCGGCACGGAACGCCTGGGGCGTCTGCACGCCGACCAGGCCGGTGACGTGCGTGCGGCCGTCGGCGGTGACCAGTCCCGGCTGCGGACGAGCGGGCAGGGCGCCGCCGTGCGCGTGCGCCGCGGCGACGGTGGCGTCGAACAGTGCGGCGCCGGCGAGCGGCCGGGCGGCGTCGTGGATCGCGACGACGTCGACCTCCCCGGCCTCGATCGGGGCACGGAGCGCCGAGAGCCCCCGCCACTCGGAGTCGTGACGGGTCGCCCCTCCGGTCACCAGTGCGACCTCCCGTCCTTCCGGCAGGTGCTCCGTGACGAGGTGGCCCACGGCGTCGCGGTCCTCGTCACGGACCACGACGACGACCCGGTCGACGTACGCCAGGCCGAGGACGGTGCGCAGCGACCAGGCCAGCACGGGCACGCCGTGCAGCGGCAGCAGCACCTTGTTGGTGGCGGCGCCGACCCGGCTGCCGGAGCCGGCCGCGACGAGCACGACGGCGACGGTCGGGGCGGCGGGCATGGCGCCGAGCCTGCCAGACGGTGCGCGGCGGCGTTAGCACGCCCGTAACAACGGGCACACGCGGCGACAACATGCGCTCCGTACGTTCGGAGGTCTTCGGAAGGACGTGCGGATGCCCCACCACTGCCCGGTGACCGCCTGCGTCGCGGTGACGCGATGAGCGCCCCGGCGACCGACGACGTCTGGACGTCGATCTGCGACGTCGAGAGGCTGCCGGCCGACCGCGGCGTCACGGCGTTGGTCCGCGGGCACGCGATCGCGGTCTTCCTCACCCCCGACGGGAACGTCTACGCGATCGGCAACCACGACCCGTTCAGCCGGGTCAGCACGCTCGGCCGCGGCATCGTCGGGATGCGCGGTGACGTCCCGTTCGTGGCCTCGACCACCGCGCGGCAGGCGTTCGACCTGCGCACCGGCCGGTGCCTCGACGACGCGACGGTGAGCGTCCCGTCGTACTCCGTGCGGGTCGTCGACGGCGTCGTGCAGGTGGGCCCACGGGCCGGCCCATGAGGACCACGCTCGTGGTGGTCGCGCACGGCACCCGGCACCCGGCCGGCGCGAGGGCGGTCGAGGCGCTCGTGGCACGGGTGCGCTACCGGCTGCCCGATGTGCCGGTTCGTGCGGCGTACGTCGAGATCCAGCGACCTTCGGTCGCCCAAGCGGTCGCCGACCTCCGCGGCGCCGCTGTCGTCGTACCCCTGCTGCTCGCGGCCGCCCCGTCGGCCGACGACGGGACGTGCCTGGTGGCGGAACCGCTGGGCCCCGACCGGCTGCTCGCCGACGTGATGGCGGTGCGCCTGCGCGAGGCCGGCGCGCGCCCGGGCCAGCCGGTGGTGCTGGTCGCCGCAGGCTCCCAGGACCCCTGCGCGCAGGGCGACACCACGCGCGCCGCCCGGCTGCTGGAAGAGGTGTGGCGCGGTCCGGTGCGAGCCGCGCACCTGACCGGCCGCGGCGAGCGGATGTCCGAGGTGGCCGCCGACTTCGAGCGGCTCGGCGTCGCGCCGCCGGCCGTGGCGCCCTACCTCGTCGGACCGGGTGAGCACCACGTCAAGGCCCGCGAGGACGCCCGCGGTCTGGGGCTGAGCACGGTCGCCGACGCCCTCGGCGACCACCCGCTGGTGGCCGAGGCGGTCGCCCGCCGCTACCGCAGCACGGTGGCGCACCGGTTCGCGCTCTCGCTCGCCTGAGCGCTGTGGCGGAGGATCAGCTCGGCATCAGCAGGGCTGTCGCGATCGCGGCCACACCCTCGCCGCGGCCGGTGAGGCCCAGCCCGTCCGTGGTGGTCGCGGACACCGTCACCGGCGCACCGGCCGCCCGGCTCAGCGCTTCCTCTGCTTCCGCGCGCCGCGGCCCGACCTTGGGCCGGTTGCCGATCACCTGGACCGCGACGTTGCCGATGTCGAACCCGGCCTCCCGGACCCGCCGGGCCGCCTCGGCGAGCAGCTCGACCCCCGCCGCGCCGGCCCACTCGGGCTCGGCGGTCCCGAAGTTGCTGCCCAGGTCGCCGAGCCCCGCGGCCGAGAACAGCGCGTCGCAGCAGGCGTGCGCCGCGACGTCGCCGTCGGAGTGCCCGGACAGGCCCTGGGCCTCGTCGGGGAAGTGCAGGCCGGCCACGTGCAGGGGCACGCCGTCCGCCAAGGCGTGCACGTCGGTGCCGATGCCGGTGCGGGGAACAGTCACCCGCCGATCATGCCGTACGGCGCGCCGGGACCGCCCCAGCCAGGGGCCCAGCCGGCGGGACGCCCATCCGATGAGGGTCCATGAGCGAACATGGAGACGTGACAGTCACCCCTCGTCGTCGGCTCGCCCTCGCCGGCGCCGTCACGGCGGTCGCCGGCGTCGCCGCGAGCCAGGTGGTGACCAGCCTGCTCAACGGCCGGGCCACCCCGGTGCAGGTGGTGGCCGAGGTGGTCATCGCCAAGACGCCGGGGCCGGTCGCGGAGTCGCTCATCCACCTCGTCGGCCGCAACGACAAGCCGATCCTGGTGGCCGGGGTGACCGTCGCGATCATCGCGCTCGGCGCCGTCGCGGGCCTGCTGACCAGCCGACGCCAGCTCTTCGGGCACCTGGTGTTCTGGGCGATGGCGGTCGTGTCCCTGCTCGCGGCCATGAGCCGCCCCGACTTCGCGCCGCTCTCGTTGCTCCCGCTCGGCGTCGGGGTCGTCGTCTGGACGCTGCTGCTCGACTTCCTGACCGGGGCCGCCAAGCCTCGCCCGACCCTGGAGGCGTCCCGTCGACGCTTCCTGCTGAGCACAGGCGGGGTCGCCGTGGCGGCGCTCGCGGTCGCGGCCGGCGGTCGGCTGGTCGGGCGGTCGTTGAGGGCCGTGGAGGCGAGCCGGCGGCTGCTGAAGCTTCCGGTGACCCGTGGCGACGTCCCCGCCGGGGCACAGACCGCCACCCCTGCCGGCCTCACGTCGTGGCGGGTGCCGAACGGCGAGTTCTACCGCATCGACACGGCACTGGTCGTCCCCGCCGTCGACGCCGACGACTGGCAGCTGCGGATCCACGGCCTGGTCGACCAGGAGCTGAAGATCGGCTACCGCGACCTGCTCGACCGCACCCTGACCGAGGACTGGGTGACGATCTGCTGCGTCTCCAACCCGGTCGGTGGCGAGCTCATCGGCAACGCGTGGTGGAGCGGCGTGCGGATCGCCGACCTGCTCGCGGAGGCCGGGGTCCGGGCCGGCGCGGACGCCGTCAAGCAGACCTCGAAGGACGGCTGGACGTGCGGCACTCCTCTCCAGGCGCTCACCGACGACCGCAACGCGATGCTCGCCGTCGCGATGAACGGTGAGCCCCTCCCGATCGAGCACGGCTTCCCGGTCCGGATGATCGTGCCGGGGCTCTACGGCTACGTGTCGGCCACCAAGTGGCTGGTCGACCTCGAGGTGACGAGGTTCGCAGACTTCTCGGCCTACTGGACCGACCGCGGCTGGTCCGAGCGTGGACCGGTGAAGACGCAGTCGCGGGTCGAGGTGCCCCGTGACGGAGCGGACGTGAAGGCCGGGTCGGTCCGTGTCGGCGGGCATGCCTGGGCGCAGCACACCGGCATCGACAAGGTGGAGTACCGGCTCGACGGGGGTGCGTGGCAGGAGGCCGAGCTGGGCCGGGTCCCCGGCGCCGACACCTGGGTGCAGTGGTCCGGCACCGTCGACGTACGCAAGGGCGGGCACCGGCTCGCGGTCCGCGCCACCGACTCCTCCGGCTACACCCAGACCGCCGCGCGCACCGACGTGGTGCCCGACGGCGCGACCGGCTGGCACAGCGTGTCCTTCTCCGCCGGCTGAGCACCCCCAGCGGGTGGTCGAGCTTGTCGAGGCCACGACCGGGATCTCGACAGGCTCGATCAGCCGAACGCAGACGGGCGGTCGAGCTTGTCGAGGCTCGACAAGCTCGACACGGCTCGATCGCGGCGGAGCCGAGCGTCACCAGTTGGGTTGGGCGGGGTCCGCGGGAGGAGGGAGGGGTACGGCGTCGGTGTGCACGACGTAGACGACGCCGCCCGACGAGCCGAGCCACACGCGCTCGAACTGCGCGCGGTCGAACACCACGCGGACCTCGTCGTTGCTCGGGATCGTGTGGGACGCCGGGTCGTTGCAGATCACGTCGCCGTCGGCGGTGAACCCGACGATCGTGAGCAGGTGCCCTTCGGTCGCGTAGCCGGCGCCGGCCAGCCCGCTCTCGCTGAACGACACCGTCGCGGCCAGCGGCACGCCCGCGGCGATGAACGCCTCGGCCTCGGTGAGCGAGCGCAACCGGGTCACGAACGCCTCGGCGCCGTGCCGGCCCGCGTAGGCGGTGTTGAACGACCAGTTGCCGGCACCCTTGTAGGCGTAGTCGTAGACGTGCCGCGCGGCCTGCACCACGAAGGGGTTCGGGTAGTCCGGCTGCACCCAGGCGTAGTCGCCGGGCTCCGGGAGCCGGTCGTGGTAGGCCAGCAGCATCGACATCGACGTCGGGGAGCACCAGCTGCGACCGCCGCGGTCCCAGTGGAGGTACTCACCGCGGTGCAGCTGCTGGGAGTACGGCGGCACGGGGAGCTCGATGCCCCACGCGGCGCCGCCGGGGGACACGTCGGCGGGTGCGTCGGCCGGGACGTGCGAGGCCATCGCGCCGATCATCGTGATCCGCGGCCGGGCCGAGCTGCCGACCCGGCGGACCAGGCAGACCCGCAGCTGGTAGGCGCTCCAGGTCAGCCCGTCGTCGGCGGCCAGCACGTCGGTCTCCACGTGGATGGACGTGTCGACCTGCCCCGGCACGGACGTCGGGTGGATCTCCCGGTCGGAGTCGGCCCAGTGCGCGAGCGTGAACCACCGCGACCAGCGCCGGCCGCCCGGACCACCCGCCCCTGTGTCGGAGGCGGTGCGGGCCTCGACCAGCAGCCACGAGTCGCCGGGCGTCGTGGCGTTCCACGACGGCACCAGCTCGGTGGCCGGGAAGCCGGTCTCGACCTCGGGGGAGAGCCACGCCGACCACTCGTAGCCGACCAGGCGCGGCTCGTCGCAGTACGGGTCGGCGTAGGTCAGGGTGCCGGCAGCAGTACCGAAGCCCAGCGACCCGTCTGCGACGACGCTGCCCTGGTGGGTGCCGTCGCCCAGCGCTTGTCCGCGCCACGCGGTGAACGCGACGTGCCGGGGCGGGGCGGCGGTCATGGTCACCAGCTCGTGCTCCCGGCCCGCGGCGGCAGCGGGTGCGCGGTGTCGCGGATGACGTAGGCCAGGCCGCCCGAGCCGCGCATCCCGCCGCGGTAGGGGTAGCGCTGCAGCCAGGCGTCCTCGAACTGCGCACGCGAGTACGTGCGGCGGACCCCGGCCCGGGTCTTGGCGGCCGGGTCGTTGACGACGACGTCGCCGGCCTGGGTGAACCCGACCACGACGACGAGGTGGCCGTTGCTGGCGCTGATCGGTGCACCGCTGAGCCGGCCGCGGGAGAACGTGATGGAGGTGACGACGGGGATGCCGGCGCGGATCATCTGCTCGACCCCGCGCAGCGACCGGAAGCGGGTGACGAAGGCGTGACCGGTCTGACGCGCGGCGTAGGCGGTGTTGAAGGGCCAGTTGCCGGTGCCGTCGTAGCCGTGGTCGAAGGTCATCCGCGCGGCGTGGTCGACCACCCGGTCGCCGTACGACCTGCGCACCCAGGCGTACTCCGACGCCGGGGGGAGCCGCTTGTAGTAGGCGAGCACCATCGTCGTCGAGGTGGGTGAGCACCAGGCCTCGCCACCGCCGCCGTACTGCGGGTACTCGCCGGCGTGCACCATCTGGGAGTAGCGCGGCACGGGCAGCACCACGCCCCGCGCGACACCGGGCGTCGAGGTGGTCACCTGGTCGACCTGCGGCACGTCCGAGACCATCGCGCCGACCGTCCCGACCAGCGGGGTCAGGGTGGTGCCGGAGCGGCGGAGAAGGCTGACCTTGACCTGCCAGGACCTGAACCCGCCGTACGTCGCCTGCCACGTGTCGGTGGCGACCCGGGCGAGGTCGTCGGTCTGGCTGCCGAGGCTGGTGCGCCGGAACGAGCCGTCGCCGCGGGCCCAGCGGCCCAGGGTGTCCCAGCTGCTGCGGGTGCCGCCCTCGCTGACGCCGCGGACGTCGACCTGGATCAGCGTGCCCTCGGGGGTGCTCGACGCCCACGACGGCACCAGCTCGGTGAGCGCGAAACGCGGGCTCACCCACGGCGACGTCCAGGTGCCCACGGCGTACGAGCGGCCGCCGACGGTGGTCCGGGCGCTGGGCCGCGAGAGCCGGAGCTTCCCGGCGCTCGCCGTCGTGCCGGCGAACGTGCCGGTGCGGAGCTCGGCCGTGGTGTCCCACTGCCGGTAGCCGATCTGCCGGGGCGCGTCGGCCTGGGCGGCGCGGGCAGGTGCGGGAGCGCTGCCTCCGGCCAGCAGGGCGGAGGACATCAGGACCGTCGAGAGCGCGACGCCCAGGTGCGAGCGGCGCAGGGGGAAGTGCGGCACCCGACGACGATACCGGGATCGATCACTCCCTGAACACCCTTCACATCAATCCCATCCGTCACCAGTTGGACTCGGCGGTCCTGGCCGGCAGCGGCACGCTCTCCGGGTGGATGACGTAGGCGATGCCACCGGTGTGCCCGATCCAGGCGTCGGTGAACTGCTGGCGGTCGTAGGTCACCCTGACCTCGCTGTCGCTCGGGACGAGGTGCGAGGCCGGGTCGTTGACCACGACGTCGCCGTCCTGGGTGAAGCCGACGATCGTCATCAGGTGCCCGTCGGTGCCGTAGCCCGCACCGTCCAGCTCGCCCTTCTTGAACGACACCGAGGTCACCACCGGGATCCCGGCCTTGATGAACCGCTCCGCCTCGGTGAGGTCGCGCAGCCGGGTGACGAAGCCCTCGAGGTCGTAGGTGCCCGCGTAGGCGGTGTTGAACGGCCAGTTGCCGGCGCCGTCGTAGTTGTAGTCGAACGTGCGTCGAGCTCCGTTGTCGACCCACGGGTCCTGGTGGCCCGGGTGGTCGGCGGTGACCCAGCCGTAGTCCGCGGGCGACGTGCCCTTGCCCCAGTAGGCGAGCACCATCGACGTCGAGGTCGGCGAGCACCACGCCTCGCCCCCGTTGTCGTACTCCGGGTAGTCGCCGACGTGGATCTCCTGCGAGTACGTCGGGACGTCCAGCACCGACGTCTCGGTCATCGTCGTGGGCGGGGCGGGATGCTTCTTGGCGTCCGGCACGTTCGAGGCCATCGCCCCGACCATGTCCACGCTGGGCGTGACGGTCGACCCGTCCGGCCGGAGCAGCGAGACCTTGATCCGGTAGCTGCCGAAGGTGTGCTCGTTCAACGCGACCAGCGTGTCGATCGACACGGTCGCCAGGGCGTCGCCCTGCCCGCCGAGGGACGTGGCGTGGATCGAGGTCTCGTCGCGGTCGGCCCAGCGACCCAGGACGTACCACTTCGACGTGGTGCCGTCGTCGGCCACGCCCTGCACGGACGTCTCGATCCAGGACCCGCCGGGCGTGTGCGCGTTCCACGAGGCGACCAGCTCCGTGAGCCCGAAGGGCGTGGACACGGAGGACGACGTCCAGGTGCTCTCGTCGTACGCCTTCTCGACGGGGGTGGTGGCGTAGGGATCGGTGTAGCGCCGGTCCGGACCTCCCGGAGCCGTCATGACGAGTGCCCCGGACGCGTCGGAGGTGCCGGCGAACGTGCCGTCCTGGTGGCCGTCGCCGAAGTCCCACTGGGTGAAGGTGACGTGCTCGGCGGCCGGTGGCGCCTTGGGCTTCGCCTCGGCCGGCGCGATCAGGGTGGCCCCGGCGAGCGCGAGGGCGAGGGCGGTGGTGACGAGCGGCTGACGGCGCATGATTTCCTCCGAAAGGGGTTGCTCGCTACACATTTCTGCCCGGCACGACGGCCTGTCAACGATGTTGCGGGTCCTCCTCGGCGCGCACCGACTCCGGCCCGTCGCGGGGTGGGAAACCCGGGAGCGTGTCGCCGATACGATGGGTCGGTGACCATCCGACTCCACGACACCGCGACGCGCGCCACCCGCGACTTCGTCCCGCGCGAGCCGGGACGCGTGGGGATCTACCTGTGCGGGCTGACGGTGCAGTCCGAGCCGCACGTCGGTCACGTCCGCTCGGCGGTGAACTTCGACGTGCTGCGGCGCTGGCTGACCGCGCGCGGTCTCGACGTCACGCTGATCCGCAACATCACCGACATCGACGACAAGATCCTCATCAAGGCGGCCGAGCAGGGCCGCCCCTGGTACAACCTCGCCTACGCGATGCGGCGCGAGCTCGACACGGCGTACGACGCCCTGCACGTCGACCCGCCGACGTACGAACCGGCCGCCACGGGACACGTCCCGGAGATGCTCGAGCTGATCGGGCGGCTGATCGTGCGTGGCCACGCCTACGTCGCCGAGGACGGGTCGGGCGACGTGTACTTCGACGTGCGGTCCTGGCCGGACTACGGCTCGCTGACCCACCAGGGCATCGACGACATGGAGGCGGCGGAGGACGCCGACCCTCGCGGCAAGCGCGACCCACGTGACTTCGCCCTCTGGAAGGGCTGGAAGAAGGAGACCGAGCCGGAGACGGCCGCCTGGCCCTCGCCGTGGGGACCGGGTCGTCCGGGCTGGCACATCGAGTGCTCCGCGATGGCGCTGAAGTACCTCGGCGGTGGCTTCGACATCCACGGCGGCGGCGTCGACCTGCGGTTCCCCCACCACGAGAACGAGCAGGCCCAGTCGCGGGCGGCCGGGTTCGAGTTCGCGTCGTACTGGATGCACAACGCGTGGATCACCACCGCCGGCGAGAAGATGAGCAAGTCGCTGGGCAACTCGCTGGTGGTCAGCTCGGTGCTGGAGCGGGTGCGCGCGATCGACCTGCGGTTCTACATGGTCGCCGCGCACTACCGCTCGCACGTCGAGTTCTCCTACCAGGCGCTGGAGGAGGCCGCGGCCGGGTTCGCCCGCATCGAGTCCTTCCTGCAGCGGGCGGCCGCGCTCGTCGGGCCGGTGGAGGTCGGCACGTTCTGCGCGGAGTTCGAGCAGGCGATGGACGACGACCTCGGCACACCGGCGGCGGTGGCGGCGATCTACGACACGGTGCGCGAGGGCAACAAGCTCCTCGAGGCCGGTGACAGCCCCGCGCTGCGCGGTGCCGCGTCGTCGGTGCGCGCGATGCTGGGCGTGCTCGGGCTCGACCCGTTCGACCCGCACTGGTCCGCGGGTGCCTCGACGGCTCGCGAGGGGCGTCTCTCCAGCGCCGTCGACGCGCTCGTCGCCACCCTCCTCGAGCAGCGGACCGCCGCCCGGGCAGCCAAGGACTTCGCCACCGCCGACGCCATCCGCGACCAGCTCAAGGCCGCCGGCATCGAGCTCGAGGACACCCCCCAGGGCCCCACGTGGTCCCTCTGACGCCGACCCGTCACTCAAGCAGCACTTTCCGCGGCGTGTCGCAGCACTTGTGACGGGTCACGAACGACTGACAACCGAAGGAATCTGATGGCAGGCAACTCCGCGCGACGCGGGTCGATCAAGAAGACCGGCAAGGGCAACCCGACCGCCGGGTCCGGTGGCCGGGTCAAGCGCGGTCTCGAGGGCCGCGGGCCGACCCCGAAGGCCAAGGACCGCGAGGGTCACGTCACCTACAAGAACCGCAAGCGTGCCGAGAAGAAGGCCGTCCCGCGCCGCAAGCAGACCGCCAAGGGCAGCGACAGCGAGTGGATCGCCGGCCGCAACTCGGTCGTCGAGGCGCTGCGCGCGACGATGCCGGTGACCGCGGTGTACGTCGCCGAGGGTGCCGAGCGCGACGGTCGGCTGCGCGAGGTCTTCCGCGTCGCGGCGGACCGTGGCATCTCGCTGCTCGAGGTGAGCAAGGGAGAGCTCGACCGGCTCACCGACGGTGCCGTGCACCAGGGTCTGGCGGCCCGGGTGCCGGCCTACGAGTACGCCCACCCCAACGACCTGCTCGACCGCGCCGCGGAGGCCCGCGAGAAGCCGCTCATCGTGGCGCTCGACTCGGTGACCGACCCGCGCAACCTCGGCGCCGTGGTCCGCTCGGCGGCCGGCTTCGGGGCGCACGGCGTGCTGGTCCCCGAGCGGCGGTCGGCGGGCATGACGGCCTCGGCGTGGAAGACCTCCGCGGGCGCCGCGGCCCGGATCCCGGTGGCCCAGGCGACCAACCTGACCCGGCAGCTCAAGGCCTACCAGGAGGCCGGCTGCATGGTGATCGGCCTGGCCGCCGACGGTGACGTCTCGCTGCCCGACCTCGAGCTCGCCGACGGCCCGCTCGTCGTGGTGGTCGGCTCGGAGGGCGACGGCCTGTCCCGGCTGGTGGCCGAGACCTGTGACCAGCTGGTCAGCATCCCGATGGTCAACGACGTCGAGTCGCTCAACGCCGGCGTCGCCGCCGGCATCACGCTCTACGCGATCGCCCAGAAGCGCCTGAACGCCTGACGCCGAGCCGGGCATAACTCGGGCGCGAGCCGGGGCTGACTCGGGCGCGAGCTGGGACAAACTGGAGCGCGGGCCGGAAGTCGTCCACGGCCGCGCGCGGTCCCCGCGCGTCCACAGGTCGCCGGCCGCCCCTGTCGTGCGCGCGGGTTGCTGGCCATCGTCGGCGGATGCTCGACCACCACCTCCTTCCGCCAGGACCGTTCACCACAGCCGACGCGAGGGCGCTGGGTCTGACCCACGACCATCTCGAGGTGCTGCTGCACGACGGCGCGGTGCGGCGGGTGCTCCACGGCGTCTACCAACGTCGCGACGCGCCGGAGACCTTCGAGTCACGGTTGGCGGCCGCCGCACTCGTGATCACGCCGGGAGCCGTCTTCTGCGACCGGATGGCGGCGTGGCTGCACGGCGTCGACATCTTCGCCTACCGCGAGCTCGAGATCCTCCCTCCTCTTGAGTGCGTGGTGCTGCGGGGGCGCGCTCGCATCGAACGACCGCAGTGCGACGGCGGCGAGCGCGACCTTGCGTCGTACGACGTGATGGAGCTGGGCGGCATCCGGGTGACGACGCCGCTGCGCACGGCGCTCGACCTGGGGTGCAAGCTGCGCAGGCCCGACGGCCTTGCGGCGTTGGACATGTTCGCGCGCCTGCACGGCATCACGCAGGCAGACCTGTGGCGGTCCCTGCCGCGGTACCGCGGTCGACGAGGGGTCGTGCGGCTGCGAGGGCTGGTGCCTCTCGTGGATGCACGGTCGGAGTCCCCCGGCGAGTCACGGACCCGGCTGGTGATCCACGACGCCGGGCTGCCCGATCCGGTGCCGCAGTTCTGGGTCCAGCGACCACGGTGTGCCGATCTACCGGTTGGACCTGGCGTACCCGAAGAGCCGGGTCGCCGTGGAGTACGACGGTGAGTGGCACGAGCTCACGACCGAGCAGCGGGCGGCGGACCACGCACGGCGTGAGTGGCTGCGCCGGCAGGGCTGGGTGGTGATCGTCGTACGCAGGGGAGAGCTGGGGTTCGAGGGCGCCGTGCACTGGCTGGAAGACCTGCGCTCGGCACTGAAGATCCGGGCATGACCCGGCTGGGCACCGACTTTGGCCCGGGTCGGGGGCGAGTTTGACCCGGGTCGGCGGTCAGTCCTCGAGGACGGCCTGGAGCTCGGCGGCCTCGGCCTCGGGCTCGCCGGCGATGACCTCCTCGGGGCGCGCGGTGAGCACGGTGTCGATGTAGGAGCGGGCCGCGTCGGTGGTGTGCACCGGGTGGCCGAGCTGCTCGGAGAGGAACCAGCGGTGCTCGAGGATCTCGTGGAACACCTCGGCCGGCTCCAGCTTGCCGCGCAGCTCGGGCGGGACCATCGCGGTGATCGGCTCGTAGACGTTGGTCAGCCAGCGGTGCGCGATGATCGAGCGGTTCTCGCCGCCGAGGTCGTGGTGCGCCGTGTAGGCCGCGAGGTCGTTGAGCAGCCGCCGCGCCTGGTTGTCCTCGACGTCGAGCCCGGTCAGCCGCTGCAGGTCGCGGGCGTGGTGGTTGGCCTCCACGACCTTGGGCTGCACGCGGACCGTCGAGCCGTCCCAGTCGGTGACGATGTCGAGCTCGTCGACGTCGAAGCCGAGCTCGTTGAGCCGCTCCATGCGCCGCTCGATCCGCCAGATCTCGTCGGTCGTGAACTCCTCGGTCCCGGTGAGCTCGTGCCAGAGCCCGTCGTACCTCTCCTGCAGGCGCTCGACGATGTCGTCGGCCTCGAACGTCCTCGCTGAGCAGCCCGCCGGCCTGCAGGTCGAGCAGCTCGCCGTAGATGTTGGTGAGCGCGACGTCGAGGTCGTGCGCGCGCTGGCCGGGGGTGAGCGTGTCGTGCAGCTCGCCGGTCTCGGCGTCGACGAGGTACGCCGCGAACTCGCCGGCGCTGCGCCGGAACAGCACGTTGGACAGCGAGACGTCGCCCCAGAAGAACCCGGCCAGGTGCAGCCGCACGAGGAGTACGACGAGCGCGTCGAGGATCTTCGGGAGGCTGTCGTGGGGGAGACCGTGGCTGAACAGCGACCGGTAGGGCAGGGAGTACTGCAGGTGACGCGTCACCAGGGCCGGCTCGATCTCCTCGCCGTCGCTGCTCTCACGTCCGCTGACCACACCCACCGGCTCGACGGCCGGCAGCCCGAGCCGGCGCAGGTCACGCAGCAGGCGGTACTCCCGGCTGGCCCACTGCTCGCGGGTCTGCTTGACGGCGTAGACCTCCTGGCCCAGCCGCACGATCCGGACGATGTGCCGCGAGATGCCGCGCGGCAGCGGCACCACCACGTCGTCGCCCCACTCCTCCAGCGACAGGTGCCAGGGGAGGGTGACGAGAGCCGGGTTCGGCCTCGTCGCGACGATGCGGAGAGCCATGCCCCCAGCCTAGTCGTGTGCGGCGCCGCCTCCGGGCTCGAGGTAGACCGCTCCGGGGCCCCGCGAGGCGACCACGTCGTCCGGGTTGTTCAGTGCGCAGGTGCGCAGGCTGAGGCAGCCGCAGCCGATGCAGCCGTCGAGCTTCTCGCGCAGCCGCTCGAGGCGCTCGATCTGCGCGTCGATGCGCGGCCGCCAGCTCCGGGACAGCCGCGACCAGTCCGCCTTGGTCGGGGTGCGGCCCTCCGGCAGCGTGGCCAGCGCCTCGCTGATCTCCTCGAGGGTGAGGCCGACGCGCTGCGCGGAGCGGATGAACGCGACGCGGCGCAGCGTGACGCGGGGATACCTCCGCTGGTTGCCGGCGGTCCGCTCGGCCTGGATGAGCCCCTGAGCCTCGTAGTAGCGCAGCGCCGAGGTCGCGACGCCCGAGCGCTCGGACACCTCGCCGATGGTGAGGTGCGCGACAGCCATGTGTCTCACGGTAGCAGTTGACTTCAACCTCACTTGAACTTGCAGGGTGGTGCGCATGACGATGACACAGGGGATCTCGACAAGCTCGATCGCCCGGGGAGCAAGCTCGATCACCCGGGAGGCGTTGGGGTACGACGACCTGCCTCGGCTGATGGCGCTGATGACCGGCGACGAGAAGCACGGCGCGGCCGCGGCCTCGACGCTGGACGTGGTGTGGGTCCTCTACGACCGCGTCCTGGACGTCTCGCCGGAGACCGTCGACGACCCGGCCCGCGACCGGTTCTACCTGTCCAAGGGGCACGGGCCGGCGGCGTTCTACGCGACGCTGGCCGCGAAGGGGTTCATCCCCGAGGAGTGGCTGGCCGACTGGGCGTCGTACGACTCACCGCTGGGTCACCACCCGGACCGGGTGCTCGTGCCCGGGGTGGAGATCTCCAGCGGGTCGCTCGGGCACGGGCTGCCGCTCGCGGTGGGTACGGCGCTCGGCCTGCGCGCCCAGGGGCTCGACAGCCGGGTCGTCGTGCTGGTCGGGGACGCCGAGCTCGACGAGGGCAGCAACGCCGAGGCGATCGCACTCGCGGGTGCGCTCGGGCTCGACGCGCTGACGGTCGTCGTCGTCGACAACGCGTCGACCAGCTACCACCGGCCCCGTGTGATCGCCCCGCGGTTCGCGCACGAGGGCTGGGACGCGCGGGTGGTCGACGGGCGTGACCACGACGCGCTGCACGACGCCCTGACCGTACGACGGACCGGCCGGCCGAGCGTGGTCGTGGCCGAGGTGGAGGAGAACTCATGACGCAGGACCCCAGGCAGACGTTCGCCCGGACGGCAGCAGAGCTGGTCGAGGAGGACCTGTCCGTCGCGCTCGTCTACGCCGAGATCTCCGGGCAGTACTTCCGCGACGTCGAGCGCCGGCACCCGGACCGGGTCGTCAACGTCGGCATCCGTGAGCAGCTGCTGCTCAACGTCGGCGCCGGGCTGGCGCTGTCGGGCATGCGGCCGATCGTGCACACGTTCGGCTCGTTCCTGGTGGAGCGGGCGTTCGAGCAGATCAAGCTCGGCTTCAACCACCAGGACGTCGGTGGCGTGCTGGTGGGCGCGGGCGGTTCGTTCGACGTGAGCTCGGGCGGCCGCACCCATCAGGTGCCGGGCGATGTCGCGCTGCTCGACACGTTGCCGGGCTGGACCGTGCACGTCCCGGGGCACGCCGACGAGGTGGCCGCCTCGCTGCGTCGTGCGGTCGCCGGCGACGGTCGTGACTACCTGCGCGTCGTCGGTCAGCAGAACGCCGAGCCGCGCCCGGTCACCCCGCACCTCCAGGTCGTACGGCGCGGGGCCGGCGCCACGGTCGTCGCGGTCGGCCCGATGCTCGACGCGGTGCTGGCCGCTGCCGAGGGGAGGGACGTGTCCGTGCTCTACGCCAACACGGTCCGGCCCTTCGACGGGACGACCCTGCGCGCCGTGCTCGGCACGGCGGCGGAGGTGGTGCTCGTCGAGCCCTACCTGGCCGGGACGTCCTCGCGGCTGGTCAGCGACGTGCTGTCCGACGTACCCCACCGGCTGCTCGCTCTCGGTGTGCGCAGCGAGGAGCTGCGGAGGTACGGCACGCCTGCCGACCACATCGCGGCCCACGGCCTCGACGCCGCCGGGTTGCGCGCGTCACTCGACGCGTTCCTCGACGGCGCCGTGGCCGTGCTGCGATCAGTGCTTGAAGGCGTCCTTGACCTTCTCGCCGGCCTGCTTGACGTCGGCCTTGCTCTGGTCCTTCTTGCCTTCGTTCTCGAGGCTCTCGTTGCCCGTGGCGCCGCCGAGCTTCTCCTTGGCCTTGCCCACTGCACTGTCGGTCTTGTTGGCGACCTTGTCGTCGTTACCCATGTCGTCCTCCTCGTGTCAGGTAGTTCCCCACTACCCGCCGCCCCGCAAACGATGCGTGCCGATGCGGATTCCAGGGGCTACCGGGTGGTCGCCTACCATGGGCGCGCACCGCAACAGATGCCGCTTTAGCTCAGCTGGTAGAGCACTCGCCTTGTAAGCGAAAGGTCGTCAGTTCGAACCTGACAAGCGGCTCCAGCCGCCGGCCCACCGGTTCAGCCGTTGTCCGGCTCGTCGCCCGCCAGGTCCAGCGGGTTCACCCCGAACTTGGTGACCAGGTCCTCGTCCTTGGGCAGGTCGACGGAGTCGGGGAGCTCGGCCTCGGCCTGCGCCGCGCGGACGTCGTCCCCGCGCTGCCGGATGAACTCGACGATCTGCTGCTTGCTGACCTGCATGGGCGTCTCCTGTACGTCGGACGGGCCGCGGACCCGCGGGTCCGGGCATGAGCCTGGCTCGGGAGGGGTACCCATTACCCGCTCACGCAGACCAGGAGGTCACACATGTTCAACCGCACCAACAACCGCGACGTCGCGGAGACTGACACGCGCGAGGGGCAGCACCCCGACGCCGCCTACCGCGACGGCTACGCCGAGGGGAGCGACCCCTCGCTCGCCCAGGAGGTCCGCCGCGAACGGTTCGGCGGCCTCAACGGCGGCGCCGCGTTCTTCGGCTGGCTGGTGGCCATCGCCGTGAGCGTGCTGCTGACGGGCATCATCGGCGCGATCGCTGCGGCGGTCGGCAGCAACGCGAACATCACCCAGTCCGACGCCGAGCGCGAGGTCGGCAACATCGGCCTCGTGGCCGCGATCGTGCTGCTCGCCGTGCTGATGCTCGGCTACTACTGCGGCGGCTACGTCGCGGGCCGGATGTCGCGCTTCAACGGGTCCCGCCAGGGGCTCGGCGTCTGGATCGTCGGCCTCGTCGTGACCATCGTGATGATCGTGCTCGGCGCGGTCTTCGGCCAGCAGTACGACATCCTCAGCCGGGTCGACCTGCCGCGTCTGCCGGTCTCCACCGACGCGCTCACCACCGGCGGGATCGTGGCCGCCCTGGTGGTCCTCGCCGGGACGCTGTTCGCGGCGATCGCCGGCGGCACGGTCGGGACCAACTACCACCGCCGCGTGGACAGGGTCGGCTTCAAGAACGCCTGACCTCCGTGTTGTCAGTGCCCTGCGTCGCTCCGGCGACGCAGGGCACTGACAACTCAGCGGAGCTGCTCGGGCTCGAACTCGAGGCGGGGGTTCGCGAGACGCTCCTGGGTCTGCACGATGCGCATCTCGCGTTCACCCGATGCCTCGGTGGCCTCGACGACCGCGAACACCGACGAGGTGGTCCGAGCCAGCGCGACCGGCAGCGGGTGTCCGTCCAGCAGGTTGGCGAGGAACACGGCGGCGGTCAGGTCGCCGGCTCCGGGCGGGCTGACCGAGAGCCGCGGGGTGCGGGTGCGCCACGCGCCCTCGGCGGAGACCGCGACGAGGTCCAGCGCGTCGTCCGGGGTGTCGTCCAGGATCGCGCTGGTCACGAGTACGACGGACGGGCCACCGGCCCGCACGGTGTCGGCGGCCTCCAGCATCCCGGCCACGGTGGTCGACGTCGTGCCGGCGAGGAAGTCGAGCTCGAAGTGGTTGGGGGTCACCACGTCCGCGGCGGGGACCACCCGGTCACGCATGAGCTCCGGGATCCCCGGGCGCACGAACATCCCTCGGCCCACGTCGCCCATCACCGGGTCGCAGCAGTAGATCGCCGACGGGCTGGCCGACTTGACCCGGGCGACCGCGTCGAGCACGACGGCCCCGACGTCCTCGGCGCCCTGGTAGCCCGACAGCACCGCCTCGCAGTCCGCGAACGCGCCGCGCTCCTCGACCCCGAGGATCACCTCGGCGACGTCGTCGGCCGACAGCAACGGCCCGCGCCACGCGCCGTACCCGGTGTGGTTGGAGAAGTGCACGGTCATCACCGGCCAGACGACCTTGCCCAACCGCTGCAACGGGAACAGAGCGGCGCTGTTGCCGGCGTGGCCGTAGGCGACGAGGGACTGGATCGACAGGATGCCCATGCGGGCCAATCTAGGCGACCTGCAGCGACCTCTTGGACAGGCCCATCCAGTAGCCGTCGATCTGCTGGTCGCTCGGCGTCTCGGGGTCGGAGGCCGCGCCCAGGGTGACGAACAGCGGGGTGTAGTGCTCGACGGTCGGGTGCGCGAACGGCATGCCCGGCGCCTTCGTGCGGTACGACGCCAGCTCGTCGACGTCGCCGCGGGCCAGCGCCTCGGCGGCCCACGCGTCGAAGTCCGTCGACCAGCCGGGGGCGGCCGCGTCGATGCGGAACTCGCGCAGGAACGGCAGGCCGTGGGTGAGGAAGCCGGACCCGATCACCAGCACGCCCTCGTCGCGCAGCGGGCGCAGCCGCCGGCCGAGCTCGAGCAGCCGGTAGGGGTCGTCGGTGGGCAGCGACATCTGCAGCACCGGGATGTCCGCGTCCGGGTACATGATCTTCAGCGGCACCCAGGCGCCGTGGTCGAGGCCGCGGCTGGGGTGCTGGTGCACCGGCTCGGTGTCGGGCATCATCGCCGCCACCCGGGCGGCCAGCGCGCTCGCGTCCGGGGTCGCGTAGGTCATCTCGTAGTAGCGCTGCGCGAAGCCGCCGAAGTCGTAGACCAGCGGTGTGCCGGGGGCCGAGGCCGACAGCATGACCGGCGCCGACTCCCAGTGCGCGGAGACGATCAGGATCGCCTTCGGGCGCGGCAGGTCGGCCGACCAGGCGGCGAGCTGGCTGCTCCAGAGGGCGTCGTCGAGCAGGGGCGGGGCACCGTGCCCGATGTAGAGCGCGGGCATCCGGCCCGTCGACGGGGCTGCTGTGGTCATGACCGGAGTCTACTCCGAGTTAGTTGAAGCATCAAGTGTGAACGGTACGCCCCTGTCACCCCTACGCTGGTGCCATGACGCGATGGCTGGACGAGGAGGAGCTGGCCGCCTGGCTCAAGCTCGCCGGGGTGATGCTCAAGCTCTCGCCGACCCTGGACTCCCAGCTGCAGCGCGACTCCGACCTCACGCACTTCGACTACCTGTGCCTCGCGATGCTCTCCGAGACCGACGACCGCACCCTGCCGATGAGCGTGCTCGCCAGCCGCACGAACGCCAGCCTGTCCCGGCTCTCGCACGTGATCAGCAAGCTCGAGAAGCGCGGCCAGGTCGCGCGTCAGCCGTCGCCGCACAGCCGGCGGGTCACCCTGGTGACCTTGACCGACGACGGCTGGAAGGTGCTCGTCGCGGCGGCTCCGGGCCACGTCGAGACGGTCCGCAGCCTGGTGTTCGACGACCTCTCCCGGGAGGACGTGGCCGCGCTGAACCGGATCGCCGGCCACATCGTGGAGCGCATCGAGGCCTCGCGGCTGAAGTCCACCTGCTGAGCCAACCGGCCGGTCCGGTCGGGTAAGTCTAGCGATCTGCTCTACAATCGAGCCATGGTGCGGACACTCCCCGGCTCGTCGCAGGCGCCCCGCGGCGGACGACTCCCCGACTTCCTGCTGGTCGGTGCCCCCAAGGCCGGGACGACGGCCCTGCACGGCGCCCTCGCCGAGCACCCCGAGCTGTTCCTGAGCCCGGTGAAGGAGCCGAAGTACTACCTGTGCGGCGACTCGCCGCCGCCGGCGTACCGGGGGCCGGGCGACGCGCACAGCAACCGCGAGTGGATCTGGCAGCGGCAGCGCTACCTCGACCTCTTCGCGGACGCCGGTGACGAGCAGGCAGCCGGCGAGAGCACGCCGTTCTACCTCTACCACCGCGACGCGCGCCGGCGGATCGCCGCCGACCTGCCGCGGGCCAAGCTGGTCGCGGTGCTCCGCGACCCCGTCGACCGGGCCTACTCCAACTGGATGCACCTGTGGGCCGACGGCCTCGAGCCGTGCGCCGACGTCGTCGAGGCCTGCGAGCGCGAGGCGCGCCGCGTCGACGAGGGCTGGGCGCCGTTCTGGCACTACCGCGGGCTCGGGATGTACGGCCGGCAGCTGGCCGACCTCTTCGAGCACTTCCCCCGGGAGCAGGTGCTCGTGCTGCGCTACCGGAGCCTGGTCGACGACCCGCACGCCGCGCTGAACCGCGTGTGCCGCTTCCTGGGTGTCTCCGAGGACGTCGTCACCGCCATCCCGTCGGGCAACTCCAAGCCGTTCGTGCACCCCAGCCCCCGCACGAAGCTGCTCGGGCCGGTCGTGCGTGCCGGCGCTGCCGCCGGGCAGTTCCTGCCGCCGCAGGCCTGGCGGAAGGCGAGCAAGCCGCTGATCGGGCAGCTGCACCAGCGCGGCAACCCGGAGCGGCCCGGGCTCACCCCCGAGCAGGGCGAGGCGCTGCGGGCGCCGTTCCTCGAGGACATCGCGCTGCTCGAGGAGATCACCGGCGAGTCGTACGACGACTGGCGATCGCACCGGGCCGGCGAGTCGTTCCACACCCGCCAGTCCCAGCGCACCGGCACATCCGGATGATCGAGCTTGTCGAGATCACCGAGCGGTCTCGACAAGCTCGACCAACCGGCGCGAGCCGGTCTCAACCAGCGGAGACGCTGGTCATCAGGTCGTGCGCACCGTCGGGCCGGGCGGCCTCGAAGTAGAACCTCGTGCCGCCGTCGGGCAGCGGCACGGCCGCGACGTAGCGCAGGGCGCCGTCGCTGTGCGGCGAGGAGATCACCGGCAGGTCCTCGGCGACCAGCGTGCGGCCGTCGACGGAGCGGGCGACACCGGTGACCTCGTGCCAGTTGTCCTCGGCGCGGGCGCGGCCGTCGTACAGCACGACGAGGGGTGACTCGCTGATCACGGCGGTGACCCGCGTGCCGCGCTGGTCCCAGCTGCCCGGCGTGGGCTCGAGCACCGTGCCGTGCCAGTCCCAGACCAGCCCGTCGGCGCTGGTGGCGTAGGCCGTGGTCATCCGGTCCTCGTGGCCGGGGTCGCCGAGCGGGTGCACGCACACCCACATCCGCCAGCCGTTCTCGTCGACCAGCACCACCGGGTCCTTGACGGCGACCTCGTCCGAGCCCGGGAGCACGACGGTGCGGGTGCCGGTCTCGAGCTGGGACGGGTCGTCGGCGTCGACGGCCTCGATCCACCAGTGCTTCGAGCCGGGCGTCGCGCAGGAGACGTAGAGCCGCCAGCCGCCCTCGGGCCGCGGGACCAGCACCGGACGCTCGAACGACTCGGCGCGGAACTCGTCGCGCCGGACCTCCGCGACCGTCACGAAGTGCTCGCCGTCCTCGGAGCGGGCGACCACCACGGAGACCCCGCGGCCCTCACGCAGCGGGCGCCGCACGCGGTAGGTCAGCCAGTAGATGCCGTCGACGAGCACCGCGCTCGCGGCGCCGGACCAGTTGCCCGGCTCGGTGCCGGGGGCCGGCACCACGACGGTGGCGTCCTCGAAGTTCGGGAGGGCGAGGGTCTGGGTCATGCCCCAAACATTACTGAACAAGTCGACAAAACGGTGCACCGTGCGGCACGGTCACGGGAGCCGCCAGTCGACGGGAGCGCCGCCCTGCTTCTCCAGCAGGGCGTTCACCCGGGTGAACGGGCGGGACCCGAAGAACCCGCGGGACGCGGAGAGCGGGCTGGGGTGCACCGACTCGACCCAGGGCACCGGGCCGAGCATCGGCTTCAGGCCCTGCGCGTCGCGGCCCCAGAGCACGGCGGCGAGCGGACCGCCGCGCGCGGCGAGGACCTCGATCGCCCGCTCGGTGACCTGCTCCCAGCCGCGACCGCGGTGCGAGGCGGGTGCGCCGGGGCGGACGGTCAGCGACCTGTTCAGCAACATGACGCCCTGCTCGAACCACGGCGTCAGGTCACCGTTCGTCGGTGGCTCGCAGCCCACGTCGTCGACGAGCTCCTTGTAGATGTTCACCAGGCTTCTCGGCAACGGGCGGACGTCGGGCGCGACCGAGAAGGACAGCCCGACCGCGTGACCGGGCGTGGGGTAGGGGTCCTGGCCGACGACGAGGACCCGGACGTCCGCGAGCGGTCGGCTGAACGCCCGCAGGATCTGGTCGCCGTGCGGGAGGTAGGTGTGCCCGGCCTGCACCTCGGCGCGCAGGAACGCGCCCATCGCCGCGATCTGCGGGTCCACCGGTGCGAGCGCATCGGCCCAGTCCGGCGCGACCAGGCCCTTGTCGACCAGGCTCCCGAGCGCACTCATGCCGGGTCCTCCAGGACCGGGCGGGACAGCCGGTCGAGGAAGGCCTTCAGCAGCGCCTCGCGCAGCGCGGGGGCGGCGAGGTCGAGCAGCGCGTTGACCGGCGCCATCCGGTCCGGCAGCAGCGTCCCGGCGGCCGGGTCCCCGGTCAGGCCGGCCGCGGCCAGCAGCCCGTCGAACTCCTCCTCGCCGAGGGTCCGCGGGTCGAGGGCCCGCACGAACTCCGCGACCCCCGGGTCCACCTGCACCGGCCCGGCCTGTACGGCGGTCGCGACGGCGTCGTGCAGCACCGTGAGGAACTCCTCGACGTGCGGCGCCGTCGCGGCGCTCAGCGTGAGGTGCAGGGTCGGCGGGCGGCCGGCGAACGCGAGCTGGGGCTGGACGAACCACCCGGCGGCCAGCATCTCGTCGGCGATCGTGAAGACGTCGCACGTCCCGTCGGTCTCGATCGCCACCAGGGTCGAGTCCGGCGCCGCGACGACGTGCAGCTCGGGGATCTCGACCAGCCCGGCGAGCAGCCGGTCGACACCGTCGAGCACCTGCTCGGTGAGCGCGTCGTACCCCTCGTCGCCGATCGTGCGCACCACCGCCCACGCGGCCGCGAGCGGCCCGCCGGACTTGGTGGACTGGGTGGTGGAGTTCAGCATCGTGTAGCCCGGCCAGTCCGCGCTCGCGAAGAACTGCGGTCGTCGCAGCGCGGGCGTGCGGTGCAGCAGGAGCGAGGCGCCCTTGGGGGTGTAGGCGTACTTGTGCAGGTCGACGCTGACCGATGTCACCCCGTCGACCGCGAACGTCCACGGCGGCACGTCGCGGCCGACCCGTGCGGCGTACGGCAGCACCCACCCGCCGATGCACGCGTCGACGTGGCAGCGCACGCCGCGGGCCGCCGCCGCGGCAGCGATCCCCGGCACCGGGTCGACGACCCCGTGCGCGTAGGACGGCGCCGAGGCGACCACGAGCACGGTGGTCTCGTCGATCGCCGCGGCCATCGCCGCGACGTCGGCCCGGAAGTCGTCGCCGACCGGCACCAGGACGGCACGGACCCCGAAGTAGTGCGCGGCCTTGTGGAACGCCGCGTGCGCGGTGCTCGGCAGCACCATGGTCGGCGTGCTGATCTCGGGGTGCGCGTCGCGGGCGGTCTGCACCGCGAGCAGGATCGACTCGGTGCCGCCGGAGGTCACCGACCCCACCACGGTCGACGGGGCGTCCAGCAGCCGGGCGGCGTGACCGACGAGCTCGTTCTCCATGCGCAGCAGGCTGGGGAAGGCCGTCGGGTCGAGGCCGTTGCTGCCGGCGTACGCCGCGATCGCGCGCCGGCCCACCTCGTCGGCCTCGGCGAGACCGCTGTCGTAGACGTAGGCCAGGGTCCGCCCACCGTGCGTGGGCAGGTCGTGCTCGCGCATCCGCTCGAGCTCGGCGAGGACGTCGCTCATCGTGCCTCCGTGCGTCGGGTGGCGTCGACGTCCTCCGACGTCAACGCGAAACGGGTCAGCCACACCAGGCTGACCAGGGTCAGGGCTGCCGGGAGCAGCGAGAAGCCGAGCACGATCGCGGTGACCGCCGAGTCCGGCTGGGTGGCTCCGCCGCCCGTGGACGAGACGTACCCGCCCGCGGCGAGGACCAGACCGAAGATCCCGGGCCCGAGGGCCAGCCCGAGCGTCTCCCCGGCGGTCCAGACGCCGGTGAAGACGCCGGCGCGGTTCTGCCCGGTGGTCGCGGCGTCCACGGCTGCGACGTCGGCGAGCATCGACAGCGGGAACACCTGGGCCCCGGCGTAGCCGATGCCGACGAGTCCCGTCGCGGCGAAGACCACGACCGGCGGCACCTGCGGCGCCAGGACGAGCAGGGTCGCGCCGCCCGCGAGGAACAGCGACGCCGCGACGTACCCCGCCTTCTTGCCGATCCGTGCGCCGGCCACCGCCCACACCGGCGTGAGCAGGAGGGCCGGGCCGACGAAGCAGAGGAAGAGGTACGTCGAGGCGGCCTTGCTGTCCAGGACGTTGCGCGCGACGTAGTCGACGCCGGCCAGCATCGACCCGGTCGCGAGCGCCTGCAGGACGAACGTGGTCAGCAGCATGCGGAAGTCGCGGGCGTGCGCGACGATCCGGAGCTGCTCGGTGAGGCTTCCCCCGGCGGCGCTGACCGTTCCGACGGGTGCGTGGCGCGTGCCGACGTACGCCGCGGTGGTGCCGAACAGGATCAGCACCGCGACGAAGAGCCCCATCGCGCGGTAGCCGGCGTGGCCGCCGAGCGCGTTCCTGATCGCCGGCGCGGACGCGCCGCTGACGAGGATCGTCAACGCCAGCAGGGCGACGCGCCACGACAGCAGCCGGGTGCGCTCGTCGTAGGAGTCGGTGATCTCGGCCGGCATCGCGACGAACGGCACCTGGAAGAACGCGTACGCCGTCGCGCAGGCCAGGAACAGCAGCACCACGTACGTCGTCTCGAGGGCCGTCGAGCCCAGCGGCGGACCGGCGAACAGCAACGCGAAGCAGATCGCCAGGGCGACACCGGCGCGCAGCAGGAAGGGCCGCCGCGGCCCGGCCGGCGACACGTGCCGGTCGCTGATGCGTCCGGCCACCGGGTTCAGCAGCACGTCCCAGGCCTTGGGCAGGAACACCACGACGCCGGCGACCGCCGCGGCCACGCCGAGGGTGTCGGTGAGGTAGGGCAGCAGGAGCAGGCCCGGCACGGTGCCGAAGGCTCCGGTGGCCACGGAGCCGAGGCCGTACCCCACGCGCACCCCGCGCGTCAGCTCACCCGGCATGGCCGCACTCTAGGTCACCCGGCCCCGACGTTGGTTGAGGTGTCCGAGCCCCTCGGGCGAGGACCTCGAAACCAGGTCACGTGAGCGCGAAAGGTGCGGAGGTTTCGAGGCAGGTCGCTAGCGCTCCCTGCACCTCAACCAGCGGGGGTGGCGTCGGCGTCGAGGGCGGCGAGGATCTCGCGGGCGTCGGCCCGCATGCCCGCGGCGAAGGGGTGGTAGGCCAGCGCCTTCTGCCGGTCGGTGACGCTGCCGTTGACCCACGGGTCGTCGGAGCAGATGTCGTGGCCCTCGGACGCGGCGTACATGTCGACGTACGTCGTGCCGGTCCGGCGGGCGGCGCGCTGCAGCGCGGCGTCGAGCGCCTCGCTGATCCGGCGGCCCTCGGCGTAGTCCCCGGCGGCCAGCGGCAGCCCGACACAGGTGCCGCTGTCCGGCACCAGCCGGAGGTAGCCGACGAGCACGACCGTGGCGTCGGGCGCCTTGGCGCGGATCGCACGCAGCGCCTTCGCGACCCGGGTGCTGATGGTGGCCGTCGCGGCCTCGAGGTCGGGACCCGCGCTGGCGAGCTGCCGCGCGCACGGGTCACCCTGCGGGTCCGTGGACCGGAGCCGGGTGCAGGTCCGCACCAGCGTGGCGAACAGGTCCAGGTCGTTGCCGCCGATGCCGAGCGTCACGAGGCTGGTGTCCGGCGTGACCGACGCGAGCTGGGGAGGCACGCGCGAGTCCGGGAACGGTCGTTGCACGCCGGCGAGGTCACGGGTCTTCGCGCCGCTGCAGGTGACGTCGACGAAGGTCTTCGCGTCGAGCTCGTCGGCGAGCAGGCTCGGGTAGTTGTGGTCGGAGCGCGCGCAGCCCCCGGCCAGGTCGGTGGTCGGGACCAGCGGTCCGGCCGAGTAGGAGTCGCCCAGCGCGACGTACTTCGCGAGCGGCGTCACGGTCGGGGTCGGCACCGCCGGTGTCGCGGTGCCCTGGGTGCAGCCCGTGACCAGCAGGGCGACCGCGGCCAGCGCGGTCGTCAGACGGCCGAGTCGCATCGGTGCGGTCCCTTCCCGGGTCGGTCATGAGCTGGTCAGCGGGGGTACGTCGCGACGAGGTCCCGGCGTACGAGGCGGGCGGCCGCGACCAGGCGCAGCAGCACCGCCGAGGTGATCGCCTGTCCCGCCATCAGGCCGAACAGCACCAGGATCTGCGCCGCCCCCGCCTCGAGCGGGGTGCCCCCACCGAGCAGCACCCCGACGAACGCACCCGGCAGCGTCACGAGGCCGACGGTACGCGTCTGGTCCAAGCCCGGCGTCAACGCTTCACGGGCGGTCGGAGCGACCACCTCGAAGGCCGCCTCCGGGCTGGTCATCCCGATCGCGAGGCCCGCCTCGTAGGAGCCGAAGTGGCCCTCGAGCTCGTCGAAGGCGCGCCGTCCGGTCAACGTCGCTGCGGTCATCATGTTGCCGACCACGATCCCGGCGATCGGGATGATGCCGGCGCCGTTGAAGGGCACCACGCCCGAGGCGAAGATCAGGCCGAGCACCGGGACGATCCCGCAGGCGATCGCCAGTGCCACCCACGGCAGCTGCGAGCGAGGCGTCCGGATCCGGCCCGTCGACGTGACGGTCGCGACCACGAACATCAGCAGCACGAACGCCAGCGACAGCCAGACGTCGGCGAGCGCGGCGGCGATGACCAGCGAGACGAGCGCGAGCTGGGTGACCGCCCGCAGACCCGCGGTGACGTACTCCCGCTCGGTGCCGAGGCGCCCGAGCACCGCCGCCGCGACGGCGAGGACCAGCAGCGCCACGAGGACGACCGCCAGACGCCAGTCCGGAGCGACGGCGGCTTCGGCGCCCGCGGCCGAGACCGTCAACTACTTCTTCTTCGCGGCCAGGGTGCGGCTGCCGGCCGAGCCGTAGCGACGGCTCGGGTTCGCCCCGATCGCCGACTTGGACGCCCGGGGGGTGGCCGACCTCTTCGTCGCAGCGGCGGCGGTCTGCTTGCGCCGACGCGACCTTCTTGCGGGCACCGGGCGTGAGCTTCTCGGCCTCCGCCGAGGAGTGGCCGGTGATCCACTCGTCGATGATCCGCCAGGTGGTCGAGCGCGCCGCCCGGCCGGTCAGCATGCCGAGGTGGCCGCCGGGCACGACCTCGAAGCGCAGGTCGTCGACGCCGGTGACCAGGTCGACGATCGGCCGCACGGCCTGCACCGGGGCGATGCCGTCGCTGGCCCCGCCGAAGGCGAGCAGCGGGGCGGTGATGTCGGCGAGGCTGATCGTGCGGTCGTCCATCGTGACCGACCCGGACGCGAGCTGGTTGCCCTTGAGCAACCGGTGGTAGAGCTGCCCGAAGGTCCGGCCCGGGTAGGCGATCATGTTCGCGGTGAACCGGTCGACCGCCTGGACCTGGGCCAGGAAGTCCTTGTCGTCGAGCTTGGCGGAGATCGCGATCGGCTTGGTGACGAGCTTGTTGAACGACGAGAGCTGGAACGCGCGGCGCACCAGCGGCTTGGGGAGGCCGCCCATCAGCCGGTAGGACTGGGTGACGAGCCCGGCGCGCTCACCGGCCAGGCCCAGGAACGGCCGGATCGGCGCGACCAGCGGCACCTGGGTGACGTCGACCGGGGCGCCGACGCTGGTCAGGGATGCGATCGGCAGGTCGGGACGGTCGGCGGCGGTCAGCAGCGCGAAGATCGCGCCGAGGCTCCAGCCGACCAGGTGCACGGGTCGTCCGCCGGCGTGCGCGCTGACCTCCTGGATGGCCTGGGGGATCACCTCGTCGACCCAGTGCTCCATGCCGAGGCCGCGGTTGGCGAAGGACACCTCGCCGTACTCCACGAGGTACGTCGGGCGGCCGGCGTCGACGAGGTGCTCGACGAGTGAGCAGCCGCGACGCAGGTCGAAGCACAGGGCGGGAGCGGCGAGCGGGGTGACCAGCAGGACCGGGTCGCCGTGCTCCTTGGCGGACGCCCGTGGCCGGTAGTGGTAGACCTCCCGGAGCACGCCCTCGTCGATGAGCGTGCGCGGCATCGGTCGCAGATCGGCGAGGCCGCCGTACAACATCAGGTGCGCGACGTTGGAGACGGCCGAGACGATCTGGTCCGGCTTGGGGATCAGATCCATGTGCAGAAGTTACCAGCGGGTCACCCGTCGAGGCGTCCCTCCATCCGCTCCAGCGCCCGGCCCGCCGCCCGGCGCACGTCCTCGGACGGGTCCACCACCAGATCGTCCAGGGCGGCCCGGTGCTCCGTGTCGCCGCAGGCGCCGAGCGCCCGGGCGGCCGTGGCCCGCACCCGGGGCAGCTCGTGGCCGGCCAGCCGGACCGCGTGGTCACCGCAGGGCAGCTCGCGCAGCGCGGCGACCTTGAGGCACATCTCCGCGACCCGCCAGTGCTCGTCGTCGAGCCGGTCGAGCACGACGGGGGCCGCGACGTCGTCCCAGACGTAGAGGAGACCACGGGCACCCCAGACGCGGGTCCAGTAGGGCTTCCACGAGGTGCCGTCCTCCAGCACCGACCGGCCGGCCGGCCCACCGAGGAACAGCACGGTCTCCGCGTGCTCGTGCGGGTCGTCGGACGCGAGCACCTCGGCGCAGAGCCGGGCCGCCGCCGCGGTGCCGACGTGCGCCTCGAGCAGCCCGAGCAGGTCGCGGGGATGTGGTCGGCCCGCCGGCCGCACCGGCAGCCCCGTCATCGGACGCTCAGGCGTCCCGGGTCGGCCGGAGCTGCTTGTGGTGCTGCGGCTGCGCGTCGTCGAGCACCGCGAGGAACCGGCGGGCCCAGCCCTTCACGTCGTGCTCGGCCACGGTCTTGCGCATCGCCTTCATCCGCCGCGAGAGCTCCTTGGGGTCGGCGTTCATGGCGGTGACGATGGCTTCCTTCATGCCGTTGATGTCGTAGGGGTTGACCATGTAGGCCTGCCGCAGCTCGTCCGCGGCGCCGGCGAACTCCGAGAGCACGAGGGCTCCCTGGTCGTCGTAGCGGCAGGCGACGTACTCCTTGGCGACCAGGTTCATGCCGTCGCGCAGCGGCGTGACCACCATGACGTCGGCGGCCCGGAACAGTGCCGCCATCTCCTCCTTGGGGTAGGAGTTGTGCAGGTAGTGGATCGCCGGGCTGCCGATCGTGCCCAGGTCGCCGTTGAGGCGGCCGACGAGCCGGTCGATGTCGTCGCGGAGCCGGCGGTACTGCTCGACCCGCTCCCGCGACGGGGTGGCCACCTGCACGAAGACCACGTCCTCGACGGTGACCTCGCCGTCGCGGACCAGCTCGCCGAACGCGCGCAGCCGGTCGTAGATGCCCTTGGTGTAGTCGAGCCGGTCGATGCCCAGCAGCACGCGGCGGGGGTTGCCGAGCTGCTCGCGGATCTCCTTGGCGCGCTGCTCGACCGCGTCGGTGCGGGCGAGCGCGTCGAGGCCCGGGGTGTCGATCGAGATGGGGAACGAGCCGGACTGCACGACCCGGCCCTCGGGGAGGTAGATCAGGTCGCGGTGCGTCTTGTGCCCGACGCGCTGGCGGACCAGCCGCACGAAGTTCTGTGACGCACCGGGACGCTGGAAGCCGACGACGTCGGCACCGAGCAGGCCCTCGAGGAGCTGCCGCCGCCAGGGCAGCTGCTGGAACAGCTCGGCCGGCGGGAACGGGATGTGCAGGAAGAACCCGATCCGCAGGTCGGGCCGCAGCTCGCGCAGCATCGCCGGGACCAGCTGCATCTGGTAGTCGTGCACCCACACCGTCGCGTCCTCGGCGGCGACCTCGGCGGCCCGCTGCGCGAACCGCTGGTTGACCCGCACGTAGGAGTCCCACCACTCGCGGTGGAACTCCGGCTTGGCGACGACGTCGTGGTAGAGCGGCCACAGCGTGGCGTTGGAGAAGCCCTCGTAGAACTCCTCGATCTCCTCCTCGCTCAGCGGGACCGGCACCAGCGAGAGCCCGTCGTCGACGAAGGGCTCGATGTCGTCGTGGCTGCCGCCCGACCAGCCGATCCAGGCGCCGTCGTTCTCGCGCATCACCGGCTCGATGGCGGTGACCAGCCCGCCGGGGGAGCGCCGCCAGTCGACCGAGCCGTCGTCGTTCACCACGCGGTCGACCGGCAGGCGGTTGGCGACGATGACCAGGTCCGCCTTGCGGGCCTTCGACGTGGACGGGGAGGTACGGCTGGGACTCACGACTCCAACCTACCCAGGCAACCGCTAAGCATGAGAGTCGTAGCGCAACCCGATCTGCTCGCGGATCCGGTCCATCTGCCGCATCAGCGCCACGGTGTCGTCGAGGGGGACCAGCGGACTCTCCGTCTCACCGTTGCGCAGGCAGCGGACCACCTCGAGCGCCTCGTGGGCGAGACCGGTGCCGATGAGCTCGCCCTCGGTGATCGACTGCGGCTCCGGAGGCGGTCGCGAAGTCGGGGTCGCCGCCCAGCGGGGTCCAGGTGACCGTGGTCGGGTGGTGGAACGGCTCGGGTACGTCGATCCGCCCCCGGTCCGTCGCGATCGACGCCGTGCGGGGCGACCAGGCCGTCATCGTCGACGTGAGGGAGGAGATCGCACCGTTGTCGTAGCGGAGCCCCACCGCGAGGTTCAGGTCGATGCCGGACTCCGAGAGGGCGGCGGTGGCGGCGATGCCCGCCGGCTCGCCGAGGAACAGGTGCGCGAAGGTCAGCGGGTAGATCCCCATGTCCAGCAGCGCCCCGCCGCCCAGCGCCGGGTCCAGCAGCCGGTCCGTCGGCGGCTTGTCCACGACGAAGCCCAGGTCGGCCCGCACCTGGCGGACCTCGCCGAGCGCTCCGGAGCCGAGCAGCTGCTGGAGCCGGCGGACCAGCGGGTTGCACCGCATCCACATCGCCTCCATCAGGAAGATGTTCTTCTCCCGTGCCAGGGCGACCAGGTGCTCCGCGTCCGCGGCGTCCAGCGTGAACGCCTTCTCGCAGAGCACCGGCTTGCCGGCGCCGAGGGCGAGCTCGACGTGCTCGCGGTGCAGGGCGTGCGGCGTGGCGACGTACACCACGTCGACGTCGGGGTCCTCGACGAGCGCGCGGTAGTCGCCGTACGCCCGGGCCGCTCCGTGGGTCGCCGCGAACGCCTCGGCGGACTCCAGCCGGCGCGCGCCGACGGCGGCGATCTCGCACTCGGGGAGCAGCGCGAGGTTCTCGGCGAACGCCGTCGCGATCTTGCCGGTGGCGAGGATCCCCCACCGGACCGGGCGGTCGGCGGGCAACGGGGTCGCCCGCACCGGCCCGGGGGTCACGTCGAGGGGAGGGAGGTCGGTGGGTAGCGTCGTCATGCTGGTCATTCTGGCCCTACCGGAAACCTGCGACACAGATGCGCGGGGTGAACTACAGCGGTGTGGTTCGTCCCCTATGATGGGCACCGCACGCCGGTTCCCCTTCGCCGTCACCGCACCGACGCTCACCAGCCACCGCCAGCCTTTTGCACAGGAGTCGCCCCATGGACGCTGCGAACGCCCTGACCCCGGGCCAGCCTGCCTCGTCGAGCGATCTCTCCGAGCGGGACCGCGAGATCCTCAACTTCGAGCGTCAGTGGTGGAAGTACGCCGGCGCCAAGGAGCAGGCGGTCCGCGACAAGTTCGACATGTCGTCGACCCGCTACTACCAGGTGCTCAACGCGCTGATCGACCGTCCCGAGTCGCTGGTCTTCGACCCGCTGCTCGTGCGCCGGCTCCGTCGGCTGCGCGCCGCCCGCCAGCGGGCCCGCTCGGCGCGCCGTCTCGGCTTCGAGGTCTGACGTGCCCCGCTTCGACCAGCGTGGGGTGGCGATGTCGTCGCCGCTGGCGCTGCTCGCGGCCGGGGTGGTGGTCGTCGCGGGTGCCGCCTTCGTGGTCACCGGCGGCGGCCAGGACAGGGACGCCGCACCGTCCGCCGCGCCGGTCGTCGCGAGCCCCAGTGCGACGCCGACCTCCACGGCCCCCGCGCCCGTGGTCGAAGAAGAAGAAGGCCGAGAAGCCCGTCGTGCGACGGGGCCGGACCTACGTCGAGGTCTACAACAACTCCGGGATCAGCGGCCTGGCCGGCAGCACCGCGGCCCGCGCCCAGGGCGCCGGCTGGCAGGTCGTCGGCTCCGACAACTGGTACGGCACGATCGCCGCGAGCACCGTCTACTACCCGGCCCGGCTGCACGACGAGGCCAAGCTGCTCGGCAAGGACCTCGGCATCACCCGCCTCAAGCCCACCATCGCCCCCATGCGTGGCGACCGGTTGACCGTGATCCTCACCCGGGACTACTCCTAGCCACATGGAGTTCCGCACCGGGCAGTCCCAGGACAGGTACGACGGGTTGGTCGCGATCGCCCACGACGTGCTGGTGGGGCTCGACTTCGACGGCACGCTGGCACCGATCGTCGAGGACCCGGCGGAGGCGGTGATCCACCCCGACGGGCCGCGCGTGCTCGCGGACCTCGCCGCCCAGGTGCGGGTGGTCGTGGTGATCACCGGCCGGCCGGCCCGCCAGGTCGTCGAGCTCGCCGGTCTCGAGGCGGTGGCCGACGGGCTCGCTCCCGGAGCACGGCTGGTCGTGATGGGGCAGTACGGCAACGAGCGCTGGGACTCCGGCTCCCGCGAGTTCACCGACGCCGAGCCGCCCCGCGGCCTGCAGGCGTTCCGCGACGAGCTGCCCCGTCTGCTGGTCGCCGAGCGGGCGCAGGACGCGTTCGTCGAGGAGAAGGGGCTGGCGGTCGCCGTACACACCCGGCGGCTGCCGGACGCCGAGGAGGCGTTCCTGAGGCTCGAGGAGGCGCTCGCGGACGCCGCCGAGCGGCACGGCCTGCTGCTGGAGCCCGGCCGCAAGGTGCTCGAGGTGCGCGCGCCCGGCATGCACAAGGGGCTGGCCGTGCACGCGGCGCTCCAGGAGCACCACGCCGGCGGCGTGCTGTTCGCCGGCGACGACCTCGGTGACCTCGAGGCGTTCGAGGCGGTGCGCGCCCTGCGTGCCAAGGGCCTGCCGACCCTGCTGGTCTGCTCGACCTCCGACGAGCAGGAGGCGCTCGCCGAGCTCTCCGACGTGGTGGTCGACGGCCCCGCCGGCGTGCTCGGGCTGCTCACCAAGTTCGCCGACGACGCGGCCCAGTCCGGCGCTCCTGCCTGACCCCCTTCGCCGAGCCCTCCCGTCGCCGCATCTCGGATGATGGATGCGATGGGCACATGCTGAGACGGCTTGCGTAAGGTAAACCCTGCTCATCGAGAGGGGCAGAGGGACACGGCCCGCTGAAGCCCCGGCAACCCGTCACCACGTGCACGCGTCGAAATCCGTCGACCGGCCCGCGGTGCCAAAGGTGCTAATTCCGTCCCGGTCCGAGAGTCGGTTCGCCGGGGAAGATGAGAAGGAGGCATTCCTTTGAGCACCTCGGTTCTTTCCGATCCCGCCACCACGATCCGCCCCGGCGCCTTCGGCAACGCGGTCAACCTGGTCTGCCGCGAGTGTCGCGCCACCCAGGAGCTCGGCCCGTTCTACGCCTGCCAGGAGTGCTTCGGCCCGCTGGAGATCGGCTACGACTTCCCCGAGATCACCCGCGCGCAGATCGAGGCCGGGCCCAAGAACATCTGGCGCTACCAGGCCCTGCTCCCGGTGCCCTCCGACATCACCGCCAGCCCGAACATGGAGCCCGGCTACACGCGGCTGATCAAGGCCAACAACCTCGGCCGCGAGCTCGGCATCAAGGACCTCTGGGTCAAGGACGACTCCGGCAACCCCACGCACTCCTTCAAGGACCGCGTCGTGGCGATCGCGCTCTCCGCGGCCCGCGAGTTCGGCAGCAAGGTGTTCGCGTGCCCCTCGACCGGCAACCTCGCCAACGCGGTCGCCGCGGCCGGTGCCCGGGCCGGCATGAAGACCGTCGTGTTCATCCCGCACGACCTCGAGCGCCCCAAGGTGATCACCACCGCGGTGTACGGCGGCACGCTGATCGCCGTGAAGGGCAACTACGACGACGTCAACCGGCTCGCGTCGGAGATCGCCGGCGAGGAGGACGGCT
This sequence comes from uncultured Actinomycetota bacterium, assembly GCA_963706355.1. Lineage (GTDB taxonomy): Bacteria > Actinomycetota > Actinomycetes > Propionibacteriales > Nocardioidaceae > Nocardioides_B. Next base: position 70,721 of record CAVPLS010000003.1, read on the forward strand.
GGGCGTTCGTGAACGTCAACGTCCGGCCCTACTACGCCGAGGGCTCCAAGACGCTCGGCTACGAGGTCGCCGAGCAGCTCGGCTGGCGGCTCCCGCAGCAGGTCGTGATCCCGGTGGCGTCCGGAGCACAGCTCACCAAGGTCGACAAGGGCTTCTCCGAGCTGGTGCGGCTCGGGCTCGTCGACGAGTCGCCGTACAAGATCTTCGGGGCGCAGGCCGAGGGCTGCTCGCCGGTCTCGGCCGCGTTCAAGGCCGGCCACGACGTGGTCCGCCCGGTCAAGCCGGACACCATCGCCAAGTCGCTCGCGATCGGCAACCCGGCCGACGGGCCCTACGTGCTCGACGTCGCGCGCCGCACGGGCGGCACGATCGAGGACGTCACCGACGAGGAGGTGCGCGAGGGCATCCAGCTCCTGGCCCGCACCGAGGGCATCTTCGCCGAGACCGCCGGCGGCGTCACGATCGCGACCCTGAAGAAGCTCGTGGAGACCGGTCAGCTCGACCCCGACCAGGAGACGGTCGTGTTCAACACCGGCGACGGCCTGAAGACGCTCGACGCGGTCGCCGACCGGGTCGGCCCGGCCGCCACCATCGAGCCGAGCTACGCCGCCTTCACCGATGCCGGACTCGTCTGAGCCCTTATCGGGCCCCCGGCGGCCCGGTAATCTCACCGTCACGGCACCCACGCACCGAGGAGAGACATGAGCGTCAGCGTCCGGATCCCGACCATCCTGCGGACCTACACCAACGGTGAGTCCGAGGTGTCCGCGGACGGCGGCACCCTGGCGGAGGTCCTCGAGTCGCTCGACACGAGCTACCCGGGCATCAAGGGCCGCATCCTCGACGACCAGGGTGCGATCCGCCGGTTCGTGAACGTCTACGTCGGCAACGACGACGTGCGCTTCCTGGAGGCGCTGGAGACCGACACCCCTGAGGGCGCGCAGATCTCCGTGATCCCCGCGGTCGCCGGGGGCTAGGCCCCTCTAGCGCTTCCTGGCGAGGCCCGGCGGCAGCGGCCGCACGCAGTCGTCCTTGCCGGCGGCGACGCAGTCGGCCCACTTCTGCATGGCGCCGCGTGACGTCTGGGACAGCTCGGCCATCTTCCTGGCCCGCTGGGCCGGGGTCAGCGTCCGCCAGGCGGAGCGCGGACCCTGCGCCCGCTGCTGGTGCTGCCACCCCTTGTGCCCCTTGGTGGCCTTGTCCCGCTTGGGTCCGCCGGCGTCGGCGTGGTCCCGGGCGTGGTCGTGGCTGTGCGAGACCCGCTCCCGACCGGGGTCGTCGTTCGAGGCCAGCGACACCGCGAGGGCGGGAAGGGCGGCGAGCGCCATGACACCGACGGCCACGACGGCGATCACCCAGGTCTTCATGCTCCCCAGTGTGCGTGACGTGGGGCGTGCTCGGAATCGGCCGTTCGGCCCGGCTGCGTAGCCTGTCCCGCATGGCACGCAACCTGGCAACCGCGGACACCGTCAGCCGCGAGGAGCTCGTGGAGTTCGTCCGCCCCCGGCACCGCGGCACCCTGGTGACCCGCCGCCGCGACGGCAGCCCGCAGATGTCCCCGGTCACCTGTGGCGTCGACTCCGACGGCCGGATCGTCGTGTCGACCTACCCGCAGCGGGCCAAGGCCGGCAACGCCCGCCGCGACGGGCGGGTCTCGATCCTGGTGCACTCCGACGAGTGGGACGGTCCCTACGTCCAGGTCGACGGGACCGCCGAGGTGATCGACATGCCGGACGCCGTCGAGCCGCTGGTGGAGTACTTCCGGTGCATCTCCGGCGAGCACCCGGACTGGGACGAGTACCGCGACGCGATGCGCGCGCAGAACAAGTCGCTGATCCGGATCACCGTCGAGCGCTGGGGCCCGGTCGCGACCGGCGGCTTCCCGCCCAACAACGCTGGTTGAGGTGCGAGCGAAGCGAGCCTCGAAACCTCCCAGCGACAGGCACAGAGGTTTCGAGGCCCTCGCCTAGCGGCTCGGGCACCTCAACCAGCGTGTCTACGTAGCAGCGCCTCCGCGCCGGCCAGGTCGGCGAGCACGTCGGCGGCGCTGCGCTCCGCGGTGAGCAGCCCGACGCCCTGCCCGGCGTAGACGTAGGCGGTGGCGAAGTCCTGCTCGCGCTGCGCCCGGGCGAGCTCCTCGGCCGCGGCGTCGTCGGTCGCCAGCTCCTCGAGCCGGTCGGACCAGCGGTCGAAGTACTCGTTGCGCAGGGCCCGGCCGCCGTACTCGGGCGGCCAGGGGAGCCGTTGGGCCACGTCGAAGACCCGGCCGTACGCCGTGCCGGTCTCGTCCGTGGCCAGCAGCCGCTCGCGGGCACCGCGAGACGTCCCGGCCTCGGTGGCGGTGAGGAACGCCGTGCCGACCCAGGCGCCGACCGCTCCCGCGGCCAGGACGGCGGCCAGGCCGCGGGCCGTCCCGATGCCGCCGGCGGCGACGACGGGCACCTCCACCCGGTCGAGCACGGCCTGCAGCAGCGGCAGCGTGCCCACCTCGTCGCGCCCGTGGCCGCCGCCCTCCGCGCCCCGGGCGACCACCAGGTCGACGCCGGCGCGCTCGGCGCGCAGGGCCTCCTCGACGGTGCCCGCCTGGACCGTCACCGCGATGCCGGCGTCGCGGAGCCGTTCGACGTACGGCTCGAACCGGCCGAAGCTCACGGACACCAGCGACGGTCGTGCCTCCAGCACCGCCGTGAGCTGGGCGTCGTCGCGCTCGAGCGCCCAGGCCATCAGGCCGACGCCGTACGCCGCGCCGCTGGCCGCCGCGGTCGCGGCCTGCTCGGCGACCCACGCCGCTGAGCGGGACGCGCCGACGCCGACCACCCCCAGGCCGCCGGCCGCCGAGACGGCAGCGGCGAGAGAACCCTCGCCGGGACCGGCCATCGGAGCGCCCACGACCGGCACCGAGAGGTCGAACGTGTCAGTCAGCCAGGTCTCGATCATGGGAGCCACTCTGGCAAATCAGGTCGCGCCGGGACATCCCTGGACGGTAGACGTGACCCATGGAACCGCACGCCGCAGCCGCCGACTTCGTCGCCACCCACTTCCCGGACGCGCGGGTCGCGTTCGTCGGCGGCAGCGTGCTGACCTCCCACCGGACCGAGACCTCCGACCTCGACGTCGTCGTGGTGCTCGCGGGGCCGCCGGCTCCGTTCCGCGAGACGTTCCGGCACCGCGGCTGGGTCGTCGAGGCGTTCGTGCAGGACGACGACAGCCTCACCTTCTACTTCGCGCACGACCGCGAGCGCCGGGTGTGCTCGCTGCTGCGGATGGTGGGGGAGAGCGACGTGGTCGTGGACCGGGACGGCTCGGCGGCCGCGCTCCAGGCCCGAGCGCGCGAGCTGCTCGCCGCCGGTCCCGGGCCGCTGGAGGATGCCGCCCGCGACGCGATGCGCTACGCCCTGACCGACCTCCTCGACGACCTGACCGGCTCGCGGGCACCGGACGAGCTGCCGTGGGTGGCCGGGCTGCTCCTGGCCCAGACGGCGCAGCTCGCGCTGGCCGCCGCGGGAGCCTGGGGAGGTGCCGGGAAGGCGCTGCACCGCGCTCTGGCGGCTCACGACGCAGGCCTGGCGGCGCGGCTGGTCGAGGCGCACCGGGTCGCGGTCGGCGACGGTCGGGTCGAGGGGCTGCGCTCGGTGGTGCTCGAGGTGCTCGACCGGGTCGGCGGCCCGCTGCAGGAGGGCTACCGCGTCGGCGGTCGCAGCGGTGGGTAGCGTGCGCGCGGTGAGCGACTCCTCAGACGTGCTGCTGGTGACCTTCGACGCGATGCCGGAGGGTGAGCCGATGGGCCACCTGCTGGTCGAGGACCTGGCCGCCCGCGGCGTCGGCGCCCGCTGGGTCGTGTGGGACGACCCGTCCGTCGACTGGTCGGCCGCCCCGCTCGTCGCGGTGCGAGCCACCTGGGACTACGAGAACCGCGTCGGGGAGTTCCTGGCCTGGGCCCGGTCGGTCGGGCCCGGTCTGCTCAACGGCGCCGACGTCTTCGCCTGGAACACCGACAAGGCCTATCTCCTCGACCTGGTCGCGGCCGGGCTGCCCGTCGTACCCAGCGTGCTGGCGCGGACGCCCGTGGAGGTGGCCGAGGCCGTCGCCGGCTTCGGCAGGTCGGTCTGCAAGCCGACGGTGGCGGCGAGCGGACGCGGGCTGGTCGTCCTCGACGGCGCGGGCGACCCGGCGGGGGCCGGACCGTGGCTCGTGCAGCCGGTGGTCGAGTCGGTGCACACGCAGGGCGAGGTCTCGGTGTTCGTCCTGGGCGGCCGGGCCGTGGCCCAGGTGCGCAAGGTCGCGGGCCGCGACGACGTGCGCGTGCACGAGTGGTACGGCGGCCGCTCGGACGCCGTACCCCTGGACGCGGAGCACGCCGACCTGGCGCACCGGACCGTCGAGGTGGCCGAGAAGCTGCTCGGCGTGCGGCTGCCGTACGCCCGGGTGGACCTGATGCGGCTGGCCGACGGGACGCTGGCGGTGGGGGAGCTGGAGGTCACCGAGCCCGGGTTCTACCTCGACCTGGTGCCGGAGGTGGCGACCGCGTTCGGCGCGGTGGTCGCCGGGCTGCTCGAGCGGCGTACGCCCTAGACGCGAGAGGCCGGAGAGCGCTTGCGCGTTCTCCGGCCGAAACCCCGTCGCACCCACGAGGTTCGTTCAGGTTAGGCCCGGCCCGGAAGAGGGGTCAATGGCCCGGTTGGGCGGTCGGGTTCGGTCTAGACCTCGGACGCCTGCGCCGCCTTGCACTCGCTGGGGGCGAGTGCTAAACATGAGTTAGCACTCTCACTACGAGAGTGACAAAAGGACCGGGAAGATGAGGTCTCCACGCGCCGGCGGGAAGGGTCTGCCGGGTCAGCGGAGATCGTCCGTCGCGGGCATCCCTCGGTCCAGTCCATTCATTCCAGCGTGAGGAACCGCGGAGAATGCCGAAGCTGATTGCGTTCAACGAGGAAGCCCGGCGCGGCCTGGAGCGTGGCATGAACACGCTCGCCGACGCCGTCAAGGTGACGCTCGGCCCCAAGGGCCGCAACGTCGTCCTCGAAAAGAAGTGGGGTGCTCCCACGATCACCAACGATGGCGTGTCCATCGCCAAGGAGATCGAGCTCGAGGACCCCTACGAGAAGATCGGTGCCGAGCTCGTCAAGGAGGTCGCCAAGAAGACCGACGACGTCGCGGGCGACGGCACCACCACCGCCACCGTCCTGGCCCAGGCCATGGTCCGCGAGGGTCTGCGCAACGTCGCGGCCGGCGCGAACCCGATGTCGCTCAAGCGCGGCATCGAGACCGCCGTCGCGGCCATCACCGAGCAGCTGCTCTCGATGGCCAAGGACGTCGAGACCAAGGAGCAGATCGCCTCGACCGCCTCCATCTCCGCCGGTGACACCACCGTCGGCGAGATCATCGCCGAGGCGATGGACAAGGTCGGCAAGGAAGGCGTCATCACGGTCGAGGAGTCGAACACGTTCGGCCTCGACCTCGAGCTCACCGAGGGCATGCGGTTCGACAAGGGCTACATCTCGGCGTACTTCGTCACCGACGCGGAGCGCATGGAGACCGTCCTCGACGACCCGTACATCCTGATCGCCAACCAGAAGATCTCGAACGTCAAGGACCTTCTGCCGGTGCTCGAGAAGGTCATGCAGAGCGGCAAGCCGCTGCTCATCCTCTCCGAGGACGTCGACGGCGAGGCGCTGTCCACCCTGGTGGTCAACAAGATCCGCGGCACCTTCAAGTCCGTCGCCGTCAAGGCTCCGGGCTTCGGTGACCGCCGCAAGGCCATGCTGCAGGACATCGCGATCCTCAGCGGCGGCCAGGTCATCTCCGAGGAGGTCGGCCTCAAGCTCGAGTCGACCGGCCTCGAGCTGCTCGGCCAGGCCCGCAAGGTGGTCGTCACCAAGGACGAGACGACCATCGTCGAGGGTGCCGGCGACCCCGACCAGATCGCCGGTCGGGTCAACCAGATCCGTGCGGAGATCGAGAAGAGCGACTCCGACTACGACCGCGAGAAGCTGCAGGAGCGGCTGGCCAAGCTGGCCGGCGGCGTCGCGGTGATCAAGGTCGGCGCGGCCACGGAGGTCGAGCTCAAGGAGCGCAAGCACCGCATCGAGGACGCCGTTCGCAACGCGAAGGCCGCCGTCGAGGAGGGCATCGTCGCCGGTGGTGGCGTCGCTCTCGTCCAGGCGACCGACGCCGCGTTCGAGAAGATCGACCTCGAGGGTGACGAGGCCACCGGTGCGCAGATCGTGCGCTTCGCGGCCGAGGCCCCGCTCAAGCAGATCGCGATCAACGCCGGCCTCGAGGGTGGCGTCGTCGCGGAGAAGGTGCGCAACCTCAAGGCCGGTCACGGTCTGAACGCTGCCACCGGCGAGTACGTCGACATGGTCGCCGAGGGCATCCTCGACCCGGCCAAGGTCACGCGCTCGGCTCTGCAGAACGCTGCCTCCATCGCGGCGCTGTTCCTCACGACCGAGGCGGTCGTGGCGGACAAGCCCGAGAAGGCGCCGGCCGGCATGCCCGGTGGCGACGGCGGCATGGGCGGCATGGACTTCTGAGTCCTGCCTCACGCGTCACCTGATTCCCCGGGTCCCCAGGGAAACTGTCACACCCCCGACGTTTCAACGTCGGGGGTGTGCACGTTTAACAGGGGGCCCAGGGAATCTGCGGAAACGCGCGGCAGCCCACCTCAGCGGACGCCACGCGGCCGGAACTGGATGCTGATCCGGGGGCCGACGGGGCGGGCGGTCTTCAGGACGGCGTGCTCCCAGGTGCGCTGGCAGGACCCGCCCATCACCAGCAGGTCGCCGTGCCCGACGGGGAACGAGATCGACTCGCCGCCGGAGCGGGGCCGCAGCGAGAGCCGTCGCGCCTCGCCGAGGGAGAGGATCGCGACCATGGTGTCCTCGGTGCGGCTGCGGCCGATGGTGTCGCCGTGCCAGGCGACGCTGTCGCGGCCGTCGCGGTAGAAGCACATGCCCGCCGACGTGAACGGCTCGCCGAGCTCGTCGGCGTAGTGCGCGTCGAGCGCGTGCCGGGCGTCGACGAGCAGCGGGTCCGGGAGCGGCTCGCGGTCGCCGTAGAACTTCAGCAGCCGGGGCACGTCGACCTCGTTGTCCCACATCACCCGGCGCTCGGCGTGCCAGGGCACGTCGGTGACCAGCCGCGCGAACAGGTCGTCGGACCCGGACACCCAGCCGGGGCGTACGTCGACCCAGGCGCCGCGGGTGAGGACGTGCCGGGTCACCGACTCGCCCAGGGGACCGAGAGCGGCGCCGGCGACGGTGTCGAAGAGGGAGGTCTGGAACTCCACGGTCATGCCGCCAGCCTACCCGCGTTCGAACACATGTTCTACTAGGAGTCAACCCGTGCCGGGACCAGGCACTAGGTTTGACGCCAGCCGACCTGGAGGGACCGACGTGACCGAGCACGTGAGCGCCGGAGAGCCCGTGCGGCAGCCCGCCGCCCGGGCGGTGGGAGTCACGAAGACCTACGGCTCGGGCGACGCCACCGTGACCGCGCTGGACGACGTCACCGTCGACCTCTACGCGGGCGAGTTCACCGCCGTGATGGGGCCGTCCGGCTCCGGCAAGTCCACGCTGATGCACTGCTGCGCCGCGCTGGACAGCGTCACGAGCGGGTCGGTGTTCGTCGGCGACACCGAGCTGAACCGCCTGGGCGACAAGGAGCTCACCCGCCTGCGCCGCGACGAGATCGGCTTCGTGTTCCAGTCCTTCAACCTCGTGCCGACGCTGACCGCCGAGGAGAACATCCTGCTGCCGCTCTCGATCGCCGGGCGCAAGCCGGACCCCGGGTGGTACGCCACGATCATCGAGACGGTCGGCCTCGGGGACCGTCTGACGCACCGCCCCAACGCGCTGTCCGGCGGCCAGCAGCAGCGGGTGGCGGTGGCCCGCGCACTGGCCAGCCGGCCGTCGATCGTCTTCGCCGACGAGCCCACCGGCAACCTCGACTCGCGCTCCGGAGCCGAGGTGCTCACCCTGCTGCGGCGCTCGGTCGACGAGTTCGGGCAGACGGTCGTGATGGTCACCCACGACCCGGTGGCCGCCGCGTTCACCGACCGGGTGCTGTTCCTGGCGGACGGCCGGGTGGTCGACGAGGTCCGCGAGCCCGACCGCGAGGTGGTGCTCGACCTCATGACCCGGATCGACGCACGTCTGCTCGACGCCGTGTCAGCGGAGGGCGCGGAGGGCTGATCGGGCCGTCGTGTGGTCCAGGCCACACCTCCCTTCGGAACGGCTATGGTGGGCCGTGGGGGTGGGTTGGGGAGGTGCAATGGGTGACGTGATCACTCCAGATCGCTCAGGGCCGGTCGTGCACAAGCACGTGCAGGTGAGGGAGTACGTCCGGGGGTTGATCGACGGTGCCGAGCCGGGCAGCCCGGCGCCGTCCGAGCGCGAGCTCGTGCACCACTTCGGCGTGGCCCGGATGACCGTTCGGCAGGCGCTCGACGCGCTGGTGTCGGAGGGGCTCCTCGAGCGGGTCCCCGGTCGCGGCACGTTCGTGGCCCGCGCCAAGATCGACGTGCAGGTGCGGCTGTCCAGCTACACCGAGGAGATGGGCCGTCGCGGCATGACGCCGTCCGCGCGCACGCTGCTCGCGCGCATGGAGTCCGCGGGTCCCGGCGTCGCCCGCGCCCTCGAGATCGGCGAGGGCGACAAGGTCGTGCACTGGCAGCGGCTGCGGCTCGCCGACGGCAGCCCCATGTGCATCGAGGACGCCTACCTCGCCGACAGCATCGTGCCCAAGTTCCTCGACCAGTCACTCCCCGACAGCCTCTACACCGAGCTCCAGCGTCGTGACCTGCTGCCCACCTGGGGCGAGGACTCGGTCGACGCGGCCGTGTCCCGCCACGACGAGGCCGAGCTGCTCGGCATCGCCGAGGGCACCCCGGTGCTGCGCATAGCCCGGCGCGCGTTCGCCGGCAACATCGCGGTCGAGGTGTCCCGCTCCACCTACCGCGCCGACCGGTTCACGCTGTGGGTGCCCCTGTCCCGTCCCCACTCACCGGTACCCAAGACCCGGTGACCGCGCCCCTCGTTCCCGTCATGGACGGGCACAACGACCTGCCGTGGGCTCTGCGCGAGCACTGCGGCTACGACCTCACCAAGGTCGACCTGGCCGGCGGCGAGAGCGCCGTGCACACGGACCTCCCGCGGCTGCGCGCCGGCGGGGTCGCGGCACAGTTCTGGTCGGTGTTCGTGCCCTGCTCGCTCGCCGGCGACGAGGCCGTCACCGCGACGCTGGAGCAGGTCGACTTCGTGGCCCGGTTGGTGGACGCGTTCCCCGACGACCTCGCGGCCTGCCGTACGGCGGAGCAGGTCGAGGCCGCGATGCGCGAGGGGCGGATCGCCTCGCTGACCGGCATGGAGGGCGGCCACTCGATCAACTCCTCCCTCGGGACGCTGCGGATGATGCACGCCCTCGGGGTGCGCTACATGACGCTGACCCACAACGAGAACGTCCCCTGGGCCGACTCCGCGACCGACGAGCCGGTGCTGGGCGGGCTGTCCGACTTCGGCCGTGACGTGGTCCGCGAGATGAACCGGATCGGCATGTTCGTCGACCTCTCGCACGTGTCCGCCGACGTGATGCGCGACGCCCTCGCGGTGGCGACCGCCCCGGCGATCTTCAGCCACAGCTCCGCCAGGGCGGTCTGCGAGCACCCCCGCAACGTGCCCGACGACGTGCTCGCGTCGCTCGCCGGCAACGGTGGCGTGTGCATGGTGACGTTCGTGCCGCCGTTCGTCGACCAGGGTCACGCCGACTGGGTCTTCGAGTGCATGGACGTGCTGCGCGAGCGGGGCGGCGACCCGCGCCGCTTCGAGGAGCTCGACCTGGTGATGAAGGAACGGCTGCACCTCGCGCCGCCGATGCCGCCGGTGTCGGCGGTCGCCGACCACGTCGACCACGTCCGGGAGGTGGCCGGCCTGGCGCACGTCGGGATCGGCGGCGACTACGACGGCTCGCTGACCTTCCCCGCCGGTCTCGAGGACGTGTCCGGCTACCCCAGGCTCTTCGACGAGCTGCGGTCGCGCGGCTGGTCGCAGGACGACCTGGTCGCGCTCGGCTCCGGCAACGTGCTCCGCGCCCTGCGCGACCTGGAGTCGTCGGCCCAGTCGGCCCAGGCATGAGCCGGGTCGCCGGCCTGCTGCTCGCCGCCGGCGCCGGCCGCCGGATGGGCGGCCCCAAGGCCCTGCTCCGCGACCCGCGCGGCGTGCCCTACCTCGACCGCACGGTCGGCCTGCTGCTCGACGGCGGGTGCGACAGCGTCACCGTGGTGCTCGGCGCCTCGGCCGACGACGCCCGCGGGCTGCTCGACGAGGCCGGCTGGTCCGTCGACGACGCCGTCGACGTGGTGGTCGCCGCGGACTGGGACGAGGGCATGGGGGCCTCCCTGCGCACAGGGCTCGGGGCGCTCGGAACCCGCGATGCCGACGCCGCCCTCGTCACCCTCGTGGACCTCCCCGACGTCGACGAGCCGGTGCTCCGGCGGGTCCTCGACACCGGCTCCGGTCACGCTGCACTCGGTGCGGCGATCGTCCGGGCGACGTACGACGGCCGGCCCGGCCACCCCGTGCTGATCGGGCGCGAGCACTGGGCCGGCGTGGTGGCGACCGCCGAGGGGGACCGGGGCGCGCGGACCTACTTCCGCACCCACGAGCCGGTCGCCTGCGAGTGCGGCGACCTCGCCACCGGCCGCGACCTGGATCGTCCCGAGGACCTGCCGCACCGCTAGTGCAGAAGGGCATGGTTGCGTCGTGGTGAATGCTGGTCCCATGCAACCGATCTCCCTGGGGTCGCCCGCCGACCTGGCGAAGCGGCTCGGCGACACGGGCTACCTCTGCGACGAGTCCCTGGCAACGATCGGCTACCTCGCGCTCGCGATGCACCGTCCGCTGCTGCTCGAGGGTGAGCCGGGGACCGGCAAGACCGCGCTCGCCGAAGCCTTCGCCGAGGCCCTGGACCTGCCGCTGATCCGGCTGCAGTGCTACGAGGGCATCGACGCCGGGCAGGCGCTCTACGACTGGGACTTCCCGCGCCAGATCCTGCACCTGCGGGCCCTGGAGGCGGCGGGAGGCGGTGCGGTCACCGACGCCGACGCGGCCGAGCAGTCGCTGTTCGACGAGCGGTTCCTGCTCGCCCGGCCGGTGCTCCGCGCGCTCCGGGAGAGCCCGGCGGTGCTCCTCGTCGACGAGATCGACCGGGCCGACGACGAGTTCGAGGCGTTCCTCCTCGAGGTGCTCTCGACCTACCAGGTGACCATCCCCGAGCTCGGCACGGTCACCGCGGTCACGCCGCCGATCGTCGTCCTCACCTCCAACCGCACCCGCGAGGTGCACGACGCCCTCAAGCGTCGCTGCCTCTACCACTGGGTCGAGCACCCCGGGCTCGACCGGGAGGTCGCGATCGTCCGGTCCCGCGCGCCCGGAGGTGTCCGAGACGCTGGCCCGGCAGGTGGTCACGCTGGTCCAACGGCTGCGTACGACGGAGGGGCTGCTCAAGCCGCCGGGCGTCGCGGAGACCCTCGACTGGGCGCGAGCGCTCGACGCCCTGGGCGCACGGGAGCTCGACGTCGAGAACGCCGCGGCCACGCTCGGCGCCGTGGTGAAGTACCGCGAGGACGCACAGCGGGTCCGGCAGGCGCTGGACCGGATGCTGGCTGGATGACCACGCCCGCCGACGAGCTGCTGCTCGGCTTCGCGCGCGCGTTGCGAGGCGCCGGCGTCCCGGTCACCCAGGACCGCACCCGGTCCTACCTCGAGGCGACCGCGCTCGTCGGCCTCGACGACCAGAAGGCGACCTACTGGGCCGGTCGGGCGACGTTGTGCTCGGGTCCCGACGACCTCGACCGCTACGACCAGGTGTTCACCGCGTGGTTCCTGGCCGCGGACCACCCGGTGTCACGGCCGCCGCGCGACGAACGGACGGTCCGGCAGGCCGGCGCTCGAGACCGGCGACGGGGTCGGCACCGAGACCGACG
>CAVPLS010000004.1:0-158638 GCA_963706355.1 uncultured Actinomycetota bacterium
GGTCGGTCATCGGGCGAGCCTCGCAGCGCCCGTCCCGGTGCGGCAACCGGATTGCCGGACTCACTAGGCTCGGGAGCATGAGCAAAGTCCTGTCCGCCGTCGCCTGGCCGTACGCCAACGGCCCGCGCCACATCGGCCACGTGGCCGGTTTCGGTGTGCCCTCCGACGTCTTCAGCCGCTACATGCGGATGGCCGGGCACGACGTCCTCATGGTCTCCGGCACCGACGAGCACGGCACCCCGATCCTGGTGGCCGCCGACCAGGCCGGCGTCACGCCCCGCGAGCTGGCGGACACGAACAACCGGATGATCGTCGAGGACCTGCACGCCCTCGGGCTGTCCTACGACCTGTTCACCCGCACCACGACCCGGAACCACCACGCCGTGGTGCAGGAGATGTTCCGGACCGTGCACCGCAACGGCTACCTCGTGGAGAAGACCACCAAGGGCGCGATCTCGCCGTCGACCGGCCGGACGCTGCCGGACCGCTACATCGAGGGCACCTGCCCGATCTGCGGCTACGACAGCGCCCGCGGCGACCAGTGCGACAACTGCGGCAACCAGCTCGACCCGACCGACCTGATCGAGCCGCACAGCAAGATCAACGGGGAGGTGCCGGAGTTCGTCGAGACCCAGCACTTCTTCCTCGACCTGCCGGCGCTGGCGGGCGCGCTCAAGGCGTGGCTCGACGAGCGCGAGGCGTCGGGGACCTGGCGGCCCAACGTCATCAAGTTCAGCCAGAACATCCTCGAGGACATCCGTCCCCGGGCGATGACCCGCGACATCGACTGGGGCATCGCGGTGCCGATCGAGGGCTGGGAGGACAACCCCACCAAGCGCCTCTACGTCTGGTTCGACGCGGTCATCGGCTACCTGTCCGCGTCGGTCGAGTGGGCCCGCCGCCTCGGCGAGCCCGACCGGTGGCGCGAGTGGTGGAACGACCCCGACGCGCTGTCCTACTACTTCATGGGCAAGGACAACATCACCTTCCACTCCCAGATCTGGCCCGCCGAGCTCCTCGCGTACGACGGGCGGGGCGACCTCGGCGGCGAGCCGGGGGAGTACGGCGCCCTGAACCTGCCCACCGAGGTGGTGTCGTCGGAGTTCCTCACGATGGAGGGCAAGCAGTTCTCGTCCTCGCGGGGCGTGGTGATCTACGTCCGTGACGTGCTCGAGCGCTACCAGCCCGACGCGCTGCGCTACTTCATCTCGGCGGCCGGCCCGGAGAACCAGGACAGCAACTTCACCTGGGCCGAGTTCGTGCGCCGCAACAACGACGAGCTGGTCGCCGGCTGGGGCAACCTCGTCAACCGCACCGCGAACATGATCGCCAAGAGCTTCGGGGAGATCCCGCCGCTCGGCGACCTGCTGCCCGAGGACCAGGCGCTGCTCGACTCCGTGGAGGCAGCGCTTCGACACGGTCGGCGAGCTGATCGGGCGGCACCGCCAGAAGGCCGCGCTGGCCGAGGCGATGCGGACCGTCGCCGACGTCAACCGCTACGTCTCCGACCGGGCCCCCTGGCAGCTCAAGGGCGACGACGAGCGCGACCGGCTGGCCACGGTCCTGCACGTCACCGCGCAGGCGGTCGCCGACTGCAACGTGCTGCTCGCGCCGTTCCTGCCGCACAGCGCGAACGCCGTCGACCGGGTGCTCGGCGGCGCCGGCGACGTCGCGCCGATGCCCGAGATCCGCGAGGTCGACGACCTCGACGGCGGTCCGGGCTACCCGATCCTCACCGGCGACTACTCCGGTGCACCCGCGTGGGCCCGCAAGGCCGTCGTGGCGGGCACGCCGGTCGAGAAGCCGGTGCCGGTGTTCACCAAGCTCGACCCCTCGGTCGTCGACGAGGAGCTGGCCCGGCTGAACCCCGTCGCATGACCCTGCACCCGCAGGCCGTCGCCGCCCTCGACCTCTGGTCGCAGGGCGCCAGCGTCGGCGACCCGGACTTCGGGCCGTCCGACATCGCCACCCGGCGGGCCGAGGCACGTGCCCTGGCCGCAGCCGAGGCGATCGAGGACGTGGACCGGGTCGAGGACGTCGACGCCGACGGTGTGCCCTGCCGGCTCTACGTCCCCGACGGTGCCGAGCGGACCCTGCTGTTCCTGCACGGCGGCGGCTTCGTCTTCGGCGACGTCGACACCCACGACGGCCAGTCGCGACGGCTCGCCAACCGGACGGGGTCGGCGGTGCTCGCCGTGGACTACCGGCGGCCGCCGGAGCACCGGTTCCCGGCCGCGCCCGACGACGTCGACACGGCGCTCGCCTGGCTGCTCGTGAACGCCGGCAGCCGCGGCCTCGACCTCGGCCGGATCGTGGCCTGCGGGGACAGCGCGGGCGGCAACCTCGCGCTGGTCGCGGCCCTGCGCAACCCGAACGCGCTCGCCGCCACCGTGCTCGTCTACCCCTTCGTCGACGCGGACCTCGGCGGTGCGTCGTACGCCGCGACGGACGGCGGCCTGACCCGTGCCGAGGCGCAGTGGTACTGGCAGCAGTACGCCCGCACGGCCGACGACCTCCGGGACGCCGACCTCGCGCCGTACCTCTCGGAACGGCTGGGCAGCCTGCCGCCGACGCTCGTCCAGGTCGCCGAGCACGACGTGCTCGCCGACGAGGACCGCGAGCTCGTGCGCCGCATCCGGGCGGCCGGGGCGACGGTCGAGGAGACGACGTACGCCGGCATGATCCACGGCTTCTGGCGCCACCCGCAGCTGTTCGACGCCGCCGAGGAGGCGCTCGCCGACATCGCAGGGTTCCTCGACCGTCACGTCTGACGGTCCGCCCCGAGATCGGCTCTGCAACAATCTGGCCATGCGCGTCCACCTCGGCTCCGACCACGCCGGCCTCGAGCTCAAGGAGCACCTGCTCAACTGGCTCGCCGACCAGGGTCACGAGGCGGTGGACCACGGACCGTTCGTCTACGACGCCGACGACGACTACCCGGTCTTCTGCCTGCGCGCGGCCGACGCCGTCGCCGCCGAGTGGCAGGACGGCGTGCAGAGCCTCGGGGTGGTGATCGGCGGGTCCGGCAACGGCGAGGCGATCGCGGCCAACAAGGTGCGTGGGGTCCGCGCCGCGCTCGTGTGGAGCGAGGAGACCGCCGTCCTGGCCCGCGAGCACAACAACGCCAACGTGGTCTCGGTGGGCGGTCGGATGCACGCGCTCGACGACATGACCCGGTTCATCGAGGTCTTCCTCGAGACCTCCTTCCCCGGCGAGGAACGGCACGCGCGCCGGATCGGGATGCTCGCCGACTACGAGAAGACCGGCAACCTCCCGCCGCTGCCGGACTCCGCCCTGGGGCACCGGCCCGGCCAGTCCGGCTGACATGCCCGAAGGGCACACCCTGCACCGACTGGCGACGGCGGTGCGTGAGCACTTCGGCGGCCGGACCGTCGCGGTCAGCAGCCCGCAGGGACGGTTCGCCGAGTCCGCGCGCCTGGTCGACGGCACCGAGCTCGTCACCGCCGAGTCGTGGGGCAAGCACCTGTTCGTGGAGTTCGCAGAGGAGCGGCTCGTGCACGTGCACCTCGGGCTCTACGGCAAGTTCGACCTGTACGACGGCCCGCCACCGCCGCCGGTGGGACAGGTCCGGCTGCGCGTCGTGGCCGGCCCCGCCCGTCCGTCGTACGGCGACCTGAGGGGTGCCACCGCGTGCGACCTGCTCACCCCGGCGCAGCGCGAGGCGATCCTGGCCCGCCTCGGGCCGGACCCGCTCCGCGCGGACGCCGACTGGACCCGCGCCTGGGAGCGGGTGCACCGCAGCCGGGCGCCGATCGGCGCCCTGCTGATGGACCAGGCGGTGCTCGCAGGTGTCGGGAACGTCTACCGCGCCGAGGTGCTGTTCCGGCACCGGCTGCACCCGCTGCGGCCCGGCAACACCCTGCGTCGCGGCCAGTTCGCGTCGCTGTGGGAGGACCTCGTCATCCTGATGGCCGAGGGTGTCCGCACCGGCCGCATCGACACCGTGCACGTCGCGCACACCCCGGAGGCGATGGGCCGGGCGCCTCGCGTCGACGACCACGGGGGAGAGGTCTACGTCTACCGCCGCGACGGACGTGCCTGCTACGTCTGCGGCGCCACCGTGCGCACCGCCGCGCTCGCCGGACGCAACCTGTTCTGGTGCCCGCGCTGCCAGCCGACCTTCCGCTCGCGCGCCAGGAGCGTCTGACCGACACCCGCCCGCGGTGTTCCGGAAGCGTGCGCGGCGAGTGCCGATCCCCACTAGGGTCGAGGCGATGGTTGCGACCCCTGCCCCCGGCCGCTCGTCCGGCGTGTCCGCCGGGCGGGCGTTGAGTCGTCGATGGCACCGGGTGGTCCGCCGCACGCGTGAGTCCGACACCGCACCTGCGCTGATGCTCTGCGCCGCGAGTGTGCTGATCGGGATCGCGCAGTACGTCAGCCCCTACGTGCCGCTGACCACCCTCGTGATCCCGATGGTGCTCGGCAACCTGCTCCTGTCCCCGCGCACGCTCCCGTGGGCCGTGGTGTTCAACCTCGGCGTGCTGGTGATCGTCGTGGCGTCCAGGCCGAGCCTGCTCGACGGACGCCGGATCGGCGGCGTCGTGGTGATCTTCCTGATCGGGCTGATCATCCTGGTCTCGTCGTTCCGGCGGACCCGGCTCGGTGTCGCCGGCGCCCGCGGCGAGTCGATGCTCGTCGACCTGCGCGACCGGATCTACAACCAGGCGCGGATGCCCGAGCTGCCGAAGGACTGGTACGCCGAGGCGGTGCTGCGCTCGGCCGGCGGCTCGTCGTTCGCGGGCGACTTCATGGTCGCGTCGCGCTCCCAGGACGGCACGTCCATGCAGGTGGCGGTCGTCGACGTCTCCGGCAAGGGCGAGCAGGCCGGGTCCCGCTCGCTGCTGCTCTCGGGCGCGTTCGGCGGACTCCTCGGTGCGCTGGAGCCGGAGGGGTTCCTCGCCGCCGCCAACGACTACCTGCTCCGCCAGGACTGGAGCGAGGGCTTCGCGACGGCGGTGCACGTCCACCTCGACCTGGTCACCGGCGTCTTCGAGCTCCGGTCGGCCGGCCACCCGCCCGGCGTACAGCTGCACGCCGGGTCGGGACGCTGGGCCGTGCACGAGGCGGACGGCCCGGTCCTCGGGCTGATGCCGCACGCCGAGTTCAGCGTGGTGCGCGGTCGCATGGACCGCGGGGACGCGCTGCTGCTGTTCACCGACGGCCTGGTGGAGACGCCGCAGCGGGACATCTCGCTGGGCATCGACAAGCTCCTGGGCCAGGGCGAGCGGCTGCTGCGCGGCGGCTTCGAGCAGGGGGCCCACCGGCTCATCGACCGGCTCGAGTCGGTCAACGACGACCGTGCGCTGCTGCTCCTGCACCGCCGTCGCTGACCCTGTGGAGCGGATGACGGGAATCGAACCCGCGTAGCTAGTTTGGAAGACTAGGGCTCTACCATTGAGCTACATCCGCGTGCGTTCCGAGCGGCCTGTTCCAGCCGCTCCGGAGCGGCACCATGGTGCCACAGCACGAAACTCCACCACCAATCGGTGACAGGCGTCCCACCCCCGTGGTGACCCCGGCGTGACCGCGGTCTCGCGATTGGGGAACGACACCGCCTCTCCCGTAGACTCCCCGGGGCTCCTTGCCGGAGCCACGAGACGGATGGCCGTTTTTCCGGGGCGTAGCGTAGTGGCTAGCGCGCCTGCTTTGGGAGCAGGAGATCGCAGGTTCGAGTCCTGTCGCCCCGACCATCTCGTCGCCGATCGATCCGGACCGACCGAGGGCATGCGCGCACGGCGCCTGCCCCAGCTATTGCCAACTGACTGAGGAGAACCACCTGTGAAGAGCGCCGTCGAGACTTTGAGCCCGACCCGGGCCAAGCTCACCGTCGAGGTGCCCTTCGAGGAGCTCAAGCCGAGCCTCGACGCGGCGTACAAGAAGATCGCGCAGCAGATCAACGTGCCCGGCTTCCGCCGCGGCAAGGTGCCCCCGATGGTGATCGACCGCCAGGTCGGGCGCGGCGCCGTGCTGGACGAGGCGATCAACGAGGCGCTCCCCAAGCTGTACGTCGAGGCGCTGCAGGCCAACGAGCTCGAGCCGCTGGCGCAGCCGGAGATCGACATCACGAAGTTCGAGGACAACGAGGCTCTCGAGTTCACCGCCGAGGTGGACGTCCGTCCCGAGATCGAGCTGCCGGAGTACACCGGCCTCGCGGTCACCGTCGACGACGTCGCGGTCTCCGACCAGGACGTCGAGGAGCAGGTGCAGAACCTCCGCGAGCGCTTCGCCAGCCTCTCCGAGGTCGAGCGGGCCGCCGCCGACGGCGACTTCGTGGTGATGGACCTGGTCGCCAAGAAGGACGGCGAGGTCGTCGAGGGCGCCGAGGTCACCGGCATGAGCTACCAGGTCGGCAAGGGCGGCATGCTCGACGGCCTGGACGAGACCCTCACCGGCATGTCCGCCGGCGACGACGCGGCCTTCACCTCGCAGCTGGTCGGCGGCGACCAGCTCGGTGAGGACGTCGACGTCGAGGTCACGGTCACCTCGGTCAAGGAGCAGGACCTCCCCGAGCTCGACGACGACTTCGCGCAGACCGCGTCGGAGTTCGACACCGTCGAGGAGCTCACCGAGGACGTGCGCACCCGCCTCTCGCGCGGCAAGCGTCTCGAGCAGGCCGCCGCCGCGCGCGACGCCGTCCTCGAGAAGCTGCTCGACCTCGTCGACGTGCCGCTGCCGGAGACGGTCGTCGAGTCCGAGCTGACCGCCCGTCGCGAGCAGATCGAGCAGCAGCTCGTGATGGCCGGCATGACGATGGAGCAGTACCTCGACACCGAGGAGCAGACCGTCGACGAGTTCGAGGCCGACCTGGAGAAGCGGGTCCGCGACGCGGTCGCCGCCCAGTTCGTGCTCGACCAGGTCGCCAAGGCCGAGGAGATCGGCGTCAACGAGGGCGAGCTGCAGGAGCACCTGATGCGTCGGGCCCAGCAGTCCGGTCAGAACCCGCAGGAGTTCATCCAGCACATGCTCGAGCACAACCACATCCCGGAGATGGTCTCCGAGGTGGTGCGCGGCAAGGCGCTGGCCAGCATCGTCGAGTCCGCGACCGTCACCGACGAGTCCGGCAACCACGTCGAGCTGAAGAACCTCCAGCCCGACGGCACGATCGCCGACCCCGACGACCTCGCCGCCGAGGCGGCCGAGGCCGAGGCGCTCGACGCGACCGACGGTGAAGACACGCGACGCCGGCACCGACGCTGGCACCGATGCTGGGGCCGAGAAGACCGACGCCTGACGGCCTCACGACCGTCCCCGACGACCCACGCCGCCGCGAGCGGCGTGGGTCGTTGACATACTCCGGGTATGGCGCCGACACTGCCGCTATGACGCAGCCGACCGCGCGGGTCTCCTCGGACCGCTCCCGCGCCGGTCTGCTCGGAGCCCTGGCCCTCGCGGCCGACGCCGCCGACGACGTCGTGCTCGGGACCGTCCGGGACGTGCACTGCGCAGTCGCCCGGCGGGTGCACGGGCTCACGCTGCGGACCCCGGCCGGCTCCGACCCGGCGGGCGAGGTGGTCCAGGGCCGGGTGTCGTCGGCCATCTACGCCGGCCTCGGCAACGGCCTGCGCGCCACCAGCCGTGGTCTGCGTGCCGCCGACCGGCACGTCGGCGGACGCATCGAGGACACCCCCCGCGGCCGCCTGGTGGTCTCGGCCGTCAACGGCCTCCTGGGCGACCGGCTCGCCGAGGAGCGTTCCGACCTCGCGATCACGATGGCGGTGCGCCGCCGTGGCCGTGACGTGCGGCTCGACCCGGCCTCGCTGCGCGCGGCCTTCCCGTCCGCGACCGGTGACGTCGTGGTCTTCCTGCACGGCCTCGGTGAGGCCGACGAGGCGTGGCAGCGCAAGGCCCGGGAGACCGGAGGCAGCTACGGCAAGCGACTGACTGCCGAGACGTCGTGGACACCGGTCTACCTGCGCGCCAACAGCGGTCTGCCGATCGCCGAGAACGGCGTCGCCCTGGCCTCCCTGCTCGACGACCTCGTGAGCTCGTGGCCGACCGCCGTACGCCGGATCGCGCTGGTCGGGCACTCGATGGGCGGCCTCATCATGCGCGCTGCGTGCGCGGTCGACACCGATGCCGAGAGCCCGTGGAACGACCTGGTCACCGACGTCGTCACGCTCGGCACCCCACACCTCGGTGCCCCGCTCGAGCGCGGCGTCGCGCTCGGCGCGAAGGCGCTGAGCTGGCTGCCGGAGTCGGCGCCGTTCGGCCGCATCCTGGAGTACCGCTCCGTGGGCATCCTCGACCTGCGCGGCGGGCTCGCACCCGACATGCAGAACCTGCCGAACGCGAAGTACCACCTCGTCGCGGCCACGTTGGCCGAGTCGCCCCGGCACCCGGTCAGCGAGACGTTGGGGGACATGCTGGTGCGCTACCCCTCGGCGACCGGCAAGGCCCGTCGCGGCCGCGAGATGTTCCCGGGCGCCGACGTGCTGCACGTCAAGGGCGGCCACTTCGACCTTCTCAACCACCCGCAGGTGTACGACGCCCTCAGGGGCTGGCTCTCCTGACGGCGGCGCCGACCCCGCGCGCCCACGTCCGTCCCACACCGTCCCGCGACCGGAGAACCTCCATGCCCCAGCCCCGACCCATCACCGCGTCCGTCGAGATCCACGCCCCGTCCCAACGGGTCTGGGACGTCGTGGGTGACCTCACCCGGATGCCCGAGTGGAGCCCGGAGCTGAGGAGGCTGCGACTCCTCGGGTCCGGGCCGGTCCGGGTCGGCTCGACCCTGCTCGGCCTCAACCGGCGCGGCTGGGTGGCGTGGCCGACGACGTCCAAGGTGGTGCGTCTCGAGCCCGGCCGGGCCGTCGCCTGGCGGACCCGGGAGAGCGGCGCGACCTGGACCTACGAGCTCGAGGACACCTCGGACGGCACCCGGCTCACCGGCCGCCGCGACCTCCCCGCCTTCACGATCGGCACCACGCTGCTCGGCCCGATCATCGGTGGGGCGGCCGGGCACGACGCGGAGCTGGCCGAGGGCATCCGCACCACGTTGGGCAGGATCAAGGCGACCGTCGAGAGCGACTGACGGGTCGCCGAGGTTTGCGAGAATGTGCAGTCGCACAAACATGACCCCCGCTCTGACGTTTCAGCTCTTGTGGTCGCCGACCGCGCCGTGTGAACTGCGCTGGACTGCAACCGCAGTCGCGCAGACAGGTCGAGCTCGGGTCGTCCCTGCACGTCGTTGCGACGTGGACCCGCTCAGCAGATGCCAGCCGCACCACTGGGCTCGGAACCTCCCGTCCTCCTCTTCGATGCGCCTTCACGCGACACGATCGCTGTTGACGGAGGAACCGTGCGAAAGAAGTCAGCCGGGTTGTTGAGCCTGGTCGTGGCGGCAGGACTGGGGACAACCCTCGGCATGCCCGCGATCACGGCCAGCGCAGCCCCACAGGTGAGCAAGGCGGCCACGGCAGGGGATGTGTCCCAGCCGGACCAGGTGCAGAGCGATGCCCTGCCCAACCCCGCCGACGAGAAGAAGCAGGCGCTGCGCGAGCAGGCGATCAGCGACCTGCTCAACGGCAAGGGGACGGTGCAGCAGCGCGGCGCGAGCAAGGTCGTGAAGGTCGGCACCACGAAGACGCCCGCGACGGCCGACAAGAACGGCGACCGCGTGGCGGCCGCGTCCAGCGAGGACCAGTACGTCGAGCTCGGCCGGGAGAAGACCGACAAGATCTTCGTGATCCTCGCGGACTTCGGCAACGAGCGGGCGACGGACATCGACCCGCGCTACGGCGACCAGGACACAGCCCCCGCCGTCCCGGGCCCGACCACCTTCGAAGGCCCCCTGAACAACAAGATCCCGGCCCCCGACCGCACCGTGGACAACTCCACGGTCTGGCAGGCGAACTACGACCGTCAGCACTTCCAGGACCTGTACTTCGGCCAGGGTGACGCGGCCGGTTCCGGCGGCAAGGTCGAGTCGGTCAAGCAGTACTTCGAGCGGCAGTCGTCGGGCCGCTACAGCGTCGACGGCTACGTCAGCGACTGGGTCAAGGTCAAGTACAACGAAGCCCGCTACGGCCGCAGCAACGGCTTCCCCTGCACCGGCAACGTGTGCAGCAACACCTGGGCCCTGGTCAAGGACGGCATCGACAACTGGGTCGCCTCCCAGAAGGCCGCCGGCAAGACCGACGCCCAGATCAAGACGATGCTCTCCTCCTACGACCAGTGGGACCGCAACGACTTCGACCACGACGGCAACTTCAACGAGCCGGACGGATACGTCGACCACTTCCAGATCGTGCACGCGGGTGGCGACCAGGCCGACGGTGACCCGATCCAGGGCGAGGACGCCATCTGGTCGCACCGGTGGAAGGCCTTCCAGAACACCGGGCAGGGTCCCACGGGCAACAAGGACGGCGGCACCCAGATCGGCACCACCGGACTGTGGGTCGCCGACTACACCATCCAGCCCGAGAACGGCGGCGTGAGCGTCTTCGCGCACGAGTACACCCACGACCTGGGCATCCCGGACCTCTACGACACCTCGGGTCCGAGCGCGGCCAACGAGAACGGCGTGAACTTCTGGTCGCTGATGGCGCAGAGCCGTGAGGCCGGTCCCAACGACCAGGGCATCGGCACCCGCGCGTCCGACCTCGGCGCATGGGAGAAGCTCCAGCTCGGTTGGCTCGACTACGAGATCGTGAACCCGCGCGTCGAGGGTGACAAGGTCGCCCTCGGCCCGCACGAGTACAACTCGGACAAGGCCCAGGCCGCGGTCGTGAACCTGCCGAAGAAGCAGGTCGTCACGAAGCTGTCCGACCCGTACGCCGGCACGAAGACGTGGTGGAGCGGCACGGGAGACGACCGCGACGCCTCCATGGCGCGCAACGTGGCCCTGCCCGCCGGCACGTCGACCCTGACCTTCCAGGCCAAGTGGAACATCGAGGACTGCGGTGCGGCGGAGGCGTGCGACTACGCCTACGTCGAGGTGGACGACGGGACCGGCTGGAAGGCCATCGGCGGCAACATCACCAAGCCGGGCGAGAACAACGGCATCGACGGCAGCCAGACCACGTGGACGCCTGCGACGTTCGACCTCTCGCCGTACGCCGGCAAGACCGTCGGGCTGCGGCTGCACTACAAGACCGACGGGGCGGCTGCAGGCAACACCGGCACCGACCAGGTCCCGGGCCTCTTCGCCGACGAGATCAAGGTGACCAACGGGACGACGACGCTGTTCACGTCGGGCGCCGAGTCCTCGCCCGAGGGCTGGACGCTGGCGGGCTTCTCCGCCGTCGGCGCCTCAGTCTCCACGGCGTACGACAACGTCCTGATCGCGTCCAACCGGGCGTACACGTCGTTCGACAAGTACCTCCAGTCGGGCCCGTACAACTTCGGGTTCGGAAGCAAGCCCGACTTCGTCGAGCACTTCCCGTACCAGAACGGCCTGCTGGTCAGCTACTGGGACACCTCCCAGAGCGACAACAACACCAGCCAGCACCCCGGTGAGGGTCTGATCCTGCCGGTCGACGCCAACCCGGCGCCGATCGCCAGGCTCGGTGGCGGCGTCTGGCGCCCGCGGGTGTCCGGGTACGACGCGACGTTCGGTCTGGAGAAGTCGGACTCGTTCACGTTGCACCTCGGCGACGCCAAGGACACCGCGAGCTACATCCGGGGTCAGGCGGCCCAGCCGCTGTTCCACGACAACGCGTCCTACTGGGACTCGCGTCAGCCCACGAACAGCGTCAAGGTGCCGAACAACGGGGTCAACATCAAGGTGACCGCGGAGCAGGGCACCTCGATGGACATCCGGGTCTCGCAGCGCAACTGACCCGGATGGCATAGACGAACGGCGCCGAGGGTCAGGGGCCTTCGAGCATCGTTCAGACCGTGGCCGGGAGGTTCTCCTCCCGGCCACGGTTGCGTCCGGACGCAGGTCCACGCGCGCGCAGCGTGCCCGACCAGCCCGCCGTGCGCTGTGGGCGAACAAGTCGGGACTCCCCGTGGAAGTGGGAGTCCTTGCGGCTAGGGTCGGTGACGTGACTGAGACCCAGATGAACGGTGGCGGCTCGGCCTACGGGCTCGACGACCACATTTACCAGCGTCTGCTCCGGGAGCGGATCATCTTCCTCGGATCCGAGGTGCGCGACCAGAACGCCAACGCGATCTGCGCGCAGATGCTCCTGCTCTCCGCCGAGGACCCCGAGACGGACATCTTCCTGCACATCAACAGCCCCGGCGGCTCGGTGGACTCCGGCATGGCGATCTACGACACCATGAACTACATCCCCAACGACGTCGCGACCGTCGGCATGGGCCTGGCCGCCTCGATGGGCCAGTTCCTGCTGTGCGCCGGCGCCCCGGGGAAGCGCTACGCGCTCCCGCACGCGCGGATCATGATGCACCAGCCCTCCGGCGGCATGGGCGGCTCGGCCTCGGACATCAAGATCCAGGCGCAGCAGTCCCTGCACATCAAGAAGGTGCTGTTCGAGCTGATCAGCCAGCACACCGGCCAGCCGCTCGACCAGGTCGAGAACGACGCCGACCGCGACCGCTGGTTCACCGCTGAGGAAGCCAAGGAGTACGGCTTCATCGACAACGTCATCTCGAGCGCCCGCCAGGTCGCCGACGAGGGCCGCCCGGCCCGGAACAAGTGAGGCTGACATGACCAGCACGAGCATCCCCGGCCTGACGGCAGGCATGACGGGACGCGCCCCTGAGGTCGCGTCCCCGTCGATGAACTACTACATCCCGCAGTGGGAGGAGCGGACGTCCTACGGCTTCCGCCGCATCGACCCCTACGGCAAGCTCTTCGAGGACCGGATCATCTTCCTCGGCACCCCGATCAGCGACGACATCGCCAACGCGGTGATGGCGCAGCTGCTCTGCCTGGAGTCCATGGACCCGGACCGCGACATCCAGATCTACATCAACTCCCCGGGTGGCTCGTTCACCGCGCTGACCGCGATCTACGACACGATGCGCTTCGTGAAGCCCGACATCCAGACGGTCTGCCTCGGGCAGGCGGCCTCCGCGGCGGCGATCCTGCTCGCGGCCGGCGCACCGGGCAAGCGGCTCGCCCTGCCGAACAGCCGCATCCTGATCCACCAGCCCTACACCGAGGGCACCTACGGCCAGGCCTCCGACATCGAGATCCAGGCCAACGAGGTCCTGCGGATGCGGGAGCTGCTCGAGAAGATGATCGCGGAGCACTCCGGCCGCGACGTCGAGCAGGTCAGCCGGGACATCGACCGCGACAAGATCCTGACCGCCGACGCGGCGGTCGAGTACGGCCTGATCGACGCCATCCTGGAGTCGCGCAAGGGCTCGCTCACCCCAGCCTGAGACACAGCCTGAGGTGCTGCGTGAGGTCTGTGTGACTCGCCGTGCGTCGTCCCCAGCCAAGGGGCAGGCAGTCGTCGTGTCCTGTCCCATTCGGGGGCGCGACGGGGTACCTTCGAGTTCGAGCAATGGAAGTCGCAAACAGCCGGTGGGAGCAGGTCCGTCCGCGGACCGTCCACGGTCAGCCAGGGTCACCTGGCGGGCGCCGGCCTGAGTCGTGAGGAGTCGTGCCTGTGGCACGCATCGGTGACGGAGGCGACCTGCTGAAGTGCTCTTTCTGCGGGAAGAGCCAGAAGCAGGTCAAGAAGCTCATCGCGGGACCAGGTGTCTACATCTGCGACGAGTGCATCGACCTCTGCAACGAGATCATCGAGGAAGAGCTCAGCGAGGGCACCGAGGTCGGCCTCGAGGAGCTGCCCAAGCCGCGCGAGATCTTCGAGTTCCTGAACTCCTACGTCATCGGCCAGGAGAACGCCAAGAAGGCGCTCGCGGTGGCCGTCTACAACCACTACAAGCGGGTCCAGGCCGGCGTCACCTCCGGCGCCCAGCGGCACAAGCCCGACGAGACCGTCGAGCTGGCCAAGTCCAACATCCTGGTCATCGGCCCGACGGGCTGCGGCAAGACCTACCTCGCGCAGACGCTGGCCCGGATGCTCAACGTGCCGTTCGCGATCGCCGACGCCACCGCGCTGACCGAGGCCGGCTACGTCGGCGAGGACGTCGAGAACATCCTGCTCAAGCTGATCCAGGCCGCCGACTACGACGTCAAGAAGGCCGAGACCGGCATCATCTACATCGACGAGATCGACAAGGTGGCCCGCAAGGCGGAGAACCCCTCGATCACGCGCGACGTCTCCGGCGAGGGCGTGCAGCAGGCTCTGCTGAAGATCCTGGAGGGCACCACCGCCTCGGTCCCGCCCCAGGGTGGTCGCAAGCACCCGCACCAGGAGTTCATCCAGATCGACACCACGAACATCCTGTTCATCGTCGGCGGCGCGTTCTCCGGTCTCGAGCACATCGTCGAGCAGCGGATCGGCAAGAAGACCCTCGGTTTCGGCGCGAAGCTCCCCACCAAGGAGGAGCGCGACATGACCAAGATCTTCTCCGAGGTGATGCCCGAGGACCTGCTCAAGTTCGGGCTGATCCCCGAGTTCGTCGGTCGGCTCCCGGTGATCGCCACCGTCGACAAGCTCAACCGTGAGGCGCTCGTCCAGATCCTCACCGAGCCCCGCAACGCGCTGGTCAAGCAGTACCAGAAGCTCTTCGACCTCGACGGCGTCGAGCTCGAGTTCACCGCCGACGCGATCGACGCGGTCGCCGACCTGGCGATGGTGCGGGGCACCGGTGCCCGCGGGCTCCGCGCGATCATCGAGGAGGTCCTCCTCCACGTGATGTACGACGTCCCGTCGCGCGAGGACATCGCCAAGGTCGTCGTCACCGGCGAGGTCGTCAGCGACAACGTCAACCCGACGCTGGTCCCGCGCGAGCCGGAAGCAAAGAAGAAGAAGTCCGCGTAAGCCGACGCTCAGCATCATCGCCTCGTGCACACAGGTCTTCGCCCGTCTGAGGGCGCCTGGATAGGCTCGCGACGTGACCTCCCCGATCGCCCCCCTGTCCCTGCCCGCCTCCGACTGGGAGGGCTGGCTCGCGTCGAGGTGCGACGGCCAGCTCGACGAGTCCCGTCGACTCGTCGCGGAGCTGCGGCAGGGCTCGCACGCGCCCACCGAGGCACTGGCGCTCTGGAACGACCTCAACCTCGCCCTGCACAACGCGTTCGCCACGGCCTCGCTGCTGTCCAACGTGCACCCGGACGAGGCGGTCCGGACCCGGGGTGAGCGGGCCGAGCAGGACGCGCACAAGCTGCTCACCGAGATCGGCCTCGACCGCGCGCTCTACGACGCGCTCGTCGCCGTCGACCCCGAGGCGCTCGACGACGGGCGGCCGCCGGGTGCACACGCTGGCCCTGCGCGACTTCCACCGGGCCGGCGTCGACCAGCCCGAGGACGTCCGGACCCGGCTCCGCGAGCTCGCCGAGCGGGAGACGGCCGTCGCCCAGGAGTTCTCCAAGAACATCCGCGACGACGTCCGCTCGATCCGGGTCGAGCCCGGCGTCCTGGACGGGCTGCCCGCCGACTTCGTCGAGTCGCACCAGGCCGGTGACGACGGGCTCGTGGAGATCACCACCGACTACCCGGACTACGTGCCGTTCATGACGTTCTGCCGCGACCGCGACGCGCGGGCCGAGCTCGTCACGCAGTTCCTCAACCGTGCCTACCCCCAGAACGACACCCTGCTGCGCGAGCTGCTCACGCTGCGCCGCGAGCACGCGCTGCTGCTCGGCTACGACGGCTGGCCGGCCTTCGACGCCGAGGTGAAGATGATCGGCAAGGGCTCGGCGATCATGGAGTTCGTCGACCGGATCACCGAGGTGTCCGACGCTGCCGGCCACCGCGACGCCGACCTCCTGCTGCGACGGCTCCAGCAGGACCACCCCGAGGTCGGAGCGGTGGACGGTGTCGACAAGGCGTTCTACTCCGAGGTGCTGCGCCGCGAGACCTTCGACGTCGACGCCCAGCAGATCAGGCCCTACTTCGACTTCACCAAGGTCCGCGCCGGACTGCTCGACGTGACCGGACGGCTGTTCGACGTGGAGTACGTCGCGGTGCCCGACGCCGTGTCGTGGCACGAGGACGTCGCGTCGTACGACGTGATGCGGGCGGGCCACCGGCTCGGCCGGATCCACCTCGACCTCCATCCCCGCAAGGGGAAGTACGGCCACGCGGCCCAGTTCGACCTCGCCCCGGGCATCAAGGACCGGCAGGTCGCCGAGGGAGTGCTGGTCTGCAACTTCTCGCGCAACCTGATGGAGCACGACCACGTGGTCACGCTGTTCCACGAGTTCGGGCACCTGGTGCACCACGTCCTGGCCGGCGGGCACGAGTGGACGCGGTTCTCCGGCGTCGCGACCGAGTGGGACTTCGTCGAGGCGCCCTCGCAGATGCTGGAGGAGTGGGCCTGGGACGCGGACATCCTGCAGTCGTTCGCGACCAACGCCGAAGGTGAGCCGATCCCGCGCGAGCTCGTCGACAAGATGCGCGCCGCCAAGGAGTTCGGCAAGGGCACCTACGCCCGGACCCAGATGTTCTACGCCGCCCTGTCCTACACGCTGCACCAGGACGTCCCCGAGGACATCACCGCGACCCTGCAGGAGCTGCAGGCGAAGTACGACGTCTTCGGCTACGTCCCGGACACCCACTTCCACGCGTCGTTCGGGCACCTCGAGGGCTACGGCTCGGGCTACTACACGTACATGTGGAGCCTGGTGATCGCCAAGGACCTGTTCTCGGCGTTCGACCGGGACGACCTGTTCGCCACCGACGTGGCGCACCGCTACCGCGACCGGATCCTGGCTGCCGGGGGCAGCCGCGACGCTGCGGACCTGGTCGCGGACTTCCTCGGCCGCCCCTACAGCTTCGAGGCCTTCGAGCGCTGGCTGGACGAGGTCTGAGGATGGCGCCGCGTCGGACGTCCGCCCTCGTCGCCGTCACGGTGACGATGCTGGCCTGCCTGGCCGGATCGCCGGCCCCCGCTCAGGCAGGTGGTTCCGCCCCGACCAGCGCGGAGTGGCACCGGTTGCACCCCGAGCTGTGCCACACGGTCAACGAGCACCCGGGCGGCTACTGACGGTCACGCCGGCTGCGGGGCGATCTCGGCGTCGACGGTGATCTCGGCCGCGTCACTCGGGGTGAAGGTCAGCTCGCCGACGATCTTGCCGGCGGCCTTGAGGTCGGCCGCGGCCCGCTCGGCCAGCGCCAGCTCGGCCGCCGGGCCGAACACCTCGGCGCGGGACAGCTCGGTGCGCATCGACACCTTGGCGGTCGACTTCGCGCCGCGGATGCCGCCGAGCGTCGCTGCGACCGCACCGAGCATGGCCGGGTCGGCGGCGGCCGCCGCGCCCAGCTCCGCGGCGGTCGGCCAGGACTGCCGGTGGATCGAGCCGTCCTGCCACCAGGACCAGACCTCCTCGGTGACGTAGGGCAGGAACGGCGCGAGCAGCCGCAGCTGGACGTGCAGCGCCACCGCGAGCGCGGCCTTGGCAGAAGCCGCCGCGTCGTCGCCGCGGGCGCCGTACGCCCGCTCCTTGACCAGCTCGAGGTAGTCGTCGCAGAACTCCCAGAAGAACTTCTCGGTCACCTCGAGGGCGGTGGTGTAGTCGTAGGCCTCGAACGCGTCGGTGGCCTTCGCGACCGTCGCGGCGAGACCGGCGAGCATCGCGCAGTCGACCGGCTCGCTGACCGCGGACGGCAGGACCGTGGTGGCTCCGACGCTGGACAGCGCGAACTTCGACGCGTTGAGCACCTTCATCGCCAGCCGACGGCCGACCTTCATCTGGGTCTCGTCGAAGGGCGAGTCCAGGCCGGGCCTGGCCATCGCGGCGCGCCAGCGGACCGCGTCGGCGCCGAACTTCTCCAGGACGTCGTTCGGCACCACGGCGTTGCCCTTGGACTTGCTCATCTTCTTGCGGTCCGGGTCGAGGATGAAACCGGAGACCAGCGCGTGCGACCACGGCACCACGTGGTTCTCGTGGTGCGCCCTGACCACCCGGGAGAACAGCCAGGTGCGGATGATGTCGTGCGCCTGCGTGCACAGGTCCATCGGGAAGACCCGCTCGAACAGGTCCTCGTCGGACTCCCAGCCGCCGGCGATGTGCGGGGTCAGCGAGGACGTCGCCCAGGTGTCCATCACGTCCGGGTCGCCGGCGAAGCCACCAGGCACGCCACGCTGGGACTCGTCGTAGCCGCCCGGGACGGTCGTCGAGGGGTCCAGGGGCAGGTCGCTCTCGGGGGGCAGCAGCGGGTGCTCGTAGTCGGGCTCGCCGTCCTCGTCGAGGGGGTACCAGACCGGGAAGGGGATCCCGAAGAAGCGCTGCCGGGAGATCAGCCAGTCACCGTTGAGGCCGGCGACCCAGTTCTGGTAGCGGTGCTTCATGTGCGCGGGCACCCACTGGATCTCGTCGCCACGCGCCACCAGCTCGTCGCGCAGCTCGGCGTCCCGGCCACCGTTCTTGATGTACCACTGCCGGGTGGAGACGATCTCGAGCGGCTTGTCGCCCTTCTCGTAGAAGTTCGTCATCCGGGTGGTCGCCTTGGGGTCGCCGTCGAGGTCACCGGCGTCACGGAGCAGGCCGACCATCGCCTCGCGGGCGCTGAACGTGGTCTTGCCGGCCAGCTCGGCGTACGCCGCGGCAGCGGGCTCGTGCGCCAGCCACTCGGGCGTCTCGCGGTGCAGCCGGCCGTCGCGGCCGATCACGGTGCGGACGGGCAGCTGCAGCTCGCGCCACCACGTGACGTCGGTCAGGTCGCCGAACGTGCAGCACATCGCGATGCCGGCGCCCTTGTCCTGCTCGACGGCACGGTGCGGGAGCACGGGGATCTCGACGCCGAACACCGGCGACGTCACGGTCGTCCCGAACAGCGCCTGGTAGCGCTCGTCGTCGGGGTGAGCGATCAGCGCAACGACGGCCGGGATCAGCTCGGGGCGGGTGGTCTCGATGTGGACCGGCTCACCGTCCGCGCCGTGGAAGGCGACGCGGTAGTAGTGGCCGGCGTACTCCCGCGCCTCGAGCTCGGCCTGCGCGACGGCGGTCTGGAACGAGACGTCCCAGAGGGTCGGCGACTCCTGGAGGTAGGCCTCGCCGCGCGCGAAGTTGCGCAGGAACGCGCGCTGCGACGCCGTCTGCGAGGACGGGCCCACGGTCGTGTAGTGCTGCTTCCAGTCGACCGAGAGGCCGAGCGTGCGCCACAGCGACTCGTAGACCGCCTCGTCCTGCTCGACGAGCCGCTCGCACAGCTCGACGAAGTTCGGCCGGCTGACCGGGATCTGCCGCTTGGCGTCCGGCTTCTCCGGGGGCGTGAAGTCCGCGTCGTACGGCAGGGACGGGTCGCAGCGCACGCCGAAGTAGTTCTGCACCCGGCGCTCGGTGGGCAGGCCGTTGTCGTCCCAGCCCATCGGGTAGAACACCTCGAGCCCCTGCATCCGCTTGTAGCGCGCGACCAGGTCGGTGTGCGTGTAGGAGAACACGTGCCCGACGTGCAGCGAGCCCGAGAC
The DNA here is from genome assembly GCA_963706355.1 of uncultured Actinomycetota bacterium. Lineage (GTDB taxonomy): Bacteria > Actinomycetota > Actinomycetes > Propionibacteriales > Nocardioidaceae > Nocardioides_B. Next base: position 19,420 of record CAVPLS010000004.1, read on the forward strand.
GGTCGGCGGGGGAGTGTCGATCGAGTAGACCTGCTCGCGGGTCTTCGAGCGGTCGAACGCGTAGGTGTCGTCGGCCTTCCAGCGCTCGGACCACGTGGCCTCCAGGCCCTCGAGCGCAGGCTTGTCCGGTACGGCGACGGCGCGGCCGGTCGGCTGCGTCGTCTCGGACAGGTCTGGTGTCAACGGCTCGGTGGTCATAGCCCGAAATCCTACGGTCCGGCCACCGGGCGCCGCGAACCAGTTCGTGGCCCGGCGATGTCACGGCGACGTCGCGGGCGACGGCTCGGGGCGAGCGGTCCGCGCAGGGCCGCGAACCGTAGACTCGCGGCACGATGTCAGACACGCCCTCGCCCTCCTCCGTCACGACGTACGCCGATGCCGAACGCGCCCTTCTGGGGCGCTGGCCGGAGACCCGGCTCGAGCCGTCGCTGGACCGGATCCAGGCGTTCACCGAGCTGCTCGGCGAGCCGCAGCGCACCTATCCGGTGATCCACCTGACCGGCACGAACGGCAAGACCAGCACGTCGCGGATGATCGACACGCTGATCACCGCGGCCGGCCTGCGCACCGGCCGCTTCACCAGCCCGCACGTCGAGTCGATGACCGAGCGGATCTCGCTCGACGGCGAGCCGCTCACCGAGGAGCAGTTCCTCGCGGCGTTCCAGGACGTCGCCGCGCTCGCGGACCTCGCCGACGAGGACGCCGACCACCCGCTGTCGTTCTTCGAGGTCGTCGTCGGCATGGCCTACGCGACGTTCGCCGACGCCCCGGTCGACGCCGCCGTCGTCGAGGTCGGCATGGGCGGCTCGTGGGACGCCACCAACGTCGCCGACGCGACCGTCGCGGTCATCCTCCCGATCGCCGTGGACCACAGCACCTACCTCGGCAACCGGCCGGTCGACATCGCGCGTGAGAAGGCCGGCATCATCAAGCCGGGCTCGACCGTGGTCTGCGCCGAGCAGTCCGACGAGGTCGCAGCGGTGATCAGCGAACGGGCCGCCGAGGTCGGGGCGACCGTCCTCTGGGAGGGGCAGGACTTCGGTGTGGAGCACCGGGTCGCCGCGGTCGGCGGGCAGATGATGCAGCTGCGGGGGGTCCGCGGGCACTACGACGAGGTCTTCCTCCCGTTGCACGGGGCGCACCAGGCGCAGAACGCCGTCATCGCACTGGCGGCCGTCGAGGCGTTCCTCGGCACCGACCCGCTCGACGCCGACCTGGTCAGGGAGGCGTTCGCCGAGGTCACCTCTCCCGGCCGGCTCGAGGTGATCCGGCGCAGCCCGACGATCCTGCTCGACGCCGCGCACAACCCGCACGGCGCGCAGGCCACCGCCGACGCCATCGAGGACTCGTTCCTGCTCAACCCGCTGATCGGCGTGGTCGGGGTGATGGCGGACAAGGACTACGAGGGTGTGCTGGCGGCCTTCGAACCGGTGATGGCGGCGATCGTCTGCACCCAGAACACCACGCACCGCACGATGCGCGCCGAGGACCTCGCCGAGGTGGCGCGCGGCATCTTCGGCATCGACCGCGTCTACGTCGCCCCGAAGCTGGAGGACGCCATCGACCAGGCGGCCACCCTGGCGGAGGAGGGCGGTGTCTTCGGTGAGGCGATCGGCTCCGGCGGGGTGCTGATCACCGGATCGGTGGTGACCGTCGGCGAGGCGCGGCACATGCTCCGGCACCGCGGGAGGAACGTGTGACCCGCTCGATCCAGCGCTCGATGTGCGCCGGGATGCTGGTGCTGCAGGCGGTGGTCCTGTTCCTGACCGGCGTGGTGACCATCGGCATGTCCGACATCGGCGCGGTCGCGTCGCTGTCGATGGGACTCGGCCTCGCCGTGCTGTGCGTGCTCGCGGCCGGGATGCTCGGGCGGCCCTACGGGTACGCGCTGGGCTGGTTGGTGCAGGTGGTCTCGATCGCGCTCGGCTTCGTGGTCACCGCGATGTTCTTCCTCGGCGTGCTCTTCGCCGGGCTCTGGGTGGCGTCGTACGTCCTCGGTCTCAGGATCGACCGGGAACGTGCGGAGCGTCGGCTGCTGGAGGAGCAGTGGCAGGCCGAGCACGGGTCACCCCACGGATCGACGGACTGACGAGCAGGGCTGCCCGCACCAGGACCTGGATCACGACCGCCGCCAGGAGCACCGGCCCGACGCCGTACCCCGCCGCGACCGCCCCGATGAGCGCGAACCCGAGCGGGTTGATCATGATCGACCCGAACCAGTCGTAGGAGCTCACCCGCGAGAGCACGTCGCCGGGCACCCTCGCCTGCAGCGTCGACTCCCAGAGCGTGTCCGCCGCCATCACCCCGGCCGAGGACAGCGCCGCGGTCGTCACGACGACGGACAGGGGGAGCCCGCCGGCGAGCGCCACGAGGAACGGCACGTCCAGCAGCACCACCGCGGTGGACGCGACCAACGGCCGCCGGGGCCGCCAGCGCAGCAGCACCAGCCCGGCGAGCAGCGCGCCGGCGGCGCGCGCCGACAGCACCAGGGCCCAGGACGAGGCGCCGTCGAGCTCGCGCTGGGCCAGGATCGGGCCGAGCACGAAGATCGCCGGCAGCACGGTCGCCTGGTAGGTCGCGAAGCTCAGCACCATCAGCCACACCCAGCGGCGGGAGGTGAACTCGCGCCAGCCGTGCCGGACGTCGGCCCACACGGTCGCGCCCGCGGCCACCACGCCCCGCGAGTGCGGGAGGCGCAGCAGCAGCAGCCCGCTCACGGCGTACGTCGCAGCGTCGGCGGCGAGCGCCCAGCCGGCCGACGACGTCGCGACCAGGATGCCGGCGACCGGCGGCCCGACGATGGAGGCGATGTTCCACGACGTCATCCGCAGCGAGTTCGCCGACTGCAGGTCGTCCTCGGCGACGAGCGTGGGCATCAGGCCGACCGCGGTGGGGCCGATGAACGCCATCGCGCCGCCCCACACGAGCTGACCCACGAGGAAGTGCCAGATCTCGGCCCGCCCGGTGAGCACCAGCACCGCCAGCAGCGTCATCGTCGTGGCCAGCACGACGTCCGTGGTCACCAGGATCCGGCGCCGCTCCCAACGGTCCCCGGCGACGCCGCCGAACAGCATCAGCACCAGCGCCGGGACCGTTCCGGCGGCGAGCACCACGCCGAGCTCGGCGGCGCTGCCACCGAGCCCGAGGATCGCGAAGGTCACCGCGAGACCCGACATGGCGCTGCCGAAGGCGCTGATGGTCTGGGCGGTGAAGTAGGTACGGAACGCTGGTTGGCCCAGCACCGCGGGTGCGCGCACGGTTCCCCCGATCCGTCGAGGCACGACCTCGGCACTCTACCCGCGGACGGCGATCTGTCAGCGAATTGCGAGATCCGGTGTCGCTGACGCAGCGCCGCTTCCCTAGGCTGTCGGCCATGCCCACCCAGCGCACCCTCGTCCTGCTCAAGCCCGACACCGTCCGCCGCGGCCTGGTCGGCAACGTGCTGTCCCGCTTCGAGGCCAAGGGCCTCACGGTCGTCGCGCTCGACCTGCGCACGATCGACGCCGCCAAGGCCGACGAGCACTACGCCGAGCACGTCGACAAGGACTTCTACCCGCCGCTGCGCGACTTCGTGACCTCCGGACCCATGCTCGCCGCGGTGCTCGAGGGCGACGAGGCCGTCGAGGTCGTGCGGGCGCTCAACGGTGCCACCGACGGGCGCAAGGCCGCCCCCGGCACGATCCGCGGGGACCTGTCGCTGTCGAACCGCGAGAACCTCGTGCACGGCTCGGACTCGCCCGAGTCCGCCGAGCGCGAGATCGCGATCTGGTTCCCGAACCTCTGACGGTCACCTGACCGGGCGACGCCTGGCACCATGGCCCGGTGACGTCGCCGCTCTCGCCCACCCCTCGCAGCACTCCTCGCCGGGAGAAGGAACGCGCCCAGTCCGACCGGGCCGCCCTGCACGACGTCCTGGCGGCGTCGTTGATCTGCCACCTCGGCGTCGTCGTCGACGGCGTGCCGCTCGCGCTGCCCACGGTCTTCGCCGTCGACGCCGACGGCCCCGACGAGGGCGGCACGGTCTACGTGCACGGTTCGGCGGCCTCGCGCAGCCTCGTGCAGGGCCCGGACCAGGACGTCAGCGTGACCATGACCGTGCTCGACGGGATCGTGCTCGCCCGGTCCGGCTTCAACCACTCGATGAACTACCGCTCGGCCGTGGTCGTCGGGCGGCCGCGGGTGGTGACCTCCGAGGCGGAGCGCTCACACGCCCTGGACCTGCTGGTCGACCACGTGACGCCCGGACGCTCGGCGACCCTGCGCCGACCGACCCGCAAGGAGCTCGCCGCGACCACGGTCCTGGCGCTTCCGCTGCACGAGGCCTCGGTCAAGCGCCGGACCGGCGACCCCGAGGACGAGGACTTCGACGTCGAGCCCGGTGACGTGTGGGCGGGGGTCGTCCCGCTGCGCCTGGTCGCCGGCGAGGTGCTCACGTCCGCGGACGCCGACGGTCTCGGCGTCCCGGATCACGTCCGGCGGCGCGCGGAGGGCCTCGCCCGCTGAGAACCCTGTGCCTCGTGTGACGCGCGTGTCGTCCGGGGTTGGAGGGGCTCGCGCTCTTACCCTGGACGGGGCCGGACCGACGTACCGAGCCCGAACACCTCACGACTGTCACGACTGCAGGGGCGCACGTATGGCGAACAGCTTCATCGGCCGCGACATGGCCGTGGACCTCGGCACCGCCAACACGCTCGTCTACGTCCGCGGCAAGGGCGTGCTCCTCGACGAGCCGTCGGTCGTCGCGCTGAACTCCTCGACCAACGAGATCCTCGCCGTCGGCCACGAGGCCAAGCGGATGATCGGTCGCACGCCCGACAACATCACCGCGATCCGGCCCCTCAAGGACGGCGTCATCGCCGACTTCGAGTCGACCGAGCAGATGCTGCGCTACTTCATCCAGCAGGTGCACCGACGCCGCTACTTCGCCAAGCCCCGGCTGGTGATCTGCGTCCCGAGCGGGATCACCGCCGTCGAGCAGCGTGCGGTGAAGGAGGCCGGCTACCAGGCCGGTGCCCGCCGGGTCTACATCATCGAGGAGCCGATGGCCGCCGCGATCGGCGCCGGGCTGCCCGTCCACGAGGCCACCGGCAACATGGTCGTCGACGTCGGTGGGGGCACCACCGAGGTGGCGGTCATCTCGCTCGGGGGCATCGTCACCAGCCTCTCGATCCGCACGGCGGGCGACGACCTCGACCAGGCGATCATCGCGTGGATGAAGAAGGAGTACTCCCTGATGCTCGGGGAGCGCACCGCCGAGGAGATCAAGATGACCCTCGGCTCGGCCTTCCCGCTGCCCCAGGAGCCCGAGGCCGAGGTCCGCGGCCGGGACATGATCTCCGGCCTGCCCAAGACCGTCGTGGTGTCCTCGGCCGAGGTGCGGATGGCCCTCGAGGAGCCGCTGCACGCGATCGTCGACGCGGTCCGCACCACCCTCGACCAGACCCCGCCCGAGCTGGCCGGCGACATCATGGACCGCGGCCTGGTGCTCACCGGCGGCGGCGCCCTGCTGCGCGGCCTCGACGAGCGGCTCCGCCACGAGACCGGCATGCCGGTCCACGTCGCCGAGGAGCCGCTGCACTCGGTGGCGATGGGCGCCGGCAAGTGCGTCGAGGAGTTCGAGGCGCTCCAGCAGGTCCTCGTGTCCGAGCCCCGACGGTAGGCGGCTGACATGCGACCGACTTCCCCCGGCCGACGTCCCTCCCGTGCCGTGCTCGTGCTGCTGCTCCTGGCCTCCTTCACGCTGATCACGCTCGACGCCCGCGGCGGCGACGACTCCCCGCTCGACCCGCTCCGCTCGGCCGTCGGCACGGTCCTCGGACCCGTCGAGAACGGCACCACGGCCGCCGTACGCCCGTTCAAGGCGGTGCCCGAGTTCTTCCACACCACCGGCGGGCTGCGCGACGACGTCGCCAGGCTGGAGGCCGAGAACTCCCAGCTCAAGGGGCAGCTCGCCGGCACCTCCGTGGAGCGGAACCGGGCCGCCGAGCTCGACGGGCTGCTGGCCACCTCCAAGAGCACCGGCTACGCGCTCGTCCCCGCCCGGGTCGTCGCGATGGGCCCGGCACAGTCGTTCAGCCGCACCGTGACGATCGACGCGGGCACCACGTCCGGCATCACCGCGGACATGACCGTGCTCAACAACGACGGCCTGGTCGGACGGGTGGTCCGCGCGGACCGCTCCACCGCGACCGTGCTGCTGCTCGTCGACCAGGACTCCGTGGTCGGCGGCCGGCTGGGCTCCAGCATGGAGGTCGGCTTCCTGCGCGGCCGTGGTGCGGTCGGTGACGACGCCCGTCTCGACCTCGACCTGGTCGACGCGAACGCGTCCGCCACCAAGGACGACGTGCTGGTCACGTGGGGCAGCCGCAACGGCGCGCCGTACGTCGCGGGCGTCCCGATCGGCCGGGTGGCCGCGGTCTCCAGCACGCCGCGCCAGCAGTCCACGCAGGCCGTCATCGAGCCGTACGTCGACTTCACCGCCCTCGACCTGGTGGGCGTGGTCGTCGACCGGGACACCAAGAGCGACCGCGCCGTGATCCGCGCCGGCCGCGCCGAGACCGGGGGAGCCCGCTGATGTCCACCGTGCGCGCCGTGCTGCTCACCGCCGTCGTCCTGCTCGCCGTGGTGCTGCAGGTGACGGTGTTCTCCGCCCTGTCCTTCGACGGCGTGGTGCCCAACCTGGCGCTGCTCGTCGTGGTCGCCGCCGCCCTCGTGCGTGGTCCGGAGTTCGCCGCGGTCCTGGGCTTCCTCGGCGGGCTCGCGATCGACCTCGCACCGCCCACCCACCACGTCGCAGGGCGCTGGGCGCTCGCACTGGTGCTCGTGGGCTACCTCGCCGGCCGGGTGCGGCACGACGCCGGGTCCTCCGCGATCTCCGCCGTCATCACGGTCGCCGCCTGCTCGTTCGTGGGCACGTCCGTCTTCGCGCTCAGCGGGATGCTGCTCAACGACCCGGCCATCCCGGTGCGGGAGGCGCTCACGGTGATCCCGATCGCCGTCGCCTACGACGTGCTGGTCACGCCGTTCGTGCTGCCGCCGGTGATGAAGCTGTTCCGCCGGATGCAGCCGCACCAGGTCGCCTACTGATGGCCTCGACAAGCTCGACCACCCGGGGAGGCGGCTCGTCCCGGGGAGGCGGCGCGCGCGGTCCGCGGCTGCGGACCCCGAGCTCCACCAAGGGCCGGCTGCGGCTGATCGTCGTGCAGGCGTTGGTGCTCTCGCTGTTCGTGACGCTCTTCGCGCGGCTGTGGTACATGCAGGTGCTCGGCGGCGAGGCCTACCAGGCGCAGGCCGCGGAGCAGTCCATCCGTGAGCTCGTCGTGCAGCCCGCCCGGGGCCTGATCGTCGACGACATGGGCCGTCCGCTGGTGGCCAACCGCACGTCGTGGGTGGTCAGCCTCGACCGGACCATGCTGCACAAGATGAGCGACGACGAGCAGGCCACGCTGATCGGTCGGCTCTCGCGCGCGGTCGACGTGCCCGCGAAGAAGATCGAGGCCAAGACGCTGCTCTGCGGAGAGGCCGGCTCGGTCGCGGGCACGTGCTGGAACGGCTCTCCCTACCAGCCCGTCCCGGTCGCCGAGGACATCCGCCAGCAGGTGGCGGTCTCGATCATGGAGCAGGGCGAGGACTTCCCGGCGGTGCTGGTCGAGTCGCAGAACGTGCGGTCCTACCCGTCGCCGTACGGCATCAACGCCGCCCACGTGCTCGGCTACCTCAGCCCGATCACCTCCGAGGAGCTCGACGAGGCCGAGGCCGACGGCGACACCTCGGTGCACGGCGCGTCGGTCGTCGGCCGGGCCGGTCTGGAGAAGCAGTACGACCGGTTCCTGCGCGGCCAGCCCGGCTACAAGCGGGTCGCCGTCGACTCGATGGGTCGGGTGCTCGGGAACTCCGGCGAGGTGCAGGGCTCCGCCGGGGACACGCTGGTCACCTCGATCGACTCGCGCGTGCAGGGTGTCGTGGAGCAGCAGCTCGACCAGACCATGAAGACCGCTCGCAAGACGTTCGACAAGGTGACGCACAAGAACTACGTCGCCGACTCCGGGTCGGTGGTGGTGCTCGACGCCAAGAACGGCCGGGTCGTCGCGATGGCCGGCGCCCCGACGTACGACCCGAAGGTGTGGGTCGGCGGCATCACCTCCAAGCAGCTGAGCCGGCTCTACTCCGCCAAGGCCGACAACCCGCTGCTGTTCCGCGCCACCCAGGGCCAGTTCGCGCCGGGCTCGACGTGGAAGCCGATCATGACGACCGGCGCGCTGAACAACGGCTTCAGCCCCAGCACCCGGCTCGACTGCTCGTCCGGCTTCCAGGTCGGCAACCGCTGGTTCAAGAACTACGAGTCCGCGTCCTACGGCTCGATCGGGTTCGACCGGGCCCTGCAGATCTCCTGCGACACGTTCTTCTACCGCGTCGGCTACCGCTTCTGGCAGCAGTACGGCACCGACGAGGGCGACGTGAACGCCAAGGACCCGCTGGTGAAGACCGCCAAGCTCTACGGCTTCGGCAAGCCCACCGGCATCGACCTCCCCGGTGAGGCCAGTGGCCGGATCGCCGACCGGCACTGGAAGAAGGCCTACTGGGAGGCCAACAAGAGCTACTACTGCAAGATCGGCAAGAAGCCGGGCAACGACTTCCTGCACGTCTTCGCCCGCGAGTTCTGCGTCGACGGCTACGCCTACCGCGCCGGTGACGCCGTCAACTACGTGATCGGGCAGGGCGACACGCTCGTCACCCCGCTGCAGTCGGCCCGCGCCTACGCCGCGCTGGCCAACGGCGGCACGCTCTACGAACCCCGCGTGGCCAAGGCGATCGTCGGCCCCGACGGCAAGGTGATCCGCACCATCAAGCCGGCGAAGGTCGGCCGGGTCAAGGTCTCCGAGAAGTCCCTGAAGTACGTCGACCAGGCGCTGCTCGGCACCGCGAAGACCGGCACCACGGCGTGGAAGTTCATTGACTTCCCGCTGGACAAGGTCAAGATCCGCTCCAAGACCGGATCGGCCGAGGTGCACGGCAAGCAGAGCACGTCGTGGGTCGCGTCGTACGACAAGAACTACGTGGTGCTGATGATGGTCACCCAGGCCGGCACCGGCTCGGGCACGTCCGGCCCCGCGGTCCGCAAGATCTGGGAGGCGCTCTACGGCGTCAAGGGCATGAAGGTGAACACCGACAAGGCGGCGCTGCCCGACGCCAAGCCGCCGGTCGGCCTGCCGGTCTTCGCCCGCGACGGCGAGATCCTGCCGCCGCTGGCCCGCGCGGAGAAGGAGAAGAAGCGATGAGCGTCGTCGCCGTCCGCCCACGCAGCCCCCGCCAGACCCGGCCGGCGCTGTCCGGCGCCACCACGACCCGCGTCAAGGCGGCCCGCCTCGACTGGCTGCTGATGTTCGCGGTCGCGGCGCTGCTCGCGGCCGGTGCGCTCCTCGTGTGGTCGGCGACCTCCGCGCGCGGCGACCTGACCGACGGCGACCCGAGCAGCTACTTCAAGCGGCACCTGGTCAACATCGCCATCGGGGTGGTGCTCGGCGTGATGGTGGCCGCCACCGACCACCGCTGGGTGCGGATCCTCGCACCGCTGGTGTACGTCGCGTCGGTCGTCGGCCTGGGCATGGTGCTCGTCATGGGCGCCACCATCAACGGGTCACGGTCGTGGATCCAGCTCGGCGGCATGTCGATCCAGCCGGCCGAGTTCGCCAAGCTCGCCGTCGTCATCGGGATGGCGCTGCTGGTCGCCGAGCGCACCGAGGGATCCCTGCGCACCAAAGAGGTCGGCTCCGTCGACGTGCTCGGCATGCTCGCGATCGCCGGGATCCCGGCGGTGCTGATCCTGCTCCAGCCCGACCTGGGCACGATGCTCGTGCTGTCCGCCACCGTGTTCGGCGTCGTCGCCGTCTCCGGCGCGCGGCGCACCTGGCTGCTCGGGCTCTTCGTGGGTGCCGTCGTCGCGGCCACCCTCGCCGTCCAGCTGCACGTCCTCAAGGCCTACCAGCTCGACCGGTTCATGGCCTTCACCAACCCGAACCTCGACCCGCGGGGTGCCGGCTACAACACCACCCAGGCCCGCATCGCGATCGGGAACGGCGGGATCTTCGGCCAGGGCCTCTTCGACGGGTCGCAGACCAAGTCCGGCTTCGTGCCCGAGCAGCACACCGACTTCATCTTCACGGTCGCCGGCGAGGAGCTCGGGCTCGTCGGGTCCGCGGTGCTGATCGCGCTGCTCGGGCTGGTGCTCTGGCGGGCGCTGCGGATCGCGATGCGCGCGGACGACCTGTTCGGCCGGGTCGCCGCTGCCGGCATCGCGTGCTGGTTCGGGTTCCAGGCGTTCCAGAACATCGGGATGTGCCTCGGGATCATGCCGGTGACCGGCGTGCCCCTGCCCTTCGTGTCGTACGGCGGCAGCTCGATGTTCGCGAGCCTGATGGCGCTCGGCCTGCTCCAGAACATCCACATGCGCAGCGGCGAGGGCATCGGCGTCGCGCGGTCCCGGATGCACCGCTCACGCTTCTGACCTGAGGGTCGGCACCACCGGGCTGGCCCGGATGCGCCATGGACGCGTCGGACGACGCGGAGCAAGGTGAGGGTCATGGAGCTCATCGACCTGTACCGCCGGACCGTCGAGACGTGGACCTCGCGAGTCGAGGCGGTGCCGCCGGACCGGTGGGACGCCGCGACCCCGTGCACCGAGTGGTCCGTGCGCGAGCTCGTGAACCACGTGGTCGGCGAGGACGCCTGGACCGTGCCGCTGATGCGCGGCGCCACGATCGCGGACGTCGGCGACACCCTCGACGGTGACCTGCTGGGCGACGAGCCGGGCGCGGCCGCCGTACGCAGTGCGCAGGAGGCGGTCGACGTGGTGACCGAGACGCTGCCCGAGGGCAGCCCGGTGCACCTGTCCTACGGCGAGGAGAAGAGCGAGGAGTACGTCCGTCAGCTCGCCACCGACCACCTCGTGCACGCCTGGGACCTGGCCGCCGCGACCGGGAGCGACCGGACCCTCGACGAGGACCTGGTCGACGAGGTGGCGCGCTGGTTCGCCGACCGCGAGGAGCTCTACCGCTCGGCCGGTGCCATCGGCCCGCGGTGCGAGGGTGGCGGGGACCGCCAGTCGGACCTGCTCGCCGCCGCCGGGAGGGACGCGCAGTGGACACCGCCGCAGCCCTGAGCGCCTTCTCCGAGGCCTTCGGCTCGGGCGACATCGACGCGATCATGGCGCTGATGACCGAGGACGTCGTCTTCGAGGCCACGGGGCCGGCTCCCGACGGCGTGCGCCACGAAGGTGCCGACGACGTCCGGGCCGTGTGGGTGGAGGTGTTCGGAGGGACGAGGGACGCGACGTTCGTGGAGGAGGAGTCGTTCGTCGCGGGTGACCGGGCAGTGCTGCGCTGGCGGTTCAGCTGGACCGGGGACGACGGAGCGCCGGGTCACGTGCGTGGGGTCGACGTGCTCACGTTCCGCGACGGCCTGGTCGCGGAGAAGCTCTCCTACGTCAAGGGCTGACGCGCGTCGGGCTCGCAGCGACCCGCCAGCTTTGCAAGGATGGGCGCCATGACCTCGGAGCACACGCCCACACCCTCGGACGACGTCGACCGCATCATCAGCGACGCGGTGCACAACATCAGCAACCGGTTCGGCGCACAGGGGCTGTGTGACCTCATCGCACTGGCCCGCGAGGAGCTCGCCCGGGCCGAGGCGGCTCTCAAGGAGCTGGCCGACCTCGAGGGCTGACCGGCCCGTTCGGGCTATGTCCCGGGGGCGGCCCGCCGCCATAGCCTCGGTCGTGTCTGTCGACTCGGCGGTCGCGTGCGCGCCTGCCATGGCTGCCGAGCCTCCAGGCACGACCTAGCCGCCTCATCAGACGCGGGGTGACGTCATGGCTGCTGTCGAGGAGCCGCTGACGGCCGGCGACCTCGACCGCTGGACCTCGGGGCTCTCGCCCGCCGACGCGGCGGCGGCGCTGCTGATGCTGGGCCTCGACGCCGGCCGGCTGGACGCCTGGGTGCGGGCCTCCGGCGCCGCGCCGGACGAGGGCGTCTTCCTCGACTGGGGTGCTCGGCACGCCGACCGCGACGCACGCGAGCTCGCCGACCTTGCGGGCCAGGTGCGGCTCCCGCAGACCTTCGACGCCGAGCATGCCCGCGAGCACCGCCCCGCCATTGCGCGTCGCCGTGCAGGGCGGGGCGCCGCTGGTCGTCGGCCCGCGGTTGCTGGCGTTCCCGGGGGTCGCGTCGGTGGTGGTGCCGGTCGAGCGGGCACCCGGGACGGTGCGCCGCCGGGCATGGCGCTGGCCGCTGAGCATCGGGGTGACCGAGGACGCCGACGGCCTCGCCGCCGCGATCGCCGCGGCAGGGCAGCTGCCGCCCGGACTCGTGGACGTGCGCGACCTGCGCGTCGATCCCGGTCACGTGGACGTGCTGCTGGTGCGCGGCTCCGTCGAGGAGGCGGTGCAGCGGCTCGCCGACGTTCGTCCGCTGGCGAACGCCGTGGTGCTGCTCGCTGCCGATCATCGCGCGTGGCCGGACCTCGGCGAGGACCTGGCGAGGCTGCGGACGAGCACGGGCGCCGTGGCGGTCGCCCTCAGCACCGGCGGACCTCCGAGGCGGATCGAGGAGGGGGCCGGGCTGCTGGTCCGGGCGATGGCGCACGGGCACCCCTTCGACGTCGCGGTCACCGCCGCGCTCCACCGTGGGGCCGTGGTCGTCGGAGAGACCGCCGGGCTGGCCCGGGCCACCGTGCCGGCGATCCTGCGCGACACCGTGCGGGCGGCCCGCTCCCAGGTGCGCGCCCGGGGGCTGGCCGTGGAGACGGTCCCCGAGTCGCTGGAGCAAATCGACGCCCTGGCGGGGGCCGGGCTCGACCGGGGGACGGGTGCGGCCTCCGACGCCGCCTCGGCCGCCGTCGCTGTCGACGAGGCGCTGACGGCTGCCGTCGACGAGGACGAGGCGCGGGCGCCCCGGCTGCTGCAGATGACCGTCGGCCCGCCCGGTCGGCCGGCCGACGCGCCGATCGACAACGTGCTCGCGGAGGGGCCCAACGAGGTCCAGGTGTTCATCGGCGTCGAGGAGCGGCACGCCCTGCACGCCGGGGCGGTCAGCGACGAGGACCTCGGCTTCGACGACCCCACGGCGCTCAGTGCCCGGGTCACCGTGACGCTGGTGCCGCTGCTGCCCCGTGGCGACCCGGTCCAGGCGGAGCTCGACGTGCCCCGCGTCGGTCGGTCGGGCACGGCACGGCTGCCGCTCGTCGTACCGGCGGGGCGGCGGCGCGTGCAGGCACGGGTGGTCGTGACGTTCCGCAACCGGGTGCTGCAGACCGCCGTGCTGTCCGGGGAGGTGGGCGGACCGGCGCGGGTCCGGGAGCGGCTGGTGCTGCGGATGGACCTGGGGCACCTCGACGAGCGGCGCGGCTTCGACGCGGCCGTCGTCCTGAACCACGACGACGACGGGGACCCGGCCGCGATCGTCGTGGCGGACGGTGACGTGACCGTCGACGCCATGCCCGAGATCGACGCGACCACCGCCCGCGTCCGCAGGCTGCTGATCGGCGCCGCCACGGTCACCGGTACCGGCAAGGCGGCGGCCGAGCGGACCCGCAAGCTCCTGGTGGAGGTCGCGCTGAAGGGCAACGAGCTCTACGTCCCGCTCAAGCCGCTGCTCGACAGCCTCGACCGGCACGGGCCGGCCAAGCGGATCCAGGTGCTGGCCGCCCGGCCCGGCCACTTCCTGCCGCTCGAGCTCGTCTACGACCGACCGGCGCCGGCCGAGGACGCCGCCGTGTGTCCGCGGTGGCTCGCGGGCGGTGACGACTGCGGACCGGGGTGCTTCGCCGACGATGACGACGTCTCCGTCGTCTGCCCGGCGGTGTTCTGGGGGCTGGGCCGGGTCGTCGAGCGGCACCACGCGAGCCTCACCGACCCATCGGGGACGTCCTTCGTGCTGCGTGCGGAGCCCCGTCGACGCCGGTCGCGGCTGCCCGTGGACACCGCGCTCGTCGCGGCCAGCGCCAAGGTCGGTGCGCCCGAGCTGAGGACGGTGCTCGACGGCCTCGGTGCCGCCGGCTCGGCGGTGCAGGCGTGGGACGAGTGGAGGGCCGCGCTCGCGGACCAGCCGCGTGACCTGCTGGTGCTGATGCCGCACACGGACCCGGCCGGGCCCTCGATGGAGATCTCCCGGACCACGCTGGCCCTGGGTCGGGTGGAGCGCGGCTACGTCACCGGCACCGGCGACTCGCACCCCCTCGTCGTGCTGTTCGGCTGTGACACGGGCGGCTCCGAGGACGACCCGGCCGGCTACGCCGGTCGGTTCATGTCGATGGACGCGGCGTGCGTCTTCTCGACGCTGACGATGGTGCTCAACAAGCACGCCGCGGCCCTGTCGACCCTCCTGGTCGGGCTGTTGCGCGAGCCGGGACGACGGGCCGTCCCGGTGGGTGACCTGACCACCCGGTTCCGCCGTACGGCGGTCCGGGACGGGCTGCTGGCCGCACTCGCGGTCACGGCGTACGGCGACGCGGATTGGACGGTGTGAGATGTTCCGGATCGACGTGCTCCCGGCCCAGCGGGGGGACTGCCTGTGGCTGACCTACGGGACTCCCGACGACCTGCACCACGTGCTCGTCGACGCCGGCCCGCAGGAGACCATCAAGACGCTGGTGCCGGTCCTCGAGGACCGCATCCGCGCCCTGCCCGGCCGCACGAGCCGCGTGGAGCTGCTCGTGGTGACGCACGTCGACGCCGACCACATCCAGGGCGTCGTCTCCCTGCTGTCCGGTCCCGGGCGGGTCAAGCTGTTCCGCGACGTCTGGTTCAACGGGTTCGAGCACCTCGACGCCCCGATGCTCGGCGGGGTGGACGCGGAGGAGCTGACGCTCTCGCTGCTCCAGGAGCCGGGGCGCTGGAACAAGGCGTTCGACGGCGAGGCGGTCGTGCTCCCCGACACGGGCGACCTGCCGGTGCGGACGCTGCGAGGCGGCCTGCGGCTGACGCTGCTCGGCCCGACCCACGCAGCGCTGACGAAGCTCGCGCCCGAGTGGGAGGAGGCCTGCCGCCGGGCCGGGATCGTGCCCGGCCAGGGCGCACCGGTGCGCAGGCGGTCGTCGGTGCGCGACGAGTTCCTCGGCTTCGACCCCGACCTGCTCGCGCAGGCGAAGTTCATCGCCGACCGCAGCGCACCGAACGGAGCGAGCATCACCCTCGTCGCCGAGTACGACGGCAAGCGGGTGCTGCTGCTCGGTGACGCCATCACCCCCGAGGTCACCGCCGGGCTCGACCGGCTCGGACCCGGGCCGCACCGGTTCGACGCCGTGAAGCTGTCCCACCACGGGTCGCGCCGCAACACCAGCCTCGACCTGCTGGGCCGGATCACGTCGAAGAAGTGGCTGGTCTCCAGCAACGGCGCGACGTTCGGGCACCCCGACCCCGAGTGCCTCGCGCGGGTCGTGGTGACCCAGCGCAAGCCGACGTTCTACCTCAACTACGTCACCGACCGGGTCACGGACCTGATCGCCGGCGCGGGGGAGCGGTACTCCGTGAAGCTCCCGCGGGCCACGCGCGACGGCGGTCACGAGGAGGGCATCAGCGTCACCGTCTGAGACCGCCCGCTCGGTTTCGGGACGGCTACCTCCCCGTCGTACCCTGGGACGGTCCCCACCCCGTCCGGAAGGTCCTCCACCGTGCCCACTGCGCAGTCGTCCACGAGCCCCGCGGAGAGCGTGTTCCCGCTGCTCGAGCCGTTGCTGCCGTCGGTGCAGAAGCCGATCCAGTACGTCGGCGGCGAGCTCAACTCCACGCAGAAGGCGTGGGAGAGCCCGGACGGCGGCGAGATGGTCCGCTGGGCCCTGATGTACCCCGACGCCTACGAGGTCGGCCTGCCCAACCAGGGCGTGCAGATCCTCTACGAGGTGCTCAACGAGCGCGACTGGATCCTGGCCGAGCGCACCTACTCGGTGTGGCCGGACATGGAGGCCACGATGCGCGAGCACGGCATCCCGCAGTTCACGGTCGACAACCACCGTCCCGTCGGTGCGTTCGACGTCTTCGGCCTGTCGTTCTCCACCGAGCTCGGCTACACCAACATGCTGACCGCGCTCGACCTGGCCGGCATCCCGCTGCACGCCGTGGACCGCACCGACGGACCACCCGGTGGTGCTGGCCGGCGGGCACGCGGCGTTCAACCCCGAGCCGGTCGCCGACTTCCTCGACGCCGCGGTCCTCGGTGACGGCGAGGAGATCGTGCTCGCGATCTCCGACGTGGTCCGCGAGTGGAAGGCCGAGGGCCGCCCCGGCCTCGGCGGACGCACCCCGCGCGACGAGCTGCTGTACCGGCTGGCCGTCTCCGGCGCCGTCTACGTGCCGAAGTTCTACGACGTCGACTACCTCCCCGACGGCCGGATCAAGCGGGTCGCACCCAACACCGCCGGCGTGCCGTGGCGGGTGCACAAGCACACGCTGATGGACCTCGACGCCTGGCCCTACCCGAAGAAGCCGCTGGTCCCGCTCGCCGAGACCGTGCACGAGCGGTTCTCGGTGGAGATCTTCCGCGGCTGCACCCGCGGCTGCCGGTTCTGCCAGGCCGGGATGATCACCCGCCCCGTGCGGGAGCGCTCGATCACCACGATCGGCGACATGGTCGAGAACGGCATCCGCTCCACCGGCTTCGAGGAGGTCGGGCTGCTGTCGCTGTCCAGCGCCGACCACACCGAGATCGGCGAGGTGGCCAAGGGGCTCGCGGACCGCTACGAGGGCACCAACGTCTCGCTGTCCCTGCCGTCCACGCGCGTCGACGCCTTCAACATCACGCTCGCCAACGAGTTCTCGCGCAACGGCCGCCGGTCCGGGCTGACGTTCGCACCCGAGGGCGGCTCGGAGCGGATGCGCAAGGTCATCAACAAGATGGTCACCGAGGAGGATCTGATCCGCACGGTCGCCACGGCCTACTCCCACGGCTGGCGGCAGGTGAAGCTCTACTTCATGTGCGGTCTGCCCACCGAGACCGACGAGGACGTCCTGGAGATCGCGGAGCTGGCGAAGAAGGTGATCGCCAAGGGCCGCGAGGTCTCCGGTCGCAACGACATCCGCTGCACGGTCTCGATCGGCGGTTTCGTGCCCAAGCCGCACACGCCCTTCCAGTGGGCCTCCCAGCTCGACCACGAGACGACCGACGAGCGGCTGAAGAAGCTGCGCGACAACGTGCGTGCCGACAAGAAGTTCGCCCGCGCCATCGGCTTCCGCTACCACGACGGACGTCCCGGGATCATCGAGGGACTGCTGTCGCGGGGTGACCGCCGGGTCGGCCGGGTCATCGAGGAGGTATGGCGCGGCGGCGGCCGGTTCGACGGCTGGAGCGAGCACTTCTCCTACGACCTGTGGGAGGCCTCGGCCGAGAAGGCGCTGGCGGGGCTTCCCGTCGACCTCGACTGGTACACCGTGCGCGAGCGCGGGCACGCCGAGGTGCTGCCCTGGGACCACCTGGACTCAGGCCTCGACAAGGACTGGCTCTGGGAGGACTGGCAGGACGCCATCGACCCGGACTCCCAGGTCGAGGTCGAGGACTGCCGCTGGACGCCGTGCTACGACTGCGGCGTCTGCCCGCAGATGGACACCGAGATCCAGATCGGTCCCACCGGCGCGACCCTGTTGCCGCTCAGCGTCGTCTGAACGTCCCGACTCAGGCTTTCGCAGGACGCAGCACGCGCACGAAGCGGGTCGCGGCGATCACTCCGACCACGACGATCGCAACGACGAAGCCCAGCTGGTAGATGCGCTCGAACGTCGTGAACCGGTCCTCGGCGTAGCCGCCGTCGAAGAACCCGGACACGGCGCCGGCGAGCAGCGCGAGGGTGACGAACCCCGACCCCAGCAGGGCGAGGGGTCGCCGGGTCGAGCCCGCGAGGACGGCCATGACGACCTGCGCCAGCATCATCGGCCACGGGATCGAGAGCCGTCCCGTCGGGCCCAGCGCGTCCCACAGGTCCGGGCTCAGGTCGCTCGCCACGGAGACGGCCGCCCCGACCAGCGAGAGCACGACGAGCACCAGGACGCCGTACAGAACGGAACGGCTGGGTGCGGTGCTGCGTCGGGTGGGTGTGATGACGTCGGTCATGGCGGTCCTCCGGGTCGTGGTCTCCTGGCTACAGGAGACCCCGGCCCGGTTGCAACCGTCTTGGATCCGACTTGAGCCGTCCACGCACCGCGGCCCCTCCCGGGTGGTCGAGCTGTCGAGACCGCTAGGCTCGACGGCTCGATCAGCCGTTGACGGGTTGGTGCGGGCGGTCGAGCGGTCGCCAGGGCTCGCAGCTCGTCAGCCGGGATGGGATCGGCGTCGGGCGGTTGGTTGAGCTGTCGAGCCGCTAGGCGACGGCTCGAAACCTGGTCGCTTTCGCGGTAGGTGCGGGTGGTTTCGAGGCAGGTCGCTAGCGCTCCCTGCACCTCAGACCGAGCGGTCAGCGTCAGCCGGTGCGGTGCGAGTGGTTCTTCCAGATGTAGTCGAAGTTCCTGCGGTAGTCGGAGAACGCACCGCGGCGGGGGATGTGCATGGTGACCTCGTCGCCGTTCAGCGCGCGGTCGGACCAGTTCTGCGAGCCGGTCCACACGTGCCAGGCGGCCTTCGACTTCCACACGCCGCTGAGGATCATGTACTTCTGGTGCGTGTAGAGGTCGATCACGTCGTTCTTGCTGCGGTCGTAGCTCGCCGTACGCACCAGCACACCGTTCGCCCGCAGGTGCTGGACGACGTACCCGCCGCCGTCGCTGTGCAGGACGCGGATGTCACAGCCGTGCCGCGACAGCGACGCGATCTTGTTGGCGAGGTAGCGACCGCGCGTGCCGTTCCAGCCGTACATCGCGATCCGGATCATCGTCTTGTTGCCGACGCCGGTCGGGCCGCTGGCGCCGGTGCAGCGCACCTTGGCGAGCCGACCCATGACCGGGTCGTTGCTGCGGTCGGTGTTGAAGCGCGGGTAGAAGTTCACGTCGTACGCCCCGTTGAGGGCGTAGCTGCGGTAGGGGTGCCGGGCGGCGTGGTCGAGCTTCATCTCGTTGAAGATCTTGGAGTACTTGTCATACATCCCGCGGTGGTTCTTCACGGTGTACATGTCGTTCCACTGGTTCTTCACGCCGAAGCCGGTGAGGTTCGCCGAGCCCATCATCGTCACGAAGCGGGCGGTGCCGGTGCGGGAGAACAGGTAGAACTTCGAGTGCAGGTTGCCCTTCTTCTTCTGGCCCCGGCACGAGCTGTTGCAGATCTTGAGGAAGCTGGGCTTGCGGATGTCCGAGCCGAGTCGCTTCTGGATCCGCTTGGTCTGGTACGACGTCCAGTTGTCGTTGAGCAGCACCTGGACGTTGACGCCCCGCTTGTCGGCGTTGATCAGTGCGTCGGCGATGTCCTTGCGGTCGTTGGAGTACGTCGCCACCCGGACCGTCGAGCCCCGGGGCACGTGGTTCACGGCGCGCACGAACGTCGTCACGAGCCGGGCCTTGGCCGCCTTGCTGCCCCACGGGTTGTTGAAGTGGGCGCCGGGCTCCGGCTCCCACGCCGCAGCACCGCCCGCGGTCGCGGTCGTGGCGAGCAGGACGAGCGCAATGGTCGCGCCGAGTCGTCTGAGCAAAGTGATCTCCCGTAGCTGGTTCTCCGTGTGGACCCGACCCTGTCGGGGACCCGGGTCGGCCAGAACATGCGAGGGGCGGCCATCGTGCCCGGGCCGCCTGCGGTTCCTTTACTTTCGCGCTCCACCGTACGACACAGTGGTCCTCAGCCCCGCCTCGGGCGGTGGCGGATCACCGTCACGCGCTCGTCCGCGCCTCGATCGCGTCCTCGATGTACGACGGCCGCGCGACCATCAACCCGGCGAGCAGCTGGGGGCCCACCAGCACGATCAGACCGATCAGCGGGACGGTCCAGCCGCCGGTCAGGTCGTAGGCCAGACCCATGCCGAACGGGCCGATCGCCGCGATCAGGTAGCCCACCGACTGGGTGAAGCCGGACAGCGCCGCCGTGCCCTCGCTGGTCCGCGCACGCAGACCGATCAGGGTGAGCACGACGGGGAACACCGACGCCGCCACGCCGACCAGCACCGCCCACAACCAGGCACCGGCGACGGGCGCGACGATCAGGCCGACGTACCCGATGGGGTAGCAGGCGACCAGCCCGACGATCAGCCAGGTCTGGTGCTCCATCCGAGCGGCCCAGGCCGGCAGCCAGAACGAGAGCGGAATGCTCATCGCGGTGATCACGCCGAGCAGGAGGCCCGCCGTACCGGCCGAGAAGCCGGCGTCGCGGTAGACCTGGGCGAACCAGCCGAACACCGAGTAGGCCTGCAGCGACTGGAAACCGAAGAACAGCGCCATTCCCCAGCCGAGGCGGGTGCGGGCCACCGCGCCGAGCGAGATGCCGCGCGTCGCGTCATCCGGCGCCCGGTCGTGGCGCAGCAGGCCGAGCCAGGGGAGAGCGGCGACGAGCGCGGTCGCTGCCCACGCGAACAGCCCCCAGCGCCAGGAGCCGAACTGCTGCGACAGCGGCACGGTCAGCACCGAGGCCAACGTCAGACCCACCGCCAGCGAGGTGGTGTAGATCGACGTCATCAGCCCGACCCGGTCGGGGAAGTGCAGCTTCACCAAGGAGGGGAGCAGCACGTTCGCGGTCGCCATCCCGGCGAGCGACAGCAGGGAGAGCAGCAGGAAGAGCGGCACGTTGTCGGTCTGGGAGCGCAGCGCCAGCCCGACGACGACGGACACCAGCGCGAGGAGGGTGACCTTGTGCACGCCGAGGCTCCGGGCCAGCCAGGGCGCGAGCGCGCCGAAGCCGGCGAAGGACAGCACCGGCAGCGTGGTGAGCACGCCGGCCGTGGTGCTGCTCATCGAGAGACCCGTGGTGATCTCGTCCAGGACCGGGCCGACGCTGACCGCGGCGGGTCGCAGGTTGAAGGCCAGCACGACGATCCCGACCACGACGAGGATGCGCTCGGCGCGGGTGTCGGGACGGTCCTGGTCGTTGGTCTGCGCGTCGATCACCGCGACATCCTCCCGCATCGACCGGCACACCCCCGCCGGTAGGGTCAGGGGGTGCGCGAACAACCCGAGCAACAGGCCCCGCCGGTCCAGCGGCTGCGGGTCCGCTACGCCAAGCGGGGCCGGCTCCGGTTCACGAGCCACCGCGACTTCTCCCGGGCCTTCGAGCGCGCCATCGTGCGGGCCCGGGTGCCGATGGCCTACTCCTCGGGGTTCAACCCGCACCCGCGGATCTCCTACGCCGGCGCGTCCCCCACGGGCGCGGCGAGCGAGGCGGAGTACCTCGAGATCGGTCTCGCCCGCCAGACCGAGCCGGCCGAGGTGCTGGTCGCCCTCGACGAGGCGCTGCCGCCCGGGCTCGACGTGCTCGAGGTCGTCGAGTCGCAGGGCGGGTCGCTGTCGGACCTGCTCGAGGCGAGCGTCTGGCGTACGACGGTGCCCGGCCTGGCTCCCGCCGAGGCGGCTCGCGTGGTCGCGGAGCTCCTCGCCGCCGACGAGGTGCTGGTCGAACGGATGACCAAGAAGGGTCTGCGCAGTTTCGACTGCCGGGCGGCCGTCGTGTCGCTGACCTCCGCGGCTGCACCGGCTTCCGAGGGTGAGTGTGCGATACTCGACATGGTTTTGCGGCACGGAACCCCGTCCGTGAGACCCGACGACGTCCTCGCCGGACTCCGCGCTTTGGTGGGGCTCGAGGCCGGGTCCGCTCCTTTGCACGAGCGGCTCGCCCAAGGCCCCCTCGATGCGCAGCTCGGCACGGTGGGCGATCCGTTGGCACTCAACCGCGACACGGTGTGAGGCGTTGGTGACAGCAGCGCCCCGTACGACGTCGGTGACCGCGGACAGTGCCGGTGGCCGCCCTCCCGACGCTTACCCGGAGGGTGTCGCCGATGCTCGGCACCGTGCTCACGCACACGTGGCGGGCACCATCCGCAGGCTTTGCGCCCGGTCGGTCCACCCGGCCAGGCGACTGACATCGCTCCCGAGCGGACGCTGATCCGTCGGCGTCCCGGGAGCCGAGGAGAGCACATGCTCGACGACAACGACAGCACCACCACCGACTCAGCCCCGGAGAGCGCGGTCGCCGACCCCGGCAGCCCGGACGCCCCCGTCGCGAAGAAGCGCACCACCCGGAAGGTGCCGGCCAAGAAGACCGGCACCCGCGCCGCCAAGAAGACCGCGGCCCCGGCCGCCGACGAGCAGCTCGCGCTGCCCGCCGAGACTCTCCCGGAGCCTGGAGCGGAGTCGGCCGACACCGCCGAGAGCCCGGCTCCGGCGAAGAAGGCGGCCAAGAAGACCGCCGCGAAGAAGACGACCGCCAAGAAGACCACCGCGAAGAAGACGACCGCCAAGCGCGCCACGAAGAAGGCCGCCGTGCCCGACCCGGCGGCGCCCGTCGAGCCGGCCGAGACCACCGACGAGGCAGCCGCCGAGACCAGCGGCCGCACCGCACCCAGCGCGGTCGCACCGCTGTTCAAGGCGCCCGACCCGGTCACCACCACCTCGCGCCGGCGCCGGGCCTCCGCCCCGGCCGCCGAGAGCGCCGAGGACGCCGGCGCGACCGAGAGCACCGAGGCCACCGGGACCACCGAGGCCGGCGCGGACGCCGACGCCGACCAGGCACCCGCCCCGCGCACCCGCAGCCGGAGCCGCAGCCGCTCCGGCGGTGCCGCCCGCGAGGACGGCGACCAGGCCGGTGCCGCTGGCACCGACGCGGACACCTCCAGCGACATCCGACGACTCCGACGACTCCCGCGAGGGCGACACCGACGGCGACGACGAGCAGGGCGGCAACCGCCGCCGGCGGCGTCGCGGCGGTCGGCGCCGCCGCAAGAGCGGTGGCGGCGACACCAGGTCCGACGACGGCGACGACAACAGCTCCGACGAGGGCGACGACTCCTCGGACACCCAGGACGACTCCGACGGTGACTCCGGCCGCAAGCAGGGCGGCCAGGGCGGTGGCCGCAACGGCGGCCGCAACGGCGGCCAGGGCCAGAACCGGTCCGGCGGCAACGGCGCGGAGAAGTCCGACGACGACCAGGGCGAGGGCGACGGCAACGGCACCCGCCGTCGGCGTCGCCGTCGGCGCGCGGGCGAGGAGGGCGACGGCGGCCAGGACGACGACAAGACCGTCACCCGGGTCCGCAAGCCCCGCAACGCCGAGGACGAGATCACCAGCCTGCACGGCTCGACCCGCCTCGAGGCCAAGAAGCAGCGTCGCCGCGAGGGCCGCGAGGCCGGCCGGCGCCGCGCCCCCATCGTCAGCGAGGCGGAGTTCCTCGCCCGCCGCGAGGCCGTCGACCGGGTCATGGTCATCCGGCAGCGCAAGGACCTCACCCAGATCGCGGTCCTCGAGGACAAGGTGCTCGTCGAGCACTACGTCGCCCGTGAGTCGCAGACCTCGCTGATCGGCAACGTCTACCTCGGCCGGGTGCAGAACGTCCTGCCCTCGATGGAGGCCGCGTTCGTCGACATCGGCAAGGGCCGCAACGCCGTCCTGTACGCCGGCGAGGTCAACTGGGACGCGCTCGGCGCCGGCAACGGCCCGCGCAAGATCGAGCAGGTGCTCAAGTCCGGCCAGCCGATCCTGGTGCAGGTCACCAAGGACCCGATCGGCCACAAGGGTGCCCGGCTCACCAGCCAGGTCAGCCTGCCGGGCCGGTTCCTCGTCTACGTGCCCGACGGCACCACCAGCGGGATCTCCCGCAAGCTCCCCGACACCGAGCGCAGCCGTCTCAAGGCGCTGCTCAAGGAGATCGTCCCCGACGGCGCCGGCGTGATCGTCCGCACGGCCGCCGAGGGTGCCTCCGAGGAGGAGCTGACCAAGGACGTCGAGCGGCTCACCGCCCGATGGACCGACATCGAGAGCAAGGTCGACGAGGCGCCCAAGAACGGCACCGCCCCGCAGCTGCTGTACGGCGAGCCGGACCTGACCCTCAAGGTGGTCCGGGACCTGTTCACCGAGGACTTCGCCAAGCTCGTCGTCTCCGGCGACGAGGCGTGGGACCTGGTCGACAACTACGTCGAGCACGTCGCCCCCGACCTGGCCGATCGCCTCGAGCGCTACTCCGGCAACGACGTCTTCTCCGACTACCGCATCGACGAGCAGATCGCCAAGGGCCTGGACCGCAAGGTCTGGCTGCCCTCGGGCGGGTCGCTGATCATCGACCGCACGGAGGCGATGACCGTCGTCGACGTGAACACCGGCAAGTTCACCGGCTCCGGGGGCAACCTCGAGGAGACCGTCACCAAGAACAACCTCGAGGCCGCCGAGGAGATGGTCCGCCAGCTCCGGCTGCGCGACATCGGCGGCATCATCGTCGTCGACTTCATCGACATGGTGCTCGAGAGCAACCGGGACCTGGTGCTGCGTCGGCTGGTGGAGTGCCTCGGTCGCGACCGCACCCGTCACCAGGTCGCCGAGGTGACCTCGCTGGGCCTGATCCAGATGACCCGCAAGCGCATCGGCACCGGCCTCCTCGAGGCGTTCAGCGAGACCTGTGACCACTGCCAGGGTCGTGGCGTGGTGGTCCAGCACGAGCCGGTCGAGCCCCGCAAGCAGCAGGACGACGAGCCGCGCCGCGGCCGCCGCGGCCGCAACCGCGGTGACAACGACGACAGCGGCAACGGGTCCGGCTCCGGCAACGGCTCCGGCAACGGCTCAGGTGGGGCCAAGGCCTCCCCGTCGCCCAAGGACATCGCGGCGATGGCCCGGCACGAGCCCAAGCCGGTCGAGACCGAGACGGCGCCCGAGGAGCAGACCGGACAGGCCAGCGAGCCAGCGGCCGACGCTGCCCCGGACACCGCCCAGTCCGTGGTCCCGGCCGCCGAACCGGTCCCGGCCGCGGACGCGGACGGCGTCCAGGACGACGCCGCCCTGACCTCGGCCCCGATCACCCCGGAGCCCCTGGTCGTGCGCGAACCCGAGACGCCCGAGGCCGAGACGCCCCGTGGTCGAGACCCCCGTGGTCGAGAGCCCCGTGGTCGAGACGCCGGCCGCCGAACCCGCCGTACCGGCAGGTCCGCGCCTGGTCACCTCTCGCGCCGCCGGGTGGCTCGCCGCCCGGCCGGACCGCCGGCCGGTGCCGCCAGGGCGTCGGACGACTCGTCAGCCGAGCCGTCCCGGGGCGCCGGGGGACTCCGCGACCAGCCGACGACGGCACCGCCGAGGACGACGGCGTCGGAGACCGTACACGTGCCGGTCAAGAAGAAGGGCTCGCGCAAGCGGTAGCCCTTCCGATACCACCTCAGACGGGACATAGCACGTCGGGGTGGTGCGGACCGGCAGGTTCCTCATTGTTCGGGTCAGGCCCATCGAGACCAGCCGATCCCCCTGACCCGAACAGATGGCCCTTTGCAGTCATGTCACTCGTCGAGCCCTGCCCCTAGCGTCTCAACCAGGATCACTGTGATCCGGTTGCGGAATCGTGGGGGGCCCACATGCTCGTCTCAACTCGGCTGCGCGCGCTGTTCGTGGCCATCACCGCTTCGGCCACCGCGTTCGTGGCCCTACCGTTGCTCGCCGCGCCCGCCCAGGCGGCTTCCGCCGTCGCGGACACCGCCTCCGGCCGCGCCGGCGACCACATCGTCGTCAACGTCAACGCGAACGACGGCTTCGCGACCGACGGATCGGTCTTCTTCGGCGTGAGCGACCAGTCGGACGCCGACTCGTCGATCCAGTTCACGGACTCGTCTGCCGGGGTCGCGGAGTTCACGGCGACCCGCACCGGGACGACACAGACCTTCGACTACACGGCCTACGACAGCGACACCTTCGACGAGCTCGGGACCGCTCGGGTGACGGTCACCCTCACCGCGCCGGGAGCCTTCAACGGCACGGACGACGCCATCTCGACCAGCCCCGGTGAGGTGGTCTCGTTCGACCTGGGTGCGAACGACACGGGCCTGACCGACAGCGACATCTGGAACCCCGACTTCGAGTCCAGCACGCTCGGCTTCCTGGACATCGGTCCGCGAGGGAAGGGCTCCTTCGAGGCGACGACCGGCCAGCGCGACACCCGAGGTCATCACCTACGAGGTGCGGGACGCGCAGGGGAACCTGCTCGACACCGTCAAGCTCACGATCACGGTCACGGCCCGGACGGTCACCGTGCACAACGACGCGCTGACGGCGATCGCCGACGAGACGACCGACCTCGACGTGGTGGCGAACGACACCGGCGCCGTCGCGTCCGACTACATCCAGGTCGGTGCGGCGTCCGGTGACGCCGAGGTCTTCGAGCAGGACAACCACGTCGCCTCGTTCTGGGCAGACTCTCCGGGCACCTACACGTTCAGCTACCAGCTGTTCGACCAGAACGACACCCTGCTGGGGAGTGCCACGGCCACCGTGACCGTGACTCCGCCACCGCCGGTGCGCGCCCGCAACGACTTCGTCGACGTCGAGGTACACACACCCACGCCCGTCGACGTGCTCGGCAACGACATCTACCCCGGTGCGGGCTCGCCCGTCCTGACTGTCACGGCCGCGCCCGGCCACGGCACGGCGACCGTGGTGGCCGGCGCGACGCCGACCATCACCTACACGCCGGCCGCCGGCTTCGTGGGGACCGACACCTTCACCTACCGGCTCACCGTGGGGACCGACACCGACACGGCGACCGTCACCGTCGATGTGGCCCGCCTCCCGGTGCAGGACCTGCAGGCCGACCCGCGGGCTTCGGGCGCGTTCGTGCACTGGACGAACCCGACCTCGCCGGACCTCACCTCGATCGTCGTCCGCTACGCCGCCAGGCTGACATCGCCGCCCGCCACGCCGACCTCCGGCACCGGCGTCACGCTCGGTGGACTCCGCTGGCGAGCAGCGCCACGGTCGCGGGCCTCACCAACGGCACGACGTACTCGTTCTCCGTGTTCGCCGACTACGGCGGCACCCAGGTGGGACCCGAGACCGCGACAGCGTGACGCCCGACGTGCAGCCGGTGGACGGTCTGGTGGCCGAGGGACTCGACCAGTCGATCAAGCTGGACTGGCAGGCCCCGCCGGCGGGCACCAGCCTGCTCCGTCCGCTACGCGACCGGGGACTACCCCGCGAGCGGGGCCGGCACGCCCGTCACCGTTCCCGCCGGTGCGAGCAGCGTGACCGTGCCGGGGCTGGTCAACGGCACGACGTACTACTTCCGGGTGGTCTCCACCGCGGACGGCCGCACGTCGACGCCCGCGCTGGCCGAGGGCACCCCTCGCGCCACCAACGTGGCACCGCGGGCTGTCGACGACTTCGTCTCCTGGTACGGCGAGAGCACCCTGCACCTCGACCTGACCGGCAACGACTCGGACGCTGACGACGACTCCCTGCTCGTCCTGAGCCACACCGCGCCTGCGCACGGCACGCTGAGCTGCCCGACGAGCGGCTCGTGCACCTACCAGGTCGGCCCAGGGAGCTACACCACCGACACCTTCAGCTACACGGTCACGGACGGGCACGGCGGTCACGACACCGCCGACGTCACGATCGCCCGGCGCGCCCCGTTCGTGGGCCGCGACGACTACATCAACGCTCCGGCGTGGGACACGACGCTCCTCGACGTGCTGGCCAACGACGACGGTGGCGTGCCCACCGACGTCATCAGCTTCGAGTTCGGCGGGATCGGCCAGCTCGGGTCGGTGAACCGCCGGGAAGGCCCGGACGGCAACCCCCAGTACGTCTTCCGCTCGAACGGCACGCAGGGACTGGCCGTCGTCACGTACACGGTCTTCGACGAGAGCTTCCGTCAGCGCGGCACCGGCCGGATGGTCCTCTCCGTCGGACCGGAGAAGCCGGTCACGGCGGTCGACGACACCACCTTCACGGAGCGGAACACCACCCTCAGGATCGCGGCGGGTGCCAACGACCGCTGGACGGGTACGCCTGTCCCCACCCTGACGTTCGTGCGGCGCACCGCCCACGGGACGGTGAGCGTCGACACGTCCGGAGCACGGCCGGTCGTCGTGTACACCCCGCAGCCCGGCTACGTCGGCAGCGACCGGCTGACCTACCGCCTCACGCAGGGTGCCAACAGCGACACCGCCGACGTGGCGATCACCGTCTACAGGGCAGGGATCTCCAACTTCCGCGCGACGCCGGGGATCGGCGTGGCCGACCTGGCCTGGACCAACCCGAAGGACAGCACGTTCGACCACGTCGTGCTGCGCTACGACCACGCGGCGAGCGACCCCGGCGTGGGGCCGCTCACGCCCACCAGTGGGACGGCGCTCGCGGTGCCCGCGAAGGCCGAGTCGCTGCACTGGACCGGCCTCACCAACGGTGACAGCTACGTCGTCGCCGCGTTCGCCGTCTACGCGGACGGCAGCTTCGACCGGATCACGGACGACTTCACGCCGGGGATCCGTCCCGTCGACGACCTCGAGGGCGACGGGCTGAACGCGTCGGCCACGCTGACCTGGACGAACCCGACCGGCATGACGGGCTCCGTGGTGCGGTACACGCCCGCCGGGGCATCCCACACCTGTCCCACGAGCACGACGAGCGGATCAGGGCTCACCCAGTCCACCCCCGCGGCGACGGCGACCGTTGCGTCGCTGACCAACGGCACGACGTACTGCTTCGCCGTGTTCGCGACAGCGAGCCGGGGCCACCTCAGCACCGCGCACCATCGAGCTGACTCCCCGTGCGACCAACGCAGCTCCTTCGGCAGTCGCCGATCCCATCTCCCTGGACGAGAACACCTTCAAGGAGGTGACGGTGTCGGCGAACGACACCGACGCCAACGGCGACCAGCTCTTCCTGCTCCGGAACACCCAGCCCGCGCACGGCTTCGCGGACTGCTACCAGTTCGGCGTGCCGATCACCTGCGACTACGACCCGGGCTACCTGTTCCACGGGACCGACTCGTTCACCTATGTGGTCAGCGACCGGCACGGCGGGCGGGCCACCGGCACGGTGACTGCGACGGTCGCCCAGGTCAACCAGGCGCCGGACGTCTCGGGCGAGCGCGTTGTGGCGTTCCGCAACGAGGCACTCCCGGTCAACGTCAAGACCAACGACAGCGACCCTGAGGGCCAGGCGTTGACCTACAGCGTGACCACGCCCGCCGCGCACGGCACCGCGACCTGCACCACCGCCGGGGCGTGCACCTACACACCCTCCACCGGCTACCTCGGCAACGGACACCTTCGGCTACACCGTCAGTGACGGGGGCAAGACCGACACGGGCAGCGTCGCCATCGACGTGATCGAGCGGCGGCACCCCCCGCTCGCCGTCGACGACGTCGCCACCGCCAACGCCACCGCGCCGGCGACCGTCTCGGTGCTCGCCAACGACACGGACGCCGACCACGACCCGCTCACCGTCATCGGCCACAGCGGCGG
Organism: uncultured Actinomycetota bacterium; assembly: GCA_963706355.1. GTDB lineage: Bacteria > Actinomycetota > Actinomycetes > Propionibacteriales > Nocardioidaceae > Nocardioides_B. The sequence continues at coordinate 48,741 of CAVPLS010000004.1, forward strand.
GCACGACGGCACCGTCGCGTGCACCACGAGCGGCTGCACGTACACGGCGGCCGCGGGCACCTCGGGGCTCGACTCGTTCACCTACACGATCTCCGACGGCAACGGCGGAGTGTCGACGGCCACGGTGCAGATGACCGTCGTGGGGCCGAACCACCCGCCGGTTGCGGCCGACGACACCGCGACGGTGTTCGTGGGCCACCAGGTCACCAAGAACGTGCTCGCCAACGACACGGACGCCGACGGCGACCCGCTGACGGCGGCCGTGACCAGCCAGCCGGCGCACGGGACCGCCACCTGCACCTCCGCCGGGGTGTGCACCTACACCTCCACCGGCAGCAGTGCAGGTCCTGACTCGTTCACCTACACCGTGTCCGACGGCAGGACTGGGAGCGACGTCGGGCGGGTCGACGTCACCGTCCAGACGGATCCCGCCCCGGTGGCGACCGACGACACCCTGACCGCAGACTCCGGGTCTCCGGCAACCGTGAACGTCACCGGGAATGACACCGACCCCGACGGCGATCCGCTCTCGGCCGCCCTGGGCACCGGGCCGGCGCACGGTACGGCGACCTGCTCGGGCTCCTCGTGCACCTACACCTCGACAGCCGGCTACACCGGGCCCGACTCGTTCAGCTACACGCTGGCGGACGGTCACGGCGGCACAGACACCGGTGCGGTAGCGGTGACGGTCAACCTGCCGACACCGGACGTCACCATCGCGGCCTCTCCGACCAGCCTGTCGGTCAAGGCGTCGGTGGTCATCTCGGGCAAGGTCGCCCCGGTCGCGGCCGGAGACCCGATCAACCTCGAGCGGCTCTCCGGCACCACGTGGTCGCTGGTCACGAGCGTCCCGGCCACGACGACGGCCACCGGGAGCTCGGCGAGCACCGGGACCCCGTTCTCCTTCACGGTCAAGCAGCCGACCTCGGCGACGTACAGCTACCGGGTGGTCGTACCGGCCACGGCGGGCCATGGCGCTGCCACGACCGCGACGGTCAAGGTCGGCTTCTACGCCGCCTCGCTCGGAGCCGTGGCGAAGACCAGCAACGAGTACGTCGTGGTCAAGAACGCCGGCAGGGTGACGGTCAACCTCAAGAGCTGGACGATCACCACCCGGGCCGGCAAGAAGCTCACCCTGCCGTCGAAGGCCCTCTCCGCGGGTCGCTGGGTCCGGGTGCACCCGGGAACGGGACGGAGCACGAGCACGGATCTCTACCTGCGCCGCGGTGCGTCGTTCGGGAACACGCATGACACCCTGACGCTGCGGGACACCCGTCGCGTCGTGGTGGCCAGCAAGCGCTACTGATCGCTGGACGGGACGGGGGCAGGTGGGGTCACGAGCCCGCCTGCCCCCGTTTTGACCCGCTGGGCCACCGTCCGTAGACTTGATCCTCGGCGCTACGTGCGCCGTCGTGCGTGTACGGCGCCACGTCCTCCATCATCCCAGCGGTGACGACGCGTGAGCCTGCCGGGGCGCGCAACCTGACGAGCAGTAGTCCAACGAAGAGAGTGATTCCGTGGTGTACGCGATCGTGCGCAGTGGCGGCCAGCAGCAGAAGGTTGCTGTCGGCGACGTCATCGAGATCGACAAGGTTGCCCACGAGGTGGGTGACTCGGTCACCCTTCCCGTGCTCATGCTCGTCGACGGCGAGAAGGTCACCGCCGGCGCCGACAAGCTGACCAAGGCCTCCGTGACGGTCGAGGTCCTCGGCGCCACCAAGGGCCCGAAGATCACGATCCTGAAGTACAAGAACAAGACCGGCTACCGCAAGCGCCAGGGTCACCGTCAGAAGTACACCCAGGTCAAGGTCACCGAGATCAACAGCTGACCTCAGGGTCGGTTCGCCTCCTCTGGTCACTCTTTCGCACAAAGGACTGAACTCATGGCACACAAGAAGGGCGCAGCCTCGACCAAGAACGGTCGGGACTCCAACTCCCAGCGCCTCGGCGTGAAGCGCTACGGCGGCCAGCTCGTCAACGCCGGCGAGATCATCGTCCGCCAGCGCGGCACCCACTTCCACCCGGGCAGCGGCGTCGGCCGTGGCGGCGACGACACGCTGTTCGCCCTGGTCGGCGGCAACGTCGAGTTCGGCACCAAGCGCGGTCGCCGCGTGATCAACATCGTCCCGACCGTCGACTGACCACGGCCGGGCACGACAACAGACGCCGCGAAGGGGCGCCCTGCTGACATGGCAGGGCGCCCCTTCGCCGTTCCGCAGATTCCCAGGGGCCCCTGGGAATCTGGCACACCCCCGGTGTTGTAACGGCGGGGGTGTGAACAATTCACTGGGGACCCAGGGAATCTGCAGCAGGGAGAGGAGGCACCGATGGCCGTACCCACGTTCGTCGACCGGGTGACGCTGAACATCACCGCCGGGAGCGGCGGCAACGGGGTCGCGTCGGTGCACCGTGAGAAGTTCAAGCCGCTCGGCGGCCCCGACGGCGGCAACGGTGGTCCCGGCGGCAGCGTGATCCTGCGCGTCGACCCCGACGTCACCACGCTCGTCGACTTCCACCACAGCCCGCACCGGCGCGCGCCCAGCGGCGGCCACGGCGCGGGCAGCAACCGCAACGGCGCCCACGGCCAGGACCTGGTGCTCACCGTCCCCGAGGGCACGGTCGTCAAGGACGACCAGGGCGCCGTGCTCGCCGACCTCGTCGGCCCCGGCACGGAGATGGTGGTCGCCGAGGGCGGCCGCGGCGGCCTCGGCAACGCCGCGCTGGCCTCGTCGAAGCGCAAGGCGCCCGGCTTCGCCCTCCTCGGCGAGCCCGGTGACGAGCTCACCGTCGTGCTCGAGCTCAAGGTGGTCGCCGACATCGGGCTGGTCGGCTTCCCGAGCGCCGGCAAGTCCAGCCTGATCGCGGCGCTCTCGCGGGCCCGCCCGAAGATCGCCGACTACCCGTTCACGACCCTGGTCCCCAACCTCGGCGTGGTGACCGCCGGCGACACGACGTTCACGGTCGCGGACGTCCCCGGGCTCATCGAGGGCGCCAGCGAGGGCCGCGGCCTCGGCCACGACTTCCTGCGCCACGTCGAGCGCTGCGCCGCGCTGGTGCACGTCATCGACACCGCGACGATGGAGCCCGGGCGCGACCCGATCTCCGACCTCGACGTGATCGAGCACGAGCTGGCGTCGTACGGCGGCCTCGAGGACCGTCCCCGCATCGTCGTGCTCAACAAGGTCGACGTGCCCGACGGGCGCGACCTCGCGGACATCGTCCTCGAGGACTTCGAGGCGCGCGGCCTCAAGGTGCTGACGGTCTCCGCCGCCAGCCACGAGGGTCTGCGGGAGCTGTCCTTCGCGATGGCCGAGATCGTCTCCCGCAGCCGCGCCGAGAAGCCCGCCGTCGAGGCCACCCGCATCGTGATCCGGCCGCAGGAAGCGCTGGGTGGCCCCGAGTTCACCGTCAAGCAGACCGGCGAGGGCTGGCGGGTCCGCGGCCTCAAGCCGGAGCGCTGGGTGCGGCAGACCGACTTCACCAACGACGAGGCCGTCGGCTTCCTCGCCGACCGGCTCAACCGCCTCGGCGTCGAGGACAAGCTGCTCGCCCTCGGCGCTGAGGAGGGCGACACCGTGCTGATCGGCGAGGCCGAGAACGCGGTCGTCTTCGACTTCCGGCCGATGGTCGAGACCGGCGCCGAGCTGCTCGGCCGCCGCGGCGAGGACGCCCGCCTCGAGGAGACCCGCCCCGCCGCGCAGCGCCGCCGCGACATCGACGCCGCGATGCCGACCCGCGGTGAGCACGAGACCCGAGCCGACGTGGCACGCCGCCTCGGCGTGACCGACCCGGACGCGGGCGACACCGTCGTACGGCGGGCCGACCCGGACTGGGGCTGGACGGAGGACGACCCGGGCCTCGACCGGCCGGAGGACGAGCAGTGACCGTGCGCGAGCAGGTCGCCGGCGCATCACGCATCGTGGTGAAGGTCGGCTCCTCCTCGCTCACCACCGCCGAGGGAGGCATCGACCCGGCCCACGTGCGCACGCTCGTCGACGCGCTCGCCGGTGCGCGGGCGCGTGGCGCCGAGGTGGTGCTGGTGTCGTCCGGTGCGATCGCCGCCGGGCTGTCGCCCCTCGGTCTGCCCCGCAGGCCTCGCGACCTCGCCACCCAGCAGGCCGCCGCGTCGGTCGGTCAGGGACTGCTCGTGCGGCAGTACAACGAGGAGTTCGCCCGGCACGGCATCATCGCCGGGCAGGTGCTGCTCACCGTCGACGACGTGACCCGCCGCAGCCACTACCGCAACGCCTACCGCACGTTCGCCAAGCTGCTCGAGCTCGGCGTGCTGCCGGTGGTCAACGAGAACGACACCGTGGCCACCTCCGAGATCCGCTTCGGCGACAACGACCGGCTCGCGGCGCTGGTGGCGCACCTCGTGCACGCCGACCTGCTGCTCCTGCTCAGCGACGTCGACGGGCTCTACGACGGCCACCCGGCCCGCGCCGGCGCGACGATGCTCGGCGACGTGCTCTCCGACGCCGACCTCGACGCCGTGCACGTCGGGCGGCCCGGTGCCGCCGGTCTCGGCACCGGCGGGATGCACACCAAGGTCGAGGCGGCCCGGATCGCCACCGGGGCCGGCATCCCGGTCGTGCTCACCTCGGCGGCACTGGTCGCCGAGGCGCTCGCGGGTGACCCGGTCGGCACGGTCTTCCACCCCACCGGCAAGCGCCGGCCGACCCGGCTGCTGTGGCTGGCGCACGCCACGGAGCCGCTGGGCCGGATCACGCTGGACGCCGGAGCGGTCCGGGCGGTGACCGAGCGCCGCGCGTCGCTGCTGCCCGCCGGGATCACCGGCGTGACCGGGACGTTCGTCGGGGGAGACCCGGTGGACCTCGTCGACCCCGACGGGGTGCCCGTGGCGCGCGGGCTGGTCAACTACGACGCCGAGGAGCTCCCCGCGCTGCTCGGCCGGTCCACGCACGAGCTGGCGCAGGAGCTGGGTGCGTCCTACGAGCGTGAGGTCGTGCACCGCGACGACCTGGTCCTCCTGCCCCGGGGCTGAGAAACCTCGCCTTTCGCGCATTTCGGCAATCCCCGGACGGCTCTCGGCAAAGCGCGGCAGACTGGGCCGCGTTCCCCGGTGGGCCCGGACCACGCCCCGCACGGAGGGCGGTCAGGGCTGACAGGGGAATTTCGGGACCATGAGGAGTTGACGTCGCTTGAGCGAGCCGAGTCGGCTGTGGCACGTGACGGTGACGGTGTCCGGCGACGATGTCGAGCCTCTCATCGTGCGCAACGCGCTCCGTCGGCTCAGTGACCAGCGACCGTTCCTGCACTCCCTGAAGTACGCCGGGTCGCGCGCCGAGATCCAGTACTGGGAGGAGGCCGAGACGCTGCTCGACGCGTCCTCGCTCGCGTTGCGGGTGTGGAACGAGCACCGCGAGTCGGCCGGGCTGCCGCGCTGGGAGGTCGTCGGCCTCGAGGTCCTCGAGCGCACGGTGTTCCTGTCCCGCGGCATGGAGTACCACGTCATCGTCGACCTGCACGACGTGACACCCCTGCCGTTCTGACTACGCTGGGCGCATGAGCCCGAGCACCGTCGAGACCGTGGCGCACCGCGCCCGTGAGGCCGCCCACGAGCTCGCCCTGGCCACCCGGGCCACCAAGGACGCGGCCCTGCACGCGATGGCGGACGCGCTCGTGGAGGCCACCGACGACGTGCTGGCCGCCAACGCGGAGGACCTCGACGCCGCCCGTGAGAACGGCACTCCCGACGCGCTCCTCGACCGGCTCCGGCTCGACGCCGCGCGGGTCGCAGGGATGGCCGACGGGCTCCGCGACGTGGCCGCCCTGCCCGACCCGGTGGGCGAGGTGGTCCGCGGCTCCACCCTGGCCAACGGTCTCGAGCTGCGGCAGGTCCGGGTGCCGTTCGGCGTGGTCGGCATCATCTACGAGGCCCGTCCCAACGTCACCGCCGACGCCGCCGGCATCTGCCTCAAGAGCGGCAACGCCGTGCTGCTGCGTGGCTCGTCGAGCGCCCGGCGCTCCAACCAGGCCATCGTCGCCGTCCTGCGTGGAGCGGCCGCCGCCTCCGGCCTGCCCGCGGACGCCGTCCAGCTGGTGCCGGGGGAGGGGCACGAGGCGGCCAAGGCCCTGATGCGGGCCCGTGGCCTGGTCGACGTGCTGATCCCGCGGGGCGGTGCCGGCCTGATCCGGTCGGTCGTCGAGGAGTCCACGGTCCCGGTGATCGAGACCGGTGTCGGCAACTGCCACGTGTACGTCGACCGGGACGCCGACCTCGACCAGGCGCTCGCGATCGTGCTCAACGCCAAGACCCACCGCCCCTCGGTGTGCAACGCCGCCGAGTCCCTGCTGGTGCACGCGGACGTCGCGGAGGTCTTCGTCCCGCGGGTGGTCGCCGCGCTGCAGGACGCCGGCGTCACCGTGCACGGCGACCCGGCCTTCGCCGCGCTCGACGGTGTGGTGCCGGCGACCGAGGACGACCACGCCGCGGAGTACCTCTCGCTCGACATCTCCGCGTCCGTCGTACCCGACCTCGACGCGGCGGTCCGGCACATCCGCACCTACTCCTCCGGTCACACCGAGGCGATCGTGACCCGCTCGCAGGACGCCGCCCGCCGGTTCACCGCCGCCGTCGACTCCGCGGCGGTGATCGTCAACGCGTCCACCCGCTTCACCGACGGCGGTGAGTTCGGCTTCGGCGCCGAGATCGGCATCTCCACCCAGAAGCTGCACGCCCGCGGTCCGATGGGGCTGCCGGAGATGACCTCGACGAAGTACGTCGTCACCGGCGACGGTCACGTCCGCTAGGCCGTGGCCCGCACCATCGACGACGAGGAGCGCCGGTCCCGCCTCGCGCGCCGACACCGGCTCCTCGCCGAGGACCACACCGACGACGTCGCGGCGATCGCCGACGCTCTGGTGGCGTTGCACTCCAGCGACCCGGTCACGGTCTACCTCTCCGCGATGCTGCGGATGCGGCACCCGTCGGTCGAGGCCGTCGAGAAGGCGTTGTACGTCGACCGGACGGTCGTGCGCCACCACGCGATGCGTCGCACGCTGTGGGTCGCGACGCCCGACGTCGTACGCCTGATGCACGCCGCCGCCACCCGCAAGCTCGTCGGACCGGAGCACCGGCGCACCGCGAAGCTGCTCGCCGCCAACGGCGTCGAGGACCCCGACGCGTGGCTGGCCGACGCCCGCGACCAGGTCCTGGACACGCTGCACGAGCACGGCCCGCTGACCGCCCGCGAGCTCGGCCGACGCGTGCCCGCCCTGACCCACAAGATCGTGATGGCGCCCGGGAAGAAGTACTCCGCGACCGTCTCCGCGCACACCCGGGTGCTGCTCAACCTCGGCTTCGAGGGCCGGATCGTGCGCACCAGGCCGACCGGCACGTGGATCAACGGCGCCTACACCTACGCCGCCATGGACAGCTGGCTCGACGGCGGGCTCGGGGACGTCACCGAGCGGGAGGCCGCTGGCGCCCTCGCACTGCGCTGGCTGCGGGTGTTCGGCCCCGCCACCAGCACGGACCTGCAGTGGTGGACCGGGTGGACGGTGGCGACCACCACCGCGGCTCTCGCCGACTGCGCAGCGGTCGAGGTCGTCGTCGACGGCGGGCCCGCCTGGGTCGCGCCGGACGACGAGGAGCGGGTGGAGCCCGCGCCGCCCTGGGTCGCGCTGCTGCCCGGGCTCGACCCGACCACCATGGGCTGGAAGGAGCGCGAGTGGTACCTGCCGGCCGCAGCCGCGGACACCTTCGACCGGATGGGCAACGCCGGGCCGACGATCTGGGTCGACGGCAGAGTGGTCGGCGGCTGGGTGCAGGCCGCCGACGGCACGATCCGCACCCGGCTGGTCACCGACGTCCCGGCCGACCGCCGGGCCGAGATCGACCACCGCGCCGCCGAGCTCGCCGCACTGCTCGACGAGACCCGTTTCACGGTCCGCTTCCCCAGCATCCTCTCGGCCGCGCTGTTCAAGGGTGACGACCCCACGTCATAGGCTGACCACATGACCACCGCTGCACCGGTCGACGCAGGCACGCCTCGACGTCTGGACCCACCCCGAGCAGGAGCGGGTCGGCACGTCGGCCACCGTGATCACCGCCGTCCGCACCATCGCGTCCGTGGTCCTGGCCGGCCTCGCCGCCCAGGAGGGCAGCCGGACGCTGCTGGTGGTCGCGCTGGTCGTCTACTGGGTGGGCGACAGCCTCGACGGGTTCGTGGCGCGGATCCGCGGCTGCGAGACCCGGATCGGGGCGGTCCTCGACATCCTCTCCGACCGGTTCTGTGCCGCGGCGTTCTACATCGGCCTGGTGTGGCTGCAGCCGGAGTTCGCGATCCCGGTGTTCATCTACCTCGCGGAGTTCATGGTCGTCGACTGCTTCCTGTCCCTGGCCTTCCTGGCCTGGCCGGTGCGCAGCCCGAACTACTTCTACGTCGTCGACCGCCCGCTGTGGCTGTGGAACTGGTCGAAGCCCGGCAAGGCGGTGAACTCCTCGCTGTTCGCGGTGCTGCTGCTGGTCACCGGGTGGGTGTGGGTCGCGGCCGCGATCGCCACCGCACTGCTGGTGATGAAGAGCGTCTCGCTGGTCCGGCTGGGACGGATCGGCCTGCCGGTCCCGTCCCGGTAGCCGTCCCGGGGCACGGTAGAGTTCGAGCCATGTCGATCACGCCTCTCGTCACCGTCGCCGCCGAGTCGTCGGCCGCGGGCATCAACCCGTGGTTCGTCGGTGGCGGCATCTTCGTGCTCCTCCTGGCCCTGCTGGCCGGGCTGCTCGCCTTCGGCGGCGGCCGCGACCACTCCTGACCCCTGGCTGATGACGATGACGCGTGGCTGACGGCGGCACCCCGGAGGCACCCACCCGACGCCGCGTCGGCGTGATGGGTGGCACGTTCGACCCGATCCACCACGGCCACCTGGTCGCGGCGAGCGAGGTGCAGTCCTGGTTCGGGCTCGACGAGGTCGTGTTCGTGCCGACCGGGCAGCCCTGGCAGAAGCAGTCCCGCGAGGTCTCGCCTCCCGAGGACCGCTACCTGATGACGGTGATCGCCACCGCCTCCAACCCGCGCTTCTGGGTGTCCCGCGTGGACATCGACCGCGACGGTCCGACGTACACCATCGACACGCTGCGCGACCTCCGCAAGGTGCTCCCCGACGCCGACCTGTACTTCATCACCGGCGCCGACGCGCTCAGCGACATCTTCACCTGGCGCGACGCGGACGAGCTGTTCGACCTCGCGCACTTCGTCGGCTGCACCCGGCCGGGCTTCACCATGGACGACTCCACGCTGACCGGGATGCCGGCCGACAAGGTCACCCTCCTCGAGATCCCCGCCCTGGCCATCTCCTCCACCGACTGCCGCAAGCGCCGGATGCAGGGCGACCCCGTGTGGTACCTCGTGCCCGACGGGGTCGTGCAGTACATCACCAAGTACGCCCTCTACGCCCCCGAGCCACCCACCTCGAAGCTAGGACCGACACCATGACCGCCACCGACCGTGCCCTCGACCTGGTCCGCACCGCCGCCCAGGCGGCCTCGGACAAGCAGGCCGAGAACATCATGGCCTTCGACGTGTCCGAGCAGCTCGTCATCACCGACGCCTTCCTGCTCGCCTCCGCTCCCAACGACCGGCAGGTCAAGGCCATCGTGGACGCCATCGAGGACGAGCTCCGCGAGATCGGGGCCAAGCCGGTCCGCCGCGAGGGGGAGCGTGACGGCCGGTGGGTGCTCATCGACTACGCCGAGATCGTGGTGCACGTGCAGCACGAGGAGGAGCGCTCCTTCTACGCCCTCGAGCGGCTCTGGCGCGACTGCCCGCTGATCTCCCTGCCCGACACGGTCACCTCCGGCCGAGGCCAGTGAGCGCTCCGGACGCCCCGGCTGGTCGAGCCTGTCGAGACCGTCCGTGACCGGACGCACCCTCGTCCTGGTCCGGCACGGCCGCACCTCCTGGAACGAGATCGGTCGCGCCCAGGGGCACGCCGACGTCGAGCTCGACGAGCTCGGGCACGCGCAGGCGGCCGCCGCGGCGCCGTACCTCGCCCGCTACGCGCCGGCCGCGCTGTGGACCTCCGACCTCGCGAGGGCCCGGCAGACCTGTGCGTACGTCGAGCAGGCGACCGGGCTGGCCGCCAAGTCCGACGAGCGGTTCCGCGAGTTCGACGTCGGCGCCCGGCAGGGCCTGACGATGCCGGAGTTCGCCGAGCGGTTCCCCGCGGAGCACGCCGCGTGGGTGCGCGGTGACGGGATGCTCCGGGTCCCCGGGTCGGAGGTCGCCGAGGAGGTGGAGGCGCGGATGGTGCCGGCGCTGCGCGAGTGCCTGGAGTCGCTGGACACCGGGGAGACCGGGATGGTCGTCACGCACGGTGCCTGCCTCAAGGTGGCGCTGATCGCCCTGCTCGGCTGGCCGTCGTCGACGGCCACGTCGCTGAAGGGCATCGACAACTGCGGCTGGGTCGTGCTGACCGAGCTGGAGGAGGGCGGGCGGCTGCGGCTGGTCGCCTACAACCAGCAGGTCGGACCTGCCGGGGACGCCGTCACCGACCTGTGACGACCCCGGCCACGAGGGCGCCGCACCCGATTTCGCATCCTCCACCCGGGTTGGCTAAGATTCCCGAGTTGCCCGGACGCATCAGGGCGGCGGGGCTGTGGCGCAGCTGGTAGCGCACCTCCATGGCATGGAGGGGGTCAGGGGTTCGAGTCCCCTCAGCTCCACAATCGATCGACAGCTCGACCAGGCCGGTTCCCTCGGGAGCCGGCCTTCTGTCTGTCCCGGCCGCTGCCGGGTCCTCGACCTTCTGCGGTCCTCGGCGGTCAGAACGTCTGCTGCGACGCGGTGTGGCCGGGGAGCTGGGCGAGCAGCTCCCGGCCGGCCGCGGCGTGCTTGTGCTCGACGAGCACCTCGTAGCGGGTGGCGACGATCCGGCTCACCGAGCTGAAGTCCCGCTGACCGCGCGTGGCGGCGTACCCGACGAGCGCCCAGATGACCCCGAACAGCGCACCGAAGGCGACCGTCGAGAGGATGATCGCCAACGCGCCGCCGGTGCCGAAGAACGAGAAGATCAGGCCGATGAACAGGCCCATCCAGACGCCCGACAGCAGGCCGCCGAGGGCGACCCGTCCCGTGGTGAGCCGGCCGGTGACCCGCTCGACCTGCTTGAGCTCGGTGCCGACGATCATGCAGTTCTCGACGGGGAACTCGTGGTCGGAGAGGAAGTCGACGGACTTCTGCGCCTGCTCGTACTTGTCGTAGACGCCCAGGGACTGGGGCCACTCGAGGGTGAGGCCCGTCTTCAGGCCGCGCATGCTCTGCTGACTGCTCATGCTTCGAGTGTCCCACCGTTCGCCAAGCAGATCCTGAGCGGAACGTGTGATCAGGTGATGGTCATGCCGCCGTCGACAGCGAGCGTCTGGCCGGTCACGTAGCCACCCGCGTCACTGGCCAGGAACACCAGCGCGGCCGCGAGCTCGACGCCCTCGCCCTTGCGGCCGGCCGGGATCCGCGCGTCCATCGAGTCGAGGTAGCCGTCCGGGTACTGCTCGGTCATCTCCGACGCGAAGAACCCGGGCGCCAGAGCGTTGACCCGGATCCCCTTGCGACCGGTCCACTGCTGGGCGAGGTCGCGGGTCAGCCCGATCAGCGCGGCCTTGCTGGCGGCGTACGCGGCCTGCGGCAGCCCGGCCGTCGTCAGGCCGAGAACGCTGCTGATGTTGACGATGCTGCTGCCCGGCTGCATCACCCGACCGCACGCCTGCGCCATCCAGTAGCAGCCGTTGAGGTTGACGTCGATCACCTGGCGGAACTGCTCCGGGGTCTCCCGGGTGGCGGGCACGGCAGTCCCGATGCCGGCGTTGTTGACGAGTACGTCGACCCGGCCGAGCTCCTGCATCGCGGCGTCGACGAGGGCCTGGCACGCGTCGGGGTCGGAGACGTCGGTCTGGACGGTCAGCGCCCGGCGTCCGACGGACTCGACGAGGGCCCGGGTCTCCTCGAGCCGGTCGACGCGACGGGCGCCGAGCACCACGTCGGCGCCGGCCTCGGCCAGGGCCTGCGCGAACGACACACCGAGGCCGGACGAGGCGCCGGTCACGATCGCCACCTTGCCGTCGAGACGGAACAGGTCGAGCACGGTCATGAGCGGCCTTTCGGAGTGGGGGTGTCAGCCGGCGAGTGCGGCCCGGCGGGCGTGCCAGGCACTGGCGACCATGTCGTCGACGCCGTGCCGCATCTGCCAGTCGAGGTCGCGCGCCGCGAGCTCGCCGGACGCAACGATCCGAGCCGGGTCGCCGGCCCGACGGGGCTGGATCTCGGGAGTGAAGTCGATGCCGGTGACCCGGGCCATCGCGTCCATGACCTGCCGCACCGAGAGGCCCTCACCGCTGCCCAGGTTGTAGACCGGTTCGAGCGGCCGGCCCTCGGTCAGCGCCTGGGCCGCGGCCAGGTGCGAGACCGCCAGGTCGGCGACGTGCACGTAGTCGCGCACGCAGGTGCCGTCGGGTGTGTCGTAGTCGTCGCCGTTGATCCGCGGGACGCGGCCCTCCACGAGGGCCTCGATGACGAGCGGGAACAGGTTGTGCGGGCTGGTGTCGTAGACCTCGGTGGTGCCGGACCCCACCACGTTGAAGTAGCGCAGCGACGTGTGCCGCAGACCGGTCGCGGTCGCCTGGTCACGCATCAGCCACTCGCCGATCAGCTTCGACTCGCCGTACGGCGACTCGGGGTTGGTCGCGGTCTGCTCGGTGACCAGGTCGACGTCGGGTGTCCCGAACGTCGCGGCGCTCGAGGAGAAGACCATCTTGTCGACACTGGTCTCGGCCATCGCCTCGAGCAGGCTGATCGTGCCGGTGACGTTCTGCTGGTAGGTGTGCAGCGGTCGTTCGACCGAGACTCCGGCGTACTTGAACCCGGCCAGGTGCACGACCCCGTCGACCTCGTGCTCGTGCATCGTCTTCACCAGGAGGTCGGTGTCGAGGATGGTGCCCTCCACGAGGGGGACGTCGCGCGGGACGAAGTCGCGGTGACCGCTGGAGAGGTCGTCGACCACCACCACGCCGAGGCCCTGCTCGGAGAACGCCCGTGCCACGTGCGCACCGATGTAGCCGGCGCCGCCGGTCACCAACCAGGTCATGAAACCACTCCGCTCCGTCCGCCGTGCGCGCCCTCGTGGCGGTGACGACCCTAGCCGAGCGGTCGGAGCCTGCCACGCCGTGGCGCGCTTGCGGGTTCGCACGCATGACTTGTACACATTCCGGGGAACAACTAGAAGCAGGTTCGTTCGGACTCGGAGGAGATCTATGATTTTCGCGGCGGATGCGCAGCTTCGACTCGACGCCAACTGGGTCGACTACCTGCTGATCGCGTTGTACTTCTGCTTCGTCCTGGGCATCGGCATCCTCGCCAAGCGCTCGGTCTCGAGCAGCATCGACTTCTTCCTCTCCGGCCGGTCGCTGCCCGCGTGGGTCACCGGTCTCGCGTTCATCTCCGCGAACCTGGGTGCCGTCGAGATCATCGGCATGTCCGCCAACGGCGCGAACTTCGGCATCCCGACCGTGCACTACTTCTGGGTCGGCGCGGTGCCGGCGATGATCTTCCTCGGCGTCGTGATGATGCCGTTCTACTACGGCTCCAAGGTGCGGTCCGTCCCGGAGTTCATGAACCGACGGTTCGGGCCGGCCGCTCACCTGGTCAACGCGTTGAGCTTCGCCCTTGCCCAGCTGCTGATCGCCGGCATCAACCTCTACCTGCTCGCCAAGATCGTCGAGGTGCTGCTCGGCTGGCCGCTGTGGACCTCGCTCCTGGTGGCCGCGGCCGTCGTGCTCACCTACACCGCGCTCGGTGGTCTGTCGGCAGCGATCTACAACGAGGTCCTGCAGTTCTTCGTGATCGTCGCGGCCCTGCTGCCGCTGACGATCGTGGGGTTGCACAAGGTGGGCGGCTACGGCGGTCTCAAGGAGAAGATCGGCGGGTTCTCCGACGGCGCCGACCGCCTCAACTCGTGGCCCGGCACCAACCTCACCGGCATCGAGAGCCCACTGATGTCGGTGATCGGCATCGTGTTCGGCCTCGGCTTCGTGCTGTCGTTCGGCTACTGGACGACGAACTTCGTCGAGGTGCAGCGCGCCATGGCGTCGAACTCGATCTCGGCGGCCCAGCGGTCGCCGATCATCGGCTCCTTCCCGAAGATGTTCATCCCGTTCATCGTGATCTTCCCGGGCATGATCGCCAGCGTCCTGGTCAGCGAGGTCGCGCCGGACGCGGAGAGTCCTGACTACAACAACGCGATCCTCTACCTGATGCGCGACCTGCTGCCCAACGGCATGCTCGGCGTCGCGATCGCCGGACTCCTCGCGTCGTTCATGGCCGGCATGGCCGCGAACATCTCGGCGTTCAACACCGTGTTCTCCTACGACCTCTGGCAGACCTACGTCAAGAAGGACAAGCCCGACGACTACTACACGCGGGTCGGTCGGATCGCCACGGTCGCCGCGACGCTGATCGCCATCGGCACGGCGATCTTCGCCTCGCAGTACACCAACATCATGACGTACCTGCAGACGCTGTTCGGCTTCTTCAACGCGCCCCTGTTCGCGACGTTCATCCTCGGTATGTTCTGGAAGAAGATGACGCCGACGGCCGGCTGGACGGGACTGGTCAGCGGCACGCTGGCCGCCGTCGCCGTGGGGGTGCTGAGCCAGGACGCGCTCGGGCCGATGTCGATCGGCGCGATCGGGCTGAAGGGGCAAGGAGCCAGCTTCGCGGCGGCAGGTGCCGCCTTCGTGGTCGACATCGCGGTCAGCATCCTGGTCAGCCTGGTGACGGCGCCCAAGCCCGAGTCGCAGCTGCGGGGTCTGGTCTACTCGCTGACCCCCAAGAAGGACTTCCACGACGAGAACGAGGGGTCACTGGCGTGGTACCAGAAGCCCAACCACCTCGCCGGGGTCGCTCTGGTCATGGTCATCATCCTCAACATCGTGTTCTGGTAAGGAGCCGACATGTCCAACACCAGCGACAACCCCAGCGACGACACCAGCCCCACCTCGGGGGCGGTGACACCTCGGAGACACCGCACCGCGCGGGCGCCTTCGACATCCGCATCTTCATCGCGAGCCTCATCGGCATCTACGGCGTCGTCCTCGTGATCGTGGGACTCGTCGGGCCGAGCGACGCCGAGCTCGAGAAGTCCGACGGGCTGAACATCAACCTGTGGGCCGGCCTCGGCATGATCATCATGTCCGCTGCCTTCGTGCTCTGGTCCCGGCTGCGGCCGGTCGTCGTCCCGGAGGACGACGCACAGTAAAGGAAAAGTTCATATGTAGTAAAAAGTGTTACTAACGACGCCATAAAGGGCACAATCGTTGACGAGGCCGGGGGGTCTTGCGGAAGAAGTCATGTCCGGGGGGACAAATGGCGATCGAGATGAACGAGGCCGTGCTGCCGCCGGTCGCTGCGTTGTTGCGGCGACCAGCGGTGATCGTGCGGCACGAGGTGATGGAAAGCCTGCACGCCGCGGGGTTCGACGACGTCCTGCCGGCGCACCTCGGTGTCTTCCAGTACCCCGGCCCCGACGGCCAGCGTCCCGGCGTGCTGGCCATGCGGACCTCGGCGTCCAAGCAGGCGATGAACCACCTGCTGCACCAGCTCGAGACCGGCGGCTACATCCTCCGCGAGGCGCACCCCGACGACCGGCGGACCCGCGTGGTCCGGCTGACCGAGCGCGGCTGGGCCGCGACCCGCGTGATGCAGCAGACCACGACCCGCCTCGAGAGGGAGTGGGCGTCCGAGCTCGGCGAGGACGTGTACGGCGGCCTCGCCTCCGCGCTGCTGCGCCTCGAGGCCGTGATCGAGGCGCATCGCACGTCGAGCCGCTGACGAGAACGCACCTGCGGCGCCGCCGCCCGGTGCGCTAGGCTCGATGCCATGCACCAACGACTTCTGCTTAGCCAGCCGCGTTGACCGGTGCCCTCCCGGGCAGGACGACGCGGCTACCCCTCGTTCCCGAGGGGTTTTTTTGTGCCCGGGCGCCCGAGTGCCACGCAGCACGCACGACGAGGAAGACGAGACGATGAGCGAGCAGGACCAGTCGGACCAGCACCACGACCAGCGGTATGACGACGCAGCGACTACGACGTCGCCGCCGCGCAGGACAAGTGGCGCAAGGTCTGGGACGACCTGAACCCCTTCGAGGCCGCCGACGACGGCGTCAAGGAGCGGCGCTACGCGCTGACGATGTTCACCTACCCCAGCGGTGACCTGCACATGGGTCACGCCGAGGTGATGGCGCTGCACGACGTCATCGCCCGCTACTGGTGGCAGCGCGGCTACGACGTGCTGAACCCGATCGGCTGGGACTCGTTCGGCCTGCCGGCGGAGAACGCCGCGATCAAGCACGACGAGCACCCCGCGACGTACACCTACGCGAACATCGAGACCCAGGCGGAGTCGTTCCGCCGCTACGGCATCTCGTTCGACTGGTCCCGGCGGCTGCACACGTCCGACCCGGAGTACTACCGCTGGACGCAGTGGCTGTTCCTGCGCTTCCGCGAGCGCGGGCTGGCCTACCGCAAGTTCTCCCCGGTGAACTGGTGCCCCAACGACCAGACCGTGCTGGCCAACGAGCAGGTCGTCAACGGCATGTGCGAGCGCTGCGGCGCCGAGGTCACCAAGCGCGAGCTGTCGCAGTGGTACTTCAAGGTCACCGAGTACGCCCAGCGGCTGCTGGACGACATGGAGCAGCTGGAGGGGCACTGGCCGGAGCGGGTGCTGGCCCTGCAGCGCAACTGGATCGGCCGTTCCGTCGGTGCGCACATCCACTTCGACCTGCACCTGCACGACGGCACGACGCGTCCGCTGACCGTCTACACGACGCGTCCCGACACCGTGTACGGCGCGACGTACATGGTGGTCGCCCCGGACTCCAAGCTGGCCGCCGAGATCGTCGCACCGGAGCAGCGCGACGCCCACGAGGCCTACCTGGTCGAGGTCCGCAAGGAGACCGACATCGAGAGGCTGTCCACCGACCGCACCAAGACCGGTGTCGACCTGGGCGTCACGGCGACCAACCCGGCGACCGGCGAGCAGGTCCCGGTCTGGGCCGCCGACTACGTGCTGGCCGACTACGGCACCGGCGCGATCATGGCGGTGCCCGCGCACGACCAGCGCGACCTGGACTTCGCCAGGAAGTTCGGCCTGCCCGTACGTCGCGTCGTCGACACCGGCGAGGACAACCCGGAGGAGACGTTCGTCGCGACCATCGGCGACGGGGTCTACGTCAACTCCGGCGAGCTGGACGGGCTGAGCGACAAGAGTGCCGGCATCGCCGCGATCATCGAGCGGCTGGAGACCGACGGCCGCGGCGAGGGTGCCGTGAACTTCCGGCTGCGCGACTGGCTGCTGTCCCGGCAGCGCTTCTGGGGCGCGCCGATCCCGATCATCCACTGTCCCGGCTGCGGCGAGGTGCCGGTGCCCGACGACCAGCTGCCGGTCGAGCTGCCCGAGCTGAGGGGCGCCGACCTGAAGCCGAAGGGCCGTTCGCCGCTGGCCGCCGCCGAGGACTGGGTGAACGTCGAGTGCCCGTCGTGCGGGGGACCGGCCAAGCGGGACAGCGACACCATGGACACGTTCGTGGACTCGTCGTGGTACTTCCTGCGCTACTGCTCGCCGCACTACGACGACGGCCCGTTCGACGTCGAGGCGGTCCGCGACTGGATGCCGGCCGACCAGTACGTCGGCGGGGTCGAGCACGCGATCCTGCACCTGCTGTACAGCCGGTTCTTCACCAAGGTGCTGCACGACATGGGCATGGTCGACTTCATCGAGCCGTTCACCGCGTTGCTGAACCAGGGCTTCGTGATCAACCGCGGCCGCAAGATGAGCAAGTCGCTGGGCAACGGCGTCGACCTGGGGGAGCAGCTGGAGGTCTTCGGTGTGGACGCCGTCCGGCTGACGCTGGTCTTCGCCGGCCCGCCCGAGGACGACATCGACTGGGCCGACCTGTCGCCCGGCGGCTCACTGAAGTTCCTGCAGCGCGCCTGGCGGCTGAGCGGCGACGTCACCTCGGCGCCGGGCACACCGGCCGACGGCGGTGACCGGGCGCTGCGTCAGGTCACGCACCGCACCGTGCACGAGGCCGAGAGCCTGCTGGAGTCGCACCGGTTCAACGTGCTGGTGGCCAGGGTGATGGAGCTGGTCAACGCGACCCGCAAGGCGATCGACTCCGGGTGCGGCCCGGACGACCCCGCCGTACGCGAGGGCGCCGAGACGGTCGCGATCCTGCTGAGCCTGGTCGCGCCGTACACCGCCGAGGAGATGTGGGAGCGGCTGGGCCACCAGCCCACGGTCGCCCTGGCCGGCTGGCCGACGGTCGACCCGGCGCTGCTGGTCCAGGACTCGATCACCGCGGTCGTGCAGGTGCAGGGCAAGCTGCGCGCCAAGCTGGAGGTCAGCCCGGACATCTCCGCGGCCGACCTGGAGGCGATGGCGCTGGCCGACCCGCACGTGCAGCGGGCGCTGGACGGCCAGTCGGTGCGCACGGTGATCGTGCGCGCACCCAAGCTGGTCAACGTCGTGACCGGCTGACCTACAGCCCGGCGAGGGCCGCCTCGACGGTCTGGTGTCCGGCGAGCAGGTCGAACGTCGCGCCGTGGGTCGCGTCGGTGTGCAGCGCCGCCACGATGACGGCGGCCACGTCGGCGCGGGGGATCTCGCCACGCTGCAGGGCGCCGACCTGCACCCGGCCCGTGGGCTCGTCGTCGGTGAGCCGCCCGGGGCGTACGACGGTCCAGTCGAGGTCGCGCGAGCGCAGGTCGTCGTCGGCCGCCTTCTTGGCGCGGAGGTACACCTGGAACACGTCGTCGCTGTCGGGGTCGGCCTTGTCGGTGCCCATCGAGGAGATCATCACGTAGCGCCGCACCCCGGCCTGCTCGGCGGCGTCGGCGAGCAGCACCGCGGCGCCCTTGTCGACGGTCTCCTTGCGCGCGGCGCCGCTGTTCGGTCCGCCGCCGGCGGCGAACACCACGGCGTCGGCGCCCTTCAGGACGTCTGCCAGGGAGCCGACGTCGGCCTGCTCGAGGTCCAGCACGACGGCCTCGCCACCGGTGGCCTCGACGTCGGCGACGTGGTCCGGGTTGCGCACGATGCCGACCGGCTGGTCGCCGCGCTCGGCGAGCAGCCTCTCGAGCAGCAGGGCGATCTGTCCGTGTCCTCCGGCGATGACGACGCGCATGGGTCTCCTTCTGCTTGCGGTTCTGGGCACCCGGGCAACCCCGGCGCGGTCACGCTGATTCCCGTCCGGGCAGATAGCCTTTCCGCATGTCTCGGACCGTCGCCCTCGTCACCGACTCCACGGCCATGCTGCCGCGTGACGTCGTCGAGCGCCATGGCATCCACGTCGTGCCCCTCCAGGTGGTCATCGGTGCGCGCTCCCACGACGAGGGCGAGGACCCCGACGTCAGCGCCGAGACCATCTCGGCGGCACTGCGCGAGTGGACGCCGGTGAGCACGTCGCGGCCGACCCCGGCGGTGTTCCTGGAGACCTACGAGAAGGCCAAGGCCGCCGGCGCCGACGAGGTGCTGTCCGTGCACCTGTCGGGGGAGATGAGCGGCACCTTCGAGTCCGCGCAGCTCGCGGCGCGCGAGGCCTCGCTGCCCGTGCGTGCGGTCGACACGCGCCAGCTCGGCATGGCCACCGGGTTCGCCGTACTGGCGGCGGCGGAGGCGTTGGAGCGGGGCGGCTCGCTCGAGGAGGCCGCCGGGGCCGCGCTGGCCCGCGCCGACGGGACCACGTCGCTGTTCTACGTCGACACCCTGGAGTACCTCCGCCGGGGCGGCCGCATCGGCGCGGCCGCCGCCCTGCTCGGGTCGGCGCTCGCCGTGAAGCCGCTGCTGGAGATCGTGGACGGCCGGATCGGCACCCGGGAGAAGGTGCGTACGGCGGCCCGCGCGCTGAGCCGGCTGGAGGAGCTCGCCGTCACCGCCGCGGACGACCGGCAGGTCGACGTGGCCGTCGCACACCTGGCCAGCCCGGACCGCGCCGCGAGCCTGGCCGAGCACCTCACCCAGCGGCTCGAGGCGAACCTGTCCGGCCGGGAGGTCTCCGTCGGCGAGGTCGGCGCGGTGATCGGCGCGCACGTCGGCCCGGGGATGGTCGCCGTCGTCGTCGCACCCCGCTGACGCCGGGAACCGTCCACAGGCCCGACCGGTGCGGGGTTGTCCCCAGGTCCCGGTGACGGTCTTCCGACCCGGACGCGTGCTTCCTAGGTTCGGGTCATGCGCTCACGCAGATCCACCCACACCCAGGTCGCCGAGGTGGCACGGCGACGGTTGGAGCTGCTGAGCGCGGAGCTCGCCGAGATCCGTCCGGACCCGGTGGAGACCCCGAGCCCCGGGTCACCGGGCGGGTCCGGCGAGCCACCCCCGGCAGAGCACCCGCACGACGAGCACGACGGGATGCCCGGCCGGCACGCGCACCGGCCCGTCGGGCGTGCGGCCATGGTCGGCGGCTGGACCCGCGACCGGCTGCCCCCGACCCTGCAGGGACGGGTCCGGCTGACGGGCACGCACCTGACGGTGCTCGCGCTGCTGGTCGCCGGCGCGCTGGCGCTCACCACCTGGTGGCTGCTCCGGGGTGGCACCGACTCGACCGTGCTGCCGCCGGTGTCCTCGACCCCCTCCGCGCTTGCCACGGCTGCGACAGCGTCCCCTTCCCCGTCCGTCGCGCCCGCCGACGCGACCAGCCCGTCCAGCGGCAGCATCGTCGTCGACGTCGCCGGCAAGGTGCGCCGTCCCGGCATCGCGACGCTGCCCCTGGGGTCCCGCGTCGTCGACGCGCTGGAGGCCGCGGGTGGTGCCCGACCCGGCGCCCACCTCGGGGGCCTGAACCTCGCCCGGGTGCTCGCCGACGGTGAGCAGATCCTCGTCGGGATCCGCGCCGCGGACGGCGTGGCCGCCTCGGCCGCCTCGGCGCCGACGTCCGGGTCGGCAGGGGCGGGACCGATGGTGAACATCAACAGCGCGACCCAGTCCGAGCTCGAGGAGCTGCCCGGGGTGGGGCCGGTGACGGCGCAGAAGATCCTGGCCTTCCGCACCGAGAACGGCGCCTTCACCGCGGTCGACGAGCTGCTCGAGGTCTCCGGCATCGGCGACGCCACGCTCGCCGAGATGGCGCCGTTCGTCACGCTCTGATGCCGGCGCTGTCGCCGGGCGACGCCCCGCCGACGTCGCCACCGGACCTGCGGGCCGTCGTGCTGGGCGCCGCGGCCTGGGCCGGTGGGCTGGCCGCTCTGGGCCTGCCGGGCTGGACCTGGCTCGTGACCGCGCTGCTGGGCTCGACGTGGGTGCTGTCGCGGCGCAGGCGCCGGCGGCCGGTGGCCACCGTGCTCGCGTGCCTGGTCGCCGCGTCCGCGGTGGCGGGAGTGACTGCTCTGCGGGTCGAGGCCAACCAGCGCAGCCCGGTCGCCGCGCTCGCCGAGCGGGCAGCGGCCGTGACGGTGACCGCGCAGGTCACGTCCGACCCCGTGGTGCGCAGCGGACGGTTCGGGTCGTTCACGCTGACCCGGGTCTCGGTGCGGGAGGTCGTCGGGCGTGGCCAGCGGCACCGGACGAGGGTGCCGGTGCTCGTCGTCGGCGACGCCGGTTGGGCGGACGTGCAGCTCGGCTCGACGGTGACCGCGACGGGCCGGCTCGCGCCACCCGACGGACCCGACCTCGCCGCCGTGCTCTCGACGGGTCGTGCGCCGCGCTTGCTGGAACGGCCGGGGGACCTGCTGGGCGGCGCCGCCCGGGTGCGGGCCGGGATCCGCGCGTCGGTCGCGGGGGCGGACCCGGACGCCCGTGCACTGGTGCCCGCGCTGGTGGTGGGCGACGACCAGGCGATGTCCGAGCAGGTCACCGAGGACTTCCGCACCTGCGGGCTGACCCATCTCGCGGCCGTCTCCGGCACCAACCTCACGCTGGTCGTCGGGTTCCTGCTCGTCGTCGCGCGCTGGGCGGGGGTGCGGGCCCGAGGCCTGGTCGTGGTGGGTGTGGTCGGGGTGGCCGGGTTCGTGCTGCTGGCCCGACCCGAGCCGAGCGTCCTGCGGGCGGCGGCGATGGGCTCGGTGGCGCTCCTCGGGCTCGGAGCACGCGGCCGGGACGCCGGGGTGCGGGCCCTCGGCGTCGCGGTCCTGGTCCTGCTGCTGCTCGACCCGTGGCTGGCCCGGTCGGTCGGCTTCGCGCTGTCCACCCTGGCCACGGCGGGGATCCTCTTCCTCGGGCCGCCGTTCCGGGACGCGCTGCTCGCCTGGCTGCCCCGATGGGCCGCGGAGGCGCTGGCGGTCCCGTTCGCCGCCCAGCTGGCCTGCACGCCGGTCGTCGCGGCGATCTCCGGACAGGTCAGCCTCGTGGCCGTGGTCGCCAACCTCGCGGTCGCGGTCGTCGTCGGCCCGGCGACCGTCCTGGGACTGCTCGGCGGGGTGCTGACGTTGGTGCTCGCCCCCGCAGGAGTCGTCTGCGGAAGGCTGGCCTGTTGGTGCGCCGGCTGGATCATCACGGTCGCCACCCACCTCGCACGGCTGCCCACGGCGGCACTCGACTGGGCGCCCGGACTGCTGCCCGTGCTGGTGCTGGGCGCGGTCTGCCTGGTGGTCGGGCTGGGAGCCGCGCCGCTGCTGCGCCGACCGAGGTGGGCGGTGCCGTTGAGCCTGGTGCTCGTCGTGGTGATGGTGCGCCCGCTGCCGAGTCCCGGCTGGCCGCCGCGGGGCTGGGTGCTGGTGGCGTGCGACGTCGGACAGGGTGACGGCCTGGTGCTGAACGCCGGCGGCGGTGCGGCGGTCGTCGTGGACGCCGGACCCGACCCGCCCGCGATGGACGCCTGCCTGGACCGTCTCGACGTCCGCGCGCTGCCGGTCGTGCTGCTCACGCACTTCCACGCCGACCACGTCGACGGGCTGCCCGGCGTGCTCGACGGCCGCCGGGTCGGCGAGCTCGACGTGACCGGCGTCGACGACCCGACGTACGGCGCCCGCGAGGTCCGGACCTGGGCGTCCCGGGCCCGCGTGCCGGTCCGGGTCCCGGCGTACGGCGAGGTGCGCCGCGTCGGCGACCTCGAGTGGCAGGTGATCGGTCCGGTGGGCCCACCCGCGTCGGGGGAGCACGGCGAGGAAGGGTCGGCGGCCAACAACGCCAGCCTGGTGCTGCTGGTCGAGGTGCGCGGCGTGCGGGTGCTGCTGGGCGGCGACATGGAGCCCGAGGCGCAGCAACGGCTGGACGCGTCCCTGCCCGGTCTGCGGGCCGACGTGCTCAAGGTGCCGCACCACGGCAGTCGCTACCAGGACCCGGACCTGCTGGACGGACTCGGTGCCCGGCTGGCCGTGGTGTCGGTCGGCCGGGAGAACGACTACGGGCATCCCGCGGCCGCCACGGTCGCGTTGCTGCGCCGCGACGGGATGCGGGTCGAGCGGACCGACCAGGACGGGGACGTCGCCGTCACCGTCGAGGACGGCCGACTCGGGGTCGCCCGACGGGGCAGCCGCGGCCGGTGACGCAGGTCAGGTCAGGCCGGGCCGTCGCCGGCGATCTTGAAGCTGTCGCCGGAGGGGCTGAGCTCCAGCTGGTGCCGCTCGGTGGTCTGCTCGCCGTTCGTCTTGTGGTAGGTCAGCGTCGCGTCGACGGTGTTGCCGCCTCCGGAGGCGTCGACCTGGCTGACGTCCACGGACTCGATCGTGCTCCAGAACCCGTCGTAGGAGTCTCGGCCCGTCTGTGCCTGGTAGGCCGGCGTGAGCATCGCCCACCCCTCGTCGGTGCCGCCCGGCGCCGCCGAGAAGTAGTCGTGCAGGAACGACTCCTTGGCCGCGGCGCCGTTCGCCGGGGCGGACGTGGACGACGATGCGGACGGGCTGTCGGTGTCCTCCGACGGCGTGTCCTCGGCCGACGGTGATCCGCTGGACGACTTCGTGGGCTGCTTCGACGAGGTGGCCGAGGCGGAGTCCGAGCCGGCGGCCTCGTTCGGCCCGGGGTCGTCACCGCGCTGCGACGCGGCGTACGCGATGCCGCCCAGCACGAGGAGCAGGGCGGCGGCGATCAGCACGGCGTAGACCGGCCCCCGGCGCCGCGATCTCCGGTCGTCGTCGCCGGCGGGCGCCGCGACCGGGGCGGGCGCTGCGCGGGGAGTCGGGGTCGGCGTCGGGGTCGGCGTGGGGTCGGCGGCAGGCTCGTCGCTGCGGGCCGGCACAGCCGTCACGACCGTGTTCTCGAGGGTGCCCTCGGGCCGGTGGGAGTCCGCGAGCCGGTGCAGTGCGTGGCCGGCGTCCTCCATCGACCAGCGCGAGTCGGGGTTGCGGTCCATCATCCGCAGCAGGGCCGGCTCCAGGAAGTCCGCGCGCTGCGGACGCGGCGGCTGACCGGAGGTGATGTCGTGGAGGACCGCGACGGGGTTGGTGCGCTGCTCGTACGGCGAGCGCCCCTCGACCGCGGCGTACAACGTCGCGCCCAGCGCCCACACGTCGGTGCCCGGACCGGGGTCGGCGCCGCGGGCCAGCTCGGGGGAGAAGTAGCTCGGGGTCCCGGTCAGGAAGCCCGACTGGGTCAGGGCCGGGTCGCCGGCGTTGCGGGCGATCCCGAAGTCGCTGACCTTGGCCACCCCGTCCTCGCGGATCAGCACGTTGCCGGGCTTGACGTCGCGGTGCATGGTGCCCGCGGCGTGCGCGGCGGCCAGGCCGTCGGCGATCTGGGCACCGATGTCGGCGACCACCGCCGGTCCGAGCGGGCCGTCCTCCTTGATGATCTCGGAGAGCGACCGGCCCGGGACGTGCTCCATCACCAGCCAGATGTGGCCGGACTCCTCGACGACGTCGAACACGGTGACCACGTTGCGGTGGCTCAGGCCGGCCGACGAGCGGGCCTCCCGGAGCGCGCGGGCCGAGTCGGTGACCGACTCACCGGGCAGCAGGCCCACCTGCTTCACGGCGACGTCTCGGTGCAGGGTCTCGTCACGGCACAGCCAGACGGTGCCCATGCCGCCCTGGCCGATCGCCGACTGAACGCGGTAGCGGCCGCCGATCAACTCGGGCTGCATCGTGTCCTCTCCGTCGGAGTCTGGGGTCAGGTGTCCGTGCGACGGTACCCAGCCGGCGTCGGCGTACTCGTGTCGGTCGCGTGTGGCAGGCTGGCGCCACCATGGCGACCCCGCGAGCTTCCGACATCCTCGGGCGCGTCACGCTGGTGACGGGCCCGGAGGAGTTCCTCAACCAGCGCACGGTCTCGACCGCCATCGCCGCGGTGCGCGCCGCGGACCCGGAGTCCGAGGTGAGCGAGACCACAGCCGACCAGGTGAGCATGGCGGTGCTGGGCGACCTGGCCGCGCCCTCGTTGTTCTCCTCGATCCGGTGCGTCGTGCTGCGTGGTCTCGAGGACCTGCCCGAGGACGCCCACGACGGCCTGGTGGCCTACGCCGGGGCACCGTCGGAGGACATCGGGCTCATCCTCGTGCACTCCGGCGGCCAGAAGGGCTCCGGGCTCCTCACCAAGCTGCGCAAGGTCCCGACCGTCACCGAGGTGAAGTCGGCCTCGCTCAAGCCGTCGGAGTTCTCCCGCTTCGTCTCAGCCGAGGTGCGCGGGCACGGCGGTCGGATCGCCGAGGACGCCGCCGACCTGCTGGTCCAGGCGATCGGCCAGGACCTGCGTGCCCTGGCGGGCGCGGCCAGCCAGCTCACCAGCGACTTCCCCGGCGAGCCGCTCACCGAGTCGATCGTGCGGAAGTACTTCGGCGGTCGCGCCGAGGTGAAGTCGTTCGCGATCGCCGACGCGGCCATCGCGGGACACACCGCGACGGCGCTCGAGGAGCTGCGCTGGGCCCTCGACAACGGGACCCCGGCGGTGCTGGTCACCAGCGCGTTCGCGACCGGCCTGCGTGGCCTGGCCCGGTTCAAGTCCGCGCCCCGCGGCCTCCGGGAGGCCGACCTGGCCCGCGAGGCGGGAGTGCCGCCGTGGAAGATCCGGGTGCTGCGCGAGCAGGCCCGCGGCTGGGACGACCTGGGGCTGGCGACCGCGATCACGGCCGTGGCCCGGGCCGACGCCGACGTGAAGGGGGCGGCCGGCGACGCGGCCTACTCCCTCGAGCGGATGGTGCTGACCATCACCGCCGCGCACGGCCGCTGACCGGGGCTCTAGGAACGCGAAAAGGCGCCGACTCCCGTGGGGGAGCGGCGCCTCGTGCGCGGTGCGGTGCTTCTCAGAGAGAGGCGGCGCGCTTGTTGATCGCGGACTTCTTGTTCGCGGCCTGGTTCTTGTGGATGACGCCCTTGGAGGCGGCCTTGTCGAGCTTGCGACCGGCAGCAGCAGCCAGGGTCTTCGCCTGCTCGGCGTCGCCGGCGTCGGCGGCCTCGCGGAAGCGACGGACGGCAGACTTCAGCGCCGACTTCACGGACTTGTTGCGCTCGTGCGCAGCGTCGTTCTGTCGGTTGCGCTTGATCTGGGACTTGATGTTCGCCACGGGGCAGGCCTCGATCGTCGTTCTCGTCGGTTGGGTCAGTATCTGGGTGTCGGCCCGCCGTCAGACGGGGGCCGAAGGGCGCACGAACGCCCGGACACGCAAGTGAGAACGATACCAGCGGGGCCGCTGGGCGCCCAAATCGGCGCCGCTCGGGCTGAGCGCCGCCGTCACACCCAGCCCCGGCGCCTCGCCAGCCAGTCCCAGGTCACCTCTGCGGACCAGGACTGGTGCACCCGCAGCCACGGCGACGAGTGCGGTGCCGGCTCGTCGCGGCGCTGGAGGAAGTAGCCGCAGAACAGCGCGAGGACGCTGTCGATGTGGGTGGGGTCGACGGTCCGCGTCAGTCGCCGCTCCGCGAGCACGGCGTCGGCGTCCACGCCGTCCCCGTGCGCGGTCATCAGCAGGCAGACCGTGTCGATCCACGCGGCACCGACGACCGGCCAGTTCCAGTCGCACACGTAGACCCGGTCGGGCCCGACGATCAGGTTGTCGTCGCGGATGTCGGTGTGCACCAGGGTGTTGCCCGCCGTGACGGCCGCGAACCCGGTCGCGAGCTCGGCCGCCTCCTCGAGGTGCGGCCACTCGGGGGAGGTGGCACGGACGTGGTCCCAGCCGCCGAGGAAGTCGGCGAAGTCCTCACCGAAGGAACGCAGCGTCATCGGCGGCGGGGTGAGGGTCTGCGCGATCATCTCGAGGGTGTCCAGGCTGGCGTCGAGCTGGTCACGCTGCCACGGCCGCGCGGGGTGGTGCCCGTCGACGTACTCCAGCGCGAGCAGCACCCACAGGTCGTCCTCGTGGCTCCAGAGCAGGTGCGGCACGGGCAGCCCGGCCGGCAGGCTGCGCAGCTTGTGGATCTCCTCGCGGTAGGCGTCGGCGAACGGCCGCTGGGCCTTCTTGCTGGCGGCCTTGAGGAACACGCGACGGCCGTCCGCACCGGTCAGCACCGAGGCGAGCCCGGGGGTGTATCCCGCTCCGGAGGAGACGGCGTCGACGACTGTGGTGCCGAAGCGGTCCTCGACCAGCCGCCGGACCATGGGCGGAAGCAGCATCCAGTCGAGCCGGCGCGCGGTCTCCCCGTGCGGCACCTGCTCCAGGGTGGCGAGGTCCTGGGGTCCGCGGGCGGCGAGGGGCATGGCGGTCATTGTGTACGCCGTGCCGCACCAGGTCACGCACATAACCGTCGCGGCCCGGGACGGGCAGAGGCCCGCCCGCCGTGTGGGAGAATGAGCCGACCCCCGCAAGCTACCGAGAGTCACCCGTGCCCATCTCCCCGTCCGCGCCCGCACCCGGGCAGACCGATCCCGCGATCATCCGGAACTTCTGCATCATCGCGCACATCGACCACGGCAAGTCGACCCTCGCCGACCGGATGCTGCAGCTGACCGGCGTCGTCGACGAGCGCAGCGCCCGGGCCCAGTACCTCGACCGCATGGACATCGAGCGCGAGCGCGGCATCACGATCAAGAGCCAGGCCGTCCGGATGCCCTGGACCGTCCCCGACGACAACGTCGCCGCGGCCACGCCCGGCGGCTACGTCCTGAACATGATCGACACCCCGGGGCACGTGGACTTCACCTACGAGGTCTCGCGCTCGCTCGAGGCCTGCGAGGCCGCGGTGCTCCTCGTCGACGCCGCGCAGGGCATCGAGGCGCAGACCCTCGCCAACCTCTACCTCGCGCTGGCCGCGGACCTGCACGTGATCCCGGTGCTCAACAAGATCGACCTGCCGTCCGCGCAGCCGGAGAAGTACGCCGCCGAGCTCGCGCACATCATCGGCTGCGACCCGTCCGACGTGCTCCAGGTCTCCGCCAAGACCGGCTTCGGCGTCGAGCGCCTGCTCAACGAGATCGTCGCGCAGACGCCCGCGCCGGTCGGTGACGCCGACGCCCCGCCCCGGGCGCTGATCTTCGACTCGGTCTACGACACCTACCGCGGCGTGGTGACCTACGTGCGGGTGATCGACGGCAAGCTCACGCACCGCGACAAGATCAAGATGATGAGCACCGGCGCCACCCACGAGATGCTGGAGGTCGGGGTGATCTCGCCGGAGCCGGTCAAGTCCGGCCATCTCGGCGTCGGCGAGGTGGGCTACCTGATCACCGGCGTCAAGGACGTCCGCCAGTCCCGGGTGGGTGACACCGTCACGTCCCAGCACCACGGAGCCACCGAGGCCCTCGGTGGCTACAAGCACCCGAACCCGATGGTGTTCTCGGGCCTGTTCCCGATCGACGGCGACGACTACCCGACGCTGCGAGACGCACTCGAGCGGCTGCAGCTCAACGACGCGGCCCTCGCCTACGAGCCGGAGACCTCCGGCGCGCTCGGCTTCGGCTTCCGCTGCGGCTTCCTCGGCCTGCTGCACATGGAGATCGTGCGGGAGCGCCTCGAGCGCGAGTTCAACCTCGACCTGATCTCGACCGCCCCCAACGTCGTCTACTCGGTGCTGATGGAGGACGGCTCGGAGCAGGTGGTCACCAACCCGAGCGAGTACCCCGGCGACGGCAAGATCGCCGAGGTGCGCGAGCCGGTCGTCAAGGCGACGATCCTGAGCCCCAGCGACTACATCGGCGTGATCATGGAGCTCTGCCAGTCCAAGCGCGGCCAGCTCGAGGGCATGGACTACCTGTCCGCCGACCGCGTCGAGATGCGCTACACGCTGCCACTGGCCGAGATCGTCTTCGACTTCTTCGACCAGCTGAAGTCGCGCACCAAGGGCTACGCCTCCCTCGACTACGAACCCACCGGCGAGCAGGCCTCCGACCTGGTCAAGGTCGACATCCTCCTGCAGGGCGAGACCGTCGACGCGTTCAGCGCGATCGTGCACCGCGACCAGGCCTACACGTACGGCGTCTCGCTGGCCGGCAAGCTGCGCGAGCTGATCCCGCGCCAGCAGTTCGAGGTGCCGATCCAGGCAGCCATCGGAGCGCGGGTGATCGCCCGCGAGACGATCCGCGCGATCCGCAAGGACGTGCTCGCCAAGTGCTACGGCGGTGACATCACCCGCAAGCGCAAGCTGCTGGAGAAGCAGAAGGAGGGCAAGAAGCGGATGAAGATGGTGGGCCGGGTCGAGGTACCCCAGGAAGCCTTCATCGCCGCGCTCTCCTCCGACGGGAGCCCCGGGGAGAAGTCCAAGAAGTAGCACCCGTGGGACGGCGCGCTCGGCCCGTCGCTCCGGTGCTACATTTCCTCTCGCCGCGAGGGGATGGTCTCCTCGCGCCTCGCAACCACCAGGGGAAGCCGGTCCAAATCCGGCGCTGACCCGCAACCGTAGGCCGCCCTCCCGGGCGGCGAGCCGGAGCACCTGATGCGAGGCAAAGGCATCCACGCTGTCGAGGAAAGCAGCTGGGGTCACCTACTGGTCCTTGCCTGCCTGCAGCGGGAAGGACTACACATGCGTACATCCGCGCGCCGGCTGGGAGCCGTCGCCCTCACCGCCGCTCTCGTCTCCGGATCGGCCCTGGTCGCCCCGGCGGCCCAGGCGGCCCCCAACTCCTACGCCTACTCCGGTGGGACCTGGCTGAGCGACCAGCTCACGAACGGGGTCGTGCACAACGACCAGTACGACTTCGACGACTACGGGCTGAGCCTCGACGTCTTCTTCGCACTCGACAAGCTCGACACCCGTCCGGCGAGCCGCGGCGTCCGTCCTGGACGCGCTGGCCCAGGACCCGGAGGCGTACACCGACGCCTTCGGCTTCGCGAGCGCCGGCGCCACCGGCAAGCTCACGACGGCCGTGGAGACAGCGGGCCGGGATGCCGACGAGCTTCGGAGGCACGGACCTCGTCCAGCTGACCGAGGACCGTGTGCACATGGGTGCGGACGCCGAGAACGGTCGCGCGGTGACCAACGCCGACGACTTCCCGAGCACCATCAACCAGGGCTGGGTGGTCCGAGCCCTGGCCCTGGCGCACAGCGACCTCGCGGACGACACCGTGGACTTCCTGCTCAAGCAGCAGTGCGCAGCCGGGTTCTTCCGGGAGTCGCAGGAGACCTTCGGCTCGTCCTCGACCTTCACGTGCGACGCCGCCGCGGACAAGACCCCGAGCGTCGACTCCACCGCGTTCGCCATCCAGGCGCTCGAGGTCGCGGAGCACAACGGCGACCCCGACGCCCGCGCCGCGATCGACAAGGCGGTCACGTGGCTGCTGACGCAGCAGCGGGCCGACGGGTCCTTCGTCGGCCAGGACGTCTCGAACAGCAACACCACCGGTCTGGTCGCCGGGTGCTCGCCGACGAGGGCCGGTCCGGCGCCGCCGGCAACGCGGCCGCCTGGCTGCAGGCGCTCCAGGTGACCGACGCCGTAGCCGAGAGCACGGCGCTGTCCAACGAGCTCGGCGCCGTCGCGTACGACGCCGGTGGCCTGGCGGCCGGGAAGCAGGACGGCATCACGACGACCACCCGCGACGAGTGGCGTCGGGCGACCGCCCAGTCGGTGGTGGCGCTGAACGCCGCGCTGCCGGCGAAGACACTGGGCGCGGCCGCACCCGCCGGGTTACCAGCACGGTGGAGTCACGGTGACGTTGCGAGCCAGCGGGCTCGCGCCCGGTGAGCACTTCAGGATCGCTCTCGGCACCGTCAAGTCCGCGACCGGCACCGCAGGCTCGACGGGTACCGGCTCTGTGCGCATCCTCCTGCCGAAGTCCACTCGTTCGTACGGCGTCGTGGTGACCGGCTCGCGCGCGGTCCGGACCGGGTCGAGCACGATCTCCGTGCTCGGGCCGCAAGAAGTTCTCCGCGACGGTGAAGAGTCGGCCGATCAAGCGTGCACGCACGCAGCACGTGACGGTCAGTGGGCTCGCTCCGCGTGAGAAGGCTCGGCTCTACTACCGCGGCGCGGGATCTGGTCCGGCTCGGCCAGCTCGGCCGGGACGGTCGTGCGATCGTTCGGCTCCGGGCGCTCGCTCGGGACCAAGACGGTCGTGCTTCGCGGCGCGTTCAGCGACCGGTCGGTGACGACGACCTTCCGCGTCGTCCGATGAGCCTGCGACGCCTCGGGGCGTTCCTCGCTGCGGCGCTGCTCGGCGCCGCAGCGGGGCAGGTCGTGCCCGGACCGGCTGGGGCCGCGAGCGGCTACTGCGCCGAGGGAACCGGTGTGACGGTCGTCGTCGACTTCGACTCGCTCGGTGGCACGTCGGTCGCCTGCGACCCCAACGGCGCCAACCAGCCGGGCAGCAGCGTCATGACGGACGCGGGCTTCGCCTTGAAGTACGTCCAGCAGCAGCCTGGGTTCGTGTGCCAGATCGACCCGTCGCCTGAGTCCCAGTGCGTGCACACGCCACCGGCGAACGCCTACTGGGGGCTGTTCTGGTCCGACGGGAAGTCCGGCACCTGGAGCTACTCCAGCACCGGCATCGGCTCCCTGAAGGTGCCGGCGGGCGGCTTCATCGGCTGGCGGTTCCAGAACAGCTCCACCCGGTCGAACCCCGGCACCGCACCGCTCTCGCCGGCCGGCTCGGGCGGGGGTGGCAGTCCGAAGCCGACCGTCAAGCCGTCACCCGGCCGCACCGCCACGAGCGGTCCGACCAGTGGTGGCACGGGCGGCGGCACCGCGAGGGCTCGACGGCGACGGCAGCCCGACCCGCGGGTCGGGCGCGACAGTCGCCGGCGCACCCCGAGCAAGGCTGCCGCAGCCCAGACGCGCACGAAGAAGGCGGCCGCGACGAAGGCCCGGGCGAAGGCAGAGTGCGACGCGCCTACCCACGCGCGACCTCGTCCGCGTCGGCCACCTCGACGGACGGGGCGACCGAGTCGGCCACCGGCACGGAGTCCGCCGACGCGGACCTGTCGTCGGGGGAGAAGGCGACCGGTTCCGGCTCGGCGCTTCCGCTGTTCGCGGGCGGGTTGCTGGCGGTGCTCCTGGCCACCGCGGGCACGCTCGCCTGGCGTCGCCGGAGGAGCTAGCCATCGCGAAGGTGCTCCCGCGGGACGTGCATCCGGCAGCCTGGTGGGCGTGGGCCCTCGGGCTGGCGGCTGCCGCGTCCCGCACCACCAACCCGTGGCTGCTGGCGCTGATCACGCTCGTCGCGTCGGTCACCGTGCTCGCCCGTCGCACCGACGCGCCCTGGGCGATGTCGTTCCGGCTGTACCTCTGGCTCGGGCTGCTGGTGATCGTCCTCCGGGTGTTCTTCCGGGTGCTGTTCGGCGGTGGCTACGGCGGCACCGTGCTGTTCACCCTGCCCACGATCCCGCTGCCGTCCTGGGCCGCCGGCATCACCCTGCTCGGTCCGGTCACCCGGGAGTCGCTGCTGTCGGGGCTGTACGACGGGATGCGGCTCGCCACGATCCTCATCTGCGTCGGCGCCGCGAACTCGCTGGCCAACCCACGGCGGCTGCTGGCGTCCGTGCCGGCGGCGCTCTACGAGGTGGGCACCGCGATCGTCGTGGCACTCGCGGTCTTCCCGCAGCTGGCCGAGAGCATCGGCCGGGTCCGCCGGGCCCGCCGGCTGCGCGGTGAACCCGGGAAGGGCACCCGCGGGCTGCGCACCCTGGTCGTCCCCGTTCTCGAGGACGCTCTCGAGCGGTCGCTCAAGCTGGCGGCCAGCATGGACGTGCGCGGGTACGGACGCTCCGGCACGGCGACCCGCTCCGAGCGCCGGCTCACCGGCTCCCTGCTGATCGGCGGGCTGCTCGGTCTGTGCGTCGGCACCTACGCGTTCCTGGACTCGACGGCCCCGCGGGTCCTCGCGGTGCCGATGCTCGGCATCGGGGTGCTGCTGGCCGGCACCGGTTTCGTGGTCGCCGGCCGCCGGGTGCAGCGCACGACGTACCGACCGGACCCGTGGCTGCTGCCCGAGTGGCTCACCGCCGGCAGCGGGCTCGCCGTGGCAGTGCTGCTGACCGTCGTCGCGCGCACCGACCCCGCCGTGCTGGTGCCCGACGTGTCGCTCCCGCCGCCGCTGTCGGTGACCGCGCTGGCCGCGGTGGTCGTCGGGCTGCTCCCGGCGGTGCTGACCCCGCCGCCGCTGCTGCACGCGACCGCGGAGGTGGCGCCGTGATCGAGTGGCGGGACGTCACCGTGACCTACGACGACGCGGCCGGGCCGGCACTGCGGGTGGGCGACCTGCGCGTCGCGGAGGCCGAGCTCGTGCTGGTCGCCGGGCGCACCGGCTCGGGCAAGTCGACGCTGCTGGGGACGGTCAACGGGCTGGTCCCGCACTTCACCGGCGGCCACCTGGACGGGGACGTGCTGCTCGACGGCGAGAGCATCCGCGGCCGGCCGCCGCGCGAGCTCGCCCACCTGGTCGGGTACGTCGGCCAGGACCCGCTCGCCACCTTCGTGACCGAGGTCGTGGAGGACGAGCTCGCCTACGGCATGGAGCAGCTCGGGCTGGACCCGCAGACGATGCGGCGCCGGGTCGAGGAGACCCTCGACGTGCTCGGGGTGGCGGACCTGCGGTACCGGTCGCTGGCGACCCTGTCGGGCGGTCAGCAGCAGCGCGTCGCGATCGGCGCGGTGCTGGCGATGCACCCCCGGCTGCTGGTGCTCGACGAGCCGACGTCGGCACTGGACCCCACGGCAGCCGAGGACGTGCTCGGCATCCTCGCCCGGCTCGTCGACGACCTCGGCCTGACCGTCGTCCTGGCCGAGCACCGCATGGAGCGCGTCATCCCCTTCGCGGACCGGCTGGTGGTCGTCGACCGCGGTGGCGTGCGAGCGGGAGCGCCGGCCGAGCTGCTCGAGGACGCGCCGGTCGCACCGCCGCTGGTCGAGC
Organism: uncultured Actinomycetota bacterium; assembly: GCA_963706355.1. Taxonomy (GTDB): domain Bacteria; phylum Actinomycetota; class Actinomycetes; order Propionibacteriales; family Nocardioidaceae; genus Nocardioides_B. Next base: position 82,890 of record CAVPLS010000004.1, read on the forward strand.
TCGGCCGGCTCGCCGGCTGGCGACCGCTGCCGCTCTCGGTCCGCGAGGCGCGGCGCCACGCACCTGTTCTTCTCACTGAGCTCGGCGACCCGCCCTCGCGGCCGGTCGCCAGGTCCGGCGGACCCCGGCTGCAGGCAACGGGGGTCGGGGTCCGCTACGGGCGCACGGTCGCGGTGCGGGACGTCGACCTCGACGTGCCCGCCGGCCAGGTGGTCGCGCTGATGGGCCGCAACGGGTCGGGCAAGACGTCGCTGCTGTGGGCGCTGCAGGGCAGCGGTCGCCGTGCGGCGGGCACCGTCTCCGTGGACGGCGTCGACCCGGCCGACGTACCCCCGGCGAAGGCGCGGGCCCTGGTCGGGATGGTCCCGCAGACCGCGGTGGACCTGCTGTACCTCGAGACCGTCGACGAGGAGTGCGGCGCGGCCGACGCCCAGGCCCCGGCCGACGGCCCGGCGTGCCGCGCACTCCTGGACCGGATGGCGCCAGGAATCGACGGTGACCTGCACCCACGGGACCTCTCCGAGGGCCAGCGGCTGGCGCTCGTGCTGGCGATCGTGCTGACCTCGCGCCCCCGGACGGTCGTGCTCGACGAGCCGACCCGCGGGCTCGACTACGCGGGCAAGGCGGCGCTCGCCGCGATCGTGCACGACCTCTGCGAGGACGGGTGCGGCGTGCTGATCGCCACCCACGACGTGGAGTTCGTCGCCCAGGTCGCCGACCGGGTCGTCGTCCTCGCCGCCGGCGAGGTGGTGTCGGCGGGGGAGACCGCCCGGGTCCTGGCCGAGTCACCGGCTTTCGCTCCTCAGGTGTCCAAGGTCCTCGGCGCCGGCTGGCTGACCGTCGACGACGTCAGGGAGGCGCTGCCGTGAGGCCGGCGATCGTCACGGGTCGCCGCTCCGTCGCGGTGCTGGCGCTGGCCAGCCTCGCCGGGCTGATGATGTTCGTCTGGCCGCTGCTGCTGGTCCCCGACCCCGACGCCGCGACGATCAGCCCGCCCTTCCTCTTCCTCGCCCTGCTCCCGGTGCTCGTGCTCGTGGTGGTCGTCGAGCTCACCGAGGGCGGCATGGACTCCAAGGCGCTGGCGATGCTCGGCGTGCTGACCGCCGTCAACGCGGCCATGCGCAGCCTCGGCGCCGGCCTGGCGGGCGTGGAGCTCGTGTTCTTCCTGCTGGTGCTCGCCGGCCGGGTGTTCGGGCCCGGCTTCGGCTTCGTCCTCGGCTGCACGTCGCTGTTCGCGTCGGCACTGCTCACCGCCGGCGTCGGGCCGTGGCTGCCGTACCAGATGCTGTGCGCGTCCTGGATCGGCCTGGGAGCGGGGTTGCTGCCCCGACGCGTCACCGGCCGGGCCGAGATCGCGATGCTGGTGGTCTACGGCATCTTCTGCGCCTACGGGTTCGGGATCTTGATGAACCTGTCGTCGTGGCCGTACGTCCTCGGCATCGCCGTGCCCGGCCACACCGGCACGCTCTCGTTCGTGCCGGGCGCTCCGGTGGCCGAGAACCTGAGCCGCTTCGCGGTCTACACGCTGCTCACCTCCACCGGTGGCTGGGACACCGGCCGGGCGGTCACCAACTCGATCGCGATCGTGGTGCTCGGTCCGGCGGTCCTCGCGACCCTGCGCCGGGCGTCCCGCCGGGCGTCGTACGGCGCTCGGGCAGGATGGCCCGGTGAGCCTGCCGTTCGAGATCCCGCCGACGTTCGCGGCGCACGCCGGACGGGATGAACGGTTCACCCGGTTCCTGGAAGGACTCCCGCAGCTGGTCCGCGAGGTCGTCGAGGACTGGGAGCTGACCCACGACGGCGCCCCGCGGCACGGGATGGCTGCGCTCGTCGTGCCCGTGCGGACCGCCGGGGGCACCCCGGCCGTGCTGAAGCTGAACCTCCCGCACGACGAGGCCCGCCACGAGCACCTCGGGCTGCAGGCGTGGCAGGGCAACGGGGCCGTGCGGCTGCTGCGCGCCGACCCGCACCGGTGGGCGCTGCTGCTGGAGCGGCTGCACGCCGACGAGGACCTCCGCTCGGTCGACGAGCTCGAGGCGTGCGAGATCGTCGCCGGGTTCTACGAGCGCCTGCACGTCCCGGCCCTGCCGCAGCTCCACCGCCTCTCGTCGTACGTCGAGAGGTGGACCGACGGCCTGGCGGGGCTGGCGTCCGACGCACCCGTCCCGCGCCGCCTGGTGGAGCAGGCGGTGTCCCTGGGGCGCAGCTTCGTCGGCGATCCCGCGACCGACGAGCGGATGATCCACGGCGACCTGCACTACGAGAACGTGCTGGCCGCCGACCGCGAGCCGTGGCTGGTGATCGACCCGAAGCCGATGGCCGGCGACCCGCACTACGAGGTGGCGCCCATGTTGTGGAACCGGTGGGACGAGGTGGTGGCCTCCGGCAACGTCCGCGAGGCGGTCCGGCGTCGGTTCTTCGCGCTGGTCGACACGGCGATGCTCGACGAGGACCGCGCGCGTGACTGGGTCGTCGTACGCGAGCTGCACAACGTGCTGTGGACCATCGAGGACGCCGCACGCGAGCGCCGTGCCCTGGACGCCGACGACCGCGAGTGGATCACCATCGCCGTCGCGATCGCCAAGGCCGTGCAGGAATGACACGTTTCGGTGTCGGATCCGATCGGGCCCGTGAATCGGCTCACTGACCTACCGTTCGGTAAGCACGGTGCTCTACCTTGTGCAGCACACCCGCAGCGCGTCATCTCGGGACCCGGCCCGAGCCCAGAACGGAACCTCAGGAGAGCGATGTCCCCCAGCACCTCCGTGAACTACGACATGAGCGCGATCGAGAACCGCGCGCCCAACGTGGGCCGGCAGTTCTTCGACCGCGTCAAGGCCACCCCGAACCGGGAGGCCTACCGCTACCCGCGGGGAGAGCGCTGGGAGTCCCAGACGTGGCAGGAGACCGGTGACCACGTCACCAAGCTCGCGGCCGGGCTGGTCGCGCTGGGCATCGAGCCGGAGCAGCGGGTCGGCATCGCGTCGGCCACCCGCTTCGAGTGGATCCTCGCGGACCTCGCGATCATGTCGGCCGGCGGAGCCACCACCACGGTGTACCCCTCGACGATGGCCGAGGACGTCGGCTACATCCTCGCCGACTCCGAGTGCCGGGTCGTCTTCGCGGAGGACGACACGCAGGTCGCCAAGCTGCTGGAGCGCAAGGCCGAGCTGCCGCACCTCGAGAAGGTCGTGACCTTCGAGGGTGCCACCGACGGCGACTGGGTGATCGGCATGGACGACCTCGAGAAGCTCGGCACCGAGCTGCTCGCGTCCGACCCCGGGGTGGTCGAGGACCGGATCGACGCGACCCGCCCCGACTCCCTGGCCACGCTGATCTACACCTCCGGCACCACCGGCCGTCCCAAGGGTGTCCGGCTGCAGCACAAGTCCTGGACCTACGAGGGTGCGGCGATCCAGGCGCAGGGCATCCTCGACGAGACGGACCTGCAGTTCCTGTGGCTGCCGATGGCGCACTCCTTCGGCAAGGTGCTGCTGTCCACGCAGCTCGCGTGCGGCTTCGCGACGGCGGTCGACGGCCGCGTCGACAAGATCATCGACAACCTGGCCGTCGTCCGCCCGACCTTCATGGGGGCGGCCCCCCGCATCTTCGAGAAGGCGCACGGCCGCATCGTCACCATGCAGGCGTCCGAGGGCGGCATCAAGGAGAAGCTGTTCAACCAGGCGTTCAAGGTCGGCATCCAGAAGGACCGGCTCGAGCGCGACGGCAAGCCGGTGCCGTTCCTGCTCGCCAAGCAGCACGCGCTGTTCGACAAGCTGGTGTTCAGCAAGATCCGCGACCGCTTCGGCGGACGGGTGCGGTTCTTCATCTCCGGCGCGGCGGCGCTGAACCGCGAGATCGCCGAGTGGTTCCACGCGGCCGGGATCGTGATCCTCGAGGGCTACGGCATGACCGAGTCGTCGGCGGGCTCGGTGGTCAACCACCCCGACGACTACAAGTTCGGCAGCGTCGGCCTGGTGTTCCCCGGCAGCGAGCTGAAGATCGCCGAGGACGGCGAGATCCTGATCAAGGGCCCGGGCGTGATGGAGGGCTACCACAACCTCCCCGAGCAGACCGCCGAGGCGCTCTCCGAGGACGGCTGGCTGCACACCGGTGACATCGGCGAGGTCGACGCCGAGGGCTTCCTGCGGATCACCGACCGCAAGAAGGACCTGTTCAAGACCTCCGGCGGTAAGTACATCGCGCCCTCCGCGATCGAGTCGCAGTTCAAGGCGATCTGTCCCTACGGCAGCCAGTTCCTGGTGCACGGCGCCGAGCGCAACTTCGTCGTCGCGCTGATCACCCTGGACCCCGACGCGATGGAGGGCTGGGCGGCCGAGAACGGCATGGCCGGCAAGTCCTACTCCGAGATCGTCGCCTCCCCGAAGGTCCACGAGATGGTCGAGGGCTACGTCACGACGCTGAACGCCCGGCTGAACCGCTGGGAGACGATCAAGAAGTGGATCCTGCTCGACCACGACCTGACCGTCGAGTCCGGCGAGCTGACCCCCTCGTTGAAGGTGAAGCGCAAGGTCGTCGAGGACAACTACAAGTCGGAGATCGACGGCCTCTACACCTGATCGCCTGCTGCTGAGTGGCCGATCCCCGCAGGTCGGTGTCGTAGTGGCCGATGGCCGCGCCGGCACGCCGTACGACGATGCGGGGATCGGCCACTTCCATGCCCGGGGGAGGATGGACCCATGCCGTCCGTCCTGCCCGAGGGTGAACCCGCGCCCGCCGACGGGTCGCTGCCGGAAAGCGCGCTCGACGGCATCGGGAAGCGACCGTTCGGGTTCTACGTGCACGTGCCGTTCTGCCGGGTGCGGTGCGGCTACTGCGACTTCAACACCTACACCGCCTCCGAGCTCGGTGACGTGCCCGGTGCCTCCCGGACGTCGTACGCCGACGCGGCGATCGCCGAGGTGCGGTTCGCCCGGCAGGTCCTCGGCGACGCGGACGTCCCCGTGGAGACGGTGTTCTTCGGGGGCGGCACGCCGACATTGCTCCCGCCGGGCGACCTGACCCGCGTGCTCGCCGCGATCGACGACGAGTTCGGTCTCGCGCCGGGGGCCGAGGTGACGACCGAGTCGAACCCCGACAGCGTCGACGCCGACGACCTCGCCCGGCTGCGCGACGGCGGCATCAACCGGGTGTCGTTCGGCATGCAGTCGGCGGTCCCACGGGTGCTGTCCGTGCTCGACCGGACCCACGACCCGGTGCGCGTGCCCCAGGTCGTGCGGTGGGCCCGCGAGGCCGGGTTCGAGCAGGTCAGCCTGGACCTGATCTACGGCACGCCGGGGGAGTCGCTCGAGGACTGGCGGCTCTCCCTCGACGCCGCACTCGCGTGCGAGCCCGACCACGTGTCGGCGTACGCACTGATCGTCGAGGACGGCACCGCCCTGGCGCGGCAGATCCGCCGCGGCGACGTGCCGATGACCGACGACGACGACCTCGCCGACAAGTACCTCCTCGCCGACGAGGCTCTCGTGGCCGCCGGCCTCGGCTGGTACGAGGTGTCCAACTGGGCGCGCACCCCCGAGGCGGCCTGTCGGCACAACCTCGGCTACTGGACCGGCGGCGACTGGTGGGGCGTCGGCCCCGGCGCGCACGGCCACGTGGGCGGTGTGCGGTGGTGGAACGTCAAGCACCCGACGCCGTACGCCGTGCGGGTCGGCCAGGGCGTGAGCCCGGCCCACGGGCGCGAGGTGCTCGACGAGGAGACCCGTCGCGTCGAGCGCGTGCTGCTGGAGACGCGGCTGCGCCAGGGACTTCCGGTCGACGTGCTCGACGACGCCGGCCGTGCCGCCCTGCCCGTCCAGGTCGAGCGAGGCCTCGTCGAGGAGGCCGGGCTGGCTCAGGGCCGGGTGCTGCTGACCACCCGGGGACGGCTGCTCGCCGACGCCGTGGTCCGCGACCTGCTCACTTGATGAAGCGGATGATCGCCGGGTAGCGGTAGTCCTCGAAGTTCGCGACCTTGATCGTGGCGATGATCATCAGCACCAGCCAGGCCAGGCCCACGGCGGGCAGCAGGATGAGCCCCACCAGCACGATGATCGTCAGCGCCCCGACCACGAAGTAGATCAGGTAGGAGAGCTGCATGTTGAGCGCCTCCTTGCCGGTGCGGTCGAGGAACGCGCTGCGGTCCTTGAACACCAGCCACACGACCAGCGGGGCGATGACGCCGACCAGCAGCGGGCCGAGGTGCGCTGCGATCGCCCAGAGCTTCTCCTCGTCGGGCCGCATCGGCGGCTGACCGGTCGGGTAGCCCGCCGGCGGCATGGGCTGCCCGTAGCCCGGTCCCGGCGGCATCGGCTGTCCGTAGCCCGGTCCCGGTGGCATCGGCTGCCCGTAGCCCGGTCCCGGTGGCATCGGCGGCGTCTCGGGCGGGGGCTGGTGCTCGTCGTCGGGTGGCTGCGGTGCCTGCGGGCCGGTGGTCATGCACCGATCGAAGCACGTGACGGGTGCCAGCGCGAGACTTGACGAGGCGGGACTCAGGGCGCGTCGGGACTGGTCACGAAGTCGATGAGCTCCTCGACGCGACCGAGCAGGCTCGGCTCGAGGTCGGCGAACGAGGAGACCTTGCCGAGGATGTGCTTCCAGGCCCGTGCGATGTCCGCCTGGTCGCGGTGCGGCCAGCCGAGGCGCTGGCAGACGCCCTTCTTCCACTCGATGTTGCGGGGGACCTGCGGCCAGGCCTCGATGCCGAGACGGGCGGGCTTCACGGCCGCCCAGATGTCGATGAACGGGTGGCCGACGATCAGCACGTGGCGGCCGACCGGGCTCTTCGCGACCGATGCCGCGATCCGGCTCTCCTTGGAGCCCGCGACGAGGTGGTCGACCAGGACGCCGACGCGGCGCTCGGGGCCGGGGCGGAAGTCACGCAGGTGCTCGGCGAGGTCGTCGACCCCCTCGAGGTACTCCACGACGACGCCCTCCACCCGCAGGTCGTCGCCCCAGACCTTCTCGACCAGCTCGGCGTCGTGGCGGCCCTCGACGAAGATCCGGCTGGCCCGCGCGACGCGTGCCTTGGTGCCCGGAACGGCCACCGAGCCGGACGCCGTACGGGTGCTCGCGGCGGGTCCCGAACGGGCGGGCGGGACCAGGATCACCGGGACGCCCTCGAGCAGGAAGCCGGTGCCGATCGGGAACGTACGGCGCTTGCCGCCCCGAGCCTCGAGGGTGACCGTGCCCAGGTCACGCTCGACGGCGACGATCTCGCCGCACCAGTCGGTCGTCACCTCCTCGACGACGAGGCCCCGGTCGGCCGAGATCTCCACGGCCCGGCCACGGCGGGGCGCGCGCCAGTCGGTGTTCAGGACGTCGGAACCGTAGCGGTCGTGGGTGGGCACCCGAGAACGGTAGTGGGGACGCCCCTCCGGTCCGGGTGGGCGCGCCGGGCCCATAAAAGCCCTTGAGCGGCGACCGTTCGCGATATATCGTCGACCCATCGAGAACAGTCGTGATGTTCACGCACTCGGAGGGAGAAACAGACATGGGACATGACAGTCCGTGGGACCAGCCGTGGGGCGGACCCCGCCGCGGTCACCGCAGCGGCTCCTGGACCGGCGGCCCGCCGCCGTGGGTGCAGGGCCTGATCGGCCTGGCGCAGTCCGGAGGGCAGGGCGAGTTCGGTCCGCGCGGCCGGCGCGGCGGCCCGAGGGTGCGCCGTGGTGACGTCCGCGCGGCGATCATCGACGTGCTCGCCGTGGAGCCGATGAACGGCTACCAGATCATCCAGCAGATCGCCGAGCGCAGCGGCGGCGCGTGGAAGCCGAGCCCCGGCTCGGTCTACCCGACCGTGCAGCAGCTCGAGGACGAGGGCCTCGTCGAGGGCACCTCCGGTGAGGGACGCCGGCTCCTGCAGCTCACCGAGGAGGGCCGCCGCTACGTCGCGGAGCACCCCGACGAGCTCGCCCGCACCTGGCACGCCTTCGACTCCGCCGATGACTCCAGCGGGGAGACCGGCAGCACCGGCGACCTGAAGCCGGTCATCGGCCAGGTGATGGGGGCCGTGTGGCAGGTCGTCGTCTCCGGCACCAAGCAGCAGCAGGCCGAGGCCGCGGAGATCCTCGCCGACACCCGGCGCAAGCTCTACGGCCTGCTCGCCGACGGCGACGAGGGCGCGGACCCGGAGGCGGAGTCGTCGTGAACGGCCCGGAGATCCGGATCGGGGACGCCGAGCGGGAGGCCGCGATCACCGCGCTGGGCGAGCACTTCGCCGCGGGTCGGCTGACCAAGGAGGAGTACGACGAGCGGGCCGAGCAGGCCTGGGCTGCGCGGACGTCGTCGGCGCTGCTGCCGCTGTTCGCCGACCTGCCCCGCCCGCAGGCTCCCCGCCCCGCGGCGCCCACCAGGTCGGCGCCGCGCGGGCCGGGCCGCAGTCACCAGGGGTGGTGGGCCGGCGCCTGGATGATGCCGCTCCTGCTGGTGGTGATCGGGCTCGTGGTGCTCACGCACCTGCCGGTGTTCCTGCTGGTCGTCGTCGCGTGGCTGTGCTTCGCCCGGATGGGCCGGCACTGGGGCCGCGCGCGCCACGACCACTGGAGGGGCTCGGGCAGGAACGACTGGACTAGATGAGCGGCAGCGACTTGGAGGTGCGTGGCAGGTGCTCGTACCCCCGGCGCACGGCGTTCACCAGCTCCTCCGCCGGGTAGGGCCACTCGGTCGCTGCCAGGGCGTCCCGCGCGGGCACGCCCCGGGAGGCGAGGTCGCGGATCGTCTCCGCGACGACCCCGATCGCGGAGCGCTGCTCGTCGACGAAGTCCTTGTCGACCGGCAGCCCGTGGCCCGGGACCACGACGCTGCCGGGCGTGAGCAGTCCGATCACCAGGTCCAGCGTCGCGGGCCACTCCATCGGGAAGCAGTCGGCGCCGAACCCGGGCACCCCACCGCGCACGGCCGACTCCTCGACCAGGTCGCCGGCGAAGACCACGTCGGCGTCGTCGACCCGGACGATCGCGTCACCGGCGGTGTGCCCGCGGCCGGGGTGCACCAGCTCCACCTGCCGGTCGCCGAGGTCCACGACGCGGATCGACGAGAACGTCTCGGTGGGCAGCAGGATCCGGGTGGCTGCGATGTCGGTGTGCCGGGACTCGCTCGCGTCGGCCGACGCCTCCTGCTGCAGGGCCGGCCCGCTGGTCGCGAGCCCCTCGGCCGCCGCCTCGTGCGCGTAGACCGGCGGGGCGCCGTACTCCTCGGAGAGGACGACGTTGCCGAACGTGTGGTCGAAGTGCTCGTGGGTGTTGGCCACCGCCACCACGTCGCCGACACCGAGCCGGCGGACCTGCTCCACCACCCGGCGGGCGTCGGCCTCGGAGGCGTGCGTGTCGACCATCAGCAGGCCCCGTTCCCCGCCGACGAGCCCGACGTTGACGTCGAGGAACTCGAAGCGCGCCACCCAGCAGCGGTCGGCGATCTCCGTGAAGCCGGCGTCGTGGGGGATGTCACGCAAACGATCGGGCATGGGGGAACCGTACGGCGGGACGGTAGGCTTGGCACTCGGAACAGGGGAGTGCCAGACAACGAGCAGGAGGCGGGCGCGATGGTCGAGGACCGCAAGCTGGCCGTGCTCCGCGCGATCGTCGAGGACTACGTCGCGACCCAGGAGCCGGTGGGCTCCAAGTCGCTCGTCGACCGGCACCAGCTCGGCGTCTCCCCGGCCACCGTCCGCAACGACATGGCCGCGCTGGAGGAGGAGGGGTTCATCACCCAGCCGCACACCAGCGCCGGCCGGATCCCGACCGACAAGGGCTACCGGCTCTTCGTCGACCGGCTCAGCCAGGTCAAGCCGCTCACCGCCGCGGAGCGGCGCGCCATCGCCACCCTGCTCGAGGGCGCCACCGACCTCGACGACGTGGTGCAGCGCAGCGTCCGGCTGCTCGCCCAGCTGACGCGCCAGGTCGCGATCGTGCAGTACCCGACGCTCTCGCGTTCCACCGTCCGCCACGTCGAGGTGGTGCCGCTGACCAAGGACCGGGTGCTGACGGTGCTGATCCTCTCGACCGGACGGGTCGAGCAGCGCGTCGTGGAGCTCCCCGCCCAGATCGACGACGAACGGATCGCGGACCTGCGCGGCCGGCTGAACCGCGCGATCGTCGGCGACCGGCTGGTCGACGCGTCGGCCAAGCTGGTGCTGATGCCCGAGGAGTACGACCCCGAGCAGCGCGGCCCGGTCGCCGTGCTCGTGGCCGCGCTCCTCGAGGCGATGTCCGACCACCGCTCGGACGAGCGGGTCGCCGTCGGCGGCACCGCGAACCTCGCCCGCTTCGGCGACGGCTTCGACCTCGCCATCCGCCCGATGCTCGAGGCGCTCGAGGAGCACGTCGTGCTGCTCAAGCTGCTCGGGGAGGCGTCGTCACCCTCGACGGTGACGGTCCGCATCGGGCACGAGGGCCCCTACCAGGAGCTCGCCTCCACGTCCGTCGTGGCCACCGGCTACGGACCGGGCGACGAGGCGCTGGCGACCCTGGGCATCGTGGGGCCGACCCGCATGGACTACCCAGGATCCATGGCGGCGGTGCGCGCGGTCGCGCGCTACGTCTCCCGGATCCTCGACGAAGGATGATGAGGCTCCAGCTTTGAGTCAGGACCTGTACGACACGCTCGGCGTGTCCCGCGAGGCCGACGGCGACGCCATCAAGAAGGCGTACCGCAAGCTCGCGCGCCAGCTGCACCCGGACGTCAACCCGGACCCGGCGACGCACGAGAAGTTCAAGGACGTCACCCGTGCCTACGAGGTGCTCTCCGACCCGGAGAAGCGCCGGATGTACGACCTCGGCGGTGACCCGTTCAACGGCGGTGGCTTCGGCAGCGCCGGCGCGGGGCAGGGCTTCTCGTTCACCGACATCATGGACGCGTTCTTCGGCGGCCAGGCCGGTGGCGGCGCGGGCGGGGGAGGACGCGGTCCGCGCCCGCGCACGCGGCGTGGCCAGGACGCCCTGATCCGGCTCGACGTCGAGCTCGCCGAGGCGGCCTTCGGGACCACCCACGAGCTCAAGGTCGACACCGCGGTGCTGTGCACGGTCTGCCAGGGCGAGGGCGCGGCCCCCGGGTCGCACCCGGTGCCCTGCGAGACCTGCGGCGGGCGCGGCGAGACCGTGCACCTGCAACGGTCGTTCCTCGGCGAGATCCGCACGATGCGCCCCTGTGCCGCCTGCCGGGGCTTCGGCACGATCATCCCCGAGCCGTGCCGCGAGTGCTCCGGTGACGGCCGGGTCCGGTCGCGCCGCACGCTGACCGTCAAGATCCCCGCCGGCGTCGACACCGGCACCCGGGTGCAGCTCTCCGGCCAGGGCGAGGTCGGCCCCGGCGGCGGTCCCGCCGGCGACCTCTACGTCGAGATCCACGTGGCCGACCACCCGACCTTCACCCGGCACGGCGCGGACCTGCTGGCCAGCGTCACGCTGCCGATGACGGCTGCCGCGCTCGGCACCACGATCGACCTGCCGACCCTGGAGGCCGACGTCGCGGGCGAGGACTCGGAGATCGAGACCTCGATCCCGCTGACCATCCAGCCCGGCACCCAGTCCGGCACCGAGACGGTGCTGAGGGGCCGTGGCGTCCCGTCGCTGCGGGGCACCGGGCGTGGTGACCTGGTGGTGCGGATCGCCGTGGAGACCCCGACCCGTCTCGACGAGCGCCAGGAGGAGCTGCTCCGGGAGCTGGCCGCGCTGCGTGACGAGGAGTCGCCGGACGGCAGCATCGAGGCGCCGCACAAGTCGGTCTTCGACCGGTTGCGCGACGCGTTCGGTCCTCGATGAGCCTGCCGGTCTTCGTCCACCCGCAGCTCGCAGGGCTCGTCGCCGGTGACGCTGTCGAGGTCGTCCGGCGACGAGGCCCGGCATGCCGTCGTGGTCAAGCGGATCCGGGTCGGTGAGCAGGTCACGCTCACCGACGGAGCCGGTGTGTCGGCCACCGTCACGGTCACCTCGACCTCGAAGTCGTCGCTGTCCGCGACGGTCGACGCGGTCGCCGTCACCGACCCCGAGATGCCGCGGGTGGTCGTGGTGCAGGCGATCCCCAAGGGCGACCGCGGCGAGCTCGCCGTCGAGATGCTGACCGAGGTCGGCGTCGACGTCATCGTGCCGTGGGCCGCCTCCCGCTCCGTGTCCGTCTGGCGCGGCGACAAGCAGGCCAAGGCGCTCGCCAAGTGGCGTGCGACGGCCCGCGAGGCCGCCAAGCAGTCCCGCCGCAGCTGGTTCCCCGAGGTCGCCGACGTGGTCGCCACCTCCGACGTGGTCGCCCTGCTGCGCGACGCGGACGTGCCCGTCGTACTCCATGAGGCGGCGTCGGGCCCGCTCGCCGACCTGCCCGTCCCGGGTCGCGGCGAGATCGTCATCGTCGTCGGCCCCGAAGGCGGGATCAGCGACGAGGAGCTGGCGGCGTTCGCGACCGTCGGTGCCGAGCCCGTCCGGCTGGGCTCGTCGGTCCTGCGCACGTCGACCGCCGGCGTCGCCGCCACCGCCGCCCTCCTCGCCCGCACCCGCTGGCGCTGACCCAGCACCGGCTGATCGAGCTCGTCGAGAACCCCGACGCTGGTTGAGGTGCGAGCTTGCGAGCCTCGAAACCTCCCAGCGTCAGGCACAGAGGTTTCGAGGCCCTCGCCCCAGGGGGCTCGGGCACCTCAACCAACGTTGGCGGCTGATCGAGCTTGTCGAGATCACTCGCATCGTCTCGACAGGCTCGGGCACCTCAACCAACGTTGGCGGCTGATCGAGCTTGTCGAGATCACTCGCAGGGTCTCGACAGGCTCGACCACCCGTTGGTGGACGGGCGGGCGGGGTCAGGGGAGAGCGAGGAGGTGCTCGACCCGGTCGACCTCGGTGTCGAGCTCGCCGCGTTGCGAACGGGTGAGGTCGCGGAACAGCTCGAGGACGACGCGGCCGTCGCGGTGCCACCAGAGGCCGGCCATGTAGCCGTCGACGAAGACCGTGTTGCCGACGCCCCCGTTGGTGCCCGCCCACCGGCCGCGCACGTCGCCCGGCAGGATGTGGTCGCGGTTCGCGTGCGAGAGCCAGACGTTGTCGTAGGTGCCGAGCAGGCGGACCGGGGCGTGGACGTCCTCGTCGACGATCTCGCCGTCGGGTACGTCGTACCTGCGCCGGCCGTCCTCGCACTCGACCACCACGAGCTCGTCCTGCATCGCGGTGAACACCGGGCCGAGCCGGGTGACCCGTGACCAGGTGGTCATGTCGGCCGCGGACGCCGGGCCGAAGGCGCGCAGGTAGCGCCGCACCAGCTCGGGTACGTCGACCGTCGTCGCGTCCCGGCCCAGATGGCTCTCGACGGTGTCGTAGACCACCCCGCCGGACCGCTTCCAGAGACCACGCGGAGGCACCTGGACCAGCGGCGCACGCTCACGGGCGGTGTGTGCGAGCGCACCGGCGGGCACAGCCGGGAAGACGTCGGCGAGCCGTCCGCCGAGCTCCTTGACGGGCAGCGGCCCGTCGGCGAGCACCGTCCGCACGGCGGCGACGAGCTCCGGCACCGGGACACCGCGGGCCGGCCGGCTCATCTGGTTGCCGGCGCTCTGCTGGTCGAGCGCCGGCTGCACCCAGGGACGCAGGGCGAGCGCGTCGTCGGGGGTGAGCACGTGGATGGTGCCGCGCATCGTCAGCAGCCGCACCGCGGCCCGCTGCTCGAGGGCCGTCGACAGCTCGTGCGGGTCGAAGTCCTCGATGCGCGCCGCGAGCGAGAGGTACGGCGGCAGGTTCTCCTGTGCCTGCAGGCCGACGAGGCGCTCGACCATGGCGAGGGCCGGCGTCGTCGTGCGCTCCAGCAGTGCCTGCCGGTGCAACAGGGTCCGGTTCAGGGCGCGTCGGCTCAGCACCCGCACCAGCCTAGGTCGTGGCTCCCTCGACGCTGCGCGGGTCGCTCCTCACTCGACGGTGATCTCCTTGGTGTCCCGCCACGGCGGCACACCTTCACCCCCGGAGGCGTCCTCGTCGTGCACGACCAGCGTGTAGGTGCCGGGCTCGGCCGTGACCTCGAAGGAGTACGGCGAGAGGGTGCAGCACTCCTCGGCGGTGGTGAACCCTCGCTTGACGACGGTGTCGCCCTGCATCAGCTCCCACTGGACGTTCGCCTCGAAGGCGGCTGCGCTGCCGGTCACGGTGAACGGGCTGGTGACCCGCGCCCCGTCCGTCGGGGAAGCGACCTGGACCTGGGCCAGCAGGTCGTCGGAGGACGTCGGCACCGGACGGTCGGTGGCCTGCCCGAGCAGCATCGGCGTGGGGTAGCCGTCGAGCAGGAACAGCACGGGGAGCGACGAGCCCGTTGCGTTCTGCGCCGTGCGGACGACCTGCTGCAGCGCCAGCTCGGCGTCGGCCTCGCTCATGCCGGACGGACGCTCGGTGACGTCGCCGGAGAGGTCGACGGACAGCACGCCGCCCTGGAGCTGGGCACGCTGCAGCGTCGTACCCCGGGGCCACAGCGAGCCGTAGTCGGGATCGTCGGCACTGCCCGTCACCGAGCGCTCGACGGCCTGGTCGACCGACACCTCGTCCACCTCGGGATAGGACTCCGGGAACAGTCGCGCACCGTGGCTGGTCCTCCCGACGAAGTAGACCGTCACCGACCGGCCCGGGCGCTCGGTCGCGGTCGAGGCCGGCCCGGTCGGCTGGGTGGCGACGCCCGGTCGTGCGGCCGTCGTGCCCGGCCCGTCGGCGAGGACGGCGACCGCGGCGATCGTCGCGGCGGTGGCGAGCACGGCGCCCGCGGCCCCCCACACCCAGGGCCGGCGGGACCGCGTCGTGCTGGTCCGCGCGCGGATCGTGTCGAGGCCGGGGCGGGGCTCGACGTCGGAGACGGCGTCGTCGAGCAGCTCGCGGATCTGGTCGTCGTTCATGACACGTCCTCCATCAGGGAGCGCAGGGCGGCGACGCCGCGCGAGGCATGGGTCTTCACGGCACCGGGGCTGATGCCCAGGGTCGAGGCGATGTCCGCCTCGGAGAGGTCGAGGTAGTAGCGCAGCGCGAGCACCTCGCGCTGCCGGTCCGGCAACGTGCGCAACGCGTCGAGCACCGCCGCGCGCCGTTCCGAGGCGATGGCGTCCTCGTCGGCACCGGGCCGCTCCTGGTGCAGGGGACCGGTCGATGTCGCTGCGGTGTCGGCGTGCTTCGCCTGCACCCCGCGGTGCCGCAGCTCGGAGCGCGACCGGTTGACGACCGCCTGCCGGAGGTAGGCCAGTCCGTGATCGGGGTCGCGCAGCCTCCGCCAGCGGTCGTGCATCGCCACGAACGAGTCCTGCACGACCTCCTCGGCCGTCTCGACGTCACGGACCAGCAGCACGGACAGCCGGACCAACCGCCGGTAGTGGGCGGCGTAGAGCTCCTCCACGGCGGTGTCGGCGTCCCACCGGCTGCCGTCCACGGCACCCCCTCGGGTGGCTCGGGTGAGCCCTGTCGTCGTCACGCTAGTTCCACGCGCAGCTCCGTTGTCTGGTTGACACGCCTGGGCCGCGCCTACAGTGGCGCCATGGCGAACGACGCTGACTGCCTGTTCTGCAAGATCGTCGCCGGAGACGTCCCGGCGGACGTCGTCCACGAGACGGCGACCACCGATCGCGTTCCGCGACATCGAGCCGCAGGCGCCCACGCACGTGCTGGTCATCCCGCGCCGCCACGAGCCGAACGCCGCTGCCCTCGGGGTCGTGGCTCCCGGCGAGCTGGTCGACCTCGTCGGTGCCGCGGCGGCGGTCGCCGAGCAGGAGGACCTCGGCGCCGGCTACCGCCTGGTGTTCAACACCGGCGCCGCCGCGCACCAGACCGTGTTCCACGCGCACCTGCACGTGCTCGGCGGCCGGCCGATGGGTTGGCCACCGGGATGACCGTCCGGAGGCGTACGGCGTTGGCGGCCGCGCTCGTCGCGATGCTCGCCGTCGCAGGGTGCAGCCCGGACACGACGAACGCCTCCTCGGACAGCAAGCCGACCGCCAGCCACACCGCTCACGGCACGCACGGCAGCGAGTCGGCCGCACCGGCCGCGGCCAGACCGCTCCGCGAGGGCGAGCGCCGCGTCGAGCTGACGATGCCCGAGCCCTACACCCCGTCCGCCCCCTACGGCACCGGCACCGACGACTACCGCTGCTTCGTGCTCGACCCGCACCTGGACCGGGACGCCTTCATCACCGGTCTGAACATCGTGCCCGGCACCCCGTCGGTCGTGCACCACGTGATCCTGTTCCAGGTGCCGCCCTCGGCCGCGGCGGCCGCAGCGGCCAAGGACGCGTCGGAGGAGGGGGAGGGCTGGACCTGCTTCGGGGGCACCGGCCTGGAGGGCCGCGACGCCCTCCAGGACGCTCCCTGGCTCGGTGCCTGGGCGCCCGGTGGGGTCGAGCAGGTGATGGCCAAGGACGTCGGCGTCCCGATGGCGAAGGGCTCGCAGGTGATCATGCAGGTGCACTACAACCTGCTCGCCGGTCCGCGCCCCGACGTCTCGGCCGCCCAGCTGCGGCTGGCTCCCGAGACCGCCGACCTCGACCCGCTCGAGACGTTGCTGCTGCCGGCGCCCGTCGAGCTGCCGTGCCGGCCCGACCACGACGAGTCCGAGCTGTGCGACCGCAGCACCGCCGTGGAGGACGCCGAGAAGCGGTTCGGAGAGGTCGGGCAGACCGCCAACTACCTGCACCTGCTGTGCGGCCAGATCCAGGCAGGCCCGGTGCAGACCTGCGACCACCGGATGGAGGGAGCAGCCACGATCCGCGCGGCCGCGGGACACATGCACCTGCTGGGCCGGTCGATCAAGATCGAGGTCAACCCGGGCACGGCCCGCGCGCGCACCGTCCTCGAGATCCCGGTGTGGGACTTCGACAACCAGGGAGCCACGCCCGTGCGGCCCGTCAAGCTCCGCCGCGACGACATGGTCCGGGTGACCTGCCGGCACGACCAGGCGCTGCGCGACGTACTCCCGGCCTTCAAGGGCCAGGAGGAGAAGTACGTCGTGTGGGGCGAGGGCACCACCGACGAGATGTGTCTCGGGATCCTGCTGGTGACGCGTCCCTGACGGTCAGCTGAGCTCGAACCAGAGCTGCGCGAACACCCAGGACATGACCGCCAGGAGCATCACCCACGCGACGATCTTGTGCGAGAGCTTGCGGGAGTCGAGCGACGAGGCGATCGCGATCATCCCCGCGTCGTCGCTCCAGCGGTCGATGCCCATGCGTTGCGCGTCGGGAGGGAACGGGTTGCGGGCCAGGAAGTCCTCGGGCTCGATGAGCTCCACACCCGCGTCGTCGGGGTGCTCAGGGTCGTCGTGCTCCCGCATGCAGGCACTGTATCCCGCCGCTCCCGCGCGGCCCCGGCAAACGCACTGGCGCACGAACGGGTGCACTCCCGTAAACTGGGCCGACCATGCCCGGAGGGGCACATCGAGCACAGAGCGGGAGGTCGGCCCCAGCGCCGCCCATGACAGAGTCTGACACCGGCATCTCGAGTCGATCCGACCAGCAGCCGGAGCTGCCTGCCCACGTGGTCGTGGTGCCCAACAGCATCCCGATGGTGGCCCTCCTCGGCCCCCGCGACGAGCACCTCACCCTGATCGAGAAGGCCTTCAAGGCCGACGTGCACGTGCGCGGCAACCAGGTCACGCTGCGCGGTGTCCCCGCCGAGGTGGCCCTCGTCGAGCGGCTGCTCGACGAGCTCGTCACGATCATCCGCACCGGCCAGGGCGTGACCACGGAGACCGTCGAGCGTGCGATCGGCATCCTGCGCACCGAGACCAACGAGCGACCCGCCGACGTCCTGTCGCTGAACATCCTGTCCAACCGCGGCCGCACGATCCGCCCGAAGACGCTGAACCAGAAGCGCTACGTCGAGTCGATCGACAAGCACACGATCACCTTCGGCATCGGCCCGGCCGGCACCGGCAAGACCTACCTCGCGATGGCCAAGGCCGTGCAGGCGCTGCAGTCCAAGAACGTCAACCGGATCATCCTGACCCGCCCGGCGGTCGAGGCGGGGGAGCGGCTCGGCTTCCTGCCCGGCACGCTCAGCGAGAAGATCGACCCCTACCTGCGCCCGTTGTACGACGCGCTGCACGACATGCTCGACCCGGAGACGGTGCCGAAGCTGCTCGCAGCCAACACCATCGAGGTCGCGCCCCTGGCCTACATGCGGGGCAGGACGCTGAACGATGCGTTCATCATCCTCGACGAGGCGCAGAACACCTCTCCCGAGCAGATGAAGATGTTCCTGACCCGGCTCGGGTTCGGCTCCAAGATGGTCGTCACCGGCGACGTCACGCAGGTCGACCTGCCCTCGGGCACGAAGAGCGGGCTGCGCATCGTGGAGGACATCCTGACCGGCATCGAGGACGTGTCCTTCAACCGCCTCACGTCGCACGACGTGGTCCGGCACCGGTTGGTGGGGCACATCGTGGCGGCGTACGACGAGTACGACGCGCGCTCCGGTGAGGCCGACCCCGGTGCGCACGGTCCCGACACCCGGCACCGCGACTCCCGACCGAGAAGAACCCAAGCATGACCACCCCACGCGAATGCTCGCTTCGCTCCGCTCCGCGCAGGGACCCGGGTGAGCATCGAGGTACTCAACGAGTCCGGGACCGACGTCGACGCCCACGAGCTCTCGAAGCTCTCCCGCTTCGTCATGGACCGGATGCGCGTGCACCCGCTGGCCGAGCTGTGCATCAAGGTCGTCGACGAGGCCACCATCGCCGAGCTCAACGAGCAGTGGATGGAGAAGGAGGGGCCGACCGACGTGCTCGCCTTCCCGATGGACGAGCTGCGTCCCGGCCTGGTCACCGAGGAGCCCGAGGAGGGTGTGCTCGGCGACCTCGTGCTGTGCCCGGCCGTCGCGGCGCGCCAGGCCAAGGACGCCGGCCACTCCACCCGTGACGAGGTGGCGCTGCTGACCGTGCACGGCATCTTGCACCTGCTCGGCTACGACCACGCCGAGCCGGAGGAGCACGCCGAGATGTTCGGCCTCCAGGACCGCCTGCTCACGGAGTGGCGGGCTGCCACGGCATGAGCGTCATCGACGTGTGGCTGCTCGTGCTGGCCGCGGTCTTCGCCCTGGTGGCCGGGTTGTTCAGCAGCGCCGACGCCGCTCTGTCGTCGTTCTCGAAGGCCCGGGCCGAGGAGATCGCGAGCGAGGGGAGGTCAGGCGCCGCCCGCCTTCTGGTGATCGTCGAGGATCCGCCGCGCTACCTCAACACCGCGCTGTTCCTGCGGATGCTGACCGAGATCGCGGCGATCATCCTGGTCACCGTCGTGATGCTCGACGTGTTCGTGGCGCGTGGGGGCTCCGAGTCCGGACCCGACGCCGACTCCGGTCGCTGGTTGGCGATGCTCGTGTCCCTCGTGGTGATGCTGGTCGTGTCGTTCGTCGTGATCGGCGTCGCGCCGCGCACCCTGGGCCGCCAGCACTCCGAGCGGGTCGCGGTGCTCTCGGCCGGTCCGCTGATCGCGTTCACGAAGGTCCTCGGGCCGTTGCCGCGGCTGCTGATCCTGGTGGGCAACGCGATCACCCCGGGCCGCGGCTTCAGCGAGGGCCCGTTCGCCTCCGAGGCCGAGCTGCGCGAGCTCGTCGACCTGGCCGAGGCCAGCAGCGTGATCGAGTCCGGCGAGCGGCAGATGATCCACTCGGTCTTCGAGCTCGGCGACACCCTGGTGCGCGAGGTGATGGTGCCGCGCACCGACGTGGTGTTCATCGAGCGCACCAAGACCCTGCGCCAGGGCATGTCCCTGGCGCTGCGCAGCGGCTACTCCCGGATCCCGGTCATCGGCGAGAACCTCGACGACATCGTCGGCATCGCCTACCTCAAGGACCTCACCAAGCGGGTCTTCGACCGGCACGAGGCCGAGACCACCGAGCGGGTCGACTCGGTGATGCGGCCGGTGCTCTACGTCCCCGACTCCAAGCCGATCGACGCGCTGCTGCGCGAGATGCAGGCCGAGCGCACGCACGTCGCGGTCGTCGTCGACGAGTACGGCGGCACGGCCGGTCTGGTCACGATCGAGGACGTTCTCGAGGAGATCGTCGGCGAGATCACCGACGAGTACGACGTCGCCCGCGTCGACGTCGAGCACCTCGCCAACGGCAGCACCCGGGTCAGCTCGCGCTACCCGGTCGACGACCTCGAGGACATCTGCGGCGTCGCGATCGACGACGACGACGTGGACAGCGTCGGCGGGCTCATGGCCAAGCACCTCGGACGGGTGCCGATCGCCGGGTCGGTCGTCGAGGTGGACGGCTTGCGCTTCGAGGCCGAGGCGCCCGCCGGCCGGCGCAACCGGATCGGCACGGTCCTGGTGAGCAAGCTGGAGGAGACCCACGAGGGCCCCGCCGAGGAGCCCTACTCTGAGCACCATGCCGGCTGACATCCCACCGCAGCTCACCGATCCCGAGGACACCAAGCTCGTCACGCTCGCGCGGTCGACGAGGGCGCGCACCCGTGCGGCCGAAGGTGCCTGCGTCCGCGACCAGGACGGTCGGACCTACGCCGGCGCGACCGTCGACCTCCCGACGCTGCAGCTGACCGCGGTGCAGGTGGCGGTGGCCATGGCGGTCACCTCCGGGGCCCGCAGCCTCGAGGCCGTCGTCGTGCTCGGTGAGACCGCCGTGGTCCACGAGGCCGACCTGTCCGTGGTCCGCGACCTGTCGGGCGCGGGCGTCCCGGTGCACCTCGCCGCACCCGACGGCACGCTGGTGGTCTCGGTCGAGTCCTGACCCCCCGCGACACTGCGTGGTCTCACCAAGCAACCGGTTCACTGCACTGTCACACGTTCGCGATACGTTGTCCCGGTGAGCGATCTCGTGGGGTGGGCCACGCACGCGGCCGCGGTGGAGCGGCTGCGCGCGTCGTACGCCGCGATCCCGGCGGGCGCACCCGTCCGGCTCGCGAAGCGCACCTCGAACCTCTTCCGGGCCCGGTCGCACGTGGACGCTCCCGGCCTCGACGTGTCCGGGCTCGCCGGGGTGATCTCGGTCGACGTCGCTGCCGACGGCAGCGCGACCGCCGACGTGCAGGGGATGTGCACCTACGAGGACCTCGTCGACGTCACCCTGCCCCGCGGCTTCATCCCGTACGTCGTCCCGCAGCTGCGCAGCATCACCCTCGGCGGTGCCGTGACGGGTCTCGGCATCGAGTCGACCTCCTTCCGCAACGGGCTGCCGCACGAGTCGGTGCTGGAGATGGACGTGTTCACCGGCGCCGGAGCGGTCGTCACCACGACGCCGGGCGACGACCTGTTCGACGCGTTCCCCAACTCCTACGGCTCCCTGGGCTACGCCACCCGCATCCGGATCCGCCTCGAGAAGGCCCCGTCCCACGTCGACCTGCGGCACGTCCGCTTCGACGACCTCGAGACCCTCGCGAAGACCATCGACGTGATCGTCGAGCAGGGCGAGCACGAGGGCGTCCGCGTCGACGGGCTCGACGGCGTGGTGTTCGAGCCGGGGGAGGCCTACCTCACGCTCGCGACCTGGCGCGACGCAGGGCTCGACAGCCTCGACAGGCTCGACCGGCCGGGCGGTGGCGACGAGCGACTACACCGGCATGGACCTCTACTTCCGGTCGCTGCAGCAGCGCGAGACCGACACCCTGACGACCTACGACTACCTCTGGCGCTGGGACACCGACTGGTTCTGGTGCTCGGGCGCGTTCGGCCTGCAGAACCCCCGCATCCGCCGGCTGTGGCCGCGGCGCTGGCGGCGCAGCGACGTCTACAGCAAGATCATCGCGCTGGAGAACCGCTTCCACGTCGCCGCGCGCATCGACCGCGCCCGCGGCAAGCCCGACCGCGAGCGGGTCATCCAGGACATCGAGGTCCCCGTCGAGCGGACGCCCGCGTTCCTGCGCTGGTTCGACGCCAACGTCGGGATGCGTCCGGTCTGGCTCTGCCCGCTGCGCGCGTCGCGGGCCTGGCCGTCGTACCCCCTCGAGCCGGGACGCACCTACGTCAACGTCGGGTTCTGGGGCACCGTCGCGATCGAGCCGGGCGCCGCCGACGGTGACAAGAACCGCGCCGTCGAGGCGGAGGTCACCGCGCTCGGCGGCCACAAGTCGCTCTACTCCGACGCCTACTACGACCGGGAGACCTTCGACCGGCTGTACGGCGTCGCCAACCAACGCCGGGTCAAGCAGGAGACCGACCCGGACAACAGGCTCACGGGCCTCTACGAGAAGGCGGTGAATCGTCGATGACGAGCACCTTGAATCGCCCGGACACCATCACGATCGGCGAGGCCATCTCCCGGCTGATGCCGGACGGCGTGCCCTTCCGCTTCACGGCGTACGACGGCAGCTCCGCCGGCCCGCCCGACTCCGACATCCACGTGCACCTGAAGAACGAGCGCGGGCCTGTCCTACATCCTCACCGCGCCCGGCGACCTCGGGCTCGCCCGTGCCTACGTCTCCGACGACCTCGAGCTCGGGGGCGTGCACCCCGGCGACCCCTACGCAGTGATGCTGCACCTGCAGCGCGAGTCCGGGATGAAGATCCCCTCGCCGGCCGAGGCCCTCAAGATCGTCCGCGGCCTCGGCTGGAGCTACCTCAAGCCGCCGCCCCCGCCGCCGCAGGAGGCGCTGCCCCGGTGGAGGCGGCTGCTCGAGGGCTTCCGGCACTCCAAGGGTCGCGACGCCGAGGCGATCCACCACCACTACGACGTCTCGAACCGGTTCTACGAGATGGTGCTCGGTCCCTCGATGACCTACACGTGCGCGGTCTTCCCCGAGGAGACCTCCACCCTCGAGGACGCACAGTTCGCGAAGTACGACCTCGTCTGCCGCAAGCTCGGGCTGCAGCCCGGCATGCGGCTGCTCGACATCGGTTCGGGCTGGGGCGGCATGGTCCGGCACGCCGCGTCGCACTACGGCGTCGAGGTCGTCGGTGTCACGCTGTCGCGCGAGCAGGCCGCCTGGGCGCAGGAGGCGATCAAGCGCGAGGGGCTCGACGACGTGGCGGAGGTGCGCTTCGGCGACTACCGCGACGTGCGCGACACCGGCTTCGACGCGGTGAGCTCGATCGGCCTCACCGAGCACATCGGGATCCGCAACTACCCGTCGTACTTCTCCTTCATGCGCGACAAGCTGGTCCCCGGCGGCCGGATGCTCAACCACTGCATCACCCGCCCGGACAACGCCGTCACCGACACGGGTGCGTTCATCGACCGCTACGTGTTCCCCGACGGCGAGCTCACCGGCTCGGGCCGGATCATCACCGAGATCCAGAACATCGGGCTCGAGGTCCGCCACGAGGAGAACCTCCGCGAGCACTACGCGCTGACCCTCAAGGGCTGGTGCGAGAACCTCGTCGCCAACTGGGACGAGTGTGTGCGGGAGGTCGGCGAGGGCACCGCCAAGGTGTGGGGTCTCTACATGGCCGGCTCACGGCTCTCGTTCGAGCGCAACGAGATCCAGCTGCACCAGGTGCTGGCGGTCAGGCCCGACCCGGACGGCAACGCCCGCTTCCCGCTGCGCCCGACCTGGCTCGGCTGACCTTTACCCGGGTGCTCCGAAGATTTCGCGGAAAAGGTGCGCTCCGCGCGTAACCTTTGAGGAGTCTTCGACGATTACTCCGTCGAGGACTCGTCCACTGCTGGGAGGGTGCATGAGTCCTGTGTCAGGCGCAGACCTGTCCTGGTGGTGGAAACCCCTCATCCCCCACCGACGCGTCACCCTGGGCGTCGGCCCGGCGGGCCTTCGTCCGCCGGGTCGGTGCGTCCCGCGGTGACCGCGGGACCCGCCGCCGTGACTGCCTTGACGGACGACGTCGTCGCGGCCGCGGAGGCTGGTGACGGCGACGCGCTCGGCATCCTCTACACCGCGTTGGCTCCGAAGGTGCTCGGCTACCTCCGGTCACACGGGGCCGACGACCCCGAGGGGCTGACGAACGAGGTCTTCGTGCACGTCCTGCAACGGTTGGGAGGTCTGGTGGGAGGTGCGGCCGGGCTGCGGACCCTGGTCTTCTCCGTCGCGCACGCCCGCATGGTCGACGACGTACGGCGGCGGGCGCGGCGCCCGGCCGAGCACCCCTACGAACCGGACCTGGACCACCGGCTCGCGCCCTCGGCGGAGACCGACGCACTGGCCAGCGCCACCGGTGCCGACCTCCACCGCATGCTCGAGCGGCTCCACGAGGACCAGCGCTCCGTGATCACGTTGCGGATCCTCGGCGACCTGAGCATCGAGCAGACCGCCGAGGTCCTCGGCAAGAGCGCCGGAGCCGTCAAGCAGCTCCAGCGCCGCGGCCTGCTCTCGCTGCGCAGCCTGATGGACCGTGGGGAGGTGGCGCTGTGAGCACCTCAGAGGTCGTGCTGGACATGGTCGCCGACGCGAGCGAGTTCCTGGACGGTGAGGCGGACCGCCTGACCGCCGTCCTCGACGACATCGCGGACCTCGGCAGGGGACAGGCCCCGGTGCCCACGACCGAGCTGGCCGTGCTGCTGGCCGGGCGGCGTCGCCCGCGAGTCCCGGTCCGAGTGCCGCTCCCGCGGCTGACGGTCGCGAGCCGTGCGAGCCGGGCGTTGGTGGGTCTCGGGGCCGCGGCGGTGGCCGGGTTGGGTGTCACCGGAGCGGCCGCGACCGCCAACGAGCTGCCGGCGCCGATGCAGAGGTTCGTCGCGCACCTGTCCGAGGACTACCTCCCCTTCTCGTTCCCGCGTCCTGCGGGCGACCCGCCCGCCGGCGCGGACGTCGGCACGCAGCCCGCCGACGGGTCGGCCGCGACGAGCGACGGCGGCAGCCCCCAGGGCAAGGTGCACCCGCGCCCCGCCTCCGGCAGGGGCACCGTGAAGACGACTCCCGGCCCGGCGAGTGCTCGCCACCACGGGACCGCCGGGATCCACGTCGGGACCCGGGCAGAACGGCTCGGACGGCACCACGGGCGGCGCCGCCGAGACCACGGACGACCGGCCCGCCGAGCACGAGGCAGCCGGAAGCAACGGTCGCAAGCAACGCCCCACCTGACCCCGCACCCGCGGAAGAGCAGCGCCCCGACGCACGGCAAGGCACCGACCACCAACGCTCAGCCCAGCAACGGGCCGGCCCCGGCCACCGGCAAGCCCGCCACCGGCAAGCCCGACACCGGCACGGCCGACAACGGGAACGCCGACGGCCAGAGCAGCACCGGCCGGAGCAGCTCGGACCAGGGCACGACAACGGCGCCGGGGCAGAGCGTCGAAGAACCGGGCAGCGGCAGCGCCAGCAGATCCGCGGGGCAGGGCGGAAGTGGCGAGACCGGAGGGTGACACACTCTCCCTGTGGTCTCCCCAGCAGCAGGCTCGTCCCTCCCCGCGTTCCGTAGTGGTTTCGCGTCCTTCGTCGGGCGACCCAACGCCGGGAAGTCGACGCTGACCAACGCCCTGGTCGGCACGAAGGTCGCGATCACCTCGTCGCGGCCGCAGACCACCCGGACCGTCGTGCGCGGCATCGTGCACCGGCCGGACGCGCAGCTGGTGCTGGTCGACACCCCGGGCCTGCACCGACCGCGCACGCTGCTCGGCGAGCGGCTCAACGACCTGGTGACGTCGACCTGGGCAGAGGTCGACGTCGTGGCGGTGTGCTTCCCCGCCAACGAGAAGGTCGGCCCCGGCGACCGGTTCATCGTCAACGAGCTGGCGAAGGTCCGCAAGACGATCAAGTTCGCGGTCGTGACCAAGACCGACCTCGCCACCCCGGACCAGCTCGGGCAGCACCTCCTCTCGGTCGCCCGGCTCGGCGAGGAGACCAACACCGTGTGGCAGGAGATCGTGCCGGTCTCGGCCAAGTCCGGGGACCAGGTCGCGCTGCTCGAGGACCTGCTCGTCGCGCAGCTGCCGGAGGGACCCCCGCTCTACCCGGACGGTGATCTCACCGACTCACCCGAGGAGGCGATCGTCGCCGAGCTGATCCGCGAGGCCGCCCTCGAGGGCGTCCGCGACGAGCTGCCGCACTCGATCGCCGTCCTGGTCGAGGAGATGCAGCTGCGCGAGGGGCGCCCGGACGACCGCCCGCTGCTGGACATCCACGCCAACGTGTACGTCGAGCGGTCGTCGCAGAAGGGCATCGTGATCGGCCACCAGGGCAAGCGGCTCAAGGACGTCGGAACCGCGGCCCGCAAGCAGATCGAGGCAATGCTCGGCACCCCGGTCTACCTCGACCTGCACGTGAAGATCGCCAAGGACTGGCAGCGCGATCCCAAGCAGCTGCGCAAGCTGGGCTTCTAGGCACATGACCGGCACTCCGCCACGTGTGCTGACGGTCAACGTCGTGCATGCCCTGCGCCCCGGCTTCTTCCACGACACCGCCATCGACAAGCGGCCGGTCGAGGGACCCGTCGCCGTCCACGAGCTCGGCGTCGACGGGGACCGGCAGATCGACTCGTCGCACGGCGGGCCGGACCAGGCGGTCTACGCCTACGCCGACGAGGACGCCGCGTGGTGGGCCGAGGAGCTCGGTCGCGACGTGCCGCCCGGACTCTTCGGCGAGAACCTCCGGCTGAGCGGCGTCGACGTCAGCGGTGCGCGGATCGGCGAGCGGTGGCGGATCGGTGACGTCCTCCTCGAGGTCCGGATGCCGCGCACCCCGTGCCAGAACCTCTCCCTGCGCGTCGGCATCGAGGGCTTCCACATGCGGTTCAACGCGGCCGGCCGGGTGGGGGCGCTGCTGCGGGTGGTCGAGCCCGGCACCCTGACCGCCGGTGACGAGGTCGAGCTGGTGTCGCGGCCCGAGCACGACGTGACGGTCTCGCTGCTCGCGACGGGCGCGGACGCCGTACACATGCGGGGGCTGCTGGAGTCCGGTGTGCCGCTGGCCAGGAAGGTGCGCGGCAAGGCCGAGCGGGTGGTCGCGCGGGCCGAGCGTCAGGCAGGGATCCAGCAGTAGCCGAAGCGCTGCCCGCGCTCCCACTGCTCGCGGGTCGGCCACTCCCAGCCGTAGCGGAACTTCAAGGTGTCGTCGGCGCGCGACTGCGCCAGGTCCTTGCAGTCGCTGTTGCCGGCCTTGCGGACCGCGGTGGCGCCGGGGTACTTCGCGCCGCCGGACAGTGCGATCGTGTCCACGGCGCGCCAGGAGTGCCGTTGGCCGCAGGCGACCCGTTCGAACCCCTTCGCGCCGGGGTTCGAGGTGCCGCACAGCCCGAACTCGTCGAGGGCCCCGGCCGAGTCGAGGACACCGTCGAGCTTCTTCGGGCCCGGCAGGGAGACCAGCCGGTCGCGGCCGGCGAACGCGATCACGTCGCAGCGGAACCAGTCGGCGCCCTGGTCGGACTGCTCGAGCGTGGGGCTGAACCAGACCACGTTGAAGCGGCTGAGGTCGCGCGTGCGGGCGGAGCCCCCGACGTACGCGTCGAGCTTGCGGGGACAGGTCTCCATCAGCTGCTTCTGCACGGTGGCCGAGTCGACGGCGACCGCGTGACCGTCGACGACGGTGTCCAGGGTGCCGACGTAGACCGTCTGGGCGGTGTGCCGACCGCTGCAGGGGACCGGCGAGGACGCGTTGGTCGGCTTGGTCAGCTGGGCCGGCGTGAGCCGGTAGCACGCCGACCGCTTCGGCGCGGCCGGTACGACGGGCGCGGCCTGCGACGGCGAGGGCGAGCTGCTGCTGCTGGCGGACGCGCTGGCGGACGGGCTCGACGTCGGCCCGGGACCTGCCTCGGGGGAGGCGCTGCAGCCGCTGAGCACGAGCGTGGCCAGCGTCGCGCCGAGGAGGGACCGGGTGCGGGGGGTCACTGGTCGGTCTTGGCCCAGCAGATCGAGCGGCGGTTGCCGGCCTTCCACTCCGCCTCGTGGAACCACGTGTAGCCGTAGTCGTAGTCCACCGGGTAGTTCAGCCAGGCGCCCACCGACCCGGAGCAGAAGTCCCGCGTGCGCACCTCGACGAGCCGGTCGCCGGGGTATCTGTCCGCCTCCTTGCCGACCATGATCGTGCTGACCGCGCGCCAGGTGTGCTTGTCGCTGCAGGGGATCTTCACCGAGCCGGTCACGCTGGGGCCGTCGACGCAGACCTGCCAGCGGTCGTCAGGCTTGCCGAGCAGGACACCCTTGGCGGACCTGGGCAGGGCCACGAACGACTTGGACTGCTCGCCGCCGCCGACCACGTCGCAGCGGTACCAGTCCGCGCCGGCCGACCAGGCGTCCTTGTCGGGCCGGAACCACGCCCAGGTCATCGTCGAGCGGAGCACCAGGCTCTCGTTGCCGCCGAGGAACTGCTGGAACTTGTCCTGGCACCGGTCGTAGACGTAGGCGCCCAGCTCCGGGTCGTCGGGATCGTCGGAGTCGGTGAGCTCCGCGGGGAACGACCCGATCGCGAACGTCTCGGCGGTGTGCTTCCTCGCGCAGTCGACCGGCTTGGTGTCGTTGCTGGCGTGGGTGATGTCCTCGGGGCTCAGGACCCGGCAGGCACCCAGCTCGGGGGTGGCCATCTCGGCCTTGGTGCTCGAGCCGTCGTCCGCATTGCCCTGGGTGCAGCCGCTGAGGGCAAGCAGCAGCAGCGCTGTGCAGAGGGTGCGGAGCACGGAGACCTCACGAATCGGTGGCGAGCAGTGGTTGCGATGGTACCGGGGCTCAGTGGTGCACCTTGAACCCCTGGTGGGTGCCCACGACGCTCGCGCCGAGCCGCTCGTTGATCGCGATCATGTGGTGGTTGGTCGCGTCGTTCCACGTGTCGATCGCGGCGAGCTCGGGGCGCTCGTCGCCGATCCAGCCGAGCATCGCGGTCTTCATCAGCAGCCCCAGCCGGTGTCCGCGGTGCGCGCGAACCACGGAGGTGTCCTCCTGGAACGCCGCGGCGGGCGAGAACTCGTTGAACGCCAGCATCGACTGGCCGGCCCACTCCCCGGTGCCGCGGTGCCGGGCGATCACGCGGTAGAGCGTCTGGCGCCGCCCGGCCATCGCGCCCTCGTAGTCGGCCAGGCGTTGCGCGTCCCAGCGGGCCGGCTCGTCGTCGGCGTCGGACGCAGGGGCGTCGTTGATCGCCTCGTGGAGCCCGACCATCGCCTCGACCCGGTCCTCGGGGGTGCTGCCGACCTGACGCACGAGGTCGTAGTCCCCGGCGTGCTGGAGGGCCTCCTCGTGCAGCCGGTCCCACGTGGACCGGGGTGTCGCGTGCACGTCGATGCGACGGATGACGCCGACCCCGGTGCGGGTGAGGCCCCAGTGCTCGAGGACGCCGATGCCGGGACCGCCGACCCAGGCGCCGATGTGCACGCGGGTCCGGCCCTCCGCGGCGGCGACGCCGAGGACGCGGTCCCACAGCGTCCTCCCGAGCCCCTGACCGCGCGCGTCGGGATGCACCCGCACCCGGACGGCGGCGGTGTCGGTGTTGTCGCGCCAGGGAAGGTCGGCCGTCGCCTCGGCCACGACGCGGTCACCGTCCCAGCCGACGAACATCGCGTCGATCGGCCGGGAGTCGGTGCCGAGCTGTCGCGACGTCAGCAGGTCGGGTCCGGCCTTGGCCGGGAAGTCGAGTCCGTCGGCCACCTCGCACGCCGTGAAGACCTCGGCCAGGGCGTCGGCGAGGTCCAGGTCGAGGTCGAGCGGGTCGATCCGTTCGATGCGCATCGGGCTATTCAACGACACCGAGCGGCCGGCGGTTGACGAGGTAGACGCCGAGGATCACCAGCGCGGCACCCACGAGCAGCGACGGCCCCAGCGTCTCGTGCAGGAACACCGAGCCGATCGCCAGCGAGATCAGCGGCACGAAGAAGATGTACGACGCGGCTCGGCCCGCCTCCCCGGAGCCGACCAGCCCGAACCACAGCGACCACGACATCGCGGTGCCGACCAGCGAGGCGTAGAGGAACGCGACGACGAACTCGCCGGACCACTCGATGTCGATGCCCTCGGTCGCCGCGCCCGCGAGGGTGAGCACCGTCCCGCCCACCAGGAACGGGATCGCCACCGACCACCAGACGTCGACGCGGTCGCCGTACGACTTGAAGGCGATGGTGCCGAGCGCCCAGACCAGGGCACCCACCACGGCGTACCCGACACCGAGGACGGACACGTGCCCGCTGAACGCGCCGACGCTGACCACCACGATGCCGCCGAAGCCGAGGAGCAGGCCGGCGATCTTCGAGACCGTCAGCGACTCGCCGAGCAGCGGCGCGGCCAGCACCCCGACGAGCACGGGCTGGAGGTAGATCAGGACCGCCGCCAGGCCGGAGGGCAGCTCGAGGATCGCCAGGCTCTGGAGGCTGAAGAACAGCACCACGTTGAGCATCGTGAGGACGGCGTAGGCGGGCCACGTGCTCCGCAGCGACGGGCGGCCGGAGCGGATGAGCGCGAGCACCACCATCACGGCGCCGCCGACCACCGACCGGAGTCCGGAGAACAGGATCGGCGGAACGCTGTCCAGGCCCACCTTCACGGCCGCGAACGTCGAGCCCCACGCGAGCACGAGCAGGACGACCGCCGCCACCTGGGTCCTCGAGCGCCGAGCCGTCATGCGGCCCATCGTGTCAGTGTCCGTGCCAGGGTGGTGTCGTGCCCAACGTGTACGAGCTCCGCACCGAGCGACTGCTGATGCGGCGCTGGCGACGACAGGACCGTGAGCCGTTCGCCGCGATGAACGCCGACCCGGAGGTGATGGCGCACTTCCCGGCGACGCTCGACCGGGTCCAGAGCGACACCGCTGTCGACCGCTACCAGGACTACTTCGACGACAACGGGTTCGGGCTCTGGGTGCTCGAGCGGCTGGAGGACGGGCGGTTCCTCGGCTTCACGGGTCTCAACGCGATGCCCGACGGGGTCCCGGGGGAGGGGGACCAGGAGGTGGGCTGGCGGCTGGCGCGGCACGCCTGGCACCAGGGCTACGCCACCGAGGCCGCCCGGGCCGCGGTCGAGGCAGCGTTCGGGCCGCTCGCGCTGCCGCGGGTCTGGTCGATGACGGCCGTCACCAACGCTCCGTCCCAGGCCGTCATGCGGCGGATCGGCATGCAGGAGCACGCGTTCTTCGACCATCCCCGGATCCCGCGCGGGCACCGGCTGAGGCCGCACGTCGTCTACCGACTTGTCAGACCCTGAGGTCGCCATAGCAACCTCACACTCTGACAAGTCGGTGACTCGGCTATGGTGGACGGGTCATGACGTACCGCAGCCTCCTCCTTCGCTGCCGCAGCGAGGTTCACTGACCCGGACCTCCTCGCTGCGGGGTTCGGTGTTGCGCCGGGGAACACGACCTCACGACCGACTGCGAGAGATTCCATGACGCTCCACCGCGACACCCACGAGCAGAAGCCCAGCCCGATGCCGTACCACCGCTACCGGGCGTTCCCCCCGATCGACCTGCCGGACCGCACCTGGCCCACGGCGACGATCACCCAGGCACCCCGCTGGCTGTCCACGGACCTCCGTGACGGCAACCAGGCGCTGATCGACCCGATGTCCCCGACCCGCAAGATGGCGATGTTCGACCTGCTGGTCCGGATGGGCTACAAGGAGATCGAGGTCGGGTTCCCCTCGGCCAGCGAGACCGACTTCAACTTCGTCCGCCAGCTCATCGAGGGCGACCGCGTCCCCGAGGACGTGACGATCTCGGTGCTGACGCAGGCCCGTGAGGACCTGATCGAACGCAGCGTGCAGTCGCTGGTCGGCGTACCCCGCGCCAACATCCACCTGTACAACGCGCTCGCGCCGCTGTTCCGCCGCGTGGTGTTCCACGCCGGCAAGGACGAGATCCGCTCGATCGCCGTCCGCGGCACCGAGATGGTCATGAAGTTCTCCGAGTCGTACCTCGACAAGACCGTGATCGGCTACGAGTACTCCCCGGAGATCTTCACCGGCACCGAGCTGCCGTTCTCGATCGACGTGTGCGAAGCGGTCTCCGACGTGTGGCAGCCCGAGGACGGTCGCGAGATCATCCTGAACCTGCCGGCGACCGTCGAGATGGCCACGCCGAACGTCTACGCGGACCAGATCGAGTGGTTCTCCCGCCAGCTGACCCGGCGCGAGAACACCACGATCTCGCTGCACCCCCACAACGACCGGGGTACGGCGGTCGCGGCGACCGAGCTGGCGATGATGGCCGGCGCGGACCGCGTCGAGGGCTGCCTGTTCGGCCACGGCGAGCGCACCGGCAACGTCGACCTGGTGACGCTCGGGATGAACCTGTTCAGCCAGGGCATCGACCCGCAGATCGACTTCTCCGACATCGACGAGATCCGTCGCACGGTGGAGTACTGCACCCAGCTGCCGGTGCACCCGCGGCACCCCTACGCGGGCGACCTGGTCTACACGGCGTTCAGCGGTTCCCACCAGGACGCGATCAAGAAGGGCCTCGAGGCGCTCGACGTGACCGCTGCCGAGACCGGTCGTCCCGTCAGCGAGATGCCCTGGGAGGCTCCGTACCTGCCGATCGACCCGCACGACGTCGGCCGCACCTACGAGGCCGTGATCCGGGTGAACAGCCAGTCCGGAAAGGGCGGCGTCGCCTACATCCTCAAGTCCGAGCACAAGCTCGACCTGCCGCGCCGGCTGCAGATCGAGTTCAGCCGGGCCATCCAGCGGCACACCGACGACGAGGGCGGCGAGATGTCGCCGACCGACATCTGGCAGTCGTTCCGCTCGGAGTACCTCGACCGCGAGACGCCGCTGAAGCTGAACTCCGTGCACACGTCGTCGGCGGCGGGGGAGAAGGACGCCCTCCAGGTCAACGTGTACGTCGACGGTGAGCTGCGCACGCTGAGCGGCACCGGCAACGGCCCGATCGCGGCGTTCGTGAACGCCCTCGGCGACCTGGCCGACGACGAGGTCTCCAAGGGCAGCGTGCTGTTCGAGAACCGCAACGACATCCGCGTCCTCGACTACCACGAGCACGCCCTGTCGTCCGGCGGGGACGCCCTCGCCGCGGCCTACGTCGAGTGCGCCGTCGGCGACCAGATCCTCTGGGGTGTCGGTGTCGACGCGAACATCGTCACCGCCTCCCTCAAGGCCGTCATCTCCGCCGTCAACCGCGCCTGACCCCCCTTTTCGCCGACCCGTCACTCAAGCAGGGGTTTTCCCGGCGTGTCGTTGCGCGAGTGACGGGTCGGCGAACGGTCTGGACCACCCGGCGTGACGTGTAACACCCGGTCCGGTCCCTCGTTGCACGATCAGTGGCGGACAGCCGCCACGCGAGTCGTCGGGAGGGGGACGCTCGTGGGCATCACCATCGTTGGAAGGGGCCTGGTGGCGGCAGCGGCCGCTACCGGTGCGGTGATCCTCGCTGCCGAGCCGGTGCACGCCGACCTCAGGGACACGGTCGGCGGCCCGGTCATCGGCTGGACCCGACGGGCGACTCGAGGGACGGTCGTCCCGTGACCGAGTCCGACGGCACCGTCGAGGAGCCGGACGACGTCGAGGCGCCCAGTGCCACAGACGAGGCTCCCCAGACAGCGTCCACCGCGGCTACCACCAGCGAAGCCAGGGACGCGGCTCGCGCGGCCGCCGAGGCCGCGGATGCCGCCGCGTCTGCCGCCGACGCTGCCGATGCCGCCGCGTCTGCCGCTGAAGCGGCCGAGACCGTCGACGCCGCCGCGACGGCCGCTGCTGCTGCCGACGCGGCCGCCGATGCCGCTGCTGCCGCGGCTGCGGACGCGGCTGATGCCGCCGCCACAGCGGCCGAGGTCGCGGTCGCCGCCGCGGCGGCAGCAGAGGCGGCCTCTGCCGCAGCTGACGCAGCCGACGCCGATGCCGCGCTCGCCGCCGATGATGCCGAGGACGCCGCAGCGGCAGCCGACGATGCCGCGGCGGCCGTTGCGGCCTTCGGGACCCAGGCTCCTGCCGGCACCGAAGCCGTCGTCGAGGGTCACGCACCGAGTGGTCCGCGCATCCCTCACCTGAGGGCCCTCGCTGCGGGGGTCGCCGTCGTCGTGCTCGTCATGATGCTGGGAGGACTGGCGTTCGGGATGGCACGGTCCGGAGACGACCCTCGATCCGACGCACCGCGAACGCGCGGGACATCGACGCCCACGGTGGCCGGGACCGAGACCTCCCGTCCGGAACCCACGACGCGGTCGAGCCCCGATGCTGCTGACCTGCTGGCCGGGTGTCAGCGGGTCGTCGTCGCCCAGGATGCTGCGCTGCGCGCCGCGGCGGTCACCCTCGACGACTGGCAGGTCCACGTCGGCGCGATGAACAAGTTCGTCGTCGGCGCCGTCACGGTCGACCAGCTGAACGCGTTCTGGGACCGCACAGGCATGGATGCGATCACCCGGCTGCGGGACTTCGACGACGCAGCGGGCGCTCTTCGCACCGGCTGCCCGCGGCCGGCCCAGGTCGACCGGGACGCCGGCCTGCGTGCGTGCGCCGAGGCCGCCTCGTCCCGACGCGATGCGCTGCGCTCCGCGCACACCGCGGCCGAGACCTGGGCCGCGGAGCTGCGGGACATGCAGCAGCTGCGATCGGGTGCTCAGTCGGCGTCCCAGGCCAGGGACGCCTGGTTGCAGACCTGGCAGACCTCCGTGCGTCAGCTCGAGGACTATCGCCGTACCGTCCGCGAGGTTTCCGAGGATGCGGCGTGCACCTCATGAACCCGCGGGCGCTGAGCCGTCACTTGTGCAACGACACACCGGCAGAACTGCTGCCTAAGTGACGGGTCGGCGGGGGGTGGGGGGCCTGCGGCGGCCGGCGCGCCAGGACAGGGGCCATGGCGCGCCCGGTCCGTCGTAGTCCTGCTCGACCGCGGCGTGCAGGGTCCAGCTCGGGTCGTAGAGGTGTGCGCGTCCCAGAGCGCAGAGGTCGGCGCGGCCGGCGAGCAGGATCGAGTTGACGTCGTCGTACGACGAGATCACCCCCACCGCGATCGTGGGGACGCCCAGCCGGTTGCGGATCGCGTCGGCGTACGGCGTCTGGTAGGACCGTCCGAACGCCGGCTGCTCCGCCGACGTGACCTGGCCGGTGGACACGTCGATCGCGGCCGCACCCGCGTCGACGAAGGCCTGCGCGACGACGAGCGAGTCCTCGAGCGTCTGGCCACCGTCGACCCAGTCGGTCGCGGAGATCCGGACCGTCATCGGCCGGTCGGCGGGCCACACCTCGCGCATCGCGGTGAACACCTCGAGCGGGAACCGCAGCCGGCCGTGCACGTCGCCGCCGTACTCGTCACCCCGCCGGTTCGTGTACGGCGACAGGAACCCGCTCAGGAGGTACCCGTGTGCGCAGTGCAGCTCGAGCACGTCGAACCCGGCGTCGGCCCCACGGCGTGCGGCGTCCACGAACTCCTGACGGATACGCGCCAGATCGCGGACGGTGAGCTCGCGCGGCACCTGGTTGACACCGTCGCGGTAGGGCACCGCCGAGGCCGCGGCGACCGCCCAGTTGCCGGCCTCCAGGGGCTGGTCGATGCCCTCCCACATCAGCTTCGTCGAGCCCTTGCCGCCGGAGTGACCGAGCTGCAGGCCGATCTTCGCCGACGACCGGGCGTGCACGAAGTCGGTGACCCGGCGCCACGCGTCGCGCTGCTCGTCGTTCCACATCCCCGTGCAGCCAGGGGTGATCCGGCCCTCGGGGGAGGTGCACACCATCTCGGTCATCACCAGGCCGGCGCCGCCGAGCGCCCGGCTGCCGAGGTGCACGAGGTGGAAGTCGTCGGGCATCCCGTCGGTCGCGACGTACATGTCCATCGGGGAGACCACGACCCGGTTCTGCAGCTCGAGCGGTCCGAGTCGGAACGGCTGGAACATCGGCGGTCGCACGTCTCCGTCGCCGTGCCCGCGGCGGCGCTCGTGGTCGGCGAACCACGCGTCGAGCCGGGCGACGAACCCCGGGTCGCGCACGCGGAGGTTGTCGTAGGTGACCCGCCGGCTGCGGGTCATGATGTTGAACCCGAACTGCAGCGGCTCCTGGTCGACGTACTGGCCGAGGTTCTCGAACCACTCCAGGCTCGCCTGCGCCGCACGCTGGGTCGACTCCACGACCGTGGTGCGCTCGGTCTCGTAGGCCTTGAGCGCGGCGTCGAGCGCCGGCTCCTCGTGCAGGCAGGCCGCCAGCGAGACCGCGTCCTCCATCGCGAGCTTGGTGCCCGACCCGATGGAGAAGTGCGCCGTGTGCGCGGCGTCGCCGAGCAGCACCACGTTGTCGTGCACCCAGTGCTGGTTGCGGATCGTCGTGAAGCTGATCCAGCGCGAGTTGTTCGCGAGCACCTCGTGACCGTCCAGGACGGACCCGAACAGGGCGCGCACCTGCGCGATCGACGCGTCGTCGGACTCGCCCGGCGCGAGCTCGCGCGCGTGCTCCCCGAAGCCGGCCGCCTCCCACACCGCCGAGCTCATCTCGACGATGAACGTGCTGCCCGTGTGGTCGAACGGGTAGCCGTGGATCTGCATCACGCCGTACGGCGTCCGCTCGACGTAGAACTTGAAGGCGTCGAAGACCTTGTCGGTGCCGAGCCACATGTACTTGCAGTCGCGCACGTCGAGCGAGGGCCGGAACGTGTCGGCATAACGCGCGCGCACCACGGAGTTGAGACCGTCGCAGGCGACGACGAGGTCGTAGTCGCGCGCGAGCTCCGCCACGTCCGGGGCCGGTGTCGAGAAGCGCACGTCGACCCCGAGCTCCGCACAGCGCTGCTGCAGGATCTGCAGCAGCCGCTTGCGCGACATCGCCGCGAAACCGTGCCCGCCGCTGGTGACCACCTCGCCGTCGAAGTGCACGTCGATGTCGTCCCAGCGCACGAACTCCGCCTGCATGGCGCGGTGCACCGCGGGGTCGGCGTGCTCGATGCCGCCGAGCGTCTCGTCGCTGAACACCACCCCGAAGCCGAACGTGTCGTCGGCCGCGTTGCGCTCCCAGACGGTGATCTCGTGCGCGGCGCCGGACCCGCCGGCGTGCTGCTGGGCAAGCGCGCTGAAGTACAGCCCGCCGGGGCCGCCCCCGATCACCGCGATCCGCATGGGTCCTCCAACCGTCCGCCACGCTGGTTGAGGTGCGAGCGCAGCGAGCCTCGAAACCTCTGTGCACGAGGCTGGGAGGTTTCGAGGCCCTCGCCTAGCGGCTCGGGCACCTCAACCAACGAGGTGAGCATATTGCGTTCTTGACGGAAGTTGTCAAGGCGCAATACGGTCGAGCGCATGACGCAGTACGCGCTGACCACCCGGCAGCAGGAGTACGTCGACCACGTCCGCGCTCTCGCGACCGACGAGCTGCGCACCGCTCCGGGAGGCCACGAGGAGGGCCGCGTCGACCGGCACCTGCTCCGCGAGCTCGGCCGGCTCGGGCTGCTGCGCGGGCTGTTCGGGGGCGACCCGGGCACTGCCCCGCGCGATGCGGCGGCCCTGCAGCTGTGCCTGCTGCGCGAGACGCTGGCGACCGTCGACACGGCGGCCGAGACGGCGCTCGCGCTGCAGGGGCTCGGCAGCTACCCGATCCTGCAGGCCGGGTCGCCGGAGACCGTCGAGCGCTGGCTCCCGGGTGTCGTGTCCGGTGACGTCGTCGCGGCGTTCGCGCTGTCCGAGCCCGGTGCCGGCTCCGACGCAGCGGCCCTGTCCCTGCGGGCCGAGCCCGACGGTGACCGCGGCTGGCGGCTGTTCGGCGAGAAGGCCTGGATCTCCAACGCACCCGAGGCGGACGTCTACTCCGTCTTCGCACGGACCACCCCGGACTCGCGCGCCAAGGGGGTCACCGCCTTCGCGGTCGCCGGTGACGCCGAGGGTCTCACCGGCGAGCACCTCGACCTGCTCGCGCCGCACGCCATCGGCCGGCTCACCTTCGACGGCGTCCGGGTCGGTCCCGAGGACGTGCTCGGCGAGGTGGACGGCGGCTTCGGTGTCGCGATGCGCACCCTCGACCTGTTCCGGCCCAGCGTCGGCGCCTTCGCGGTCGGGATGGCCCAGGCCGCCCTCGACGCGGCCGTGCGCTGGTCGATCGAGCGCGAGGTGCACGGCGCCCCGCTCCACGAGCAGCAGTCCGTCGAGCACGTGCTCGCCGAGATGGCCACGCGCGTGCAGGCCTCCCGGCTCCTGGTGCGCGCGGCGGCGTCGTCGTACGACGCGGGGGAGGACCCGAGGGAGGTGACCAGCTCGGCGGCGATGGCCAAGCTGTTCGCCACCGAGACCGCGCAGTGGGTCGTCGACCAGGCGGTCCAGGTCCACGGTGCACGGGCCCTCCAGCGCGGCCACCTGCTCGAGCACCTCTATCGTGAGGTGCGGGCGCCCCGGATCTACGAAGGTGCCTCCGAGGTGCAGCGCACGATCATCGGCCGCGCGCTGGTGCGACGGGCCCAGGAGAGTGAGGGGAAGCGTTGAGCACGTACCGCGGCTCCGTCCCGTTCACCGACGACTGGAAGAACTTCCGGTTCGAGGTCGCCGACGGGGTCGCCACGGTGACCCTCGACCGGCCCGAGAAGCTCAACGCCCTCACCTTCGAGGCGTACGCCGACCTCCGCGACCTCCTCCACGAGCTGCCGCACCGCGGTGACACGCACGTGCTGGTGATCCGTGGCGAGGGCAAGGGCTTCTGCGGTGGCGGGGACGTCAACGAGATCATCGGCGAGCTCATCGCGATGGACGCCCACGACCTGATGGGCTTCACGAAGATGACCGGCGACGTCATCAAGGCGATGCGCGAGTGCCCGATCCCGATCGTGGCCGGCATCCAGGGGATCGCCGCCGGCGCCGGGTCGGTGATCGCGCTCGCCTCCGACTTCCGGGTCGTCGGGCGGTCGGGACGGTTCGCGTTCCTCTTCACCAAGGTCGGGCTCTCCGGAGGTGACATGGGCGCGGCCTACCTCCTCCCGCGGATGGTCGGCGCCGGGCGCGCCACCGAGCTGCTGATGCTCGGCGACACCATCGACGCCGAGACCGCCGACCGCTACGGCCTGGTCTCCGAGCTCGTCGACGACGCCGACCTCGATGACGCCGTACGACGCCTCGCCCGGCGGCTCGCCGACGGCCCGACGCTCGGCTACGCGCAGACCAAGTCGCTGATCACCCGCGAGCTCGACATGTCCCTGGCGGCCAGCGTCGAGCTCGACGCGATGACCCAGGCGCTGCTGATGACCACCGAGGACCACGCGGAGTTCCACGCCGCCTTCAACGAGAAGCGACCACCCCACTGGAAGGGACGCTGACGTGCCCATCGACCCGCACGACTTCCTCGACGTCGACTCGCTGCTCAGCACCGAGGACCGCGACGTCCGCGACACCGTGCGCAGCTTCGCCGAGGCGGAGCTCCGACCGCACGTCGCGGACTGGTACGACGAGGGCACCCTGCCCGACGACCTCGGCCCGACGCTCGGCAAGCTCGGACTGCTCGGCATGCACCTCGACGGCTACGGCTGCGCGGGGATGTCCGCGACGGCGTACGGCGTGGCCTGCCGCGAGCTCGAGGCCGTCGACTCGGGACTGCGCAGCTTCGTGTCCGTGCAGGGGTCGCTGGCGATGTACGCGATCCACCGCTGGGGCACCGACGCGCACAAGGACGAGTGGCTGCCGCGGATGGCGACGGGGGAGGTGATCGGCTGCTTCGGGCTGACCGAGCCGGACGCCGGGAGCGACCCGGGGTCGATGCGCACCCGCGCCAGGAAGGACGGCGACGACTGGGTGCTCAACGGCGGCAAGATGTGGATCACCAACGGCACGCTGGCCTCGGTCGCGGTGGTGTGGGCGCAGACCGACGACGGGATCCGCGGCTTCGTCGTGCCCACCGACACGGCCGGTTTCACCGCCACCAAGATCCGTCGCAAGCTCTCGCTGCGCGCCTCGGTCACCGCCGAGCTGTCCTTCGACGACCTGCGGCTGCCCGCGGGCGCGGTCTTCCCCGAGGTCCGCGGGCTCAAGGGTCCGCTGAGCTGCCTCAACGAGGCCCGCTACGGCATCCTCTGGGGCGCCGTCGGCGCGGCCCGCTCGTGCTACGAGGAGGCGCTGGCCTACTCGCTCGAACGCTCGCAGTTCGGCAAGCCGCTGGCGTCCTTCCAGCTCTCGCAGAAGAAGCTCGCCGAGATGGTCGATCGCGATCAACAACGCGTCGCTCGCCGCGATCCAGATCGGCCGGCTCAAGGACGCGGGCACGCTGGAGCCGGCGCAGGTGTCCTACGGCAAGCTCGCCAACGTCCGCGCTGCCCTCGACGTGTCGCGCTCGGCGCGGACGATGCTCGGCGGAGCCGGCATCACCCTGGACCACTCGGTGATGCGGCACATGAACAACCTCGAGACCGTGATGACCTACGAGGGCACCGAGGAGATGCACATGCTGAGCATGGGCGCGGCGATCACCGGCATCCCGGCGTTCCGATGAGCACCCCGGTGAGCACCGACGTCGAGCCGGGCGAGGGCTCGCTGGTCTGCCTGGTCACGGGCGCCGGCAAGGGCATCGGCCGGTCCACGGCCCGCGCCCTGTCCGAGCGCGGGCACCGGGTCGCGCTCGCCTCGCGCAACGCCGACGAGCTGCACGGCGTCGCCTCCTGGTTGCCCGGTCCGACGCTCGTCGTACCCACCGACGTCACCGATCCCGAGCAGGTCGAGGCGATGTTCGCGGCCGTCGAGAAGGCGTGGGGCCCCGTCGACGTACTCGTGGCGAACGCCGGCGCCGCAGCCGCAGCCTCCGTCGTGGACACCACCGACGAGACCTGGCAGCGGCTGGTCGACCTCAACCTCACCGCGCCGTTCCGCTGCATCCGGCGCGCACTGCCGTCGATGACCGAGCGCGGCTTCGGCCGGGTCGTCGTGGTCGCCTCCGTCGCGTCCAAGCGCGGGGAGCCCCTGATCAGCGCCTACACCGCGAGCAAGCACGGCGTGCTCGGGCTGGTCCGGTCGGCCTCGCTCGAGGTGGCGCGGACCGGCGTGACCGTCAACGCTGTCTGCCCGGGCTACGTGAACACCCCGATGACCGAGCAGTCGATCGAGAACATCGCGGCCCGCACCGGCAAGAGCACCGAGGAGGCCCACGACCTGCTCGCCCGACGCCAGCCGAACCACCGGCTCGTGGAGCCGCACGAGGTCGCGGAGACGATCCTGCTGTGCGTCGAGAACGGCGCGGTCAACGGTCAGGGCATCAACATCGACGGCGGAGCCATCCAGTCGTGAGCCATCTCCGCCGGGTCAACCCGCCGTCGCTCGCGCGGCCGTCGGGCTTCAGCCACGCGGTCGTGGCGACGGGCACGACGGTGCACCTCGCCGGCCAGACCGCGCTGGACGCGGACGGCGCCGTCGTCGGGGACGGTGTCGTCGAGCAGTTCGAGCGGGCCCTCGCCAACCTGCTCACCGCGCTCGACGCCGCGGGTGGCGCGCCGACCGACCTGGCGGCGCTGACGGTCTACGTCGTCGACATGGACGACTACCGCGCGCACGCCCGTGAGATCGGGCAGGTGTGGAAGCGGCTCGTCGGCGTCGACTACCCGGCGATGGCCGGCATCGGCGTCGCCCGGCTCTGGGACGTCGAGGCCCTCGTCGAGGTGCAGGGCACCGCCGTACTCCGATAGTCCGTGACGAACTTGCTGTCGTGGGCCGCCCGTGACGACAAGTCCGTCACGGACTATCGGGTGCCGGGGCCGACGGACTCTGTACGTCGCAACGGTTCGGGCCCTACCTTGCCTCCATGACGAACACGACCGAGAACGGACGAGGTCCCAGCTTCCTGACGGTGCCGCCACCGACCCCGCTCGTGCAGCAGATCTACAAGGAGGACGTGCGCGCCGGGGGATACGTGATGAACGTGTCGCAGCTGTGGGCGCACGACCCGGTGGCGATGGAGGTGCTGTTCGACCTGATGGCCCACAGCGTGCGCTCCGGCTCGCTGACGTTCCGCCAGCGCGGCATCCTGGTGACCGCGTGCGCGTCCGCGTCCGGCGACTCCTACTGCTCGCTGGCCTGGGGCGGCAAGCTCGCGCAGGAGGCCGGTGCGCACGTCGCGGCCGGGGTGCTGAGCGGTGACGACGACGCGCTGGACCCGGCGGAGCAGGCGCTCGCGGCCTGGGCCCGACAGGTCGCCCGGCAGCCC
Organism: uncultured Actinomycetota bacterium; assembly: GCA_963706355.1. Lineage (GTDB taxonomy): Bacteria > Actinomycetota > Actinomycetes > Propionibacteriales > Nocardioidaceae > Nocardioides_B. The sequence continues at coordinate 124,736 of CAVPLS010000004.1, forward strand.
GGCAGCACCGCACTCGGCGACGTGCAGCGGCTCCGCGACGCCGGGTTCGACGACGGCCAGGTCTTCGCGATCACCCTGTTCGTGGCGCTCCGGCTGGCGTTCTCCACCGTCAACGGCGCGCTGGGCGCGGTGCCCGACCGGGAGCTCGTCGACGGTCTGCCCGCGCCGGTCCGCGACGCCGTCGACTTCGGGCGCCCGGTGGCAGATGCGTGTCTCTCCAGTCTGCCGCGGCGTCCGGCCCCGCATCCCGACCGGCGGCGTTGTCGGCACTCGGCGCAGCACGCTGCGCTCTCGCACCTCCGCCTTGCCGGACCGGCCCGGATGCCCGCCCGCCCTTACGGCATCCTGGAGACACGACCTAGGTCTGGTGCAGCACGCTCTGCGCGTGCACGTCCGCCGGCTTCCGCAACGACGCGTCGAGCTCGCCGAACAGGTCCGCCGCAGCGAGGCCGGCCCACCCCTCGGGCAGGTGCGCCAGCGGCAGCCCCGGGTCGAGGTAGGGCAGCCGCCGCCAGGCGGTCAGCATCGGGACGTAGGCCCGGAACGCCTCCCGCGGCTCCGGGTCGATCTCCCTCAGCCCGGTGAAGTCCTCGACGAACGCGCCGTACAACCCGGCCATCTCGTCGAGGTCCCACCACTGCGCCATCCGGGTCGCGACGTCGCCCGCGCCGAGGTAGTCGCCGCGGAAGAACTCCGTGTAGTCGGTCAGCCCGAGCCGGTCCAGGGCGCGCACCACCTCGTCGTACAGCGTGCCGGGGGCGACCCAGACGCCCGGTGCGGCGCTGCCGAAACCGAGCCGGGTCAGCTGGGTGCGCAACGCGTGCCGCTTCTCGCGCTCGGACTCCGGCACCGAGAAGACCACCACGAGCCAGCCGTCGTCGGCGGTGGCGCGCGGCCGGGACCAGATGCGGTCGTCGCCCTCGCGCAGCACCTCCACGGCGGCGGGGGAGAGGGCGTAGCCGGTGCGGCCGTCGTGCTTCATCGAGCGCAGCACGTCGCGCTTCTTCAGGCGCGACACCGAGGAGCGTACGGCGGCCGCGTCGACGCCGAGGTCGTCCATCAGCCGCACCACCGACGCCACCGAGAGCCAGTCGTGCTCCGCCCGGGCGTAGAGGCCGTAGAGCGTGGTGATCAGCTGGCGGGGCGCGGCGTCGCTCACGGGCTGTCCCGCAGCCGGAACCGCTGCAGCTTGCCGGTGGCCGTGCGGGGCAGGGCGTCGACGAACTCGACCACCCGCGGGTACTTGTACGGCGCGATCTGCTGCTTCACGAAGTCCTGGAGCTCGTGGTCCAGGCCGGTCGGGTCGACGCCCTCGCGCAGCACGACGAACGCCTTGACCAGCATCCCGCGTGCCTCGTCGGGGACACCGACGACTCCGCACTCCTCGACGTCGGGGTGCCGCAGCACGGCCTCCTCGACCTCGGGTGCGCCGATGTTGTAGCCCGAGGAGACGATCATGTCGTCGCTGCGCGCCTCGTAGTAGAAGTAGCCGTCGGCGTCACGGCGGAACGTGTCCCCGGTGATGTTCCAGCCGCCCTGCACGTAGACCAGCTGCCGCGCGTCGTCGAGGTAGCGGCAGCCGGTCGGCCCCTTGATCGCCAGGCGTCCCGGTGTGTCCGGCGGGGCCTCCCGGCCGTCCGCGTCGAGCACCGTCGCGACGTACCCGGGCACGGCGAGGCCGGTCGAGCCGGGCCGCATCGCGTCGCCGGACGCGGAGACGAAGATGTGCAGCATCTCGGTGGAGCCGATGCCGTCGATGATCCGCACGCCGGTGGCCTCGTGGAAGGCGTCCCAGGTCGCACGGGGCAGGTGCTCGCCGGCGGACACCGCGCTGTGCAGGGACGAGAGCCCGCCGGTCAGCCCGGCGGCGACCATCGCCTTGTAGGCCGTGGGCGCCGTGAAGCAGGTGGTGACGGCGTGCTCCTCGATCAGCTGCGCGAGCTGGGGCGGGGTGGCCTTCTCGACCATCAGGGCGGCGGCGCCGGCACGGAGCGGGAACAGCAGCAGCCCGCCGAGGCCGAACGTGAACGCCAGCGGTGGGGTGCCGACGAACACGTCGTCCGGCGCGGGGCGCAGCACGTGGCGCGAGAAGGTGTCCGCGACCGCGAGCAGGTCGCGGTGGAAGTGCATGGTGCCCTTGGGGCGGCCGGTCGTGCCGCTCGTGAACGCCAGCAGGGCGACGTCGTCGGCGGCGGTGTCGACCGCGTCGAACGTGCCGGGGTGCCCTTCGGCCCGGCGGGTCAGGTCGTCAGCGGCGTCCCCGCCGTACGCCATCGTGGGCACGTCGAGCGCCGCGGCCTCGAGGTCGGCGAGGAACCGGTGGTCGCACAGCGCGACGCTGATGTCGGCGATCTCGTGGATGGTCGCCAGCTCGCCGGCGCGCAGCAGCGGCATCGTCGGGACCGCCACCGCGCCGGCCCGCAGCACGCCGAGGAACGTCGCCGCGAGCCAGGGGGTGTTGGGCCCGCGCAGCAGCACCCGGTTGCCGGGGACCACGCCGAGGTCGTGCGTCAGCACGTGCGCCACCCGGTTCGCGGCGGCGAGCAGGTCGGCGTAGGTCCAGGTCGCGTGACCGGGCGCGTGGAGGCACGGCCGGTCCGCGCCGTGCTCGGCGATCACGTCGTCGAGCAGCGCGACGGAGGCGTTCAGCCGGTCGGGGTACTGCAGCTCCGGCAGGTCGAAGAGCAGGTCCGGCCACTGCTCCTCGGGTGGGAGGTGGTCCCGGCAGAACGTGTCGACGTGCCCGGTGGGCTGCATCCCGTCACGCTATTGCCCCTCCGTCACGACCGTCAAGGAGGCGCAATGTCGCCGACCCGTCACTCATCCAGGGTTTTTCGCGGTGTGTCGTTGCAGATCTGACGGGTCGGCGAGCAGCATCCGCTCCACCACCTCGTCCGAACCCTCGCGCAGCGGCCGGGTCTCGCCGGTCGCCCGGAAGCCGTAGCGCTCGTAGGTCCGCCGGGCGGTGCCGTTCGCGGTGTTCACGTCGAGGTGCAGGCCCAGGCCTCGTTCCCGTGCCCAGCCCTCGACGGCGCGCAGCAGCGCGTGGCCGACGCCTCGGCCGCGGGCCGCGGGGTCGACCCACATCGCCACGACGTGCAGCAGCCCCGGCAGGTCGGGGAAGCCGCCGGCCATGCCCACCGGCCGACCGTCCAGCTCGGCGAGGACCGACACCGAGTCGTCGTTCTCGAGCCGGTCGCGCCAGTGGCTCTCCCCGAACCCCGCCTCCCGGTCGTACGTCGACCCGAACGCACTCGGACTGTCCTGCAGGGCGCGCAGCCGGATGTCGCGCAGGAGCGTCCAGTCGTCGCCACCGAGCACCCGCACCCGCACTCCTGCCGACTTGTCAGCGTCGTGCGTCGCCATGACGACTCACCTCCCTGACACGTCGGACGCGATGCAGGCCGTTCCCGCCCGCACGAAGCCGACGCGTTCGTAGACCCGTGCGACGGCATCGTCCTGCGCGGACAGGAACACGGTCCGGACCCCGCGCGTGCGGGCGTCCTCGACGAGGGCTGCCGTGATCGCGGCGCCGACGCCCCGGCGGCGAGCCCGGGGCAGCACCGCGATGCCCGTGAGCTCCGTCGTGGTGCCACGCGGCCCGTGCGACCCGCCGCCGAGCACGGCACCCTGTCCGTCGTACGCAGCGACCATGGTGAGCAGGCCGTCGCGGATCAGCCCCGGCTGCCGGCGCGCGGGCCGTGGCGTGACCTCGTCGGTGCCGTCGAAGCCGGCGTGGATCGCGCCGACCACCGAGGCGAGGTCGTCGTCGGGGCCGAGGACCCGCACCCGACCCGTCACTTCTGCAACGACACGCCGCGAATCCTGCTGCTTGAGTGACGGGTCGGCGAAGACGAGGAGCGGGCACTGGTCGACGGAGAGGCCGGAGGCGTGGGCGGCGGCGAGGAGGGAGGGGGTGGTGTCGTGGACCCACTCGAGGTTCTCGGGCAGGCCGTGGTCGCGCTGGTGGGTGCGGACGGCGTCGACGTCGGCGCGGGTGACGTCGCGGTCGAGGCCCAGGCGGGGTCGGGCGTAGTAGTCCCACGAGTCCGGGTCGACCTTGGTGAACACCGTGAACGGGCCGACCTCCTCGGTCGTCGCGTTCGGGCGCGGGGCCGCGTCGTAGTAGGTCTCCAGCGTGGCGAGCAAGCGGGTCGGGCACGCGGGGAGCATCGCATCCCGGGCCGCGACGCGCATCCCGATTCAGACGGTCACGTTGCCGATCCGCAGGTTGTTGCCGAACGGGTCGCGCAGGCCCATGTCGCGGCCGTAGGACATGTCGGTCGGGGGCTGGGTGATCTCGACGCCCTTCTCGACCAGCTCGGCGTGCACGGCGTCCACGTCGTCGGTCTGGAAGCCGATCCACCCGCCGCCGGCGCCCTTGGCGACCAGCTCGCGGACCTGCTCCGCGGTCTGCGGGTCGTGCGCCGGCGGGCCGGGACGCTCCAGGAGGATCTCCCGGTCGTCGCCGGGGGCGCGCACGGTGAGCCAGCGCATGAACCCGAGGTCGGCGTCGGTGGCCACCTCGAGACCGAGCACGCCGACGTAGAAGTCGAGGGCCTGGTCCTGGTCGAGGACGTAGATGGAGGAGAGTCGCGGATGGCTGAGTTTCATGGGGCCGACGCTAGTGCGCGCCGCCGTCGTCGTGCTTCTCCGAAACCGACCTGTTCGCGTGCGTGAAGGAGCTCGGCCGGGTCCAGGCCATCATGAAGCAGCCGGGTACGTCGGGCAGGTCGGTGCTCCGGGCGTACTGCGACGGCGGCTGCCCGACCACCGCCGAGAACAGCCGGCTGAACGTGCCGAGGCTGGTGAACCCGACCGCGAGGCACACCTCGGTGACGTCGAGGTCGGTGGTGCGGAGCAGGAACATCGCGCGTTCGATGCGGCGGCGCTGCAGGTAGCGGTGCGGCGTCTCGCCGAACACCGACCGGAACGTGCGGATCAGGTGGTCGGGGGAGACGTGCGCGACGCGGGCCAGCGCGTCGACGTCGAGGTCGCGGTCGTAGTCCCGGTCGATCGTGTCGCGGACCCGCAGCATCGACCGGTTCGTGGTCTCCCGGGCGGTGCTCACTCGGTGTAGTGCACCCGGACGGCGTTGACGGACTCCTCGATGACCTCGTCGATCGGTGGCGTGACGTCGATGACGGCGCCGCTCTCGTCGTCGTCGAGCTGCTCGAGCGTGTCGAACTGCGACTTGCAGCAGTGTGGTCGGCATGAAGTGCTTGGTGCGCAGCTTCATGCGCTCCGCGAGCACGTCGAACGGTGCCTCGAGGTGCACGAAGAACGTCGGCGCCGCGTCGCGCAGCACGTCGCGGTAGGTGCGCTTCAGCGCCGAGCAGGTCACCACGGTCGACGTACCTTCGTGGTCCCGGACCGCGACCAGCTCGGCGATCGCCTGCAGCCAGGGCCACCTGTCCTCGTCGGTCAGCGGGATCCCGTCGGACATCTTCTTGATGTTGGCCTTGGGGTGCAGCTCGTCGCCCTCGATGAACTCACAGCTCAGCTCCTCGGCGAGCCCCTCGCCGACGGTCGTCTTGCCGGTGCCGGAGACCCCCATCACCACGATGTGCATCGGCGCGCGACGAGAACCAGCCATGGCTCCACCCAACCACGTCTCACCCCACGCCGTGGCGCCTGCCGATCCGCCGGGGTCGTGGTTATCCTCGGCGGACCCTCAGCGGAAGGATTCGGTGTGACCACACTCGTGTCGGAGCGTGTCGGGCAGTTCTTCGTCGACGGTGACCGCCTGGAGTACACCGAGTACGGCGCCGGCGACCGCTGGGTGGTGCTGATCCACGGGCAGCTGATGCCTCGCCGGATGCACCAGCCACTGGCCCGCGCCATCGCCGGTGAGGGCTTCCACGTCGTGACCGTCGACCTGCTCGGCCACGGGAGGTCCGACCGTCCGCTGGATCCGAAGGGCTACTCGATGACGGCCTTCGGCGAGCAGGTGGTGGCGCTGCTGGACCACCTCGGCGCGGACGAGGCGGTCGTCGGGGGTACGTCGCTGGGCTCGAACGTCTCGCTCGAGGTCGCCGACGTCGCGCCGGGACGGGTCCGCGGACTGCTGCTGGAGATGCCGGTCCTGGACAACGCCCTGGAGGCGGGGCTGATCGCGTTCGGCCCGCTGATGTTCCTGGCCCGGTTCGTGCCGCTGACCATCACCGCCACCCGCAGGATCGCCCGGCTGGTCCCGCGCGGCGTCGTGCCGTTCTGGACCGGGATCGCCCTGGACACCCTCGACCAGCGTCCGGCGCCGATGGCAGCCGCGATCCACGGCATCTTCTTCGGCCGGATCGCGCCGTCCAGCAAGCGCCGCCGCCAGATCCAGGCCCCGGCGCTCGTCGTCGGGCACCCCCGCGACCCGATCCACCCCGCCGCGGACGCCGCGATGCTCGCCGACGAGATGCCGAACGCCCGCTTCGTGGAGGCCCGGAGCATCCTCGAGTGGCGCTCGAAGCCGGCCCGCCTGGACGCCGAGGCCGTCGACTTCGTCACCCAGTGCTGGTCCGTCCCCGTCGAGCCGGGCATCAATCGGGGCCGAGCCGGGTCATAGTCGCCCTCGAGCCGGGCCGAACCCGCCGTCGAGCCGCGCCGGAGTCACCCCCGGGCCGTCGTGGCGCCTGTCGTCACCGGCCGGGTCGACGGGGGACAATGGTCACGTGGGCCTCTACCGGGATGAAGCGATCGTGCTGCGCACCCAGAAGCTGGGTGAGGCGGACCGGATCATCACCCTGCTGACCCGCAACCACGGGCGGGTGCGCGCGGTCGCCAAGGGTGTACGACGGACCAGCTCGCGCTTCGGGTCGCGGCTCGAGCCGTTCACCCACGTCGACCTGCAGCTCGCCGAGGGCCGCTCCCTCGACGTCATCACGCAGGCCGAGACGCTCGACCCGTTCGCGAGCCGGATGGGCGCGAGCTACGAGCGCTACACCGCCGGCACGGTGATGCTCGAGACCGCCGAGCGACTGGTCATCGAGGACAAGGAGCCGGCCCTGCAGCAGTTCCTGCTGCTGGTCGGGGCGCTGCGGGCGATGAGCGACACCGGCCGTCCGCCGCACCAGGTGCTCGACTCGTTCCTGCTCCGGTCCCTGTCGGTCGCGGGGTACGCCCCCTCCTTCGACGGCTGCGCGCGCTGCGGGCTCGAGGGTCCGCACCGCTCGTTCAGCCCGTCGGCCGGCGGGATGCTCTGCTCGACGTGCCGCGTGCCCGGTGCCATGAACCCGGCCGTCGAGACCGTCGCACTCCTCGGGGCGCTGCTCGCGGGCGACTGGGAGCTGGTCCAGGCCAGCGAGCCCTGGCACCGCAAGGAGGCGACCGGGATGGTCGCGGCCTACCTCCAGTGGCACCTCGAGCGCGGCCTCAAGTCGCTGTCGTACGTCGACCGCTGAACGGGCTCAGCGATGAGGGGTGGACTCCTCGAGGAGCCGGTCGAGGGAGGCGTTGAACTCCTTCAGGAGCCGGCCGAAGTCGGTCAGGTCGGACTCCGGCCAGTCGGCGAGCGCCTCCTGCAGCCGCGAACGGCGCCGGGCGCGCGTGCTGTCGAGGACCTCACGGCCGGTCGGGGTCAGGTCCAGGATCGACGCGCGGCGGTCGGACGGGTCCGTCGTGCGGTCGGCGAGGCCGATCTCCTCGAGCGCCTGCACCTGGCGGGTGATCGTGGACGGGTCGAGACCGAACGCGGTGGCCAGCGCACCGAGCCGCTGCGGTCCCTCGTCGGCGAGCTTGCACATGATGCCGTAGGCGGAGCGTTCGAGGTTCACGTCGCCGGTGGTCGTGGACAGGTGGATCCGCTGCACCCTGCGCAGGAGCACGGTGATCTGCTGCTCGATCTGCTTGTTGGCCGTGTCCATGTCGCCTGCCCTCCGGGTGGCATAACCGGTCGTGTTTGATGAGTGTAGGGCTCGCGGTCCGTGGTGTGTATCTACAACGATCCGCGGGGTGATCAGGTTCCGACGGACGAGGGAGAACCGGTGGTCGGCAGGAAGCGGGCGCGCGACGTACGTCGACCGACGCCGCACCCCTCCGGCGCCCGCCCGCCGGCGATCCCTCCCGAGCTGGTCCCGCGGCACGTCGCGATCGTGATGGACGGCAACGGCCGCTGGGCCAAGCAGCGCGGACTGCCCCGCACGGTGGGGCACCAGCACGGTGAGGCGTCCCTGTTCGACGTGGTCGAAGGGGCGATCGAGATCGGCGTCCAGGCGGTCTCCGCCTATGCGTTCTCGACCGAGAACTGGACGCGCTCGCCCGACGAGGTGCGCTTCCTGATGGGCTTCAACCGCGACGTGATCCGGCGCCGCCGCGACGAGATGCACGAGCTCGGCGTGCGGGTCCGCTGGGCCGGCCGCGCGCCCCGGCTGTGGCGCTCGGTGATCAAGGAGCTCCAGGTCGCCGAGGAGCTGACCAAGGACAACGACGTGCTGACGCTGACGATGTGCGTCAACTACGGCGGCCGCTCCGAGCTCGCCGACGCGGCCCGCTCGATCGCGCGCGAGGTGGCGGCCGGCCGGCTGAACCCCGACAAGGTCGACGAGCGCACGTTCGCCAAGCACCTCTACGTCCCGGAGCTCGCGGACGCCGACATGGTCTGGCGCACGTCGGGCGAGCAGCGGCTGTCGAACTTCATGCTCTGGCAGGCGGCGTACTCCGAGATGGTGTTCACCGACGTCCTGTGGCCCGACGTCGACCGGCTCGCGCTGTGGCGGGCGATCGAGATCTACGCCGAGCGCGACCGGAGGTACGGCTCGGCCTAGACCCGGCCTAGTGGGTCACGGCTCCCGATCCGGCCCCGGTGATACCGGCCTTCGGGTAGGTCGTCGTCCCGGCCGCGGTGCGGACCACGATGGCGTCCACCTCGTCCCACGGCTGGAGGAGCAGGTAGAGCCGACCTGGCCAGTCCGGCCCCGCCACCTGTACGGCGGCCGCGCCGGCGCCGGAGGACGACGACGTCCGCACGTCGCGGACGGTGCCCTGCGGGTCGTAGACCGCCCAGAAGCCGTAGGGGTTCCGCATGTTCGTCGCCTCGTCCGGGGGGAGGAACACCTGTGAGAGGTCTTCGGGGACCGGGCGCTTCGGGTGCTCGCCGGTCCAGATGATCTTCGCGTCGGGCACGGCCGGCGGACACGCAGAAGACCTTCTCGCAGGGGTAGGCCCACATCGTGCGGTGCTGCACGAGGCCGGAGACGTCGTAGTACTCGCGGTCGTCCACCATCACGGCCAGGTCGCTGCCGTCGGTCAGCCCCTTCGAGGGGTAGGGGTCGGCGTCCCGGGCGCCCAGGCGCAGCGGGTCGCGGACCGGCACGAGGATGCCGCGGTCCATCCCGGCGCACTTCGTGGTGGTCCGGAGCTCCCAGGCGTCGCCGACGCGCTCGAAGCCGCTGGTGCTGGCCAGCGAGCCGTCGGCGTTGCCCAGCCGCAGTGTCGCCTTGTCGCGCTGGCGGACGTAGCTGTAGCGCGGGGCGCCGGCCGCGTCCGCCGCGGCCTGCGGGCCCCTGGCCAGCGACGGCAGGAAGGAGTCGTCGACCTCTCGCCCCTGGTCGTCGACGAAGACCTGGCCCGGGCAGGTGAACGCGGTGGCGACGCCGCCGGCCTTGCTGGTCCCGGCCGGGGCCACGCCGCGGGGATCGTCGCCACCCCTCACCACGGCGGCCACGCCGGCGACGACCGCGAGCACCGCGACGACGGCCACCGCGGGCCGCAGCCAGACGCCGTGCCGGGGCGAGCGGCCGCGGGGCAGGCGGGACCGGGTGGCGGCGTGCAGCCGGGCGACGTCGACGTCGATGCCGTCGGCCTGCTCGTGCAGGGCCGTCGAGAGACGCTCCTCGGTGCTCATCGCTCCACCTCCTCGCGGAGCGCGGCGCCGACGACGTCGAGGCCGCGCGAGATCTGGGACTTCACGGTGCCGGGGCGCACGCCCATCGCGTCGGCGATCTCCGCGAGCGGGAGGTCCATCCAGAACCTCAGCACCAGCGCCTCTCGCTGGCGTGGCGGCAGCGTGGCCAGCGCCTCGACCACCGCGCGACGGTCGCCGTGCCCGGCGTTCGGGTCGGTGGCGTCCTCGGTGACCAGCAGGTGGGCGTCGCGGCGCGCTACCCGGCGTCGACGGTGTCGGCTGCGGACCTCGTTGACGACGATCCGGTTGAGGTAGGCCACCACCTTGGCGTCGTCGGCGAGCAGCCGGTCGCGGGCGGCGTACAGCTTGCAGAACGACTCCTGGACCACGTCCTCCGGGTCGTCGTCGCCGAGGAGTGCGGCGAGCCGGACCAGGCGGGTGGCGTGCGTGAAGAACACGTCGCCGAACCGGTCCGGTTCGTCCATGCCCTCGCGCCCCCTCGCGTGTGCGGTGCCGGCCTGCATACCTGATCTACGTCCGGGCGACCGAAAGGTTGAGTAGGTCGTGTCTCTCAAATCTGCCGCGGCGCGACATCTTCTCGAGACACGCCCTAGCAGTCCGGGCAGGTCCCGAAGATCTCCAGTGTGTGGCTGACGTCGGTGAAACCGTGCTCGCGACCCACCGCGTCGGCCCACCGCTCGACCGTCGGGCCCTCGACCTCGACGGTGCGACCGCAGTCGCGGCAGACCAGGTGGTGGTGGTGCGTCGCCGAGCAGCGTCGGTAGACCGCCTCGCCGTCCTCCGTGCGCAGCATGTCGACCTCGCCGCCGTCCGCGAGCGCCTGCAGCGTGCGGTAGACCGTCGACAGCCCGACGTTCTCGCCGCTCGTGCGCAGCAGGTCGTGGATGTCCTGCGCGCTGCGGAAGTCGTCGAAGGTCTGCAGCGCGGTCGCGACCGCCTTGCGCTGCCGGGTCGGCCGCGCACCCGTGGGCAGCGTGGGCTCAGTGCTCGTCATAGTGACCTCCGTGTACGGCGTGCCGGTGGCCGTCGTGGACGTAGTCGATGTGGTCGCCGTGCGGCACGGCCGGATGTCCGCAGTCGTCGCCGTGCTGGTGGCCGTGCTCCTCGGGCACCGTGGTGTGGTGGTCCTCGACCAGGGGGAAGTCGTCGACCGGCTCGGTGAACGGCCGGCGCACCCGCTCGCGACGGCGCAGCCACACGCCGACCGGGTAGGCCGCCACGAAGCAGGCCAGCGCCAGCAGCACGATCGTGGCCCCGGGGGCGGCGTCGACGTAGGCGGAGACGACCACGCCGCCGAGCGAGGCCAGCATCCCCAGACCCATGGACGCGAACAGCGTCGTGCGGAACGTCCTGGTCAGCTGCTGCGAGGTCGCGACCGGCACGACCATCAGTGCGCTCACCAGCAGCAGGCCGACTGTCCGCATCGCGACCGTGACGGTCACGGCCGCCAGGACCGAGACGAGCAGGTTGTAGAAGCGCACGTTGAGCCCCGCTACCCGGGCGAACTCCTGGTCCTGCGAGACCGCGAACAGCTGGGGGGACAGGCCGACCGCCACGACGACCACGACGGCCGCGAGCACGACGGTGACCCACACGTCGGAGGAGGAGATGGTGGTGATCGACCCGAAGAGGAAGATGTTCAACGTCGCCGCGCTCTGTCCGGCGATCCCGGTGATCAGCACGCCGCCGGCGATGCCGCCGTAGAACAACAGGGCCAGGGCCACGTCCCCGCTGGTGCGCCCGCTCGCCCGGATGAGCTCGATGACGACTGCACCGATCACCGCGACCACCACGGCGGTCAGCGTGGGGGAGGTGTGGGTGAGCAGCCCGATCGCCACGCCGGTCACGGCGATGTGCCCGATGCCGTCGCCCATCAGGGCCAGCCGGCGCTGCACGAGGTAGGTGCCGACGGCGGGGGCGGCGAGCCCGGTGAACAGCGCGCCGAGCAGCGCCCGGACCATGAAGTCGTAGCTGAGCAGGTTCATGCGCGTTCCTCCCCGGCACGGTCCAGCGGCGACAGGACGGTCGGGCTGTGGTCGACCATCGACCGGCCCAGGTCGACGTGGTGGTGGTCGTGCACGTGCGACCCGTCGGCGTCGGTGAACGCGTCGATCGGCGGACCGTCGTACGCGACCCGACCGTCGCGCATCACCAGCGCCCGGTCGACGAGGGCGGACAGCGGACCGAGGTCGTGCGCGACCAGCACGATCGTGGCGCCGCGGGTGACCAGGGTGCCGAGTGCGTCGGCGAACGCCTGCTGGCTCTGTACGTCGACCCCGGCGGTCGGCTCGTCGAGGACGAGCAGGTCGGGGACACCGGCCAGGGCTCGGGCGATCAGCACGCGCTGCTGCTGGCCGCCGGACAGCGTGGAGACACCGTCGCGGGCCTTGCCGGCCAGGCCGACGGCCGTGATGGCGGCCTCGACGGCGTCGCGGTCCTCGCGACTCTGCGGCACGAACGGGCGGCGTCGCGACAGCCGGCCCGACGCGACCACCTCACGCACGGAGGCGGGGACGCCCGAGGCGGCGGAGACCCGCTGCGGCACGAACCCGACGCGCTGCCAGTCGTGGTAGTCGGCGAGCGGCGTCCCGAACAGCCGCACCTCGCCGCGACAGGTCGGCACCAGCCCCATCATCGCGCGCACGAGCGTGGACTTGCCCGAGCCGTTGGCGCCGAGCACGGCGAGCACCTCGCCGGGGCGGACGGAGACGTCGATGCCGCGCAGGATCGGCCGGCCGCCGAGCTCGACGGCGCCATCGGTGACGGTGACCACGGGAGTGCTCATGAGCAGCCGTTCGCCTTTCGGAGGGCGGAGAGGTTCTGCCGCATCAGCGACAGGTAGTCCTGGTCGGCGGTCTCGTCACTCGAGGCCCTCGATCGGGTCGAGCACCGCGGAGGTGATGCCGAGGTCGTCGGCGAGGCTGTCGGCGAACTTCGGGCTGGCGAGCTCCTCGGAGAACACCGTGGTGATGCCGTCCTGGCGGATCAGGTCCTGCAGCTCGCGGACGTGCGCCGGCGACGGCTCGGCGTCGGGGGAGAGGCCCGCGACCCCGACCACGTCGAGGCCGTAGCGGGCGCCGAGGTAGCCGAACGCGTCGTGGCTGACCACGATCGTGTCGACCCGGCAGTCGGCCAGACCGGTCTCGAACGACCTGTCCAGGTCGGTCAGGTCGTCCTGCAGGCCGCGGAGGTTGCGCGCGTAGTCGGCCGCGTGGGCCGGGTCCGCGGCGGCGATCTGGTCCTCGAACGCCGCCGCGACCTCGGCGAGCCGGGTCGGGTCGAGCCAGAAGTGCGGGTCGTCGCCGGAGAGGTCGGCGGACTCGGAGGCGTCCACCACGTGCGGGATGCTGCTCTGGTCGACGGCGTCGTCGACGGCGGCCTGGAAGCCCCGCTCGTAGACCAGCACGTCGGCGTCCGCCACGGCCGCGGTCCGCCGGAAGTCCAGCTCCAGGTCGTGCGGCTCGCGGCCCGGCTGGGTCAGGTTGGTGATCCCCGCGTGGTCCCCGGCGACCCGCTCGGCGACGTACTGCAGCGGGTAGAACGACGTGACCACCTGCGGCCGCCCGTCCGCCCCGTCGCTCGCCCCGCCGCACCCCGTCAGCAGCGGGGCGATCACCGCCAGCACGACGGCCAGCGCGGCGGAGGAGGGCTTCATGACAATGATTCTCAATGCAAATGACAACCATTGTCAAACGACCTCGTTGGTTGAGGTGCCCGAGCCCCCTGGGGCGAGGGCCTCGAAACCTCCCAGCGGAAGGCGCAGAGGTTTCGAGGCTCGCAAGCTCGCACCTCAACCAGCCGGGCAGCCGCAAGCTCGCACCTCAACCAGCCGCGGGCGGCCACCGGGCGGCCACCGGGCGGTCGAGCTTGTCGAGACCTGCGGAGGGACGGCATAGGGTCGGCGGGTGCATGAGCTGATCGTGGTGAACCGGTTCCGGGTGGAGCCCGAGGCGACGGAGACGTTCCGCACGGACGTGCACGCCGCGCTGGGGGCGCTGGCCGAGCGGCCGGGGTACGTCGAGGGTCGGGTCGGGCGCAACGTCGACGACCCCGACCTGTGGGTGCTCACGACGACCTGGGTGAACGTCGGGAGCTACCGCCGGGCCCTCTCGGCGTACGACGTGAAGGTGACCGCCGTACCCCTGCTGTCCCGCGCGATCGACGAGCCGTCGGCGTTCGAGGCCGACGAGCCGGGCGCCGCGATGAACGAGCAGGTGCCCCGAGAGCTGCGTTGACGGCTGCGGATAGTCTTGGCGCTTCGCCGTCAGCCAGACGGCGCACCCGATCAGGAAGCCGAACCAGTGGCGAACAAGGCCCCCTCGACCCTCGACAGCGTCGTCTCCCTCTGCAAGCGCCGGGGATTCGTCTTCCCCTCCGGCGAGATCTACGGCGGCACGAAGTCGGCCTGGGACTACGGCCCGCTCGGTGTCGAGCTCAAGGAGAACATCAAGCGCCAGTGGTGGCGCTCGATGGTGATCGCCCGCGACGACGTCGTCGGCCTCGACTCCTCGGTGATCCTGCCCCGCAAGACCTGGGAGGCGTCCGGCCACGTCTCGACGTTCACCGACCCGCTGACCGAGTGCCAGTCGTGCCACAAGCGGTTCCGCGCCGACCACATGCAGGAGGCCTACGCCGAGAAGAAGGGGATCGAGGACCCGGACACGGTGGACCTCAAGCTGCTGGCCTGCGCCAACTGCGGCACCCGCGGCGCCTGGACCGAGCCGCGCCAGTTCAACATGATGCTGAAGACCTACCTCGGTGTCATCGAGGACGAGTCCGGTCTGCACTACCTGCGTCCCGAGACCGCCCAGGGCATCTTCCTCAACTTCGCCAACGTCATGAACTCCTCGCGCAAGAAGCCGCCGTTCGGCATCGCCCAGCAGGGCAAGAGCTTCCGCAACGAGATCACGCCCGGCAACTTCATCTTCCGCACCCGCGAGTTCGAGCAGATGGAGATGGAGTTCTTCGTCAAGCCCGGCGAGGACGAGGAGTGGCACCAGTACTGGATCGACGAGCGGACCCGCTGGTACGTCGACCTCGGCATCAACTCGGACAACCTGCGGCACTACGAGCACGCCCCCGAGAAGCTGTCGCACTACGCCAAGCGGACCGTCGACATCGAGTACCGCTTCGCGTTCGCGGGCAGCGAGTGGGGCGAGCTCGAGGGCATCGCCAACCGCACCGACTTCGACCTGACCCAGCACAGCACGTTCTCCGGCCAGGACCTCTCCTACTTCGACCAGGCCAGCGGCGAGCGCTACACGCCGTACGTCATCGAGCCGGCCGGCGGCCCCAACCGGTCGATGATGGCGTTCCTGGTGGACGCCTACACCGAGGACGAGGCCCCGAACACCAAGGGCGGCGTCGACAAGCGGACGGTGCTCCGGCTCGACCCGCGCCTCGCGCCGGTCAAGGTCGCGGTGCTGCCGCTCTCGCGCAACTCCGACCTGTCGCCGAAGGCCCGGGACCTGTCCACCGAGCTGCGCTCCGCCGGGTGGAACGTCGACTTCGACGACGCCGGTGCGATCGGCCGCCGCTACCGCCGCCAGGACGAGATCGGCACGCCGTACTGCGTGACCGTCGACTTCGACACCCTCGAGGACGACGCGGTCACGATCCGGGAGCGGGACACGATGAAGCAGGAGCGCGTCGGTCTCGACCAGGTGCGGTCCTACTTCGCCGAGCGGCTGCTCGGCTGCTGATTCGTGGTCCTGCCGCGATCGCGCCTCGTCGGCGTGCAGAATGTGCGGGTGCCTTCCCCCCTGCGTCCCGCCCTGTCCCTCGCCGTCCTCACCACCGTGACCGCGGTGGCGCTGGCCGGCTGCAGCTCGGGCTCGGTTCGGGGGACGAGACGGACAAGGCCGAGGGGTCGGCCTCCGGGTCGGCCTCGTCGGCGTCGTCGTCGCCGTCGGCCTCGTCCACCGTCAAGGTGCCCGACGGCACCGAGCTGACCGACCAGGGCACCGGGCTGTCCTTCGGTGAGACCGGCACGGTGATCTTCGAGTCGGCGCCGGGCCGGGGCACCGTCCTGCAGCTGAACGTCAAGGGCGTCAAGCAGGGCAGCATCGCCGACTTCAAGGGCTTCATCCTCGACGACGCCTACAAGCAGAAGGCTGCCTACTACTACGCCACCGTGCAGGTGAAGAACGTCGGCGAGGGCGACGTCGGCGGGGTCGGGGTGCCGCTGTGGGGCGTCAACGAGGCCAACACCCTCCTGCCCGCGGTGAACTTCACCACCAGCTTCGCGCAAGTGCCCCTCCAAGCCGCTGCCCGCGAAGTTCGGGCCGGGCGCGACCCTGGACACCTGCCTGGTCTACCTCTCGCCGGACAAGGGCGCGTTGAAGGCCGTGAGCTACCGGCCCACCCAGGAGTTCGACCCGATCACCTGGACCGGCGAGATCACCAAGCCGACCCCGACGCCCACGAAGAAGGCGACGCCCAAGAAGAAGAAGAAGGGCTGACCCGCGGCGAGCGCGCCGGCTGATTTGGGCACCACCGCCGGCACGCTTCACACTGGTGGGGTGACGTCCGACCTGCCCACCGAGCTGCGCCTGGGGCCGCTGCGCGTGGACACCCCCGTGGTGCTCGCGCCGATGGCGGGGATCACCAACGCTGCCTACCGCCGGCTCTGCCGCGAGCAGGGTGCGGGTCTCTACGTCTCGGAGATGATCACGTCGCGCGGCATCGTCGAGCGGGACGAGACCACGCTGAAGATGCTCACCTTCGACGAGCTCGAGGACGTCCGGTCCGTGCAGATGTACGGCACCGACCCGGTGTACGTCGGCAAGGCCGCCGAGATCCTCTGCGCCGAGCACGGTGTCGCGCACATCGACCTGAACTTCGGCTGCCCGGTCCCCAAGGTGACCCGCAAGGGCGGCGGCGGCGCGCTGCCCTGGAAGCGCCGCCTGCTCGCCGACATCCTCGAGTCCGCGGTCCGGGCCGCCGCGCCGTACGGCGTGCCGGTCACGATGAAGACCCGCAAGGGCATCGACGCCGACCACCTGACCTACCTCGACGCCGGCCGGATCGCCCAGGAGTCCGGGTGCGCGGCGATCGCGCTGCACGGCCGCACCGTCGACCAGGCCTACTCCGGACGCGCCGACTGGTCGGCCATCGCCGAGCTCGTCGCGCACGTCGACATCCCGGTCCTCGGCAACGGCGACATCTGGGAGGCCGCGGACGCGGTCCGGATGGTCCGGGAGACCGGAGCCGCCGGCGTCGTCGTGGGCCGGGGCTGCCTCGGCCGCCCCTGGCTGTTCCGCGACCTGGCCGCCGCCTTCGCGGGCCGGCAGGTCGCCACGCTGCCGTCCCTCGGCGAGGTGGGCGCGATGATGCGCCGGCACGCCGAGCTGCTCTGCCGGCACATGGGCGAGCAGCAGGGCTGCAAGGAGTTCCGCAAGCACGTCGCGTGGTACCTCAAGGGCTTCGCGGCCGGTGGCGAGCTGCGCAACAGCCTCGCGCTGGTGTCCTCGCTCGCCGCGCTCGACGACCTGCTGTCCCGCCTGGACCCCGACGAGCCGTTCCCGGTGGCGGCGCTGGGCACCCCGCGCGGACGCCAGGGCAGCCCTCGGCGTGTCGTCCTCCCGCAGGGCTGGCTCGACGACACCGACGGCACCGGCTGCGCGGTCGCCGAGGACATGCATTCCGGCGGTTGAGTGCACCCCGACCGGCATGACACGAGGCAACAGGGGCATGGTTAAGACATGCGCCCTACGGTGATCGCCTTCGACGTGAACGAGACTCTCTCGGACCTGTCCCCGCTCGGGGCGCGGTTCGTCGAGGTCGGTGCCTCGGCGAGTGCGGCGCCCCTCTGGTTCGCCGCCGTCCTGCGGGACGGCTTCGCGCTGACCGCCGCCGGGGAGAACCCGCCGTTCGCGGGGGTGGCGCGCGAGGTGCTGCTCAGCCAGCTCTCCCAGTCAGTCCTGAACCGCTCCGTGGAGGAGGCCGCCCGGCACGTGATGGACGGGTTCTTCAGCCTCGAGCTGCACGCCGACGTCGCCAGCGGCATCGACCGGCTCCACGAGGACGGGTTCCGCCTGGTCACGCTCAGCAACGGGGCCACCGCCGTGGCCGAGCGGCTGCTCACCGCAGGGAACATCCGGGACCGCTTCGAGCGGCTGCTCTCGGTCGAGGACGCCGGCGCCTGGAAGCCCTCCGCCCGCGCCTACGAGTACGCCGCGCAGGAGTGCGAGGTGAAGCCCGAGGAGCTGCTCCTGGTCGCGGTGCACCCGTGGGACGTCGACGGTGCCCGCCGCGCCGGGCTGCAGTCCGCCTGGGTGAACCGGTCCGGTGCGGAGTTCCCCGCGACGTTCCTCGCGCCGACGTACACCGTGGAGAGCATCGAGGAGATCCCCGAGCTCTGGGGCTGAGCCGGGCGTTTCTCGGCGGGATGCCTGTGACCCCGCCCACGACCCCGGCGCGGGGTGCCCGAAAAGCCACCGGATGTCTGGTCCGGATGTGACGATGGGTGAGGCCGTGTGCTTGACTCGGTCCTTCGTGTCCTGCCCCCGATTCCCCTGTTGGTGATGACTTAGTGACCTCGGCACGCCATAGGCAGGTCGTGCAGCACTCGACCCGCCGACGCCTTGTCCGACTGGCCCTCCCCGCCGCAGCAGCCGCTCTCGTGACCAGCACCGTGGTCGGTGTCGCGGTCGGCTCCGGCGGCCACGACGAGCCTGTCCAGACCGCTGGACCGCGCGCGAAGCCGATGACCGTCGACCTCGACGCCGCCGACTCGCCGTACCTCGCCGCCCGCGCCGGAGCGTTCAACCGCTCCGCGAAGCGCGTGACCCTGGTGACCAAGCCCAAGGTCAAGGACCGCGAGTACATGACCAGCGACCTGAACCTGTGGGCCGCGCCCGCGGACAAGGGCAAGCCGCTCGACGTGCTCGACGAGGGCGACACGGTCGCCCTGACCGGTGTGGTGAAGGCCGGGTTCGCGCAGATCCTGCACGACGGTCAGCTGCGCTGGGTCAACGACACCTACCTCTCCGACGAGAAGCCCGAGCCCGAGCCGGACCCCGCCGACCCCGCCTCGGCGGCCACCGCGGGCGTGTCCACGGCCCCGTGCCCGGACGGCTCCGGCACCGAGTCCGGCCTGACCCCCTCGGCGATCACCCTCTTCCGCGCCGCCTGCAACGCGTTCCCCGCGCTGTCCAGCTACGGCGGGTACGACGGGCACGGCGAGCACAGCTCCGGCCGCGCCATCGACTTCATGGTCAGCGACCCGGCCCTGGGTCAGGCGCTGGCCGACTGGGCCCGCGCGCACGCCGCCGAGCTCAACCTGTACGACATCTTGTGGTCGCAGCACATCTGGACCCCGGTCCGGGCCTCCGAGGGCTGGCGGTCCATGCCGGACCGCGGCTCCGCGACGGCCAACCACTACGACCACGTGCACATCTCGGTCAACTGACCCTGGGCGTGAGCCGGGCGGCGGCTCTGGCGCTGCCGCAGTCCAGGGGGCCCGGGGATCTGTCACACCCCTGCCGTTGCAACGGCGGGGGTGTGCATGTTTCCCAGGGGGCCCGGGGAATCATGTGACAGGTGAGACAAGCGGTCAGCGGTGCCCGCGGATGTGGTCGACGACGAGCTCGGGGACCAGGTGGTCGTCGCCACCGACGCTGTTCTCGGGGAAGTCGAAGACCGCGACCATCAGCTGCAGCGGGTACGCCGGGGGTCGCGGGGTGGACCGGACCGCCTCGCCGTCCACCAGGAACGTCGCGCGCTCGCGGTCCCAGTCGACGGCGTAGCTGTGCGGCTCGGAGACGTCGATCGGCAGCGGCACCGCCTCGAAGTCCTGGGTGACGTCCGGGTCCCGGAACTCCTTGAGCCCCATGCCGACGGCGGCGGACCGGCCCGGCTCGACGGTGTCGCCGAAGACCTCGAACACGCAGATCTCGGCGCACCGGTCGGGGGAGTCCTCCAGCCCGACCATCCACAGCGACGCCATCGACCGCGGCGAGAGGACCAGGCGAGCGCGCACCTCGACGTGCCCGCCGTCCGGCGTCCAGCCCCAGAACGCCGGCTGCTCCTCGCGCACGGTCTGGCCGGCACGGAACGGCTGCTGCCCGAGCGTGCTGCCGACCGGACCGGACCAGCTCCCGGACTGCATCCCGGACACACGCAGGGCAGGGGTGTGGTCTCCCGCGCACCACAGGCCCTGCTCGGGAGGGATGCTCAGCGTCAGGCGCGAGTCCGCGACCGAGTACGTCGCCGCCGACTCGGCGCGCGAGCTCCAGGCGGGCAGGTAGTGCGGCAGCCACACCGCACGGTCCAGGTCGTCGCCGTCGAAGTCGTCAGCGAACACGGTCGGCACGCTCACGCCACCGCCAGGGACAGTGCGAAGTCGCCGGGCTCGTCGGTCCACCACCCGGCCAGGTGCAGCCCGGCGGCCGTCAGCTCGGCGGCGACGGTCTCCTCACGGAACTTCGCGGAGATCTCGGTGCGCATCTGCTCGCCGGCGGCGAAGTCCACCGGCAGGTCCAGCGAACGAACGTCGACCCGCTGGTCGTCGAGCGAGCGGAGACGCATCTCGATCCACTCGTGCTCGGCGTCCCAGACGGCGACGTGCTCGAACCGGTCGACGTCGAAGTCCGCGTCGAGCTCGCGGTTGATGACGTGCAGGACGTTGAGGTTGAACTGCGCGGTGACGCCGGCTGCGTCGTCGTACGCCCGGACCAGCCGCTGCGGGTCCTTGACCAGGTCGGTGCCGAGCAGCAGCGCCTCACCGGGAGCCAGGATCGACCCGATCGACGCGAGGAACGCCGCACGCTGCGCGGGCGCGAAGTTGCCGATCGTGCCGCCGAGGAACGCGAC
This sequence comes from uncultured Actinomycetota bacterium, assembly GCA_963706355.1. GTDB lineage: Bacteria > Actinomycetota > Actinomycetes > Propionibacteriales > Nocardioidaceae > Nocardioides_B. Next base: position 145,404 of record CAVPLS010000004.1, read on the forward strand.
CAGCCGGGGGCCGTCGGTCGGCAGCCGGTCGAGGTGCCGCTCGAAGTCGGCGACCACGCCGTGCACCTCGAGGCCGGGGTGCTCGGCGACCAGCGTCGGCATCGCCCACTCGATCGCGTCGGCGCTGACGTCGACGGGCACGTAGGAGTCCAGCGAGCCGACGTCCCGCAGCGCCCGGAGCAGCAGGTGGGTCTTCTCCGACGAGCCGGAGCCGAGCTCGACCAGCGAGCGGGCCTTGGTGAGGTCGGCGATCTCGGGTGCCCGGGCGGTGAGGATGCTCGCCTCGGCGCGGGTCTGGTAGTACTCCGGCAGGCGGGTGATCTCCTCGAACAGCTCGCTGCCGCGGCCGTCGTAGAAGTACTTCGGCGCCAGCGCCTTCGGCGTCGACGTCAGGCCGGCGCGCACGTCCGCGCGCAGCGACGCGGCCAGGTCCTCCGGCGTCAGGAAGCGGTCGATCTGCATGGGTCCTTCCCTACAGCGTGGTCTCGGTGAGGCCGTCCCCCGTGAGGTGTACGGCGGTCAGGTCGGCGAGCTCGCGCCAGCCGGGGTCGTCGGAGTCCGGCTCGGAGGCGATGACGGTGCCGGTCGCTGGGCCGGTCGCTGGGCCGGTCGCTGGGCCGGTCGCCGTGGCCAGCACGTGCATCGGCTCGCCGACCACGACGCCGGCGACCGCCGTCCCGTCCGAGGCGAGCATCGTCAGCCGGCCCCCGCCGTGCGCCAGCACGTCACGGGCGGTGTCGGTCAGCCCCTCGAGGAGCGACGCACCGGCCTGCCACCGGGAGAGGGCGAGGCCGAACAGCAGCGCGGAGTCGACGCCCGCCCGGGTGTCGGGCACGTCGGCCGCCTGCGGGCCGAGCGCCTTGCGTGCGGTCGGCCAGTCGTGCAGGCGGCCGTTGTGGCTGAACAGCCACCGGTCGTGGGTGAACGGTGCGGCCGCCGACTCGTCGGCCGACATCCCGACGGTCGCTGACCGGACCGCCGCCAGCACGCACGACGAGGACACCGTCGGAGCCAGGGAGCCGAACGACGCGTCGGTCCAGATCGGCTGGGCCCTCCGGTAGCGCACGGGCGCCGGACGGTCGGCGTACCAGCCGGCGCCGAAGCCGTCGACGTTGACCGTGCCGTGCTGCTGGCGGCGCGGCGCCCAGGACTGCTCGAAGAGCGAGTGCTCGGGCTCGACGACCAACGACGACAGGGTGCGGGGCGGGCCGAGGTAGGCCAGGTGCCTACACATCTCGGGCCGTCCGGAAGCCGGAGAAGATCTGCCGGCGGATCGGGTGGTCCCAGTTGCGGAAGGTGGTGCGGCAGGCCAGCGGGTCGGTGGCCCAGCAGCCGCCCCGGAGCACCTTGTAGCCGTCGTCGAAGAAGACCTCGGAGTACTCCTTGTAGGGGAACGACCGGAAGCCGGGGTAGCCGGTGAACTCCGACGAGGTCCACTCCCAGACGTCGCCGACCATCTGCAACGCGCCGCTGGGAGCGGCACCGGCGGGGAACGAGCCGGCCGCGGCCGGGCGGTAGCGGGTCTGCCCCAGGTTGGCGTGCCGGTCGGTCGGTGCGTCGTCGCCCCACGGGAACCGCGACTTGGTGCGGGTCTCCGGGTCCCACGAGGCGGCCTTCTCCCACTCGGCCTCGGTCGGCAGCCGGCGCCCGGTCCAGCGGGCGTAGGCGTCGGCCTCGAACCAGCAGACGTGCTGCACCGGCTCGTCGTCGGGCAGCGGCTCGACGCGGGCGAACCGGCGGCGCAGCCACGTCTGCCCCTCGCGGAACCAGAACGCCGGCGACCGCTTGCCGGACTCGCAGCGCCAGCGCCATCCCGCCTGGCTCCACAGCCGCTCGTCGTCGTAGCCACCGGCCTCGACGAACGCGCGGTAGGCGGCGTTGGAGACCGGGACCGTGTCGATGGCGTACGACGCGAGGTCGACCTGGTGGGCCGGCCGCTCGTTGTCGAGCGCCCAGGCATCGGTCGACGTACCCATCGTGAAGGGGCCCGCGGGCACGACCACCTCGGCCGAGGGGATCAGCGCCGACGGGGCCGGCAGAGCGTCGGTGGCGGGGAACACCGGGCTGCCGCGACGCAGCTGGTGGGTCGCCAGCATCGTCTCGTCGTGCTGGTGCTCGTGCTGCAGCACCATGCCGAAGACGAAAGCGGAGTCGAGCAGCTTCGCCCGAGATCCTGCACCGGGGTCGAGGCTGATCTCGTCGAGGGTGTCGAGCACCTTGCGCCGGACCAGGCCGATGTAGTCGCCGGCCTCGTCGGGCTTCAGCAGCGGCAGCGTCGGACGGGTGGACCGCGGGTGCTCGAAGGCGTCGTAGATGTCGTCGAGCTCGGGTCGCATCGCCTCGACGCCGGCCGCCTCGCGCAGCAGCCACAGCTCCTCGTAGTTGCCGACGTGAGCGAGGTCCCAGACCAGCGGCGACATCAGCTTGGAGTGCTGGGCGAGCAGCTCGCCCTCGTCGAGCGTGGCGGTCGTGAGGCCGATGCTGCGGTCGCGGCTGCGCTCCAGCTCGTCGGCGACGTACTGCTTGAGCTCGTCGTCCGACAGGGTGTCGGGTCGGGTGCCGGGCAGGATGCTCACGAGACCTCCTGTGCGTGGTCGGGCGGGTCGGTGGAGTCGTCGGCCGGGCTGCGGCCCTGCGCGACGTAGCGGTCGCGGAAGGCGGCCACCAGCGCGACCAGGTCGGGGTGCTCCCGGCTGCGGAGCAGCGCGGGCAGTGCCGCGTCGAAGCAGGCCAGGGCGGCGTCCTGCAGGCCGGGCGCGGCCAGCCCGTCGCGGGCGGCGGCGGTCCAGTCGTCCAGGCCGGAGCACGCCCGCTCGGCCGACTCCAGCGCGACCGGGTCGTCGAGCAGCGCGGCGAGCACCGCCATCGGCACCGGCCACCACCGCCACGGCTGCGTGTCGAGGTAGCGCACCTCGAACCACCCGCGCGGCCGCACCGGTGGGAACAGCGTGGTCAGGTGCAGCTCGAGGTCCTCGACCGTCGGCGGCTCCTCGGAGGTGACCCAGTCGTGGAAGGTCGTGCCGTACTCGATGCGCCAGTCGTCGACGTCGCGGCGGCGCAGCATCAGGTGCGCGTCGAGGGCGTACTGCGTCCAGGCGGTCGCCGGGTCGGTGCCGGTCGGCATCGTGGTGCGCTCGAGGTCGAGGTGCTGCCAGACCCGCTGCCGGCCGGACTTCCAGCCGGTCGACGTCCCCGCGTGCACGGGGGAGTTGGCGAAGACCGCGATCATCGTCGGCGCGACGGTGTGCAGCAGCCGCCAGCGCCGGCCGGCCGCGTCGAGGTCGTCGCCGATGTCGAGGTTGACCTGCAGGGCGGCGGTGCCGGTCATCATCACCGGGCCCATCTCCGCGCTGTCGGCGCCGGCCGCGGCGAAGTAGGCCTCCATCGCGTCGTACCGGGGATGGACGAGCTGGCGGTGGGGCAGGCGCTGCGGGTCGATCGCGGTGGGCAGCAGCCGGATGCCCGCGGAGGAGAGGGGGCGGCGCACGTGCTCGGCATCCTCGGCGAGGGCCTGCCAGCAGGCGGTGGCGCCACGGAAGGCCGGCGAGCTGAGCTCGAGCTGGCCTCCGGGCTCGAAGGTGATCCGGCTCCCACGCGGCGGCGGGCCGGCGGCGTCGAGCAGGTCACGGAGCAGGGGGATGGGCACGGCGCGGGTGGGGTCGTCCTCGAAGGCGACCAGCCACTCCAGCTCGGTGCCGACGAGTCCGGGTGGCCCGGTCTTGAAGCAGACCCGCTCGACGAACCCCTGCACGGCGGCGCAGTCGACGAGCCGCTCGGTGGTGTCGCGTCCGAGGACAGTCATGGGCTCGACCCTAGCCACCCGCACCGACAGTCCCCAGCCCGAGCCGGGCCATTCTCGACGCCGAGCCGGGTCATCCCGGGTGGTCGAGCCGGGCCTTGCGGGTGGTCGAGCCGGGCCTTGCGGGTGGTCGAGCTCGTCGAGACCACGCTTGTCGGCAGGCGGCAGTAGGGTCACACCCGATGGGGTCGACAGCTGAGCACGACGGGTACGACGAGCACGCTCGCGCCCGGTGGGTGGACGAGCCGCCCAAGGGCGCCGTGCCGCACGGCCGCACGCCTTTCGAGCGCGACCGGGCGCGCGTGGTGCACTCGGCCGCGCTGCGGCGACTGGCCGCGAAGACGCAGGTCGTGGGGCCGCAGACCGACGACTTCGTCCGCAACCGGCTCACCCACACGCTCGAGGTCGCCCAGGTGGCCCGCGACCTCGCCCGCACGCTGGGGTGCGATCCCGACATCGTGGAGACCGCGGCCCTGGCCCACGACCTCGGCCACCCGCCGTTCGGCCACAACGGCGAGCGAGCGCTCGACGAGATCGCGGCGTCGTGCGGCGGCTTCGAGGGCAACGCCCAGACGCTGCGGATCCTCACGCGGCTCGAGGCCAAGACCTTCGACGACCGGGGCCGCTCGGTGGGGCTCAACCTCACCCGCGCGACGCTCGACGCCAGCACGAAGTACCCCTGGGCCCGTGCCGAGGCCCAGGACCCGCACGGGTCGCACGCCGACGGCACCCGGCGGGCGGTCCGCAAGTTCGGGGTCTACGCCGACGACCTCGAGGTCTTCGGCTGGCTCCGGGACGGGGTCGACGGTCGCCGGCGCTGCATCGAGACGCAGGTGATGGACCTTGCCGACGACGTGGCCTACTCCGTGCACGACCTCGAGGACGGCGTCGTCTCGGGCAAGATCGACCTCGCCTGGCTCACCGACCCCGGCCAGCGCGCCGAGGTGTGGGCGACCGTGCGCGACTGGTACCTCCCCGACGTCGTCGACGACGAGCTCGAGGCCGCGCTGGGGTTGCTCCAGGACCTGGTCACGTGGCCCCGGGCGCCGTACGACGGCAGCCGGCGCACCCTGGCCTCGCTCAAGGACCTGACCAGCGACCTGATCGGGCTGTTCTGCACGCAGGTCCGCGACGCCACGATCGAGAAGTACGGCGACCTGCCGCTGCTCCGCTACGCCGCCGACGTCGTCGTCCCGCGGGAGACCGAGATCGCGGTGGCCGCGCTCAAGGGCGTGGCGGCGCACTACGTCATGCGGGCCGACGACCGGGTCGCGCTGCTCCAGCGCCAGCTCGAGGTGCTCACCGAGCTGGTCGCGCTGCTGCGCCTGCGCGGCCCGGGGGAGCTGATGCCGATGTTCCGCGCCGACTTCGAGGCCGCTGACACCGATGCCGCCCGGCTGCGGGTGATCGTCGACCAGGTCGCGTCACTCACCGACGCCTCCGCCGTCGCCTGGCACACGCGCCTGCGCTGACCGCGCCGGGTCGGCTCGCCACGCTGGTTGAGGTGCGAGCTTGCGAGCCTCGAAACCTCCCAGCGAGAGGCACAGAGGTTTCGAGGCCCTCGCCCCAGGGGGCTCGGGCACCTCAACCAGCGTGAGGGCGAACCCGTCGGCTGAGTGCAGCGGTGATCTCGACAAGCTCGATCAGCCGGGGGATCGCTCGATCAGCCGGGGATTGCTCGATTGCCGGGGATTGCTCGATCGGCCGGGACCGTGTGCGGGCCTAGGGCCAGGTGGTCGCCTCGGCGTCGAACCGGTCACCGGTCTGCACCGGCACCACGCAGAACACCAGCCCGCCCGGGTCCTCGAGGATGGCGTACTCCTCGCGGTCCTCCACGACCCGCGCGCCGAGGTCGACGACCCGCGCCACCTCGGCCCGGACGTCGTCGGCCTCGATGTCGAGGTGCACCCGTCCCGGCGTACCCGCGCCGGTCCGTTGCACGGCGAGGCTCAGCGACCCGACGTATCCGAGGGAGGTGTACTCCGGGGAGTCGTCCGGCACCGGGGTCGCGCCGGCGGCTCCCGCCCAGAACGCGAGGGCTTCGTCGTGGTGCTCGGCGTGGTCGAGGAGGATGACTCCGATGCGGCTCCGGTGCATGTCCACACCGTAGCCACGCGCCCACCGGACGGCGATCGCCCCGACGTAGACTCGCGGCCGTGGCAGGGCTGATCCGGGACGAGGACATCGCGTTCGTGCGCGAGCGCGCCCGGATCGACGAGGTGGTCTCCGACTACGTCACGCTCAAGCACGCCGGCGGCGGCTCCCAGAAGGGGTTGTGCCCCTTCCACGACGAGAAGTCCCCGTCGTTCAACGTCAACCCGTCGAAGAACTTCTTCCACTGCTTCGGCTGCGGCGAGGGCGGCGACGTGATCGCCTTCCTGATGAAGATCGACGGGCTCTCGTTCGCGGAGGCGGTCGAACGGCTGGCCGACAAGTACGGCGTCCAGCTGCGCTACCAGGAGGGCTCCGACCGTCCCCAGAAGCGCGAGCCCAACCTGCGCCCGCGGATGCTCGAGGCGCACAAGGCCGCGCAGGCCTACTACGTCGAGCAGCTCGCCACCCCCGACGCGCAGAAGGCGCGGGAGTTCCTCACCAGCCGTGGCTTCGACAAGGACGCCGCGGAGACGTTCGGGGTCGGGTTCGCGCCGCGGGGTGGCGACGACCTGTTCAAGCACCTGCGCCAGAAGGGCTTCCGCGACGAGGAGATCGTCACCGGCGGCCTGGTCGGACAGGGTCAGCGAGGCCACTACGACCGGTTCCGCGGCCGGCTGCTCTGGCCGATCCGCGAGACCAACGGCGACGTGATCGGCTTCGGCGCCCGCCGGATCTTCGACGACGACCGGATCGACGCGAAGTACCTCAACACCCCCGAGACCCCGATCTACAAGAAGAGCCACGTGCTCTACGGCATCGACCTGGCCCGCCGCGACATCGCCCGTGCGTCGCAGGCCGTCGTGGTCGAGGGCTACACCGACGTGATGGCCTGCCACCTCGCCGGTGTCCCCACCGCGGTCGCCACCTGCGGCACCGCGTTCGGTGACGACCACGGCCGGGTGCTGCGCCGCCTGCTGCAGGACCACGACGAGTTCCGCGGCGAGGTGATCTTCACCTTCGACGGCGACGCCGCGGGACAGAAGGCGGCACTGCGGGCGTTCGAGGGCGACCAGAACTTCGCCGGGCAGACGTACGTCGCGGTCGAGCCCGGCGGCCTCGACCCCTGCGACCTGAGGCTTCAGCAGGGCGACGCCGCCGTGCGCGAGCTCGTCGCCCGGCGGATCCCGCTCTACCGCTTCGTGCTGAGCAACGTCGTGCAGCGCTACGACCTCGACCGGGCCGACGGTCGTGTCGACGCGCTCCGCGAGGCCGCCAAGCTGGTGTCGGCGATCCGCGACCGCTCCAAGGTGGAGGCGTTCTCCCGCGAGGTCGCCGGCATGGTCGGCGTCGACATCGAGCAGGCCCGGTCCGAGGTGAAGCGCGCGCAGAACCGGCCGGCCGAGGCACAGCGCGGCCGCCCCGAGGACCGTCGGGCCGCCGCCGCGCAGGCCGCCGCCCAGCCCGTGGACGCGGGTCGTCCCGCGGCGCCGCCGCTGCCCGACCTGCGCGACCCGCGGTTCTCCCTGGAGCGCGAGACGCTGAAGCTCGTCGTACAACATCCCGAGGCGGTCGGCCGGATGGCCAAGGACGTCGACGGCGACGACTTCACCCACCCGACCTACCGCGCGGTCTGGGAGGCGGTGACCGCCTGCGGCGGCCCGGCCAGCGCGCCCGGCGGCGAGGTGTGGGTCTCCAAGCTCCGCGACAGCCTGGCCGACCCGGCGGTGCTGCAGGCCCTCACCGCCCTCGCCGTCGAGGGGCTCCTCTCCAGCAAGGAGCCGACCACGGCGTACGTCGCCGCGCACGTCTACCGGCTCCAGGAGATCACCGCCATGCGGCGGATCAGCGACCTCAAGTCGCGGCTGCAGCGGACCAACCCGGTCGAGCACGCGACGGAGTACAACCGCATGTTCGGCGAGCTCGTGGCCCTCGAGCAGCACCGCCGCACGCTGCGCGAGAAGGCCATCGGCGGCGAGCTGTGAGAGCACCCTTCCGGCGGGTGGCACCTCCACCCGCCGACGTGCTGTCCCGCGCGGGCCTCGCCCGCGGCGACAAGGTCCTGGCGCACACGGTCACCACCGACGGGACCTGGCTGCTCGGCACCCGTGACGAGCTCCTGGTGGTCGGAGAGCGGGTCGAGCGGATCGCGTGGGAGCAGGTCGAGACCGCCGACTGGAACCGCGAGGAGGAGCGGCTCGTCGTGTCCGAGGTGGGGGAGTTCGGCCAGGTCCGCCCGGTCCACGAGCTCGCGATCACCGACCCCGGCCGGCTGCTGCAGATGATCCGCGAACGCGTCACGGCCAGCGTGCTGCTGCAGCGCCGGGCGACGCTCCCGGGCTCCACGTCGGGCTTCACGGTGGTGGCCCGTCGGGCCCCGCGCCGCGACGGCGAGGTCACCTGGGCGGTGGAGTACGACGCGGGTCTGGACCCGGCCGATCCTGCCGTCCAGGAGCGTGTGACGGAGGCGATCCGGGCGGCCCAGGACGAGGTCGGACACACAGGGGAACCGATTTAGCGTCCCTGCACGGTCCTTGCTAACCTTGTCGCTGCGCGATCCCCTGTAGCTCAATTGGCAGAGCATTCGGCTGTTAACCGGAGGGTTATTGGTTCGAGTCCAATCGGGGGAGCGGCCGGAGGGTTATTGGTTCGAGTCCAATCGGGGGAGCGAGGAAGCGGCCCGACCTGCGAGAAGTCTCTCGCGGGTCGGGCCGCTTCGTTGTGCCGACGCGGGTCAGCCGAGGTCGTCGGCCTTCTCGCGGTAGTGGGGAGCGAGCTCGGTCCACCGGGTGTGCCAGTCGGCGGGCTCGCGTCCGGCGAGATGGGCGGCGAGGTCCTCGACGTGCGCCTGCCATCCGGCCCCGTGCGCGGACAGCTCCTGGAGCGGAATGCCTCGTTCCTCGACCACCAGACGCGTCCGGTCGCCGTCGGCGGACAGCACGGCCTCGATGACGGTCTCCTCGTCCGTGCCCGGCGACATGGTCACGACCAGCCGCTGGGCCGGCTCGCACACGTCCACCCGGCCGGGCCCCTCCCATCCGCTGGTGAAGGTGGCCCGGATCTCGCCGCCGAGCGTGAGGTCACCCTCGACGTCGGCGACCCACCGCGCCAGACGTCGCGGGTCGGTGAGTGCCGACCAGAGGTCGTCGGGCGCGGTGTCGTAGTGGTCCTCCATGCGGATCACGCCCACGCCGTCCGTGGCACGGATGGAGCCGATGACGCCGGTGCTCGTTGAGGTGTGCTCGGTCATGACTTGGTTCCCCGTTTCTTCTTTCCTCGTGCGACCTCCGTGTGCAACGCGTCCAGGCGTTGCTCCCACAGCGATCGGTAGCGGTCGAGCCAGTCGTCGATCTGCGCGAGCGGCTCAGGATGCAGGCTGTACACGCGAAACTGCGCCTCTTCGCGCACCTCGACCAGCCCGGCCTCACGCAGGACGCGCAGGTGCCGGGAGACGCCGGTGCGGGCGATCGGCAGCAGTGCGGCCAGCTCACCCGCCGTGGCGGGACCCTCGCGAAGGGCCTCGAGCACGGTCCGTCGGCTCGCGTCGGATATCGCGTGCAGGACAGCATCCATGTCACATGTGTATCACATCGGTTACGTAACCGCATAGGTACATACACAGGGAGCGCAACGGAGGGGGCTCGGCGCGTACAAGACGGTCGACGACTTCGTCGAGGCGTGGAAGGCGGACCCCGGCTCGCTCGCCATCGGTGGCGGCTCGTCCCCAGGCGGGCCCGACCACCTCTTCCCGATGCAGCTCGCCGCCGAGGTCGGCATCGACGCCAACGACGTCAACTACATCTCGTACGACTGCGGTGGGCCGCTGACCAGCGCCCTGCTGGGCGAGAAGATCGACGCCGGCTTCTCCGGGCCCGCCGAGTTCAGCGGGCAGGTGGAGTCGGGCGACCTGCGCATGCTGGCCGTGTCGGGGGAGGAGCGCTCGCCGCAGGACGCCTTCAAGGACGTGCCGACGCTGGACGAGTCGGGCATCGACCTCGTCTTCCTCAACTGGCGCGGCGTGCTCGCCCCTCCGACATCTCCGACGAACGTCGCGACGAGCTCATCGACTACCTGGAGACCATGCACGACACGGACGGGTGGCAGAAGCAGCTCAGCGACAACGGCTGGACGGACGACTTCAAGACCGGTGACGACTTCGCCGCCTTCATCGACGAGCAGGACGACCGGGTGTCCAGGACGCTGAAGGAGCTGGGGTTGATCTGATGACGACCACGTCCGAGCCGGTGCGCGTCGACCGCGCGCAGTACCTCCTCGCCGCCGGCCTCGCGGTCGTCGGCATCCTCACGATCGTCGACGCCCGCGGGCTCAACGTCGGCTTCGGCGACCCGGTCGGCCCACGGGTGTTCCCCTACGTCATCGGCACCATGATGCTGGTGCTGGCGGTGCTGCTGGCGATCGCCACCGCTCGTGGGGACGTCGCCGAGGGCGAGGAGGGTGAGGACATCGACCTCACCACCCCACCCGACTGGATCACCGTGGGCAAGCTCGTCGGCATCCTCGTGCTCAACATCGCCCTGGTGAACGTCCTCGGCTGGCCGATCACGGGTGCCCTCCTCTTCGCGGGCAGCGCCTGGGCACTCGGCTCGCGCACCCTGCTGCGCGACGTGCTGGTGGGTGCGGTGCTGTCCGTGAGCAGCTGGTACTTCTTCTACGTCGTCCTCGACGTTCCCCTCACTCCCGGCATCCTCGACGGGCTGCTGTGATGGACACCCTTCAGCTCCTCCTCGACGGTCTGGCCAACGCCCTCACGCCCGAGAACCTGATGTTCGCCGCCATCGGCGTGCTGCTCGGCACCTTCGTGGGGGTGCTGCCGGGGATCGGCCCGGCGATGGCCGTGGCGCTGCTGCTGCCGATCACGTTCGGCCTCGAGGCCACCCAGTCCTTCATCCTGTTCTCCGGCATCTACTACGGCGGCATGTACGGCGGGTCGACGACGTCGATCCTGCTCAACACGCCGGGCGAGTCGGCGTCGGTGATGACGGCCATCGAGGGCAACAAGATGGCCAAACGCGGACGGGCGGCGCAGGCCCTGGCGACCGCCGCTGTCGGCTTGTTCATCGCCGGCACCATCGGGACGCTGCTCGTCGCGTTCTTCACGCCTCCGCTGGCGGAGATCGCGGTCGAGATCGGCGCGGCGACGACACGCGGAGCGCGATCGGAGGGCGCTCGGCGGTGATCGGACATTCGACGCCACCCCGGGTGTGCAGTCGGGCTACTCGCCCCAGCCCATCGGGAACACCTCGAACCCGACGGCGTGCGCGACACCGAGCCGCTGCCCGGTGGCCCGCGACATGCCCTCGAGGAACTCGGCGGGGTCGAAGTCCTTCCACCCCAGTCCGTCGATGTACGCCTGGTGCGCGCGCAGCGACTCGACGCCCTTGTCGAAGGTGTCGGTGATGTCGACCCCGGCGTTGGAGTCGGGGAGCCGGCGCACCACACCTGCTTCACGCCGCCCCAGGGCTCGAGCTCGCCGACGAGCTGGTCGCTGAAGACCCAGCGGTTGCCCGCGTCGCGGACGGCGTCGAGGACCGCCTTGCCGGTGGCGATGTGGTCGGCCTGGTTGAGGTTGCGTCCGCCCCACGTGTCCCGGAAGTTGTTGGTGAGCACGATGTCCGGGCGGTGCAGGCGCACCTCCTCGCAGATCGCGCGACGCAGCGGGACGCCGTACTCCAGGATGCCGTCGGGCAGGCCCAGGAAGTCGACCTGGTCGACGCCGACGATCCGCGCGGACTCGACCTGCTCGGCCTCACGCACGCTGCGGCTCTCGTCGGGGACCATGCCGTCGATGCCGGCCTCGCCACTGGTCACCATGCAGTAGACGACCGTCTTGCCCTGCCCGGTCCAGCGGGCGACGGCGGCCGCACCGCCGAACTCCAGGTCGTCCGGGTGCGCCACCACGCACAGGGCTCGCTCCCAGTCCTCGGTGAGCGGCTCGAACGGGGCGGGTGTCTGATCGGTCATGGGTCGAGCATGTCACCGCATGACCGGGCCGTCAGCCCCCGTTCGACGAGAAGTGCTGGTAGTCGGGGTGGCTCCACCGCGCGCCCCACGGCCAGCCGAGCTGCCGCATCTTGGTCGCGATGACGCCGCGCCGGGTGATCATGCCGGTGCGCACGTTGGACCGGTTGAGGTAGGTGCGGGCGAAGCTCGGGTAGACGCGGCTGCCCACGACGTACGGGTTGCGGACCGTGTTGATGTCGATCGCGTTGCCGTAGGAGTGCTGCGAGACGCGGTACGGGTTGCCGGTGACCGGACGGCAGTTGAACGCCGAGGTGTTGTCGGCGCGCATCGCTGCGACGTCGGACTGGGTCGGCGTACGGCGACCGCCGGCGTAGAACGCGTCGGAGGGCCGCATCGACCGCAGCGGGAAGCGCTGGCTGAACGACGCCTTGAACACGCTGAGGATGTCGGAGACGGCGCTGGCGCGCACGACGAGCGAGCCGCGGGCGACCCGGTGGCTGTAGGTGAACCGGTTCATGGTGATCCGGCGCAGCCCACCCGGCGTCACCGGGCAGCCGGACCGGTAGGAGTGGGGCACGTCCCGGGCGGACAGCGGACCGGAGACGGCGATGTCGGTCCGCGCCACCACGGTGCGGGCCAGGCGGGCCGAGGTGGCGCGCTTCTTGTCGCCCCACGTGGCGACCGCGCGGAACACGTAGCGCTTCGGGTTGTTGGTGCGGAAGGGCACCGCGTAGCGACCGGCGGAGTCGACGCGGTCGGTGCGGTACCGCACCCACGTGCCGCCGGACAGCCGCTGCACGGACACGTCGATCGGGCGGGGCACGAGGCGGTTGACGGAGCCGCGGATCGTGTAGGAACGCAGCGCGACGACGGTCTGGGACATCGTGATGCTGACCTTGCGGGTGACGGGCGGCGGCGGGGGAGCGGTGACCGACACGGTCACGGTGCCGGTCGCCTGGTGGGCCTGCCCGTCGTCGATCGTGTAGGTGAACGTCTTCGAGCCGCGGTCCGTCGAGGCCGTCTTGTAGTCGACCTGCTGGCGCGTGGTCCGGTGGCCGGCACGATCGTGGCGTGGGCGGTGTCGCTGACGCTGACGATGGTCAGTGTTGTCGCCGTCGGCGTCCGTGTCGTTGTCCAGCACGTCGATCTCGCACGGTCTTCCCGGCGACGACCGTTGCCGGGCCGTCCGGATTGGCGACCGGGGCGACGTTGGCGCCCGTCGTCGAGTCGTTCACGGTCCCTTCGTCGTCCGCGATGGCGATGCCGGCCTGGCCGAGGACGCCGCAGGACAGCACGAGGGCTGTTGCGACCAGTCGGTGTCGGTTCACGTGGGGGTGGTCCTTCCGGGTGCGGGCGGTCATCG